>JACKOD010000008.1 GCA_024234505.1 Hahellaceae bacterium | reverse complement strand
ATTCGACTTTGCCTGCGCTTGCAACTGATTTGGGTACTTATACTGGAATTAGTACAACCGGCACGGATCACGCTGCAGGTAATGTGTCGGCTGTAGATCTCACTGCCAATGGTGTACTGACCATTACCTTTAAAGCAGCAGCTTCAGGTGTACCAGCCGCGCTTGCCGGTAAGAAGTTTACGTTAACCCCAACAGCAACTTCTGCGGGTGCGGTAACTTGGGCAGCAGCTCCAGCGGCTGCTAGCCCGATTGATGCGAAGTATGTACCTAAAGTGAAGTAAGTGCTTTTAGTGAGGTGCATCCGGGACGACCGGATGCACCTTTATTATGTAAGATATTCAGTCGCCAGAATCATTGTCAGACAATTTTAGACAGTCGAGGTAGTAGCAATGAAATCACAAAAAGGTTTTACACTAATCGAACTGATGATTGTGGTGGCTATTATCGGTATATTGGCAGCTGTTGCCATACCTGCATATCAAGACTATATAATTCGAGCTGAAACGGCAAATTCATTGGGGCCGGCCCGTACAGTCCAATTGGCCGTTAATGAATATGTAGCCAGGTTTGCTTCGTTGCCCGCCACCAATACCGATCTTAATGGTTATACCGGCGTTTCGCTAACGCCTACCGATTATGCCGCCGGTAGCGTGTCTCAGATAACGATTCTTACGAATGGAAGTTTTGAGATAATGTTCGGGAATACTGCGCCAGTTGTGATCAGATCGAAGACATACTTGATAGTTCCCACGGTGAATGCAACCGGAGTGTCAGTTTTCCGGGCTGTCGTTGGTGGTAGTGATCCGATGGATGCAAAATATTTGCCTAAGATGTGATGTCTCGAAATGGTGTTCTCTGCTATCAGCACTGCCTTGTGTAATGAGTAAAAGGCTGATTAACGCCTGAAAACAGCAATATATTGCTGTTTCATCCTTCCTTTCTTGTTTGTTCCGGCCAGACTAACTACGATTGTTCTGTATTTGCAATCGCCAACCGTTAATCACGGACAGTTAATGTAACCGAGTTTATACTCGCCGAGGAGTGCTTGTGTTTTCCCCCTCCCTGAATGACAGATTTCTCTGGTCGTTTTGTCTGGCTGTATTTCTAATACTATTGGTATGTGCTGGTATATATGCACACGCGCTCAATGGGCCCTTTGTCTTTGACGATTTTGAAAATATACTTAACAACCAAAGCCTGTTTATACAGGAATTCAATTCATCATCAATATATGACGTTCTGTATTCCGGCAAGGCGGGCCCGCTTGGCCGCCCCCTCAGTATGCTTTCCTTTGCCCTCAATTACTATGTTTTAGGTCCTGACAGTTGGGGATTTAAAACGGTCAATTTAGCCATTCATCTGATTAACACGCTTCTGGTATTCGGTTTACTTTTGCTGATTTTGCGGGCGCTGAATCTTGCATCGTCGCGGTGGAATTTGGTTGCTGCGTTAATGGGGGCATCACTGTGGAGCTTTCATCCACTTAACCTCACTTCTGTGTTATACGTTGTTCAGCGCATGACCAGCCTTTCTGCCTTGTTTCTTTTGATGGGCGTCAACATCTATATGTGGCAACGAATGTCAGCGATATCTGCGACAAGAATGTCTTTAACCTGGCAGGTATGGAGCGTTGTCTGTGTGATTTTGTTTACCGGGTTGGCTGCGCTGAGTAAAGAGTCTGGATTGCTGCTGCCAGTATTCATTATATTGATCGAGTGGTTTATTTTTCGTGGCAATGCTCTGGGGCGGATGTCGAAATCACCGATACTGATATTCATGTTGATAATATTATTGGCGTTATTAGTGGGTGTATTGGGGATGTTTTTTGATTGGCATAAATACAGTTTTGTTCGTTTGGATGAAACCTATCAAATGCGATCGTTCTCTTTAATGGAAAGACTTTTAACCGAGGCCAGAGTGCTATGGTTTTATGTCTACCAAATTGGGATCCCCAATATTTCTCAAATGGGGCTTCATCACGATGATTTCATTATATCTAAAAGTCTTGTCAATCCGCTATCTACCTTGTTTTCTGTCATCGGGTGGTTTTTAGTTGTAATTGGTATTTTGATCGCGTCGGTGATGGGAAAGGTGAGGTGGTTGTGTTTTGTCGTATTGTGGTTTCTGGTTGGACATCTAATGGAGTCTACGGTGCTTCCGCTCGAGCTGGTGCATGAGCACAGAAATTATATCCCAATGGTAAGTTTTGCCATTCTAGGGGCGATAATAGTCAGCCGATCGGAATACTCGACGAACAGAAAGGCAGTGGTTGCATTGATGCTTGTGACGAGCCTGTTGTTTTCTACAGCGACCTTTAGTCGGGCCTCAAACTGGAGAGGGGAAGGGGAACTGATTTTGTCAGAGGTGGCGCGACATCCACATTCAGCGCGTGCTCAGCATGAAGCAGGTCGATGGTACGCGGAGCAGCTAGTGGGCGCGGAGCGAGTACCAGCGAATCCAAACTACACTGCTGCTCGCGAGCATTTTGCGTTGGCTGTGCAGGCCGATCCTGCTGATCTGACAGGAATACTTTCGCTTTTTCAATTAGATAATCTGGTGGGCTATTCGGTAGATCCTGCTTGGGCTAATGTGCTGGCAAATAGGCTTGCAAATGAGCATTTGAGCATTGAAAGTTCTGCTCATATGGTGGATTGGCTGGAATGTATTACTAATGGCGGTTGTCGTATAGGGGGGGCTGAATTTGACCAAATTGCACAGGCGCATTTCAGTGTTGACGCCGGGCACTCTTGGTTGCGTTCGATGATTTCTTCTTCTTTGGGTGGGTACGTACTAAAGCAAGGCAATCTGCCAAGAGCAGCAGCGTATTTTCGCAGGGCGCTGGATGAGTGGCCCAAAGAGCCGGCTCACTGGGAAAATCTGCTTAGAGTTTTAATTGGCGCTCGCCAGCTGGAAAGTGCCAATAGCTTGTTGGCCAGTTATCAGCTCGAATTTCCTGACAACACAAAATTTGTGGATGAATTCCAGAGCGAAATAGAGAAGATGGCGATGCCCTCGGATCAATGAGTTGAGCGATGATGACTCCAATGCCTGATTTCTATTTTCTCTAATCGACGATATATAAGGAGTGTTGCGTGCTTCAAAATAATATTAGCGTTGTGATACCCGCGAAAAATGAAGCGGCGGTCGTCGAAGATGTCGTGCGTGGTGTACTGGCGGTTTTGCCGGATGCCCAGGTGATTGTGGTTGATGATGGCTCCACCGACGCCACAAAAGAGAAGGCCGAGTCTGCCGGAGCGCTGGTTTTCTCTCATTTATATTCTAAGGGCAATGGTGCGGCGATAAAAACAGGAGCTCGACGAGCTACTGGCGACATCATAGTTTTTATGGATGCAGATAGTCAGCATCGAGCTTCCGATATTCCTCGATTATTGGAACGGTTCAATGAAGGCTATGACATGGTGGTTGGTGCCAGAAGTACAGGTTCTCAGGCAAGTTATGGTCGTCTAGCTGCAAATACGCTTTATAACCGTATGGCATCGTGGATGGTCGGCCATCGCGTTGATGATTTAACCTCGGGCTTTCGTGTGGTCAGAGCAAGTTATTTCAGGCAGTTTTTGCATTTACTTCCCAATGGTTTTTCCTATCCAACGACTATTACTATGTCATTTTTTCGTTCTGGCTATTCAGTTAGTTATGTGCCTATCGAGGCGGCTAAGCGAGTAGGAAAAAGCCATATCAGTCTTTCGAAAGATGGCATTCGATTTTTGTTGATTATCTTCAAGATAGGAACCTTGTATTCCCCATTAAAACTGTTCTCTCCCATTAGTGCATTCTTTTTTTTGACTGGTAGCTTTTACTATCTTTATACCTATATGAGCGCTGGTCGATTCACAAATATGTCCGCGCTATTATTTTCAACGTCCGTGATTATCTTTCTGATGGGCCTTATTTCAGAGCAAATTACCTCTCTGGCCTATTCTGGTCGAGGGCCAGCTCGGTCGACAGATGAGATTTCAAATGGCAAGAATCGAAGCGACGGCGATAAAATCTGAGCACTTATAATGTTGGGTTATGAAGTAAGAACATTTCAATTGTGCTTGCCGGGCGGATTTCAGAAACAATAAAGATTGTGAGTTGAAGTTGAAGGATATATCTTGGTCAACATTAAAAGTCATCAGATTTTTTCTGGGCCTAACCCTAATTATATCTATTTCATTTTTTGTCTATAGGTATGGGACTGTAATAAACCAGATTAAATTATTTTCCATCACAGCGGCTATTCTAGCGTCCTGTGCAATCATATTTTTTAATTCGATGGTGTTACGTAGTTCGGTATTATTGTACAAAGGAACGTTAACGCTAAAAAATGCTGTTTTCTTGGCTTCCATGACTACATTTACGAACGCGCTTAGTGGTATGCCTCTGGGGACGGCAATTAAATTTGCGGCTCTGCATAATAAGTCGGGCTTAAAAAAAAGAGAAATTCTTGCGGGGCAAATATACTTCACCTTTCTCAATGCATTTTTATTGCTTACTGTCGGAGTGAGTGTCGTAATTCCAGAAGCTTCTATATTGTTGATTTTAATTTTCATATTGTTATATTTCTTAATGAAAAAGATTGGCTTCTCGCAAGTTATTCCATTGTTGGAAGTTAAAGTTATGTTCAAGTCTTTATCATTAAGCCTGTCCGTAACGACATTGATGATTTTTTGTTATTTCATGATTGTAGATATTAATACGGCAAGGGTTGATATCTACAGTTTTATATCAATGATTTGCTTGGGGCTCGTGCTGGGTTTTAGTTCCGGCGCTCCCTCTCTGGGAGGATTGCAAGAAATCCTGATGGGGGTGGCGAGCCAGCTTGTTATTGGTGAAGCGCTTTTTGGGGTTGAACTGGCACTCATTATGAGATTTGTCAGCCTTGTATCTTCCATTCCCTTTTTGTGTTTTTCGCTAATTCGAAAAATTGAATTGAACAGCGTGTAGGTCGCTAGAAAAAGTAGTTCGAACTACGAAATTATTTTTTCTGTCGCATCCACTCCCATGTGCTTTTCATGCCAGCCTCAATGGTGGTATTTGCCTTCCAGTTGTAAATATCCAGGGCCTTTTTAGAGCTAAGTGTTGTTGAATTCGTATCAATATTTCTGCTCGGTTTGATTATCTTTTTGAGTGTGACGCCCGAGATGCTCTCAGCTAACCCGATAATATTATTTATTGAAACAACCTGATCTGAACCCGCATTAAAAATGCTAAAGTTTTCTGCAATGTCTGGTGTTTGTACGATGCAGGTACATAGAGAAATAAAATCATCTATGTATAAAAAATTTTTCTTGATCTCACCGCTTCCCCAGACTTCAAATGTTTTATTAGTTAGAATGGTAGAAAACACGGTTGGAATAAGCCCGAACTTTCTTTTTGGTAGTTGGCCGGGCCCATAAATATTAGATGGCCGAAGTATTATTGCCTTATTGTTTGTTCTTACACTATAAGCTTCAATGAAGCTTTCAATGGTGATTTTTCCCGCTGCATAGTTTGAAGTAATTCTAATAGGAGAGTTTTCATTCGCGTATTTGTTTTGTGTGGGCGCGTAAAGCATACCGCCGCTGGATATATAAACTAAAGTTGCTTTGGAATCCTGTAGCGCTTCCAGAAATGACAGTGTCGGAAGTATGTTGTTTATACCTTCAAGACTTGGTTTGTCAATGGATATAGACGGTGTAGTATCTGAAGCAAGATGGAATATTATATCTGAAGATAAGATGTCGCTATAATATTCGCTGGTATTGTTTATCGTACATTCAATTACTTCATGGTCTACGCCGCTTTCTATATTGAAACGGCTCACACCTACCACATGATGTCCCAATTTGCACAGGTGTTGCGCTAGCGCTTGCCCAATGAATCCAGATGAGCCCAAAATTAGTATTTTCATTCGAGCAGCCTTGTGTAAACTTCATTGAAACGAGTATAGCAATCATCCCAGGTACCATAGGATTCTTTGGCCACTTTCTTGCAACTCAAGGATTTTTCAAGTTGAATTTTGTGATCGGATAGCGCTTCTATTGCGCCTAGAAACTCTGCTTCATTGTCAACCAGTATTCCTGCATCATCCTTCCTGAGCAAATCTGCATGCGCGGGGATATTTGAGGCAATGATGGGTAATCCCGCAGCCATGGCTTCCAGCATCACCTGGGGTCGACCTTCTGAATGCTGGCTAAGACTAATTAGTCCGCTTGCTTTGGGGAACCATTCTGACTCCAGTGTGTCAGCCGTTGTGGGTCCGTGGTATTTGACCCACGCAGGAATGGCAATATTTTCCTGATTCGGTCCGAACAAGTGGAGTTCATGGAATCTGGACTGTTTAAAAATAGACTCACCCCATTCAAAGATATTGCCCATTTTTTGGCGAGTCAGCCTTAGTACGCAAATCCATACATTCTTTTCCGATTCGGGTTGTCGGTCAATGCGATACCAGCGCTCATCAATTCCGAAGGGAATATATTTAACCTCTGCCAAATCACCAAAATAATTATTCAGTGGTTGCTGCATCCACTCGTTGTTTGGAGCAAGTACGCAGTTTGTTCTTTTGAGTACTTGTCGAATTGCGGGCACTACCCCGGGAAGGTTGAGTAATTGATAGTCTGACCCCAATATTGTTGCAACCGCGGGTGTTTTGATATTCCACATAGGAAGCAGTGATTGCAGCCAGTTTAGGTGGTATATATCGGCGAATTGCTTACTTTGTGTAATCGCATGGCGTAATTTCAATAATAACTGCGTTCCGTTCACCACTGCAGATGCTTTGTTTGTGCGAAGTAAGTGCGCTATACCGCCTTTCTCAGCCAATTTACGAAGAAATTCTGCGTCACTTTGGGTGCATAAGTAATTTAAATTAGCATGCAGTGGACCCTTTGGGGCCCAAACATAGGTTTTGTGTTCGGAGTGTAAAGCGTAAGCATCAAGAAGCTTTTTGATGAAAAGGCTTTGCCAGTCAGAAGGACTTCTTGGGTAACTGGTTGCAGTAAAGATGATGTGCATCGCAGTCTCGTCTGAAAATTATGGGCAGCTTGGACGCACCGGGGTAAATAGTGCGAGTAAGGGGTTTAGACAAGATCTTCTAAAAGTGGGCTGCATGAAACTCCATTGGTTTTATGGGGGATGGTGTCGCATGTAACAATTTGCATAATGTTGGAGTCTTTCATCTTGCAAAATGCATCATCCGAAAACAGTGCATGCACACCAATACAGGTTGGCGTCTTTAGTCCTAATTTTCTAAGTTCTTGAGCCGTTTGAATCATCGTCCGTCCGGTAGAAATAATATCATCCACCAGTACCGGAGAATGGTCCTTCAGATGGCTGATATCGGGCATGGCAATCTCTACATCTCTATCACCGTGGCGGGTTTTTTCCAGTACCAAGTGGGGACAACCCACGAGTTCGGCTGTTTCAGCAGCCCATTGGGCACTTTCACTGTCAGGCCCGATGATCAGTGGGGCGTTGACGTTTTGTTTGATCCAGTCGGCGATGAGCCGGTTGGCACTGAGAACGGTTGTTGGAATGCTATAGATCTCGTCCAGAGAGTTGTAGCGGTGCAGATGTGGATCGATAGTAATGAGTTTGTCTACCAGTCCTGATAGATAGCGAGCAAATATCCGTGAGGTCACGGCTTCGCCGGGTTTAAAGCGGATATCTTGACGCATATACGGCAGGTAAGGGCTGATAAGGGTAATATGGGCCGCCCCGAGTTCCTTGAGTGTTTCGCACAAGTAGGCAAGGCAAAGGAATTTGTGGTCGGGTTGGTGCAGGTTGGCGATGAGTATGACTTTGCGGTTTGCTACCTCACTATCAACGCGAACATAGGATTCGCCATCGGGAAATTGGCGAATTTCGAATTGTGCACTTTCCAAATTCAGTTTTTCTATGATGTTGGCACCGAGGGAGTTTTCCCCTGCATAGAAAAGATTAAAAGCTAACGGAATCATAAGTTTTCGTCCTCAATTCTGACGGCATCAGGATGCGCCTTCAGAAAGTCGATGGCATAGGCAAGCTCGCCTCGGGTTTCTGCGTGAATAGTAAAAAGCGGGCATCCCAGGCAGACTTTTTGCCCTAACCGGATATGAAAATCCAGACCGGCGGCGGGTGCCGCAGGAGCGCCGGCGAGCTTGGCGAGTTTGGCGACAAAGCGATTGTTAATATACGAAATAATACCTGAGCGTTGTGACGATACGATGTGGGTAAATGGGGCAACGGGAGGCGAGCGCATTCCACCTTGTGCCTCACAGATGGCCTGAAACTTCTGCCATGCCTGGCCAGAGAGTAAAATAGATTCGGCGATGGCATCACCTTCACCTGCGGGAGCGGCGCCCCCCATTTCTAATAGTTTTCCGGCTAAAGTGAGTGCGCGTTCGCGCAGATCAGTCGGCGCATCAACCTTATTTTGCAGTACAGACAGTATATCGCGCGCCTCGAGTGCAGGGCCGATACCTTGGCCGACAGGCTGTTGGCCATCGCTATAATAAGTCTCAATTTGCAAGCCAAGAGAGGTTCCGGTGTACCTGAGCATTTCCGACAGTTTGTCTGCGAATTCAATACTCCGGACTTTGGCAGTCAGGCCAACGGGCAGATCAATCAAAACATGGGTGGAACCCGCCGCGACCTTCTTGGATATCACAGAAGCGACTAACTGTCCCTCACTGTCCAGATCCAAGGCGCGTTCTACGCGGATAAGAATGTCATCGGCTGGGCTCAGACTGACAGAACCTCCCCAGGCAATGCAGCCGCCTTCCTTTTCGACAACGCTGCGCATTTTCTCAAGCGACAAGGCCACTGGGGCCAATGTTTCCATGGTATCGGCCGTGCCTGCCGGAGAAGTAATCGCTCTGGACGAAGTTTTCGGCATGATTAAACCTGCCGCACTGACGATCGCAACAATAATCGGTGTTGTGCGGTTGCCGGGAAGGCCGCCGACGCAATGCTTATCCATTACTTTTTCGCGACCCCAGTCCAGGTTGCTGCCCGCGGCCACCATCGCTCGTGTTAAGGCGGTAACTTCATACTTGTCCAGGCGACTGCCCGCGCAAGCAGTGACAAACGCGGCTAACTGAATGTCGGAGTAACGGCCTAGCGTAACATCGGTAATTATTTGAGAGGCACTGTCGTTGGTAAAGGGGGTGCCATAAATTTTGCCCCTTACGGCACTCATGGAATCTGCCGGTGCCGCGTGAGCAAACCAGGCTTTTTCACCCTCAGATGCTTGAAGTAATTTCCATGCTGACTCGGATAGCCCCGCCTCCTGATGAGAAATCAGATCGCTGGAGACCACATTGACCGTTGCAATAATGCTGGCCGAATGCGTAGAAATTCTGACTCTGGAGTGCGCATCGAAGCCCTCCGCTCGGCAAACATAACAATCCTCCCTCATATAAATAACGGCTTCCTGATGCGTATCTATATGCATACGGTGTAATTTCAGAAAGTTAAGGTGATGATTGGCTGTGTTGTTGGATGGATCTGACATGCAATGGGAGCATCCGTCTCGTAAAGTCAAATAGTGGCTATAGTTAGTACTGTTAATTACAGCGCAGTATGGATATGAATAGTTAATATTTGCTATGTATCAATACGTTATAGCTAGAGTATAGTCAAGCTAAGTATCGGTGTGGCGATTTTATTGTTTTCCGGACAGCTTAAGTGCGCCGAAAAAGAAAAGTGAGGAAGGGATGAAACTACGTTTTTTGGGGGCCGCTGGTACAGTCACGGGGTCTCGCTATCTGATTGAAGTGAGTGGCAAGCGTATTCTGGTAGATTGCGGTCTTTATCAGGGGGTTAAGAAACTTCGTTTAAAGAACTGGCAATCGTTCCCGGTTGATCCGGCCACTATCGATTCGGTGATTATCACTCACGCGCATATTGATCACAGTGGTTATATTCCTGCGCTGGTTAAACAGGGTTACAAAGGGTCGATTATCTGCACTCACGCAACGCATGAATTGTGTAATGTGCTTTTGCCGGATGCTGGCTATCTGCAGGAAGAAGATGCCCGGTATGCTAACCACAAGCGCTTTTCAAAACACTCGCCAGCATTGCCACTTTATACCGAGGCGGATGCCAGAGCTTCGCTTAAACATTTCAAATCGGTACATTTTAACGAGGCGATTGAACTTTTTCCCGGGGTGTCCGTAACCTTTGCGCCGGCAGGACATATTTTGGGCGCATCGAGCGTGTCCGTGCATGCCAACAATAAAACGCTGGTTTTCAGCGGCGATGTGGGGCGACAGGATGATTTGGTCATGTATCCCCCGACGCCACTACAAACAGCCGATTATCTGGTCGTGGAGTCTACTTACGGCGACCGCTTGCATGAAATGATCGATGCCTTTGCCTTTTTGACAAAAATAATAAATGAGACCGTCCAGCGAGGAGGGGTTGTCCTGTTGCCGACGTTTGCAGTCGGGCGGGCGCAGACGCTGCTCTATATCATCGAACAATTGCAGGCTCAGGACAAAATTCCCAGGGTGCCCGTGTATCTGAATAGTCCGATGGCGATTACGGCGACCGAAATTTTTAGCAAATATCACAAAGAGCATAAGTTGAGTGCACAGGATTGTCATAAAATCGATCAGAACACGCATTTTGTGCGAACCGCAGAGGAATCCATTGCGCTGAATACCAAGCATTACCCTTGTGTGATTCTTTCGGCAAGTGGTATGGCGAGTGGGGGGCGGGTGCTGCACCATCTTAAAACACTGCTTCCCAAC
Source organism: Hahellaceae bacterium (assembly GCA_024234505.1). Lineage (GTDB taxonomy): Bacteria > Pseudomonadota > Gammaproteobacteria > Pseudomonadales > Oleiphilaceae > JACKOD01. The sequence goes on along the minus strand of JACKOD010000008.1, from coordinate 9,688 downwards.
CATAAAAACAGCATCATCTTTACCGGGTTTCAGGCACCGGGTACGCGAGGTGATGCATTAACTCACGGCGCTAAAGAAGTCAAAATTCATGGTGAATATCGACCGGTACAGGCTGATATCTACCATTTAGACAGTTTGTCAGCCCACGGTGATTACAATGAAATTATCGCCTGGCTCGCCACTTCAGAGATCAAACCCCAAAAAGTATTCGTTACTCATGGTGAAGAAGCTGCTGCCGATGCTATGCGTTGCCATCTCAAGCGGCGTTTTGGCTGGGATGTGACGGTACCTGAGCAAGGTGAAGAAGTTGTGCTTGATTAAGTGCCTGAGGATATTTCTACACGACTAATTAGCACGTCTGTTGATGGCGATTAAACTGAAGGCGGTCCGTCCTCGGGGCGCTTTTGGTTACTTAGGTCTTCGGCTACCGTGGCCTTTGGTTACCGATGCTCGGCTATCGGGGCGAGGATGTCCCTCGCTTCAGGGGGATCGTGGCAAGTTTCAAATCTCCCTCCTTACGCAAAGTTGCAAGGAGGGGGTGGGGTTTTGTGACAGCTTGCCCACATCTCTGTAGGTTGAACTACTCTACCGACAGAATCGCCACATTTTTCGCGATAGTCTTTTCGCCAATACCTTTAACAGAGGCAAGATCTTCTACGGTCAGAAAAGGGCCGAACGCCTCACGATATTCAATGATCGCTTGAGCTTTCTTGATTCCGATGCCTTTCATGTTTTCCGCCAGTGTCTTTGCATCTGCGGTATTGATATTGATTTTTTGTGTCTGAGTTTGTGATGCTTGCTCTGGGGTCGCAGCTGGTGCAGAAGCTTCTTCAGCGATACCAATAGGAGATTCCATCGCCGTAAAGGCAAAGGCCAAAGCCAGCATCAGATAAGAAAAGTAGAGGCGAATTTGAGGTAGTATTTTAGTCATGCGCAATTCCTTTGCGGTGTCAGACCAGATCCGGTCAATATTAACGTTATTAGTGGTGTTTCTATTTGTTCGTCGACTGAGTCGTACAAAAAGCGGAAAACATCATTCGAGGGAGGGCAACCAACGAAGGAGAAAGGGAGAAATATGCGTCGGGCTAGCGCATTCATCCTGTATGCCAGTTTGCCCGACGCCTCACCAATCCATGGTGAAAATCATCCTTGTTCATCCCTGTTTCGTATCCTTACGAATCAAGCATCCTTGCACTGCCTATTCTACGTAAAAATACATAGTGACAAAGAAGATAAGTCGCAAAACCCTGTAGGATAAATCTTACGCCATTGTGCGTTTTTTCGGGCACAGATTGCGTCGATATCCTGCAAAGAGGGAATCAACCATTCGATATAATTGAAATTCAGCGTCACCTGATGGCAGCTGTCACGTTCTGGGCGAAGCAAAGCGAAAAAGAAAACGTGAAGTAGAGAAGTTAGGAAATAACGGAGAACACTCAAGGATGAAAATAAAACATCATGGCGCCGTTTCGGGCGTTACAGGCTCATGCCACCAGTTGCATATGGCCGACGGCTCGTCGGTTTTGATTGATTGCGGGCTATTTCAGGGCGCGGAAACTTCGCCACAAGGTGGGAATGCGGAGCGGCTGGGCATTGATTTTGATATTGGTCGTGTTGATGCATTAATCGTAACGCATGTACATATAGATCATGTGGGGCGGATTCCGCACTTGCTGGCGGCGGGTTTTGAAGGCCCCATCTATTGTAGTGAGCCGTCCGCGGTCTTGTTGCCGCTGGTACTGGAAGATGCGGTAAAAATCGGATTCACCCGTGACAAGGCCTTGCTAGAGGGTTTTCAGGCGCTGATTAAACAGCGAATTGTCCCGTTAGGATACGGAGACTGGGCTCCCGTGAATGCTTGTTTGCGTATCAGGTTGCAACCCGCTGGACACATACTGGGGTCGGCGTATGTGGAGTGTGACGTCAGGGAAGCAAATCAAAAGCCGCACAGAGTTGTATTTTCCGGGGATCTGGGGGCACCCTACGCACCTTTATTGCCAGCCCCCAAATCGCCTTACGGATGCGATACGCTGGTCATAGAAAGCACATATGGCGATCGGCTGCATGAACAGCGTCGAACCCGTCGGGACCGCTTGCAGAAAATCATTGAAACGGCCCTGAAAGATAACGGTGTGGTACTGATTCCTGCCTTCAGTATCGGCCGTACCCAGGAATTGCTCTACGAGATAGAAGCACTTATCCATGACAATGCTCACCGTTATGTGTCCAAAGGACTTGCCTGGGAAGCATTGGACATCATTGTGGATTCCCCTCTGGCCGCCGAATTCAATGAGGTCTATACACAGCTAAAAAGCTATTGGGATGCAGAAGCCCGGCAGCGCGTCCGTCGCGGGCGTCATCCACTCTCCTTTGATAATTTGCTGACTGTACAGAGTCATCAGGATCATCTCAAAGTCGTCAACTATCTGGCTTCAACGGCAAAGCCCGCCATTGTTATTGCCGCCAGTGGCATGTGTACCGGTGGCCGGATACTCAACTACCTAAAACGGCTGCTCGGCGATTCCCGTACAGATATTGTTTTTGTGGGCTATCAGGCCGAAGGTACACCGGGGCGGGAGATTCAACGCTATGGCGCACGCGGGGGCTATGTCATGCTGGAGGGGCAGCGTTATGAGATTGCGGCGGGAGTGCATACGTTATCCGGGTATTCCGCTCACGCGGATCAAAAAGATCTGGTGAACTTTGTAAAACGAATGCGTAAAAAACCGACACTGATCAAAATTGTGCATGGTGATGTACAGGCCAAGCAGCAGCTTGCCGAACGTCTGAAGGCCTGGGTGGCCGAGGGTGGGAAAGTGGAGATTCCGCAAGCATAAATAGCCACAAAGCAAAACAGGCAGCCGAGGCTGCCTGTTTATACTAGCAAAGTGCGACAATTACTGCTGGCTACCGCCAGTAGCGCCAGTACCGCCCGTGCCAACGTTGACAGGAGGAATGGTGGTGCCTGCTGTAGAGCCGCTGTTTACTGCAGTGTCAATGGCTTTCTGTGCAGTAATAATTGCAGAAGTAACTTGGACTGTGACTTTGGCAACCGTATTGCTAACTACGTTTTTGGCATTTGCTGCCTGTACAGCGGCCAATGTAGCAGAGCTGTCGCCGGTTAGCGTAACAACTTCATTGAAAATGGCTTGAACTGCATTTACAACTGTGCTTAAAGTAGCATTCAGGATCGTAGAGTTGCTTTCAGAGCCGAAGGAGGATTTTGCCGTAGCGGCGACTGTCTTGATTTTGGCAGTAACGGCCTGGTTTACCAAATGCAAACGAGCGGCCAGGATTTTATCTTCATTGCTGGCACCACTAGCGGATTTCTTGGCAACGATATCATCGTTTAGTAAATCTACGCTGTTGCCGGTAATGCCCAGTTGCGTTTTCAGCTTGGCAACGGCAGCAGCCAAGGCTGTGGTTGCATTGGCGCCGTTGGCTTGTTCTTGCTCTGCCAGGTTCTGAATCAACGTGGAAAGTGCGCTAACCGCTTTGGAGCCGGCAGGCGCACTATACACCAGGTCGGTATCTACTGCATCGCCCGTGATGGCAGTCGGATCATCGCCTGCATCTACAGTTTTGTCATTGGCTTGCAATACCAAAGGGGCGGTAGTGGCTGCGCCAGTCAGATTCAGCGTGAACTTGCCGCCTGCACCGGTAGTGGTAGAAGGTTCGCCTGCATCGCAGACCTTGTTGCGGTTTAGGTCGGCACAAACCGTTGCGCCAACAAGGTAACCGTCATATGCAACACCGTTAGAAGTACTTTCAGAAACAGTGCTCCGATCAGCACAGCCCGCAAACAGCGCAACAGCCGCTGGGATCAATGCAATTTTAAAAATGCTCTTTTGATTTTTATTCACCATGGAAACCTCCATATTTAATTTAAGCAACAATCTGACGTCTTCCGCCTGAAGGGCGCCAGATTGAGAAGTGCGTAATTAGCGAATAGCCAGTTTAAGCTATCTATGCACAAACACCAACATTATTGCTCAAGTTAAGTGTTTGTCATTAGGTTATTTATGAACTTTCGGCCACAACCCAACCCTAAGGCAATGTATAGCACACAAGTAAAGAAAATATGAAGTCGACACAACAAAAGTTTGCAAAAAAAGTTTTTTTGCCCCTTGGTTGCTCGGTAGATGGGTGTCATCTGCATACCGCTTGTGTCAGATTGGTGCATATCAACCCTGTTGCATGGTCAATTGGGATCAGTTTTAGGTCGCTGGGTTGCAAAGCCTGCAGTTTGGATGAATTTAAAGCGATTCAAAGTGGTAAATAACGGTTGAGTTGCATAACATACGCGCCAGCAACCTATTGAGCAGCTTGTAGGAAGACACAACTTCATGACAAAAAACAAAAAGCAAACTTTTGGGCGAGTGTTTGGGTGGGCCGCGACAGGGGCGGTGGGAATGGTAGTTGCCAGTCAGGCAGCGGCGGGTAATGCGCTTTCATTTAACGGTTTTTCCGGCGTATTGAATACACCGGATGCCTGGGTCGTCGAACATGGGTACGGGGTGGTTCAGTACTCCGACCAGGTATTTACCCACAACCGTTACCGCCATAACGATAACGTCAACGCCACTTTCGGCATATTCCCTCATTTAGAGGTGGGGGGGCGAATAAGCTGGGATTCCACCCACAACAACTGTTTTACAGAAGGCTGTGGTGTACGGGATTTGTCCGCTAACCTAAAGTTGAATGTGCCTTATATACCCGATGATTGGTTTACATTGGCGGTGGGCGTACAGGATTTTGGCGGCGAGGTTAATTATTTTGATGCCTATTACGCGGTCGCCAGTCGACAATTCGGGCCGGTCGCCATGAGTGTGGGGTATGGCCAGGCCGATATTGTTGATCGGTATCTCGATGGGCCCTTTGCCAATATGGTCTATCGCCCGACCGAATGGGTGGGCCTGTTAGCCGAATATGATGCTCAGGATGTGAATGCAGGGCTCGAGTTGAGTACACCGGAAGCCCTCTTGCCCTGGGGAATGAAACTACGTGCGAAATCGCAGTTTTACAGCAGCAGTGCGACCGCAGAAGACAAGCAGTTTTTTGCCGTATCTGTCGACTTTCCTCTGGGCGAAAAGACACGAACCCCGGTGAAGCGAGAGGCCTCGTTAGCTATCTTGCCTATACCAAAGCCAGTCGTGTCGGCGGACGTATCTGTTGGCGGAGGCACTAAGACTTCATCCGCAACGCCGCCTAAATCTTCGCCTGCAGGCTTAAGCCGCCATTGGCGTGAATCCAGTGAGGCAGACTTATCGCCAATCGCGCCAACGCGAGAAAATGCGGATAGCAATGAGGCAATCGAAAGCAACAAGGCGTCACTAATCGATACAGCGGTGTTACGCCAACTGGGTGAAACGCTGGTGGATGAGGGGTACGAATCGGTTCAGGTGGGGGTCAGTCAGGGGCAGGTATTTGTCGCCTACGAAAACAACACCTACAACCGCAACGAGTTAACGGCGGTTGATCACGTGGGGGAAATCGTTGCACACGCATTGAGCGGAAAAGCCGAAACCGCCACCCTGATTATGAAAAATCAGCAAATTGCCGTGTTGCACCAAGTCATTCGATGGGGTGAAGGTGAGCAGGTCGGACAAATTGTCGCGCAGAAAACCGTGTTGGCTGACAGCCGTGCGCTGAATCAGGTGCAATGGCGGTTTGAAGGCTCTAATGGCGTTCACTGGAAGCCGCGCTTTACCTTTTCGCCTTCACTCAGTTCTGGAGTGGCAACTGAATATGGTGTATGGGATTACTCCTTGGCGCTGGACAATAATGTGGCACTTAATTTATGGACGGGAGCGCTCGCCAGCTTAACCTATGTAGTGCCCGTGGATGAGTCGGATGATTTTAAGGCGGGCGGCTACTTTTACAATGCCCGTCAGCGTGAGGGCGTATCCGAAGTCGAAATTCAACAAACGCTCAAACTTTTACCAGGGTTATACACCTCGTTTAAGGCAGGCAAGTACAGTTATGATTATACGGGGGTTATGAATCAAACCCTGCTGATTTTACCCGGACGTACCGATGCTGTTGGCTTTTACGCCGGTAAATTCACCCATAAAGACAACGAGTACTTTGATCGCGTGCAACGTCTGGCCTATTATCGTCACTACTTTACCGACTATGACGTAGCGCTGAACTTCTATGCCGGACAATTCTGGGAAGAAGATACCGGCTTCCGCATCGATACCCGTTTCTGGTTTGGGGATAAAGCCGTGGACCTGTTTTACAAAAATACCGATAACGAATATGTCGGTATTCGGTGGATGATTCCGCTTACCCCGCAAAAGGACTATAACGGGCGTTATGCGACCATACGAGGAAAAGAAGACTGGAATTACGGTGTACAAACTCGCATCAACGATGATCTGAACTTCCTGGGCTTTGGCAATGCGGCCATTATGGGGGGGACGCATTATCTGGAGCGGACGTACTTTAATGGGTTTCGGTTAGACCCATAAAGAGGTATCCGTCTTAAAATTGCAATTAAACTGATATTAGACTTGCCCTGCGATACAAAGCAGGGCAAAATTTTGCGGCAAAACTAGTCACGCAATATCACAAAAGAGGGATTTGCCCCGCATGCGAGGACGCACCCATCGCCATCAACTTCGGTAAATAGAAGATAGAAGTTTGCGTCAACTGCAATTCAGGTTGCCGTTGTAGTATCGGAATCGTTATGGTGCCCGATAATAACTAGTAAATGTAGTGCTCAGTTCGATGTAGAGCTCAGTTCATAGGTTTGCTTGCCTTTGTCGCAGGTAAGTCCATCCAGTTTATCTAACAGCGTAGTAATCGGGACTCATGAAATTCATCACTCAAGCTCTTGTGAATCGCCTATCCCTGGCTTTGGCGTTAATTTGTTTGCTGTTTAGTGTTAATACACAGGCGCTTACACCAACGCCGGCTCAGATAGAACAATTCAAACGCTTACCTCAGGCGCAGCAGGAAGCCATTGCACGTCAGTACGGTATAGACAAGTCAGCACTGAGCGGTGGTGGTATGTCTACGCCGGTAAGCACACTAGCTGTTACTGATTCTGTCGAGGCTCGTCCACCGGAAAAACCTTCAGAGAGTGAAAAGTCAATCGAAAAATCTGCCGCTGAAGCAGCCGATTCAACGACGCTGGCAGATAAAAAGGAAGAAAAAGTCGTACGCCAAAAGCTGGAACAATTTGGCTATGAACTTTTCGCGGGTAGCCCGACCACATTTGCTCCCGTTACCGATATTCCTGTCTCGATGGACTATGCGATTGGGCCGGGCGATACAGTACAGGTACAACTCTACGGTAAAGAAAATACGCAGCTTCAACTGGCGGTGAATCGGGAAGGACAAATCAACTTTCCGAATATTGGGCCGCTTAGTGTCGCGGGGATGACCTTTGCGGAAATGAAAGAGTTTCTGCTGGACACAATTGCCCGGCAGATGATTGGGGTAAAAGCCAGTATCACTTTAGGCGAACTACGCTCTATTCGTGTTTTTGTACTGGGGGAAGCCTATAAGCCGGGCTCTTATACGGTGAGCTCACTCTCGACCATCACCAACGCCTTGTTTGTCAGCGGAGGCATTACCAAGATCGGCTCATTACGAAAAGTGCAGCTGAAACGCAAGGGTGAAGTGATTGCAACGTTGGATTTATATGACTTGCTGCTAAAAGGCGATACCCGTAGCGATAAACGTTTGTTACCCGGCGATGTGATTTTTATTCCCCCTATCGGTACCACTGCAGGCATTTCGGGAGAGGTTAAGCGCCCCGCGATTTACGAGCTGAAAGACGAGAAAACGGTGGGTGATCTGGTGTCGCTCGCAGGTGGATATCAAGCGACGGCCTATCCGCAGGCGTCAAGAATCGAACGCATCGACCCAAAAGGAAATCGAACCCTGGTGGATGTAGATCTGACGCAAAAGAAAGATTTGAAAATTGCCACTCATAATGGCGACGTGTTGCAGGTTTTCTCTGTGCTGGAAAAAATGGAAGACGTGGTCATACTCGAAGGTCACGTGCATCGGCCAGGCGGCTTTGCCTGGAAAAAGGGCATGCGCGTGAGCGACATGCTGACAGGTTTTGAAGATCTATTGCCTAACCCCGACTTAAATTATGGGGTGATTATTCGGGAGACGCAGCCGGATCGTCGCATACAAGTTTTAGCCTTTAACCCGCGTGAAGCGATTACGCAACCCAAAAGCGCTGCGAACATTGTGCTGGCGCCGAGAGACAGGTTGGCAATATTTGCTGCCGAGCAAGCACGCGAGCCCTTGTTAAAAAACGCGTTGCTGAGACTGAAGTCGCAAGTGGCTTACAACGAGCCGCCTAAAGTAGTGTCTATTCAAGGTGCTGCGCGCTTTGCAGGCGAATATCCATTAACCCCGAACGCAACGGTGAAAGATCTTCTGCAGGCCGCAGGTGGCTTGGAACTGAAGGCAGATCAGCAATACGCGTTATTGGTGCATCGCATTTACAATGAGGCCCGTATTTCCTTAAAGCAGCTGCAGTTAGCGAATGATAACGATCTACAAATCGCCTTGCAGCCAGGCGATATGCTGCTGACCTTTGATGTGGATGAGAACCGCGAAAAAGCACTGGAACCTATCTTAAGTCAGTTAATGCGCCAGGCAAGCGACAAAGAATTGGTCCAGATTGTAAATATCGATGGAAGTGTGCGTTACCCCGGTGTTTATCCGTTGACACCACGAATGACAGTGCACTCACTTGTAGAGGCAGCGGGCGGCTATGCCGAGAAGGCCTACAGCTTGAGCGCCGAAATCACGCGTACCAAAATAGACGAAAACCGCGAGAAGCAATTCGAACGTTTAAGCTTGAATCTGACGGAAGGTGCTGATGCAGCCAAGCAGCTCGTTTCTCGCGATCAACTTTTTATCAAAAGTATTCCAAATTGGAGCGATAAGGAGTCCATCACACTATCAGGAGAAGTCCGTTTCCCTGGAATATACCCCATTTATAAAGGGGATACGCTTTATGAGGTGCTACAGCGTGCGGGCGGGCTTACTGAATTTGCCTATGTTCCCGGCGCGGTGTTTACGCGGGAAGAGTTACGTAAACAAGAAGCTGTGCGCTTGCAGGAATTACGTGATCGCTTAGCTGGCGATATTCTAAAAACTGAGCTTTCTATGTCCCAAAATGCCACAGGTGATGAGAAGCAGGTTTCATCGTTGCAGGAAGTCTCACAGGCAAGAGGTCTGCTGGCTCAATTGGACAATACCAAGGCGCTTGGTCGAATGGTAGTGGATTTAGAGCGTGTTCTTAAGGGGGATGAAGGATATAAAATTGCGGTTAAAGACGGCGATTTGTTGCACGTACCTCAACGCAATAATGCTGTAACCATTATTGGCGAAGTGCAATACTCGACCTCGCAGCATTTTATACCCGGCAAAGGTCACAAGGATTACCTGAAACTCAGTGGAGGCTTAACCAATAAAGCCGATGACGAGCGAGTTTATATCGTTAAAGCCAACGGTAGTGTAAAGCTACCATCTACTGGATTTTTGTTCTTCCCTGGTGCGAATGAAACCATTGAGCCTGGTGATACAATCGTAGTGCCACTGGATACCGATCGCGTCAATCAGCGTATTTTGTGGCGTGACGTGAGTCAGATTTTCTATCAGATAGCATTGGGTGCCGCTGCGGTGGGGAGTTTGTAATATGTCGTCTGTTGAA
>JACKOD010000007.1 GCA_024234505.1 Hahellaceae bacterium | reverse complement strand
CGGAGCTGGATTGGTGACCTGGCAACTGGTATACACAAAGCAAGCACAAAAAGATGCAAAAAAGCTGTCTGCTTCGGGGTTAAAGGAAAAAGCTAAAGACTTACTTAATATTGTAGCGGCCAACCCGTATCAAAATCCTCCACCTTACGAAAAATTGGTTGGCGACCTTTCTGGTGCATATTCAAGACGTATTAATATTCAGCACAGGTTGGTATATCAAGTCATTGAAGCGCAAAAAGCAGTTAAAGTTCTGCGTATGTGGACGCATTATGAATAGCGATCAAACATGGGCAGTTAAGCGCCTGATCAAAAAGAATCCGGGTAAATACGATCGCCTCGTAGGTCGGACTTCGCCTAGATCGCCTACTTTTGGCAGTCCGGCAGAAGTTTTGTTTTCGCTACCTTTGTCGGACTGAAGTCCGACCTACAGCTTTGCCGGAATACCATTATTTAGATACTTTATGTAGATACTTTGCACGCCGTCAGGATGTCGGGTTGTCTTCATGGGCTTTTGATTCAAACAGATAATGTATGGGAGGGAAAATGCGTTCGACAGCAATATCGCAGCGAAAAATAGATGTTGTGTGGGTCGCCTTGCTGAGTGTGGTCGGCGGTGCCTTGAGTGTGGTGCTTGCAACCAACATCTTCGAACTTACCGTTTTTGTTTCGGGCCTGGTATGCGTGAGTCTGACCGCCATCGGCCGTCGGGAAGGTTATCTGTTCGGGCTTTACACTAGTTTCGCCTATGCCGTCCTGGCCTTCGAAAACGGACTATTCGGCGAGGTTTATCTGAATATCTTCTTTTTCGTGCCCACCGGCATTATTGGCTATTTACTGTGGCGACGACATACCACCGCCGTTCAGGTGGTTGAGATGCGCCAATTGAACTGGCAATGGCGTGTGGCGGTGGCGGTCAGCTGTGTGGTTGGCACCTTGTGTCTAGGGCTGCTGCTGGGGCTCAATCCGGAACAAAATACCCCCTATATCGACGCGAGCACGAACGTTCTTTCTGTAGTGGCTACCTTTTTGATGATGTGGCGATTCAAAGAACAATGGCTGCTGTACATTGTGCTGAACGTTGTAACGATCGTCATGTGGTTCCTGCGCGTTCAGGCCGGCGGTGAGTCGGGCGATATGATGGTACTCATGTGGACCCTTTTCTTGCTGAATTCACTCTTTGGTTATTGGCGCTGGCATGTCGGTGCGAAACAACACGAAATCTACCTCCGACAAGCCGAGAGCCTGGCGGTATGAAACGCGGTCTGACACTGGGGAAGTTTGCACCCTTCCACCGAGGCCATCAGTTTATGATTGAAACGGCCTTGGCCGAGGTCGATGAGCTGGTGGTGATGGTCTATGACACCGAGGTGATCGACATCCCACTGCCGGTTCGGGCCGGATGGATTAAACGCCTGTATCCCCAGGTGCGCATCATCGAAGCCTGGGACGGCCCCGCTGGCTATGGCGATACCCCGGAAATCAAACGTGTTCAGGAAGACTATATCCTCAAAAAACTTGATGGCCTGCCCATCACGCATTTTTATTGCAGCGAGTTTTATGGGGACCACGTCAGCAAAGCCTTAGGCGCACAGGATCGCCGCGTGGATGAAGCCCGTACCGCCGTACCCATCAGCGGTACGCTACTGCGAGAGGATTACTTTGCCCATCGGCATTATCTCGATCCGCAGGTCTATTCCGATCTGGTGATAAAAGTCTGCTTCATGGGCGCGCCCTCCACCGGTAAGACAACCCTGGCCAAGGCATTGGCGGAACAGCACCACACGCACTGGATGCCGGAGTATGGTGCGGAATATTGGTTGAAACATCAGGTCAATCGCCGCATTACTCTGGAACAGTTTGAAGAGATTGCGCCAGAGCACCTGCGTCGGGAAAACGCTCTGCTTCAGGACAGCCGCGGCTATCTGTTCTGCGACACGAACGCCATTACCACCTATGTGTTTGCGAAGGACTATCAGGGTTGCGCCGGTCCTGTGCTGACACAATTAGCGCAGGCAGCGGAAAAACGCTATGACGTGTTCTTCCTCTGCGACACGGATATTCCCTACGCCGACACCTGGGATCGCAGCGGCGATCAGAAAAGATTATGGTTTCAAAACCAGATCGCGGCGGATCTGGCGGAACGGAAAATTCCGTATTTTAAGATCGGTGGTTCGCTGGAAGCGCGGATGGCGCAGGTTAATACGGTGCTCAGTCGCTTCAGAAAGTTTGGCAATGTGCTGGATGTCTGGGATAGCAAGAGGAATACATAGACTAGTCAGCGTAAAAAGAAAACGCTCCCAGTCTATTATTTCTACACAGTCCTGTTTAAGCCTATCCTATTAGCGGTGCTATTCAATTAAACAAAAGTGCATCCGGCGCACTAAGCGCCGCTGCTCGACACCGCAAAACGCAGTACAACCCTAGCATTTGCAGTACGCTCAACACGCAAGTAACGGGAGGCGAGTCATGTTCGACAAAGATCGTTTTATCCAAGACTGTATCAGTGCCGTGAAAGAAGGCCAGGCCGCTGTTCGCGAAGTAGTGGCAGAAGCCATTGCGAACCCTTCGATGATTTTTTCCGAGCTTGGGGAACCCACCCATGCGGGCCTTACCCCCCTGTACCGATCCGATGAAGTCACCATCATCAACTTCGTCTGGGCGCCGTGCATGAGTATCATGCCGCACAATCACCAAATGTTTTCCGTGGTCGGCATCTATGACGGCAGAGAAGATAACGTCTTCTGGCGCAGAACCGACGAAAGCATCGAAGCCGCAGGTGCCAAATCCCTTGGCAAAGGGGATGTCACCACCCTCGGTCGCGACATTATTCATTCGGTAGTCAACCCTATTGGCAAAATGACCTGTGCACTGCATGTTTATGGCGGCAATTTTTTTGAACCGGACAAACCGCGCAGCGAGTGGGACCATGAAACACTCGTCGAACGGCCGTGGGATATTGTCAGGGTTAAGACGTTGTTTGCAGAAGCGGATGCGCGCTTTCATGCGCTGAAGCATTAAGCCTGTTCGGCAGGGGCATGATTGATCGTCCTGAACGTCAGATTGATTCGTGGCGTATGAACCGTTTTGGTAGGCGGCAGTCGATGTAACCAATAGGTCTGGGTGGTGTCTTTCATCACCAACAGGCTGCCGTGTTCCAGCACCTTTGAAACCGTTTCTTTAGTTTGTTTGTGTTTGAAAGAAAACTTGCGTTCAGCCCCAAAACTTAACGATCCTATCGCACCGTTTAACTTTAGATCCTTCTCTGCGTCACTATGCCAGGCCATCCCTTCGCTGCCGTCACGGTAGAGATTAAGCAGGCAGGAATTATAGGTCTCCCCGCTCGCCGCCTGTACGATTTGTTTCAGCTCCTGCAGGACAGGTATCCAGGGCAAGGCTGTTTTGGTGGTGTTGGAATAAGTGTAAGAAAAGGGATGATCCGCATACCAGGCCACTTTGCGTTTGGTGACGATTTTCTTACCCATAATGACTGCCTCATCGTGCGTCCAGGCGACTTCATTCAGTAAGGCGTCAAAGTAATAATCCGCTTCCGGGTAAGGGATGATCCTGCCGTAGTAGTTCGCGGTGCCGTTTTGGGGAAGCAGGTTGTAAGGCAGCTCGTCTATTTGTTCAAACAGATCCACGCGCGATATGCCTCCCTCATGCAATGCCCACAGGGGCGGAAGTGATGTTTAAGCGCCTCGGCTTCGTTTTCAAAAAACACTCGGTTTTCCCGTTTCATCCGCTTGCCGGAGGCACAATACAAGGTTCCGTATATTTTTAGCTTACGGTGCCCACCCAATTGAACCGTTGAGTCTTCGATCATTTTACGAAGGTCGTTATCGCTAATTTCGCTGTGTCTGATCATACAAATGCTAAGCCAGCCCCTAAAACTGTGTCGCGCCGTCAGTTCGCTTGGCCTGATGTCTTCTGTAGCAGCGACTTTTACCTAACTTACCGCATCGTGAAAAATAATCCCTACCGCGTAGCGCATACCACTACGCACTTCGCTGACACCGTGGCGCATATTAGCCCGATAGTAACCCCGCACACCTTTGACCGGCCGGAACTGAGTGGTGAAAACGATCATATCGCCACGCTTGGGCGTCAACACCAGCGCCTTTGATTGCGCTCTTGGCACCTGCTCGGTAAGCACAAATTCGCCGCCCGTATAATCCTTTTCCGGCTCACTCAGGAAGCAGGCCGCTTGTAGCGGAAAATACACCTCGCCGTAAAGATCCTGGTGCAGAGTGTTGTAACCACCCTCGCCATACTGAAGAATTAACGGCGTTGGCTTTTGTTGTCCGCATTGGTGACATGCCGTCTGCAATTCACTAAAGCGGTTGGGAAACTGCTTATCGATACGTAGTAGGTCCATCCAGTGATTGGCTATCGGCACCAGTTTCGGATAAAGATTTTCGCGTAACGTTTGCACCAATTCCGGCAACGGATAATCCCAGTACTTATACAAACCCTGGCCAAAGCGATAACGAGCCATCACCACCGTTTTGCGGTATTCGTCGGTATTGTCAAATCGCCCGATTAAGCTTTGGCATTGCGCTGCGCTGAGAAACCCCGGCAAAAGCGCATAGCCTTTGTCATTAATCGAATCCGATACGGCTTGCCAGTCGGTCTGTGCGATTTTTTCTAACAGATCTGGCGTCGTTTTTTCTAGCAGATCAGGCATAGTTCGCACCTATTTCTAAGGCGTCCACGTTTGCTGCTTCCGTTTTCGCTGCCTCCCAGCCGATGATGGCGCTTTTCTTGTCCTGCCCCCACATATAGCCGCCGAACTTGCCGCTACGTTGAATCACGCGATGGCATGGAATGAGAAACGCGACCGGATTATTGCCAATGGCTGTGCCCACGGCACGGGCGGATTGAGGACTGCCAATCTGTTGCGCAATATCACCATAGGTAGAGAGCGCCCCCATGGGAATTTTCAACAGACTTTCCCAGACTTTAATCTGAAATGGCGAACCGACTAGATGGAGTTTGATTTGATCCAGCTTTTTCCCATCCTCCTGAAAGATAAACAGCGCATCCTGCTGGAACTTGTCGGTAATTTGGGAATACGACGCATTGGGAAAACGTGCTTTTAAATCCGACAGGGCTTTGTGTTTGTCTTCTTCAAAAAACAGATGGCACACGCCTTTGGGCGTCGATGCCACGATGACTTTGCCGAACGGGCTTTCCGCAAAACAATAATTAATTGCCAGATCCGCGCCACCGTTTTTGAATTCACCCGGAGTCATACCCTCGATACGGACAAACAAATCATGCAAACGCCCCGCGCCGGACAAACCCGTTTCATAGGCCGCATCCTGCAAGGTCATGCGTTTTTTCAGCAAATCCTTCGCATGGCTCAAACTGAGGTATTGCATGAACTTTTTCGGGCTAACCCCGGCCCACTGGGTGAACATACGCTGAAAATGATACGGACTGACATGTACTGCGTCGGCGATGGCTTCCAACGACGGCTGCGTTTTGAAAGTATCGTTAATAAAATGGATCGCCTTCTCGATACGTTCATAGTCCGTTTGCTGCTGTGTGGACGCTTTTGAGGTGGACATGTGCGGCTCCTTACAGGTTTCACATAGTGATAGCGCCGTGTACCCGTATCGACGATCCGGCGATGAAGCGCTAACCAGTTTACCAAATGTCGGCAAGGCTACCTCATTTGGGTCGTCGTTATCTGCGTCGGACACGACGCCGTGCGGATCGGGTTCAATACGACAGCACACTTACAGAGTAATAGCACGGCTGGATCGGCTCGACCCGTTTCTTGCGAACTTAATCGGGAATGTGGATGTTTAACGTTGAAGCAAACTTTCACGCCCATTGACGGAGGAAAGCACCCGTGCTCGGCCCGATCAGTGCCAGCAACGTCAGGTCATCACTACCCTAGTGTTTAATAGAACCTCAGGGACAGGCACTCATTAAAAGAATGTACCAAATCACCTTTTTAGTGCTCGCGCCTTTAAAGCGTAATAGGGGCTGCATCAACAAGGATGGGGGCTCAAGCTTGCAGTAGCCGTCGTTGCAGCAAAGCCTGCATATCGCGGCGACCATCGGCAATTACCATGACATAAACCTTTTCGGCCACGATACGATAGATAATGCGATAGGGTTTGAAAAAAATCTCGCGGTACTCGCGAAGTCCAACAGCCAGCAGTTCCTTTGGATAAACGCCCCGTTCCGGATTTTCAGAAAGGCTCGAAAAGGCCTGTTCTATTTGATCGAGAACGTAGTCTGCTTTGCCTGGTACGTCATGGGATTCAATGTAATCATACAGCGCCTCTAAGTCGCGAGACGCATCGTGTGTCAGAAATACCGGATGTACCATTAGCGTTGCTTACCCCGGTTACGGAGTCGCAGGATAACGTCTTCTGCAGGCTGCACTTTGTCTTCTTCTATCTGGCGCATGCCAAGCGCAAGCATCTTGAGTAGCGCTAACGTTTCCTGAGTTTGCTCATAACTTTCGATATCCTGCATAACCACCTTGGCTTCGCCATTCTGGGTGATAACCAGCGGCTCACCTTGCGCAGACAAATTCCGCACAATGTCTGCGGCGTGGGCTTTGAGGTAACTGATCGGCTTAATTTGACTTGATAGTTTCATAAGGGCTCTCCATTTCAGACCAAATATAGTCTTAAAACGGGTCAACTGTAAATCTGAATCATTAGGCTCACTTATTGATCTCTGAGTGCCAGTCTCTGAATTTCATTTAAGATGCTGATCTTGCCGACAGCAAGGACGGAACATTGTCTTGCGTTGCCAGGTATATTGAAACGCTGTGCCAATAAAGTGAGTCCTTAGCCCTGGAAGGCGCTGGTCGTCTGGATGATATGGCGACCAGCACATACAAAATCATGTCGTGCTTTATCGACATTAACTCCCCTACCGTGATTGCCGGAGTTCATCCAACATTACGATATGAATACTCAAGCCAGCTAAGGGATGGGAGAGCAGATGATTATCCGAATAAGACGGCATATTTTAGCGATAGTTTGCATGATGCTGGTTTATTCAGGAATGGTCCTGGCTGAAGGCGAGCCAGCGCTGCCCAAGAGAGTAATTGCTGCGGCGGACTTCCTTGGTGCGGAGGATCTCGGAATAACACGATGCAGACACAACATCGAGGGCAGGCACTTATTCCCGCGAGGGGGCAACGCCGAAATACACTTGCATAAGCGATTCACCTGCTTTCTCTGTGGGCCAGTCAATGGTCATCTTGGGGATTAAATCCAATAAAGGATCGGAAATATCTTTAACGTCATCTTTTAGGGAGGCTACGTATTCTAATTTTAAGGGATGTTCAGGACGACCGCTTTTGCCTCGTTGGAAGAAAAACCAGTAAGCCCGTTTCCATTGCTCATTTTCACTGTAAGCCTCGGCATGTTCTTGTTTAGGCCAACCAATCGCTATACCGCCAGCACGTAAAGGCTCGCCAAATACTGCTTTAATACTTTCGACACTGGCCAAAGGCTTAAGTGTCTGAATATCACTTAGCGTGATGAGTCGTGTGGGTGGCGTCTCGAATTCAAACGGTTCATCTGCATGTGCAACCTGAAACAGCGCAGTAATATTCAACAGAAATACAAAGACAATGTTTTTATGAGTGGTCATTTACTCTTCCTGATAGTCGGTAGCGTTTGATTTTGTAATGCGGTTAGGGATACCGTTATTCAGTTGGGGGTTAAATATCCCCGGCTCCCATCTATAAGTCGTGCTTGTACATTCACCTAATTGACTTGCTGATCTGACGATAAAATCCGCTCAAGTTTGCCTGCCAAAATCCCTCATAGAAAGCCCGAAAAAGGCCGTTTGCAATATTGCGTATCCTTATATTGCAAGTTTTGATCACACCTTAAACATGTTCAAAAAATATTCGATTTTTTTCGGTTTAAAGGTTGGTTTTGCTGGAAATGGGTGACTATAGTCAGACTCGTTAGGTGGTTTTAGGTGGGCTAAGTAGGGCTTCTTTTTTGGCGTGCGTCTGCCTCGCTTTTAGAGCGCGTTGTGCAACATTTGCAAGGGATTAAATAGTGGACTGATTAAGGTGCATTTGGAAGTCATTGAGATGAACTTATTCAGAGCCATTTCATCAATACACTGCTAGGGCTTAATATAGGAGTCAATAGTTTGGAACGATACTTTTATGCCAAAATGGGTGACAGCAATTATCTTGCTAAAGATTACCTCGCGGGTAAAAATGAACTTGGTTCTCCGGCAATCCCTATATATTTTAACGGCGCCCCTGCAAATGAGGCGGCGTTTCTCTCAGCAGGTGGAGCAAAAGAACAAGGCCGCCTTTTCTTTGAATGTGGAAATGATACAGAGCACAAGAATATCGTTGTAATTCACGATGGAAAGGTAACTATGGCCTCGCCTTCAGGCAATGTAATCTTCAAACCATCAACCAAGCACAAAGGTTATAATGGGTACGTCAAATTACTCCCTATCACCATACAATCGCCACAGTTATCAATAACCGAAGTTCCTGCAATTCTTGCGAGCATGACTGCGAATCGCTATTACTACAGCGGTACATTTCGTGAAATTAAAGACCCAGGAAATTTGAATGCGCTTCAGCACATCACTAATCGCGCTATTCCTACCCCCGCCAACCCTTCCCTGGTAAATCTTCTTTATTGTCTAAGCAGTTTTGAACTTGAAACGCTCGTTGCAAAGTTGCTCGAGGAAGCAGGCTGCTTTGTTCCCGCATATCGAGGTGGCAATATGATTGGAGCAGATATTTTTGCATACAATGACACCCCTTCTGCAATCAACATTGCGGGACTTAGCATTCTGCCGGGGAAAAAAGGCGTATCCATTCAAGTAAAGCGGTCAAATATGACACTCGCTACTCCGCCAGCCGGTGTTGACTATTTAGTGGGGATAGCGCTAAAACCAAGTACAAGTAACTTTGACCATACATGGTTCCTTAATGCTTTAGCTACGCCAAGCAAAACAAAAGAGTGGTTAAAACGGTCGCTGCATTGGCTGCCTTATGCTTATCGAGCAGCGAATGGGCTACCCTGACAACGCCTCACAGCAGGACTCAGAGAAGGAAAAGCCCAAATTGCCTACTGGCAGGAGGTGGCGAGTTTGTTTTATAAAATGAATTAGTCTTGACTTAATCTGACAGCCTCCAGATTTACCAGGCTGTCAGTTTGTTTTATTCCGCGCGTATCGATGCCATAAACGCCGACACTGCGGCCGTTAAACCGGCTTGCCCCTCCTGGGTCTGTTCAAAGTGAGACGACGAATACGCCTGCAGTAATTTTTGCAGCGCGTCATAGCCAGGCTTATAACGAACGGGGATCGCCTGTCGACCAAACTCGCACGCCAGCAGGGGTGGACAATCCTTATAAAATGCCCAAAGCGGTAGCCAAAGCGTGCGTAACAGCGATTCATCGAATTCATCATTCTTCATGCTATAGATGGCACTTTCGGCGTACGTTTGCAGGCTTTCAAGATCGTTATGCAGCTCTAGCATAACGCGCAGAATATCCAGGACGAAATCCCGATAGGGTTCAGGCAAAGGCGGTTCGATACGATGAAACAACGAATGCGGTTGATCCGCTTCTTCAATAACAGAGTCTAGCGCCAGCCACCCCATTTGACGTACCTGACTCAGCACCAGGAACAAACAGCCCAATCCGCTGACATAGAGATTCGGAGCCACAAAACGCTTCGTAGTGGTAGTTCCGATAGATGATTCAGTATTTGAACTCATGAGTATTGCTCCAACATGTCAGGCAACTCGCCCTCAAGTACCATGCGATTAACCACTTCCATAATCTCCAGGACTGCCTTTCGGCCCCGTTTAGCGTCACATTCGAGAGCCAAATCCGGATTCTTGCCGTGCCAGCGTGTATTCAGGTCGTCCATGAGTAACTGCGCTGAACGCTTTGACAAATTATTCAGCACCTGCAGGATCAGCTCTTCATCCGCCATGTACCAAAGCAGATCGATCAAACCATCTGAAGATATTTCGCGTAAAAGCGTCTGCATGGATCGATCATCGAAGTGCTTGAGTCTTCTGGCGGGTAATCTGAAGGCTTCTTCCACGCCCGCATCTGTGTAACGGGGCGAATGTTCTGGCATGTGGGCCAGACACTGTAAGCCAAGTATGTGTAACTCGGTATTGGCCAGGTGTGCGACCACTTCTGCACCATCACAATTCAACACCAGGGCGAAACCCGAATTGTCTTCGAGTCGGCGAACACCTGTCCAAATGCGCTTCATATTGATAGCGACGGAATTGCCTTCCATTGTCAGTTTAAAATCAGGCATGACCAAATTTCCTTAAGCTGGTTATAAATGAGTAATGCCAACCCCATTGAATGATGCAGCCACGCTGCGACATGTTGCGTCGCTATGCGTATTAAATTGGAGTGCCATCGAGAACGATGATAGTCAGTAACCATAATAGACAGATTTGCATTGCGCTGACGCCTTAAACGCCTGCAGCAAAATATTTCAGATATAAAGAGGGCTAAATGCTGGCTCAAGCGTTCGTTTGAGCGACCAAAATTTCGAACCTTATGCTTAGGTTTTATTCCGCTTGGCAAAGAATAAAGAGAGGTCTTCATGAATCTGGAATTTGCTTTTTGCACCACCGCTGGCAACCATTACAAAGAAAATCAAGATTGCATACTGTTTAATGGCGGCACCTATCAAAGAACACGTTATCAACTGCAGGGGGAAGCGACGCTGTCAGCATTCAAGATGTTCCGCATCGCCATTGCCGATGGCGTCAGTAGTTCGTCTCACCCTGCCTTCGCCAGTCACACGCTGCTAAAGGGTCTTCACGCATTGGACCAACAAAAGTTGTACCTTCCGCCCTCCGAACTATGCTATGAGCTGAGAGATTATTTAATCAAGGCCGGACGAGCCAACCAACAATACCGAAATGCCGCATCAACCCTGGTGACCGCCGAAGTCAGCGAGGCCCGAACCCGGGTATGGCATGCCGGTGACAGCCGGGCTTATCGCTATTGCAGCCAAAGCAAAAAATTAACGCAGTTGACACAGGACCACAGTTTTTTTAGTGAGCTGGTACAGGATTACCCTGAGCTTTCTGAAAATGCCGACCTGTACAAAGATACCATCATAAGGGGCGTCGACAACCTGTTCTCGACGTCACCCTACTATGACTGCCCAACTGCCAGCAGCACATTAGTGGACTTTCGTTCGGGCGATATTCTGATGTTATGTAGCGATGGTCTCACCGAAAACCTGTCCAACGACGACATTGAGCAGCTTGTCGTGTGGCATAGCTGCCCGAAAACAGTCGAAAAACTGGTCACCAAGGCCTTGTCGTTTCCGATAGCGGACAATATCAGTGTTATTTGCCTTAAGCATTGTTAAACACCGCATCACCACGACAACAAGCTGATAACACCAATAAATCCCTATCACCATTTGCACTGCGAAGGCGCTGAACCTGAGCGTCACTACCATCGGGTTAAGTGACGCCAAATGAATAAGTGACTGTAACGAAAAACATACGCCAGGGAGTTGGCAATCTCCGAATTCGAGGCCACAACGGCAATCAGCAAAAGTCTGCCGAAGATGGGCAAGCTTTCCAGTCAGTTGGCATGGGCTCACGCCAAGCGTTACATAAAGGGCGCTAAGTTTGAGTTTTCCGGGTTAAGGCCATTCGGGGCGATTTCTTTTGTGAGCACCATCCTTGACCGAATGGATTCCATCAATACCAGCAAGAACAGGGTTCACCCGATAAACCCCAGTAGAGTCATACTAGTAGGAGAGCTCATTGCACTCACTCCAAATTGCGTGTTTTAAAGCTCCATTTAAATCCCTCTTAGGCTAGTTTGTACTAGGATTAGATAAACCAAACAGACTCTGGGTAGTACGCCGTCATATGTTCTATTTGTTGAAAAAGCGATTCAGCTTGATGCTGCTTGCAGTCATCTTGTCCGGGATAGCCAAGGCGGAAACCTTTACTGTCGGAATCGTTCCTCAGTACGAAGCTATTCGCTCTCACCAAATCTGGCGCCCTATCTGGGCCTACGTCGAAAAAGAAACAGGGTATCAATTCAAAATCGAAGGCGCCCCCTCCATCAGTGACTTCGAAATTGCATATGGGCGGGGTGATTTCGATATTGCTTATATGAACCCCTATCTCATAACTATTGCCAACAACAAAGAAGGCTATCAGCCGATCGTCAGAGACGTTGCACGTAAGCTCTATGGCATTCTGGTTGTACGTGCCGATAGTAACTTCAACACGCCTGCAGATCTGGATGGCCAAATCCTGGCCTTCCCTGCCCCCAATTCATTGGGAGCCTCCTTGCAGATGCGTCAGGAGTTGCACGACATTTTTCATATCAATATTCATCCTGTTTACGTCAAGAGCCACGATTCGGTTTACCTTAATGTCACGCTGAAACAGGCCGCAGCAGGTGGCGGTGTACAGAAAACATTGCAGAGTCAAAAAGACAACATAAAAAACAGCCTGAAAATTATTCATCAGACCACGCCGGTCGCGCCTCATCCGGTTGCGGTTCATCCAAGAGTACCCGCCGAGGCAAAAGAAGCCATTACGCAAGCACTGTTAAAACTGGCATCGACAGATGAAGGAATCGAGTTACTGAAAGAAGTCCCCATTCAAAAGCTGGGGCGCGCAACGCAGGAGGACTATCAACCGCTGGAAAAAATGGATCTGCAACGTTTTTATCAGGAGCCCGACCAATTATGAAGTTGGTAGGGCTACGAACAAAACTTATCTTTCCCGTATTACTGGGCGCGTTTCTTCTCACCCTTTCTTTAAAATTTGTGTTGGAACCCGCCTGGAAATTACACGCGAAAGAGACTGAAACCCTGCAGCAGCAAAAAGTGATTTCAGCGATGACGCCGGATTTAATCAGGAATATCCTGGCTAATGATTATGCCTCACTATTTTCCACCCTGAATTTACAAATGCAGCAAAATGAGAACTATTGGCTTAGCCTGGTTCTCACGCTTCCTAATGGCGAACAGATATATCCCGCGCAAGAAAGCACACCCACCCCGAAGAAAACCGACTTGCTTATTACCATAGAACGCCAACTTGCCATTGGTAACGAGCCAATTGCCAACCTTAAGCTCTCCGTAGACTGGTCTGCCAATTGGCTGGTTCGTAAGAGTGAAATCACACAACTCGAGTTTCTGGTAATGCTGATCATAGGCGCGGCCACCTTGGCGCTCATATTGATGCAAGAGATATTGGTCAGACGCCCGATTATCAAACTGGAATCTGCCGCCGGACGTCTCGCCCAGGGTGATTTTTCAACCCAACTTCCGGTCACACAAAATAGTGATGAAATTGGCCAGCTATCACGCTCATTTCAGTTGATGACAGTGAAGTTAAACGAATCCCAAAAAATGTTTCTGGACGCCCTCACCCGCGCCACTGAAGATAGTATCCGTTTTAAAACCATACATGATGCGCTCGCCGATGCCTTGATGGTTATTGATGAAAGTGGCCTGATCTTGTCCTTCAATCCGGCAGCGGAATCCATGTTCGGCTATTCGGATAGCGAGGCGATTGGTGCCAGTATCAACATGCTGATCCCGCCCGACCATCGCCATGGGCACGATATAAAATTGAAGTCATTTTACGGATCAGACAGCGAGAAACTGGATTTAAGCCGGCAGGTCTTTGCCCTTAAAAAAGATAGCACCATCTTTCCGATTATCATTTCAATCAGCAAAATGACACTGAGTGGCCACACCTACTTTACTGCGCTCATCCGTGACGTTACAAAAGAAAAAGCCTTTGAAGCCGAACTCCAGCAGTCTCGAATGGAAGCGCTCGCAGCCTCCCAGGCCAAGAGTGAATTTCTGGCGAAAATGAGCCACGAAATTCGCACACCGCTGAATGGCGTGATTGGTATGGCACACCTGTTGAACAAATCACCACTCTCCGAGAAGCAGCACAAACAACTCACCACCATCCTGCAATCGGGGCAATCGCTCCTAACGATTATCAACGATATTCTCGACTTGTCGAAAATTGAATCTGGTAGCATGGTCCTTGAAAACATTGAATTTAGCCTGCTAAAAATTGTGCAGGATGTCATGGATCTTTTTTACGCTAAATGTCAGGAAAAAGGCATCAAACTGACGGCGGACTATGAGAAGACATTACCGACTCATTTTATTGGTGATCCGACCCGTCTCAAGCAAATCCTCCTGAATTTAGTGAGCAATAGCGTCAAGTTTACCCAGACGGGTGAGATCAGCCTAACCGTGTCAGGTACGTCCTCAGAAAATGACCCGCTCTATTCTTTAACCATCACCCTAAAGGATTCAGGTATCGGCATCTCGGATGAGGCCAAAAGCCGGCTATTCGAAAGCTTTGTGCAAGCCGATGACTCAACGACACGAAAATATGGTGGCACAGGACTAGGATTGGCGATTACCAAACAATTAACCGAACTGATGAAAGGCACCGTCAGCGTTGAAAGTCAGCTGATGCAGGGGTCGACTTTCAAAATACAAGTTCCGCTTCGGGTTAGCGATCAATTACACCATCAGGAGGAATTGACACTATCAGCGCCTCCACAACATGGCAACCAGTTAACGGGGCATATTCTGCTAGTTGAAGATGTTGAAATGAACCAGATTGTTGTTGAAGGTATGCTCGAAGATTGTGGTCTGACCATTTCCTGCGCGTTCAACGGTATCGACGCAATTCAAATGGTGGCAGAAAATGACTATGACCTGATTCTCATGGACTGCCAAATGCCGCAAATGGACGGCTTTGATGCCACTAAAATTATCCGCAACGACATGAAAAAAACCATGCCCATCATCGCGCTTACTGCCGATGCCTATGACGAAAATAAAATCCGCTGTGAACAGGCAGGTATGAATGACTTTATTACCAAGCCACTGAGTGAAGATGCCCTCGTCGAAACCCTGAAACGCTGGCTTCCTGGTGCATCCGATGCGCCCACGCCTCCACTGGGGAATAAAGCGTTTCTTTAGGAAATAACAACCGAAAAAGACTGTTTCAAAAACACCCTTTCAAACACCTGCCCTGAAATCCGATCTTAGTTCGTTAATGCCAGTTCGGCAGTTTCTTCCTTAAGAAGATTGGCGGCTTTACGACAATAGTTCGGCGCCGATGTACGGCAATCGCCACACAGTCTTAAGTTCTCCACCGCCCTGACCATTTTTTTATGGGTGTTGCCAGAAAGCTTCTGCAGGGAAGTTTCGACAACATCCAGCTTTTTATTGAACTCAGCGGTTTTAACATTGCACATCTTGATCGAACTGAGATCCGGCCCCATGATCGAATAGATCTGGCTCCCTTCATTCAGCAATTGCTTCAACTCATACCAAATTTTACCGGCTTCGGTTGAGTTATCGACTTTTTGATCCGGACAAGGTGAATCTCGAAATACCGTTCTGTTTTGAGCGTCTTTGCACTGGTAGATCTGGGCGGAAGCGGTGCTTGCAGTAAACGAAAGAATTAGGGATAAAACGAGGTAAAGCTTTTTCATCGATATACATTCCCTGTATAGACCCGAGGTCAGGATTATTAGTTACGCATCAGTATTTGGTTACACATCTGCATAAATGTGAGTACGCTTGCGTCATTTTAATAGAATTTGTAGCGGATCGCTCACTTTTTATGTAACCCGTATCGTCAACCCTATCGCCGTAATTAATCGGCCACCATTCACGACAACCTAAGCCTTAGTAGATTCGTATTGTGAGGCAAGGTTTAGTTAGGGGGGATGGGCGATTTGTAGGCCTGCCAACCTATGACTGTATGACAGACCTAGTTATTAAAACCTTAGAATAAAATGCCTCAGCATTTGCGGCTATTTTGTAATGACTGAAAGAAGTGCCGGGTTGGTGACCAGATTTCTCACACCATGGGCATGATCTTCTTTAAAAGCATTTCCCTTACACCACGCTCCTACGGTTGCAATGTTAACCTTGACAACTTTGGGGCGAACGCTCCAGGTGACCTGAAATGGTGAACCTGTCTCGTTATAGCTCGGCCCCGTCGTCGAGCCTGCGTACTGAACTGGGGTTCCGGTATCATCGGGAATATTCAGCGCCTGGTATAGGCCGTTCTTCTGTTCGAAGTGAGTGAGTACGCCAAAGTCAGCAGCCTGCTTATCATTCACCACTACAAATACCTGAGTTTCTACGCGCAACTGCGGATTCTTGATGGATTCGTTTAAGCAGGCCCCCAGTGTCGGCCCCGGACTGACCTGAGCAGAAGAATGTACGTAGTGTACTTCGATGGTGTCTCCAGAATTCAGGCTGCCATGATCGCTGGGGCAAAAATTCTGGCTAAGTGTAGTTAACCTTTGGTTTTTCGCCCGGATCGATATAAATAGAGTAATCATCCCCCTCGACAGACCGTTAAAAACGCAGCCTGCGATTAGAGTTACGAAAAGGTGCGCTTTCGAGCCCTCTCACGGTTAATTTCAGAGCGCATTGGCAATATTGTTCAGGCTTCCAAAATGCTCATTCAGCAAAGCTTCCGAGTCGATAGGCTGGCAGGGGGATTGTGCTAGCGTGTCGAAAATCTGTGCTAATAACGTACGGCCTCGCGGGTCAGACCGGAGGTAAATCACCAGCTTTGCGGCGGTTTGATAGTTTTGTTCCGTATTTGCCGAATAAAAGAGTGGGCCTTGCAATGACAGCACCCGGCGAATTTCCTGTAGCGTTAAATCGGCGGGAATATCGGAGGGCAAGGTAAATCCGGTTTCGACGGCTTCGGCCAGCCCTTCGTTGAGCCATACCGGCATCGGGCCGGTAATGCCTGCAACAATAGCGTGGGTGGTTTCATGACGTGCAACGTCCGTCAGCCGCGACCGGTTGCTATCGTTCACCAGATAGATGGTATTGTCTTGCTGGGTATAAAAGGCAAACGCATTGTTGCCGGGAAACAGTCGGTTGCGCTCTTGTTCGTAGGTCAGGCGGGAAGCGAACAGTTTAATCCGCAAGTTGATCTGGCGCAGGTGCTCATCAGCAATATGCAGAATAACCGCCTCAAAGGCTTGCGTCGCGGCTTGACGTAGCTGGTCTTCTAACGCGCCATTGCGGTCCATCCCGACGAACTGAACTTCAAGCCGAAAGAGCTGGCGTGCCGCCGCGAATTTGTTACCGATAAAGGTGGCGCTTTTATGCTGGGCTTTGTCCGCAAAATGCATTTGGCCTTTTTCATCCCGCCATTGATAGATGTTCGGCACGTCTACATCGGTTACTGCTCGGGTCGGACTTTTACCGCAGGCTAACCACGAGAGGTCAGGCACATGGCGATAGCGAGATTCGTCCTTTTTAGCTGCAGATTCGTGCGGCGTTATCTTGTCGGATAACTTAACTACCCGAGGTACACGATTGCTGTCCGGCGCAGGAGCGGCCGGTGCGGTTGTCTGCGGAACCCTGGCATCTCCCCCCAACCACGGAGCAAAATCCAGTTTTAGTCGCCAATCGGCAAGGGGCGCAGGCACTTCATCAATGCCCAACAACTGAAGGTAAGCCTGCCGTTGCTGAAGGGAGGAAAAACCCCAAGCCACCGCAGCCACAACGAATACAAGCAAACTGTATCGGAGCCCCCGCCACATCACGGCTTTACCACATCAGGTCATCAGGTATGACGTAATCTTTGTAGGGATCATCTTCATCCACGGTCTGGGTGGCAGGGGTATTGAGTACCACAATGGCTTCCGGTGCGCGTACCTGTATACGCAGCGCGATTTTGCCCGGCACCAGTTCGTATTGGTCACCATAGCGGGCTACGGCAATCATGCCTTTGGCGAGCTGTTCGAGTTGCATGGGTTCGATATAGATTTTTTTGATTTTGCCTTCGTCAGCAAACTGGTAGCCCGTATCGGCACTTTTGGCTCGGGCAATGCGGTGGGTTTCGACAATCTGGCGCACTTGCTCGGTCAATTCTTTCTGCTTGAGCGCTTCCTGTCGCTGACGGTTGAGCTCGCGATCTTTTTCGATTTTCGCCAATCGGGCTTGCTCTACCTGTAGTTTGGCTTCATCTACCACCACCTTGCCTTTGGGAGTTTGCTTGGTGGTTTTGTAGTTGTCTTTGTTGACTTGCTTGATTTTTTTCTTGTCGATCAACCCGGCTTTGAGGAGTTGATCCTGGAGTGAGTTTTTTGCCACAGGATGTCACCAATGAGAGAACAATAATTAAAACGCGATTATAGACTGTCTGATTACCTAAAACGAACCGATCAAAAACAAAACAATTCTCACAGACGGGGCAAGAACTGTTAATATGCACGCCCATTAAGCAGCGCCACCGGATCCAACGATTGTGACAGTACCCACACCAAATTCAGCCAATACCTCTACTACCAACGCATTTGCCACGTTACCTCTGAGCGAAGCCCAGCTTGCCAACCTCAAAACGCTGGAATACCACGCCATGACGCCCATACAGGCGCAGAGCCTGCCGCACCTGCTGGCAGGAAAGGATGTGACCGCCAAAGCCAAAACCGGTAGCGGAAAAACCGTCGCCTTTGGTCTGGGGGTATTGCACAAGCTCAACGTTAAAAAGTTTGCCGTTCAGGCGCTGGTACTTTGCCCTACCCGCGAACTGGCAGATCAGGTAAGCAAGGAGCTACGCAAGCTGGCCCGAGCGGTACACAATATTAAAATTCTCACGCTGTGTGGCGGTATGCCTTTTGGCCCGCAGCTGGCGTCGCTCGAACATGGCGCGCACATTGTTGTGGGCACCCCGGGACGCATTGAGGAACATGTTCGCAAAGAGAAACTCTTGCTGGACAACGTCACCACATTGGTACTGGATGAAGCCGACCGCATGCTGGATATGGGCTTCCGTGAAAGTATCGATGCGGTGGTATCGAAACTGCCCAAGCAGCGTCAGACACTGCTGTTTTCTGCCACGTATCCCGATACCATTGCCCAGCTGAGTAAAACCTACCAGAACCAGCCGGTCGAAGTGACGGTTGAGAGTACGCATCAGCAAGACACCATTACCCAGACCTTTTTTGAAGTATCCAAAGACCAGCGCGAAGCCGCGTTGCTCAAACTCTATGATCATTACAATCCCGCTTCCAGTGTGGTTTTTTGCAATACCAAACAGTTGTGTCAGGACATTGCACAGGCATTGCAGTCACACGGTTATTCAGCCAAGGCATTGCACGGCGATCTGGAACAGAAAGAGCGTGATCAGGTACTGACCACCTTCGCCAACCAGAGTTGCAGCGTACTGGTAGCAACGGATGTGGCCGCACGCGGGCTGGATATTAAAGACCTCGAAGCGGTTATCAACTATGAGTTGAGTCGTGATCCCGAAGTCCATGTGCACCGCATTGGCCGCACCGGTCGGTCGGGCAAAAAGGGCCTGGCGCTGAGTCTTTTCACGCCAAGTGAAGCTTACAAAATCAACCTCATTGAAGACTATCAGGGCAGCCCTGCCCCTTTGGGTGATTTGGGCAAATTACGAACCACGGCGATGGGCGGCCATGAACCCCCAATGATTACGCTGCAAATAGATGGCGGTCGCCGCGACAAATTACGCCCCGGTGATATTCTGGGTGCACTGACCGGCGACGCAGGCATTGCGGGCACCGATGTGGGCAAAATTGATGTGTTTAACACCTGTGCTTATGTGGCGATTAAACGCGACAGTGCCCGGGTAGCGCTCTCCCGCCTGCTGGATGGCAAACTGAAAGGCCGCAAGTTCAAAGTACGGAAGATTCGTTAGATCCCGCCTGCGAGGTTAACCGTTCAGGCAGTTAACCTCGTCAGTCGTTA
This sequence comes from Hahellaceae bacterium, assembly GCA_024234505.1. Taxonomy (GTDB): domain Bacteria; phylum Pseudomonadota; class Gammaproteobacteria; order Pseudomonadales; family Oleiphilaceae; genus JACKOD01. Next base: position 65,252 of record JACKOD010000007.1, on the reverse strand, counting down.
AGGCCCTGCTTTCTCCCGGTGCCAGCGCGCCATCCAGCCGGATCGGCCCGACAGAGACGCGATGCAATGCCACTACTTTATTACGAAAACGTCCGAACATGCGTTTGATTTGATGATAGCGCCCTTCGGTCAGCGTCACTTTGGCGAGGGTGTCATTCATCTTTTCCAATCGGGCCGGTCGTGTGGTCAAATCCTCGAATGCAAAGTACATACCTTCGGCAAAGGCACGAATACAATCGTCGCTAATGGGCTGTTCGACCTGCACCTCGTAAACTTTGGCCACTTTGGCTTCCGGTGCCATCAGGCAACGCGACCACTCACCGTCATTGGTCAGCAACACCAGTCCGGACGAATTTAAATCCAGCCGCCCCACAATGTGCAAATCTTCCCGCAGCGCAGGATCAAGTAAATCCACCACGGTTTTATGTTGCGCATCCTGCGTGGCGCTGACGACGCCGACCGGCTTATTCAACATCAGATAGCGCGGTTGTTTATCCTGCAAAAGTTGATCATCCAATTCGATCCGCGAAAACTGATTAACGACATAATTCATGGTAGTGACCACTTCACCATCCACCCGTACCCGCTTTTGGGCCAGAATCAAACGAAGATCGCCCCGACAGATTCCGGTTTTTGCAGAGATAAAACGATCAAGCCGGGCTTTGTTCGACTGCATGCAGCAAGCGCTCTTCTGGCAATAAAAGAGCGCCTATGCTAATGCGATCCCGAAGTCTGTGCCAGCGCTAATGATGCTCACCTTGCGAACCGCATGCCGTCTGGCTCGCCATCCCACTGCCGCCACCCTGTAGGCGGGGCGTCCTCGCCCCGCACGAACGAAGCCACCACCACTCGATTGCCGCACCCTTCCCTAACGTTCAAATACCAACGGGGTATCGGTATCCGCCCGTCCTGCGCGAAAGATACTCAACGCCTGAGGGAGTTCATAATAGATCTCGACAATATTGCCGTCAGGATCGCGGGTAAAAATGCTTTTTTGGCTGACATGGTCGGTCGCCCTGATCACCTCGACATTGCGATCTATCAGATGAAAATAGGCATCGCGCAGGTCTTCGAAACTTTGTACCTGAAGCGCAAAGTGATGCAGGCTCGACTGTGAGGCGTGGGCCAATGCCGACGGTGCTACTTCCACCAGATCCACATTGTGCCCATCTTCTCCGAGCGATAAAAAGGCCGTTCGCCGGTGCTGTTCGTCGCCCTGTTCTACCAGCTCAAATCCCAGCAGGTCACAATAGAACGCCAGCGATGCCGGCAAGTTGGAGACTCTTAGCAGCAGGTGCCCTAAACGTTTAATCTTAATCATGCCGATGCTCCGCAAACTCCGTAAGTCCTAAAGTATACGGCTCGCGCTGATGACGCATTATCGCTAGAATGACAATCTATGCAGAAAATACGTCACAACTGGCAACAGATACCCCGCATCGAGTTACCGGAAGGCAAGCTGGTACGCCCGATCAGCATGCTCCATCGTCGATTGCCTCCGCGTGCGGTCGTGGCCTCGCATCGCCATGCCTGGGGACAGGTGGTTTACGCGTCTGAAGGTGTGCTTGAAGTTGCAACTCCGACGGGGCGGTATCTCCTGCCACCCAACCGGGCCGCCTGGGTACCACCGGATCACCCCCATGAGGTGTCGAGTGAGTTTGGCGCCGAGATGTCGAGCATTCACATTGATAGTGACGAGGCAAAAGTACTGGCCGGTAGCTGCTATGTTCTTGAAGTCTCGCCTTTGTTACGGGAGCTGATTCTGGAAGCCTTACGCCACCCGGCCGACTACCTCTGGTCGGGCACCGCAGGACGTTTGTTCCGCACCTTGCGGGATCAGGTGGCGTCGGCCGCACCGGTACCGTTATACCTGCCCATACCGCAAGACAGCCGGTTATTAAAAATTTGTTCGGCGCTACAGCTGCATCCTGAGAGCAACCGAAATCTGGAACAATGGAGTTCAGAAGTCGGTGCATCCAGCCGGACACTACAGCGTTTGTTTTTACAGCAGACAGGAATGAATTTCCGACGCTGGAGACAACAGTTGCGGTTACAGATTGCCCTGCAACATTTAACCCTCGACCGCTATTCCGTTACCCGTATTGCCAGTGAACTGGGTTACGAGTCCTGTTCGGCCTTTATTGCGATGTTTCAGCAACAATTGGGAATGACTCCCGGAGAATACGTGAAGTCGCTTTCCAAACACTCACCCGACACGAAGCGACACTTGGCACCGACGATTAATCCATAGGACGCGGCCCTGGCGGGGCGTCCCATGGCGGTTTCTGGCGTACGGTCTGCGTCACTCTCTTTTTTTAAGATCAGGAGCGATGAGCCAAAGGCGTTTCGTTGCTTGATTTCGCAATACGATCTTTTTCTTCTTCCAATATTTCAGGCGGGAACTGACTCATGAAACAGTTGCAGATGCCATCACCGATCATGGTTCGGGGTCCCAACGGGTGGCCGATATGTTTGTACACACCGTGGGAGTGACCGTGAGCACTCCCTGAGTCGTGAGTATGATCCTGCTGATGCTTGTGGTCGTGACTGTGCTCGTGATGATGATCGTGCTCATGGCTATGGTCGTGACTGTGCCCATGATGATGGCCGTGCTCATGGCTATGGTCGTGACTGTGCCCATGATGATGGTCGTGATCAAGGCGGTGGTCGTGGCTGTGGTCGTGGCTGTGTCCGTGATGATGGCCGTGATCATGCGAATGAGCCGCCGTCACTCCGGCCGTCTCGTCCGGCACATATTCGGCGTGGTGATGATGGACCTCTACTTCACCCGCGGCCAGACGGCGCTTGAATGAGGACATCAGGTTTTCTGTCGGGCCCCCCCCCTCCATAATTTCCCGCACCCGGACTTCAAAGGCGTCAATCACTTTTTCGTGATCATTCAGGTAAGGCGTTTTAATAAACTCAATCTCGGGAAGTTGTGCAGCCACATGATCAACATAACCATAGATTCGTTTAATCAGACGACCGGTAAACAGAAAATAAGGTGCGACCACAATCCGCTTGAAGCCGATTTTAGACAGGCGTTGTAACCCCTCCCCCACCGAAGGGTAAGTCACCCCCGAATACACGGTATCGGCCCAACCGAACCCCATATTTTCATTGACGATACGGGTGAGCTTGGCGACTTCGGCATTGGCCAGGGTGTCGGAAGTGCCGCGACCGACCACCACCAGCAAGGTGTCATAGAGATTTTTGGGGGGATTCGCCGGATCAAAACCCAGTGACTCATAAATGCGGGTCTGAAAGGCTTCGATCATTGCCGGATGCAATCCCAGCTCGCTACCGTATTTTACCCGGATGCCCGGGCGTTCTTGTTCGAAGGTGGTCAGTACCGAGGGGATATCATTTTTTGCATGGGTCGCGGCAAACAGCATTCCGGGCACCGCCAGGATTTCTTCCACGCCCTGCTCCAGCAGGGCATTTAATCCCATGTGAATATTGGGTGCGGAAAATTCCAGAAAGCCATATTCCACCGGAATTCCCGGAAAGCGCTTTTTCAGGCCGGCAGCGACCAGGCCAAATTCCCGTTCGGCCCCTTTATCCCGACTGCCGTGGCCACACACCATGATGCCAGTTTTTGGCGCGTGCGGTGGTTGGCCTGTTTGATCGCCATTAAGCATGAGTTTTTCCCCTCTGGTATCTGTTCAATTCGTCGCAGTAACCCGCGCATGCCTGTTGTAATTGCTGCAGGTGACTGGTGTGTTGGTAGTTCAGGCGACCGGTACGTAACAGCGCCTGTTGGTCATTCAGTTCGATCAAGCGGAGCAATATCCCCCGGCGGGCAAAATACTCGTATATGTGTCTGGCTCGCGCGGGCGTCAGGCTATAGGTCGAAAACAGCGGTGTATGCGCCTGAAACATCACCGGCAGCGAGGCAAACAGCTCGTCAAAGACCACCCGGTTCGCCTGCGCGTTGGCCTGCAGAAAGTGTTGGGTTTCGTGATGCCATGGGGTGTCCCGCAGGGCCGCCGTGGCAATCGACTGTGCCGGCCCGTTGACCTCCCACGGGCCGACCCACTCACCGAGTGCGTCTATAACGCGGGGCGCGCCAAATACAAATCCCAGGCGTAATCCTGCCAGCCCGAAGTACTTCCCGAAGGATCGCAGCACCAGCATATTGTCCGGCAAGGGCTCGGCCAGCACACTTTGGCCGGGGGCCGCGTCAATAAAGGCCTCATCCACAATCAGCATGGCTCCCTGTGCCATGCGGCTGGCCCAGTGACGAAGTTGCTGCGGTGTAAAGCAGAGCCCGGTTGGATTGTTCGGGTTAATCACCAGCAAATGAAACGGAGGCTGTGTGCGAAGCGCCTGCGCTATGACTTGCGCGGCCTGTTCTGCACAAAAGGCAGGATAGGTCACCACCCGATTCCCCTGCAATGACCAGTGCCGCCGGTGCTCCTGATAACCGGCTTCCGGCACCCACACCGGCAAGGCAGGCAACAGTCTGGGCAATAGCTGGATTGCCTGCTGCGAACCGTTAATGGCGAGTCCGGCGTGTGATCCGTAATAAGCGGTTCGGGCGGCATCGAACTCGGCACTGACATAAGGCATGCGCTGAAAATCCCAGGATGACAAGGCATCGATCGGATAAGCTCGGGGATTGATCCCCGTGGACAGATCCAGCCATTCGGCCACCGGAATGCCATAGGTCTGACTGGCCAAAAACAGATTTCCGCCATGCGGCAAGGCCGCCGAACGGGCAGCGGCAGGCGGGCGCGTCTCGGCGTAAGCCATCAGAACAGCCCTCCACCGATCAGGAGTACCGCGCACCATAGTAGTAAGGCGCGATTCACCAGCTGGCAGGCCTGCTGAACACTCGCCGCCGAGGGTGTATTGCCCTTTTCCGGGCCTAACAAAGGCCGAACCTGCCATTCACCATGATACTGAGCACCGCCCCCCAGCGCCGTATTGATTGCCCCGGCACCTGCCGCCATGACCGGACCGGCATTGGGACTTTTCCACTGGCCGGCCTGATCTCGCCAGGCTTTCCAGCCGAGGGCGGTTTGTCCCACGAGTACATAAGCCAGCGCAGTTAAACGCGCCGGTATAAAATTGAGTACATCGTCCATGCGCGCGGCGGCCCACCCGAAATGCAGAAAACGGGTGTTTTTGTAGCCCCACATCGCATCCAGGGTATTGCAGAGTCGGTACCCTACTACGCCGGGAATCCCGAGCACCGCAAACCAGAAAATCGCTGCAAATACGGCATCGGCTCCGTTTTCCAGCATGGATTCGGTCGCCGCTGCCGCGATCGCCGGAGGAGCAAGATCGCTGGTGTCGCGACTGACGATCCGGCCCACCGCAGCGCGCGCGGCCGGTATATCGTTCTGCTGTAACGGACGGGCGACGGCCAGACCGTGCTCGATGAGTGATTGCCAGCCAATCGCCAGATACAGCACCACGCCCCCCGCGAGCACCTTCAGTACAGGCTGGTCCGCTATAAGGCTATCCAGCCCCCAGGCCAGACCGGAAAACAGGCCCACCCAGGGCAACACCGCCAGACACCAGGCGACGATACCTGCACCACGACCGGCCGCACGACCGGCAGTAGGTCGATTGAGTCGGGTTTCGATGGCATTGGCAATTCGGCCAAACCCTACCAGTGGATGAAAACGCCGGGGCTCTTTAAAGAGCGCATCCAGCAGCAAGGCAAAACATACGGTAATGAATAGACTCATTTAATTAGCTCATGCTCCCCGGGGGATGGGCAGATTCCTGCAGATGATCCAGGTCCAGCAACAAATCCTGCAACGCGCCGGCGTAATCTCCGGGGGATTGCCACATGCCACGCTGTATGGCTTCCAGTAAACGCTCGGCCATTTCTTCCAGCACATTCGGGTTATTGTCGAGCAAAAACTGCCGATTGTCGCGGTCCATCAGCAGTGTTTCTGTCACCTGCTCATACTGATAGTCGTCGATGAGATTCGTGGTGGCATCGTAGGCAAACAGATAGTCCACGCTCGCCGCCATTTCGAAGGCCCCCTTGTAACCGTGCTCTCGCATGGCCGTAATCCATTTAGGATTGAGCAACCGCGAGCGAATCACCCGATTCAGTTCTTCTTTCAGGGTACGGACTTTGGGAACCATAGGGTTTGACAGATCATTGTGATAGATCACCGGTTCGACGCCTCGGTACATGGCCACCGCATTACTCATTCCCCCCTGAAACTGGTAGTAATCATCCGAATCGAGAATGTCGTGTTCACGGTTATCCTGATTCTGCGCGACGACTTCGAGCTGAGTGAGCTGGTAGCGAAATGCCTGTCTGGCCTCGACTCCGTCACCTGCGTCGTTGCCGTACGCATAGCCACCCCAGTTAAGATAGGCTTCGGCCAGATCTTCCCGCCGCTCCCAGCAACGTTCATCAATCAGTCCCTGTAATCCTGCACCATAAGCCCCCGGTTTGCTGCCGAATACCCGATAGGTCGCCTGCCGGTACGCCGCTTGCGGTGTGTGCCCTTCTGCTTCCAGCGCGGCCTGCCGGGCACGGACATTTTGCTGGATGATGTTTTCATTACCGGGTTCTTCAATGTCGGCAATCGCTTGCACAGCGGCATCAAACAATTTCATGACGTTGGGAAAAGCATCGCGGAAAAAACCGGACACCCTGAGGGTCACATCCACACGGGGGCGTCCGAGCACCTGCGTGCTGAGTACTTTAAAGTCGATCACACGGTTGGAACCCGGAGCCCAAAGGGGTTCCACCCCCATCAACGCAAAGGCCTGGGCGATGTCGTCGCCTCCGGTTCGCATGGTGGCGGTTCCCCACACGGAGAGTCCCAATTGTTTCGGATACTCGCCCTGCGTTTGCAGATGCCGCTCGATCAGCGCCTGCGCCGCCCGCTGCCCAATCGCCCAGGCCGCAGGCGAAGGAATGGCACGATTATCAACCGAATAGAAATTACGCCCCGTAGGCAAGGTATCCAATCGGCCACGCGTGGGCGCGCCACTGGGACCGGGGGCGACAAACTGACCGGATAAACCGTCAAGCAGCGCACTGATTTCCTGCGTGGCACTTTGCTCCAGCGCGGCACAGAGGACGTTTTTGGCATACCTGAGTTGCTGCTGCGTGTTCGGTAAATGGAGGATTTCGTGCCAGTCTCCGGTATCGAGTACATAGCGTTGCAGCAAATTTTTTGCGAATTGCTCCAAACGCTCACGCGTATCGGCCTCGGTGCGCCAGACGCTGGCATCGAGTGTTTGCAGACACGCCGGTCGCCCACCCGACCAGCCCCGCGTGCCGGCGGCCAGAGGATCAAACCAGCCTTGTTCGCAGCGCAAGTCGAGATCCTGCACCAGATTATGCAGGATGCCCTGACTTTCCGGCGTATCCCCCCGGGGCAAGCGCAACAGGGCAACCAGCGTGTCAGCCAGCTTTTCGGCCTCAGGTAAACGTCCCAATATATGCAGTCCGTGGCGTATCTGTGCTTCTTTAATATCGCAGAGATACGCATCCAGATCAGCCAGTAGGGCTTCGTCATCTCCGCTGTCGCGGGCCCCCAGTTCGTCGAGGACATGAGTGCGGTTCACTTTATCGAGAATCGCCTGACGCAACCAGCGTTCGCGCTTGTCGTCCATCCCCATTGCCTGATAGTACTCATCGACCAGCGATTCCAGTTCTGCCAGCGCGCCATAGCTTTCGGCCCGGGTCATGGGCGGCATTAAATGATCAATGATCACGGCCTGCGTGCGCCGCTTGGCCTGCGCCCCTTCGCCCGGATCATTCACAATAAAGGGATAGAAATGCGGCATCGGCCCAAGGGCGATGTCGGGCCAGCATTGCGCTGACAAGGCCGTGCCCTTACCCGGAAGCCATTCCAGATTGCCATGCTTGCCCACATGCACAATGGCATCGACCTCATAGACGTGGCGCAACCAAAAGTAAAATGCGAGGTAACTGTGGGGAGGAACCAAATCCGGGTCGTGATAATTGGCCGCCAGATCCAGATTGAATCCACGTGCGGGTTGAATGCCCACAAAAATTTCACCCAATCGAATCCCGGCCAGCATGAGACGGCCCTGACGGCATTTGATATCGTCCTCTGGCCTTCCCCAGCGAGTGAGTACCGCTTGCTGACAGTCTTCAGGCAAGCGGCAAAAAAAGGCTTGGTAGTCATCCAGCGACAAACTTTGCCAGCACGGCCGCTGGTGTAAGGTTTCGGGATTATTGGTGACCGCCCCCAGCAAGGCTTCGATCAGGGCATTACCCGACAAGGGCAGCTCATCCAGTGCGTAGCCTGCCTGCTTCATGGCTTGCAGGATATTGACCGCCGACGCGGGTGTATCCAGACCGACCCCGTTCCCGATACGACCGTCTTTGGTGGGATAATTTGCCAGAATAAGCGCGATTCGCTTGTTTTGATTGGCAGTCACGGCCAGCCGGCAATAGCGCCTGGCAAGCTCGGCTACGAACTGTGCCCGTTCCTGATGCAACGAGTAACGCACCACCGCAATCTGGCCTAAGGCGTCATAATGGCTTTCGGCTTTAAAGCTAATGGCCCGCGTCACGATCCGGCCATCCATTTCGGGCAATACCACCTGCATGGCGATATCACGGCTGCGTAGTCCCTGCGTATAGGATTGCCAGTCTTCTTCTGTACTGCTGGACAAAATCAATTGCAGCACCGGAATCGGTCGAATCAGCGGGCTTTGAAAATATCCGGGCTGGGCACTCAGATCCGGACTCGCCACCGTATTATTGGCAAACCCCAGCGTACTTAAGATCAAGCTGGCTCCGGTTTGTTCCTGCAAGGCATTAACCAACGCAATCGACTCCTTATCTTTCAAGGAGGCAATCGCCATGGGTAACGGGGCCAGACCTGCTTGTTCCAACTGCCGGATCAGCGCATCAAACATGGCCGTGTTGGCGCTTTGCAATTGGCTGCGGTAAAACAGTAACAACACTACCGGCCTGGACACAGGGTGACGGTCAGGCAGGATACTGTCTGGCAAGGTAGCGTCGGGTGACGGTGCGATCAGCGCCCAGCGCTGTTGCCATTCGGCCAGCGTGGCCTGCCCTCCCGGATGAGCTGTTCCGGCAGGCATATAAATCAGACACCTTGGCAAGAGGCGAGGCTCGTGCCAACGCAACGACAGGCCCAGATAGGTGCTGACGAGAAAGCGGTACAATTGCTGACTATTGTCTGCCCCACCCTCCCTAAGGTAACGCCAGACACGCAGGGCGTCTTCCCGAGAGGTGGAACAGGCGTCAAACAATTCGGGGTCGGCAGCGTCGTCACCCGGCACGACCACTAAGGTGCGTGAAGCGGGGGCGGCCTGTTGCCAATCGATCAAACGCTCCAGACCATAGGCCCAGTAACTCGCCCCCCCCAACAAAGACACTACTACCACGCGGGCAGATTCCAGTACTTTGTCTTCGTACAGATCATAGGCTGCCGGTTTGCGAAGTTGCATCCAGTTCGCGAGCCGCACGTTCGGCACCGGCCCGTCAACAGAGGCGTGCAACGCACGCAGCCCCTCAGAGAGCGCGGCCAGTGTGCTGTCGGCGGCGCTGAGCACAACGATGTCGGCAGAATCCTGATTCAGATCGATGATGCCTTCTTCATCGACGAATCCCCCCGGTTTGGCTGCGAGTAAATGCATGCTGATGCGGCCGCTTAACGAGCGTCAGCCAGCGCCGATTCAAGCGCCGTTTGAATGACCGGGGCCTCAATGCCTTTGCCGATAAAGACCAACCGGGTAGCGCGGGTCTCGTCGCTATGCCACAGACGGTCGAAATAGGCATCCAGTCTTTTACCCACGGCTTGCAGAACCTGACGCATGGGTTTCCCCGGCAAGGCGGCAAAGCCCTTCACCCGATAGATATTGAAATCGCTCACCAGATTTTTGAGGGCCGCCTGTATTTTGTCGCTATCCACTTCACCCAGCGTGATCACGAAGGAGTCGAAATGGTCATGGGCATGTTCGTGATGCTCGCCATGGGCGTGATGGTGATCGTGGTGATTGTGTACCGAATCAATACGCGCTTCGGCGGCGGCTTCCATCCCGATCAGTGCATCCAGAGGTGCTTCGCCAAAACGGATATAGGTTGTTTTAACCTCCGCGGGCACCCGGTGGGCGATAACCTGCGCAACCTGCTCGCGTTCTGGCCCGGTGAGCAAGTCATTCTTGCTCACCACCACCAGATCAGCGGCGCTGAGCTGATCATCCAGCAACTCTTGCAGGCTCGGATCGTGATCGAGGCTGGCATCGGCCAATCGCTGTGCCTGCACTTTTTCCGCATCGTGGGCAAAACGTCCGGCCGCCACGGCGGGGCCGTCAATCACGGTGATCACTGCATCCACAGTACAGTGGGCTTTGATTTCCGGCCAGTTAAAGGCTTGTACCAGCGGCTTGGGCAATGCCAGACCACTGGTTTCAATCAAAATGTGATCAATGCTGTCGCGACGCTCAACCAGTTGCAGCATCACCGGCAAAAACGCCTCTTCGACGGTACAGCAGATACAGCCATTCGCCAGTTCATAAATGCCGTTGTTCGAGGCCGGCGCTTCGGTACGGCTTTCTTCCTCACAATCCAGCGGGCAGCTACGCAGCAAATCAGCGTCGATATCCAGTTCGCCGAATTCATTAACAATTACCGCAATACGCTTACCGTTTGCCTGTTTAAGTATATTGGATAGCAAGGTAGTTTTACCGCTACCCAGAAAGCCGGTCACGATGGTGGTCGGGATTTTATTCAGCTGCATATTATTTCTCTCACGGATTCAGGCTACGTCGGCGATGACATCAGGTGCGTTTCACTTGACGTGGCGTGTCAGGTTTGACTTTGGGTCGATAGATATGGGCTTGCTCTTTGGCATACAGGTACGAATCGGCAAAATCAGGGCTATCCAGCACCTGGCCAACGAGGATAAGCGAGGTACGGGTAAATTTCTTGGCGCGCACTTTCTCTACAATGTCAGCCAGTGTGCCCACTACTTTATCTTCGTCCGGCCATGACGTGCGATAACACACCGCCACGGGGCAATCACTGCCATAGTGAGGCAGCAATTCCTCAACAATTTTGTGAATGCGTGTCACACCGAGGTGAATCGCCAGTGTCGCACCACTACGCGCCAGCTCCGGCAGTCGCTCCCGTTCGGGAAACGGCGTTTTACCTTCGTAGCGGGTCATAATGACCGTTTGAGATACGCCGGAGAGCGTCAGCTCTTTTCCCAGAAACGCCGCAGATGCGGCCACGGCACTGACGCCGGGAATGATTTCGTAGGCGATACCCAGTTTTTCCAGTTGACGAATTTGCTCGCCAATCGCGCCATAGAGTGAAGGGTCACCGCATTGTAACCGGGCCACATCTTTACCTTCGGCAGCGGCTTTTTCAATATATGCGGTAATCTCGTCCAAGGTAATGGACGCGGTATCGACAATCTGTTCTGCCGAGTGCTCAACCGACGCCAACACTTCACGAGGGATCAGTGAGCCCGCATAGAGCACCACCGGACATTGCTGCAATATCCGCTGTCCTTTCAGGGTCATCAGCTCCGGATCACCCGGCCCGGCCCCTATAAAATAAACTTTCATCACGGTTCCCATCTGCTTTTATGTCTGTTCATCACCCAGCCCTCTTTAGTGCTGTTGATGTTTACCACTATCATGTATTGCGACGGGCATCCCCGCTCCGATAGCCGTAGCCGCTGCATCCCCCAAGCGCCCCGGGGATGGACCGCCTTTCCATTTCCCCGTTTTCGCGCAGGATCAGATTAGCTTTTTACGATAGCCTCGGGGGGTGTACACCCAGTGTTTGTCACCGTTAACAATATGCCGCGATTCGCTGTTGCCCACACTCACCAGGGTGAACATATCCACCGCACTGGCATCCAGCTGATCAAGGCGGGTAATCGTGATGGACTCGTCTGCCCGTGTCAGTTGTCGGCCGAGCAGTACCGGAGTGGATGCCGGTCGATATTGCAGCAGAATGTCACGGGCCCGGTTCAATTGCCAATCCCGTTTGCGCGAGACGGGGTTGTAGAAGGAAACGACGAAATCTCCCGCACCCGCGCTGTGAATCCGCTTTTCAATGGTCTCCCAGGGGGTCAGCAAATCTGACAGCGACACCGTACAAAAATCATGCCCTAACAAGGCTCCGACCCGGCTGGCCCCGGCCTGCATTGCGGAAATACCCGGCACAACTTCAATCTCAACCTGTAACCATTCCGGGTGCGACTCTTTGCCTTGTAATTGTTGATCCAGCAATTCGAAAACCAGTGTCGCCATGGCATAGATACCAATATCTCCACTGGAAATCAGCGCGGTGGTTTTACCGCTGGCGGCTAAATCCAGCGCCAGCCGTGCCCGGCCGATCTCTTCACCCAAGGGCAAATCATGGTGCACCTTACCGTCACACACTTCCCCCAATAGCTCCAGATAAAGACCGTAGGCCACCAGATCACTACTTGCGGCAATGGCTGCCAATGCCTTGGGCGCAATCAATGCACTGTCGCCCGGGCCGGTTCCTACTAAAAATAATCGACTCATGTGCTTTTGTTTCACTTCCTGTCACTTTAGATACGGTAACTTCGTGCGATGGCGCAGGTGGCGCGTCGGCTTTTTTGTTTGGTCAGTAACAACTCGGCCGAATGGCCGGTCAGTTGTCCTGCGCCAAACAACGCCGCAGACTCTGCCACCCCGTACACTCCCACGGTGCGAAAAACATAATCGGAGCGCGTGCTCAGTTGCGCTTCCACGGTATGCAAGTTTGAAACGCTCCAGGTGCGGAACGGCTTTTGGAGTCGCGCCGCTAACTCGACTAATCCGGCTTCATCGGCCTTAAGGTCGATGCTGTCGATACTGGCCACCTCAGAAATACTGAGACCGGCCCGTTGCAGGCACTCGTCGAGCAGCGCCGACAATTCATCGACAGAACAATGGCGTTCACATCCCATGCCTACCGCGTAGACGGGCGCCAGATAAGCGTTGGCGGTGGTCATCACGAGCTGTGCCTCAAGCAGCCCCGCCACGTGTCGGCCCCATTCATTGGCGCCCCCCTCGTGACCCGATAACAGAGGAATCACAAATTGGCCCAGTTCATCCAGCACCAGTACCGGCGGATCTTCCCGTTTGCTGACCAGCACGGGGGCCAGTGTGCGAACCACAATGCCGGTGGCACAGATAAAAATCAGCGGGTCTCCCTGCCGAAACGCCTGCTGTACTTTCGCTGCAAAAGGGGCGGGTTTGAACCAGAGTTCGGCACCGGGCATCGCCGCACACAGGCGCAAACCCAGCTGCTGACCGGCATCGGTCAGAGCAATTATACGAACGCCCGCAGGCTTCGTGGCTTGTGGTTCAGTATTGCTCGTGGATTGGCTCATGGTCTTGATACCCGGGCAGGCAATACCACAAACAACGAGAAGTAAGGGCCAGCCTCCGCGCTCAGGCGACGGACATCCTCCACAATGCGCTGATTGTCGCGGCCGATATATTCCAGATAACGCGCTTCACCGATACGTGACGTATGTTCCAGTAAGGCGAGAATACGGGCCCGCGCCTGCCCGGCTTTCATAATCACCACACTCTGGTGGGTTTGTAAGGCCTGAATAATTTGCTCATCCGTGTGTCGCCCGCTCACCACCACAAAGGATTCGGTCAGCAACGTCAGGGGCGAACACAAAGCAGAGGCCGCCGCATTGACCGACGAAATCCCCGGAACAACTTCACAGGGAAACTGATCTTGCAGACGATCCAGTAAATAGGCAAAGGAGCCAAAAAACAGCGGATCACCTTCACACAAAAATACCACGTCGTGCCCCTGGCGCAACTGTTCGGCGATACGCGCTGCGCCTTCGTCGTACGCCGCATTGGCCGCCGTACGGTCCCTCGACATGGGCATGGGCAAAGGCAATTCAAACGCCCCCGGTTCCGCTTCGGACAACACCACGGCAGCAATTTGACGCGCCTGCGACTCTCCCGAATCGTTACACAGATAGCTCACGACCGGCGCCTGCCGGATAAGCCGCCAGGCTTTCATCGTCAATAATTCGGGGTCGCCCGGTCCGACGCCCACCCCATATAAGGTGCCTGTTTTTTGCAAGGCTTGTGTTTGCAAAGATTGTGTTTGCAAGGAATGTGTCTTCACACCCAGTCTCCTGAAGCCGGTGAATCACTTTCTACCGGCAGTGGCGAAAGACGACATTTCTCAAAACGATAGAGCGTGACCGGCAAACCAGGACGATATAACAGTTCACCCGCCAGCGTTTCGCCGCGACGTATCGCCACTTCGAGGGTTTCCATAGTCACATCCTGCACCTGTTCCCGTTGTTGATAAAACCGGTACAAGCCCTGCCGGGTGGCTTCCGTCACGGCACTGACCAGCAGCACGCCCTGATACGGCAGACGCGCCCAGGCCAGTTCCAGCAGCGATGTCAATTCGCCGCCGCTGCCTCCGATAAACACCTTGTCGGGTGTCGGCAAGGATTCACAAACGTCCGGTGCACGGCCTTCAACAATGTGCAAATTGCTCACAACGCCAAAACGCGCCTGATTCGCGGTCAGGCAACGGACACGCTCGGGATGATGTTCAATGGCATATACTTTTACGTCGGGGCACCAGTAACTCAGCTCCACGGCCACACTGCCGCATCCCGCCCCGATATCCCAAATGCAGTCATCCCCGCCGGGCTGTAACCACGAAAGTATCGCCAGACGAATTTCCCGCTTGGTCAACATGCCCTTGCCACCCTCCCGATCCGTTACAAAATTTGTATCGGGAATCCCCGGAAAAGCAGGCAAGTAAGTTCCACTCCCCCTGACCTCCAGATAAGTCACCTGTAGCGGGTCGAACTTAAGGCGATCCGCCTCAGGTGTCGTGAGCTGGCTTACGTGATAACGGGTGACTTTTTCATGCGGATAACCCAGTGCTTCACACACCACCAATTCACTGTCAGCAAATCCGGCATCAACACAAAGGGCCGCGATCTGCTGCGGACGGCTTTGGGCATCCGTCAATAACATCAATGCCTGACCCCGCCGGAGTTGTGTTAATAATTTCGCCAACGGACGTCCGTGCAGACTGAGCACCGTAACATCCTGCAATGACACCCCCAGTCGGTGACAGGCCACCTGCACACTGGATACCGCCGGATAAAAACGCAGTGAGCCAGACGGCGCATTCTCTTTTACCCATTTCCCGATGCCGTAAAACAGCGGATCACCCGACGCAAGAATCGCGATATTTTCGGTTCCATCGGCCAGCCAGCTTGCCAGCTTTTCTTTAAGCTGCGGCAACGCAGGCAGAATCTCGACAGTCTGTTTAGCCCCCAGCCACCAACGCACCGTGGCTATTTGTCGTTCCGACCCCACCACTCGTGTGGCCGCCTGTAGCGCGGCTAACGCCTCTTCATCCAGGAACGCCTGTGCGGCCACGCCCAGACCGATGACATGAATCGACATTAATACCACTCCCCCCGGTTACAGCGTAACAAGGCATTGCAGGTCGCCGCCGTAACGGCGCTTCCGCCCTGACGCCCCAGCAGGGTAATGCATTCAATCCCCAAGGACTGATGATGTTCCCACAACGCCTGCTTTGACTCGGCAGCCCCCACAAATCCTACCGGCATCCCGATCACCAGTGCGGGTCTGGGCGCACCTTGCTGCAACATTTCCAATAACCGGAACAATGCCGTGGGCGCATTGCCAATCAGTACGATGCTGCCTTCGAGATGGGGCAACCATGCCTGCAACGCCGCCATGGAGCGGGTTTCCCCAGCAGACCTGGCGCGTGCAGCCGTCTCGGACTCGTTCAGAAAACACAGCGGGAGATCGGCCACCATGCGTTTGGTGATCCCCTGACGTACCATTTCTACGTCGCACAGCAAGGGGGCATGCCGGTTCAACGCGTGCATTCCCGCGTCGCATGCCTGCGCACTGAAACGCACCTCGCGAGCCACTTCAGGCAATCCCAGGCTATGCACGATACGCATCACCACCTGTTGCTCCGCACGCGAAAAGTCATCCAGCGAAGTCAGCTGGCGAATCGTCTTAAAACTCTGCTGTTCAATGGCCACGGGGTTGATTTCATACTCAAAAGACATCCGGATATCCCGCGTGTTCTGTTTGGGTTAAATAGTGTTTGAGGTCGTTCAAACCTTGTTCAATAGTCTCAAACTCGTGATCGGCTGGCGGCAACACTGGCCGGTCGAGCATGAGCACCGGCACCTGCAATTGCCGCGCAGCGTTGAGCTTGGCTTGCGTCGCCTGCCCCCCACTGTTTTTGGTCACCAAGACGTCTATCTGTGCATTTGTAAGCAGCCGTATTTCATCTTCCAGACAAAAAGGTCCGATGGCCTGAAGCCACTCGACGCCCTCAGGTAATGTCATCCCGGGGGCCACTGCGGTTCGTATCACCAGACGCTGACCTTGACCCGGCGTGACCACACTAAGCAAGGCCTCCCACTCAGCTGGTGTAAGTTGTCCCAGCGTAAGCAAAATTGACTTAAAGTGGCCCAGCGCCTGCCACAGGTCGTCCCGAGTTGAAAAGCATTGCCACCGATCCCCCGCCCGTGCCCGCCAGGGGGGGCGACGGAATCGCCAGCAGGGAATGCCTTGAGCCCTCGCAGCCGCCACCGCCGCCGTGCTGATACGCGCAGCAAAAGGATGGGTAAAGTCCAGTATCCCCTGAATAGCCTCAACTTGAAGATAGCGTTGCAATCCCCCCCCGGCACTAAAGCCGCCGGAAATCACCCTGCATGGCAATTGCGGTTGACGCACCCGACCGGCCACGCTGTATATCAGCGTAGGTTCTGTACCATGGTTACCCAATGACAGATCACCCCGGACTATTTCGGCACAGGCCTGCTCCGTAAACAAACGCGCTTCAGTCGTTCCGCCTAAAATCAGCCAATTCATGAAATACACTCAACGGCTGATCCCACAAAAGCACCGTGTCGGTCCACCGCCCACACTTCCAGCTGCAGGTCACCCGGAGGAATACGCGCCACCACTTGACGCGCTTGCAACAGTGCCTGCCGACAAACCGCGTCGGCCAATGGAATAGCTTGCGCCTGACACAAACCGAGCGCCTGCATACTGGTGTTGGCTTGCCGGATTTGCTCACAGAGGGCGGGTGATGCACCACATCCGGCCGCCCAATCCGCCAACTGGTCAAGATCAATACTCGATACCCGGCTGTTTAAATCCAGATGCCCGTTCGCGAGCTTGCTGATTTTTCCGAACCCCCCACATAGCGTGACTTTAGCCACGGGGGCTTTACGCAGATATTTAAGTACCGCCCCGACAAAGTCGCCCATCTCCAGTAGCGCCATATCGTCCAAACCATAATGCGCTTTTATGGCTGCTTCACTGGTGCTTCCGGTGGTGGCGGCGATGTGAGTAATGCCATTGGCGCGCGCCACATCAATCCCCTGATGTATCGAAGCAATGTAAGCAGAACAGGAATACGGCCGCACAATACCGGTGGTACCCAGAATGGACAGTCCACCGACGATACCCAGTCGTGGGTTCATGGTTTTAAGCGCCAGTTGCTCGCCCTGCTCCACCCCGACCGACACCTCAAAGCCACCCCGGTAACCATAAACCTGTGCGGCATTTTGCAGATGTTCGGTCATCATTTTGCGAGGCACCGGATTAATGGCAGGCTCGTTCACCGCCAGTAATAATCCTTCCCGCGTGACCACACCCACGCCCTTGGCCGCCCGAAAGGTCACCCCGGCCACCGAGGTAAGCCGGAGCTCAACATAGACACGCGCACCGTGGGTAACATCGGGATCATCCCCGGCGTCTTTAATGGTAGAAGTGCGAATGCCGGGTGCCGGATTGACGTTCGTATCGAGCTTGACGTCTGCATCAAGAACAGCATATTCGTCAATCGCCAGTAGAACCTGCTGTCCTTTGGGTAACCGAACTTCGACCTGCGGAGGGCGTTTGTTTGCCAGCAATGCTTGCGCCGCCGCCACACAACAGGCTGTCGCGCACGTACCTGTGGTGAGTCCGGTACGTAACGGGGTCTGGTGCTCGCCACTTTCAGGCCACATTCAAAGCGCCTGACTAAACCAATAGCCACCTAAAATCACCGACCCGCCAGCAATTAAATGCTGCTGCCAGTGAAACCATTTCAGATGCTTTTCTTTTAGATACTTTTGCAATGTGCCCAGCCCCAGACCAAACACCAGCATGGACAACATGACACCACAGGAAAACACCATCAAATAAATCAGCGCCCATGACAATTGTCCTTGTGATACCGCAGGCACCAGTGCAAGTGCCGGCGCGCTGCCCGCCAGACCATGCACCACCCCCACCATCACAGGAGCGTGGCCTTCGCGGTTCGGGAACCCCCGGTGGCCACGCCGGGTCACATCGCCTTCGACATGCCAATGGTAATGCGTAATTTCGTCATGGCTGTGCTGAATCAGGCGCAGTTTCTGTTGTCGAAACCGCCAAAAACAATAAAGCCCCAAACCGATTAACAGCAGGCCAACCAATAGCTCGGCCACGTGCTGCAATGAGGCGGGCAACTGCCACCCCAGCCCGAACAGCAGTAAACCACTGGTCACCAACACACCCGCGTGCCCGATGGCCCAACTGGCGCAGAACCGCAACGTGCGCATTACCCCGGCTTTTTGACTGCTCAGGGTAGAGACCGCCATGACATGATCGGCATCGAGTGCGTGCATCAGACCCAAGGTAAAACCGACCGCCATGATAGAGAAAGAAGCAGTAATCATAGACTCGCCTTCGGACAAAATATCCGCGTAATGGCATCCGGATTGGACGGAAAAAACAGGTGTAAGTAGGTCGCCGTTAAGTGACGCACCCGGTAAATGGCTTCACCTGGCGCAGGATGGCGCTGCCGCTGTCCAAAAGCAATAGGCTCCGGCGTACCGTCACTGCGAGAACGATGATGAGCATGCGCCTTGACCGGGCCTTCAGGCAATGGTGCCGTCTGCATTCCCTGACACCCCCGCTTGCCGCGCATGGCGCCCTGCCCCGACATTATGCCAGTCATCATGAAAGTCTGGCCTTCCAGATCCGTCAGGGATTCCAGACAATACAAAAAGCCACCACACTCGGCCAGAATAGGTCGATCGCTTTCAAAAAACGCCTTGATCTGCTGTTGCAGCGATACATTTTCCGACAACGCGCGTGCGTGCAATTCCGGATACCCGCCCGGTAACCACAGGGCATCGGCGGAGGGCAAATCACGGTCTGTCAGGGGCGAAAAGAAAACCAGCTGAGCCCCCATGTCACGCAGCAACTGCATATTGGCTTCATAAATAAAGCTAAAGGCCGTATCCCGGGCGATACCGATGGTCAGTCCGGCCAGTTCTTTTTTAGGCGCAGGGATATGGCCCGGTGCGAAGATCACTTCAGGGCAATGCGCCAAAATATTCAGCGCCCCCGCGGCTTCCAGCCAATCGGCACCGGCTTCGAACTTCTGTTCCAGTTCGTCCGCGACTTCATTCGCCTGCACCAATCCCAGGTGGCGTTCGGGTAAACTCACCTCTTCTGAACGGGCTAAATGCATCAACAGCGGCAAATGCTCGGGCAAGGCGTTGGCAATGAGTTCGCGGTGACGCTCCGAACTGCAATGATTGGCAATCAACCCGATCACGGAGACATCACTCCGATAACTGGCCAGCCCCAACACCATGGCCGCCGCCGTTTGCGCCATGCCTTTAACATCCATCACAATCGCCATGGGCAAATTGAAACGTGCGGCAAGGTCGGCACTGGAGGGCTCGCCATCAAACATCCCCATGACCCCTTCGACCAGAATCAAATCGGCTACCTGTGCCGCCTCGTAGAGTTTCTGGCGACAATAGGCTTCGCCTGCCATCCATAAATCCAGCGGTTCAACGGGCTGCCCACTGGCCTGCTGCAAAATTTGCGGATCCAGATAATCCGGGCCGGTTTTGAACACCCGAACCACTTTACCCTGGCGCGACAGCAATCGCGCCAGCGCCGCCGTAATAGTCGTTTTACCCTGCCCCGAGGCAGGTGCGGTTAAAAACAAGGCAGGGCAAGTCACGGTGCTCATTAATATTCAATCCCGGCTTGTGCCTTAACGCCCAGACGAAAAGCATGACGCTCGTCCTGCACTACCGAAATCGTATCGGCAATGTCCTGCAAGGGAACCGCCATGGTTCGCCCCGTAATAATGACACTCTGATGCCGGGGGCGTTGCTGTAGCGAGGACACCATCGGCGCCGCGTCCAGATAGCCGTACTTAATCATGTAACTCAGCTCGTCAAACACCAGCAGGTCGTAGCGATCATCGCAAAGCAGTTCTTCAGCCAGTTGCCAGGCTTTTTGTGCGGCCGCCTGATCTTGCTGTTTGTCCTGGGTTTCCCACGTAAAGCCGTGCCCCATGACATGCCAGTCGATTAACGGATGATCCTTAAAAAATTTATATTCCCCGGTTTCACGCCGGCCTTTAACAAATTGAATCACCGCGCAGCGTTTTCCGTGCCCTGCCGATCTGGCCATGGTACCGAAGGCCGAACTGCTTTTTCCCTTGCCATTGCCTTTCAACAGAATCAACACGCCACGCTCTTCCGTAGCTTGCGCGATTTTGGCGTCAATGACCGCTTTCCGTGAGGCCATTCGGGTCTGATGGGAATGTTCACTCATAATCAATTACCTCTGCTCAGCCAGCAACACGGGCAAAGAAAAATAGGGGGCGCGTAGCTGAGTCGCAAGCGCTCTGGCCTTGCCACGTTTTACTGCTGAATTTTCGATATCAATCACCAGAACCTCACCCAGCAACTGAACGTCGTGGAGCGGTTGTGCCGTTCGCCCATCGGTAATCAGGTAGGTTTTAATCTTCAGTCCGGGAGTTTGGCGTTGCTGCACCTGCTGATAGGAAAGCGCCTGTTGCAACATTTCTCGCAGCGGGGTTCCGCCACCCGCCGCAATCGAATCCAGAAAACGCCGCAACGACTTGGGTGCCCTTTTTTTGGGTAGTAAAGTCGTTACCTGCTGATTGCCAAATCCCAGTAAAGTCAGCTGCTCCCTGTTTAGGTAAGCCTGCTCTGCAATTTGTAATACGGTTGCCTTGGCATGGGCAAACAAGCGATTCTCAAGCGTGGAGGCCGATGTATCCAGCAAAATCAAATGTAATACCGACTGTCCGGTTTTCTGCTTTTTAAAGTGGAGTGCCCGCAATGGCCAGGAACCTGCCTGGCGAATCAATGATCCGAACCAGTCCACCGTGTGGCTATCGCGTTTTCCTGATCGGGTGCCTCGACTATCCCTGCCTTTGTCTTTTCCTACAGAAGGGTTCAGGGCGGCATGAATTGAATTCAAGGCCGACGTCACTTTATTAGACTCGCTCGAAAAAGACAGTCGTTTTTGCGACGCCGTCGGCTGCGCGACGGGTGCCATACTGCCCCAGTCACCGGCAGCTTGCGATGAATTTCCGGTTTCGGTTTTATCCTGCGGGCGACTGAACGGCGGAGGAGAAGGCGGATTCGGCGGAGGTGTTCGGGTGGCTTTACGGCGATGCCCCAGCACCAGAGGCTCCAGCGCCAATATATCGGACGCCTGCATTTCCATTCGTCCTTCCAGTGCCGCATGCGCCAGTGCTGCTCTCAACCAGACGATGTCTGCCCGTAATCCGTCAACCTCCGCAGCGTGGCAACGTTCGGCGATAAGCACCCGCAACTCATCGGCGCAACGCACTTCGGGAAGCCGTTCGCGCGCTTGATGAATGCGTTGCTGTAAATTATGTTGTTGAGCCGCATAGGCGGCGATAAATCCGGCGGGATCGGTATCAAACTGCTCTCGCAAGCGCACAATTTCGATCCGTTCGGCGATACTGTAGGCTTGGCCCAACTCAACATACAAACCAAAACGATCCTGCAACTGGGGCCTTAACTCCCCTTCGTCGGCATTCATGGTACCTAACAAAATAAACCGCGCAGGATGCCGATGACTAATGCCATCGCGCTCAATAATATTCATTCCGCTGGCAGATACATCGAGTAGTAAATCGACCAGATTGTCGGCAAGCAAATTAACTTCATCAACATACAGCACGCCGCCATGGGCCTTCGCCAGCAAACCGGGCTGGAATGCGACGGTTTGGTCTTGCAGAACTTGTTGCAAATTCAGCGTACCAACCAGCATTTCTTCACTGGCACCCAGTGGCAGCGTCATAAAGGGCACCGAACTTTCGCCAGACGCCGGTAAAACATCAGCCAGGCCGCGCGCGAGCGTCGACTTGGCCGAACCTCGCGGCCCGCTGACCAACACCCCGCCTACGCGGGGGTTGATCGCCGCCAGAATCAGCGCCAATTTGAAATCGGGCTGACCTGATACGGCCGTAAATGGAAAACTAGCGGCCTGCAATGGCATTCAGATCTAGTCCTTTCAGTACAAAACGATTCAGCACCCAGGCTGCCAGCAAGCCTAAAGCCATCCAGAAAATGAGATTGGCAACGCCACTGGCGACTACAAACTGCTGATGGAGTTCGGTTAAAGCCGCAATCGCCTGAGGGTCGGGGTGGGTAAACGCCGGGCCATCATGATGCGGAATATTGAGCAGATAAGGAAAAAGGATTGCAATCCCGCCCAAGGCTTTCAGTTTTAAGGAAGCGAACGCCAACACCATTAATCCTGATCCGACACTCACCACCGCAATCACCCACCAGAGTTGCCGGTGTTCAATCTGAGCCGCTTCCATGCCCGGAATTTCAGGAGGTAACCCAATACCCGGCGCCACGAAAAATGCCAGAAACCCCGCGATACCCCACTGTAATCCTTTAATCAGATTCAATTGCGTGACGCCCTGCATTTGCATTTGTGACATTAATGCCAGTACCACGGCAGCAAACCCCGTTCCGGCCAGCACGTTAGATAGCAGGGTATAGAAGGTTCGCTCTGCCCCGTCTTCAGGTGCCCACGCGCTATCTGAATGCTCATGGACGGGTTCACTCCCCTGATCGTGGGTATGCCCGCCTTCAGGTACCGCTTCCGCCACTTCATAGGTTTCAGCCGCAAAAATAATCGGTGTTACCGTTAACATCTGTACCAGACTCAGCGCAAGTCCGGCCAGCACGCCCACAAACAACGCGTTCAGAATGATTCTTCGAAAAAGCATTTTATTCTCCTGGTTCTTCATCCCTGTCGACGGGGTGAAGATCATTATTTCCCACTATGGATTTAAGAGCGGCCATGAGTGCGTCGTGATTTTTCACCAACTGAAAGTACACGATGCGGCCTCAACCGCCTGATTGATCGTGATAAAAAAGCAACGGGTACGACAAGCAATGCAGCCTGCCTCGTTACATCCGCAACGAGGCAAACCCATCACAGGTACATGCCGCCTTTAGTGGCAGGGAAATGCCAGAGAATGTCGGGTGTCGTGCGCCGCGTTATGTGCGGTGTCCATCGACAGAAATCCTACCGCACCCAAAATAATGGCGCCGAAAAGCAATGCGGCCAGGTTTTGAAAGACAGGAGAAATAGCGGTTTTGGTATGAGAGTACTGCTGTACAGCAACGTTCGTTTTCATTGAAATGATCCTTCTTGCACCCACCGTGCACTGGTTAGTCGATTGAGTCAGGCCGGTCTTCGGGCTCCAAAAGGGGACGTACTTGGCTTACCGCTGCCAGCGCGTACCTTCACTTGCACCTTCCCAGAAGTCAACTTCCAGTGGCACTGCAAATGAAAAAGGCAAAAATCTGCCATTCTCTTGTTTACCGTTGCGGGGGCAGCGATGGAATCTTTCATGCGGGCATGAAACTACCATACTTCCCGATTATCCCCGTAGGGCACCTAAACTGTAGAGATAGTAGCAACAAACCCTCCGAGTTTAAACTCCGGGTAACTATTTCGTTAGCCTGATAAACGATCTTTGACTGCGTTTTCTTGCGAAATGGGTTTAAGCACATACCAGCTGGTATCGATTTTCCCGGTCGATTGGTAGAGATCAACCCGGCAGCCTTTTTCGGCCAGCGCTTCATTCAGTTGACTGGCATACAATGAGTGCCTGAAAGATTCATAACTGGTATGCTCGGGCGCGCCGCAGGTTTGATATAACCCGGACAGTGTAAAGACCAGCCAGCCTTCCGGCTCAACGGTTCTCAACTCTGATCCCAGACAGCCTTGTACGCTGGATGGGTTGTCGATATAGCGGTAGAAAAATTGTCTTACGCTCGCCGTCATAGTTTGGACTCTGTCAGACATAGTGAGAACACGAATCAGAAAAGAGGCGTTGTCACCCGGTACGAGTGATTAACCCGGTACGGTTAGTCAACCCAGCACCGCTAATCAACCCAGCACCGTTCATCAACCCGGTACTGTGCAATAATTTACTCCGTTTTCCCAGAGAGAGTTCAAGCCGTGAGCTACAAGCAGTTTGATGAAGCCGAACGCCAAACCCTGGAACAGATTATGCGATTAAGACGCGATGTCCGGGGAAATCGATTTATAGATCGTGAGCTCGACGACGAGCATGTCCAGCGCATAATTCGCGCCGGCATGATGGCGCCCTCCGTGGGTTACTCACAACCGTGGCGTTTTGTGATTATCAAAGATGCGGCCACCAAATCTGCCGTCGCGCGTATTTTTGCCGAAGAAAACCAAAAAGCGGCTCATCTGTTCGAAGGCAGTCAACAAGCAACCTATCAGCAACTGAAACTGGAAGGCATAACCGAAGCGCCTGTAAACCTGGCTGTCTTTTATGAACCGCGCAATACGCCGGTGCTCGGCCAGACCAGCATGCTGGAAGCGGGACAATACTCCACGGTATGTGCCATTCAAAACATGTGGCTGATGGCCCGGTCGCTGAATATCGGTCTCGGCTGGGTCAGCATTCTCGACGCGCCCCAAGTGGAAGCCCTGCTGGGCGCCCGCCACCATAAATTAATTGCCTATTTATGTATTGGTCACGTGGATACCTTTTACGACAAACCCGAACTGGAAACACTGGGATGGGAGTGTAAAAAACACTATCAGGACGTGGTATATGAGGAATCACTGGAAGCATCCATTAAGACGGACTGATGCCTGCGAGCAATCTTCTTTTGCAATCAATCTTCTTTCGCGATTAATCAGCCCGCGATTGACGTCGCGGCGCTTTTGGCCCTGCGGGCGCTTTCGCCCCTGCCGATGTTTTCGATCTCGCGGGTGCTTTCGCTGTCGTTTTCGCGACCTTTCCGGCTTCTCCCCCCGCCCCAGCCTGTTCTAGCCACAGCAAGGTGTCGAGGTAGGATATATAGCGATAGAGATAACTGGGCGAACAATCCCGTAAGGTGGTTAGCGAACGAATCATCAGCATGTCCGGATTTAACGGCCCCGGACTTTCCGGTCCGTCTTTGACCGCCTGAGCAACCAGCTTATCGAAATTCCGCTTAATCCAGGATTCTCGGAACAACTGCACTGCGTTGAGTTCCCCCGCTGCTTCATCAGTGTTCTGGCCAGGCATTGAGGCTGGATCACCTGCCCCTGTAGCCGCAAAACTCTGCATGATGTCTTTTTCCTGCTGACGCAATAAGGCATCAAAGGAAGGTTCAGCCGTCGTTTCCTGATAACTCGCCGCACTTTGCTTGAGTTGTTTCGTTAACCCGGCCAACCTTCCGGCAGAGGTTGAAGTGGCCCCGCGCAACGTTAAGCGTTTCAGTCCCCGAAAATCTCCAGTGTCGAATAAGCGATTCGCTTCCTCGGCACTAGAGACATCCTGCTGGATCAGTTGCGTCAGTTCAGCTTCGGCCTCCAGACGTGCACGGGAAAACGCCTGACTGAACTCAGACAAGGCCTGCCGTACCTTCTCGGCGAGCATTTCTGCCACTACGCCCTGACTCTGAGCCGTTCGTGCCACCATCACTTCAATAAAATGATAGCGTAACGGATCGAAATTCCTGGCGCCTTGCCCTGACAGTTCCTCCCATTGCGAACCACCAGACAGGAGCGATTCCGGCCATGCCTGCCGAATTTCAAAACTCATCACAGCGAGCCCGTTTGCATGATGGACTCGGGCGTATTCACTTGCCTATTCCCCTGACCCGTCTTGGCCGCCTGAGGAACGGGAGCCAGCTCCACACGACGATTCTGCGACCGCGATGCGGCATCCTGATTCGGTACTGCCGGATGCTGTGCGCCAAATGCTGCCGCAAAAACCATGTCCGACGGCATGCCCTCTTCAATCAACGCCCGCGTGACGGTCAGTGAACGCTGGGCTGAAAGCTCCCAGTTATCTGCAAAGCGAGTATTGCCTTTCTGTATGGGTAAGTCGTCGGTAAAACCGCTCACCATCAACAACTCGTCGCGCTCCCCCAGATAGACTTGCAGCGGATTCACCAGCGTGTGCAACAGCGCCCGCCCTTCGGGTTGCAACTGGTCGGAATTCAGGGCAAACAACACACTGCCACTGATACCGATGCGGCCATCCCGCAAGGTAACACGGCCCGTGGCCAAGGGATCAGCCAGCGCGTCTTCGAGTGCTTTGCGGCGTTTTTCTTCGGCCATACGCAACTGTGCTTCGGCAATTCGCAACTGCTCTTCCGCTTGTCTTCGGGCGACTTCCTGTTCCAGATTTTGCGCCAACTCCAGCTGAAACCCCAGTGCCCATACCAGTAGCAATACGAACACCCCCACCAGACCCGACATCAAATCGCCGAAAATGGCCCAGATGGGTGACGAGTCTGACGTAATATCATCCAGTTCCTGCATTACAGCACCTCAGCCGCGGCTTCGCTCGCCACTTTCCGGCCATCGAAATCCACCACCGGCCCACTCTGGCGCAACTGACGCAACTCTTCGAAAATTTCTTTTTGCGACAAAATGCTATGGTCAATTACGTCTCGCGCCTGTGCAACATAGTAGCCCAGCTGTTCATCACTGCGAGCGCTGGATTTTTCCAGTGCCCGTTCGATCTGACCCAGACTTTCCATCAGTTTGCTATTCGCCTCGCTATGTAGCGACATGGCCTGATGAAAGGCTTCACCGAGGCTGGACATTTCAATGGCGCTACTGGCAAATTGATCAGCAACACTGGAAATTTTCGATACTTCCTGTGCGACATGTTGAGTAAAGTTTCCACCGACGGTCTCCAGCATGGCGCTCGAAGATTGCACCAGCGCTTCGACGGCGGACAGCTGCCCGGTCGAGGCCTGCTGCAAGGCGGCAGACAAAGATTGCAGTTCTTGCATGCTGTGCGTACGTTCTTCGAGCAACTGATTGTCACGCTCAATATTCTTGGAAATTTCACTGCGCAGCTTTTCAATAACCTCGGCGGCCGCGCGGGGGGTCTCCGAGGCCGTCTGAATCAACCGGATCATGGGCGCTTCGAGGGACTGCCCCAGGGCGGCCAGATGCGTACTGACGCTGGCTTCAAGTTCGGCCAGACGATTCACTGCCTGTGTGCCTCGCTCGGCTTCGGCATCACGCAAGCCATTCAACTCGGTTCGTACGACTTCTGCCAGTCCCTCCAGGCGAGAGCCATAACCTGCCAGCCAATCTGTTTCAGTTTGAATACGTGTCTGAACAAGCGATTCACAAGACTGCAGCAGGTTCCCCATCTCCTGTAGCGTTTGACTGGCGTGCGTTTTCAACTGCAGGGAAACCTCCTGCGCCAGACGGGTTAATGAATCGCTTAGCTGCGTCTGTTGCACACGCTGAGCTTCGCCTGAAGACTGCCACTGAGAGGTGAACGTATCGGTTACTTCGCGCATTTGCGCCGTTAATTGATCCAGCACGGTCGATTGCGATAGCGCGGCCTGATCCAGTTTTTCCGTGATGGCTCGAGCCGCCTCACTGAAACGGCTTTCCGTCTGGATTTGCGTCTTCTCCAACGTGTCAGCCCAACACTGATAACGCTGCTGTTCTGCGCCTGCCTGACGCTCAAACCACTGGTTTCCGGTGTGATCCACCGCCTCAACCACTGAATGCGCTGCTTGGGAAAAACCCTCATTAAACTGGCTGAAGGCCTGATTCACGCCTGTTAGCAAGGCTCTGTTTGCCTGCTCATGGGATGCCAGCCCGGTTTGCCAGGCGTGGGCTACCCGCTCCGAGGTTTCACCAAAACGGGCGGAAAGTACTTGTAGTTGCGTTTCAACCGTCTGACTCAGGGATTGATGGGTTTGCCGGGTATGCTCCTTCACTTCTGCCTGAATACCGGTCATGACCTCTTGCACAATGGGGCGCAGATTTTCACCGGTCAGGCGACTGGTTTGAGCAATACTATCCTTGAGCGACTGGGCCACAGAAACGGCCAGATCACGGTAGTTCTGCTGTACCGTGGCATGAAAAGCGCCCTGATTACTGACCAGCTTCTCACCCAGTTGTTCAGTCATTTGCGCCATCTGTTGCGCCAGCAGCTGCAGTTTTTCCGCCACTTCGGGCAGCCCTTGCGACTGAGTCTGCAAGGCTTTATAGGTTTCCTGACGGCTGTGTACCAATGAAAACTGACGAAAATGCGCCGGAATCAGCGTGTCGAGCTGACGCACAGCCAGCATCCGGTCACGACGGCTCAGGGTAGACATCAAACCCAGCATCGCCGACGCGGCCACCCCGGCCACCGAGGTGCCAAAGGCCAGGCTTAATCCGTTGATGGGCGCGGCTAATCCGGCGCGAATGGCTTCCAGTTTGGTGGTGCCTTCCAGCGCCACAACGGCACCTTTTAAGGTATCCACCATCCCGACAAAAGTACCCAGTAATCCGAGCATTACCAACAAACCTACCAGATAGGGCGTCAACACTGGCGCTGGCAGTCCCGCGCGCTCCCCCTCGATGCGTAACCGGACGGGGTTGCGTAAGGCGGGGTTTAGCGGCTGTAGCCAGGCTTCCAGCGAAGTTACGGGGTCGGCACTCCGGTTCGCTAAGCCGCCCAGTGCCCGGGTCAGCGTGGTAGTCGCGCGGCGAAACTGGCAAAGCTCGATCAAACCAATCCCATAAACGCCCCCAATAACCGAAATCACGGCCAGCCCCAAACGACTGACGTCTACAAAGTTCGAGCCCATCCAGGCGACCGCAACCGCCCCCAGTAAAAAGGCAGTGGCAAAAATTATTCTGCTCATGTTGTTATCGTTACCTGTTATTTGATGTGTAGCGGATTGTGCATGTTATTCGGCTGTCATGGCCTGAACCGACCCGGGAAACTGCTCGTCAACGGCTTCCAGCAACCCCAGTACCGGTAATAAGCGAACCTCCAGTTCGGCCAGCAACACCCCGTTCATTTCCCGAAAAAAACGGGCCAGCCATCCTCCGGGCTGTATCCATTCGGCATACCCATCCCCGGAGGGGGCCGTCGGAAGATAGTCTCCCAGCAAGCATTCAAAACGCTTTCCCAGCAAGCGAGGGGTGACTGCATAAAATTTACGGAAATTTCCCGACAGGGTATTGCCGAGTACGCGATCCAATTCTGCCAGTTGCGCGAGCTGGGGGGACAGACCGGCCGCCTGATCACGAATCCGGGTATGAAGGCCTGCCACCTTCTGCTCAAACTCACGCTGGTGCGCGGCGTAGAAGCGATGATACGGCTCGTACGCCGTTTTGGCGTCAGCCAGCTTTTCGACAGAAAGCATGGGCAGACGAATGCGTGCCCCGCCTTCTGCGCTGGCAAAACTTTCTGCAATGGTTTGAACCATGGCACTTCGCGCCTGAACAAACGTCTGTTTAAGCGTTTCGCCGGCAGTCTCATCTGGCTCAAACGCGCGGGCGACCGGCCGGGACAGCACATGCGCCAGAGTGATGGAGTCGGTAATGTTGATAAAACGCCCCAGCTTCTCAATAAAATGCTTATGCGACACGGCCACATCCGACACATTCAGGTCAGATAAAAATCGCACTAAACGGGAACCATTCAATGCCAGTGAAGAGGACGTTTGATTCATAAGTATTTTATTACCCGAACCACTATCGGCAGCGATTCATGTTAAATCTATTCAGACCGGAAACCCTAAATTGCAGCTAATATCCCAAAGACGATACCTCATATCAGCCTGATCAGATAAAAGCCACCAGACGGCATTTGTATAGCAAAACAAACGCCGCTTTTCGTCGCCAGGATTTAGTACATAATTTATGCAGAGCATTATCACGATTTTGAAGGGAGATACAAGGCGCACGAAGGTGCAAATTTCAGGCAATGCTATCAGGATACACTCTTTGATATAACGTTATTTCAGTCAGGCATAAACACCTGCTGGGAGGAGCACCGGATAATCCGAGCCCTCCTCGCTTGTCTGACCGACGGGGCTCAGCCATCGATAATCCCGTTGCAGTCATTATCTTTACCATCGAAACTACGACGACCTTTTTCGTTGAACCCGGGATAAACTTGCGGATCGTTGTCATCGCAATCCCCGGCTTCGGCACAGACGCCATCACCATCCAGATCGGTGCAGCTTCCACCTGACGGTGGGACGGTCACCCCTGCCACCCATTGCAATGCGTTGTAAGCCTGTACCAGTCCGTAGCCGTATTTCGTGTCTTTACCCGCGCTTCCCAGATCAAGCGCGGTATCCTGAAGTGCGGCACGCACCTCGTCGGGTGTCGTGGCATTGCCGTGGGAAATCAACAGCGCAGAAATAGCGGCCACATGAGGCGAGGCCATGGAGGTTCCCTGATAGAACCAGTAGCCAAAACCATTGCTATCGAATGTTTCCTGCAGCACGCCGTCGGCATAGCCATCATTGTTCTGATCGGCTGAGAGATTCCCCCCCGGCGCAACCACATCCAGCCCTTTACCATAATTCGAATAGGACGCGAGCGCATTGTTGTAACCCGTCGCACCTACCGCAATGGTGGTGGGATAAATCGCCGGATAACTCACGTTCTTACGAAATCCGTCATTACCCGCCGCGACTACCACGGTCACTCCAGCCTGATTTGCATAGTCCAGCGCCGGGTCCATCACCGGGTCGTTGGTTAATCCAAAACGCGCGCTTACCCCCAGACTCATGTTGATTACTCTGGCCCCATTGTCCACGGCATAATGAATACCGGCCGCAATATCGGCAAAGGTGCCTGAACCGGTATCATCCAGCACTTTCACCGGCATCACACAACTACCATAAGCCAGTCCTGCAACGCCGACGCCGTTATCTGTTTTCTGCGCGATGGTTCCCGAAACATGTGTTCCATGCCCCTGAACATCGGTAACGCCATTCACACTTCCCACCATGTCCTTGGCCGCCGTCACGCAATTGATTCCGTCGGGCCCGGCCGTATTGAGCCCCGTATCCAGCACCGCGACCACCACACCGGCACCAGTCGCCAGCGTCCAGGCCTGGGGTGCCTGCACGGTATTGAAATGCCATTGATAGCCCGCATAGGGATCATTAACGGCAAACTTTTCCGCCACCCGGTTGTGATAGGCTCGCACCCCCCGCTGAGTTAATGCCTGAATGGCACGCTGTTCATTACCTTCCCCAACGTTCAATACCGTAATCGCCGCCTCGGGAAAATGTCGCTTTACAGAGTAACCTGAAAAGTCGGTGGCATGGCCTATTACAACCACCTCACCCACCTTAAAGGGCGCCTGATCCGTGTCCGCGATAGCCAGCGCAGGAAACGCTACCGAACACAACAAACCGGCCCATCTCATATAACGTTTCATTTGCCACACCTCGCCAAAAAATTCACTCGCTATAGTTAGAGTCTAGTCTGTGTAACAAAATGTAATAAATGCCGGAAGGTAATCAAAAGATGCGGTGTTATGTGAAAGCGTTCGGGTAGGAAACGGGTTACGGCTTATTTGGGTAGACCGCGTTAATCTTGATCAAGATCTACTTCGGTCACGTCATCTATCTATAAAGTATTAGTAGCATAAAAGCTTTCACCCCGCGCTCAAGGAGATGCGCCATGTCCAGAATTCCTTCTCACCCGGCCCTCCCCGGCATTGTATTGCTGCTGTTGATGCAAACCCTCAGCGGCTGTTCGGATTCCAAACATCCGGCCGGGGAAGAAACCACTTCCGCCAATGCGTTTCCGGTAGTTGAACAATTCGAAACCCTTAGCGAACGGGACAAAATGTCTGTGATCGAGCGCAATGATCACATCACCCCGGCAACCGTTCCCCCCACTGTTGAGTTATATGTTGCCACCGGCACCCAGAAGCCGACCTATCTGCCCGACGCCACCGAAGCAGTGGCTACCCGTGGCGCGATCTACCAGCGGGGACTACATACGGCATTCGTTGAAAAAGGCGGCGACGAGAATCTTTGGCTGGCATTGGCCGATAAAAAAGAAGGAACGGATCGTGTTATCTGGCAAGTCAGTACCTCCCCGTTTAACGGTCTGGATGATCATTGGCGCACACCGACCGGTTTGGTAGCCGAAGGTGAATTGAACAGCGAAGCCACCGAGTTCAATGTTAATCTGGCCGAGCTTAAACTGGACCCGACACCGGTCGCACCCGCCCCCGTCGACGCTACGATCGACACACGGCTGGCCTCTGCCTTGCCCCCCGTCAAACGGCGCTCGCTCAAACCCAAACAACGTCGGGTACATATCCGGGCGGTAGCAATTGACCAGAGTGGAACACCGTTAGGCGCCCCCGGATTAGGCGTCGAAGTACTGTATGGGGAACAGGTGACGGTCGCGCCAGACACCACCAACCCGGCCTACGTCATCAAGTTCCCGTTACTCTCGGGAATCAGGGCTGGCACCGTCAACAACGGTGGCGAAAATCCTAACTTGTTGACGGATCTCCCGGAGCATTTTTATTCGAGCTCGTCTGTCTCGCCCTGGTACTTTCACCCCACCGATTTTGCCAGCCAGGCCCATACCCTGTATTTACAGGTATTGAAAGTCGTCCCCAAAAATCAGGACGACGATTGGCGTGCTCCCACGGGTTTGATTTACGAGCGCAAGCTGCAAAAAGGCGATGGTGAGTTCGAACAGCTGATTTCCAATAATTATTACGCCTTACCCGTCGACATCCACTCCCTCGCCACCGTATCACCCTCCCAGTTTTACGTACGGGCCGTTGCGCTAAGTAACGCCCAGCATGCCGGAGAAGTCGTTGCCAGCTACTCCAAAACCGTAATCATTAAGTACGGTGAAAATACCTCGCAGTTTACCTACTATGCGCCGCCGGAAGTCAAAGTAATTGACGCCGCACTGCCGAATGTCCGGCTCGTTCAATATCAGCCCATTCGTTGGGAATATAACGACTGGATGTATTACTACCAGGTCGTACGTCAGCCGACCAATAAAGAATATTACGCCATGATGCCCTCGGCCATGGTACCCAATGCCGATGCACTGGTACCCGGATTGACGCCCGGAAAAGTCATCAAATTAACGCCCCCCAAACCCAGCGACAGTAGTTGGCTGAAAGATGCATGGAACGCCGTGTCTTCGTTTTTCGGATCACTGGTATCGTTTCTGGAAGATATTGCCAACTGGGTCAGTCAGGCCTATGACGACGTAAAATCCGGTCTGGTCGAATTCGTTGCCAACCAGATGCCGCTGATACCGGATCAATGGCGCGATGAATTACAACAGGCGCTCACCTATGGCCTGGATTATGGCCTGGCCTCGGTGGGGATTCCGCCTTCGTTACCGAATTTTGATGAGCTGTCCAACATGGGTGCCGACTACCTTGCAAGTACGGCGCTGGAGCAGGCCGGCATACCCGCCAACGAACTGACCACCGATGCCGTCAAAGACCTGAGCAAAGGGGTGTCCGATCAAATGTCGAAATCAGCCAATTCAGGGAACACACCCAACCCGATGAATTGGAATTTTGTGCGCCAGTACCCGGTAGCCCTCTATCGCCCGGCCTTTATGGAACTGGAAATAACCAATCCCCATAACTATGTTACGGCGGCGGGCACGCTCAACGGACGGATCTCCCGTCAGCTTTCGTCTGCCGAGCTGGGTGAACCAGCCAAAATGTGGATGTACTCGGCGTACGGTAGCAGCCTGTATTTTGAGCTCTATCGCCCGGTAGTCAACGTAACGATTCCCCGCTTGCTACCCCACCAAAGTCTCAAAGTACCGGTCTTCTTTCAAGAGTACACAGGCGCGGCCTTTCCTTTCCATCCGCTCAAGGTCAGTACGGTGGATTTCCTGCGGATGTACAATTTCTTCGACCCGTTTAAGTTCTCATTCAGCGTAGCGTTTGACCTGCCACCTGCCGAGACTTATGCCCAAAGCCAGGGATTGCCTTCCGGTGAGCTGTACGAATATGCCACCAAGAGCAAGCAGGTGTTTTTCGAAATTGATCCTGCGGACAGCTATGTCCCCTAACTTGATGCGTATGCACCAGGCACCCGACAGGGTGCCCCGGCATCAACACACTCGCGGAGGCATCGGCCTCCCGAGCCCGACTAACGGCGGTAAATGGTCTCAATCAGATGAAACCCGAATTGGGTTTTGATCGGGCCATGAACAGTCAGCACCGGTTGTTTGAACACCACATCATCAAATGCTTTGACCATTTGGCCGCGCCGGAACTCCCCCAGATTTCCCCCCTGCTTTTTCGAAGGGCACTGCGAATACTTCTTTGCCAGAACGCCAAAGTCTTCACCCTTGGCGATTCGCTGTTTAAGCTTTTCGGCCTCTTCTTTGGTTTTGACCAAAATATGTCGTGCGCTAGCGGTCGCCATGACTCTCACTCCTACTGCCGTAGCAAGATTAAAAAAGAGGCGTGATTATATATGACTCCCCCGGAGACTACCTAAACTACCTTTATCCAACCGCTCGCTGGGTTATACTCTCCCCACTGAACTATTCCCCCTCCTGAACCTACTGAACGAGTTGTCGATATGGCCCTGACTGCCACCATTTTTAAAGCCCAGTTGAATGTGAGTGATCTGGATCGGGGGCACTACGAAACCTACCCGCTCACGCTGGCACGACATCCTTCGGAAACCGACGAGCGGATGATGATTCGGCTACTGGCATTTGCGCTGTTTGCCGACGCCGACCTGGGATTTACCCGGGGTCTTTCCAGTAATGACGAGCCTGATCTGTGGAAAAAGAATTACAGCGGGGAGGTGGATCTCTGGATCGAAATTGGCCAACCCGATGAACGGCGTATCCGCAAAGCCTGTAGTTTGGCGGACAAGGTGATTGTGATCTGTTACGGGGGGCGCGCCGCGGGCATCTGGTGGCAGCAGAATCAGGACGCGCTTAAACGATTCGACAACCTGCAGGTGCTAAATATCCCGGTCGAAGACAGTAAAGCGCTCGCGGGTCTGGCTGAAAAAAACATGCAGCTTCATTGTACTTTGCAGGAAGGTCAGGTGTTTATCGGCAATGACAAACTGAACCTGACCCTGGTCCCCGAGCTCTGGCGCAAACCGGATTAAATACAGCCAACCAGACAAAGTACGGTACACGCCGGTTAGTGATGATGTCCATGCTCGCTTTTAATGGGCTGGCCATCGGCGTAGTAGGCGGTTACGTGATTATCTTCAATAAAGCCGATGTTAATCATTTTGCGAATAAAGGGGTCGGCTTCCATGTCACCAATATCGGCAAAATCGACCGTGTCCCACTGTTTCCATTGAGCAAAGCGCGCCGCAACGGTCTCAGTTTGAGAATCTTTCTGGCGGATAACCCAACCGTCACCAGCCAATGTCGTCAACGAACCGGCATCCACCTGTTTACCCAAAATACGCAAATCTGTGCTCTCAAAAGCAATACCACGCTGTTCACTACCGAACAATCTGATCATGGAAACCTGTTGATTCGGCTCGCGATGCCACCATTGAACCACGCCGTTAGCCGGGGTTTCCCAGGCAACATCACCTTGATAGCACCAGACCACCTGCGTTTGTTCAGGATGCTGGCTGTTTTCGTAAATAACTCTAAATGCGGCATTCGCTGCCTGGGGACACTCATTATCAGACAAAGGGGTGGCCTGTGTGACAGACATCCAGCCAGTGACAGCCATCGTCAACAACAAAATTTGTCCTGTTTTTTTCATCTCATTCACACTTCTTTAATTTTCAGACAAAACGTCGGTGGGGCAGGCTCAGCGGCCCACCCCTGCTGATTTACCAGTCGCCCTGATATCAAGGCAGAAGGTCACCCGCGTAGCTCATCACATGGAAGATAAAGTTCTGTTCAACCGTACCGGTCAGGAGATGTGCTCCCGGCCCCCGAGAGAAGATACCCACATCTTCACCCGCATGGGTTTCGCCTCCGCTCAGTGGAACCAACGCTTCCTGATGGAAACCGGGGCTGGTGGTATCGACAGCGGTCAGGTCTTTACGTCCCGCGTCGGCGGCACTGTTATAACGCACATCACCATCGGTTTCCGAGCCCAGACTGGCATAGCCCAAACCATTCAGATAACCCACCGTGGTATAGGGCATATTGTCGGACGCCAGGACCGGCGTGTTCTGTGCAACGCCATTGGCATTGTTACCCACAACCTTACCCAGAATCGGGTTACCACGAGTAGGATAGCCCGCAATCGTGAACACATGGCTATGGTCAGCCGTCACGATGATCAGGGTATCTTCCACGCTGGTCTTATCCATGGCGACTTTCACCGCTTTGGCAAGCTCCACCGTATCGGTCAGCGCATTGTAGGCACTGCCTGCGTGGTGTCCGTGGTCAATACGACCGGCTTCAACCATCAGGAAGTAACCTTTGTCATTCTTCGACAATGCCTCAATAGATTTAGCCGTCATCTGACTCAACGATGGTTCGCCTTTCACGTCGTTTTTACGGTCGGCTTCGTAGCGCATATGCGAGTCGTTAAACAAGCCCATGATGCGAGTACTGGTCGCAGGAATGGCGTCAAACTCGGCCTGAGTCTCGACATAGACACCGCCAGGATTTTTGGTTTTCCATTCATCCACCAGATTACGGTTATCTTTGCGCTTGCCCTTTTTGCCTTCAACATCGACCAGCGTGTTAGGCAGGAAGTTACGACGACCGCCTCCCATCACTACATCCAGACCATCGCCTGCCGCAAACTCAATCATTTGCAACGCGATATCCTTGCATCCTGCGGGCGCTTCATACTCATAATCACGATCCGGTGACTTGGCATAAACGGCTGCCGGGGTCGCGTGGGTAATTCTCGCTGTACTGACAATACCGGTGGATTTACCTTTCAGTTCCGCCAGTTCTGCAATGGTCGTCAGCTCTTTACCCTGACTGCCCGTGCAATCCTGACGTGCCACAGACTCATCAATATTGAGTACCCCGGCTTTGGATTTCACACCCGTGGTCATCGCGGTCATGGTTCCGGCTGAGTCGGGGGTCTGCTGATTGGTGTTATAGGTTTTCGACAGGCCAACAAATGGCAGGGTTTCAAAACTGATCTGATGCTCTTCACCCATGCCGCCCTGCATTTGTCCTTCCAGAATGCGCGCCGCGGTCACCGTAGAAATCCCCATCCCATCGCCGACAAAGAGGATGATATTTTTGGCGGCACCTTTATTGGCATTTACCGTTCTCGCCAGATCTTCCGTCACCGCCGATTTTGCCTCTTTAAACCAGGCAGAATCTTTTTGTACAGCAGGCAATTCGAGCTGCTTTACTTCGGGTACGACCGGCGAGGCCGGCGCGTCGTTTGTTTTGTCATCGCTACAGGCAGCCAGCATGGCTACCGTCAGCGTAGTGAGTGCGAATTTCGCTGTATTTTTCATTTGTGATTCCTCTCGCTTCAACTTACGCCGGATTATTCAGACTTGGACAAACCCAATGCCCGGGACATGATGTGAAATATCTGGTGCTGCTCCATGTCGCCCTGAACCAGATAAGCGCTGGCACCGGTGGCATGAATGGCAACGTCTTCACCTGCATGAGTTTCGGAATCCTGCAGAGGCACCAGTGCTTCCTGATGGAATCCGGAGGACTTAGTGTCCACCGAGCTCAAGTCCACGGCACGACCACCGAGCGCACCCGAGTTGTAGCGAGCATCGGCATCGGTCGTGGTACCCAGATCGGCATAGCCCAGCCCGTTCTGATAGCCCACGGCGGTATAGGGTTTGTTGTCATCGGCCAATACGGGTGAGGTTTGCGCGCTACCGGTTTTGTCGTTGCTGACAACCAATCCCAGAATCGGGTTACCACGGGTCGGATAGCCGGCAATCGTGAAAACGTGGCTGTGATCGGCGGTCACCAGAATCAGGGTTTCATCCAGATTCACATTTTCGGTGGCCGCTTTCACCGCCTTCGAAAACTCTATGGCATCTGTTAACGCGTTGTAGGCGCTGCCTGCGTGATGTCCATGATCAATACGCCCGCCTTCTACCATCAGGAAAAAGCCTTTGTCATTTTGCTTCAGCACCGACAACGCTTTTTTCGTCATTTCGGTCAGCGAGGGCTCACCTGCGGTGTCGTTGGCACGATCTGCCTCGTAACGCATATGAGAGTCATTGAACAATCCCAACACCTGTTTGGTGCCCGCCGGAATCGCATCGAACTGCGCCTGTGTTTCTATGTAGACGCCTTGGGCGTGCTTGCTTTTCCAGGTTTCAACCAGGTTAACGCCATCGGTACGCTTGCCTGATTTGCCTTCAACATCTTTCATCTCTTTAGGCAAAAAGTTACGACGGCCACCCCCCATGGCCACGTCAATACCGTCCCCTATCGGAAACTCGATCATCTGGGTAGCAATGTCCTTACAATCGCCTTTGGCGCTGTATTCCCAGTCACGCTCGGGGGTTTTTGCGTAAGTCGCGGCAGGCGTAGCATGGGTAATACGAGCCGTCGTAACGACACCGGT
This sequence comes from Hahellaceae bacterium, assembly GCA_024234505.1. Classification (GTDB taxonomy): domain Bacteria; phylum Pseudomonadota; class Gammaproteobacteria; order Pseudomonadales; family Oleiphilaceae; genus JACKOD01. The sequence goes on along the minus strand of JACKOD010000007.1, from coordinate 26,617 downwards.
TGCCATCCCCTGATATTCGGCCATTTCAAGCAGCGTGCTGACTTCCTTGCCTTTGCTGGATGCACAATCGGCCCGCAATGTGTCTTCACTGATATTGATAACACCGGCCTTGGTTTTCACACCTGACATCATGGCAGTCATGGTGCCGGCGGAATCCGGCGTTTGCTGGTTGGTGTTATAGGTTTTAACCAAACCACTGAACGGGAACTTTTCAAAACTCAGAAAGTTTTCTTCACCAGTTTTGCCCTGTTGCTGACCTTCGAGAATACGCGCTGCGGTCAGAGTAGACACGCCCATGCCATCCCCTACAAACAGAATCACGTTTTTAACGGCTTTCTGCTCGCGGCTGTTCTGGAGTTTTTGTTGCAACAGGGTTTGGCTATCGGTAAACCAGCTACTGCTTTTCTGGTATTCAGGCAAATCAGCCACAGCTGACTGAGTGGCAACCGCGATGGCAAGCGTGAGCAAGCCACGCGTAAGCGTGCTCTTTTTCATGGTGTACTCCCTATGTCGTTCAGGGTCTGTAATCAGACACTCGTTGTAATCAAAAGCTAAGCAGGCACGACAATAGAGGAGAAATGTGACAGTAATTTTGAAACAAAGTGTCACTTTTAAGACAATTGAGGGTCAAACACGCCCGACGCATCACAACAACGTCGGGCAACATAAATCACTGGCGACGATGCATCCGGTACATTTCTTTGACCCACGCAAAAGCGGGATGATTTTCGTACTGCGCGGTAATCGCCTTCATGCTCTCGCGATACATCGGGCGGCTATAGACGGGGTGCTCATCCGGACAAACCAGCGGCGCCAGCAGCGAGGCAGCGGTAATGTCAGCCACGGTTAGCTGCCCTCCCACAAGATAACGCTCACCAGAGGCGATCTGTTGGGCAATCGCCTCCAGACTTTGTTCAACCACTTGTCTGGAACGAGCCACTCCCACACTGGAAATACCCAGTAATTTTCTGAATACCTTTTGCAACACCGGGAAAGACCGCTTGAGCACCGCCTTTTGAAAGCGATTGGCATCCAGCGTCCAGACATCAATCACCGCATCCGGAAAATTCAATGCTTCCGAATACGCATAACGAATAATGTGAGAACCCATGCGATCGAATTTATCTTCCCACTGCCAGACCGCTTCTCGTAGTTTGGCGTCCGTGGGAATCAGGGTGACGGGAGCGCAATGCTTTTCCAGCCACATTAATATCGCCGTGCTGTCCTGCACATAGCCGCCGGGAATTTTAAGAATAGGCACCGTGGTCGCTTTGCCGCCTTTCACCAGCGCGGGCAATACGTGAAAAAACGGCGTCCAGGGCTTTTCGCGGTAGGCGATGTGCGACTTATCGAGCGTCCACCGGATTTTTTCACTGAAATGTGAAATGGAAAACGTGTTCAGTACGAGTGTGTCCGACATATTAATATCCCTGTTTCAATAATCATGAAGCCCGATTTTCAGCATCGGCTCCGGCCGCTTCCGGTTGAGGGTTCCAACGATTCACGAATGTTATGACCGGAAATAACGCTGAAGACATTAAAGTAGTCAGAATGATACGAAAAAGCCGCGATATTAGATCACGGCTTTTTCACTGAACCTCTCTATTTTTTCACTGAACCTCTCTATTTTTTCACTGCCGCCCCTATTTTTTCACTGACAATGCCCTCACCCGTCACGATGCAAATCAGGCAACTTTCATGTTTGGCCGACTTACCTGATTCACCGCCGCCAACACGGCATTGAGTGAGGCAGAAACGATATCGGTATGGAAGGCCACCCCCATGATCACCTGACCGCCCAGTTTTACTTTCACATAGGTTACGGCTTCGGCATCCGCCCCTTGGGCCAGCGCATGTTCGTGATAATCCTGTACATCCGCCTGAATCCCCAGGTCATTGATCAGCGCATTGGTAAACGCTTCCATCACCCCCTGACCCTGGCCGACTATCGCGTGGCTGCCCCCTTCTGACGTCAGTTGCGCGGTAATCTGGTCATACTCGGTGCGTTTCAGATCGAACCCGGCCAACTGCCAGCCCGCCGCTTCGCCCTGAGGCGATGAGCAATAATGCTGATTAAACAGTGTCCACATTTGGGCGTGCGATACTTCGCCCCCTCGCTGTTCGGAAAACTGCTGCACAATCCGGCTGAAGTCGATTTGCAGCCAACGAGGTAAATGCAGCCCATAGTGATGTTCAAGCGTATAAGCCACGCCCCCTTTTCCAGACTGACTGTTCACCCGAATGACTTCTTCATAACTGCGCCCCAGATCACTCGGATCAATCGGCAGATAGGTGACATCCCAGCGTTGATCCGGCTGTTGACGAGCCAGACATTTATTAATGGCATCCTGATGACTGCCCGAAAATGCGGTGTAAACCAGCTCGCCTGCATACGGGTGTCGGGGGTGTACAGGCAATTCGGTACAGGCTTTTACCACCCGCACGATTTCATCCATATCGGCCAGATTCAGTTGCGGATCGACCCCCTGACTGTAAAGGTTCATCGCCATCGTCACGATATCCATATTTCCGGTACGCTCGCCATTCCCCAACAGGGTGCCCTCGACGCGCTGCGCCCCTGCCATCACCGCCAGTTCGGCGGCCGCGACACCACACCCCCGATCGTTATGTGTATGTACACTGATAATCATTGCATCACGACGTGCCACTTCACGGCAAAACCATTCAATCTGATCTGCATACCGGTTCGGCGTCGAGACTTCGACCGTGGCCGGTAAGTTCACAATCGCCGGCCGTTCGACCGTGGGCTGCCACACATCCATAACGGCATTCACCACCCGCACCGCAAAGTCAGGTTCAGTTTGACTGAAACTTTCCGGCGAATACTGGAACACCCAATCGGTTTGTGGATTGGCACTCGCCATCGCTTTTACTTTTTCAGCACCCCGCACCGCCACATTTACAATGCCCTGCTTATCCAGATTGAATACCCGTTGACGCTGCGTGGGCGAGGTAGAGTTGTACAGATGCACAATCGCACGTCTTGCACCTTTCAATGCCTCAAATGTACGCTCAATCAACTCATCCCGCGCCTGGGTCAGCACCTGCAGCGTGACGTCTTCAGGCACCTGATTCTCTTCAATCAACCAGCGAACAAAATCGAAATCAGGTTGTGATGCCGCAGGAAAGCCAACTTCGATTTCCTTAAAGCCCACCTTCACCAGCAGCGTAAATAACTGCTTTTTCTGCTCTACCGTCATTGGATTGATCAAAGCCTGATTGCCATCGCGCAGATCAACGCTGCACCAATCCGGCGCTTGCGTAATTATTTGATCCGGCCAGGTACGTGAGACGAGTTTCACGGGCACAAAAGGAGCGTATTTACGGTGATCGAAAGTAGTGTATTTTGGGTGTGTCATAACGATATCCATGAGTTGATCTGGCATTGGATTTATCCATTTTAACCGCTTCAATCCTTTGCCTTGTGGGCTGTTCGGATTCACCGCCGCATGGGTAATGCCGCAGGGTTAAGCGGTTATCGTGGGTGCGGGTTCTCAACCACGGAAGAAATTATACGAAGAAGGCATGAGTGAATGTTTGCTATTTAAGCCGCAAAAACCCTATATTTAGCAATAAACAGCCAATGCAATCGAATTAATTGAAATTTAATTGTGCTATTTAAAAGTATTTAGCAATCAATTCGCAAACAAGGTACTTGTGATGGTAAAACTCGATCGATATGACCAGCGAATACTGGAGGCATTACAAAAGGACGGCAGTATCAGCAATCAGGATCTGGCGGAAAAAGTGGGCCTGTCCCCTTCACCCTGCTCGCGCCGGGTAAAGCAACTGGAAGAAAGTGGCATTATCAATCGGACAGTCACATTACTTAACCCGGATAAACTGGGATTAAAGCTGACGGCGCTAATCCAGATCAGCATGGACAGGCACACGCCCGATCGCTTCGAAACGTTTGAAGCCGCGCTGGAAACCTATCCCGAAGTCGTGTCCTGCTCGCTCATTACAGGCCAATCTGCCGATTATCTGGTGGAAGTCATCGTACCCGATATGGAGCATTACCAGGCATTCCTGCTTGGGCGTCTCACCCGGCTACCGGGCGTAACAGGGGTGCATTCAAGTTTTATTCTTCGTCGAATCATTGACCGAACCGAAGTGCCTTTAAACTATCTCACCTGAAAACTACTCCGGGGCGCTTGCAACCCCGGAGCACCGAGGCGCGCTATTTCTCCCGCAGCATGGTTTTTAGCTCCGCGATCTCCCGGCGTAACAACCTGACTTCGGCATGCATATCAGCCTCGATATGCGCTTGCGTTTGCTGCACGGCTTCCCGGGTTTCTTTAGCCTCACTTTCACTAAACGTCTGCATCGCATTAACGATAATGGCGATAAACAGGTTCAACATGGTAAAGGTAGCGACCAGAATAAAGGGCACAAAAAATGCCCAGGCATACGGATGGGTTTCCATCACGGGCCGGGCCACCCCCATCGACCAACTCTCCAGTGTCATCACCTGAAACAAGGTATAAAGTGACGCGCCCAGCGAGCCGAAAAATTCAGGATGGTCCGCCGCGAAGAGATTGGTTGCAATCACCGCAAACACGTAATAAATCAGCAACAACACCAAGGCTATCGAGGTCAGGCCGGGAATTGCCCCCACCAAGGCGCCGACCACTTTGCGCATCGAGGGCACAATCGTTAACACACGCAACACCCGCAATACCCGCAACGCTCTGAGTACGGCAAATCCGCCACTGGCAGGAATCAGCGCTATCGCTACCACCGCAAAGTCAAACAAAGACCAGGTATCACGAAAGAACCTCTGACGATAGACCGCTATACGCGCCACAATCTCGATAACGAACACCACCAGTAAACTATTGTCCAACCATCGAATCACCCCACCGAACGAGGCCATCACACCAGAATGGGTTTCCAGACCGAGAATGACGGCATTAAGCACAATAAGACACAGAATCGTATGCTGGAAAGCAGGACGCTCTATAAGCGTTTGAATACGCCGAAGCAAAGGACGGGAGCCGTCCTCAAGGTTTGGTTTGGTTTCAACCTGCATAGCCACTCCATGTGAGTTAAATCGGAGTGGCGATTTTACATCAGGCCAGACGGCAACGTTAAAGATTGCAAAAACTTAAGCAAAACATTATCCGATCAGGGTGTACTACGGGAAGCGTCCTGGGATTTTTGCTCGACCTTTGCCGGACGGATCGCCGGAGGTGCCGTTCCCCACTGTTCCTGAACTTCCGAAATATCCCGCAATGTCATTTGATGTTCCAGCAAGGTGCCTTCCAGTTCTGCCAACTTCTTGCTTTGCAAATCAAGTTGCTGCTGAACATCATTGCCGGGGGCCGACACCGTCATCGGCATTTTGACCGAGGTCTTTTCTACTTGCGCTTTCAGTCCTTCAAACTGAGCTTGCCAATACGCGGATTGAACCTCTGCACTGCGCTCGGCCCACCAGTGACCGGCAAATACTGCCCCCAGCGACAGAACAACGATACCTATCACCATATGGCGAATTTTTCGCTGTAACTGCAGTTGTTGAGCGCGATATTCTTCCACCGTACTCTGCCAGTGTTGAGAGGCGCTATCGTTGGCAGCATGCATATCCTGTGAGATCTTGTCAAAACGCTGCCTGACCGATTTTTCAAGCTCGGCCACCACATCCATCGGCGCAAATTCGATTCTGGCCGCGTCGTCCAACGCCTCTTCCATACGCACTTCAGGAATACTGACCGGCTCAGCAGCGGGACGCTCAGGAGCCGGACGTTCGTGCACCACCCGTTCTGTCGCCGCACGTTCGACTGGACTGAGATCAGCCGACGAACGGTTCACGACCAGCGAAGCCATTAAATCACCAATCACCGCCGACGAAACCTGCTTGGGAATCACCCCACTGGCTCCCAGCTGACGGGCTTCATCTTCATATTTCTGGGCATTCTGCGACGTAAACATCACCACAGGGATGTTGTTTGTCTTCCCATTCCCCTTGATGGCCTGAAGTGTTTGAAAACCATCCATGCCCGGCATCATATGATCCAGAAAGATGATATCCGGTCGATAGGATGCCAGTACCTGCAGGGCTTCTTCCCCGGAACTGGCCACCTCAACCAGAATATTCTGTTTTTTCAGCAAACTGCCCAAAACTTTCTGGGCAGTTTTCGAATCATCTACCACGAGTGCTTTATACATTTCCCTGTGCTCCCGGATCGGTTGCCAGGCTCTCCTGCTATGGCAACCAGATTTTTTTTATTTATCATCAAACATCGTTTATACAAAACAGACGTTTTTTACTTAAGTGTGCTGGTGAGTGACCGCCAGAACCGAATCGTGCCCCGTAACCAACTTAAAATCTGTTAGCTTATAACCATTTTTTAATCTTTTATTTTAGACTAAATCAGAATGTTGTAATTTTTTTGCATTTGTATTTATTCAGTGCTGTTTTCGAAGTCGACAAAGAGGTGTGGTATTTGATAAACGGGGCGGGAAATACATTAAAGAAGATATGGCAAATAAACAAAAAGCCGTCAGGCAAATACCCGACGGCTTTTTTATCACTTATTTTCTGGCGTCGATTCAGGCCGTGACAGGCTGACGCTGACCCCACCGCCCCAGTGGCGAAGAACGCTGGATTGCCAGTGCGCCATCACCCAGAAGCGCTTGCGAAAACACCGCGACCGCCAGGAACAAGGGATATTCCCAACCACCGCCGGTATTGGTAAACAACCAGCCCGCCCCCGAATGTGCCCAGGTCGCGCCAAGCGCCACCGGCGTCAGTACCAATGCGACCCAACGGGTCTGGAATCCGGCAAGCAACGCGATGCCTCCTAACGCTTCCATTGCAAATACAAGATAAGCAAGTTGGGGTGGCAGACCGATAGAGCCAAAAAACTGCGCCGTTCCCGGTAAAGTAAAAATCACCAGCTTCAAATAGAGACTGTGGGCGATAAAAATAGTCCCCAGACTGACTCGTAGCAGGGTGATTCCGTAGTTGCGAAGTGCTTGTTCGTTCATGTTCACATCTCCTCCCGAGGGGTTTCATTAGGTTGAGATCAGAATACCTGTTGCATATTCGCAAATACATCATCAATAATGGCAAATTAAATTTGCAAAGATGCAAACTATGGATTGGCAATATCTCCCCGATTTTCTCGGCATTGTCCGGACCCGCAGTCTGGCTGGCGCTGCCCGGCTGCGCGGCGTAAATCATTCCACCCTGTTCCGACGCCTTAACCAGCTGGAAAAGCAACTCGGCGCCCGACTGTTCGAACGCCTGCCCGACGGTTACCAGCTCACACTTTTAGGCGAGCGTTTGCTGCCCTTTGCCGAGCGAATGGAAGAACAAGCGCATGCGCTGGAAAGAGAACTCTCTGGTGCAGATTCGTCGCTGCGAGGCACCGTACGACTCACCGCTCCCGACAATATCGCCTACAGCTATCTGCCCGGTTATCTGAAAACCTTACGTGAACGCTATCCCGACATATGCGTCGAGTTACTGGTCAGCAACACCGATTTTAATCTCAATCGCCACGAAGCCGATCTGGCGTTAAGAGCAACCCGTCAGCCGCCGGAGTATCTGGTCGGTCGCCAGATTTTTCAGCTGGGCTGGGGACTATATGCCGCTCCTGAGTTTGTAGTTTCGCCGGGCGCGCCTGCCACGCTTGAGCAACTTCCTCAATGGCCGGTCATCGGCCCGGATGCCAGCCTGCTTTATCTACCCGCCTTTCGCTGGATGCAGCAGCAACTGCCGGCAGACTGTTTCGTTGTGCGCGCCAGTAATCTGATGGCAATGTCGTCACTGGCAGAAGCGGGGTTAGGCGTAGCCGCATTGCCCGACGATCAGGTTAAACCGGGGCTGAAACGGCTTTGTGACTTCGAACCCGGTCTACGCGGCGGGCTCTGGCTACTTACCCACCCCGACTTGCGTCAAACCGGCCGGATAAAAGTTGTGATGGATTTTTTACTGGAAGCGTTTCGACAAGATGAGCGCTTTGCAGGATTAACAGATTAACCCTGCAGCGAGAAAGTACAGCGGACGATTAAGGCATACACCACAAAACCGTTGGCGAAGCGGCGCATGATGCACCGCAATTCACCAGAGGAAAAAAACAGTCTCAGTGCTTCACACCGTTGGCAACCTCTGCCAAGGCGGGCTTTATTATTCTGCGGTCGTTGGATCGATAATGGTTCGAACTTCAGAAATGGCATTTACGGGAAATCCACCCAATTCTGCATGTTTCCTGATCAAATCTTCATTCGGGGCAATATAGACACAAAAGACCTTATCATCAGTCACATAGCTATGAAGCCATTGAATTTTTGGCCCCATATCTTCAAGCACAACACAGGATTTTTGCGATATTCCCCGTAAATCATTGGCCGAAAGCTTACCGGCACCAGGGAGGTCGCGTTCAATGACATATTTTGGCATGTTATGACTCCTCTACTGTGGTGGTAAACTGAAACTATAGTCCTATTGTTCGTTTTTTGCACAAAAATAAACACAAAAAAACACGCCGTAACAAAAACCCTGTGTGAACCATACCCGCCCGCTTTTTAACTGCGTTATCTCGGCATGCCTAGAAACAGAATTTTCGAGAAAAACCGGATATTCAGCCTTACGCACAGCAGCGCGAACGCTTTACGGGTAAAGGCATACCGGTACATCGAACACCATTTTTTGTGGAAATGCTTATAACCTGCCAACATCGCCGGGCTGCGGTAAATCCAATTATATCGGCTAAAAAATTTTTCATTTTGGACTTCCGTTGTATCACCAGGCTTGGCAGCGACGTCGGAAACCTTACCGCTTTCCAGGTGGTGAACACATGAATCAATCACCAGTGCGTGCTTTATACCGTTTTTCATTAAAAACATCGCGTAATCATCATCGGCGAAGTAGAAACTAAAGGCTTCATCAAACACTTTAAAAGATTCGTACACACTGGACCGGATGACAATTGCCCAACCCGAAATTTCGAAAGTCACGTTATAGCCTTCGACAAACGGTTGCCCCGCTTCTTTAAACATGGCTTGCCGGTTCGATACCGGACAAATAGGGCTAAATGAGCCAAACTCTGGATGGGACTGGGCGACATTTTTTATATGAGTGAACCAATCTTTATAAAAAACTACGTCATTATTGCAGAAAGCATAATAATCGGCTTTACATTGTGCGGCACCAATATTCAGGAATCGATTAAAATTGAAAGCTTCTGGCGGGATGATGACTTTAACGTTCGATGGATAGGCATGAGAATCCGGCGCCAATTCCCGGTTACTTTCGACCAAAGTGACACGGGTGTTTGAAGCCTCATTGCCCATAGATTCAATCAGCGTGTTGATCGCATTGAGCGTCATTTTATAAATTTCGTCATTGTCCGTACGGGTAAGAATGACAACATTTAGCAGGATCGCTTGCTCGCAGGAGCCCGCACTTTTCTGGCGGTTTTCATTCCCACCCTTTTCGGATATTTCCACCCTCCCCTCCCTGTATATGACGAGTTTTTTAAAAGACTGTTCGAGGTGCATAGGTAAAAATGCAGTCCCCGGAAATACTTTGTCCTACCTTTGTATGCAGTGTAACTGCTTAAAAAATACCGTAGCTACGGCGTCTTTGTTACCACCATCGTGCTGGATGGTCGAATTTTTCAATGTTTTCAGGTAGAACTTTCTGCGTAATTTTACGAGAAAACTCTACCTTTGACTTCAATTTATTTTCAGTGAATCAGCTTTTGCCTCTGTCGACAATATTTTCTCTAAGCGCATGTATCCATGCGTTGAATCGGGTAAATACCGCCGAGCCTTTTCCAAACCATTCACTTATTTCTGTTTCGAATAATTCCCGTTTTGTCATCTCGGACTCAGGCAACGGCGGTAGAATATGTGCGAAGTACGTTTTATCCAGTAAGCGATGTAAAAGCCGCTCCCCCATAAATGGCTGGCCGCTATTGAGCGCTCTGGCACCTTTAATAATATTGCGGATATCATATTGTGTCGGGCTGATATCCGGCACTTGTTTGGGGATATTCAGAAGTTTGTACACGCCGATTCGGGCGGTGCGAACGGATGCTTCCATGGTAAAAATTATATCGTTGCGCGTTTCCACAAACTGGCCGATCAGCCCCAGATTCGTGCAACCCGCCGGCACCGGCTGAGGCCGGTCACCCGCCGCTCGCGTCATAAACTGAGCGGTGATATAAGGCATCAACGCCGTTCTAACTTTGGTGTTCGCCATAATTTCATCCAGCGAATCATCCATCCCCAAGTGGTAACAGAGCTCCGTGAGTATCTCTTTTCCTGTACATTCCGGCATGGTTTTTTGGACGCAGTTGCCTTTTTGATCCATCAACAGGCCATACACCCAAATCACCAGCGTATCCTCGGGTTGATCCGGAAAATGCGGCTGGCGGTTGCAGGTAAAGCTAAGCAACCAATTGGAATCCGTAAACGTAATAATCCCGCCGGTTACTGTTCTGCCTGAATAAGGATCGTTGACCGACAGCGCTTTTACTCGATCAACGAAAGGGGACGGTTTACATGTCAGCGTGGCCGATTCCCACATGGATTGTTCTATATCGCCGTAGAACTTCTCGGGCCTGCCAAAGACCGGTGACTTTTGCGCGAGATGTTTCCACAAGCTCCAGCCACTCTTTTCACCGGGGTCACGGCGAGAGCAGGTCAGTTCAGGTACGGTCTCCATATCGCCATAGGCTGTATTTTCGGTCATGGATCCGGTCAGCGCGAAGACCAGATCCTGCGGTGACACGTCGATTACGTGGGCCTCGTCATTGACAAGTGCCTTGATCCGGGTAACCCGCTTTTCCTGTGCCGACAACTCCATGTCCAGATCATATACCTGCGTGTCGAACCGGAAAGTCACCCCTTTCGCACGCAGGAAATCTACCAGTGGTTTTATGAACGTATCATATTGATTATACTTAGGAAAAACCAGCACTGACATATCGCCAAAGCCATCCATAGAATCCAGAAAGCGGTGCATATACAGTTTAGTTTCCAGCAAACTATGGCAATTTTTAAAAGCAAACATGGTTCGGAACAGCGCCCAGAAATGACTATCCAGGAAGCCTTTGCTGAAATACGCTTCGATACTGATGTCGTCCAGATCTTCTTTGCGTTTGAGCAACAGCCGAACAATCTCCCATTGCTGTGACTTGCTCAGACCGAAATGAGAAAAGTCCTGAATGTCGCCGCGATTGCACATCAAGCGGGCTTTGGAATAGTTCGGGTCATTGTCGTTAATCATCCGGTATTCATCCAGCACCGAATATCCTTCCGGTAATTCCACGGCGGGAATTTCCTGAAACAGATCCCACAGCGTATCGTAGTTCCAGTTCATTTCCCGGCCGCCACGGATGATATACCCCTCGCCCGGGTTACCCGCGCCATCCATAGAACCGCCTTCGACTTCTGCCTCCTCCAGAATCGTAATATTCTCAGCAGGCATATGCCCATCGCGGATCAAGTAAAATGCGGCCGCCAGACCACCAATCCCCCCACCAATAATCCAGGCTTTGCGATTCTCCACTCCCGGCGTAGGTAATACACGGTGGCGAGCGTAAGGCGCAATAAAATCAAAGGGAGGCAGGGTATTTTTTGGTCGATGATGCCAATAGCCGGAGGTCGCGTCCGGTTCATGCTCAAAACCTTCTGGCGCTGTCGAGGGAATGTCAAAGACTGAAACCGTTTTCTTTGTCATCGTACCATCTCCTGATGCGGGTATCGAAATGATCTGTTGAATTCTAGCCTGAGCAAAAAAATGACCTTTAATGTATATCAAGATTTTTGACAACTGTTTCGACTTTGCCACCTGATATGGCACGACCAGGATCGATCTACGGTATTCTGAAGTATCGACACCGGCGACTCTCATGACGGAAAAGCTCACTGTCTTTTCCGCTTGTACAATGAAAAAAGACAGTGCAAAGTTACCGCTAAAAGCACAGACAGACTGGCAGATAAAAGTGTATTGTCAGTGTATTTCCACCCTCCCATTGAACATTAACCGCCACAAGTAGTAAGACATGACAAAATTTGTATCGATAGGATTTCGACCAGATATACAGGGTCTACGTGCCATAGCGGTGCTTTTAGTCATTCTCGGCCACGCAGGTATTCCCTGGGTTGCCGGAGGCTTTGTCGGGGTAGATGTATTTTTCGTCCTTTCCGGTTTTCTTATCAGCGGATTACTGCTGCAGGAATATGAAGCAACGGGCGGTTTATCATTGGGAACCTTCTATCTGCGCCGGCTGCGTCGACTGCTTCCTGCACTAATGGTAGTTTTGGGACTGACTTCAATTATGATTGTCTGGCGATTGCCAGAAGCTGATTATCGCTTAATTTTGGCGTCTCTACCTTTTGCTGCCAGCTGGACAAGTAATTTGTATTTTGTGCTGGGCGAGCAGGACTATTTTAATGAACTCGCGGATAAGGATGTTTTTCTCCATACCTGGTCATTAGGAGTCGAGGAACAGTTCTACCTGCTCTGGCCCTTACTACTCCTGGGATTCATCGCTGCAACAAAAGTTTTATCCTTGCGCTTGAGTTTGCTACTGCTCGTGGTCTCGTCCTTTTTGACTTCAGTCGCCTGGTCTTATTGGAATCCGATTTCTGCCTTCTACATGATGCCTGCTCGCATCTGGCAGTTTGGATTAGGAGGGTTGGTCTATCTTTATTGTACTGACTGTCGTGGCAGTAATATCACAGCATCTGGTTATGGCATTAATACCCTGTTCGCTTCTGGTTTGTTACTGATTCTTGGGTCCGCTTTTTTACTAGATCATCAGACACTTTATCCCGGCTACCGGGCATTGTTTCCTTCGGCTGGTGCGGCTTTTGTTATTCTGGCTGGAAGCATGAAGCCTGCGGAAAATTTCAGTTCAATCGGCTTAGCTCATCCACTATTGCGTTGGCTGGGTGACAGATCCTATTCCTTATACCTATGGCATTGGACCATTATCATTTATCTGGGAATTATTGATTTTAAGGTAGCCTCAGTGCACAGCAGGCTTTGGCTGATACTATTGTTGACGTTGCTACTGGCAGAGTTCAGTTACCGCTGGATAGAACTACCCTTTTGGAAAAAGGGATTAGCATCCCTTCCAGCGCGAACATTTCTTTTGGGAGCTAGCGCAACGGTATTACTTCTTCTGGTCGTGGCTTTTCGTGTTCAGCGAGCCTCCTTTAGCCCCGAAACAAAAGCCGACCTGGCAACGTTGATTCGTAACGATGTACCCGTGATATACCAAAAAGGTTGTGATACATGGCACGAGAGTACCAAAGTCGAGCCATGCGTGTTTGGCTCCGCTGATGCTCCCAATACTGCCGTGTTACTTGCAGACAGCATCGGGGCTCAATGGTTTAGCGCGTGGGCACAAATTTTTGCCTCGCCGCAATGGCGTTTGGTCGTGCTCACCAAATCCGCATGCGCAATGGTAGACGAAGACTATTACTATAAGCGTATAGGTAAGGTGTATGACGTGTGCCGACAGTGGCGCGAGTCCGTACTGGAACAAATCGATAGTTTCAATCCCAAGGTCATCATCGTTGGGAGCGCGGCAACTTATGACTTTTCCCCGGCACAATGGGTGGAAGGCAGCAAACGAGTACTTGAGAGACTTAGCGCCGTCTCTGAACGCGTAGTGCTTGTTTCCGGAACTCCGGTATTAGGATTCGATGGCCCTGGTTGCATTCTGCATCAGATGCAAGTGAACCATCGACTGGAGCCAGATGACTGCATTGGTGAGCTTTCTACAGACAAGTTTATCCAGGTTGCACAATTCCTATCCGACGCAGCAAGTAATTTTTCCAACGTGCAGTTATTAAATCTTGTCGATTTGGTATGTCCTCGCAGTCAGTGCCGGGCAATGTTACCGACAGCGATTCCTGTATTTCGTGACACCCAACATCTCACCGACACGTTTGTTAGATCAACTGAGGCGTATTTAAGAACGCAAATATCAGACATTGCCACTACAAAGGAAATCGAATAGAGCTTGATGAGTGCACGCTTTGCGTGCCCTCACCGCTTTAAGAGCGACAATGTTCAGCGACACAAAACGTCAGGAAACCCACAGAACATGTGTATGAATTAAGTCTTTTTTAACAACCATATATAACCTGGAACTAACCAGCTCATGTACTTTGAAATAAACATCGCTATTTTCTGCTTTCCTGACCCTGCTTCCAACATATAACTTACATTGTATTTTTCAGGATCAGAAACAATTTTCGACGTATATTCAATAACTTCAAAATCACGCACCAGTTTTTTCAGACCCCAATAGCTAAGATGCTTCTCATAGTAGGAGTCTGCCTTTCCAGCCAGTCTAACATAGATATGCGCTAGTGGCCTTGGTACTACTGATAACAAAGGTAAATTGTAATGAGGCTCATTGAACATAAGTCTGTTTCCGGCAGCGAAATACACAACACCTTGAGGCTTTAAAACTCTGTAGATCTCCGACATCATCTTACCGGCATCAGATACATGTTCGTATACCTGAGAACATATAACGACATCAAACGAGCCATTTTCATACTTAAGATTCATTGCATCGCCAATTTCAAATAGCAAACCGTCTTGTCGAAAGTTTTCTTTGGCATGAAATATTGCACGCTCATCAATGTCGATTCCGACAACTTGGGAAAAATATCTGGACAAATATTCATCAATTATACCAGCTGAACCACCGACATTAAGAACAGACAGTTCGTTTAACGGTTTATCAAGATATTCTGACAAGACGCTGATCATCGTGGCCGCTTTTCTCCGCCGACCAGTTTGATCGAACATGGCTTCTCTTGTTTCCGAATATTGATATTGATAGCCTCTTTTTTCCAATGTCTATTCTCTCTTGAGACTTCTGATTGAATCGCTAACACCATTTAATTTCTGCGTATCAACCGAGTTTACATACTTTATTGGAGCCAATGCACCTCTGCCAGCTATAGAGGGCATACACCTACTGTTCGAACAACCATAGTCTAATCGTGGCACCCGGACCACTCAATTCGAATTTTCTCAGGCTTGCAACCAGAGTAAACGGTTGCCGCCAGCCCTGTCGGTCAATGCCTTTTAGTGCAGCTTATCTCAATTAAATCGACAAGTATTCGCTCGACATTACTCCCCCTGATACCAATACGTGCACCGGGAGAAAGGGTGGCCAGCATCTGCTTCGTTTGCAGTAAATCCCGACCGGGCCAGGAACGCCCGGTCGTTACCCCGTACGCTCTCGCTGAATCGAGCCAGTGAGAGATAACCTCATTGTGCTGCCGGTAAGAACAATGTCCGGTTCCGGCCCGGACATCACACGCCAGCACATTATTGAGACCTTGATCACATTTGCCGGAGGGGGTCTAGTACATATGTCGGAGTTATTCATAGAGGCACCTATTTAATATTGTGCTTGAGCTTGAGGGTTTTCAAAAACAACAAACCATGTCGACAGAGCATGGAATATCAGATAGGACGAAGGAGAAGCCGATGAAAAATCTAAACATGATATTACTGGCAAGTACAATCGCGGTAATTTCAACAGCAGGACATGCCGAACTCAAGTCACTGGATGACATTGAAATGAGTGGTCTGACAGGCCAGGCGGGTTTAACCATCGAACTGGAAACTCAAATTGACATTGGTGAAGTGGTATACACCGATGAAGGCCAGCTTGCGATGATCAACACCCATATCGGGGGTCAGTCAGGCTCTCTTGTGGATGATGTGGAAATTACCATCGACATTCAGGCAGATGGCGATGCGGTCGTTGATGTTCATTCAATCTCAGGTACCCCCATCGACATCGGTATCACCCAGGACGCCATTGAATTGCGAGGCACCGGAGGAGAAACAACCACACTGGTATCCAACCTCAATATAGATGGCTATATTAACCGGGTCACGATGACGGTTGATACGGCAACGGATACGCTCAATTTTATGTCCGAAGTGTCTGTCGATGATCTGAATATGGATATCGATTTCCTGGCCACAGGCATTCGTAATATGAGTGTA
The DNA here is from genome assembly GCA_024234505.1 of Hahellaceae bacterium. Classification (GTDB taxonomy): domain Bacteria; phylum Pseudomonadota; class Gammaproteobacteria; order Pseudomonadales; family Oleiphilaceae; genus JACKOD01. Next base: position 10,587 of record JACKOD010000007.1, on the reverse strand, counting down.
CACGGCGCAGGCTACCAGGAAGGTGTAACCACACTGGCAGATGCCGATTATTTTGTACATTCAGAAGCGGCTATCAAAGCAGGAAACAGCACGGCCACACGGGCCGGCGGAGAAACGTCTGCACTGCAAATTAACCTGGCTCCGGTCGCGATGGATATCAATATTGGCGCCATGGAACTTGGTGGCACATCAATAGGCTCGGTAAAATTTGATGACCTCACGATAAGCAACACCCAGTTGCTGGTCTACGGGCACTAATCTGATACCTTCCTATTCATACCTTTCAGAAGACTTCTGCGTTGCAGAGGTCTTTTGTCATTTGCGATACAGGAAAGCCCAGGCCCTGAGTGTTACACTTCGAAGACGTCAACAATAATGCCGGGATGTCGTTGAATGGGTTTTCTGATACTGCCAACCAAGTTAAATATGCCAATCATGGGCGAAGTCGTTGACCGCCCGGCACTGTCCGAGCGGTTGGAAATCTATAGCCAGAGCAAACTCACCGTGCTCAGCGCACCTGCCGGTTCGGGTAAAACAACACTGGTCAGCCATTGGCTTCAGAAGACACGCAAGGATTTTCTGTGGTTTTCCATTGATAAAGAAAATGACGATCCTGCCTCTTTCTGGCTCTATCTATGCACCGGATTCCAGAAGTTCGATCCCCAGTTAGGGCGTACGGCTATCAACCATCTTGAACAGGGCGTACGCCTGGAATCGCATGATGTGGTCGACCTGTTAATTCAGGATTTACTGCGCTTTGCCCGCAAGTGGGATCGACCCAGCCAAATCGTGGTCGTTTTGGACGACTTTCATGTAATCAGTCACCCTGAGCTGTTGCGGTCATTCAACCGCTTTTTAGACTACATGCCTGCCTGGCTACATGTGGTTATCACTGCACGCCGTCTGCCAAAGCTCTCTCTGGCCCACCGCCATTCCAGATTGCAGCTGAACATGCTCACTCAACACGAACTGGCCATGACGAGGGCGGATGTAACGCGGCTCTTGCAATTGAAGTTAGCACTCTCGCCAGATGGCACCCTACTGGATACGATCATGTCGCAGACTGAGGGTTGGATTTCCGCCGTACTGCTAACCGGACTGTCGATGAAAGCCGGCGGCAGTCAAACGCAAACGTCGCTTCGTCAGAATGAATACCTATCCGAATTCCTGCTGGAAGAAGTTTTTAGCCAGTTTGACGACGCCTTTCAGAATGACTTACTGAGCCTGGCAACGGTGCCACGTTTTTGCGCCGCGATGTGCGAAGTCATGACCACACAGGGGGATGGAAATCACTTTCTAAACCGTTTACGCGATGCCAATTTATTTATTGTAAGACTCGACGATGAGGGGTGTTGGTATCGTATGCATTCGTTGTTGCAAGAATGGTTGCTTCAACATATGCGTGCAGTATCTGACTTTGATGAGGCAAGCTGCCGCAAAAAAGCAATGCAGTGGTTTATGGCTCAAACCCTGTATGAAGACGCGATTGCACAAGCCTTCGTCTTACAGGATTGGCGCATGGCCTACCAGATATTTTGTCGGTTGTGCGACAGTCAGACTGCGTTTAAGCAGGTGGAGCGATTTTCAACACTCGTAACCGCCTTTCCGCCGCATTTGCAGGATGCACTACCTCGGCTGGCCGCAATTCAGGCGGGCCTGCGATATGTTCACGGTGAATATCATCAGGCTGCACAATGTGTACATAGGGTGTACCGCATCAGCGACCAAATGACGCCGCGCGGAAACCCGCTTGAAGCGGCAGGCCATGCTGAAATAGCGGGTTCAGTCGATGCCGAAACCGCAGGCTACGTGGATACCGATGATTTGCTGATTTCTGTGCAGATGGCGCGACTGTTGGAAAGCAATCTACTGCGCTTTCAGGGCCAGCTTGAATCGGCTAGTGCGTTATGTCGAGCGGTTTACGAACTCTCCATTGATTCTGCCCAACCGCTGAAGTGTTGGGCCTACTACGGATTGGCGATGGACAGCTTCATCCTGGGACGGATTGAGGAATGTATCGCCATGTCTTTTAAAGCGATCAATCTCGCGAAAGCCTATAAAGACGGTTCCTGCGTGATCGCTACCAGCAACTGGGTGACTGAAGCGCTGAAAATCCACGGACGAATTTCACTCGCGCAGGAATTGCTAGACACCAATTATGATTGGCTGGAGCAACAAGGCATGCTGTCCCTGCCCAATGTATGTCTGCTGCATGGTTCATTTGTAAGTATTTACCTGGAAACGAATCAGCTGTCTAAAGCCTGGAACAGCTATCAGAATCTAGAGGACAGTATTCAGAAATATACAGACAGCCGGGATGTTGTCTGGGCGCGTTATTATTTGCATTATGACCTATTGATGCAAAGTGGACGTCTGGCGCAGGTGGCACAGGTACTGGATCAATTGGAGGTTTATTTAGGGACGCATTTTGATCAACTCAACCAAACCATCTTTCCCGACCTGGCATTACTACGCGCATTACAAGCACTGCAAGAAGGACGGTATCAATCATTGCTGGCATGGGCTAATGCCTCAGATCAAACAGTGGCTCATAAATGCGAGATACAAAACGTATTCGAGCGTGGCTTTAGTATTTTAGCGAAAGGCTTCGAAGGTCGCGAGATTAGCTCTCTTGCATCGCAAATGCGCGAACAGGCGCAAGCACAGGGGCTTATCAGCAGTGAGATCGAAAGTTATTTGATTGAGGCTATTATCGCAACAATACAAGGTCGCATATCGGAGGCACAGCGGGCGATGGTCGAAGCATTACAATTGGCATCCCCGTGTGGCTATATCAATCTGTTTGTGTGCAAAGGCCCTGTAGTAAAATCGTTATTACAGTCAATATCTGGCTCGGAAACGCACGCAGAATATTGTCAAAAATTATTGGATGCATTTGAAGTTCGGGAACAATTTAAGCTGCAATCTCACGCTTGCGACGAGGTAGAATCATTCATGCCGGAAACACCGTCCGTTTTTATTGAACCGCTGACATCGCGGGAACAGGACGTGCTTATGCTGATTCGACAGGGGTGTAGCAATAAAAAAGCCGCCGAATTACTGGCCCTCTCTCCAACGACAATTCGAACCCATCTCCAAAATATCTATGGCAAATTAGGGGTCAATAGCCGCACCGAAGCCATTGCCAAAATACAGCTATTCGAGCAACAGCAGGTATCGTCGAAAGGGGCCCTGTAGAAGCTTAATCGATTCGCAGAGGCTACTCGTGCACCTTATGATGCAACAGATCTATAAACGCTTCGACATCCGGCATGGTGTCAAATCTTGCACCCTCCGGAGAAACCGCAGCCCATGTCGCTTTCGCCCCAAGGTAAAGGTTAGCGACTACACGATACGCCCCGTCTTCTAAGGCTCCGACAGGCACCCAATAGTAATCTAATCCTCTCAATACATTAGGAACCAACGAACCACAATTTTGACAAAATGAAGAGGTAAATCCGGTATCTTTCTTCCATGTCTTTACTTTATCCTGACCCTTTAGCCAAACAAGGTTTGTTGTAGGAACTACCGTACCACTGTTTGATGATGACCCGCCTTGCCTCCTGCACAACGAACAATGACACTGATAGATATTCCCGTTAAATCCACTAATCTCATATTCAATATCGCCACACAAACACTTACCTTTCATGATGTCTCTCCAGCGTAGGTTATCGATCAGATAATGAATCGCATGCTAAAGGTACCGGGCTACAACTGATCTTCGATGCAGCTCGATAAGTTTGCTTTGCAGCGTGTACAAGGAAGATATCTGGCCATATTCAACACTCCTTGTCGGGAATGCTGATCGTAGCAGAATCTACCGATTAATTTCCAAGTCGCCGCCTTGGATGTTCAAGGCAGGCACAGATCCAGAGGAAAAAATAAAACTCTCAATCCTTATTTTTTGGGGTCTGCCGACTAATGTGTTCTTGACAGGCCGCAATCATGTATATGTTAAAATCTTGATTATTTTTCTGAAAGCAACCACAATGAAACCATTATGAAACAGCGAGGTTTTATTATGCCTGCAATTACTGTAAAAAATATACCGGATTTCCTTTACAGCCAATTAAAACAATCAGCAGAAGCTCACCATAGAAGCATAAACAGTGAACTTATTGTGTGTTTGGAAAAAGTACTTGTGCCCCAGCGCGTAAACAAAGACCAACTATTAACGTCTGCACGTTCCATTCGCGAAAGACTGAAAGAGATAAAAGTAACGGAAGCTGATTTGGCCACAGCTAAAGCTGAAGGTAGAGAATGATAGTTGCTGACACTAATACCATTGCCTATCTGTACTTGCCTTCAGACTTTAGCGAATACGTGGAAGCATTATTATTAAAAGACTCACATTGGATTGCACCGCTGTTATGGCGAAGCGAATTACGCAATATTTTGGCGCTTTACATGCGTAAAGAGCTCATTTCTATGAGTGATGCTCTTGAAATACAGCAACAAGCCGAACTGTTAATGGCTGACAACGAATATACTGTGAGCTCGTTTGATGTTTTAGAAATGGCCAAAAGCTCGGGATGCTCAGCTTATGATTCAGAATTCATATGCTTAGCAAATAACGAAAAGTGCAAATTAATAACTGCAGATAAAAAAATAATAAAGGCTTTTCCTGATATTGCACTAACAGCCAAGGACTTCATTTCTCGGACATTTTAATCAGGATAGGGAGACACCTCACGATGCCTTCCGCCCCCCCCACACCACGGGGCATACGGATCACGTACTGTATTGGGCTGAATTTACTGGTATGCCGACTTTTCTTCATTAACAAGCATGTCCATAAATTTTTCAAATCGCTTTTGTCGGGTTTCGGCTTTCTTCGCACTCGCCAAGCCGTAGGCTATGACGTAACGACTCGATTTATTGAGTGTTTCAAAAAAACGTTTCGCCTTCGGCATGTTCTCGAGTGCCGCCAAGAAATCCTCTGGCACGTTCATTTCACTCGTCACATAGGCGTTTTCCCAGCGCCCATCTGATTTGGCAGAACGAACATGAACAAGCCCAGCCTCTTTCATCCGGCCCTCGGTGATCAAACGCTCTGCATGCGCTCTGTTCCTCTTCGACCAATTGCTTCGAGCTTTCCTGGGAGTGATCCGCTGGATATAGGATGTGTCGTCAAGCGACTTCTTGATGCCATCAATCCAGCCCCAACACAGCGACTCAATCACGACATCATCCCAAGTTACGCTCGGAATCCCAGATCCTTTCTTGAATATTTTCACCCACAGTTCACTTTCGGTGGAGTGATTCAGCTTTAGCCATCGGCCGAGATCTTTCGGCAATGTAAAGGTCAAAACTCTCGATAGATCAGCTTCAGGCATTTAACTAGACTCTCTTCGGTATAACGAGCCTGTAGAAAAGCCCGTTTACCAAGGCTCGTCCTTCGGCTTTATCAATTTAGTTTTATGTAATTTTCCGCTTTATCGCGTTTATCGCAACTTTATTTTCTTCGACGCCCAATGAGTCGATTTTGGCATTATAAAGCGGCTGTGACTGACCATTCCGCCGGTTATTAAACTCGTTAATTCACTATAATTCTTCAACTTCTCAATATTGTGCAGCAGACAGTACAACTGCCATTGGCCCTGTACCTTGGCTTTGCCTCTTAAACTGAAGCGGTTAAGCCGCTTGTTGGTGCTAATGTTACCGAAGACCGGCTCCACCACCTACATGCGGTGACTGTAGATTTGCCGTCCATAATCACTGTCGATTCGGTGTTTCATCCAGTCGGTATAGGTGGGCATTCGCTTTGCATTTAATCCGAATGACACTTGCCTTCCTGCCCCTTTCCGATGATCCGCTGCCGCGGGGTTTTGCATACAACGCTCTTTCAACGTGCAGTTTCGGCATTGCAGTAACTTGCCTCGTGAGCTTCCCCGAGCCTGCGTATAACTGGTGCGTTGCAGCCTGTCCCTTGAACAGTGCCGGTGCGAGGTTAACCGATGAATGTCTGGTGTCCGGTTTTTATTAGACCACTACACCCCTTGTCCCTTGACTCGGAAAAGGCTCATATGTGTTAGGTGCGATTTTGCCATGATTCTGGATCTTTTTGAGCGTGAAAAACGGCAGTTACAATAATTGTTGATTCTTTTATAAAATAGAAAACTCTGTATGGAAAACGACTAATAATAACGCGCCGAAGCTCTTTGTAAGTTTTTCTGTAATTTAATGGGTTTCTCTCGATTTTTGAGAAAGCCTCTTCTACGCAAAGAAGAAAGTCATGACCTAAACCATCTATTATTTCTTCGTAATATTCAAAAATAAGAGAAATGTCTTGCTCAGCTTCCTTGCGAACCTTTAACTCATAGGTCATTTTTTAGACGTTAACCTTTTTTTAACCTCTGCCCAGGAAGAGCCGGTATCTCGATCAACTTCAAAATTAGCCATACGTAAATCCAATTCACGTTTTTGGTTTTCAGTTAACTCAATTTGACTATCTTGACCTGCAACACTATTCCATAATGCTTCTGCCAACATAATTCGTTCAGATACTGTAAGATCCTGAATTTTCATACCTAAACCTCAATAACTCACAATTAACTAATCACACTTTACCATATAGTTGTTTATCTGAAAGAAGAAATAGTGTTGAAAAACGCCGCATAAAATGAGCAAAGGGTGACAACTACCTTGAAAAACACCGCTTCGCTTGTCGCACGTTATGGTAGAACGCCCCGTTACCGAGACGCCCCCATACAGATCCGGACGTGCGGAATTACCGCATCCGGCTCTTCAATAATATCATCACCCGTGTAAAGCACAGGCCCTCAATACCAATCCACTGCGATGAGCCGTTTACTCACTCGCATGGGTTGGATACCAAAATATCTTAGCATCTCCTTCATCCCAGACCACGTATAACTTTTTCGACCACTTCGTCGATTTAGCCTGCCCGAAATCAGACGCTGTCACGCCATCGATTCCTGCCGCCGATTGTTTGTTGAGGTTTGCCCAAGCTCGATACAACGCATCCGCATTCAGCTGTCCGTACAAATTCTGAAAGCGGTGCCTTGAGTGGGTGCGTGCTTTAAATGCTATGGCGTTTAAGGCGGTTGTCATAGGGATTCCGGCCCGACTTTGTCCAGACTATGTTTCTGTTAAACGCCGTGATATTACTGTCAGTCCCTTCGCCATGTAATGGGCTTTCCCCATCTCAGACTACTATGGACTGATCCGACTTCCGGGGTGCCTTCGTTCGCCTCGTATTTTACTCAGCAGCCCTACCCACTTCCTTTGGGAGCACATCCGGATCTCACAAGTTCCTGCCATCTCTCTTTATACATGCCACGGTTTGAGAACTCCGCCAGCTCGCCACAACCTTGCCACATTCGGTTGCTTTGCTTGGACTTCGACTGCGTTATAAGCCTGGTCAACTGGGATTCGCTATTTTCGGAGCAATACCAACACTTCAGGGACACGGCATCCCCTATGGCCTGCATAATTCTCTGTATACGCTTCACGATGTTTGTTCGCCCGTGCTTCCTGCCACACAAACAATCCTGATTTAAGACTCCGCACATCGCGCAAGACTCGATACGGGTGGCTGGCTAGACCTTGCCCGACTGGGACTTTCACCCTGCAAGTAGATGACAAGCTTCGCTTGTCGCACTAACGCCAGCATTTTCGGCTGGCATGAAGTGGGATTTTTTGGGCATAAAATGGCGCAGCCATGCCCAAAAAAGCACACGGAATGACAGTCCGTAACATGCTCTTGATACTTATTGAGCCTTCTCCCCCCAGCCGAGTGCAAACGCAGTAAGCTGGGTAGGCACCACACCCCAAAGGAGAAAGCTCTATGAAATTCTATACCAATTCTCATCCTTTTTACTGCGGGATTGATCTTCATGCACGACTTTTATATGTCTGCATTCTCGATGCCCTCGGCAAAACCGTACTGCATAAGGAAATCAAAGCCCACCCTGAAGCGTTGTTACAAGTGCTCTCTCCCTACCTCGGCAAGATCGTGGTCGGGGTTGAGTGTATGCATTGCTGGTATTGGGTCAGTGATTTCTGCGAGCAATACCAGATCGACTTTATCCTCGGTCATGCGCTGTATATGCGTGCCATTCATGGTGGTAAAACCAAGAATGACCGCATCGATTCCTATAAGATCGCTTGCCTGATTCGCGGGGGTAATTTCCCGCTGGCCTACACCTACCCCAAAGAGATGCGTGCCACCCGCGATTTGCTGCGTCGTCGTACCGGTATTGTGCGCCATGGGGCCGATCTGAAAGCCCATGTGGTCAACACCACCAGTCAATATAATCTGCCGCCGAACAAGGTCAACCTGAAGAATATCTGTGCCAGGGAGCAGATCAAAAACACCTTTGACAATCCCGTTGTACAACGTAATGTTGATCTGGATATGGCGCTGCTCGACTGCTACGCCAAAGAGCTGGCTAAGGTGGAGTGGTTTATTGAACAACAGGCGAAGCAGCATCAGCCGGTGTATTTGCAGCTTCTCAGAACCGTACCTGGGATTGGCAAGATTCTCGCCCTGACGCTGCTTTACGAAATCGGCGATATCGACCGTTTTGAAACCGCGCAGCAATTTGCGTCTTATTGTCGGTTAATCAAATGCAAGGCCGAATCAGCGGGTAAATGCTATGGCACCCAAGGCAACAAGATTGGCAATGCCCATCTAAAATGGGCGTTTTCGGAGGCCGCGGTGCTGTATCTGCGCGGGAATCCGACCGCACAAAAATACCTGCAACGCTTGCAGAAGCGGATGACCAAAGGCAAAGCCCTTTCCGCGCTGGCCCACCGGCTGGGGCGTGCGGTGTTCTTTATGCTTAAGCACAGGACGGTATTCGATGAAAAACGATTCTTAACGGGTTAGTCACGCAATGAGGTGAGCCTAACGTCTAACTGGGCTGGCGGTGGAGTGTGAACGGTGTTTTCCGAAACGTCCCGTGTCGGCTGACTGAACATGCAGTTCGTCTGCGGGCTTTATACACCCGATACCTGAGCCCCGCACACTTGATTAGCCACCTCATTGGCGTGCATGAAAACCATTAAAAAGGCGCTTACACCTTGCCCGAGCCTGCGTATAACTGGCGCGATGCAGCCTGCCCCTTGAATAGTGCCGGAGCGAGGTTAACCGATGAATGTCTGGTGCCCCTGACCCATCAAATGGAATTTACCGGTCAGGCAGGCGGGTTACCCCACCGTAAGAGAGCCCCTATATGTGTTTGCTGTAAGCTCCCCTTAACAGCCGACGATGACAGATGAAGCAAGGTGCTGATTTAGTGGTAAAAACCATTAGTCGCTTCGCGACTAAGAGGATCCCCTTGTCCCTTGACTCGGAGAAGGCTCATATGTGTTATGTGTTTGTTGCACTTCATAGTTGATACTACGATTCACATTTAAATCCCTGTGTGTCTGCTAAGTAAATTCGCATGCGCAAATTGTAATGACTTGCGTATAAACCAGCTATCGTATTCAATTTTTCGTGTTCATAACCAAGAAGTATTTCTGAAGTACCCTTTAAATACCTCACATCAGTTTTGACATTGACACAAGATCTCATTAATCCCGGTATTGGATTATTAATACCATAAGTACCAATAAACCTAAAATCTTCATTTTCTATTGCACGCTCAAAGTCTTTATCTGGATCAGCACCCAGAACCCATTCAAGCGCATCAATATATTTTTCTTGTTCAACCTCAAATTCAGTTTTTTCACAACCAGAAAGTAGTGTCATTGCGAAAAACATAATTAGATACTTATTCATCATCTATGAACTCATAACGCCCGGCTCACCGAGCAAATTTTTGTGGCGGCTTTTTTGGGACAAAAAAGGTGACACTAAAATTTGTCCGGTGGAGCCGTTGGTTAAATGTTTTATTTTGGTATTAGCAAGACAGCTGATTTCAATAATGGAACTACGGCCATTGCCGCATCTCGCGGGTAGCCTGCTTTCATGAGCAACAGTGGAACCATAGACGTTATATGATTTGCTTGAGCCTGATACCTTGCATTTTCTTTGAAAATTTCGGCAATTTCTATTGGCTCGAAGTTCTCTTTAGAAGTAAGGTACTCACAAATATCCGCAGCACACTTACGGTTAAGCGGGTCATTATTTCTTGCACCATTTTTCAACATTAGGATTATAAATAATAACCCGATACCGCCAATTACATACCACATAAAAACCTCCTTATTTCATATAAACCCGCAGAGAATCTTTAGCAGCCATAAACCAAGCCCCCATGTCAGGTTTCATTTCTTGTAGGAATAAGCGGCCTACAAGATCGAGTAAATGATATGCAGCGTACTCTGGTTTTGCCACACCATAATCTCGTTGTAAGGATCGTTTGGACTGCTCAGGGAAAAAGTTAGATTTTAATGTGGCTTTTATTATTTCAGGTGGAGGGAAATACTCAGTTGAGCTTTCAGGAACAACATGAACATTTTTTTGAAGCGCCTCCATTGCTATATTTATAGTTTTAGATTCGAAAGAACCAAAAGCACTGAACAGTCCCATTTTATTCTCCTTGGTTTGAACCTTTATACATTTAACGCCTGAGTTAAGACGCGCCGCGAAGCGGCGTCGTCTTGAACGAA
>JACKOD010000006.1 GCA_024234505.1 Hahellaceae bacterium | reverse complement strand
TTATTTGTTCCCTCTCCTCTCGGGGAGAGGGGAGATATTTAGTTCCCTCTCCCCTCGGGGAGAGGGTTAGGGAGAGGGGGAAGAGAATGCCCCCAAAAATTGAACAAAACACAGCAATACAACTGATTATCAAAGGAATAAATGGATATGAACAAACAACAAATTATCAGCTTATTGGCGATGGCTTTTACTACGACAGTCTGGGCCAGTGGCAATCACGAACATCAACATGGTCAGGAAGGCGCTTCCGGTTCAAAGGGCGGTAGCATGATGCAAAGCAACATGGCGGGTATGCACGACACTATGCCTGATATGCATAACAACATGGCAGGCCACCAGCACAGTGTGGAAAGCCTCGCCGGTCACCCTGGTAATGCCGCAGACGCTACCCGCGAAATCAAGGTGATCGCCGACGACACTATGCACTTCCAGCACGAGTCGCTCAACATCAAAGACGGCGAAACCATTCGTTTCATGGTGACAAACAACGGCAAGATTCCCCACGAGTTTTCGATTGGCACTAAAGAAGAACATCAGGATCACAGCACCATGATGATGGCGAACCCGAACATGCACCATGCTCCCGGTGGCAATACCGTCACCGTTAAACCGGGCGAAACCCGCGAACTGCTGTGGACCTTCGAAAATGCCTGGCAGATCGAGGTTGCCTGCAATATGCCCGGCCATTATCAGGCGGGGATGCACAGCCCGGTCACGATTCAGGAATAACCCATGCAATACTATTAATGAAGACGTCGTCGGGAATAAAGACCTCGTCGACCGTTAGCCGCAGGAGTTTGAGTTATGGAACCGAAGCACGCCCATCATGTTCATGCGCCCACTGCGACGCAGGCAAGCCATCACACCGAACTGGCCATCGAAGGGATGGGTTGTGCCAGTTGTGTCGCCAAAATCGAAAAGGCCCTGCAAGCCGTACCCGGTGTGGCATCGGCCTCGGTGAATCTGGCCGAGCGATCGGCCACAGTCGAAAGCAGCGTCGCGGAGAATACGCTGATTCAGGCAGTCATCGGCGCAGGCTACAAAGCCAAAGTAATCGAAGCCGAGCAGGTGGAAGCACAAATGGCGGAAAAAGAAGCCGCCGAGTTCGCCTACTACAAACGCCTGCTACGGGAAATGGCCATTGCCCTGGGCATCGGGGTACCGCTGATGCTTTACGGACTGCTGGGCGGCGCGATGGAAGTCAATGCCGGTACCCGCGTCGGCTGGCTGGTGGTAGGCGCACTGACGGCGGGCGTGATGTATTACGCGGGGCGGCACTTCTATGTGGGGGCCTGGACCTCGCTGCGTAATCACAGCGCCAATATGGATACCCTGATCGCGTTGGGCACCGGCACCGCCTGGCTCTATTCCATGCTGGTGGTGTTAGCGCCGGAATGGGTGCCCGAGTCGGCCCGGCACGTGTACTTTGAAGCCACCGCCATGATTATCGGCTTGATCAATCTCGGACTTGCTCTGGAACTGAAAGCCCGTGGACGCACCTCACAAGCCATCAAACGCCTGATCGGTCTGCAGGCAAAAACCGCCCGCGTAATCCGAAAAGGCGAGGAGGTGGATGTGCCGATCGAACGGGTCATGATGGACGATCTGGTACGGGTGCGGCCCGGTGAGAAAGTCGCCGTCGATGGCATCGTGGTGGAAGGCCACAGCACCTTGGACGAATCCATGCTCACCGGCGAGCCGATGCCGGTCGAGAAAAGCGAGGGTGCCGAAGTCGCCGCCGGTACCCTTAACAAATCAGGTACGCTGGTATTCCGCGCCACGCGGGTCGGTAAAGACACCGCCCTGGCCCGGATTATCCAGATGGTGAAGCAGGCGCAGAATTCCAAGCCGCCCATCGGACGCATTGCCGATGTGATTGCCAGTGTCTTCGTGCCCGCGGTGATGATCATTGCCGTGGTCAGCGCGCTGGTGTGGCTGAATTTCGGCACCGCCAGTTTGGGGGCAGACCGCGCCATGGCCCTGGCTTTGGTGTCGGCCACCACGGTACTCATTATTGCTTGCCCTTGTGCCTTGGGTCTCGCCACCCCCATGTCGGTGATGGTGGGCGTGGGCAAGGCCGCCGAAAGTGGCGTGCTGATTCGCAATGGCGAAGCGCTGCAAACCGCCTCGCGCATTACCGCCATGGTGTTGGACAAAACCGGCACCATTACCCTGGGCGCGCCCAAGGTGACTCGAATCGACGTATTAGCGGAGTTTCCCGAAGACACCCTGCTGCAATTGGCCGCCAGTCTCGAAGCCGGGTCGGAACATCCCTTAGCGCAGGCGATTGTGGAATCCGCTCAGGAGCGCGGTCTGACCACCGCTGCCGTGAGTGGTTTTAGCGCTTTGGCAGGGCGGGGCGTGCAAGGTTTGGTTGATGGCAAAGCCTTGTTGTTCGGCAACGAGAAGTTAATGCAGGAGCAGGGCGTGGCACTGGCCGATGCGGTCAGCAAAGCCCAAGCCTTGGCGGAAGAGGCCATGACTCCCATGTATCTGGCGGTGGACGGCCGATTGGCCGGTTTGATCGCCGTGGCCGACCCCATAAAAGAAGACTCTATCAGCGCGATTCAGCGCTTGCAGCGTAACGGCATTCGCGTGGTGATGCTCACGGGTGACAACCGGGCGACGGCTCAGGCGGTAGCGAAAAAAGTTGGCATCAGCGAGTTTTTTGCCGAAGTCCTACCCGAGCACAAATCCGACAAAGTCGCCGAACTGCAGGCCCAGGGCGAAATTGTCGGCATGACCGGCGACGGCATTAACGACGCCCCGGCACTGGCATTGGCCAATGTCGGCTTTGCCATCGGCACCGGCACCGACGTGGCCATCGAAAGCGCCGACGTCACCTTAATGCGGGGTTCACTGCATGGGTTGGCAGATGCCATTGCCGTGAGTAAAGCCACCATGCGTAATATCCGTCAGAACCTGTTCGGGGCCTTTATCTACAACGTGGCGGGCATTCCTATCGCGGCGGGGGGGCTGTATCCGCTCTTGGGCGTGTTGCTCAGCCCGGTGATCGCCGGGGCGGCCATGGCCTTCTCGTCGGTGACGGTGGTGAGTAACGCCAACCGTCTGCGCTTGTTCAAAACCCAGGAGCATTGATTATGTGGCTGTTTAATGTGGTTGGACTGGTACTCATCGCGCTGATTGTCTGGTGGTTCTGGCTGTATAAACCCCAATCGGTGCAGGTATCGGATCAAAACGCGATCGACATCGTGGTCGAAAACGGGGTGTACAACCCCGCCCATGTCCGCGTCCCGGCAGGCAAACCGTTAAAGCTCCGGTTCCTGCGTAAGGATCAAAGCCCGTGCGCGGCGATGGTGGTGTTTGCCGATTTTAATATCAGCGAAGAACTACCCCTGAACAAACCCAAAGAGATCGAACTACACCCGGAAAAGCCCGGGCGTTACAGTTTTACCTGCCAAATGCAGATGTACCGCGGAGAGTTGGAAGTTACCGGAGGCAGTCAATGACGCCTTATAAAATACTCGTAGCAACCGTCGCCATCACCGCACTGGCGGCCTGTAGCCGTCAGGATGTACCAGACCTGAACAGTCAGAACCCCACGACAGGCCGCTGGTATACCGCAGAACAAGTCAAACAAGGCAACGCCCTGTACGACGCCAACTGCATCAGCTGTCACCACCCACGCGGTAGCGGTACACCTGACTGGCGCAAACCGCTGGCGGATGGCAGTTACCCACCGCCCCCGCTCAATGGCACCGCCCATACCTGGCATCACTCGCTGCAAGTATTACTGAACACCCTCGAAGAAGGCGGCATCCCTATGGGCGGCAAAATGCCGGCCTTTGGTAAAACGCTAGATGATGAACAAAAGCTCGCGGTGATTGCCTACCTGCAAAGCCAGTGGCGGGATGAGATTTATAGCCAGTGGTTACAGCGGCAGTCGCCGCAATAGGAATGGGATAGCGTGCAAGTTATCGACAGTTTAAGGGCAGTTTATCAGCTCAACGGTTAACAAATTAAAGGAGCAAGAAATGAAAGCGCGTTTTGGCATCATCCTGTCAGGGTTACTTTTGTTAACGGCCTGCTCCGATACCCAGCACATGAATCATGGGTCTTCTTACGCAGGGAAAACCTTTTCCAGTCCGGGAGAGCGTATTTACTTTACCGGACTGGGGAGTGACGGACTCCCCATACCGATCACCGGGGGGCATCATCATATGCAAATGCATGGTGGTGGATGTGTTACCTGTCACGGCGAGACGCGGCAAGGCGGTATTCGTATGTGGCCCTGGTTTTGGGAGTCGGCACCGGCGATTACGCCAGAAGCGTTAACGGGTAATCATGAAGCCGCCGGACATGACCATTCGCATTACGATGCCAAGGCATTGGCGCAGGCCATTACACAGGGCTTGGAACCCGACGGTGATACGCTTGATGACCTGATGCCGCGTTGGCAACTGACCGACCAGGATTTGAATGCATTAATTGACTACCTGTTAAATACCCCTGCCGATACCGAATGATGCTATCGGCGACGTCATAGTGGTTGGAGTTATTGAGTTTTATACACCAGAGAACTTAAATTCAATGACAGCGACCCTATTGGTTCTATTAATTAGGTAGAATGCAGGCCGCGTCGAAGGAGAAGGATAACCATGGCGTTAGAGCAAAAATTAGAGAAATTTATAAAGTCGCATGAGCTTTTAGGTCGCAATGCGCTAAAAAGTCTTCGAAATCAATTGATTGGCGGGCACAATAACGCAAAAGGAAATCAGCACGAATGCCATTTTGCGGTTTACCAGCTTGCTAAGAACTTCACTATTTCGCTGAATTCCAAGGTAAATATTTTCCAGCAGGTAGCGGCTTTCGTCGATGACTTGGTAATTCGTAACGAATCTGCAGACACAAAATTCAGTTTTCAGTTAAAAGACAGTACCAGTGTATCTTGGCGAGGCGCGAAAGGTATTGTTGGTTATTTTTCCCGCCAACATATTTTAGATAAATACTTTCACGACAGCCCAAATGCGAGAACAGTGTTAGTGCTCGCTAACAAGTATGTGTTTGACAAGCTAAGCACGACCATTCCAAACGAAATACAAGATCATACCGATGTTATTTATTTCGAAAACTGCTTATCGCCAAATAAGTTGCTGCTATCGGACCAGAAGTTTAGAGCGGCCATAGAGAGTCTGTGTGTATCAACAGATTTGGACAAGCTCGAGGTTATTGTTCAGGGGCTTATTGGGGCCTGGGTAACCAATAGTGCTATGATTAGTGATGTTGCACAAATCGTACGTAAAGCAATCGAGCAAACCAAGCCGCATGTTTTTAAAGATTTTGCTGAAATTGAGGCTACCGTCAGTCCGGAATTTTTAAATCTAATTGACACTATTGACAAGGTGAGCTATCAAGTCATAAACGGTAGCTTCAACTACTCTGTTGGAAGGTTAAGTGGTTTTTTACCTTTTCGAGTTGGCTCGCCCGAATTTAATCTGCTATGTGAAAAGGTGATAGCGCGTCAGCCTAAAACTGCCATAGAACTTGTGCAAGCCTTAATGCTGGTGGAAGCGGGAGACTAGTATGGTGGAAACAGATATACAAAGAACATACCGAAATCCGGGGGATTTTGAGGCCGTTAAGCTTCTGGGTACTTTGCTGCTTGAGGGTATCTGTGCGGAAGATTACCAAAAGGCGATGTATGATCTTGGTTTCCATTTGGGTGAAATACTTCAGCCATCCCTAGACCGCCACAAAACATATTGTCTCGCCATTACAGTTGAGGATGCGGACTTTCTGGCAGCGGGCCTTTCGGACTTTCTTTCCCAAAAAGAATATAAGGTTTATTTGGCCTGTTTCTGGAATGACCGTAAAAAAATTGCTGGTAGGGATTTAGCTCCGATACTTAATTCGTATTACGACAAAGGTTACGAGCAGGCTGATGAAATTATTGTGTTAAAAGCGATTATGGCCGGTGCCTGCGTGGTTAAAACAAACATTTCGGCTTTAATTGAAAAGGTGAAGCCCTCCGCGATTCATGTAGTTGCTCCTGTGATGCACATCCATTCGCGGAAGAATCTGGAATTAGAATTTCCTGAAAGCATTTCCAGGCTGTTTGATTACACCTATCTGGCTATTGATGCCAGATTAGACGAAGCTAGTCACACAGTGATCCCCGGTGTTGGCGGCAACGTGTATGAAAAATTAGGCTTTAAAAACAGCAAAGATAAAAATGCCTACATTCCTGAAGTGTTAAAACAGCGTATATTTGCCTGAATTTAGTTTGTAATCATTGGGAGGCAGAGTGGTTGATTTTAAATTCAATGACTCTGACACGAATGGCACGAAGTTAAGCCGGTTTAGCCATCATTTCCGCCTGCAAAATATCTCGTGGCTTCATCATCATTTTAAAAGGTTTTGGCCTTCGTTTAACAACACGCGGCTCGGCTCTATGTGGCCGCTTAAACAGCAAGCACCGTGATAGTTGTGTTCGTAATTCCATCAATAAGCAGCCTGTACATTCGAGGGAAGTCTCGGAATTCGAACGCATGCCTAGCGCACGAAAAATGCGAACATTTTTCTGCTGGCAGTATAAAAAAGTTCAGGCTCTGCGGCGTAATTTAACGCGGCCATTTCAGGGATTGGCATACAAAAGGTATTTGTCAGTAATGATAAGGTATATACTTTTTCAGTATGTCCAGAAAGGAGCATTCCGGTGAAACAAGCGGTCTTTACGATGAAATTGGAAGCCGAGCTACGAGATGAATTTATGGCGGCAGCGGATGCGGCACATCGACCTGCGTCTCAGGTTGTGCGAGAGTTAATGCGAGAATTTGTACAACGTCAGCGTCAGGCAAACGAATATGATGAGTTCCTTCGCAACAAGGTGGAAGCGGCCAGAGTTTCTATGCGGGAGAATCAAGGTAAACCGAATGAAGAGGTTGAAGCAGTATTCGCGTCTCGACGAGCGAAACTGATGCAGCAGCCATGAGGGTTGTATGGACGCCGGAGGCGTTGCAGGATCGCATGGATGTGTGGGATTTCATCTCAAATGACACCCCGTATGCGGCAGCTAAATTGGATGAGCTTTTTAGTGAGGCTGTCGCACTGCTTAGCGAGCATCCTAACCTGGGTAAGCCTGGTACGATTTTGGGTACTCGAGAGCTGATACCTCATGAAAGCTACCGGATAGTGTACGAGGTCGGAAGCCATACAATATGGATTTTGGCATTGGTGCATACCTCTCGCCAGTGGCCACCAGTCTAATCATTGGGGTCAGAGTGGAATGGCACTAAGTTAAGCCGATTCAGCCATCATTTCCGCCCGCAATTATATGGTGACTACGCGCCTTAAACGCTTAACTTAGTGCCATTCGGGTCAGAGTGGCTGATTTTTTAAACTATGCATAACCCGAATTCAATGACTCTGACCCCATCGATTCACCCCATCGATTCAGAAAGCCATGTCGTCCGGTTTGCAGCTTGCTGACTTGGTCGCTCGCCCGATTGGATTACATGTATTGAAACCTGAACAGGAAAACCGCGCCTTTGATGTGCTAATGCGAAAATTCTACTGCGATGGTGGGCGAAGCTGTGTGGGAGAAGGGTATGAAGGATGCGGGTTAAAAATATATCCGGCCCCAGAAAGCGAAAAGCCCCGATGAAACTCACCGAGGCTATAACGCCGACCGGGCACCCCCGATCCATTTGCGGAAATTATAGTCAATAAGTTGCGGCCAGGGCAACAGAAAATCCAATCATGCGCGATCAAAGGGGAGCGCCATTGATTATGATTTTCCCGAGACGTTACTGATGCCCTGTCATTACCGCGCCCAATGGGTTTCAAATCAATGACCCTGCCGAATTATTGGGGTTCGGGGCGGTTTATTTTAAATTCAATGACTCTGACCCTATTGGTTATAAACCAGAGAACTCAAATTCAATGACTCCGAGTCTATTGGTTCTGACCTTATCGGTTTGGCCCGAATGGTTCTAAATACCCCGCAAAATGCTTAAAAAAGATCGTTTGCAATATCGCGTATCCAGATGTTGCAAGGTTTGATCACTCCTTAAACATGCTCAAAAAATATTCTATTTTCTGAATGAAAATGTTTGTTAAACATAAATGCCGAGCCTATATTTAGTGGCAAATCATAAGTTTTCGGCAATATATCTAGTGATAGTTGACTATGAATAATGGGTGAAATTAATTACATGGAAACCTCAGTATAATGACTCATTTTGATAAATGAGTTCCTTCATTAATCCATATAAAATCTAGCGATCATAAGATATGCCATCTAATTTCAGATATACCAAATCTTATCCAGTCATTGCTATTGAATCTCATGTGTTGGCCTCCATGTTCTTAGAACAATGATAGGTCGTCCTACTCAGATATCAATATTTTTAAAAGGAAAGTTTAATGAACAATCAATCACTGAATAGTGTGGATCACAGTAAACTACTTATTTTTTTACTATTATTAGTTCCTGCAATATTTTTTCTAGTTGGCATAATACCTGTCATATTTATTAGTTTTGGCATTTTTATGACGAAGAAAAACCAAGATTTTTCACATATTGAAACAGCGGTTAACAATTGTCTAGGATATATATGTCTGCTAATGGTAGGTTGCATTTTAAGTGCAATTTTTTGGATATTAAATGGAAAATTTGAATTATTCATGGTTTTTGTAGTATTGGTCGTAATATGTGTTGCGTATATGATTTTTCTGAACACGTTATTCCTTGGTCCGTTAAAAAGCCATAAAGTATGGGTAGAAACTAACGGAATATTTTCTTCAAAATCTAAGTCAGAAACAATGGCAAATAGAAGGAATGATATGGATATCATTAAAGGTGAGAAATTAAAGCAATATTCGGTTGCAGACGAACTTATAAAATGGGCAAAGCTCAAAGAAGATGGCCACATCTCGGAGGATGAGTTTAACGAGGTTAGGACAAAACTTCTGAAGTGAAACTGAAGAATGGACGAATCATTAGCGAATAATTAGGCTGCATCAATTCAATTTAGATGTTTGATTGCCTTATCGTTAAATAAACGAAAAGATCATTACATGAATGAAGTAATTTATACCCAAGACGAGCTGAAAGATCTATCAGATAATGAGTTGCTTGCTATCCTCGCAAAATCTTGGGGGGTAGATGATGGAAAATTCGAAGTATGGGGAGAGCTACCTGCTCTTGGTGATGCCTCATTTGGATTTTTACGAAACCCTTATTTAGTAAAAACTGGCGAGCGCCTCTATTATCCAGTTCAAGGCCTTGAAAAAGAACCTTGCCGATTTTTTATGGCTCCTCATGATGCATTTAGTTGTGGCTCTAAGAAGCAACAACGATTTGTACGATGTGAATTAGAGCTTTCCCCAGAATCAGAGCGAAAAAAACATAATAATCCATTAAGTTTATGTGTAAAAAATGGAACAGGAGAAAATCTTCTCTATTTACCAAAGGAAATCCCGCCAGATATTTTAATTGATTCGAATTCGGACAATGAGCGTGCTCATTTTATATCAAAATCCATTTATGACTTTTACTATGAAAAAGCACTTAGTGATATGGATGAAGATATTAAAAAAAGACAGACAGAGCTTGAGAAAAAATTATCAGAACAAGAAAACGAAGCTAATAAATCTCTAGAGTTAAGTAAATATGCACTAAAGAATACAGAAGAAAAACGAGATGCAGCCATAAATCTGGTCAAAAAACTGCATACCAGGCACGGTGATCTTGAGCAGCTCATTCAAAGATTAAGTCGCGAAAAAACACTCAAACAAGATGAGCTTCAAAAGCTTACTAAACACTATGCTCAGACAGAGGTCGCAATGAATAGCAAAATCGAAAGATTAAAAAACTATGTATCAGACAAAGCTCTATTTCTAAAAACGTTTGAGTTTGTTGATGAAATAGATTTAGACTATTTTTTGCGGGAATCCAAGCCACAGTCAGAACGAGTTGATGGCGTGTCTTTTAGTGAAATGCTGAATGGTGATTATCAAAAAGCAGTCTCTTATATTCAGCAGCATTTAGTGCGGAATGATATTTTGTATTCTCGCCATATCATAGAAAACTACATTACACTTCTTCGAACAAAGGATCTTATTATCCTTGCTGGTGATTCTGGATCAGGAAAAACCAATTTGGTAAAGTCCTTTGCAAAAGCTGTTGGCGGTAAATCCATCATTGTGCCGGTTAAGCCAAACTGGACAAGCTCTGAAGACCTGTTGGGCTATTACAACCCGCTTGAGAAAAAATACTTATCAACTCCTTTTTTGGAAGCAATGATTGACGCGCAGAAAAATCCTGAGATTCCCTATTTTATCTGTTTAGATGAAATGAACCTTGCTCGTATTGAGTATTATTTTGCAGATTTTTTATCGCTTCTTGAAACGCGAGATGAAGATCCTGAAATTACACTTTATGCAGAAGATGAGTCTTCTCATGTGTTATCAGAGCTAAAAGCTGTTGTCGATATTATCCAATCGACTAAACAAAAATATAACCAAGATGGGGTTGTGAATTTTATTGAGCTTTTAAAAGATGAAACATTAAATAGTCAACTTCGCTTAGCGTTTGGCTTTAGCGATAAAGACTCTCTTATCAAATATCACAGCGAGGTTCGCCGTATGCTCTCTGCGGTAATGACAATGCCAAAACGCATAAAGATGCCAGCAAACGTGCATATTATTGGTGCAATAAATATTGATGAAACCACTCATTATCTGTCACCTAAAATTTTAGATCGTGCGCATGTTATGCGATTTGAATCCCCGCTTCTCTCTGACTGGGATGCGATTTTACAGGAGGTAGCAGAGTATGATTTTGAAGATACCTCAAAACCACTACTTTTTGATATCGAAGCACTGGGCTATCGAAGTAACTACCCAAAATTTGATCGTAGTAACCGGTTTTGTGAGCTTTTTATTGAACTTAATAAAGAATTTTTCCACAAACTTGGGGTTGAATTCGGTATGCGCACCATTCGTCAGGGGCTTAACTATCTTGAGCTGTTCCAAGATGTAAATAACGATGCTGAGCTTGCGATTAATAATTTTTTACTTCATAAAGTATTGCCAAAAATGACTTTTGATGGCAATAAGCATGTTGGAGAGCATACCAAGCTTGAGCTCATAGAGCGAGTATTTTCGGAGCGAATTAAACTACAACTGCCAAGTTATGAAAATTACAGCGAAGTATTTTCAGCAGTTCATGCCATTGAAAATATCGTGAAAGATGCAAAAGCAAATGATGGCGTTGTGAACTTCTGGTCATAATGATGAATCCACACTTTGAAATTAAATACTTAGAACTTAAGTGGTATAACAAAGAGACTTTAACAAAAGTCACTGAGTCATTGAATTCCATACCCATTGAGTATGATGAAAAGCGTGAACTATTTCAGGCAGAAACAATAATCTATCCAAAGCTTGATGGTATTGAAAGAGGACAGTTAGCCATTCGCTTTTTTAATATGGAGGCCAGTAAGCCCTATATTGAAATTCCAAATGGTAAAATAAAATATTTGAACCCAATTGAAGATCCTAATACTGGTATTACTTGGTGGATTTTTAAAGAGAAGTGGGTGAGTGAGCAAAAGCAATGGTTTGGTATTGCGTCAAATATAGTCGGAACTATTCGTCTCGTACTGCAAAACAAGCCTTGTGAAATTGCCATTAATGGCTCTGATTTTACTCGTGACCAATTAGAACAGTACCTACGAACATTT
Organism: Hahellaceae bacterium; assembly: GCA_024234505.1. Classification (GTDB taxonomy): domain Bacteria; phylum Pseudomonadota; class Gammaproteobacteria; order Pseudomonadales; family Oleiphilaceae; genus JACKOD01. The sequence goes on along the minus strand of JACKOD010000006.1, from coordinate 356,505 downwards.
AAAAATGATTTGTGGGAGATCATTTTGGATGAAAACAGTACCGTACAAGCTGAAGGAAGGGAAACTAAAGGGATTGGTGTTAACGATGAGGTAATTGAGTGTATTAATAGCCTTGTTGCCCATGCAGAGAAAGTGCTGAAAACGCCAAAAGTTGAACTTCGTGAAATACAGGCTCTTAAGCCCAGAAAGGCAGTTAAACCGGTTAACCGGACCTTTTTTGAACTTGCAACGAAAACCAATCAACGCTTTTTGACCAGCCGAACAACAGATCCTTCATATAACGTAGCTGAAAACCGTTATGTCTTATTTGCTCTTGAGCGGTGCCATCGCATCATTAAGCAAATCGTGATTCTTGCTGAAAATAAAGCGCAGCGTTTTCAAGATATAGCTGAAAAGCTTCAAAATCAGCATGATGCCTTTACAGATACTGTAAAGGTTAATCGAGATATGGTTGTTGCGGATCTACAAAAAATACGGGAACGTGCAAAAGTAGAATATTGGCAGAGAAAAATCGATAAAAAGCTTAATGATAGTAACATTGAACTTCATTCTGCACCTTGCTCTGACGATTTGTATCTGAAAATTGAAAATAGGACAAAAGAGCAAGATGGTTTTTTTGTACTTATATGGGATGGGCGACAATGGATAAAACCCGAAAATAAAAGCGGAATTTTAGGCTTTCGATATGGGTTTTCAGAGCTTATTAATGTTTTTGAACGAGATATGGTTTTAAGGATTAATTGCGACTATATACAGCGCATAGGTAAACAATCCGTTCTATTTTCATTTAAACGCATTCATGCCATTGAACTGCGAGACTCAAAGGCAATACAAAAAGCCAAAGAAGTTTTTGAAAAGGAAAAATCAATTGGGATAAGCCTGGCAGCAAATGGCTGGGTTAAGTCTTTATCACCACAAGAACTTTATGAGCAAGAAAAAGAGAAGGCCGCACTACTTAATAGAATGAGCTTTTATAATAAAAACAAGATGTTATCTTTTTATGTTTATGAAAAGGTTGAGCCAAAATTTCGCGCTATCAAAAAATTTCTTACACAGTTCAAGGCCTTGAATATAAAACCATCATCATACTTCCCTAATTCGATGACTTTTGTTCAGAATCCACACTATCAGGGACTACATAATGGCTATAATATGCTTCGCCGTATTACAAACCTTACCGATGAAGAGCTTTTATTCAGCCTTGAGCGAATTGATGAAATCGGACTAGTTAATATGCCACTTATTTATGAACGATGGACTCTTATCCGGATTATATTAGTTCTTAAAGATGTATTTCGTTTTGTGCCTCAAGACAACTGGAAGTATAGACTTATTGATGCTATTAAGACAAATCAAACTGATATTAAAATAGATCTATCAAATGTAATTGCAAAACGATATATAACTTTATGGTATGAGAAGACTCTGCCAAACAATAAACGACCAGATTTCGTTTTGGATTTAACATGGTTTGCACAAAATAACTTTAATAAACGGGAGTTTAAACGATTTGTTATAGATGCTAAGTTTTATGACAAGAACACCTTTGATAAAGCGGGAGGCATGATGTCTAAAGTGAATGAGCTGTATATAGATAAAAATTACAGCGAGAACTTTGAGAATCCAGTCTTCTTGATTCACCCGTGTAATAATTTAATTGAGCATCAAGTTACGTCCCAAGTATGGGGAAAATTTAGTTTCTTAGGTGAGTTAAATATTTTAGATGATGGGGATTTTTATTCTCATAATAAAGGCGCTATTTATTTGAATCCAATAGATCGCGCGCTGTATAGTGATGAGTTACAACGATTATTGGGAATGTTTATTCAATATAAGTTAGAATCAAGCAATACGAAACATCTACGTGATGACAAAACGCAAGCTGTACCAATTTGTATTCGATGTGGATCTTCTCATATTAAACGCCTGGAGAAATCGCAGGGCTACGTTAACCAAAGCGGAGACTGGGTGGAAAGAACGTCACGCTCTGTCTGGATGCAATGTGTAGAGTGTGATCAGATGCAAATATACAATCATTGTGCGAGTTGGGATGATAATCGCACTCGACTGATAAAAAATGGTATCTATTGGAGTTATCATTCAGCACGAGCACTTGAACCATTTAATATGAAGTGCCCAAGTTGCGGTGAATGGGGTGCTTGGTAAGTTTATCTGGCTAATGGGTGACTTTATCGGTTTCAATCCCTTATCTTTTGGGGGCTTGCCGACTTAGTCGCCCTCGCCAAACTCCACTTTTTACGCAAGTCGGGTTTTCAGACCAATCATCATCGAAAGCTGCATCACTAACGCGACAATCGTTGCTCCAATATCGTTCCCGGAATTCGAGCCCAATAAAACCTCTCGCAATTTGCGCAGGATCTTTCTCAGGTTGTAACCAACGGCACACAGTAGGGCGTGCACTTTGTCACCCGCCAATCCCTTCAGATAACAACGATCCATTAAGCCATAGTTCTTCAGATGGCCTATCACCGGTTCAATGCCGTTTCGCCGATCTTGCTGCTTGTGTACTTTCCCTTTTCCTATCTTGCGCCCCGTAATATGCACTTGGCTGTAAAGGGTGTGTTCACTACCTTTATAACCTCGATCCACCAAGGCGTGATAAGGCATCTTGTGCGTATGCAGATAAACCCGTCGCAAGGCCGACTCTAAGGTATGCCCATCGTAGGGATTGCCGGCGAGAGCCTGACAGTCCAGCACAAAACCTTCCTCGGCGGTGGCCCGCCGTGTCAGGATAGTTGTCCGATCCCCTGAATCTTAAAAGACAAGACGGTGGGCGGAAAGAAGGTTGTATGGCACGTTACTCTCCGGAACGGAAAGAGGCGGTCCTGAAGAAGCTGTTACCGCCCTTGAGTCGCCCGGTGCCCAGTGTGGCAAAGGAAGAAGGCATTTCGGAACCGACCCTGTATCATTGGCTGCATCAGTTAAGAGCAGAAGGTAAGCCAGTGCCCCAGAGTGGTCGTAGTCCTGAACAGTGGTCAGCGGAAGCGAAGTTCGCCGTAGTGGTGGAAACAACCGGATTGTCCGAGGTGGAGCTAAGTCAGTATTGTCGGGAAAAAAGGTCTGTTGCCGGAGCAGGTGAAAGAGTGGAAACAAGCCTGTATTGCCGGTACCCAGACGGAGGCCCAACGCCGTCAGGCTGAGCGTGAACAGAGCAAGGCAGATCGTAAGCGCATCCGGCAGTTGGAGCGGGAGCTTCAGCGTAAGGAAAAGGCCTTGGCGGAAGCGGCAGCGCTGTTGGTGCTGCGAAAAAAGCTGAGGGCCTTGTACGGCGAAGAGGACGAGGACAACTGATCCCCGTCGAGGAGCGCCAGCAGTGCATCGAACTCTACCAGGAGGCGGTGGCTGCCGGTGCCCGTCGTGACAAGGCCGCAGGAGAACTGGAGCTGCCCACGCGTACGCTGCGCCGCTGGTTGGATGCGGAAGGCCAGGTGCGAGCCGATGGGCGCCCGGACGCAATACGTCCGGCGCCAGTCAATCGCTTGAGTGAAGCGGAGCGGGAAGCCATTGTGGCGCTGTGCAACCAGCCGGAATATGCCAGTCTGCCGCCCTCGCAGATCGTGCCACGGCTGGCGGACCAGGGTGAGTATCTGGCGTCGGAGTCGAGTTTTTACCGGGTGCTGAAGGCTGAGGACCAATTGCATTATCGGGGCCGGGCCAAGGCGCCGGTCAAGCGAGCGGCGCCCACCACGCAGGTGGCGACAGGCCCAAACCAAGTATGGAGCTGGGACATCAGTTACATGCCGTCGACAGTGCGGGGCCTGTACTGGTTTCTGTATGCGATCCTGGATGTGTACAGCCGCAAGCTGGTGGCGTGGGAGGTACACTCTTGCGAATCCGGCGAGTTGGCGTCGACATTGATCCAGCGAGCGGTTTTACGCGAGCAGTGCCTGCATAAACCACTGGTGCTACATGCTGACAACGGTGCGCCGATGACGTCGAGCACGCTCAAGGCCAAGTTACAGGAGCTGGGCATTACGTCGTCCCACAGCCGACCACGGGTGAGTAATGACAATCCGTTTTCGGAGTCGTTGTTCCGCACCGTGAAATACTGTCCGCAATGGCCTTCACGCGGCTTTGCGACACTGGAAGACGCCCGCCACTGGATGCTGAAATTCGACCGCTTCTACAACCAGGAGCATCGACACAGCGGTATTCGCTTTGTGACACCAGCGCAGAGGCATGCAGGGAAGGATGTTGAGCTATTGGCAAAACGCGATGCACTATATCGACAAGCACAGGAGAAGCATCCTGAGCGTTGGTCCAGGCAAACCCGCAATTGGACTCCGCAGGGAGCCGTAGCGTTGAATCCAGACCGTCAGTTGAAGGACATTCCTCTGGCGGCATAAAAAACATTTTTCGGACAACTATCTTGAAAATCGCCGGTGGTCACCACACTCACTTTGCAACCAAACTCGTAGGGGGTTCTCGCCTTGCCCTTGGCAATGCAGGCAACCTGCGGTTCATGAAGGCTATACAATCGTGGCCGCATCTCAGGCTGCCAGTGTTGTTGCAGCAATTTGCCCGCCTGATACCAGGCCTGTTGCAGTGCGGGTTCCTGATGCTCTACCGGAATTTGCCGATCTACCTCACGCCAGACCCGCCCCAGGTAGTTGCCGAGTACTTTTAGCAGCTTTCGCATACGCTTAAATTGCCGCGCATGAGCATAGCGGCCTATCCGCAGTTGCAAGGCGGGCAGCTCACGCAGATAGGTTTGTCGGAAGCGTACGCCCGCCTGTTTGGCGGCCCCGACCAGTTTGATCAGGGCCTTGCCCATCAGCTTGCTGTCTGTGGGATGACTGATCGCTTTGGGCATCACTGTGGTGTCGGCGACGACGATCCGGCAGCTCTCAGGGGTAATCACGCCGGTGTCCTCGCCCAGTGCGATCGACATTTTTAACAATGCGGCAGCACCTTCTTCTCCAATCCGTTGGCGAAATCGGGCCATCGTGCCGTCATCCATCGGCAGACGATGTTGGAATTCCTCTTCACCACAAAGGTATTGCCAGTAGGGGTTTTCGACCCAACGCCTTACCACGTCTTCATCAGAAAGATTGGAAAGGTGTTTAAGCATCTGCAAGCCAACCTGTAAACGAATGGGAGAGCCCGGCTGGCCATTATTGGGGCAGTAGTAGCGTGCGAAAAAGTCAGCGGTGGCATCCCAGTCAATTCGGTGTGTTAATAACACCAGTTCATGACGCATATCGATCATGTCTTCAAGATAATGCTTCCACATAGAGTCGAGCCGCGTGTTGTTAAACGAAGGCCAAAACCTTTTAAAATGATGATGAAGCCACGAGATATTTTGCGGGCGGAAATGATGGCTAAACCGGCTTAACTTAGTGCCATTCGGGTCAGAGTGGCTGATTTTAAATGCAATGACTCTGGCCCTATGGGTTCATATCACACCACCTCAATCATGCCCACCAATCCCATCGCCATATGCTCGATCACATGGCAGTGAAACATCCAGCGACCGGGATTGTCGGCGACGAAGGCGATGCTCACCTGCTCGTGTTTTTCCAGCAGCACGGTATCGGCGTAGTAGGGCGTGATGGGGCGCTTGTCCGATTCCAGCACTTTAAAGGTGTGGCCATGCAGGTGAATCGGATGGGGATATTGCGTGTTATTACGCAGGGTGAAGATATAGCTTTTATTGCGTGCCAGGCTCGCCAGCAGGTTTGCGTTGGTGCAGTAGGCCGGGCGCTGTGCTTTCGGGCCTTTAAGATTCCAGAATAAGGCTCTCCCTTGCTCATCGCTGATGGCATCCCATTCAAAACTGAAGAACAGCTTTTCTGCCTGATTCAGGTCGGGTTCCGCAATGGGATTTTCCGGAAGCCGGGGTAGCGTCAGGCGCGGAGCCGACGTTGACGGCATGACGATCAGGCGAGCCAGTACTTTGTGTTTATGTTTCAGTTCCAACACCTGCCCGGGTTGGTTGGGCACCAGTAAGCCCAGATCCAGACGCATACCGGCACCCAGTGTATAACCTTCGAAACGTTCCGGAACAATGGGGTTCGCGTCTTTACTCAATATCTGTGCCGGCGCACCTTGCAGCGTCAGCTCATAGGGCCAGGTGTTATCGGCATTAATCAGTCTCAGGCGCACAGCGGCGCCGGCGTGCACCGCGTATTCCGGCTCTGACTGACCATTTACACTGAACGTCTGACCGGGGGTGCCTTGTCTTGCTGCATAGCGTTTAACGCTTAACTCACCAAATTCTCCGTTCGACTGGAGATTCCAGTTTTTTAACAGCAGCACCAGATCCTGATCAAAACCCGGGTCTTCTGCTTCATCTATTACCAATGGGCCGACCAGCCCGCGCCCCAGTTGTTCAATACTGTTCACGTGGGGGTGATACCAAAAGGTGCCGGCATCGGGAGGGGTGAACTCATAGATAAAGGATTCGCCCGGAAGAATCGGGGCCTGAGTCACATCAGGAACGCCATCCATCGCCAGGGGCAAGCGCACACCATGCCAATGTATGGTTGTCGGCTCGTCGAGACGGTTATGAAAGCGGATACGTAACGGTTGTCCTTGCTTGCCTCGTATGACTGGTGCGGCTATCTGGCCATTAAAGCCCAGTCCGTGGGTGGTGGTTCCCGGCAGCAACTGGAATGACGCAGGTGCGGCAAACAGGTCAAACTCAGTGATGGGGGAGAGGGCAGGCAGGGGCATGGATGCCGCGGCACTGTTCAGTGTACGAAAAAAAGGGAATGACAGGGCACCGACACCCCCTATGGCGACCGTGCGAAGCAGCGATCTGCGACTCAGTTTCATCTAAATCTACCTGACTTTCTAAACAAGGACATGTCTCTAAACAAAGACATGTTTGTAAGCAAGGGCATGTTTCCGGGCAAGGAAATGGTGCGCCGTGCGTTAAAAAATATCGGCGATGAGCCAGAGTGCAAAGGCGAGAAACATAACGCCACTCACTCGATGAATCCACACCACTTTAACATGCTGTGTCAGCCATCGTCCTGCAACCACGCCAAGCAGGCTCGTCGTCACCAGTGCGGCACTGGCGCCGGCATAAATACCCAGGGCATCCTGGGTGGTACTGAGCGCGGCAACGGCCAGTTGTGTTTTGTCGCCCAGCTCGGCCATAAAAATCATGGTAAAGGTGGTAAAAAAGATTCCCTGACCATTTTTTTCTGTGATGGTTTCTTCATCTTCTTCTTCATTAAGCAGGCTTTTCACACCAAAGAACAGAAACAGTCCGGCGGCAAAAATAGACAGCCAGGTATGGGGTACGGCCTGGGCGACGGCGCTCCCGAAAATGACCGCCATGGCGTTAAGAATCAGAAACGCGGCGCTTGCCCCCAGAAATACGGGGAGGCCACGGTGGCGGCTGGCGAGGAGCATGCATACCAGCTGGGATTTATCGCCCATCTCGGCCAGGAATATGAGAGAGAATGCGGAAAAAATTGTGGTGATCATCAACGGATCTTCTATATGTTGTCTATACTTTACCCAATGTGCACATCCGCACAATTATATAAATCGCAGACGGTAGGTAGTAGGTAGAGTATGCGTAAATGGCTGTGGCTGAATTTGCTTATTATCACACCGATTCATGCGGTTGAATACCTTGATCATGAAAAAGCCATCGCGCATTGGATTGATAGCGAATTCGAGGTCTCTACATTAACGCGTGCACAACAGGAACAAGAGTTGCGCTGGTTTGTAAATGCCGCCGCCCCCTACCGCGGAATGACTATTCGCGTGGTTTCCGAACGTATCGATACCCACAAGTATGAAGCGGCGGTGCTCGCCAAGGCCTTTACCGAAATTACCGGGGTGCATGTCGTGCACGAACAAACCGGTGAAGATGACGTCATTAAAAAACTTCAGACCCAGATTCAAACGGGTGTGAATTTATATGATGCCTATATCAATGACAGTGATTTGATTGGCTACCACTTTCGTTCGGGAGAAACGGTTCCCATCAGTGATTTTATTGATGGCGAAGGCAAAGAGGTCACCCTGCCCACGCTCGACCTGGACGACTTTATCGGTCTCAGCTTTACTACCGGGCCGGACGGAAAAATCTATCAGTTACCTGATCAGCAATTTGCCAACCTCTACTGGTATCGCCACGACTGGTTTTCACGGCCTGATTTGAAGGCGCGTTTCAAGCAGCTGTACGGATACGAATTGGGGGTACCGCAAAACTGGTCAGCTTATGAGGATATCGCCGAGTTTTTTACGGTGCATGTGAAAGTCATTGATGGCGAGCGGGTGTGGGGGCATATGGACTATGCCAAGACCGATCCGTCGCTGGGCTGGCGAATGTCCGATGCCTGGTTGTCGATGGCGGGGGCTGGCGATGTAGGATTACCCAATGGCATGCCGGTGGATGACTGGGGGATTCGTGTGATTGGTTGTCAGCCCGTAGGAGCCAGCGTCAAACGCGGCGGTGCACTGGATGGGCCTGCGGCAATTTATGCGGTCACCAAATTCGTAGACTGGCTGGATCGTTACGCGCCACCCGATGCAAAACATCTGAATTTCACCGAAGCCGGTGAATGGGTAGGAAAAGGGAATATCGCCCAGCAAATTTTCTGGTATACCGCATTTACCCGGGGGCTGACACAAAAAGGGTCGCCCGTGGTGAACGCCGATGGTACACCCAAGTGGCGTATGGCGCCTTCGCCGAAAGGTTCCTATTGGGAAAAAGGCATGAAGCTGGGGTATCAGGACGCCGGCTCATGGACGCTGCTTAAAAATACGCCGGAAGATCGTCGCAAAGCCGCCTGGCTGTATGCACAGTTTACGGTTTCAAAAACGGTCTCTTTGAAGAAAACCCTGGTAGGGCTCACGCCAATCCGGCATTCGGATATCTATTCCGAGGTCATGACACAAAAGGCACCCTATCTTGGCGGACTAGTGGAATTTTATCGAAGCCGGGGACGGGATGTCTGGACACCGACGGGCACCAATGTTCCGGACTACACGCGGTTATCCAATTTCTGGTGGCAATATGTCTCCAAAGCGGTAGAAGGTAAATTGAGTGTCTCCGAAGCGATGCAGGAAATGGCGACGGCGGTTGAAGACGAATTTCAGCAGATTGCTGATGAAAAGAAGATGACATGCTTGCCGGTTCTGAACGAGCCGAAAGATCCAGCCTATTGGTTGAACAAGGAGGGTGCGCCCAAGGCAAAACGCAACGAGAAAGAGAAAGGGGTCACCTTAAGTTATGAAGAAGCGATTCGTGTCTGGAATTAAACCAGGTGGTACGCGTACTGCTGATTTCCGTTCTCACCACTGGTGGGGGCTTTGTTCATTATTGCTATGGGTTGCTTTCGTGTCGGGCAGTGTCCGAGCCGAGCCGCTCAAACTACTGACATTCGCGGAAAAGCCCCTGGTCGACTGGGATAACGAACAGCCTGCCGGCGTGTTGGTTCGTGTCGTTGAAGAGTTGATGAGGCGTGCACAGGTCGATTACGAAATGCAATTATTGCCGCCTAAACGGGCCACCCTGATGGCCGAATCCATGCCTAACCATTGCGTATTCCCGATTGAACGTAGTCAGGAGCGTGAGGTTTTTTATCAATGGGTGAGTCCGGTTATTATTTCCCGTCATGCGGTTTACAGCCATCCCTCGATCAAGATACCTCTGATTACTCTGGATGATATGCGCCCCTATAATCTGGGTAGTTATCTGGGAAGCGGCGCCGGAGAGTATCTGGAAAGTTTTGGTATGCATGTGGAATACGCCAGCAGGAATGAGCTGAATCTGGGCAAGCTGATGAAAAAGCGAATCGACCTGTGGGTGTCGGATCAGGTGTCTGCCGATTACATGGCCAAAACGGATCGGGTTAAACTGGGTACGCCCGAGCTGGTGTTTTTTACGACGGTCAGGGCGATGGGGTGTAACCTTGGTGTCGATAAACAACTGATCAAACGGATGCAAAAAACAGTAACGGCCATGTATCGGGATAAAACCGTAGACCGGATATATGCAGATTACTTCGAAAAGATAAACTAACACACCCACGAACAACGATGGAGCGGTAGGCGGCCCGTCCTCGGGGCGCATACGGTTGCAGTGGTACGACCATCGGGGCGGGGACGCCCCTCGCTACAGGGTGAGGGTGGCGAACGTCAATAATCTGCAAACTCTGCTTGCTAAAGTTGTTTGGCGGGCATAAAGTAATCGCTATTCATTTAAACAAATTTTTATCGATCGGGTTTTAACGTGTCTTTATTAATGTCCAAACCACAAGCGAGTAACGCGATGGCGCGCAAGCCGGTTGCGTGGCGAATTTGCGTGGCACACGCGAGTTGGGTTGCTGTGGCAGAGGAAAAAGACCAGAACTGATCACCCTGATTTTTCCCAGATTTTTAAAGGCCGCAGCAATCACTGCGGCCTTTTTCGTTGTATCCCCTTCTACGAAATGACTGCAGTGACTCCTCGGTGTAATCCGCCATCCCGTTGAAACAGGACGTATCGGGCTGGTTTAACCATGTAGTTCCATCAATAAAAAAGGAGAGTGTCATGTCAGTACCTGCAGCCTATGCGGCTGTTGTCGTGGTTTGGGCGACGACCCCGTTGGGGGTTATCTGGAGTAGTGAAACGGTTCATCCGGTGCTAGCTGCGCTAATGCGTATGGCGCTTGCGGCGGCACTGGGCCTGGCGTTACTCAAATGGCGAGGTATTGAGTTTCCCTGGCATGCCAAGGCATTGCGCGTTTATGTTGTCTCCTGTCTGGGTATTTTTGGCGGCATGATTTGTACTTATTTATCTGCGCCTTATTTATCGTCTGGCATGGTGTCTGTGATGTATGGACTGACGCCGATCTTCTCTGGCTTGTTGGCCATGCTACTGCTCCAGAACCAGCGTTTTGGGCTTTTTCAGTGGCTGGCAACGCTGGTATCGCTCAGCGGATTGATCATTGTGTGCAGTAATAATCTGGTGATTAAAGATGAACGTGCGGTGCTCCTGCTCTTGTCAGGTGTATTGCTGTTTAGTTTGAGTGGTGTGATGGTGAAGCGCGAGGGTTCCGAGGTGCATCCTTTTGCGGTCACGATTGGTGCGATTACCGTTTCCCTGCCAGCGTATTTTCTGGTCTGGATGCTGATGGACGGAGGGCATTTGGATAGCGAGCAATGGAGTTCAAAGTCGCTGTATGCGATCTTGTATCTGGCAATATTCGGTTCACTGATTGGCTTTTTTTCGTACTTCTACGTCTTGCGCCATTTGCCCCCGAGTACGGTGGCATTGGTGACGCTGATCACCCCGGTATTCGCGATCGCCATGGGGCACCTGCTCAATCATGAAATACTGGCACCGTCGCTACTGTATGGAGGTGCGTTGGTGTTATTCGGGCTGGTAATTTACTTTTGGGGAGAACGCGTAGTCCGGGTAGTCAGAATGCGTTAAATGTGAAGGAAACCTGCTACGGGCGGTGGCTACTGATGTGGCCACCGCCCGTATGATCATCTGATGTGCACGTGGCGATGTCAGGCCATCGGCATGACATAGAAATACACTGCAAAATAATGGCAAATACTGCCGCCAAGCACAAACAGGTGCCAAATGGCATGGTTGTAGGGAATCTTATGACCCAGATAGAACACCACACCGACGGTATAGGCGAGCCCCCCCGCCAGTAGCAACCACAGACCGCCAGCTTCAATATTACTCATCAAGCTGTTACTGGCCATCACCACCAGCCAACCCATCACAAGATAAGTCGCAACACGCAGTGCTTTAAACCGGTGCTGAAAGAGTAATTTCAGAATGATTCCGGCAAGCGCAATCAACCAGACTACAACAAAGAGCGTCCATCCCGGGCCTTCCCGGAGTTTAACCAGTAAAAACGGGGTATAGGAGCCGGCAATCAATAAATAGATCGCACAATGATCGAGGGTTTTGAAGATCTTTTTCAGGGCTTCACTACGAAAGCTGTGGTAAAGCGTGGAGGCCAGATACAGTAAGAACAGACTGCTACCAAAGATACTGAAGCTGACGATACGCCAGGTGTCTTCCTGTGTATCGGCGTTCACGAGTAACAATACCAAACCGATGATGCTTAGTGCGGCACCTAATCCGTGAGTCAGGCTATTGGCCAGCTCTTCCTTAGGGCTGTATGGCATAGAAGGCGTTGAAGGAGCGGCAGAGGACTCTGACGGGGTGGTCGCGAATTCAGCAGGCATGTTTGTAAAACCTTGTGAGTAAAAAACAAACAGATGTTAGCTGAAAATGACATGGCAATAAACGGCTATTTTGATATATAGGGTTAACTTTAAGCCACATTTAGTGCTTTAAGCTACATTTAGAACTTTAAGAATGAATATGCCCGCACTTACACTAAATAAAGAGAGTACGGTTGTTAGCGCAATAATATTGGCGGCGAGGTCACCGTCGCCGCGCATGGCTTTGGCCATAACAAAGCTGGCAGTGGCGGTGGGGCTGGCAAACATGGCGAACAAGGTGCCCAAAGCGATGCCTTCAAACCCGTAGAGCCAGGCGGCTAGTGTCATCAGCGTGGGTAACAGAATCAGTTTATGCGCGGCGGCCCACAGTGCCGGGTGACTGCTGCGACGCAATGCCTTGAGATTAATTGAGCCGCCCACGCATAAAAGCGCCAGTGGCAGGGTGAGGTTGGAGAAATATTCTCCACTTTTAAGCACGATGCCCGGCACCGGTAATGACGTAAGATTGACTGTCAGTGCGGCAAGTATCATTAAAATCAGCGGATTTTTAGCGATGTCTTTTAAAACGTTCACCCAGCGCAATGCGCCTGAAGGTAAGCCAGCGGTTGTGTTTGAAGTACTGTAAAACGGAGCGGTTAAGGCATAGACCGACAGAATGTTGTATTGCAAGGTAAGAAAAGCCAGCAAGATGGAGCCTACTGCCAGCCCCTCGTCACCATAAAGGTTGGCACACAGTGCAAGGCCGATAATTCCCATATTGCCGCGGAATGCCCCTTGAACAAAGACGCCTCTGACCTCGGGTTGAGCCAGCCATTTACGCCCCTGAACCCAGACCAGAACGAATCCGGCCAGCGTGGCTGCGAGGGCAAAAATCACCTGATCACCTTGCAACACCTGAGATAGATCCGTCACGACAATTTTACTGAACAGCAACGCAGGGAGGGCCAGATTAAAGACCAGTTTTGATCCGGTCTGAATAAAGTCGGCGCTGATCCACTGAATACGGCGCAGATACCAGCCAAGAAAAACAATAATAAAAATGGGGAGCGTAATATTGGCAGTGAAAGCTAAGATGGTAAGAAAATTGTCCACGACCGATCCTGTAAACTTGCAAAGACTGAGAGTATACCTCGCTTACTCTGTTTCATGCGTGGGGTGAGGAAATTAACGCCAGTCTCGTCAGACCGCATTGCCGGTAAAGTTTTTGACGTCTACGCCGTGGGTGCCGTTCGCAAGGCCCGCCTTAATACTGTAAACCTTGCCTTCACCATCCAGGATATTTTCAGCCAGATTAATGATGTAGGGTGAACGCATTTTTTTATCGGAGGTCATCACCAGCTCGACTTTTGGACGTAAGCGATAGCTGGGGTTGGCCGATACGACAATACCTACCTCGCCATTGGTCATCTCGACCAGTGTACCGGGGGGGTAGATACCGACCATTTGGATAAAGGCTTCCACCAGATGATCATCAAAATGCTTACCTCGTTCCGCAAATAAAATCTTTAATGCATCAAAGGCCGGTGAGCCCGACTTGTAAATGCGGCTGCTGGTGATGGCATCATAGGCATCCACAATGGTGACCATTCGAATATATTTGTGCAGATAGGCGCCTTGCAGACCGCGAGGATAGCCTTGGCCATCCACCCGCTCATGGTGAAAGCGGGCCGTGTCCTTAACCATGGGTTCCAGGCTTTTGTATTCACAAAGGATGTCATAGCCAAAGGACGTATGCTGTTTCATGATATCGTATTCGATACGTGTCAGACGCCCGGGCTTATTCAATATGTCGTTAGGCACTTTCATCTTGCCGACATCGTGAAGAATGCCGCACATGCCCAGCAGTTCGAGTTCGGCTTTCTCCAAACCGATAAAGCGGCCAAAGGCAATCGCCAGAATGCCGACACGTATGCAATGCTCCGCCGTGTATTTGTCCTGATCTTTGATTTTGGTCAGCCAGAGTAGCGCATTGGCATTAGATAGGATACTGTCCACGCAGGACTTGATCAGTGCCCGGGATTGTTCAATTTCAATCACTTGCTCTTTTTCGACCGCATCGAGTACTTTTTCGACGTGTGCTTTGGCATCCTGTAAAACAAATTGTGCGCGAGGCAGTTCTTCTCTGAAGGGGACTTTCTCTCGCAGGCCCGGATACTGCTGTTCTTCGCTGCGAATACCTGTGCGAGTTTCGAGCCAGAATTCCTTGTCGATCTCGATGTACACTTCCCGGCAGTGTTCCCGAAGCATATCGATATCGTCATGAGAGGTAATCGTCATGCCCTGAAACATGACCGGCAGTTCAGTCCATGGACGGTTGGTTCGCGTGACATGCATCCCGAGTTCGAGCTGATCCGGACGTAACTTGACCTCTATCAGACGTGTGCCGAGGGATTCTTTATTTGTCTTGGGCTTTCCGGAATGGTCATTTTTATTCTGCATAGCGAGCCTTAAAGGCAGATACTCGAACGGTATAATAAACGTAATGCTTTGAGTCTAGTTTAAAAATAATCAGCTTGCACAATCGCTGTGCGCTGTGAGTTATGTGTTCAGGGTGCTACGCTTTAGATTATGGGTGCGTTCTGACTGGCATGCAGGATGCCTATGTGTTTTTTTCATTATTTTGTTATTTAACATTTTGAATTAAAAGAAAATATAATTTTAAATTACTTTTGGAGGAGTTCATCGGATGAACGAAAAGCTGGCTGGCTTTTTTGTAAAATTTCGTATTCAGCTTAGTTTGTTGAGCTTATTGCTCATTATGGGGCTGGCCTACGGAATGCAATATCTTCACTTTGACAGTGATTACAAGATTTTCTTCAGTGCAGACAATCCGCAGATGCTGGCGCATCAGGCCAACGAAGCTACTTATGCCAAGTCGGATAATATTTCCTTTGTAATTGAGGCGCTGGATGGAAAGATATTTACCCCCGCCACGCTGAAGACCATCATCGAACTCACCGATCTGGGCTGGACCATACCCTATTCCGGTCGTGTCGATTCCATTACCAATTATCAGCATACCTGGGTGGAAGGGGATGATCTCATTGTTAAGGATCTGGTCAGTGACCCGGATCAGCTCAGTGCCGAACAACTGGAACAGCTCAAACAGATCGCCCTGGCCGAGCCGCAACTTGTCAATTTGATCATTTCGAATAAAGCACATTCTACGATGGTGTCGGTGGATCTGAATCTTCCCGATGGTCGACAGGAAATCGCGGATGCCACGCGTGAAGCGGTGCTTTTTGCACGCGACCTGCAAAAGAAAATTGAAGCCGGGAACCCTAATATCCGTCTCCACCTGATTGGGCAAACCGTGGTGAATTTCACTTTTGTGGAAATGTCCCAGCGGGATACCACGTTGCTGATTCCCATCATGTTTGTGTTAATACTGGTGTTGTTGCAAGTCATTTTACGCAGTTTCGTGGGGACGTTAAGTACGCTGGTAATCATTGCGGTGAGCGTGGTGGCAACGCAGGGCTTTGTCGGGTGGGCAGGCTATTCGCTGAATCAGATTAACGTCGCAAGCCCGATTATCATTCTCACTCTGGCCGTTTGTGATTGTGTCCATATTCTGAATAACTATTTGTATTGTCTGGGGAAAGGACAGAATAAGCTCCAGGCGATGACAGAAAGCCTGAGGGTGAATCTGCAACCCGTGTTTCTGACCAGTCTGACAACCGCCATCGGCTTTTTAAGTATGAATGCGAGCGACTCCCCTCCTTTTCAGGAATTGGGCAATATCGCAGCCTTCGGCGTCACGATGGCGTTCTTTTTCAGCATCCTGTTATTTCCGGCACTGGTGATCATGCTGCCGATGAAAGGAAAAATCCAGCAGGCAGAGCGGAGTCCCTGGGTCGAAGGGGTGTATCACGCGGTGGTAACCCGACCTAATACGATTTTCCTGTCGCTGCTTGTGATGGCGGCGATACTGATTGCATTTATGTTCAAAAATGAACTGAATGACGATACCGTGGAGTATTTCGCCAAAGATGTCCCTTTCCGTCAGGCCGCCGACTACACCCAGGAAAACCTGACCGGATTCGATATCATTGCGTATTCTCTGGACAGTGGGCGCACCAACGGTGTGACTGATCCGGATTTTCTGGCCAAGGTGGAAGCCTTTAACCAATGGTTTCTGGCGCAGCCCGAGATTGTGCAGGTCAGCAGTTTCACGAATGTGATGAAACGGCTGAATCAAAATATGCACGAAAATAACCCCGCATGGTATCGCTTGCCTGATAGTCCTGAACTGGCGGCACAGTATCTCTTGTTGTATGAAATGTCCTTGCCGTATGGTCTGGATTTGAATAATCAGATCAATCTCGACAAATCGAGCACGCTGGTACGCGTGCGAGTCAAAAACCAGAAGGCCAATCAACTGATCGAACTGGATGAGCGCGCTGCTCGCTGGCTGCAGCAGAATGCACCAGAAATAGCGTCGCATGGCGCGAGTATTTCCCTGATGTTTGCGCACATAGGTCAACGCAATATCGACAGCATGTTGACCGGCTCGCTCTGGGCGCTTGTGCTGGTCACACTTACGTTGATTATTGCCCTGCGTTCAATGAAGTTTGGTCTGATCAGTCTGTTGCCCAATGCGTTTCCTGCCGGTATGGCCTTCGGGTTATGGGGAATATTCAATGGGGAGGTCAATCTGGCGGTTGCGGTAATTTTTGCCATCACGCTGGGGATTGTCGTTGATGATACGGTGCACTTTATTACCAAGTATTTGCGTGGTCGTGCCGAACATGGCTATAGCCCTGAAGAGGCCGTTCACTACTCTTTTACGGTGGTAGGTAAAGCGATTGTTACCACAACAATTGCACTGGCAGGGGGCTTTTTTGTTCTGGCGTTTTCCAGTTTCACGGTCAACTCTTCGATGGGCTTGATGGTGGGAATCACTATTCTGATCGCGCTCGTGTGGGACTTTTTATTCTTGCCCATCTTACTGATTAAGGCCGATAAATTGGGAGCGGCCAGATAAAATAGAGACGACCCGGGAAAACGGGATGCTCAGATCGGTGGGAAGAGGCCTTTTGACTCTCCCTACCGACATGAACTGTTAAATATTGAAAATTATCTTTACAAATGGTTGACCATTTTGGTGCATAGACTATAAAACAACCATAGAGAACAAAAAAAGTGCAGTGCCTCTTGCTGGGGTGTTGCGCTTTCTCGATTTATCCAGCCGGCCCTTTAGCCCAACTTTCGTGACATAGCGAGGTGACTTGCCAGGGGACGCCGGTTTGAAAAACAGATAGGAAGTGCAGGGCGGCACTTCTTCCGCAAGCCGGTTTATTGCCAGTAGGTGATCGGAGGGGAGCATGAGTCGCGCAAGCCTGATTAAACAACTCATTCGGCTCGGTATGCGAGCGGTGCCGAATGATCTGGCCATGTATCGTATGGTTGCCCTGGCGGGGCCGATACTGTTTCGTCCACCCAAAGGATTCCAGATAGACTCCACGCGCATTGGGGATATCCCTGTGATGTGGGTAAATCATGCCAAGCAATGCAGCTCACGCGTCATTTTGTATTTGCATGGTGGTGGTTATGCCTTTGGGTCTAATCGAACCCATCTTGAACTCACTTGTCGTATTGCCAAAGCCGCCCGCGCACAGATCCTGATGGTCGAGTATCGACTGGCACCAGAGCACCCGTATCCTGCTGCACTGGAAGACGCGGTAGCGGTCTATCGCTATTTGCTGGCCGCCAGAATCGCGCCTGAGAAAATAGTCGTTGCCGGTGATTCTGCCGGTGGAGGACTGACACTTTCGATGCTGCAGGCTTTGCGTAACCGGCGTTTGCCATCACCGGCGGCGGCCGTCTGCCTTTCGCCGTGGCTGGATTTAAGCTGTTCCATGTCCACCTTGGCAGAGACGCTCGACAAAGACCCCTTGATCAGTCCCGAACGCATTCGTTATTTTGCCAATAAATATGCCGGTGTGCATGATCGGACCCAGCCGGGGTTGTCACCCTTTTTTGGGGACTTGAACGATCTTCCTCCTATCCTGATTCAGGTAGGCGGCGATGAGGTATTGCTGCCGGAATGCAAGCTGTTCAGTCGACGCGCGCGACAGTTTGGCTGTCGGGTGGAATTGCAGGTTTGGCCGGACATGTTTCATGTCTGGCAATTTGCGGCCCGCTTTCTGCCCGAAGGTCGAAAAGCGATTCACCAGATTGGCATGTTTGTACGTGAAATGTCGCCTGTTTGATTCGAGGCTGGGTAAAAACCAAAAGGGGCTCTCAATTCAAAGAGGCCCCTTTTTGCGTTTTATAGCGCCAATGCGGCATCAGCCAGACTGCTTACCACCAGAAATGTCGCCATTACCAAGGTCATTTGTAGTAAAGAATCCCATGTTTCGTTCATGTCGCCCCCTTTACCTGCTTTGCCTGTTTTTAGTTGTTTGTCCGTTTAAGCATGCACACTGGGTATATTGCAAAACGCAGGCCCGATCCGTTTAATTCAGAGCGGCTTCAGAGGCTTGGCTGAGAATATTGCGAAAGTTTCGAGATAAAATTGACGTTTTGTGTATAAAATTGTGACACAAATTTGGCATGGGGTAGCAGTCAGTGGACTGGCTCGAGGGCAGGCCTGGACGACAGTACACTGTAAGTGGGTACTTACCTTTTTTTATGCGTATGATAAATAAAGCAAATAATTATCAGGAAATGTTACTCTGCGTAACCGTGCGTTTGACTATGACGCATCTTGGGTATTGGCGGTATGGTTAACCCATAAATCCAGTTTGGCAAACAGCGCGTCAGGGTCAATGGGTTTGGACAAATAGTCGTCCATGCCAGATCCCAGGCAATCGGCGCGATCTGACGGGCGGGCGTTGGCGGTCATGGCGATTACCGGGGTGGTTTTGTGACGCGGTATTTTGCGAAGGGCCCGGGTCGCGGAAAAACCATCCATGACCGGCATTTGAACGTCCATAAGGACTACATCCACATCATTGGCTTCCAGCCATTCCACGGCCTTAGCTCCGTTTTCAGCCACACTGATCGTCGCTCCGGTGTCTTCCAGCAGAGCACACGCCAGCTCTTGATTGAGTCGATTGTCTTCTACGAGCAGTACACGGCGTCCAGTCAGGTTGAGGCACAGCATCTCGGGGGCTTTAAGGGCCGTTTGCGATTCGATAGACTCATTGGGAGGCGTGTCGAATGCATACGGAGTGGTTTCACCAGCGAGAGGCTCAGTGGCGGATGTGTCGTATTTGATCGCTTCGGCCAGTCCCTGTGCAAACTGAGATAGTGAAAGTACAGGCAGCACGATGGCTGTGCTGATGGTACCGGGTAAAGAGGCCTGATCCGGACCGACCAGCCAGACCACAGGCATTTTCTCTGTGGTGAGTGCAGTCGCCAGCGCCATGTGCCTCTGGGCGGATTCCCGGTCAATGGCATCGAGAATGACCAGATCACAATCGTTGTGCGACGGCAAAGTTTGCTCGGGGGGACGATGGGTGCTGGTAATGCCAAGGAGTGCGAGCCAATGGGTAATATTCTGTCTGGTTGCTTCGTGAGTGCTGAAAATTGCGACGTTGGTGATGGGTAGGCGTGGAATTTCTATGGCCGTCTGCGTGGTGAGACCCAGTTGCACACTGAATTGGAACAGGCTGCCTCGCCCCAAACGGCTGGAGACGGAGATTTCACCTTCCATCAGGTGTACCAGTCGCTTGCAGATGGATAATCCCAATCCGGTGCCACCGAAGCGTCGAGTGGTGGTGCCATCCGCTTGGGCAAAGGCATCAAAAACCACGGCCTGTTGTTCTTCACTCATGCCGATACCGGAATCCCGAATTTGAAAGCTCAGAATAAGGCCGGCATGGTTTTGCGCCGATCCATGTATTTTCAGAACGATTTCGCCCTTTTCTGTAAATTTAACGGCATTGGCACAGAGGTTAATCAGAATCTGGTTTAAACGCATGGAGTCCCCAATGAGTATCGGGGGAATATTGGGGCTTAGCTCTACCAAAAAGCGCACGCCTTTCTCGTAGGCTTTAAAGCTGATGACCGAACTCATTTCTTCGAGGAGTTCCTGTAGCGTAAAGGGTGAGGCTTCGAGACGCAATTTACCGGCTTCTATTTTCGAGAAGTCGAGAATGTCATTGATCACATTCAACAGTGAACGTGATGCCGTTTTTACGTTATTCAGATACTGGCGCTGTCGGTCGCTCAAGGAGTCATTCAAACAAAGCTGGGTCATCCCGATTATCGCGTTCATTGGTGTGCGAATTTCATGACTCATATTGGCCAGAAACTGGCTCTTTGATCGATTGGCGGTCTCGGCCGCTTCGATCGCCTGTTGCTGGGCTTGTTCGATTTGCTTGCGGGCGGTGATGTCCCTGAACACGACGACTGCCCCTGCGATGTCTTGCACACGCGTGACCGGAGTGACGGTATATTCTACCGGGAGTACCCGTCCACTTTTCGTCCAGAAGACTTCGTCTTGAGCACTGAGTGTTTGTCCGCTGTGGATGGCCTGGAAAATACTGGATTCCTGATTCGGGTAGGTCTGCCCATTGGCGAGATGATGGCATAGCAACTCATGCTGACTTGCCCCCGTCAATTCGGTTGATTCATACCCGGTCATGTTGACGGCAGCCTGATTAGCAAAAGTGATTTTTCCTTCGGCATCTATTCCCAGTATGCCTTCGGCCGTGTTTTCGAGAATGAGTGACAACTCCTGATTGCTTTTGCGCAGTGCATCGGTGCGTTCGGCCACTTGCTTTTCAAGTTGTTCATTTAAGAGTTGGAGTTGTTCCGTGGCGTTGACCTGATCGTGGATATCACTGATCATGCCGACAATTCGTTGCGTACCCTGTTCACCGGTATGCCTGACTGATTTTCCTCGGGTTTCAAACCAGCGATAGCCTTTGTCTTTGACATCTATTCGAGTAATTATTTGAAAAGTAGCGCTTTTGTTCGCTTCCGAGACAATCTTGTCAATAAGGTGCGGCTTGTCAGAAGGGTGAAGACGCTCCAGCAATATATTCATAGTCTGTGTGCCTTTGGTCGCCGGCAGGCCCAATAGCTCCATAAACCGGGGGCTGAAATAGGCCTGATCCGCGCCGATATGCCAGTCCCATAAGCCGTCGTTGGTGGCTTCGAGCGCTAAAGAAAGGCGCTCCTCCTGAATTTGTAATTCGCTGGAAATAGACTGCAACTGGCGGCGACTATGGTAGTACACCGAAAACAGAATCAGCAGCAGCGACATTCCTGTTAATGTGATGAGCATGGTTAGTTTTCTGGCCCGATAAATATCGGCATAGGCTTCGGAAACATCAATTTCCGAGGCAATTCCCAGATTGAGGCTCTCGTCCCAGAGCCAGGCTCCAATCACCGGAATGCCGCGATAATCCAGATAGCCGTCAACACTGTAACCATTGCGACCGGCCAACGCTTCCTGTACCGAGAACGTGAACGGGAGTTTGTCGCTGACTAATTTTTCACGATTCCTGCCGCCTTCGGTAATATCAAATCCCGGGTTAAGTAATTTGAAGTGAGGATAACTGGAGGCCTCGTCGTCGGCATAACCTGCCGCCATGAGTTGCTCCGAGAAACGGCTGGCCGTTAGTATCACCCCTTCGCGGTTAAAGGCATAGGTTTCGCCGGTGCCTTGAATTCGGCCTTGAATAAAAATCGGTTCAAGACTTTCATCCGGTGCAAAATGAGCCAGCAGGTAGGCGACAATTTTCGCACGAGAATCGCGGATGGGGGTTGCGCCAAACAGGATAACGTTGTCTGGATTGGCGCGAGCTCGATTAGGCGTGCTAATGATCGTCTGTCCACTTTTTATCAAAGCTGTGAGTGGATGATCTTCCAGTAAGTCGTTGGGTTTGCCTATCTCATCTTCATGTGTACTGTAAAGCGTGATCAGGTCGGTGGAGACGATTTCATAGTCGATAATCTCAGGCGCCTCCAGGCGTGAAAAAAACCAGCTTTGCAGGCTGGCATTAATCGCCGTACTCATGTGAAGATTGCCTTGGCGCTGAAGTTCGAGTAATTCAAGCGTAATGTTTTGTAGCGCTTCTGCTTTACTGGCCTGCTTTACCGCATTCAGCTTTTCATCGGACCAGATGAGTACGCCCCGGTGTACAGTTTGCAGAACGGTTTTGAGCGCTTCCCCCGTATTTTTTCGCTGCAGGTCTTCGATCTGTCTGCCGGCAAACAGCGCGACCAAAGACAGAATAACAACCAGTATCAGGGTTACCAGCAGTAATGTATTTTCCTTTAACTTCATTCTTTACTCTTTTAAGTCATGAGGGGTGACTTGATTTGCCGCAGGCCTTTTGTGTGCCGGGCAGGTTAAAACCCGGGGAAACGGCGTGCGATAAAAAGAGCTTGCGCCATTATTGAGTGTAGCAGTGGATAGCCATTGTACAGGTGACTATTCAAAATGAATCCGGGAGCCTATGCTTAGGTTTCCCCTCCCCAGCAACAGGAACGCCAGATGATGGCAGCCATACCACGAGTCGGTTCATTGTTCATTAGACGCATTGTACTGATATGGGTCATCGGCTTCTGGTGTCAACTGGTGCAGGCGGGCACAATTAAGATCGGCTTTTTTTCTTTGGCTCCTCATGCGATGCAAGAGGCGTCAGACATGCCCGCAACAGGGGCCGCCGTTGATTATGTGGGGCGGCACGTGGTGCCTGAAATGGCCAAAATCCTGGGCACGGAGTTCGATGCTCATTTTACCGTTTTGCCCTTTTCACGATTGCTGCACATGCTTCAGACGGGCGAAATTGATGCCGCATTGACGCTGGCAAAAACGCCTGAGCGAGAGGAAATTTTCCGTTATTCGGCAGAACCCCTGACTTCTATGCAGTCTGGCCTCGCGTTGCGCAAGGAATTTCCTGTCTATTTTGTTGATACGCCAGAATCTCTGAGAATACTGCGTATCGGCTTTACCAAAGATGGCTATGTCTCACCCTGGATGCGAGATAGTCAGATACCTTTACAATTGTTTGTGGGTGACAAAAATGTATTTGTCACCCTGCTGAGGGTTTTAAGTGCACACCGACTGGATGCGGTATATAACCCGACCTTGATTACGTTGAAGTATGAAGCCTTAAAGCTGGGTATTTCGAGCCAGTTGCGATTTTTACCCTTGCCTGAGCCACAACAAGGCTTGTACACCGTATTTCGACACAATATTTTACCAGAGTGGCTACAGGCATTTGATCTTGCCCATCAGCGAGTCAGGGAACGACTGGATTACGCCACATTGCTCTCGGAGTATCTTGAAACCGCGCGAGAAAGTTACGCGCCTTAGGGGGTGTTGACTTTTGTCAGGTAATTTAAGAACACACTCACCGACAGGGGGGCGATGCAGCATTTCTGTAGGCAGCCCGTCCCCGGGGCGCTGAGCGGTCTTTAAAGACCTAAGCGAGGGATTTCCTGCTTCGGGCAGTGATCCATCACCACACTC
Organism: Hahellaceae bacterium; assembly: GCA_024234505.1. GTDB lineage: Bacteria > Pseudomonadota > Gammaproteobacteria > Pseudomonadales > Oleiphilaceae > JACKOD01. The sequence goes on along the minus strand of JACKOD010000006.1, from coordinate 332,891 downwards.
AAGCCCGCGTCGGTGGCCAGCTTTGCCGCTTCATGATGAATAACGCCAATTTGCATCCATACCACCTGAGCTTTCAGTGCAATTGCACTTTCGACAAAAGGAGTCACTTTGTCGGATGCGATAAAAAGCTCCAGCATGTCAAAAGGCTGTGGAATCTCTTCCAGCGAGGCATATACCCGTTCGCCGAGTATTTGTTGACCTGCCAGGCGTGGATTAACCGGAATGACCTGATAACCTTTGCTCTGCAAGTAGGCCATTACATAATGACTGGGTCGTTCGGTTTTGTCGCTGGCTCCAATCAAGGCAATGGTTTTGACCCGTGTAAGGATGTCGCGCAAGTAGTTATCTGAATAATTCATTCAACTCAACTCCTGGTAAGCAAAGGTGTTCAGAAACGTCAGACGGCTATTCAGACCGGCTTCCCGACAACGAAATGGACACAGAATCTGCGTATCGCAGCGCGTAGGGTTTGTCGATTTCCACCTGCGCTTCCTTCACTCCCTCAAATGACAGCACGAGTGAGAGCACATCGTGCGTCAGGCGCTCAAGCAACGCAAAGTGACCATTTTCGACTTTATTGATAATCGCCTTGGTAATGGTTCGATAATTCAGTGCGCTATTAATTTCGTTGCTGTCTACGGCGGCCATGGCGTTGTAACGAATTACGGCATTAATGATGATATCTTGCCGGTTACTGATTTCGTCATCCTTAATGCCAATATAGGTGCGTAAGCGCAACGACTTTATGCGAATCGTGGCCTCGCTATGAACCTGCAGATGAGGGTCGGACATGGTGTTCAGCCTGTTTCAAGTGATGTCTTAACGTTTACCGATCAGTGTCAGAAACTCGCTACGGGTCGCTTGAGAGCTGCGCATTGCACCGAGCATCACAGACGAAGTCATAACGGAGTTTTGCTTTTCTACGCCGCGCATCATCATGCACATATGCTTGGCCTCGATGACAACCCCGACGCCTCTGGCCCCGGTGACTTCCTGAACGGCCTGGGCGATCTGAAGCGTCAGATTTTCCTGAATTTGCAGTCGGCGGGCAAACATGTCAATGATGCGGGCAAACTTGGATAAACCGAGTACTTTGCCATTGGGAAGATAAGCGATGTGGCATTTGCCAATAAAGGGCAATAAATGATGCTCACACAATGAGTACAGTTCAATATCCCGCACAATTACCATCTCGTCATTATCGGATTCGAAAATCGCGCCGTTGATGATGGTATCCAGATCTTGCCGATAACCCTGCGTGAGAAACTGAATGGCTTTGGCGGCTCGTTTCGGGGTGTCGACCAGCCCTTCACGCGTGGCATCTTCGCCAATGGTTTCGATAATGGAGCGGTAGCTTGCTTCGAGTTCGGGTAACATCGGGTCAGTTTTTTCGGATGCTGCTTTGTCTGACATACAAGGCCTCGTGGTATGGGGCTAGGGCTCCCGTGGGGCAACGGGACAGGAACGATTCTCGATATAATTTACAAGGGTGCGAGAAAACCGTCGAATTTAACAGAAATTGTCACAATTGCCCAATGAATTGGGGGCGAATCCGAAGAGGCAGGAGAAGGGCCGGGTGTTTTAAATGCGTGGCATGGGGAGCGCATTGTGTTCAATCTTGACGCTAACCGGGTGTTATCGACAAAAATTGCTCCGCTTGTCGTCGCATGGGTTGTTGCGATGATTGTTGAGATGGAAAACACGAACCCTACCAAAACGGTATGATCGTTGCCTTTGGTGCTCACCTGCACTGGCTAGTGCACAAGGTGAGTCTGATTTTCAGCTAATCTGTCGTGCGAAATTCGCGACTTTCGCACGCGTCAGGCTTATGGAAAACATGCGCGCAGTTCGGCATCTATGGCGTCTGCTTCGGCTTTAAACACCATGTACATAAGATTCAATGCGTCATCTCTTGCGCGATCAGCCTGTTTCATTTTTGCACTGTACATGCGTTCGAGCATCATTTTGTAGGCATCACATTGGTATTGCATAACCTTTACCTCCGAATTCGAGTCGCTGCCAGACAGCGTTTCAACTGTCCTTTTCTCCTGAGATGGCGTGACCCGTTTTTCGATCCTCTGATTATTTATCGACCAAAGATCACAAAAGTTGAGCATTTTTTCAGGCTTTTGCTACTTTACATTCTTGACGGATTTCCGTTCCTGATTAAACAAGATGCAATTTATCTGCCAAGTGTTGTTTATTATTTGAACAGGTAAGGTAAAAAATGAATCGAATCCGGGCAGACAAAAAAAATGAAACAAAAACAGATGATTAAAACTTGATCGCCCATTGCCTAAAGGCGTTTCATTTGTGAACAATTGTGGCAGATTATTTTGAGGCAAATTTCTGAAGGTCAGCCACACTAAGTGTAAAGAAAAACAACAGTACAGCTCACGATTGCTCTTGAGCTGCCCAGCCTTCTCAGAGGAGTTTATGGACGAACAGGAACGGAACGCACTCGATCAATGGCAGCAGGGAGGAAAGTGGTTTTGTTATCGGGATCACTCCATTTTTTGCCGCGTAGAGGGCAAAGGCGTGCCGCTTTTGCTGATTCATGGTTTTCCTACGGCAAGCTGGGACTGGCACCGACTCTGGCCTTCGCTGATTCAGCGTTATCAGGTGATTACGCTGGATATGATGGGGTTTGGTTTTTCGGACAAGCCAAGGGATTATCCGTACAGTATTCTGGATCAGGCCGATTTGATTGTGGCCTTTATCCGGGAACTCAAGCTTCAGCGTTGTCACTTGTTGTGTCACGACTATGGCGATAGCGTGGGTCAGGAACTTCTGGCTCGTCAGCTGGATCATGTCCTGCCATTCGCGATCGACAGTGCCTGTTTTCTGAACGGCGCGCTTTTTCCTGAAACCCATCGACCGGTGCTGATGCAAAAACTGTTGATCAGTCCCTTTGGCGGCCTGGTCAGCCGCTTGTTAAGCCAGCGTATTTTTGACAGTAATATGCGCCTGTTGTTTAGTCCGCACTATCAGCCCGATGAGACCACGCTGAGTCATTTATGGGCGCTGATTCAATACAATAATGGCTTGGGGGTAGTACACAACCTGATTCACTATATGGAAGAGCGACGTTGTCACCGGCATCGCTGGGTGGACGCCTTGCAAACCAGCAAAGTGCCGCTGCGCTTTATCAACGGGGTGGCCGATCCGGTTTCGGGGGAAGAGATGGCCGATCGCTACGAGGCGCTGGTGCGCCGACCGGATGTGATTCGGCTCGATGGCGTCGGACACTATCCTCACCTCGAAGTACCCGAGATTACCCTGGAGGCCTATTTGTCTTTTCGCGCCAGTTTCAAGCCTGTGCGTGAATGCGCGATGATGCCGCTCAGAGAGTAGTGGTTTTCAGGGGATAGCAGAGAGCTGCTCAGTTATAAAAAAACCTGCACGGCCAAACCTTGCAGGTTTTTTTATGTCACCGGACAACCATTATCTTCGCAAGGAAGATAGCTGCTCTTGCAGGGATCTGCCCAGGTTAATATTTTCGTCAGAATGACCCAGGGTTGCCTGGGAGTCATCAACCATTCTGTGCAATTGATCGCGGATAACTTCGGAATCCTTCATCTGATGGCTGATATGTTCTGCCACCTGTTGAACGGCACCGGAGTTAGTCGAGGCCATGTCACCCAGACTGGAAAGATTCTTGAGCGTCTCATTGGCAATGGTAACGCTATTATTGATGACTTCGGCGACTTCCTGCTGCTTGTCGATTACGGAGGAAGATATCTCCGTAATTTTGGTGATCTCGCCCTGAATCTCACCTGCACTGGCGTTGGAAGTATTGGCCAACTGGCGAACTTCATCGGCGACCACCGCAAACCCCCGACCATGCTCACCCGCACGGGCCGCTTCGATGGCGGCATTTAACGCCAGCAGGTTGGTCTGGTCAGCGATGGCTTTTATTGATTCGAGCAGTTTGCTGATGGTTTTATTACTTTCGTCGAGACTTTCCAGCAGCGAGGTAAACTCCGAAATATAGCGCGAGGAGGTCTGCACATTGCTGGACAACTGGCGCATATCATTCAGGCATTGCTGCGTCATTTGCACGGTTTGACGTGCGGTATCGCCAGAGCGTTGTGCAATATCCTGAGCTTCGTGTGATTGCTCAATGTAGCTTTCCATGTGCCGGAAGCTGTCTTCAAGCGATCTGAGTCGATTCTGTGTTGCATTGTTGGCTTTCTGTGCGTTTTCCACAATGCGACGTGCGACCGACGCCGGGTCATCAACGAGTACCCGGTCTATTTGACCCGCCTTGCGCTCCAGCTCACGAAGAAGATCCTTGTCGATGGCGACCTCATTCTCTTGCAGCGTCTTTTTGCCAAATCCGAACATAGTTAATCCTGCGCTAACGTAATTGTTCTTGTCATGTGTTGTTAACCCGTACTCGCAAGCACCATGTGAACAACCTGAAAAGTTGTACGCTCGTATGGAGCGAGAACACTCGCACTGTGTAACAACCGGTGAATTGAGTAGCCACACTCATCAAACCCCGTATCGGCCACCGAACAGCAAACTTGAGTCGCTCGACGTGATACTTTTATTACCGTCTGCTCTGAATGCACCTGCCGGGAAAGACTACACAGCGAATCAGGCATTTAAGGGTGACTAGTTTTCTCAGTGTAGACGCATTTTGAGAAATCTACAGATCAACATGAATGTAGCTAACTATTTATCAGACAAACATCAACATGACAGACAGCGCCGTCAGACCTCCCATGCTGTAGTTAAAGCGCTGCCTCGCCAGTGTACTGTTGAGTTTACGCCCGATATAGCTCCCTAGTGCCGTCCAAAGCGGGAGCGTGTGAAACATGACCAGCATATAGATGCCGATAATGACAATCGACGATCCGATAAACGAATTGTCTGGCATACTAAACGTGGAAATAGCGGTAATGTTCATCGTCCAGGCTTTGGGGTTCACGAACTGAAAACTCGCGGCTTCCAGAAAACTAAAGGGGCGGCTCAGCGGATCGGGTGTGGTGAATGAGGTAGTTGCGGTAGAGATTCTCCAGGCAAGATAGAGCAAGTAGATGGCCCCGGCAAATTTTAACAGCCAGTGTATGATGGGCCAGGTGGTAAAAAGAGCGCCCAGGCCGGCTGCAATGGTGAGATTGAGCACAGCAAAGCCTGCCAGAATGCCGAACATGTGGGGGATCGTCCGACGAAAACCGTAAATGGCCCCTGATGCGGTGAGCATCAAATTGTTTGGGCCGGGGCTGCCTGCCGTGGCAAATGCGAACAGCAGAAGTGCAAAATAGAGAGAGTAGCTGTCTTGCATGGTTGTTCCTCGTGACGGAATGGTTTTATATGTCACAAATCAGGGTGACAATTTAATATAAATCGGTACAATTTGGTGCGTGTACCCATTTAATCTTGATTGTCACTGTAATTGTGTTTGTTTTTGCGGTCAATTGTTTTATTGTCATGGTGACAATTTGCGGTCGTGTTGATATTTATGGTTTGTAAAAGCAATGGAGTGGGGTGATGAAGTCCTCTAAATGGGTGCCTGATCTGGCACAGTTTCCCGGCACTCGCTATCAGGCATTGGCCAATGCTATTGAGTCCGGCATAAAGTCGGCTCAGCTAAAACCGGATGAACGTCTGCCGACTCACCGATTTCTGGCGGATGCCTTGGGAGTGACGGTGGGAACGGTAACGAGAGGCTATGCTGAAGCCGAGTCGCGTGGACTGGTCTATGCCGTTGTCGGGCGAGGAACCTTCGTGCGCCCTTTGGGAACCGCACCATCGGCTCCGGCTGAAGGCTTGATACACGGGCTAAGAATTGATGAGCCATCCAGTGATGTGATTGATTTAAGTCTGAATCTCCCGGTGACGGCAGATAAAGCGGCGGATCTCGCTCAGGCGATGGGAAATCTGGCGCAGCATCCCGCAGAGATGAATCGATTATTGTGTTATCAGCCCGAGGTGGGCATGGCACAGCACCGTCGCAGCCTGGCCGACTGGTTCTCGCGTTCAGACTGGGAGATCAATCCGGATGACACTATTATCGTGCAGGGCGCGCAGCACGGGATTCTGGTGACATTGATGGCATTAACCCGGCCCGGCGATATCCTGTTAACGGAGGGTTTGACCTATCCGGGATTAACCGCAATTACCCAGCAAATGAAGCTGGAGACCAAAGGCTTGCCAATGGATGCCGAAGGTATTGTGCCCGAGGCTCTGGAAGCCGCCTGTCAAAAATATTCGCCCCGCTTGCTGTACTGTATTCCTGTGCTCCAAAATCCTACCACGGTGGTTATGTCACCGGCACGGCGAGCACAGGTTATTGATATATGTAAAAAATATCAGGTTATGATTCTCGAAGATGACATTTATGCCCAGTTGTTGTCTCAGGCACCGGCACCTATGGCGTCTATGGCTCCGGAGGCCGTCATCTATGTGAGTAGTGTTTCCAAAACATTGTCGCCGGGGCTGCGCGTGGGGCTGGTGGTTGCGCCACCGTTATGGCGGGATCGAATAGCCGCCGCCGTGCGGGCGAGCTGCTGGATGACAAGTCCTATTTCGGTGGCTCTGGTATGTGAATGGATTCACTCGGGTCTGGCCGCCACGCAATTACAGCAGCAGCGTGACGAAATGTACCGCCGCCATACGCTGGCGCGCGAGATTCTTGGCGACGCGAGCTACGATGCCTGCATTCCCGGCTTCCATATCTGGCTAAAGTTGCCGGAAACCTGGCGCGCCGGTGAATTTGTTCGCGAGGCCGCGCAACGAAAAATACTGCTTAAAGCCGCAGGCGTCTTTGCGGTAGGACATTTCGACGCGCCGCATGCGGTGAGAATTGCGCTTAGCGGGGCGTCAGATATGCCATCATTGCAAACGGCTCTGGAAACACTTCGCACCATGCTGGATGACGGCCCTTCGCTGGCACTGTCGGTGGTTTGAGCTGATAGTCGGTGGTTTGAGCTGATAGTCGGTGGATTGAACAGATTGCCGGTGGTTTGAACCGGCGTTCTGGTGCGAGCGGGTCGTCATTGTGTGAGGTGACTCGCCGCCGGAGGCACCTGTCGAATCTTACAAGCAGGTGACACATGCGGGCACGACAGGTAAAATTTAGAAAATTATTCTAATGAGTGGTAGCAATGGCAGAGTCATCACCCCGCAGTGCGGGACGTCGGCGTGAAATACTGATGGCGGCACTGGACTGTTTCAATGAACATGGCATTCAGGGGGCCACCATTGAGATGATTCGCGAGAAATCGGGGGCCAGCGTGGGGAGTTTATATCATCACTTTGGCAACAAAGAACGGATCGCATTGGCGCTGTATACCGAGGGCATGCGTGACTACCACCAGTCGTTGTCAGAAGCACTGGCCGAAGCGACCGATACCGAGCAGGGCATTCGTCAAATTGTGCATACCTTTGTCAACTGGATTGCCAATCATCCCGAATGGGCAAGATTCGTGTTTTATTCCCGCACACAGGTTGCCGCCATTGATCTGGATGCCGAAATCCATCGCGACAATCAAAACTACTGGAAAGCCATACGCGAATGGTTTTCGCCACGGGTGAAAAAAAGGGAAATTAAAATATTGCCGATGGAATGCTACAGTTCGGTCATCATGGGTCCGACTCAGGACTATGCCCGGCGCTGGCTAACGGGGCGGGCTTCGACGGATATCCGCGAGTTTGCAGACGTATTTGCCCAGGCTGCATGGGATGCATTAAAGCCCTAGGGTCGGCAGGTGGCACTTGCAACAGCCTCGTGGACGGGTTCGTATCAGGACGTAACGACGCGATTACGTCCTTGTGATTTGGCATCGTACAAACAGGCGTCCGCGCGATCCAGCCATTGGTCATGGTTTTCATTAGTTTGCAATTGAGTGACGCCAAAGCTCGCTGTCAGGTTCAGATTGTGACTGAAGGCGTAGCCCTCAATGGCTATACGTAACTCTTCTGCCAATCTCACCGCGTCGTGGCCTGCTGTATTCGGAAGCAGTATGACAAACTCTTCACCGCCATATCTAAACAAGGAATCGGTGGTTCGCAGTCGTGTCTGCAACAGTTTTGCAAACTCTTTGAGGATGGTATCTCCCGCACCATGTCCCAGTGTGTCGTTTACCTTCTTAAAATGATCCAGGTCGATAATTGCCAGCGAAAACGTCTGTTGATAACGGGAATGGAGCTGTTCTGCGCGGATTAAGGCCGGCGTTAATGCCATCCGATTCAGGCATTGGGTGAGAGCATCGGTGGTGGCCAGTTTTAGCAGTGTTCGGTGCTGTCGGTCGACCAGTAAGGAAATGACATACGAGAAAGCGGAGGCCAGAATTAACGTAGCGATAAATCGCAGTTCCAGCTGAGGGCTGAGGTGCTGTGCGGCGATGGCAAACTCAATGGTGATAAACAGGCTGTTCCAATACAGGGCTGTGCGCAAGGGCATCAGAAAAAATATGCCGATGACCACCGGATACGCCCAGAATAACCCCATTATTCCGTTAATAACACTCGATGCGCTTACACCCAGACAGGCCAGAAATACAAAGCCGGCACCTTTCAGCAGATATTTGTCATGGTAGTGTAAAAAGTACAGTACCAGCGCATTGTTGGCACAGAGGATCACTAACGCGGCACCCAATAACCAATGTGCCATGACGAGTTGGTGCAGAGTAAAGGGTGTGACGAAGACCAGCGTCCAGAAATGGATAAAAAAAATGATACGTCGCTGGGTTTTGGCGAGCATATCTGAAGGACTGGTTTGGCGATAATCTGGCATCACTACCGGGGCTGCCGAAAAAGGAAAAAGGGGTCAGAAGAAAACTGGTTGAATTTACTATAGCAAACCCGGACGAATCTGTTTCTCTAATTGGTACGCAATGGTTGCATTTGTAATGAAGCTGCACCGGCGAGTGTGCCGGTGCAGAAGGTGCATCAGACGTCCAGACTGTTTAGCCAGACATCATGCTTGTTACACATGCTCAGCGCGTAGAGTGTCCCTTTGTAGCCGGCGGGCAGCGTATAGTCAGAGATGGGCTGGTCTTTGGTCGGGTCGAACAGCTTTTCACCCAAAATGTTCATATGTGCGTCGAACAATATGTGTTTGACGATGTAATGTTCATAGCCTTTCATTTCGTGCCCGGTAACCACCTGAACCTGGCTGCCTTCGACCTTGATATGAGGCAGATGACCGCCTGCTTTGGCGCTCCAGCGTCCGGGGTTGGCCTCGGTATAGTACAGACTGCCCGCCATGGGGGTCATCATTGCCTTGTGGCCATGATCTGCCAGTGCCGATACCGGTAACAGACTACCTGCAGCGGCGCCCGCCAATCCGGTTTTGATAAATGAACGTCGATCCATGATTCTCTCCCGATCAGATATTATTGTTTTATCCCGCCATAAGGGACTCCCTGAGTATAATGTGAAATTGTCCTCAGGGTTGGTTTTATGAGGTGAAATTAACGGGCGACGACTAAACGTCTATTGCCCTTGGCTAATCGGCAAATCGTCCAGAAGCTTGCGTAATGTTTCACGACTCACGGGTTTGGATATATGGTCGTCCATTCCTGCGGCGATGCAGCGGTCTCTGTCCATTTCCATGGCATTTGCCGTGAGTGCAATAATCGGGGTCCGAGAGCGGCCTTGACGTTGTTCCTGTACACGAATCTGTTCGGTTGCCTCATAGCCATCCATCACCGGCATGACACAATCCATCAGAATCAGGTCGAACGACGTACTTTCACACCGGGCAACGGCATCCTGCCCATTGATCGCCGTGACGACACTACATCCCAGTTTTTCCAGCATTCGCTGAGCCACTTTCTGGTTAATCGGGTTGTCTTCTACCAGTAGTACAGTGTGGTCGGGCTTTTGTGTGGGCTGGTTACCGGAATCGAGTGTGTGCTCCAGACTGAAGCGGGAGACCACCGTCGTGCGGGAATTTGCCGGAGTGGTGAGCACCTGAAGAAGAACTTTCTGTAACACACTGGGCCGAACCGGGTGGCTGACATAGCCATCGACGCCCAGCGCCTGGCAGTGTGTCTGGTCGCCCTGCTCGGGAATGGTGGGAACATAAATGCGCGGCAAGGTACTGTTTGTCGCAAATGGTTCTGTCGCGAATGGTTCTGTTGTGAATGGTTCTGTCGATAGTTGTTTGAGGCTGCTGTCCAACGCGTGCAACCAGTCGTAACTGTCAAATAACAGGGCATCCAGCGGCTGTTGCCGAGCGTGGTGACGGCTGAGCGCGGCCTTCGCGCTGGCTTCATTTTCCGCCAATATGATTTGCGCCCCGCGGGATTCGAGCAGTTCTACCAGCAGCGAGGTGGCCGTGCCGGCGGTGGCGGCAAGCAATAGTTTTTTTCCGGCGAAAGGCAGCGTATTCAGGGGTTTCTGGGCCGGAATCGGAAGCTCAAGCTCCAGAGAAAAGGTGGAACCATTGCCGGGAAAGCTTCGGGCACTGACATTGCCTCCCATGAGCGTGGCCAGTTTGCGGCAGATGGTCAGCCCTAATCCTGTGCCGCCATACTGGCGTGCCGTAGAACGCTCGGCCTGGATGTATTCTTCAAAGACGCTTTCGAGCTTGTCCTGACCAATGCCAATACCGGTGTCGGTCACTGCAAATGTGAGCGCAGCGGCTGGCGGGGTCTCGGCACACGCCATCAACGGGTGAGGGCGCGGATCTACTGGCCGGAACATCACATTCAGCAACACATAACCTTTCTGGGTAAACTTGATGGCATTGCTCAGAAAGTTCATGAGAATCTGGCGAATGCGTAAGGGATCGCCTATTAGCGTACGCGGTACCGCCGGATCAATGCGTAACAATAGCGGAAGATCTTTTTCGTGCGCTTTGATGCTCAGGAGTTCGGCGATATCGGCCAGGGTTTCCCGGACGTTAAAGGCAATAGGGTCGAGTTCCAGTTTGCCCGCTTCGATTTTTGATATGTCGAGGATGTCATTCACAATGTCCAGCAAGGCATCGGCAGACGCTTGTATCGCATTGGCGTATTCACGCTGTTCGGCGGTGAGTTGGGTATCCAGTAACAAGGAGGCCATGCCGAGTACGCCGCTCATCGGCGTGCGGATTTCATGAGACATATTGGCCAGAAACAGGCTTTTTGCCAGATTGGCCTGTTGAATCCGCTTATGCTCCCGGCGAATCCGGGCATCCTTGAGTTCGCGATTGATGGCAGGAATCAGGCGTACCATGTTGTCTTTCATAACATAGTCATTGGCACCTGACTTCATGGCGGCAACGGCGGTATCTTCGCCGATCGCCCCGGACAAAATAATGGCCGGCACATCCGCATCAAATTTGCGCAACAGGCGAACCGCACTGATCGCGTCGAAACTGGGCATGTTGTGATCGGTGATCACCAGATCCCATGCCTGCCTTTCCAGCGCCTCCTGCATTTCCCGCTCGTTGTCCACATGTTCACTGACCGGGGTAAAGCCCCCTTGCTTGAGGGCGTGCAAGGTGATGAATACATCGTCTTCCGAGTCATCAACGAGCAGCACCTGAAGTCGGGTGGGAATCGGGTGATTACTCATAAGTAACACCTACGCTCCTTGTCAGGGAAAAACGGTTATCTTGTGGAGGCCAAAAGGGCATAACTGAACAACCTGCGGTCATAATCCATTGCGTGCATTAAATATAGCAGGGACTAAAAAACTTGGCAGGAATCGCAGTCGCATTTTCTTGGTAAATTCATCCCTTTGTCAGATTAAAGTCCCTGCGTGGCGTTTTACCGTAGCCACGATTTTGTAGGCGGCCCGTCCCCGGGGCGCTGGGGGGGGGGCGGATCAGGTGCGAATGGTTGGTAGCGGGGCCGGTTTGACTATCCCGTAGCCCTGAGCGAAATCGACGCCAATACTTTTAACGGCCTGCAGGATGTCTTCGTTTTCTACAAATTCTGCGATGGTATAAAGACCTGCAGCGTGGGCGATCTTGTTGCAGGCCTCCACAATTCCTTCATCAATTGGGTTTTTCATCATATTGAGAACGAAGCTGCCATCTATTTTCAAATAGTCCGAAGGAAAGGTTTTGAGGTAGGTAAAGGTGCTCAGGCCCACGCCAAAATCGTCCAGTGCGAATTTGAAGCCACGTTGACGAATTTCAGTAATAAACCCCACTGCGTCGACCAGATTGTTAATGGCGGCGGTTTCGGTGATTTCAAAACAGATGCGCTGTGGAAGAATCGCATATTTCTTTTGCAGTCGCTTGATGTCATCGAAGAAGGCCGCATCACTGAGCGTTGAGCCTGATAGGTTTATGAAATAGGTTCCGTCCGACTTTTTCCCTAAACCGCTTTCGCTCAGAAACTCAAAGACGTGTTCAACCACCCAGCGGTCAATGGTCGGCATCAGGTTGTAGCGTTCTGCGGCCGGAATGAACTCACCGGGAGCAATCAGCCGTTGCTCGCCCTTCATTCTCAACAGAAATTCGGTGTGTGGGCCGCAATCAAATTGCAGGTTCGCCATCGGCTGGTGATACAAAACAAACAGGTTTTCGGCGGCCGCCTGCTTTATTTTCGGTGACCATGACATTTCATTGCGGCGTTTATGATATTCGGTGTCTTCGGGCGAGAAACACATAATACAGCCCCGGCCACGACTTTTCGCTGCATCACAGGCAATGTCTGCACAGCTCATGACCTGCTGGCGATCGCGGGAGCGAGCATCAATTTCAGTCATGCCAATGCTCAGCGAGATTTCAAAGGGGTGTTCTTCCCAGAGAAAGCGAAAATCCTGTATCGCCCTGCGAATATTCTCGGCCGTTTGCATGGCTTCTTTGACATAACAATTTTCGAGCAGAATGCCAAATTCGTCGCCACCCAGTCGTGCCAGCGTGTCCCGGTTACGAATGTGTGCTTTCAGTACCTGGGTGATGCGAATCAGCAAGTCATCCCCTGCGATATGGCCACAGGTATCATTAATGAGTTTAAACTGATCAATGTCCAGGCACATGAGGGTGTGGGTTTTTCGATTCAACCGGGCACTTTCGAGGGTGCTTTCAATCAGGCGCTCAAATTCCGCTCGATTCAGTAAACGGGTGAGCTGGTCATGGTGTCGATAAAAATGAAATTGTTCTTCGGTATGACGTTGCGATTTGCGTAATTCATGATGGGTGTATTCACGCAGGATAACCGGCACCAGTCGCGCCAGATTATCTTTCATGACAAAATCACGGGCTCCTTTCTGCATGGCTTTTATAGCGCAGGCTTCGCCAATTTCCCCAGACACGATAATCACCGGAATGTCGGCATCATAGGCACCGAGTGCGTCCAGCACGTCACTAGAGGTAAAGCTTCCCAGATTGTGATCACTAATCACAATATCCCAGGCTTGCTCCCGAAGTCCCGAATGCAGTGCTTCAAGAGAATCGTAGTGGCTATAGCTGAATTGCAGGCCCGCCTGCTTGAGCGTATGCACCAGCACAAAGACGTCGTCGTCAGAGTCATCCAGGATGAGAAAGTTCAGCTCTTTTGACCGCGCGAGTGGGTCAGTGCTCATAGGGCACCAGATTCAGTTTCAGCCAGTAACCCTGCATTGCTTTGATGTCGGAGACAAAGGTTTTAAGCGAAAAGGCTTTGCGAATAAAACTGTTGGCGCCCATCCGGTAGCTTTCATGCACATCTTGTGGCTCCTCCGACGAGGTGAGCATGACCACGGGCAGTGTAAGGGTGCGGCTGTCCTGGCGAATGCGCTTAAGCACTTCCAAGCCACTCAGTTTGGGCAGATTAATGTCGAGAAAAACCACTTGTGGCAAGTCACTCGAGTTGCGCTGGGCGTGCTTTCCCTCGCCAAAAAGGTAATCCACGGCCTCCTGCCCATCACGAACCACAAAAAAACGCGCCGTATCGAGTCCTGCACGAGCAAAGGCTGCCATGGCGAGCGCTTCCTCGTCGGCGTTGTCCTCTACCAGCAATATTTTGGGGGGCTTCACTGTATCGATCCTCATTGCCTTTTTTGCTGTAATGATGGATGGCCGACTGTATTGCGTAGCTAACTGCCGCTGCCTGTAGCCTGAACTTTACAGGCGTATCTGCCGCCTGAAATCCAGAAAAAGTATTTCCAAATAAAGGCTACTAGTTACCTTAAAGTGTAGTCCGGTGCGATTTATTATCAAATGTGTGCACCCCGTAATCATACGTATATGGGGGGCATGATCTTCAGATGGGGCGTCCTCGCCCCGCACGAACGAAGCCATCCAGCCCGATGAGTACTACGCCCAGCGCCCCGAGGACGGGCCGTCTACAGCCCTGCCTCTGTCGGTGGGGCTGTAAACGGGTGACAGGACAACCGTTTGTTTAGAGAGCAAAGTGGTTTAGGGTGCCAACCAGCACGACGACATGAGAATCAAATTCGGTTCGCTCTTTTTTCAGGTAGGCCGACAAGGCTGCCTGCGCGTCAAATAATAGCTCCTGCTGGTGAGCACTGAACCGATAGCGTCCCTGAGGAAACTCCAGTTTGCCTTCGGCGGCGTTGAAGTTTGCCGCAAACTGCTGACCATTGATAGAAAGCGTCATTTCGGTTTGCCATTGGCTGGTGGCATGACTGTTAAAGGTCAGCTCTTCAGCTTCTGCCTGCCAGCGGCCGGCAAATTCGTCATCCGTGACCTTCTCTATTTTCAACCGCTCTTGTGCCTGGGCCGCACTGGACAGACTGATGCTGAAAAGCAGGGCAGAGCAAAGGGCGTACGTTGAGGCAGATAAAAAGGTCTTCAAGGGCGCGACTCCTAAACTGAGTGAAAAGTAAACTGGTTAAAAACTGCACGTATTATAAAACAACTGTTTCAAACAAGTGTTTAAAACAATTGCAAAAAATGTGAAATAGCGTAACTGTGTGTAAATGAAGCTATGCTTTTAACGATCTCTGGACTAGCAGCAGGTTTACTCCGCAACCCATTAAAACCATCGCCGACAGAGGATAGAGGCTATTGTTAACAGCCTTTGGTATCAGCAAGCATTAATTTATGAGGAGAGAAAATGAGTAATTTGGTGGTAGTGACCGGTGCCAATAAAGGGATTGGACTGGAGTTTTGTAGATATTACGTACAACAGGGAATGCAGGTGGTTGCGGTGTGTCGCCAACCGTCTGAGGAATTGAATGCGCTGGGGTGTGAGATCATCAGTGATGTGGATGTCGCCAACGAAGCCGATGTTGCGCGTCTGGCGGCCCGGCTGGAAGGTCGCAAGATTCACCTGTTGATAAACAATGCCGGTATCTTTACCCATCAGCTACTGCCCCAGCCGGATTTCGCAGCGATTGAGCAGCAGTTTGCCGTGAATGCGATGGGGCCGCTGCGAGTGACAACCGCGTTGCTACCCTGTCTCACAGAAGGAAGTAAAATTGGTTTGATTACCAGCCGTATGGGCTCAATACGCGATAACACGTCAGGGGGTTACTATGGTTACCGGATGTCCAAAGCCGCGTTGAATGCGGCGGGCAAATCACTGGCGATTGATCTGCGTAGCCGACAAATTGCGGTGGCGATACTGCATCCCGGCTTTGTGAAAACTTCCATGGTGGGCTATGCCGGCGACATCTCGCCACAGACGGCAGCACAACGACTGGCTCAGCGACTGGATGACCTGACGCTGGAAACATCAGGCACCTTCTGGCACTCCAGTGGTGAAATACTGCCTTGGTAACCGTGCGTCTATTTTTCGACAGTCCGCCCGCTAGGTCACTTGACCAGACGGGTAAGCTGTTTGAACGCATCGCCTTCCGCAACCGTCTGGATTTCGAAGAGCACCGATTCGACACAGGCGGTACGCACCCCCAGCTGCTGCATCATGTTCAGACCAATGCGCTTGTTGTTGGCCGTTCGAGAGGAAACCGCATCTTCAACGACTGTCACGCCGTAACCGTGCAGGCGCAGATCGCGGGCGGTCTGATAAACACAAATATGGGTTTCGATACCGCAGAGTATAACTTCGCGTTTGCGAAGCGCGTTTAGCGTTTGCATCAGGGTTTCAGAACCACAGGCGCTGAATGACGATTTGGCAATAGGCTGAAGCGGAGCCAGTTTTTCGGCCAGCAAGGGAGTCGTGGGGCCAAGTTTGTCGGGTACCTGTTCCAGCCAAAGGATGGGGGTGCCCAATAATTTACAGCCGTCAATCAGAACGCCTTGCTGCTGAATCATCTCTTCAGTTTCATGCATCAGTTGGGCGAGCTTACCCTGCACATCAATCACCATGAGTACGGCGTTGTCTTTTGTTAACATGGATTATTCCTCTGTTTAGCGAGTCGCAGGCGTCGGTCGTTTGAAGTCGAGCAGACGATCCTGTAAGTACTGATAGCGCCGCTGTTCTTTGTGGTGTGCACGGATATGTCTGGCACGTTGCAGGCAGCTTTCGCAGTTCTTGATATCATAAGCGGTCTTGCCCTGCTTTTGCAGGCGTTTAATCAACACCTGCGCCAGATTCAGATTCAGAGAAATATGACGGGGCGTCAGTTCCAGCGCCTTTTCAAATAATTCGATCGCGGCATTCAACTCACCCTTTCCATACAGCGTAATCCCTTGCCGGTTGAGCAAGGCCGCCTCTTTTCGCTCTTGCTGGGCTTTGGCGCTGAGCATCGACGTAATGGCTTGCTCTGAGGCGTCGTCATCGTTCCCACTGAGATCAGCCATTTGGGTGAGCAGGCGGTCGGCGTCATCACCTTTGTTCATGGCGTAAAGGTTTTCGGCAACGAACAGCGTCGTTTGTTCGGCAACGTGCCCTTCGTCACAATGTCGAATGGCACTGGCAAGTGCGCGATTGGCGGCTTCTTCATTGTGCTGGCCAATGTAAACCCGCGCTTCCAATACCTTGGATTTAGCTTCAACATTATTGTCGTCGCCATATTTACGATGCGCCTTATCGAGTACGCCGATCGCTTCCCGTGCGAACTGTTTGCCTTCTGCCGACAAGTCATCGAACGACAGACCCGCAAGAAATCGCGCATAGCCCAAATAGTTGTCGGGCTGATCATGTACCGACTGCTCGCCCAGTTTAATCATCTTGCGAAAAGCCTCCAGCGCGCGGCCGTTCTCGCTGAGTTTGGAGGCAACCTCCGCCAGTGATTTTTGTCTTTTGACTGAGTTGGGTGAAAGCGACACCGCCGTTTCCAGAACTTGCAACGCTTTGGCGGTATCACCTTCCATATCGTGAATACGAGCCATTAAATCGTACGCCTGAAAGTGATGCGACTCGACTACCAGCAGAGGCTCCAGCAAGATTTTGGCTTCATCAAGATCGCCTCGGGCGTGGGTCAGCCGCGCCAGTTCGAACCTCGCCCAGTCATAGTTGTAACCCAGCATGATTTCTTTGTAGATCGCCGCGGCGGCTTCGGGTTGACCGTGCTTTTCGTAAAGCCAGGCGAGGGTTTTCTGAACGCGCAGTAAATAGCGTGCTTTTTGGGCGACCCTGGCTTCGCAAAGGGCGATGGCCGTGTCGAGATCGCCGGCATCAATGGCCACATCAATACTGTGCAACGCTTCTTTTTGTTCCAGACTTTTCGCCAGTCGTTTGCCCAGTTCGGCGGGGGGAATCGGCTTGACCAGATAGCCGTCCGGCTCATTTTCTATGGTGCCGAATACCTTGTCTTTGGCAACCTCGGCGCTGATGATAAAAAACAGACTGGTGTACTTCAGTTGCCCTCGAACGCGCAGTTCTTCGAGTAGCTCCTGACCATTGCGGCCTTTACCCAGATCGTAATTGCAAAGAATGACATCGTAATCGAGATTCTGGAAGGCACTTAACGCTTCTCGTGCCGACGCAACGGCATCAATCAGTTTGATGCCCATCGCCATCAGGCCTTGTTTGGTTGAGAAGCGAAAACTGTCCAACTCATCCACGATGAGAAAGCGCTTCTTCGTATAAGCTTCCAGAGACATGTGGCGTATGTGCGCTCTAAAGAAAAGAAATAAGTATTTTTATTGTGATTTTGTCAGTGTAGATGGCTTTCTGCATCCCCGGAATGTGTTTTGCGGATTTCAGACTCCGTAATTTTCGCTCAGGTAAAACGTTCCGCTCAGATAAAACGTTTCGCTCAGGTAAAACGTTCCGCTCAGGTAAAGCGCAGCGAGGCCATTATCGTTCTGGTTAGTCGATCTTCATTTTTTTGACCAGCTCGAATAACCCTTCCGACTGCTCATTCAGTGTATGGCTGTAGCGAGCGATGGCCTGTGTATTGTCGTAAGTCTGGTTGGTATCGTCACGAATCAGGCGAATATTGTTTTCAATTTCTTCCGAGGTTCGACTTTGCTCCTCTGACGCGGCAGAAACCATCATGTTCTTTTCTGTTACCAGATCCACCATTTTGGAGACTTCCTGAATCGCATCGGCCGCCGTGCCGGAGGTGCTCACACACTGACTGGCCTGCTCGCTGCTGTCGCGCATTGTCTGGTTTATTTTCGCAGTGGACTCGCGAATCTGGGTAACCACAGATTGAATCTGATCGGTCGCCTTTTGTGCGTGAATCGCCAGATTTCGCACTTCGTCGGCAACCACAGCAAAGCCGCGTCCGGATTCTCCCGCACGCGCGGCTTCAATGGCGGCATTCAGCGCCAGCAGGTTGGTTTGCTCGGCAATGGCACGAATTTCATCGGTGGCTTTTTCAATACGCTGACTGTCATTGTTCAGGCCGCTGACCATATCGGCGGCAGAAGATATGGCCCCACTCAATTTAACAATGGCAGACTGCGTTTGTGAAACCAGTGCTGCTCCTTGTCCTGTGCGCTGGGCAGCTGTTTCGGAGCACTGATGGGTTTCAACGGCGCGCTGTGCAATTTCCTCCGCGGCGGCACGCATCTGGATGGTGGCCGAGGCGAGTTGATCGGTTTGCAGACGCTGGCGGTTCATCCCGGCTTCGGTCGTTTCCCCGGTTTGCTCCAGAGCATGGGCGGCGGCATTCAGTTGTTGTGCGACGTTACGAATGGCCTGCATGGTTTCCCTGCGCCCAGACTGCATGAGATTAAAGGCCTGCGCCATTTCACCGACTTCGTCCTTCGAACTGATCGGAACCGTCGCGGTCAGATCTTTATTCTGCTGTACATGCAACATCACGTCTTTTAACTTGTTGATATGGCGTTCGATAAAACTGATAAGCAGTTGCGACGCCGCCAGCAGCAGACTCATTAACAGGCTGACCACCAACGCATAGTGACCGGATTGCTGTAGCATTAACCCCGCAAATGAGGGGGTTTCGTGAATGAGCGCCAGAGTCAGCCCGGACTGATCAAATTTGACCATGGATACAATACGGATGTCGGTACTGTCAAAAAGAGAAGCGGGCGTGCTTTCCAACTGTTGTACTTTTGTACTGGCGCTGGCAAAGGCGTTTTCTGGTCGATTGCCCAGAAAGGCAATACGCTCCGGATGACTGAGTTTGCCTTGACTATCCAGCCACACCGCATGTTCCAGCTTATTTAGCGCATTCACCTGGGCAATGGCATCTTGTCCTTGCAGAATAGTCTGGAGTTGTTGGGTGGCGTGTAATGCGTGCTGCCGGGTCAGCAATTTTTCAGTAACGACTTCGGTGTGTAACGCATCCAGGATCAATAGCAACAAGAGGCTCAATGCAACGCCATTCACCAGCCAGAATTTGTATTTAAGTCGAATATTGAGCAAAAAAGCCAGCATCGGATACCACTCAGATTAATGATTGCCCGTTTTAAACACAGGGGCTTAAAAAAAATATATTCAGGAAGCACTTTTAGTTTAGCGGCTAACCTCGTAAATTCTTGACCTTTCTTGCCAACTAAATGGTTAAGTAACGTAACCGGATCAGACAAGCCGATGGAATCCGGAGCTTTTGACGGGGTCCTCTCCCCCTGCGGTACCCATGGAGCGATCAACAAAAATTTGCCCACATTCCCTGTTCATAATTGCCAACCCGGTTTGCAGGTCACATAATGTCGTTTTTTCCCGCTGGGCAGACGAAAACAGACACCAGTGGGGTTCACGATGAAATTGAGGTGGTCATGACAATTGCAGCGAACAAGGTAGTAACCTTTCATTACCGGTTGAGTGAAGGAGAGGGGGTAGAAATCGAAGCCACTTTCGGTGACGAACCCATGGCATACCTGCATGGTCACGATAACATGGTGGCAGGACTCGAAAAGGCGATGGAAGGTAAAGCGGTAGGTGACAAATTCACCGTTACCCTGGCACCCGAAGACGCCTATGGCGCTCGTATAGAGGACGGCGTACAACGTATCCCGTTAAAACACCTCCACGCCCACGGCAAACCGCGCCCCGGCATGATTGCCTGGGTAGAAACCGAGCAAGGCCCGCGTCAGGTTACCATCCTGAAAGTAGGCAAATTCAATGTGGATGCCGACATCAACCATCCTCTGGCAGGCAAGACCCTGACATTTGAAGTGGAAATTACCGATATTCGCGATGCCAGCGAAGAAGAAGTCGAGCACGGCCATGTACACGGACCGGGTGGCCATCACCACTGATCCGCAACCTGATGTGATGTACTCGCAAAAACGCCTGCAAATAAGCAGGCGTTTTTGTTATGTGGCTCATTAACACGTCTGACGGGGGTAGGCGGCTCGACCTCGGGGCGCTTTCGGCTAATGTGGCTCAGCTTTCGGGGCGTGGTGTCCCTCGCTACCGTGTGACGGCAGCAAACGTCAACAGCCCTTAGGCAATAAAACCGCTGGATTCAACTGACGCAGGCATCGTCGGGTCGGGCGCGATCCGCGCTGAACGGGCCTGTTCGATCAGCCTGTCGAGCAAACCGCCCAGCGTGTAACCCAAACCCAGAATAACCAGCATGGCGGCAAGTGTTGCCAGCCAGGAAGCCTCTAACAGCATATTCTCTCCCGGGGGTGCCCCGTTCTGGATGCGCCTCAGCCTGCCGGCCTCTTACCGAGCGGTCGGCTGATGAAGTGCAATCCGCAAAATGTGAATTAAGTTGGTTAAAAATTGAGCGCAGGAGGATAGCGAAACCCGACATCAACTGCAATCGTGTTTCGTAAAGAATTGCAAAAGCGTTCGCAACTCGGTCATTATTGGCGGCTCGGTTGTGGGCGTCATGCGCTTCATGACGTTGGTGTCTTTTCCAGGGATCTATTTCTAACATCAGGAATCGAAATTGTATGAATCACACGCTTAATATTATTTCTTCGACGTTTGCCTCAACCCTGCGAGGCTGGCGCGGTACCAGCGGCAGCAAAACGGTAGAGCAGCCCGCCTCCCCATTGGTGATTTATGATCGCGAAGGCTGCCCGGATTGTCGCCTGGTCAGAGAAGCTCTCACTGAACTGAATCTGGATGTGCTGATTATGCCTTGTCCTGAAGGCAGCAATCGAAACAAGCGACAGTTAGAAGCGGTTTCCGGGCAATCCACCGTACCCTTTTTAGCCGATCAGAATACCGGCAAAAAGGTTTCGGGAGCCGCAGCGATCATCGACTATCTGTTTCAGCAATACCGTGGCAAATCGGCACCGGCCCAAATCAAGCCCGCCACACTGAATCGCCTGACCTCTCGTCTGGCATCCGCAATTCGAGGCAACGCCGGAGTGCAGGCGCGACCTGCGCGGATGGCCGAACAGCCCCTTACGCTTTACAGTTTTGAATCCAGCCCTTTTTCCCGCGTGGTAAGAGAACGCCTGTGCGAGCTGGAGCTGCCGTACCATCTGGTGAACCTCGGCAAGCAACAGTGGGCAGACATGGGGCCAGCCAAAATGCGTTTTGCACCGGGCCCCTACGCCCCCTTGGCCAACACCAAACGCGACGCCTTTTTTAAAGCACATGGAAATGTTCAGGTACCTTACCTGATCGACCCCAATACCAACACACAACTGTTTGAATCGGCAGATATCCTGAAATATCTCGCAAAAACCTACGCACTATAACCCTCTCCCTAACCCTCTCCCCGAGGGGAGAGGGAATGGTTCGGCATGGGGCCCATCACCGGGGAAATCGCAGGGCATTGCTAACGCCCCTCTCCCAATTTGGGAGAGGGGCTGGGTGTACCCGAATGCCGCCCCCAGCGCCCCGAGGACGGGCTACAAAGTCGCATAATTGGTGTCGGCAACAACAAAATAAACAACCGGCCATTCCCTTTACTCCTTGAACAACCGCTTGCCTCTGACAAAAAACACCAGTCCGATCATCACTTGCAATACGGCGGCGGCCAGATAGCCGGAGGCGATGCCGTAGGGGCCAATCACCAGTTGGCTTAACAATGGCGAGAAGAACTGTCCCATGAAAAAGCACATCGTGAAGCCACCTACGGCTTTGCCTCGGGCGCGCGCGGGCACCAATGACAACAGCCAGACATTCATGCCCGGAATCCAGAGGCCAAAACTCAAGCCGACCAGTGTAATGCTGCAGACAACCCAAACCAGACTCTTCGCCAGACACAAACCGATAAAGCCCAGTGCCATGGTAAAGTTCAGCAGGTAATACAGTTTGCGCAGGGGCAACTGCGATTGAATACGAGCGAAATTAGCCGACGTGATCGCCGTCACCAGTGCCGAATAGGCCATGACCGCGCCAACGCCCCCGCTACTGATGTCGGTCAGCCCATGCAGATAAAATGGCAGGTGCACCGGAATCAGATAAAACACCGCCATGCCCAGAAACGCCAGCACATAAACCACGCCTAACCGGGAATAATCCATGGCGACCTGATGGCCTGCCGCGCCTTTACGACTCTCGGCGCTGGGTTCCTGTACCGCCAACAGCAGCATCGGTAACAAGGGCAGGGCGGCGAGATAAATCAGAAACGGCCAATGCCAACCCACATCGGCCAGCAAACCACCCAAAAGCAGAAACGAGACCCCACCAAAAGAGATAAACGCAGATTGCAAACCCATGAAACGGCTCAGCGCCTGCCCTTCAAAGGTATCGCCAATCAAGGCCGTAAAGCCGCTCATAATGCCGGCCACGGCGACACCTAACAATGCCCTGCCCACGAGAATGGACGTCAGAGAGTCAAGCCAGAGCCCCGAACTGCCTGCTACCCCATAAAGCAACAGACAGCAGGCCAGTACCGGCTTGCGTCCCCAGCGATCCAGCAGATACCCTACCAGTGGCGAGACGATGCCGATGAACAAGGCCGGCATGGTCAGCACCAGACGAACCAGCAATTCCACATTAGGTTCACCAGCAAAGGCCTGATAAATTTTCGGCAACGCCGGGGCGATGGTGGCACCAGCCATCACCGTCAGCGAGGCGCCCAGCAGAAAAACCAGATTGCGCCAGAATACCGCCCGATGCTTCATGGCTGTGCGGCTTGTCTAGCGGCTTCCAGCTCGGGTTTTAGATGCGCCGCCAGCACCTGCACATGGGGCGGATAGTTCATCGAAATATGCGTACCCGGTACCTGATGCACTTTAATCTGCCCGGTGACCAACGCCTGCCAGGGTTGATGCGTTAGCGGCGGAAAATTAGGCATCGGCTCCGTATGCCGGAAAAACAACACCTTGCGCGCATAGGGTTGTGGATGGTACGCCACTGTCGCCTGTTGATGCGCCATCCAGGTTTTGAACAGCGACACGCTCAAATGGGGCGGCAGTACATCGCCCTTACCTTGCAGGCGCGCTTCTTCCAGTACGTAATTGATCTGTGCATTTTCATCCAGCTCCCGCAAACGCTCCAGTGACAGCTTCAACTTGTCTTCCAGCAAATATTGCAGGATGGCGGCACTGTCGGTCAGGTTGCGCGGCATCTGTTCTGGCGCCGGCGTATCGATCATCACCAAGAGCCGGACATCCTCGCCCTGATGTGATAATTGCTGCGCCATTTCATACGCCACCAGTCCACCAAAGGAACTTCCCCCCAGATAATAAGGCCCCGTGATACCTTGCTGGCGCAACGTGTCGATGTAAAGCTCGGCCATCTGCGGCACCGAGGTTATCGGAGCGGCTTGCCCGGACAAACTGGGGGCCTGAAATGCGTACAAGGGTTGATCCTTGCCCAGATAACGCCCCAGATCTCGATAAAAAAACACTTCGCCACCGATGGGATGAACCATGATCAAGGGGGGCAATGTTGTGCCCGACGGACTCGGATCGCCTCGCTGAATCACCACCAACGGGTTGGCAGCGGCGACAGAGGCCGTTTTCGTATCGTGCACAATGGGCGCGACCGACTCTGTCATATTGTTTCGTACATACTGAGCCAGCGCCGCCACCGTAGGATGCTGAATCAACAAATGGCTGGCGACAGGCACATTAAAACACTGCTGGATTTTATCAGCGACACCGACCGCCAACAGCGAGTCACCACCACACTCGAAAAAGTCATCGTAGATACTCAGGGTCTTCAAGCCCAGCGACTGACTCCAGATCTCCCAGACTTGCGTTTCAACTGCATCACGCGGGCCGTTGCTCACCGTAGCTGACGGGAGGACGTCGGGCTTAGACTCCGGTGCCGTACTTTCCAGTGCGGCGCTCTCCAATGCGGAACTTTCCAGCGCCGCGTCAGACGGCCCGGCATAGGCCCGCAAGCGGGGCTCGATCCAGTGTCTTTTGCGTTCAAAAGGATAGGTGGGCAATGGCACCCGATAACGCTGGCGATGGCTATGGTACACATCCCAGTTGATTTTGACGCCTTGCTCCCACAACCGCGCAAGCACCCTCAGCATGTGATCAATATCATTAATATCTTCGTAGGCATGGCGCGTGGTCGCCAGAATCCAGTCCTGTGCCTGTTTGGCCGGATGCTGTCGAACCAGCGAAGTGAGCACTCGCCCAGGCCCCACTTCCAGCAAAATCATGGCTTCGGGCGCTTCCGCAGCACCCTGACTGGCACGGCCTTCCGGCATCGTCTGGCGTTGGGCAAACACGGTATGCATGGCTTTATGAAAACGCACGCGATAACGTAAATGATCCGACCAGTATTGCGGCGACGTTGCCATCTCCGGTGTCACCAATTCTCCGGTCAGGCTCGACACATACGGCATGTTGGGTGGTTTGGGTTTCCGCCGCTCCACATAGCCACGGAAGCGTTCCAGAATTGGCTCCATCATATGCGAATGGAACGCATGAGACGTGTGCAGAATACGGTTTTCGATGCCTTTACGATCCAGTAATTCATGCAGATAGCGAATGGCCTTCGACGCACCGGACAACACACAGCGCGATTCGCCATTCACCGCCGCGACCGAAACATCGTGATTGGTCAGCTTCTGCGCCTCCTCCTCACTCACATTCACCGACAGCATCTCGCCCGATTCCAGCCCCTGAATCAAATGCCCGCGAATCGTCACCAGTTCCAGTGCCTGATCCAGTGTAAACACCCCCGCCAGACAGGCCGCGACATATTCACCAATACTGTGGCCCACCATCAGATCGGGCTGAATCCCCCACGACATCAGCATTCGCGCCAGCGCATACTCGAAAATAAACAGGCCCGGCTGAGTGATGTAGGTTTGATGAATTTTATCGGTCGTCGCGCGATAGTCTTCTGCAGATAATTCTTCGTAAATATGGATAAACTTCTGCCGCAGCTTTTCACGACACTCATCGACCACTTTACGGAAGGTCAACTCCACCTGATAAAGATTTTGCCCCATGTTCTGGTACTGCGACCCCTGTCCGGAGAACAGAAACACCAGCTGATGCGGACGCGGTACATAATGCGACGTGACTACTTTAGCCGGATTCACCGGCGACAGCTCCACAATGGCTTCGTCGGCATTGCGGCAAACCAGATAACGACGATGCGGAAACACCTTCCGCCCCACATGCAGGGTGTAACAAATATTGGCAAAACTCTGATGCCGATGTGTTTTCAGATGCTCGACAAAGCGCTCGGTCATCGCCTCCAGTGCCGAGGGGGTACGCGCAGACAGCGTCACAATCCGCCATGGCCGCGCATTTTCGGTGGGAGTCTGATTCGGCGCTTCCGACAACACCACATGGGCATTACTGCCGCCAATACCGAACGAACTCACCGCCGCATAGCGCGGCAAACCAAAGTTATCCCAATCCTGCAACTCGGTATTTACGTAAAACGGCGTAGACGCAAAGTCGATCTTCGGATTCGGCGTTTTATAGTGCAACGTTGGCGGCAGCTTTTTCTGTTCCAGCGCCTTCGCGGTTTTGATCAGTCCCGCCACACCGGAAGCCGCATCCAGGTGCCCGATATTGGTTTTCACCGAGCCGATGGCGCAACGATAAGGGCTCGAAGTGACCTCCTCGCGTTTGAGACGGGCCGTCGGTTCCCTGAAAAACGCCTGACGTAATGCCTCGATTTCAATCGGGTCGCCCATTGGCGTCGCGGTGCCATGAGTTTCCACATAGCTGATATCGCAGGGATTAATATTTGCACTGGCCTGCGCCATATTAATGGCCTTGGCTTGCCCCTCCACCGAGGGCGCGGTATAACCGGTTTTGTTGGAACCGTCGTTATTGGTACCGGAACCACTGATGACCGCATAAATATGATCATTGTTCTTTAAGGCATCATCCAGACGTTTCAGCAGCACCACACCACACCCCTGGCCCTGCACTGTACCGCTGGCCTCGGCATCGAATGCCCGGCAGTGGCCGTCTGCGGACATAATCATCCCCGGCTGATACACATAGCCGTTGTCCCCCAACCGGCCAAAGGAAACACCGCCGGCCAGCGCGGCATCGCAATCCTGGTTCAGCAGCGCCTGACACGCCGTATGCACCGCCACCAGCGACGTTGAACACGCCGTCTGCAACACCATGGCCGGGCCATTCAGATTCAGCTTGTAAGACACGCGGGTACTGAGAAAATCCTTATCGTTACCGATCATAATCGGATAATCACCCATCTGTGCCAGCACTTCCGGGTGCGACGACAAATTACTCATCAGGTACTGGTTCATGCCAATACCGGCATACACACCGATGCGGCCATCGAACTCGGAAGGCACACAACCGGTATCTTCCAGGGCTTCCCACGAGCACTCCAGAAACACCCGCTGTTGCGGGTCGGTAATCTGTGCCTCACGGGGGCTGAAATGGAAAAAGCCGGCATCAAAATCCGAAATATTCTTAAGCGCCCCTTTTGCAGGTACATAATCAGGATGATTAATCAGCGCATCGGGCACCCCCGCCTTGCGTAACTGCTCGGGCGTGAAAAAGGTAATGCCTTCGCGCTTATCGCAGATATTCTGCCAATATTCGCCCACCGTCTCGGCACCGGGAAAACGCCCCGCCATACCGACAATGGCCACCTTCACCCCGCCCAACGTTTCCATTAACCGGCGACGTAGCCTCAACCGCTCGTCATGGTCATCCTGTTGCAGAAAAAGACGATCATCTTCTTCATCTTTTTCAAGAAAGTGCGCCAGCGCCTGAATGGTCGGATACTTGAACAGATCCACCATCGACAACTGCTTTTTAATCGGCTCGGGCAACCGCCCATGCACCTGTGCCAGCAGTAAGGAATGGCCGCCGAGATCAAAAAAATTCTCGTTCACACTGACTTCCTTCAGCCCCAGACACTCCTGCCAGACCTTGGCAATGATCCGTTCGATTTCATTGCGTGGCGGCAATCGACTCCGGGTGGACTGACCTTCCAGATCCGGAATGGGCAAGGCTTTGCGGTCAATCTTTTCGTTCGGCGTCAGCGGAAAGGCATCCAGCAGTACAAAGGCCGCCGGCACCATATAGGCAGGCAAACGGTCTTTCAGAAAGTCCCGTAATTCGGCCGCATCCGGCGCGCTTTTGGCCTTACGCACCACGTACGCTACCAACTGTTTATCGCCCGCCTGCCGCCCCGGTAAATCGTCCCGGGCGATGACCAGCACATCGTGCACGCCGGCAAACTCGCGGATATTGGATTCGATTTCACCCAGCTCGACCCGGAAACCACGAATTTTGACCTGATGGTCAAGCCGGCCCAAAAACTCGATATTACCGTCTTCCAGATAACGGCAAAGATCACCTGTCTTATACAGGCGGGCATTCGGATCTTTACTGAAAGGGTGGGGGATAAACTTTTCGGCGGTTAAGTCGGGGCGATTCAGATACCCGCGAGCCAGTCCGTCGCCACCGATATGCAATTCACCGGGCACCCCGATGGGCACGGGATTAAGGTACTTGTCCAGAATATAGGTTTGGGTATTGGGAATGGGCTTGCCAATCGGAGGCGTGGTCGAACCATCCACCTGTGCAATGGTCGCCCAAATGGTCGTTTCGGTCGGGCCATACGCGTTAAAGAACTGTCTGCCCTGCGACCATTTTTTGGCCAAGTCGGCAGAGCAGGCGTCACCGGCGACAGCCAGCTTCTTCAGGTCAGGTAAATCTTCCGGCGTTAATACCGCCAACAATGCCGGGGGTAAAATCGCCCAGGTGATTTTATTTTGCCGCAGCGTTTTCAGGAGATTGTCTCCCAGCATTTCCATCTTGCTCGCCATGCAAAGTCTGGCACCGGCTTCCAGCGCCGCTGCAATCTCGGATAAAGACGCATCAAAATTCATGGAGGCAAACTGCAGCACGCTATCCGCCGCAGACAACGCATAAACAACACGCTTGGCCTTCAGCAGATTCGCAAACCCGCCGTGCTCAATCATGGCGCCTTTAGGTTTGCCGGTAGAGCCGGACGTGTAAATAATATAAGCCAACTGCGATGGCTCTACATGAACGCCGGGGGCAGACAGAGGGCTGCTATTGACAGCCTCATCCGACAGAGTAATCCATGGAACCTCTCCCAGACGGTTAGCGAGCGACTCCTGCGTCACGATCAGCTGCGGTGACGCGTCGGCTAAAATATAGTCAATACGATCTTGCGGATATTCCGGGTCTAAAGGCAGGTAGGCCGCACCTGCCTTCATAATCCCTACCAGGGCAACGATAATATCGGGCGAGCGATCCAGATAGACACCCACAATGGCGCCTTTTGATACGCCCTTTGCGGCAAGATAATTGGCCAGTTGATTGGATTTTTCGTTTAACGTTTTATAAGTAACCTGTTTATTTTCAAAGGTTACCGCGACTGCATCAGGGGTTGAGTGCGCGTGTTTTTCAACATAATAGGGCAGGCTGCGTGTTGGGTTGTAGTAGGTTTTTGTTTTGTTCCAAGTTTTTAAAACGGTTTGTTTTTCCTTATCAGATAGCAATGATAAGTGTGAAATCGGAACGCTGGGTGATGCAATAATCGCTTTAACAAGTTCAATGTAATTATCAGCGAGCTTGCTTATACTTGTTTCTTTATAAAGATCAGAGTTATATTCTATACCTATAACAAAATCATTCTGATACTTGTAGATTTTAAATGTAAGATCAAAGTCGTCTAGTTGTTGTAATCGTATATGTCTTTGCCAAATTCCCGCCCTCCCCATGTCCCAAAGCTGATGATTGGATTTTGAAAGAGTCACCATCGGATTATCGCGATGTTCGAACCTGTTAATATTCTCCCAAACAAATGAAACCTGCACTACAGGAGATCGCGATGAGTCTCGTTGTTGCAGCATGTTTCCTGCGACTAGTGGAAATGGATATTCCTGTGCGTGTATGGCATTCAAAACATTTGATTTCTCAATCTCTATTATTTGATTAAAGGAACAATCAACCTCTAACTCTGTCCTGAATACAACAGCATTTGTGAAATAACCATAAACTCCACTGTAGTTATCATCTCGACCCGCCGTTGGGGCTCCTACTGCAATATCTGTTTGTTGCGTATATCTAAAAAGCAAGATTTGAAACGCCAACATGTACTGTGAAAATAATGATGTTTTATTAATCTCTGCCAGCTTGTTGAATTTATTTACTAGCTCAGAATCAATACGAAATCTGAAATATTCTTTATTGCAACTGTGTATCGTTGGTCGAGGGAAGTCAGGTTGAATGTCAACAACTTGAGGCATTCCGTTTAAACGATTCTTCCAATAAACTTTTAGTTCTTCAGATTTATTACTTGATAATAACTGCTCTTGCTCAAGGATGAAGTCTTCATAATTTTTTTTTAATGCTGGAAGTTTCGGTGATTTTTTATCCAACAACGTATCGTAAACTATTTTAAGCTCGTTCGATAAAACCATACATGCCCATAAATCCATGTTGATATGATGTAAGTATTGGGCAAGCACATTTTGTCTATTCACACGCTTAAATAATACCCAGCGCATTGCAATTTCATCTTCTAGTACAAATGATCGATGCAGCTCTTTATCCAATAATGGCTTTAACTCCTCATCGCTTAAGTCGCCTACATCAATTTCTTCAAATGGAAGCTGAATATCTTCAAGTATATACTGCCGAAGCTCACCGCCCTCATTTTGGCGGTATAATGTTCGTAACGATGGATGTCTTTTTATAATAAATTCAAGTGATTTTTTAACCAGTGTAATATCAACCTCGCTCGGAATATTCCAAACAAAATGGCTGTTATAAATTCCTGTATCAGGATTCATTTTATGAATCATCCATAGGGCCTGTTGACCACTGGTTACGGGCAGTATTTTTATTATTTTTATAGGTTTACTTGCACTCATATTAAGCCTCTACTGAATGAAACCTGGTAAAAGTATCCATTTAATAATGGCTCCACATCATCCAATGGTATGGAGAAAGGCAATCACTTCAGAGCTAATCGGATTCACTAGGTAATGCAAAATAGAAGGAAGCACCTTCGTCTTTACTTGCATGGGCCCAGACATATCCTCCATGTTTTTCAAACACCCTTTTAACCGTCGCCAACCCTACACCCGTTCCCGCAAATTCCTTTTCACCGTGCAGGCGCTGAAAGCTGCCAAACAGTTTGTCGGCATGGCCCATATCAAAACCGGCACCGTTATCTTTCACAAAATAGATTGGCGTGTCCTCGGGGAGAGACTCGGGAACCAGGCCCGCCCCTTGTGGAATACCTTTCGTGCTGCTCAGCACCCCAAATTCCACTTTTGCTTGTGGGTTTTTGCCGGAGTACTTCCACGCGTTGTTGATTAGGTTTTCCACGGCGGAGTAAATCATGCGTCTGTCACCATACACGGTACAGCCTGGAGCGAAACGACTTTCAACGGATTGATCAGGAAAGCGCTGGCGCATTTCGACAAACAAATCCTTGACCATTTGCGACAGATTGATCTGCTCTTTGACCAATTCCCTACGTTGAACGCGCGACAACTCTAATAGACCTTCGATTAAATCCTGCATTTTGCTGCCATTGCGATCAATACGGCTAAGCAGGGAGCCTACTTCGGCATCGGGATGGGGAGGAAAGTCTTCCATGATCATCTGGCTAAAACCACGAATCCCCCGCAACGGTGCCCGCAGGTCATGGGAAACGCTATAACTGAAGGCATTGAGTTCTTCATTCACCAGCTGCAAATCCCGTACGGCCTGATTGAGTTCAGAGGTACGCAGCTCCACTTTTTTCTCAAGGGTCTGATTTAATTCGGTAACCTCTTTAAATAGCTGGGCATTATCGAAAGAGATCGCGGCCTGTGCCAATAGCAGTTTGATTACGTCTAATCGATCAGGCGTAAAGGCACTTTGAGTTAGATTGTTTTCCAGATAGAGCGCGCCAAAGGTGGTATCCCGATAGTCCACTGGGATACAGAGCACCGAACGGGGTTGATGTTTCAGCAAATAAGGGTCATTGGCAAAACTACGGTCGGTTAATACATCGCCAATATTGACCATTTCATTGCTATTGAGCACATAGCGGATAATATTGATGGGTAGTTCGCTAGATGCTTCCAATCGGGGAGGCGGATCGGAAATAGTCAGTTGCCTGTTTTCGTCCACTTGCGCTACCAAATGCGCTGTCCCATCCATATTTACAATTAAGGCGGCGGAAGATCCTCCCGCACTTTCCATAATTACTTCCAAAACACGAGCAGATAGTCTGGAAAGTTGTAGCTCGCTTGAAATCAACTGCGCGGACTTCATGACTGAAGCCATATCTAGCGTGTCCTTCTGTTGCGCGCTCCGGGTTAGTGTCTCTGAGGCATTGAAAAATTTTCTCGCTTCCAGCCCTATCAACAGGTCTCCAAACTCACCACGAAGTTGGTTGATCTTTACTTGACAACCCCATTGACGATATAGATATAAAGCCTCACGAATTAGTGGCAAAGCTAATTTGTCGAACCCTTCGGCTAACCAGTAGCGCCCAAAAAGTTCAGAGCCTAAAGCCTGCAAATGTAAGAACCCTTGCTCCTGCGCTGCTTTAATAGCGTCGCGATAGAGAGTACATATTTCTTTGGTAGAACGGCCTTCCATGCGGGACTGTTCAGCTAACACTAATAAATACTTCTGGTCAAAATTTGGGGGGTAAGTTTCTGAAAATACGCGCAAACGATCCAGGCAAATACGAAAATCCAGCGAATCCTGTTCAAACCAGTTTGCGTTATGTTGAATCAAACACAAGGCATAAAAGAAATAATGATCGAAAACAAAGCTTGTAACTGGAAATTTCGATTCGAGGGATTGAGTTTGTCTTCCCCACATTAGCGCATCTTTAACATTTCCCCGCCAAAATGCTAATTGACAGCGATAGTGAAATAAATAAGGCCGATGAAAACTATGTTGTAGCTTATTTAACAAATCAATATTAAATGAACTATCTTCTAAGTTATCTTCCACATGATTTGTGACTGCTAACAAGGCGGTGGCAAAGCGGTGGATTATTCCTGCAGCAGGATGAAAAATATTGTGCCTATTCAGAAAGTCCTCTGCTAATGAGGCTTCAATTTTGAGGTTTTCTAATACATCACCTTTCGATACTTGTGGAAAAAGTGCATTGCAGTAGCTTATGGCTGCCCGCGCCAACTCTCCATTTTCTAAGCCTAGCTGCACACCTTTCATACTCAAGGTAGCGCTTTCTGCATAAGAAGCATGGAAATGCCAAATCCATCCACCCAGAAGACTATAACAATTGGCAATTTCTCGACAAGAAGGATAACTATCAGCAATTTCTTTTGCGTAAACCCCTTGCTGATAAGCAGGTAAATACTCCCGTTGGCGACAAAGATGTGCGGCATAGAATGCCAGTTGAATCGCTGTTAAATCAGATTTACCGGAAGAAATTACTAGGTTGCAACCTTTGTAAATACAATACGTTGCGACTCTAACATTTCCGGTGATGTAGAAAGATCCATATAAGTTTGGATAAATTTGCATTGCGACAAGATGCTTAGGGTCTTGCATTTCTGGTAAGCCAGATACATCCACCACCCCATTTTTACTATATTCCATTAATAAGAGTTGTTCTTTTTGTATTTCATTGTCTAGCTCACTTTCTGTTGGAATCGGCATGCTTAAATACGATAGCCCTTGTACACCGTAGTCGTCAGCAAGCTCCCATTCACCTCGTCCAATAGATTGAACCAGTCGTGTAGCGCATATTTCAGCCCTCAATAATGCATCATTTAATTGTGCAAATAGAGTCTCGTAATATTTAGTTGCAATGTCGGGATGCCCGCTAAGGTATTCGCATTCAGCCTTGATCAAATATAAATCCCGAGCGGAGTCGTAACTACTATTCCACTCATCAACCGGCAGTAATTGAATTCCATTCTGGGCATAACCCGCCGCCGCTTCCCAAACACTCGCGGCCTTGGCCTGCTTTGCCGCACGCAAATTCAGCTGCATCAATTCATGCAATTCGACTGCATCCGTCATCAGGGGGCGCGCATTATTGAATTGCTCAACAATGCCAAAGCACTGTTCGTCGGTCAGCGCCTCTGTACTGAGATCTTTAACGAGTAATCTGCCCACCCGCAAGTGGGTTTGCTGACGCTTTTCGTCCGACATCGACTGATAGGCCGCCTGCAGCATGCGATCATGCAAAAACCGGCATTGCGGCGACACGGGTGAAAATTGCGAGAATACCGGCCCCTCCGAACGCGCCATGAGCGGGGTGTCGCGTTGTGATTGCACCAGGCCCAGAAACCAGTCGCCGCCGTCCTGCAGCAGCAAGCCATCTCTCAGCGCCGGCCATAAGCAGCGCGTGACCGTGGCCAGGGGCTGCTCGGCAATTTTGGCTAACATCTCCAGACTGAAACGGCTGCCCACACAGGCCGCCAGTTGGATGATGGCCTGGGTTTCTTCGGGCAGCTGCGCCATTTTACCCAGCATCAGATCGACCACGTTGTCGGTAATGCCCTTGGCATCAATGGCGGCGATATCCCAGCGCCAGCGTTGTTGTTGCAGGTCGAAGTTCAGCAGTTTGTCGGTGTACAGGGCTTTTAAAAACTCGCCGATAAAAAACGGGTTGCCTGCGGTTTTGGCATGCACCAGTTGTACTAACGATTGGAGTTCGGGGCGGGGCCGATGCAGGGCATCTTCCAGCAGGTTGGCCACTTCGTGTTTACTGAGCGGCTCCAGGGTCAGCCGCTCCAGTGCGGTATGGGTTAACGGCGCATTTTCGATCTGGCGCAGCGCCATCATGGCCGGATGATTCTCATCCACTTCGTTGTCGCGGTAGGCTACCAGTAACAACAATCGGCAGCGATCTTCACTCATCAGCAAAGGCAGCAGGTTGAGCGTCCCGCGATCGGCCCATTGTATGTCGTCGATAAACAGCACCAGCGGGTGTTCGTGGGTGATTTCCTTGATAAAACGCTGGAACACCAGATGAAAACGGTTCTGGGTTTCGTCGGCGCCGAGTTGGGCCACCGCAGGCAGCTCGCCCAGCACCCATTCGAAATCCGGCATAAAGTCGATCAGTACCCGGGCATTATTACCCAAGGCGTCGAGCAATTGGGTCTTGATGAGCTGTAACTTCGCTTCGGGCAACGACAGGGTGTTTTGTATCCAGCCCTTGAGGGCGGTTTGCAGGGCGGAATAGGGAATATTTTTCTGGAACTGGTCAAACTTGCCGGCGCAGAAAAAGCCACTGTAAGCGGCAATGGGCTTGTGTACTTCGTACACCAGCGCCGATTTACCAATGCCGGAATAACCGGCAATGGCCAGTAACCTCGATTTACCGCCGGCGGCCTGAAAGAAGCCCTGTAGCAGGCGTTCGACTTCTTTCTCGCGACCATAGAGCTTTTGCGGTATCTGCAAGCGGTCGGAGATGTCTTCCATCCCGAGGGGAAACTCCGGTACGGGCTTATTCTGTGCCAGGGCAAAGCGTACTTTTTCCAGATCCTTTTTCAGCCCCAGAGCACTTTGATAGCGGTCTTCGGCGGTTTTGTTCATTAACCGGTCGATAATCGCCGACAGGGCGGCGGGGATATCCGGCCGCACCTGAGGCAGCGGCGTTTGCTGTTTGGCGATATGGGCATGCACCATCCCCAGCGCGTCTTTGGCATGGAAGGGCGGGTGTCCACTCAGTAAATGGTAAAAGGTGCAGCCTAACGTGTAATAGTCCGAGCGATAGTCCAGCGCCCGGTTCATGCGGCCGGTCTGTTCGGGCGAGATATAGGCCAGCACGCCTTCGATCCGCTCCGGTGGTTGCAAGGCCGGTTGTTCGCGCGATAACAAAGACGCCAGACCAAAGTCGGTAATTTGCGCCAGCCCGGTAATGGGCGAGTAAAGAATGTTGCCAGGGTGCAGATCTTTATGAATCACCTGCTGGTAATGCACCACGCTGAGGGCTTCGGCCAGTTGGATGGCAATATCCAGAAACACATCCAGCGGTAACCTGCCCTCGGAGCACTGTTTGATATAGGCAAACAGATCCATCCCGGCCTGATCTTCCAGAACGATGGTGGGTTTGCCAGCCTCGGCGCCCTGGGGCAGCAGCTCACTCGGCTCCCCCTGACGACGCACCCCGATCCAGCCCAGATTTTTGGTAATGTTGGGGTGATCAAACTTGTTGCCGACTTCGTAACTGAATAAAAAGCGCGACAGGGTGGAGGCATCCGGGTAGGCCTCGGTGAGTTGTTTCAGAATCACCGGCTGGTGATCCTGTTCACGAATGGCCCGGGCGACGGCGACATGCTCACCCACAAAAAGTTCTTCGACAATGCGGTAACCCGGAACTGAGGTTTGCAAGAACATATCCACCATGCTTTTTAATTACTGTATTAACTAACGCGTATGAGATAGGAGTATAGGTGAAAAGCAAAAATGTGTAGGCGTATCCGTATATTGCAGGTATTGATCCATCGGCAGGCGGCACTGGGTTCGCAAGGTCGGCGGCCCGTCCTCGGGGCGCAGGGGGTGCTTGATTTAATTCAGGTGGTTTTGATTGAATTTGGTGGCTTTGGTGAGCGGCGAATCCGGATTGATGACGCTGTTGAGAAAACTGATCAGCATGGGGTTATTGTTTTCTGCGCCAAGCAGGGCTTTAAACACACAATCGACCTAGGGATTGATGTGGTGTTTCATGGGGTTTGCCTCCGTGCAAAAATTCGAACGTAGTGTAAATTAATTGAGCGTTACACATTAACCGAATCCGCTATTACTATCTATCTCCCCTCTCCCCAAGGGGAGAGGGAATTCATCCGCCACCCTCTATCTATCTCCCTTCTCCCAGTTTGGGAGAGGGAGTTCATCCGCCACCCCTATCTATCTCCCCTCTCCCAGTTTGGGAGAGGGGCCGGGGGAGAGGGAATTGATTGTGCATGTCCCCAAGGGCGAGGGAATTTGTAGGCGGGCGTTTTCTATGAGTCAGGACAACGACCGATATTCCGTTTTGCATTGGCTTAAAGATCGTTGCTACGGCTATTCCGCATCCGGATCAACCCCCGACTGGGTCGTGGGTTGTGGGATTACAAATAGGCGGTGGAGCCGGTTTCCTTTGGTTGGGTCTGTTCGCATTGTCAACCAAACCAACAAGGTCTACTATGGTTATCTGACCAGATCGCAGGTTTGTCACTATGATTGTCAATATTTCCGAAGCCAAAACGCAACTTTCCAAGCTGGTAGACATGGTTTACCACGGCGAAAAAGTCATTATTGCCAAAAACAATTTACCGCTGGTAGAGCTCACTCCTTACAAGCCTGCTGGCGAAAGGCAATTGGGTTTGCTAGCCGGAAAATTCAAAACGCCAGACGATTTTCTGGATGAGGATGAAGCAATTAACGACCTGTTTTTTGCCGGAGAGTAGTTTTTGAAGTTTATTATTGATACGCACATTTTCCTTTGGGCCTTGTCTGAGCCAGATAAACTATCTCCAAGCCAGACTCAGGCACTTAAAGGGCTATACAATCAGGTTTATGTCAGCGCTATCAGTATCGCCGAACTCGCTATTAAGGCATCCATTGGCAAACTGGATTTGTCTTTTGATCCCGTAGAAATGGTGAATGCCATGGGGTTTGAGGCATTGCCTTATGCCGCGAAAGACGCGCTTATGTTGAAGGCCCTGCCTTTCCATCATAAAGACCCTTTCGATCGAATGTTGATTGGCCAAAGTCTGGCCAGCGATATCCCCATTATGACGAATGACGCAAAATTTCAGTTATATGGCTGCAAATTGATTTAACGTTTTTTCTGCCAGCGGCCCGTCCTCTGGGTGCTGAGGTGTGGTGCCTAATTCAATTCAGGTGGTTTTGATCGTGCGCGGCGAGGACGCCCCGCCTACAGAGTGGGGCGGTGGGTTCACATGTAGGCGGCCCATTCTCGGGGCGCAGGGGTGTGGTGCCTGATTCAATTCAGGTGGTTTTGATCATGCGCGGCGAGGACGCCCCGCCTACAGAGTGGGGCAGTGGGTTCATATGTAGGCGGCCCGTCCTCGGGGCGCTAGGGGTGTCCGTAAACCAGCATTGTGGTGTTAGAGATAACAAAGTCGGTAAAGTCCACTTGTCCGATGCTGATACCGCCAATACGTACGATGGGCATGTCAATGTCCATGTGGGCTTCAACATCGTAGATCGCCATGCCGCTTTTGCCGGTGCCGGCACTGGTACCCTGTGCTATTTTGGCGGTTGCACTGGCGTAGCCGAAATGCCCGAGCGTATCGTTACCACGTGAGTTGTGGATGCGCATGTTTTCCAGCTGTATGCCGGCAAAATTGAAAAGCAGTATCAGGTCGCCGACATTCCAGTCAAAATCCAGATCACTGACTTCAAAATGAGTATCAAATTCCAGACGGGAATCCCCTACGGTCATTCCGTTGGCCAGTGTGGTGCCCTGGGCATTGCCTGCATTGCGAATCACCAGATCGGTGGGGCCGAGGTAGCCTTGCATGCGGATGTTTTCGAACATCAGTGTTTGTTGTGTTGCGCTGCCGGTGCTGTAGCCTGAATCTGTCAGGCCTACGGCATCAATATTGAGTCCGAAGTCGATGGCGGTGCGTGCGGCATTCAGGTTGTCGGCCTGGTTGCCGCCGTTGATTATGCCGGGATTCAGCGCATCCAGGTGAATAACCAGATCGCCATTGTTGAATGTCTTGCCAAAATTGGCACCTTGCTGATATTGGGAAATGGCATAGGCAACATCGGCGTTGTTGCTGTCGAGCAGCCCCTGATCAGCCCACATCGCCATTTTAGAAAAGCCGTGATGCAGTACTTCATTGTCACCGGCAATATCCATGGTGAGTTGCAGGTTGTCGAGTGCCGAACCATCGGCATCGCCGAGCGCTATGTTTCTGGCAAACAGAAAGCCGTCATCGCGATATCTGAATTCGCCGACATTCACTTTGGTTTCCAGCTCGACGGTAATGCCCGCCTGTCCCGTAACACTCCCGAGTGTTTCGTTACTCAATGGTTTTAGATCGGCAGCAACCGGCTGAGCCAGTGCGCAGGCAAGCAAGCTGCCGGAGAGTGCAGTAAGGCGCACCGGTCTGGGGGCGATGATCATGTCTGTATCCCTGAAGTATTTTTTATGATTTGGGGCCAAGCGTAGTTTGTAACGCTTTGTAAATCTGTGCTGTGATTCACATTCACGCCGAGACTGAATGCCCGCTATGGGGAGGCTGGCTTTGAAACCGGTGGCATAAATAAGAAGTTGAGTGAAGGCTTAAGGCCTTTAGCCTGCTTCAGGCAGTGCTTTTTAAGTAATCGCTTTTGTTGCCGCAGCTTGTCATTCAAAAGCTGCCAGCGTTCGAAAGGCACGGCATGATGAGAGTTGTCTTCCATGATCCGGGCCAGTGGGATCTCCAGTACACATAAATCCTGAAATTTGCCCAGGTCATTACCCAGTTCTGCCAGCTTGTGGATTCTTCGCTTGGCTTTTTTCCTGTCGGATTTATTCATGGCTTGGGTGTTGAGCAGCCATTCCAGTTGATAGAGTTCATATTTAATCCATTTTCGCCAGGCATGGAAATCGTTGTCGAGATCAGACTTTTTGGCTTGCTGGCAACGCCGTTTTGCTTTGGATTGGGTGCGTTTCAGACCTTGGAGTAGCCCTTCCGGGTCGAGTTCGTTCAGCGTAAGGGGTTGCAGTGTAATCTGAGCACCCGTCTGGTGCTGAGTAGCGTCGACCGGGGGTAGCGCGTCAATCACAAGGGGTAAGAGATGTTGCTCTGTATCGGTGCCGGGCATTAATTGCAGCAGCGTTTTACGCAAAACGTGGGCTTCTCTTTTACCGGCGAATCGTTGCGCTATTTCGCGCATGGCTGCATGCGTTCCGCTACGGGCGTGTTGGCCCGGCGAATGAAACAGTCGCAGTAAAGCGCGGGATTGCTTGGTCTGAACCCGTATTGCGTGCACTTGAGCGGGCGACAAGTGCTCACGCTGTGCAATGATAAGTAACGATTTCAGGTTATCAGCGAGTTGCGTGAGCAGTGCGTAGGCCAGCGTATCGGGACGAAGATAGATTAATGCCATAAAATTGGGCGAGTCCGTTGAGAAAAGCGTTCACTGATAACCATTCTACGCCAACTGCATTGCAATCCTGAGACGGCCGGAGATCAGTTCAGATCCACCGCGTGGGATTTCAATAACGCCAGCGGAATAATTTCCAGCGCTCTGGCATGTGTTGCCGTGAGTTTGATTTTTGGGGCCCGGTCATTCTGGTAGGCTTCCATCCAGCGCGTGGCACACAAACACCAGCGATCGCCTGCCTGCAATCCGGGGAAACCAAACTCGGGACGAGGTGTGGAGAGGTCGTTGCCCCGGTATTTGGAAAATGCCAGGAACTCATTGGTCAGAATGACACAGACGGTATGTGAGCCAATGTCCTCTTCGCAGGTGTTGCAGTGGCCATCCCGGAAAAAACCGGTCACCGGGTGCTGGCAGCAGGATTCCAGTGCGGTACCCAACACATTGACAGATTGGTCCATTTTCACAGTACTGTTTTCTTCAGACATGATGGGTTCCTTGGTTTGATTGGAATGATGTGGGCATGGGGCAGGTCAGGTGCCCATTTTCGATCGAAACATAAAATAGACGGCGCCCAAAAGGCATAAGCCGGCCCATAAATAATCCAGTGTCAGCTTTTCCCGCAGATAGAACACGGAAAAGGGTAAAAAAACCAACAGTGTAATCACTTCCTGCACAATTTTCAGCTGTCCCACCGACATGACCTCGTGACCAATACGATTTGCCGGTACCTGCAGTAAATATTCAAACAATGCAATTATCCAGCTTAGCAGGGCGGCAATGATCCAGGGTTTATCTTTTAGCTCTCGCAGGTGGGCATACCAGGCGAAGGTCATAAAAATATTACTGCACACGAGCAGGCAGACGCTGAGCAGATAAGGGGAGGAAAACGCAACGGACATAATAGCCTGTCAAGTCTGGTCAGGGGGCGGTCAGGAGGATTTGACCTGTGAAGGTGGAGTCAATTTTCACATAAGATTCATAAATAGTGTGAGTGGTTTCTTTATGCTTGCCCTGGGTTTTTATGATGGGAGCACGAGTTTTGGTGAACAAAGGTTTGTTTCCCCGGCATGAGGGGCATCTGGATGAATTAAGTCAGTTGGAGGCGCTGATACAGCAAGCCGGCCCGTTACTGGAAAGTCGTGTCATCAGTTACAGTGCCACCCGTGATCATTTGTATCCGGTCTATTCTTTGCGCTTGGGGAATCCCTCACCCGAGGTTCCTGCGCTGGCTTTTGTCGGCGGGATTCACGGGGTAGAACGCATTGGTACCCAGGTTATTCTGGCTTTTCTGGAATCGCTGATAACGCGTTTGCGCTGGGATGAAACCCTGCTGGAAACGCTCAATCATGTAAAGCTGGTGTTTCTGCCGTTGATGAATCCGGTAGGGATGTTTCGCAACTGGCGAGCCAATGGTAATGGGGTCGATTTGATGCGGAATTCGCCTGTGGATGCCGATGAGAAAGTACCCTGGCTGGGGGGCGGGCATCGTCTCTCCCGGCATTTACCCTGGTATCGCGGTCGATTGGGGGCAGACATGGAGTCCGAAGCGCTGGCGCTGGGCAAAGTTATCCGCGAGGAGCTGTTTCCTGCACCTTTTAGTCTGGTTCTTGATTGTCATTCCGGCTTTGGTACCCGTGATCGCATCTGGTTTCCCTATGCTTATAGTCGAACGCAGGTAGTTGAACATTTGCCGGAATTATATCAATTGCGAAAAATGCTTTTTACGACCTATCCACACCTGCACTACCTGTTTGAGCCTCAGTCGCGCCACTACACGACTCACGGCGACTTGTGGGATCATCTTTATTTACAAGCAATTGAGCAGCAAAGAACTTTTCTGCCGCTGACGCTGGAAATGGGGTCCTGGTTGTGGGTGAAGAAAAATCCGGCACAATTAAGGCGGCTGGTAGGCATGTTTCATCCGATTCAGCCACACCGGGTGCGACGGGTTTTACGCCACCATCAACTGCTCATGGAATTTTTGGTACGCGCTACCCGTTCCTATGACCGCTGGTCTTCCGCTATGATACGCGAACGAAATCGTGATGAAGCCAGAGCGCTCTGGTACAGCGATGTGTTTTGTTCAGCCAGGTAAGCCAGGAGGGTGATCCATGCCAGCAATCGCAGGGAAGATGAAATCGACTGAAACCACGCCACCCGCCGCACGTCAGGCGCCGGTCAGTACAACAGATCCGGCGCAGGGCCGGAGCCACGGCACCTGGGTGCTGATCCGCGGGCTGCTTCGCGAGCAACGG
Organism: Hahellaceae bacterium; assembly: GCA_024234505.1. Classification (GTDB taxonomy): domain Bacteria; phylum Pseudomonadota; class Gammaproteobacteria; order Pseudomonadales; family Oleiphilaceae; genus JACKOD01. The sequence goes on along the minus strand of JACKOD010000006.1, from coordinate 291,086 downwards.
CATTGGGGCCGATTTCCCGACCTGATGCGTAAAGCCATGCCTCACTGCAAAATTCTCACGCTGGATGTTCCGGGTAATGGCAGCCGCCACCAGGAAGCCAGTCCGTTGAACATTGCCGCCGCCGTAGAGCAATTGCGGGAAACCCTGAGTTTGATGCCAGATCTGAAAAAACCGTTGAATTTGCTGGGCATTTCCATGGGCGGGATGATGGTGGTGGACTGGGCGCAACGCTATCCGGAGGAAGTGAACTCCGCCGTATTGATCAATACCAGTTTGAGCACCTTCAGCCCGTTTTATCATCGTTTGCGGGCGGCCAATTATCCACGGATATTGCGCGCCCTGTGGTTAAACAAGCAATCCCAGGAAAGCCTGATTCTTGAGATGACCTCCAACAAGGAGTCGGCCCGTCGGCAGGCGCTCGGGGAGTGGATTCATATCGCGCAAAGCAAGCCGGTCAGCAAGCGAAACCTGTTTCGGCAGATGGTGGCCGCAGGACGCTTTAATCCACCTGACACCGCACCGGCCGTGCCGATGCTGATGCTGGCCAGTGAGCATGACCGCATTGTCGATGTCAGTTGCAGCCAGCGCATGGCCAAGGCCTGGCAGGTGCGCCTGAAGCAGCATCAGCGTGCAGGGCATGATTTACCGTTGGATGCGCCTTGGTGGGTGATTTATCAGATTAAGGAGTGGCACTGATTTTCGAACCGGGGTGGTGGCTCGCATTACCCCATCGGGTTGAAATATATCTGCAAACAAAATGACGCATAAGCGTCATCTGCAAGGGGTAGGCTCCACAGCAAAGAGGCTGAAGGCTCATGGCAATCGTGTGTTGCGGTGAAGGCCGGCGGCATCCGGCTGAAGCAACTGGAGACTGGCTCATGCTGAATGTACAAAGTGTTATAGAAGAACGCTTCCCTGAATTACTTAATCGCGCCCGCTTTTTTCGTCGCCCTTTATTGGGCGCGTTGCGAATGCTTTTTCACGAAAAGGAGTTTCAGCAGTTTGGCGAGCGTTATCCGCATTTAACGGGTATCGAGTTTATAGAAGAAGTTTTCAGTTATTTTGACTTCAGCTTTTCGGTTCGCCACAACGAAAAGGAGCGGATTCCGGTATCCGGGCGAGTCGTCATCATTGCCAATCACCCCATTGGGACGCTGGATGGCATGGCACTACTCAAACTGGTGAGCGACGTACGACAGGATGTGAAGGTGATGGCGAATGACTTTCTCATGAGCATTCAGCCTCTGCATGACCTGTTGATGCCTGTTGATAATATTCGAGGCGGCACCGCCAGAGAGCGCCTGCGAGCCGTGCATCAGCATCTCGAAAACGAAGGTGCGTTGATTATTTTCCCCGCCGGAGAAGTGTCTCGCATGGGGCCGTCCGGGATTCGGGATGGCAAATGGCGAACGGGTTTTTTACGCATTGCCGAGGCAACGCAATCGCCGATTCTACCCGTGTTGGTGGACGCCCGAAATTCTGTCTTCTTTTACAGTCTGTCCTTTGTTTCCAAGCCTTTGTCTACGTTGTGGCTGATACGGGAAATGTTCAAACATGCTCGCAATTCGGTCGCTATCCGTATTGGTGAGCCGGTCATGCCCGCAGATTACCGCTTGCCCAATGTTCCCATGAAAACGTTGGCAAAGATCTTCAAAAAACAGGTTTACCGACTGGCAAAAGGCAAGGACTCACTGTTCAGAACGCAAAAGGCCATTGCCCATCCGGAAAACCGCATTCTGCTGCGAAAGGATATTTTGCAATGCGAACTGCTGGGCGAAACCAAAGATCATAAAAAGATTTATTTATATCGTCACACTCATGATTCCAGTCTGATGCGGGAAATTGGCCGCCTGCGTGAAGAAGCCTTCAGACTGGTGGGCGAGGGCACGGGGGGAAGGCGCGATATGGACCGTTTTGATCGTAGCTATTTCCATATTGTGCTCTGGGATGATCAGGCCCTGGAGGTCGTCGGCGCGTACCGGTTGTGTGGTACGGGTGATCGCATTAATGATGCCGGTCAGCCCGGGATTTACAGTGCCACGCTGTTTCAGTTTCAACCGGAAATGCGCGAGCTGCTTGAAGAAGGTTTAGAACTGGGGAGAAGCTTCGTTCAGCCTCGTTATTGGGGAACCCGCAGTCTGGAATATCTCTGGTACGGTATTTCTGCCTTTTTAAATAAAAACCCCCAGTATCGCTATTTATTGGGCCCGGTGAGCATCAGTAACAGTTACTCGCGAGAGGCTAAAGATCTGCTGGTGTATTTCTACAGCCGTTATTTTGCCAGCGAATGTTCTGGGGCGATCGGCAATTTACCTTATGTTATTGATCCCTTGAGCCGGGACCTGCTGGATCTACAGTTTCATGGCCTGGAAGGCCGTGACGCTTTTGTGCAGCTCAAGGCGCAGCTATCCCATCTTGGCTATTCGGTGCCGACCTTATATAAGCAGTACAGCGAATTGTGCGAGCCGGGCGGGGCGAGCTTCATGGCCTTTAACGTGGATCCGGATTTTTCCGATTGCATTGACGGCTTAGTAGTTGTTGACCTGAATCGCATTCTGGACAGCAAGCGTAAACGTTACAATCTGCTGTCCCGGGCAGGCAGTGAAACGACCGACATACCGGCATCACAACAAGCGATGAGTTCGCAGATGACGGTCGTTTGAGCAGGTGGATTCTTCCTGCTGGTGCGTCTTAACAAACAGAAGACGTACCGGGATTCCCCCGCTATAATCGCCGCTCCCTATTATCTATGCCCCATTCGGGAGAGCGATATGTTGAAAGTAAATGAATACTTTGATGGCAAGGTAAAATCTATTGCACTGCAAACGAAAGATCTGCCTGCCACGGTAGGCGTCATGGCCCCTGGCAACTACACGTTTGGCACCAGCCAGCGTGAATATATGACGGTGGTAAGTGGCGCGTTGAAGGTGAAATTACCCGGCAGCGATGAGTGGCAGACCTTCAGCGATGGACAGCAGTTTATCGTAGAAGCCAATCAGTCTTTCGACCTGCAAGTTGAGATTGATACCGCTTATCTCTGCAAATACGAATAGTCTTATTGCGTATTGACCCGGTGCGCGACCAGCCCCGCCGCTCAGGGCGGGGTGGCGCACGCAGGTATCGAGCACCCTGGCGCGCGCTTCCGGTTTCGTTTTGGATGCTAACGTCCGCACACCCTGAATTGTTTAAAAAATAGTCTATGCTTCTTTTAAGATAATAATGATTGAGGATAGACTCATGTCTCTGATTCGCTTTTTGATGATCACGCTGCTTGCTGTCGGGTGGACACAACATGCCTTGGCACGCGTCTATACCATCGGGGTCGAAAATATAGACTATTACCCGATTTACAAAGCGGAGTACGGCCAATATAAAGGGTTTGCGCGTGACCTGCTGGATAGGTTTGGTCAGGAAAAGGGGTATGAATTTCGTTACGAAGCCCTGCCCGTGATCCGACTCACCAAGTACTTTGTAGACGGCAAAGTGGATCTGAAATTTCCTGACAATGCGTTATGGTCAAAAGACGAAAAAGGCAAGTTCGATGTGCGTTACAGCACCCCTGTGCTGGCATACACCGATGGTGTCATGGTCTTACCGGCTCGTTTGCATCAGGGACTCGACAATTTCAAACATCTGGGGGTGGTTCGTGGATTTACTCCCTGGAACTACCTGGGTCGGGTCAAGGAAGGAAAAATGGATCTTAAAGAGTCGTCGAATCTTGAAAGCATGTGTAATCAGGCCCTGAACAGCCGGGTTGATGGAGCCTATTTCAATGTGAAGGTCGCACGCTACTTCTTAAAGAATGTGATCAAGCAAGAAGACGGCTTGGTGTTTGATGAGCAATTACCCCATGACACTAATACCTATCATCTGTCTTCAATCAGTCATCCTGAAATTGTCGACGCGTTTAACCAGTTCCTTGAAGAAAACAAAGACTGGGTGCAGGCCCTGAAAGTGCGTTATGAACTGGAATGAAAACGTGCGTTGTGAACGGGACTGAAACGCTATCAAGCGCGCGAGGGAGGCGTTAGCACGCAAACCGCATGTGCCTGATGTTGATGTGATAAAAATACATGCTTATGTGAAAAAAATACATGTTGATGTGGATAACAATCTCTAAAACGTCGGCTTGTCATCGTGTTTTTTTAGTGGATGATTTGCACCACACGCAAATCGAAAAGGAGCTTCAAAAATATGATAGAAACCGTTGGCCCACACAACCTGCAATTGATCTTACCGCTCATCCGGCAGTACCAGCAATTCTATCAGGTCGCGGTGATTGATGACGCGAAGAATCAAACGTTTTTTTCCCAGTTCGGCCCCGACCAGCCCCAGGGCTGCCAATTTGTTTACATGAATGAGGGCGTTCCGACGGGCTTTGCGACCCTGTATTTTTCGTTTTCTTCAACGTTGGCCGAAAAAGTGGGGGTGATGAATGACTTGTATGTGCTACCCGAGTGTCGTGGCGGCGGTATGGGCAAAGCTCTGATTCAACACTGTCTTGATTATGCCCTTAAACAGGGGGCATATCGGTTACAATGGACAACGGCCATGGACAATCTGGTCGCACAGTCCACTTACAACGCGCTCAATACCCAAAGTAAGCCGTGGCTATTTTATACTTATCGGGGTGAGCAAAATTAAACATCACCCCTACCGGGATCTGATGACTAACGAACGAGGATGGCTTCCTGAATGCAAAAAGTAGTGATCCTCGCCGATGTGCAAAATCTTTATTACACGACCAAACAATCCTATGGCTGTAATTTCGATTACAACGCGTTTTGGGCGGCGGCGACGCACCAGCGACAGGTCGTTAAAGCCATCGCCTACGCCATTGACCGCGGAGATGAAAAACAGCGCCAATTCCAGAACATACTCAGAGCGATTGGTTTTGAGGTCAAACTCAAGCCCTTTATCCAGCGTGCGGATGGATCAGCAAAAGGCGACTGGGATGTAGGCATTACGCTGGATGCACTGGAATACGCTGCAGAGGCCGATGTACTTGTACTGGCCTCGGGTGACGGGGACTTTGACCTGCTGGTGACTAAACTTTGTCAGAACAAGGGCATCCACGTCGAAGTTTTCGGGGTACCGCAATTCACGGCTGCGTCGCTGATGAATGCCGCTACACGTTACGTGCCGATCAATCGGGAGCTCTTGCTGAGAGCACAGTGAATCTATATCAAAAGGGGAAAGTGCGATGACTCAGGCTCATTCGGCTGCCAGCCATACGGTGCTGTTTCTGTCGCATGGCGGTGGGCCTATGCCCTTGCTTGGCGATGCGGGACATGCGGACATGGTTGCGGCATTAAAGCGAATTTCCACGTTAATCGCCAAACCTTCAGCGATATTAGTGGTAAGCGCCCACTGGGAGGCCTCTCGGCCAACCCTCACCTCCAGCCCGAATCCACCACTGATTTATGATTATTATGGATTCCCTGCCTCATCTTATGAGATTCGTTACCCTGTCTTGGGCGCCCCTGCGCTCGCACGCAAACTTTATGAAGGTTTGTCGGAGCAGGGGATGGCGGCCGAGCTGGATAGTCAGCGGGGCTTCGATCATGGCGTATTTGTGCCTTTGAAGCTCATGTATCCCGACGCCGATATCCCCTGTGTTCAGTTGTCGTTGCTGGATTCACTCGATCCGCAGGCCCATATCCGGCTAGGCGAAGTCATTGCCAGTGTTGAGCAAGAGGGGTTGCTGGTGATCGGTTCCGGTTTTTCGTTCCATAACATGAAGGCATTTTTTGCCGCGAATACGGCAGAATCGCAAGCCAGAAATGAATCATTTGAAGCATGGTTAAGCGATACCTGCGCCAACCCGTCCATCAGTGAATCTGATCGCACTCATCGCCTGCTGCATTGGGATGAGGCACCCGCCGCAAGGTATTGTCACCCCAGAGAAGAACATTTACTGCCATTACTGGTTTGCTATGGCGTTGCCAAACGTGCGTGCCATCAGGTGTTTAAACAAACCATCCTGAATAAACAAGCGAGTGCCTACCTATGGGAGGGCGAAAAAAATGTCGGCGACCTTGATCCAAAAGCGTGAAATGTTTGATGCACAGTGCAAGCAAATAAAACTCGAATCCAAATCGGGCGTGAAAAAAATGCGCCGGGTCAGCTGTCCTTGCTGTGGTTATCCTACGTTAGACGAGCGCGGAACCTACGACATCTGTGAGCTTTGCAACTGGGAAGACGATGGCCAGGACGATGACGATTCAGCAGCGTGTCAGGGAGGGCCTAACGGCGGTTATTCTCTGGATCAGGCGCGGGAAAACTTTCTGAAATATAGAATCATGTACTCCCCGGAGAACAACACCACGCTCACGCGAGGCGATTCGGCAGAGCAGTTAAAAATAAAAATTGAACTAATCGCCCTGTTTGACCGTCTACTCAGTGAAGGCAATATCGGGATTGCCGAACTCTGGAGGCAGATATTAACGACCGAGCGGGCGCTATATCAGGAGGTAAAGCGTCAGATTCAGGCTTATGGAAAAACGCTAAAGCCGTAACGGCTGGGTCGGCGTACGATATTTTCCTGTTATGTGAAACGTTAGATACTTTTTCCGGTGTTACTCTGGATAAGATAGCCCGCCTGTTCAGGGCGGGCCCAGGCCTTGCCCTGATGGGTTCGTTGCGACGATCCGGTGGCGCAATGGCAGGAACTATTAACCTTAAAAGGAATTACTTATGAAAGACATTTTTTTGTTCGAATCCATGTTGACCCCCAAGATCATTACGTTTGTCTATTGGCTGATGCTGCTCGGCGCACTGTTCAGCGGTCTGGCAACCATGTTTGGCGGCTATCAGAGCAATTTTTTTGGTGGTCTGGGAATTATTATTGGCGGTGGAATTGGTGCAAGAATCTGGTGTGAACTCATGATCGTGCTTTTCAAAATCCATGAAAACCTTCAGAAAATGGTTCAGAAGTCTTCTTCAGAGGCCTGAGTGATCAAAAGTTAACTGCGTCACAAAAAAAGTTTCACAATCGTAATGAGCCGCTATACTTTTCCGAGCATGTTGAAGCGTTTACGCGAACATGCTTCGGTGGTTTCGAACACCGAATGATTGCTCTGATCTTCCTAAATAAAAATAACATTACAGGAGTGCTCAATGTCCAGCGCCACCCATACCGTTAACATTCATCGGGTATTGCGGGCTTCGCCTGAAAAAGTCTACCGCGCCTTTCTGGAACCAGATGCTTTCGCCAAATGGGTTCCACCGCATGGGTTTACGGGTAAGGTGCATCAAATGGACGTTCGTGTGGGAGGAAAATACCGCATGTCGTTCACTAACTTAAGCACAACTAAGCGCCATTCTGTCGGCGGTACTTATCTAGAACTGACCCCTTACGAAAGCATTAAAAAAGCTGATTCAAATGAAGCTCCGAATCTATCGGGTGAAATCCTGGTTTCTGTGTCGCTCATGCCGGCGGCTTGTGGCAGTGAACTCCACATTACACAAGAAGGGTTGCCAGAGAATATTCCCGTTGAATTCTGTTATCTCGGATGGCAGGAATCATTGCGCCAACTCGCACATCTCGTGGAACCGGTGAGTCCGGACTAAGGGCGCTCCAAGTTTGCTGCTATGACACTGTAGCGAGGGGCGTTCTCGTCCCGATAGCCAAAAGCGCCCCGAGGACGGGCCGCCTACCGTCTAGTCTTGTTAACGAGTTACAGGGCAATACATCAACAGGCCCTAGAGACCAGCCCCCGACTTCAGGCCGGAAACGATGCAGTTTCGCCCTTGTGCTTTGGCTTCATAAAGGTGTTCATCGGTGCGCTTGATCAAGGCTTCCGGTGGTTCGTCGAGTGTGGGAATCAGGGTCGCCACGCCCAGGCTGACGGTGACAATTGAATCGGTTTGCGACTTTTCGTGTGGAATTTGCAGCGCCCGGATTGCCTGCGCAATACGTTCAGCCGTTTCGACCGCGCCGGATTCATTCGTATCAGGTAATATGGTCACGAATTCCTCTCCACCGTAGCGAGCGACCAGATCTCCCGCCCGCTGGGGAACGCTGGCCATAGCAGCGGCGATCTGTTGTAGGCATTGATCGCCCTGTTGATGGCCATAGAAGTCGTTATAGGCTTTGAAGTGATCAATATCCAATAGCACCAACGACAGCGGCGTTTTCGTTCGCAGGTTGCGGCGCCATTCAAGTTCCAGACGCTCGTCAAACAGACGTCGGTTGGCCACCCGGGTCAGCCCGTCAAGAAAGGCCAGTTCGCGAAGCAAATCCGCCTGAAATTTCAGGGTTAAATGAACGCGCACCCGGTTAAGCAGCGTACGACCATTGACCGGCTTGGCAACAAAATCGACACCGCCCGCGTTCCAGCAGGCATTTTCTTCGTCGTCGGTACTATGAGCCGTGACAAAAATAACGGGAATCTCTCGTGTGTTTTCGTCGCTTTTTAATCTTCGGCAGGTCTCCAGCCCGTTAATTTCGGGCATGACCACGTCCATGAGTACCAGATCTGGCGGGCTGTTCTGGCAAAAAGTCAGTGCTTGCTTGCCGCTGGTGGCGACAAACAGTTCGTAATTCTGATTTTCGAATACATGCTGCATCACACGAAAATTAAGTGGTTGATCATCCACGATCAGGATTTTCGCGCGATGTTCGAGCACATTATATTGTGTGACTTTATTTCTGATTTCCTGCAACACGGTCAAAGCGTCTCCATCGCTAACTGCAATTGTTCGCAGCAGGTTTGTGCTGTAACAAAATCCATACGATCCATGGCATCACCCAGCTGTTGTAGTGGCCCGGACAGTGTTTCCTGCGCGGCAGGGTCGCTTTGCGTAACTAGCGTCCGGAACTGATCAAACACCGTCAATGCTTCAAGATTAGATTGTTTTAGAAGGGTTGTCAGGTGGGCGATCGCCGTTTGTAATTCGGTACATGAAGCCCCGCACGTTGCCGTTTCATTAAACGAAGCGGTTTGCTGTAATCGCTGCTCAATCGCTTGGCAGGTTTTAAACAGGGTTTTATTGAGTTGTTCCCTGAGTTGTTGATAGCTTGGGGCATCCATCGCCCGTTGACGCAAACGTTTCTCAAAATTGGCTGCATCACTTGCGACTTTTTCTGCCCCCAGGGTGGCCGCCATACCTTTCAGGCTGTGCAACAGACCAAGGGTCTCTTCGGGGCTTGCTACCGGCAGTTCAACAGGGAGTAGTGCTGCCATCTCTGTCGCATCAGTAATAAACCGCTTTAGCGCCGACAGGTAAAGGGCTTGTTTGCCTCGCAGACGCCGCAGTGCCCCCGGCTCATCCAGCCAGGGAACCTCGTCAGACAGGGCATCAACGGTGTCGACAAGGGGAGTGCCATGGTGAGTGTTATGGCTAGTGTCATGGAAAGTGTTATGGCGAGTGTTATGGAAAGTATTATGGAAAGTATTGTGGAGAGCGTCTTGGTGGGACGCTGCACTGGGCCGGGTGTATTTGAGAATAGTCTCGACCAGATGTTTCAGTTCGAAGGGTTTGCCAACATGATCATTCATCCCCGCCGCCATTGCCGCTTCACGGTCTGAGGCGAAGGCATTGGCCGTCATGGCGATAATGGGCAGCTCGGTTGAATTCAGTGTTTCTCGAATAGCCCGTGTTGCCTGATAGCCGTCCATGCCCGGCATTTGAATGTCCATTAGCACGGCATCGAAAGCATTGGCGGCTTCCTTGACACTTGCCACGGCTTCAAATCCATTCACCGCCACCTGCACCCGAGCGCCTTCGCTCTTTAAGAGTTCAATGGCAATTTCACGATTCATGGGGTTGTCTTCCACCAGCAATAGAGACAATCCCTGTAAGGGGTGATCCGATGCCGATTGGATCGACGAGGCGGATATGAACCCCGCCCGGGCTTCAGCAATTTCATTTAAAAGCATGCTGGTGGTAATGGGCTTGGTTAAAAATCCGTTTAGCAATGTGGGAAACCTGGCTTGATTTTCGGCCAATGACTCCCGGCTATGGGCGGTGACCATCACAATTAAGGGCAGTTCGTTGGCCGGATACAATTCACGAATTTTTTCACTCGCTTCCCAGCCATCCATTTCCGGCATGTGCCAGTCCATCAGTATGAGGCTGTACGGAGGCGAATCACTGTGATGATGTTTCATCAGGGCCAACGCTTCCTGACCACTGCCAGCGGCATCGGCACTCCATCCAAAAGAACGAATCATCGCAACCAGTACTTCCCGGGCGGTGGCATTATCGTCAACGACCAGAACTTTTTGTGGCAACAGCACGTTGTCAGCTGCTTTGGGACTCTGACCCACGAGATAAGGACACGTTATCTCAAAACTGAAGGTGCTACCCTGGCCCAATGAACTGTGGGCGCGTAACTCTCCTCCCATGAGTCGAACCAGCCGTTGACTGATCGCCAGTCCGAGTCCGGTGCCACCAAAGCGCCGTGCCGTCGAGGCTTCGGCTTGAGTGAAACCTTCAAAAATCTGATCAAGAAGCTCGGGTGCAATGCCAATACCGGTATCCCTGACAGAAAATGCCAGCGACACCTGATCGGCTTCTTGATGCACCACCTTAACCGAGATCACTACTTCACCCTGAGTAGTGAATTTCAGTGCATTTCCTGCCAGATTGAGGAGTATCTGTTGAAGGCGAAGTTCATCAACAATAATCTGTTCCGGCAGGGTGGCATCAATATCAAACAGTACTTCCAGGTTTTTATGCCCCCGGTTCACGTCGAGAATCACACCGAGTTCACGTAACACTTTATCAATCTGGCAGGGCTGGGGATCAAGGCTGAGTTTACCCGCCTCCACTTTGGAGAAGTCCAGAATGTCATTCAAAATGCCCAGCAGGGCCTTGGCGGCGGTTTGGGTTTTGCTGACGTAATCAGCTTGTTTCTGATCCAGATGGGTGTGTTGTAACAGTTGCAGTATGCCGAGAATTGCGTTCATCGGGGTGCGGATTTCATGGCTCATATTCGCCAGAAAAGCCGACTTGGCTTCATTCGCTTTATCCGCCGCTTCTTTGGCTTCGAATAAGTGCTGTTCGTAATCCCGCTGGTTTGTGATGTCGCGATTAATTCCCAGCACCCGGACAGGGTGACCATTTTCTTTTTCTACCACGGCGGCGGCCTGAATATAGCGAAGGCTGCCATCGGGCCGGATAATCCGGAAAATGGGGTCGTAAACCGCCGTACCTTCTATTGCTTGATTGAGTTTGGTAACCGTCGCCTCTTTGTCTTCGGGATGAACGGCATTCAACCAGTGTTCGTAGTAGAGGCCTTGGCGATGGATAGCCTCCGGTGTCTGATACATATTCCGCATTTGCTGATTCCACTCCAGACGCTTATCTGCCAATGTATAGCTCCAGATGCCCAGTTCAGCCACCTCGGCAGCTTTAAGCAGCTGGTCATGCATAGATAATAAGTGGCGTTTGGCTTGCGCCTGTTCGGAGATGTCGGTGGCAATACCCAGATATCCGTTGATATTGCCGTGAGCATCACGTAGCGCGGTTATCGATAGTTGCACCGGGAATAAGGCGCCGTCTTTACGTCGGTAGGTCCATTCGTGGGTATTGGGCAGGTTGAGGTCGGCTTTGACCACCAATACATCGAATCCGGGGGGCAGATTGACATTCAGCGCTTTAGAAAACTCGGTAGCCCGACGTGCAACCTCCTCTGCTAAATGAAATGCGGCCGGGGTTTGCTGGCCGATCATCTCTTCGGCCGCGTAGCCCAGTATCCGTTCGGCCGCGGGATTGAAGAGTGTAATCAGCCCGCGGGTATCTGTGACAATAATGGCCGTCCCCGCCTGCTCCAGAATGGCTTGCTGCAAGTGCATGTGCTGCTGTAATTCTGCAGTGCGTTCCGCCACTTGTTGTTCCAGTGATGCATTTAAACGATGAATCTGATCATCCAGCGCTTTTTGCGAACTGATATCGCGAACCGTACAGGCTTCTCCTACGATCTCGCCTTTGGCGTTGAATATGGGGGCGGCAGATAGAGAAACGTCCAGCAACCGACCGTTCCGGCACCGCATTTGGGTGATGTATTGTGATACCCGGCCGCCGGTCTTGATCTGGGTGAGCCGCTGAAGTGCCTCTGTTGCGCTGTCTTCGGGGATCAGCAACTGAATCAGGGGGTGTCCGATCGCGTCGGCGGCAGTGTAACCAAACATCTTGGCCGCTCCGGTATTCCACTCGGTGAGAATGCCCTCCAATGAAACACCCATCACGGCATCGTCAGTACTGTTTACGAGTGCTGCCAGCCGGGATTGTGCCAGGTACGTACGTTTGCTCTGCCGGGTGTTGAGCCATGCCAGGTACATCAGCAGGCCCATAAGCAGGAGTGAAGCGACGATGACTAGTGTGGTACGAATGAGATTTTTGGTAATGGCTTCATTTACCTGATCCTGTGGCACGGTAAGGATTAACTGAAGCGTGGCTTCGCTCGGTTGTGTTCGCAACGGGAGGTTTATTTGTCGGCTATACAGTGACTGTTTGCCTTGGCTAACGGCTTTCAGTTGCTCAGGGAGCAGGCTGTCACCGGGGATGAAATGGAATTCACTCTGCCAGCGATGAGCCGTACCCAAATCGGCACCGAAGGTTTTTTCCGGGTCGGGATGAAGTAAAAACACCTGTTCCTGATCGATTATATATAGCTGAACGCCAGCGGGGAGGTCGGCAAGCAGTTCGTTGAACAGGGGGATGACATTGATATTGGTGACAATCATACCGAAACGTTTGCCTTCGGCCGTGTCCACCGGCAAGGCGGCACGTAATACGGGCGTCGGGGGTTGAATAATCAGGCCATGTTCGCGGTTCAGGTTAATGTCAGATAAGTAAACCTGTCCGTGGTTGAGCTTGAGCGTGTCTATAAAGTACTCGCGATCTGCCTTTTGTTGGAGTTCTGCACCATCGATAACTGCGGGAAGACCTTGAATGCTGTCAACTCGTACAAGCTCCCGGCCATGATCGGCAATCCCCAAATAACGAACCTGACTGACGTCCTTATGTGAGGCCACATAGCCTGAAAAAATAGTATTCAGTCGATGGACCCACTGCGACTGACTACTGAGTTCTTCGACATCAATGCCTTGATTGGCACTGGCGCGTGCAATCCCCTGAATGGGCGGAAGCGAGCTAAGAAATTGAATATCCTGGTGCATTTCGTTAAGGGCGGTTTTGAAATGATTGGCCCGGAATTCGAGCTGGCTTTTCAGCAGGTTATCCCATTCCCGATAAGCGCGTGCTCGTTCATGTCGTTCGCCCAGCTCAACTAACATCAGGATGAGTGTCAGAAATAACGATACCGCCAATAGTAGCTGCAGCGGGCGACGAGTTAGTTTGAATAACATAATTAAGCCAGGCGAAGGTCGATTGATTAAATGTAGATCACGCCTTCCGGCCTGACTACTTTTACGAACGCTCGATCCCACCGCTAAACCGTCTGCGTGATAAATCAGTGAGACGATTGCTGACTTGATCGTGACGGCTATTTTGAAATTCGATACCCGCGTTTGGCCTCTTTGTGGGCGGTTGAAATTCCGGAAGTAATGTTGTGTCATAGTCAGCACAACACTGGGAGATTTTATTATGGATGAGCTACTGCAAGAGACACGGCATTTCTTTGATGCATTTGTATCCGCCTTTTCCCGCTTCGACGGTGCTGAAATTGCCCGGCGCTATCGGGCACCTTATTTGGCCATGAATGCCGAAGGATCACTCACTTGTTTTACCGAACCCGCTGACATTGCCGGTTATTTTCAGCAGGTGGTCGATGACTACTACGCCCAAGGGGTTCGGGCATGCCGTTATGATGATTTGAACGTGGTACCGCTGGGGCAGTCGGGGGCGCTGGGCACGGTGACCTGGACGCTCCTGCGCCCGGATGGCGAAACCGTGAGTTGCTGGAGAGAGTCCTACCAGTTGCACCGTTCAGGGGGAGAAATGCGAATCTTTGCGTCCGTGGATCATGCGTAGCCTGCGTTGCAGGCCGCTGCGTTTTGCTGGTCGGCAATAACAGGTTAAACCAGTTTGTAACCTACGCCGTAAATGGATTGGATATATTCTCGATCACTGTGAGCGTGAGTGCCGGCCACATCCGCAATTTTCTTTCGCAGGTTTTTGATATGGGTGTCGATGGCCCGATCAGAAATGGATTCGTCTTCATGATATAGCTGATCCATCAACTGCTCGCGACTGTACACCCGACCCGGTTGTCGCATAAAAATGCACAACAAACTGAATTCCCTTGGCGTCAGCGGTAGCGAGTGTCCTTGCAGCGTGGCTTCATAGCGTTCCAGCCAGGCGGCCAGCCCCTGCCACTGCAACATCGCAGGGGACGGAGCAGAGGGTTGAGCGAGGGCCGGTGCGGCAGGCATTCGTCGCAGAACGGTCTTCACCCGGGCGACGACTTCGCGCGGGCTGAACGGTTTGCAGATATAGTCATCGGCACCGAGTTCCAGTCCCAGCAGGCGATCTATTTCTTCCACTCGGGCGGTAATCATCAGTATCGGGAGTTCAGAAAATCGTCGGACTTCGCGGCAAATTTCCATCCCGTCCTTACCGGGAACCATCAAATCCAGCAGCAGCATATCGGGCGGTGTTTGTCTTACGTGATCGACGACGGCGGAGCCATCGTAAAACACGCGCACCTCAAAGCCGGCCTGTTCAAGATAGGCTTTGAGGACATCCGCAATACGTTCTTCATCTTCGACAACCCAAATTTGTCGCAAGGCGGGATCTCCGGAAAAGTTGTATTCGCCCATGAGCAGTAATGCTAACGTGAGTTGACGTTTGGCCTGCAGTTGATTCGGACTCGGGCACAGGTTCAATGGTGACTTCTTTGCGATAGTGACATTCCTGTCCGAACCGTGCAAGAGACTGGAGCAAGATCGTCCTGTTACCGCTGACAAGGTCAGGTTTTGGGCAGCGTCAGGGTCATTTTCAATCCACCCAGTGCAGAGTGAGATGGTTGGAGCGTTCCACCGTGCGCTTCGGTAATTGCCTGACAAATGGCTAATCCCAGTCCGCTGCCTCCTGCACGACGGGTGCGGGATTTATCCACGCGAAACAGGCGTTCAAACAGACGAGCCATGGCCCAGTCAGGCACGCCTGGTGCCGAGTCGTCCAGCTGTATTTGCCAGTGATTTGCCGTCTCGCTCAGCGTGACGACCACACGCCCGCCGGCATCCGTATAACGGAAGCTGTTTTCCAGCAGGTTTGTCATCAATTGGTGCAAACGCTGGGAATCACCCATAAACGTCGAATCGCCCGTCGGAAGGTGAATTTCCAGTTGGATCTGCTTCTGTGCCAGCCGGGGGCGAAAGGCCTCCGCCGATTGCTGAAGCCATTGGGTCAGCTGAATCGGCTGGCGATGGTAATGTAATGCGCCCTGATCTGCCATGGAGAGCTCATTTAAATCGGCAACCAGCTGGCTCAGCGAAATGACTTCTTGTTGCAGCAGGCGAATACGGTGTTCGTCCAGCGGATAGATGCCATCCAGAACCGATTCGATTTCGGCGCGCAAAATCGTCAGCGGCGTACGCAGTTCGTGAGAGATATCGGCCACCCAGCGTTCGCGCAGGGTCCGGTTTTTTTCCAGCGTATCCGCCAACGCATTGAAATCCAGAATCAGTTGCGCCAGTTCGTCATCACGTTTCTCTTCTTTATTCAGCCGAATGCTGTAATCGCCACTATTCAAGACGTGATAACCCTTCACCACGGCTCGCAATGGGCCAAGCAAGTGGCGTGCAAACCAGAGCGCCGTCAATGCGCACATCACCATGATCAACACCGCAAACACCGATAAGCTGGTCAGTTGGGTGCTAAGAAAGGCGAGCTGGAGTTCGCTTTCTTCTGTCGGGCGAGGGTGAACCAGCAAGAAGCCAAACGGTGTGTCCTTGACCTTGAGGGTGAAATGCTGGTCGTCGGGTTTAGGTGGTGGGCCAAACAGAATCCGCGATGACTCGTCCAGGAGTGTGATACGCATCTGCAGATCGCCAAACACCCCCAATGCATTGAGTGCGCGCGGCAGATCACCGGCACGTAGTCCATGGCTATCCAGCAGCGAATCATTGGGCGCAGGACGAGGCCGGTCTGGCCCGTCGTCTCGGCGCGGAGGCGGGCGTCTCCGGGGTTGAGGGAAATAGCCTTCGTGGTCGACGGATTCGGGCGGCGGTCTGAAAAAATCAGATTGGGGCTCATGGTTTGCCCGCCCCTCTGGAGGATCCAGACTTTTAAGCGCAAGGTTGGCCCAGGATCCATAGCGCTCGTAGAGCTGCTGAAGTGTCTCTATTGATGATGTAATTTGTTGTTCATCGTGAGCATTCAAATAGTCGTCGAAGCCCGTTTTTACGCTCCAGTAGAGTAAGGCGCTGAGTGTGAGCACTGCAAAAATCGCCGGAATCGCGATGGCATAAAATACTTTTTCCGTGATTTTCAATCCGGTGGGCCTCAACTGCTATCTAATTGAAATCAACGACGGTCTAATTGAAATCAACAACGGTCTATGGGAAATCAACGGTTACACTCGATCGCCAAGGCCAGTCAAAGGCGGTGATGAAACTGCAACAGCGTTATCGCACATAAATAGCCTGAATAACGACGAATCTCAACCTGATCAGCTCGTCAGAAACAAAAAACACGGTTACACCACAATTGGATTGGACGGTTGGCTCCGGTGCGAAATCGCCGCAGCTAGCCTATAGTGAGTGCATGTTTATGAAAATCCTCCCTGTGTTATTGCTCGCTTTGCGGTATTCACCTTCAATTTTGCGGTATTCACCTTCAATAAAGGACTCGCACGATGGCAACCAGAAAGTCTCCGTTGTTAAACAAAAAAAATGCTGATGACCGAGTAGTGGTGCGACAGGCCACCAAGCACGATTTAGCGTTAATCAAGGCACTATCAGAAGTTGTGTACGGTAGTAGCGGTATGCCCCCTTACACGCTGGCACAGTTGCGGGGGCATCAGAGTAATTTCCCGGAAGGCCAGTTTGTGGTGACTTTTGGCGAAACCGTGATTGGTTATTGTGCAACTTTCCGGATCTCTGGAAAGCTGGCATTGGCGAATCACTCCTGGGTCGAAATTACCGGAAATGGTTTTGGCTCGCGACACCAGCCCGAAGGGGATTATCTCTACGGGATGGAGGTGTGCATTGACCCGAATTTCCGTGGACTTCGCATCGGAGAGCGACTCTACAACGCAAGAAAGCGGCTGTGCGAGGAGCTAAAGCTCAAAGGTATTATCTTCGGGGGGCGTTTACCCGGATTTCGTCGCAATGTGAAAAAATTTCCCGATCCAAAATTGTATGTGGATGCCGTGCAAGCCAAGAAATTCCGGGATCCGGTCATTTCATTTCAATTACACAATGATTTCGAGGTGATAGGTTTAATTCCCGACTATCTGCCCAACGATTTCGATTCCATGGGCTATGCCGTGCACATGCTGTGGCGTAACCCCTACCAGCCGTCGGAACAGGAAGAAAAACGTAAAACCTACGGCGGACGCCTGCCCGAAACGGTGCGAATCTGTTCGGTACAGTACATGCAGCGCAAGGTAACGTCTTTTGATGACTTCATGGGGTATGTGCGCTATTTCGTGGATGTGGCGGCAGATTACAGTGCAGACTTTGTGCTGTTTCCCGAGATGCTTTCATTGCAATTGCTCTCGATAGAGGATCAGCAGTTGGATCCGGCAGCGGCCATAGAGGCGCTTACTCGCCACACCGGACTTTTCTGTGAGCAGATGCGTGAAATGGCGGTGCGTTACAACATTAATATCATCGGCGGATCGCATCCAACTAAAATGCCCAACGGACGCGTGGAAAATATCTGCTACATTTTTCTTCGCGATGGCCGGGTAGAAACACAGGCCAAAATTCATCCGACACCCAACGAAGTCTATTTGTGGAATATCGAAGGCGGTCATTCACTTAAGGCGATTGATACCGATTGTGGCCCTATCGGCATACTGATCTGCTACGACAGTGAGTTTCCTGAACTGGGGCGCTATCTGGTCGATCAGGGGGTAAATATTATTTTTGTGCCGTTCTGTACCGACGAGCGACAGAGCTATTTACGTGTACGTTACTGCTGTCAGGCGCGGGCGGTAGAGAATCAGTGTTTTGTGGCCATGTCGGGTAACGTAGGCAATTTGCCCAACGTAGCCAATATGGATATTCAATATGCCCAAAGCTGCATTCTGACTCCCTGCGATTTCCCCTTTGCACGGGACGGCATTGCCGCCGACACAACCCCCAACGCCGAAATGGTGGCTATTGCAGACTTACGACTGGACTCTATTCGGGTTGCCCGTAACAATGGCACTGTACAAAATCTTAAAGATCGTCGTCACGATTTGTACAGCGTGGTTTGGCGTAACCGGAAAGAGCAGTAGGAGGTCAGGCGAGGCACAAACGGGCGTTGGTCTGGATTGTCTCTCAGGGATGCCGCAGCGATGGGATCTCAAGCGTCCCTGAGGGCACTGAGGGTGTGGTGCTCATTCAACTCCGCTGGTTTGTTGTGGCGTCCCTAATAACATGATGAGAGGTTAAATGAATTTCCACTTTATTCTGGTTGAGCCCAAAGTGGCAGAAAATGTGGGTGCCAGTGCGCGAGCACTTAAAACGATGGGATTCAGCGCATTGCGGCTGGTCAATAGTTCGCTGCACAAGCAAGACAAAGCTCGCTGGGTGGCACATGGCTCAAACGACATTCTGGATGGCGTAAAAGAATATGACACCTTAGCAAACGCATTGATGGACATGGATATTTCGGTTGCGACGTCGGCAAAAGCGCGCCACGGCTCCCGTCATTTATATCTGCCTGCCGAACTCCGCTCGCTGTTGGCCAACAAACAGCAAAGTGTTCAGAATGTAGCCATTGTTTTCGGGCGAGAGGAGAGTGGTTTGTCCAATGAAGAGCTGGCGCTTTGTGATCTGGTGACAGGTATTCCGCTGGCGGCGGCTTACCCGTCGTTGAATCTCTCGCAAGCGGTGATGCTGTTTGCTTATGAGCTGGCGCAACTACCGACAGAGATGGTTTCGGAAGCCGCTTCTGAGGCTTCACTCAGTGCCTTGCGAGTCCGTGTGGCGGCGCTGCTGGGCCGATTGGAAAAAGTACCCGGATCCAAATTGGAATCCTGGTGTCTGGAGCGGCTTAATCTGCTGACGGATGAAGATGTACGTTTTGCCCATACCTTGTGTCAGTCGCTGGCGCGAGTGTTGGAGCCACAGTAATTTTTCTGCATCAGGCAAAGGCGGGGCTTGGTCGGGGGAAACTGCATCGGATGGATTAATCCAGCCGGTAAGCGATACCGCGAAATCCCAGCCAGCTGCCGACGGAATCGATCAGGGCGATGGCATGAATCTGTTCTCTCAGGATCGTTCCCTGACTTGTCTGGCGCACCAGTTCAAAAGAGACGGGCTTGCGCTGTTTAAGGGAATCCCGGAGCGTTTGCATAATGACTTCGGAATGCTCGGCAGGGCTATCCTCAAAGAGACTGGACTGAATCAGTGTCTGCCTGGCAGCGCCGCGAATGCTTTCTGCCTGGGGAGATACGTAAGTGAACTGGTAGTCCGTATCGGTTTCCCACACATAGTCCCGTCCTAGCTGAATCAAATCCCGGGTACGTAATTCGCTGTCGTTTAACGCTCGGGAAAGTACCGCTTTTTCGATTTCTTTGTTTTGCAGCGCGCGCTGATTGAGATCCAGTGAGCTATGTAACGAGGCTAATTGATCTTGATGCTGATGGGTCACGCTGCATTGAAAGCGAATCAACACCACGCCGGCCAGGGTCAAGATAGAGCCCAATACCGCCAGACTAACGCCCAGCGCGGATGGGTTATCGCGATAAAACCCGTAGACAGCCAAAGTACAGCTAATACCTGTAATGAGCCAGTAAGCGCAGGATCGAGGAAGAAGGCGAGCGTAAAAAGATGTACGTTTGGGCTGCGTAGGGTCTGGCATGGTCACCTTCCTTGTTGATCGCTTTCTGCATTAAGACAGAATCCCTCCATCCGGAGAGGATTCTCATTTAGCTAACAAGCATAGCAGTCCTTAATTGAATTGCTTCGCGAACCGTGAGTCTGCACCTAACGACGTAACGCAAACTCCTTGATCCAGGTCGCGATAAAGAGCCCGAAGGCGCACACGACAACGGACGGGCCTGCAGGGGTATCGATATACCAGCTGAGTGCCAGCCCCAGAATGACAGACAGTGCACCAAGCATACTGGCATTGATTGCCATGGATTCCGGTGTTTTGGAGAGTCGTCTCGCCGTGGCGGCAGGAATAATCATCAACGATGTGATGAGCAGCACGCCGATAATTTTCATCGCTACTGCAATCACGCAAGAAAATAGCAGCATCAGTATGGCGCGATAGGCTTCTACTGCCACGCCTTCCACTTTGGCCAGTTCTTCGTGAATACTGATGGCCAGTAAGGGGCGCCAACTCCAGTAAAGCAACCCGCCTGCCACTAAAACAACGCTGGCAATCAACCACAAATCGGCAGGGGTAATCGCCAGCAAATCGCCGAAAAGATAGCCCGTGAGATCGACCTGCATGTTGCCGGACAAGCTCACCATGACCAAACCTATCGACAGGCTGCTGTGAGCCAGAATGCCTAGCAGGGTATCGGTCGCCAGTTGCTGCTGGCGTTGCAATACAAACAGCACAATGGCGATCGTAACGCAGACCGCAGCGATCGCCAGATTGAGGTTGATTTCAAGCAATAGGCCCAATGCAACCCCCATCAATGCAGAGTGTGCCAGTGTATCGCCAAAATAGGCCATTCGACGCCACACCACAAAACAACCCAGCGGGCCCGCAATCAAAGCGACGCCAATACCGGCAATCAAGGCATAGACAAGAAAATCAGGCATGGTTCTTTTCCGGGGACTGATGAGGTTCACCGTGCTGGCAACCGGCGTGGTGCACATGGTGAGCGGGCGTCATGTGAGGGACGGGGGCAACAATGTCTCCGTGCATATTGTGGGCGTGGTTATGGTGATGGTGATAAACCGCGAGTTGTTGGGCGGCTTGACCAAATAACGCCAGATACGCCGGGTCATTTGAGACTTGCTCCGGTAATCCGGAACAGCAGATGTGTTGATTCAGGCAGATCACCCGGTCAGTGGAGGCCATGACCAGATGGAGGTCATGAGAAACCATGAGCACGGCACAGCCGAGTTCGTCACGCAAGTCTCGAATGCGTCGATACAGTTCGGTCTGCCCTGTCAGGTCGACGCCTTGTGCGGGTTCATCCAGAATCAGAATATCGGGGCGGCGTAATACCGCACGCGCTAACAGGACACGCTGTAGCTCTCCACCGGATATCGATTGCATTTGAGCGTTACGCAGAGAAACAATGCCGCTTTGTGACAAGGCATCCGTTAGCTGGGCGCGGTTTGCTCCGGTAAGCAACAGAAACCGTTCGACGGTGAGCGGCAGCGTATTATCAATGTGCAGCTTCTGAGGCATATAGCCTATTTTCAAGCCCGGTTTTCGTGTGATGGTGCCGTCGGAAAGCTTTTGCAGCCCCAGTATGGCACGCACCAACGTAGTTTTTCCGGCCCCATTGGGGCCAATGACCGTGACAATATCGCCCCGACTAAGAGAGAAACTGACGTCGTGGATAATGGTTTGATCGCGTAACTTGACTTGCGCCTGATCAAGGCGAATCAGCAGTTCGGTCATCTTGCTTCAATCCTTGGTCGGGCAGTCTATGGGGGCTTTCTGGCAGGCGGGGCAAAGGCCGGTAATCTCAACGACACTTTGTTCGGGCAGAAATTTGCCCAATACAGCGGGCTGGAGCAAGAGTTGCTCCAGCTCAGGATGAGCTTTTTCCTGAACATTACGACATTGTTTGCAAATCATCAGGCAGCTCATGTGGGGGCCTTTATGCACCGAACAGCCAATGTAAGCGTTAAGCGAGGCAATGCGATGAATCAACCCGGTTTCCTGTAAAAACTCCAAGGCCCGGTACACAGTAGGAGGGGCCGCTTTAGAGCCTTCCTGAAGTAGCGCCGCGATTAAATCGTAGGCCCCCAGGGCTTGATGTGACTGCCAGATCAGCTCCAGCACTCTTTTACGCATAGGGGTCAGACGAGCGCCTTTGGCATCACACAGTGACTGGGCACGCTGCATGGCGCGGACGACGCAGCGGTCATGATCATGAGGTTGATACGCCAAAAGTGAGGCGGTGGGCATGTGGCATTCCGTCAGAGAAATAAGTGTTATGTTATAACATTTACAATGTCGACGCGAGAAGCGATTGTCCGCCGGATTTGACAAAAAATACGCCCAACAGCGCAATCCATTCGCACGCCATTGAATAATTCGGGCTAGGTGCAGGCGAAGTTTATGATAAAGTTTGTCCACACAACTTTTAGGGAAAGGTATCGCTCATGACTGATCGAGCCCCGTCAATTACATCACACTTGCTGAAGTTTCACCCGCAGCGAGATGATCTTTTTAACGAACTACACACGCGGCCGTTTCCGGTGGTGCCAACGCCCGGGCGCGTGTCGCAAATCGCGTTGCTGCATGAGGGTTGCCTGCGAAAGGACGAGCATCAGCATATTGCCTCGCTTTGCAAACGCTACAGTATTAACCCGCCTTCTTCGAGTGCCACCTGCTATTACCAGGATTTTGGTGGTTTTGAGTTCCGCTGGGAACGGCATACCGAGTTTTCTACCTATACCTTTATTCATAAAGTCGAAAGCCCGGAACCCTTTCAGCGTACCGCACTGTCCTTGCTGCCTGACGAATGGCTGGCGAGCCTTCCGGGGGCGGTTATCAGTGGTTTGCATATTGAAATTGAAAGCCATGAAGACAGTGCATTGTCATTGGAGCAGTTGCGTCATAGTTTTGAAGGCCATCGAATTCTGAGTAGTTACGTCAGGGATCGTAAAGCCCAGCTCTGGACGGCTTACCGCATTCACAGTGACGGCATGGGGCGCATTTTTATTAACAATATGAGTCTTAATCCCTGTCAGACAGGGCGTCTGGTTCGTCGGATGCTCGAGTTGGAAACCTATCGGATGATGGCGCTGATGGCCTTGCCTCTGGCCAAGCAGCTGGCGCCTCAGGTCACCGAAATGGATCAGCAGCTGGCGTTGATTATCCAGCAGATAACGGATATCGAATCGCTGGAAGATGAGCGCAGGCTATTGGGTGAACTCACCACGCTGGCCGCCCGTATCGAACAGCTTATTTCCGATACCAACTACCGCTTTTCTGCCACCACGGCGTACTACGAACTCGCGATGACGCGACTCAATGAAATGCGCGAAAAGGAAGTGGCGGGGTTGCAAACACTCAATGAGTTTCTGAGTCGTCGTTTGACACCCGCCTGGCGGACCTGTGAAACCGTTCGCGAGGATCTGGATGAGCTTTCCCGTCGAATCGATCGAGCCAGTGAGCTTTTGCGTACCCGCGTCAACCTGACGATCGAAGCTCAAAATCAGTCACTTCTGCAATCCATGGATCGGCGCAGCAAGCTGCAGTTACGATTGCAACAAGCGGTCGAAGGTTTGTCAGTTGCGGTCATTAGTTATCATTTGGTCGGTTTGGTGAAATACCTGGCGGAATCGGCCCGATCTCTGGGCTGGATTGAAAATACCGGCTTGATTATCGGCGCTTCCGTACCGATTGCCGTGGCCACCGTATGGTTTAGCCTGAGTCGCTTTAAAAAGCGTCTGGATCGCGTGAACCGCGAAATGAAAGAGCGTTACATCGGAACGAAACCCTCGGCATAAGCCGAGGGCAATGGCGGGGGCACTACCTGGTAAAGACGCTAGCGACGTTGGAGAATCTGGCGCTCGATATATTCCAGATTAGGAACGGTGGCGTCTTCACCGAGAATCGATACCATCATCAGATCGGCGGGCCCCGTTTCCGACTCGATTTCCTTGATCATTTCACTTTCAATTTTTACCTGCCGAGGGATACCCTGCGTCACTACGCCAAAAAAAGGCAACTGAGCATGAGATTCGCTGATGGTATTGATCACTGCCAGACGTCTCAAGGTAGGCATGCCGGCCTCTGTTTCACCATTGAGGCGATCATAGGAAATAACCGGGAGTTTAACGCCTCGCCACTGAATATTGCCGAGAAACCAATCAGGAGCACCACTTTCTGCCTCTGGCTTCTGGTAATCGACGATTTCAGCCACGGTTACGTTTGGCAGTACAAGATTTTTCCCAATAACGGGTAAGTAAAGGCTGGATAATATTGCCGGCGTTTCTGCCATAGTCTTATAACCTTTAGGGAACCATAATCCCTGTGTTGATCCATTCCGGCGAGACGTCCGGAGATTTGTTGGCACGTATACACGCATTAATTATTAATTTGCTGAATGCCTGGATTCAGCACGTTCAATTTCCTTCACCAAATGGGCTGCCATTTGTCGGGGCGTTCCTGTATAGCTGGCCACCCCGGTTGCTTCTACCGAATCGGGCATTGAGCTGTTGGCACAGCTGTCGGAACTTTGAACCCACACCTCGCAGCCATAGGCTTTTAACAAAGGCGCCGCAATGGCACCATCATTTCCCATACCACTGAATACAATGACACCACAGCGGTCGCCAAAGTAATTGGCTACATTGAGCATGACCTGGTCGATAGAGGGTCCATAAGGGCCGGGCCAGGGCGTGTCTTTAAACTGAACGTCCCCCTGCTCACCGAAGACCATTTCCCGATCAACCGGCACCATTAATACTTCACCATAACAGGGAATATCACCCACTTGCGCTTCTTTAAGACTGAACGTCGAATGGCGGGCCAGCACACGGGCCAGCACACTCGAAAAATTGGCATCAATATGCTGGGCGTAAATAAAGCTGACCGGTAAACCTTTCGGTAACTCGTCCAGAAATTCCTTAACGGCTGCGGGCCCTCCTAACGACGCCGCCAGAATCCAGATGCGTTCCAGTGATTCTGCACCCGTACTCGCTTTATGTCGTGTTTTCTGGATGATATCTGGCAAGGGCAAAGGGGGATGCGGAAGGCTCGAATCCAGCGCTTGCAAGGACTCCTCGGAATCCAGCATTTCCAGAATGCCCACTTCTTCACTGAGCTTGGTAAAGAGCCGCCGCTCCCAGCGAGGATATTCTTCGCTATGGCGCTGGGGAGCCGTGCCTAATCCAAACAGAATGGGAGCCTCACTTGTTTCGACCAGGTCGTCAATAAAGTCCTGCCAGGCATCTTCGTTTTCGAGCTCAAGCACCCAACAGCTAATTGACTCTTTAAGTTCGTCTGCAAGGGTGCTGAATCTGCCCGGATCACAGTTGACGGCCGGCTTTAGCCCGTAGGCAGTCAGCGCAGCCTGCAAATGATGGCGCTGCAGCGGGCTGTCACTAATTATTCCCACCGATGGCCTTGGCCGCATATCAACTTCTTCCGGTCAGTTTCTCTATCGTGCTAAGCAGCTCCTTCTCCTGGAATGGCTTGCCGAGATATTCGTTGACACCAATCGACATGGCCCTGTCACGGTGCTTCTTCCCGGTCCGCGACGTGATCATAATAATAGGTACGTCGCGTAAACTCTCGTCGTGACGTACCAGACTCGCAACCTCGAAACCATCCATCCTGGGCATTTCAATATCCAGCAACATAATGTCCGGTTTGTGATCCTGCAGCTGTGCAATGGCATCTACCCCGTCTTTCGCGGTGATGACTTCCATTCCATTCCGTTCCAGCAAACGGGTGGTTACCTTACGCACGGTGACCGAATCATCCACCACCATCACGAGTTTGGCGCGATCAATCGTAGGTCGTGCCTTCTCTTCAATAACCAGACCTTTCTCGGCAGCCTGACTGGATATATCCGCACGAATCATCGCGGGTAAGTCCAAAATAACGACCACGCTACCATCACCCAGAATCGTTGCGCCAGAAACGCCGGGGACATTCGAAAACTGTAATCCCAAGCTCTTAACAACAATTTCGCGGCTTCCCATCAGGCTGTCCACCTGAAGTGCCATGGGATGCTCCGCCCCCCGAACCAGTATGACAGGTAACGGAAGCGGTTGGCCCTGCAACTTTGGTTTGTGCTCGCTATGCATCAGGTTGCCCAGATACTGCAACTTGTATTTCTGGCCGGCATACTCGTAAAGCGGTGCATCGGGCTTGTAATATTCTTCAAGCTCATAAGTGCTGACTCGCACGATACCCTCGATCGTGTTGAGAGGTATGGCATAGAAGTCTTCACCGGTATTGACCATCAGCGCCCGGTTTACGGAAACCGTAAAGGGCAGGCGGACAATAAAGGTGGTTCCTTTGCCGACAACCGAATCGATGGCGATGGTTCCTCCGAGCTGCTTGATCTCGCTGGCCACCACGTCCATACCCACACCCCGACCAGAAATCTGCGTGACTTTCTGGGCAGTACTAAATCCGGGCATCATGATGAACTGCAGAATTTCTGCATCCGGCAAATCCGCATCCGCTGGCAACAGGCCTTGCTTAATGGCCTTTTCCTTGATGACTTTGACTGGAATACCGCCACCATCATCCGCCATTCTCAGAACGATATCTCCACCTTCACGTTGCAGTGAGAGCTCGATGGTTCCCGTTTCAGGTTTTCCAGACGCACGTCGCTTGTCGGCACTTTCGATTCCGTGATCAAGCGCATTTCGTAACATATGTTCCAGTGGTGCGATCATCCGTTCGAGAACGGTCCGATCCATTTCACCTTCGGCATTGTGTACGTCAAACTCGACTTTCTTCTGCAGTTCTCCGCTGATCTGACGAACAATCCGGCGTAATCTGGGGACCATGGACGAGAACGGGATCATTCGGGTCTTCATCAGACCTTCCTGCAGTTCGGTGTTAATCCGGGACTGTTGCAAAAGCAATGTTTCGGTATCCCGCACCTTGTCCGACATGGTGTCGCGCAAATCCATCAAGTCTGAGCTACTTTCGGTGAGTGCTCTGGACAGTTGTTGAATGGATGAATAGCGATCCATTTCCAGCGGGTCGAAGTCTGTGTAATCAGGTCCTGTTTGGCGCTCGGTTCTGAACAGTACCTGCGCCTCAGTCTCCATGTCCATCCGGCGTAACTGCTCGCGTAAACGCTCAATGGTGGCGGCCATTTCATCCAGCGTAAAGCTGAAATCACTGATGTGCTGTTCAAGGCGACCACGCGTAATACTGGTTTCCCCTGCCAGATTCACCAGATCGTCAAGCAGGGGGGCCGGAACGCGGATGCTCTCCTGTTGTGCCGCTTTAGCTGCCTGACGCGCTTTAATATTGGGCTTTTTAGCCTTAGGTGGCTGAACAGCCGGCTTGGCCGCGACGACCTCGGCAGGTTTGGATTCGACGACGGGTTTCGGTGCGACAGACGGCGCTTTGGGCTCGGGCTCCTTCGGCGCGACCGGAGTCGCAGGCGTTCCGGAAAGCATTCGCATATAGGCTGCATTGACATCGTCAACCAGCTTTTGCAGTACTTCCTGATGTGCAAATACGGTCAGTTTGAGTTCGCCCTCGAAGGGTTGATTCTTCTGAGCCGCACTGACCAGCAGTGTTTCCAGGTTGTGGCTTTCGTCCCCCAGTTTTTCGAGATCGGCGAGTCGAGCCCCGCCTTTCAGCGTGTGCAAAGTTCTTTGCAATTCCCTGTTGAAGTTCTGGTTGCCGACATCTTTGCTCCAGTCAGCAATCTGATTGTCGAGCGTTTCCATGAGCTCTTTGGCTTCATCAAGGAATATTTCCAGAACTTCCGGATCAAGTCCTTCTCCGAAAATACCGCTATCATCTTCAGCAGACACTTCTGCCGGGGATTCCTCGGCCACGACTTCTGGTGTTGTGATGCCAAACTCTGCAGATTCGGAAATTTCAGGTTTTGTCACGGTTGCCTGAACAGCGTTTTTACGTATCTGATTCAGCTTATTAATAACTTCCAGCGCCGAGATCTTGGTGCTCTGCGTTTCCAATGCATTCAACATCTGCTCAAGGCGAGTAACACACTCGGATACGCCATCAATCATGCGCATATCAGCGACCAGCTCACCTAGCGAGACTGCTTCCAATGTGTCATACATGGCTTCGGCGAGATCGCCAATGGTATCAATGTCCGCCAATCGTGCGCCGCCTTTGAGCGTGTGTAGTTCACGCTGTAACGCATCGACACCTTTCAGTGAGGCCGGATCTTCACGCCAGAATTCGGTGTTATCCCTTAACGCCTCATGAATATCACGGGCTTCATCAATAAAGATGCCCAGCAGATCCTGATCAAACTCTTCCAGTTTTTCTGCTTCAGCTTCTTGCGACCGGATGTCCGTCTCGCCAATCTCAATCTCTGGCAGAGCAATGTCTGCCTCCGGCTCAGCGAGTTCACTGACTTCATCACTTGCCAGGAGTTCTTCCCCGGTAGTTGCTGCAATCGTCTCTTCATTGGTCCCGATATCTGATGTTAACTCTGATTCAGCCGTGCCCGAGGCATACTGCTGAATTTCTGCAATCAAATCGTTACCGGAAGGAAGCGGCTCACCTGCGGCGATTTTTTCCACCATGATGGCGAGCCGGTCATGGCAGTTGAGCATGAGCGCGGCAATCGAAGCATCTGCCTGATAACGACCTTCAACAATCCCTTCGAACAGGTTTTCCAGCTCATGAGCCAAGTCACCCAGCGGAGTGATTTCGGCCATTCGTGCGCCCCCTTTCAGGGTATGCAGGTCACGCTGTAGCTCGGCTACATTGCTGGTATCGTCGATATCCTGCAGCCAGTTTTGTAGCAAATTGGCGGTATTGTCGACAATGTCGTGTGCTTCTTCGAGAAATATTTCGACTAATTCGGGGTCTAATTCTTCTCCGTAGGCAGACATTAGTACGGGTGTGGCAGACAATTCTTCGGCTTCGGCTTCGGCTTCGGCTTCGGCTTCGGCTTCAAATTCGGTTACTTCCAGCAACTCCTCGTCGAGTAAGCCTTCGAAAGGATTCTCTTCTACTTCGAGCAGCTCAGGTTGTTCCTCGTCATCAGTCAGCAGGGCATCATCAATGGTGAAATCAGAATCCTCTCCCAACGTGACGGCATCGTCTGCTTCTTCGGATTCATCAGTGAGTAACGCGGCCAATTCATCCGTAGCATCAGTTAAGTCTTCAGTGTAACTATCGAGATCCTGAGGTTCTATGTCGAAAGACATTGCTTCCTCAGTTTCCTCTGCCTCGACATCCGCTGATGAAGACTGAAGTATCGGCAGCGCAGTTGTTTCATCTCCTGCGCTGAGCAGATTCTGGAGTTCTTTGACGAGATCGCCCGCAGGCAGGCAGTGCATATCCTGTGTGACACTTTCGACCATATTTGCCAGCCGATCATGACACTTTAAGGCCAGCTCAATGTGTCTGGAATCCGCAACGAGGCGACCTTCAGTAATGCGCTCAAACAGATTTTCCATTTCGTGGGCGAGATCGCCGATGGGCGCGATTTCAGCCATACGTGCGCCGCCTTTCAGCGTGTGCAATTCTCTTTGCAATTGCGCGACCAGATCTTGCTGCTCGGGGGCTTGCTGCCAGTGATGTAATAATTCACCACTTGTGTCGATAATATCATTGGCTTCTTCCAGGAAGATTTCAGCCAATTCGGGATCCAGATCGAGGAGCACGGACTCTGCTTCCGGCGCATTAACCTGCTCGGAATCGCTGACCGGAAGTACGGTGTCGGCATCTTCATTTATTGCCAGATGGTCTGATACGAGCTCGGACAGATCTGCGGCATCGTCTTCAGGCAACTTGGCCGTGCCACGCATATAGGCCTGAATGCTTTCAATCAATTCCGGTGCGGCAGTACAAGGTTGAATAGCCCGTACCTCATCAACCATGCTGGCGAGTCGGTCATGACACTGCAAGATCAGGTCAGTTAAAGAGGACGACGGCTGATAGCGGCCATCCGCCAAACCTTCAAACAGATATTCCAGTTCGTGGGCCAGATCACCAATAGAGGACAGCTCCGCTAAACGCGCGCCACCTTTGAGCGTATGAAGTTCTCTTTGTAGTTGCAGTAGCAGGTCTTTGTCTGATTGCGCTTCGGTCCACTGCTGGAGAAGTTCTGCACTGTTATCAATAATGTCGCTGGCTTCTTCCAGAAATATTTCTACTAATTCCGGATCAAGCAGTTCCTCGGTCTTAAAGGACAAAGGTGCATTTGCCGTAACTTCGTCAGATAAGGACTCATGTAAATGACCGTCATCCTCAAACGAGCCCAGTTCCTGATCCAGTGTCGCGAGTTCATCGCTGAAATCCGGTTCTTCTTCCTGCGGCATTGGTGCGGCGGGAGCTTCTTCCTGCCTCGCCGACAGCTCTGCCACCCGGTTACCCAGCGCAGCCAATAACTGGTTGTCTGGCTGAGTTGCCAGCCCG
The DNA here is from genome assembly GCA_024234505.1 of Hahellaceae bacterium. Taxonomy (GTDB): domain Bacteria; phylum Pseudomonadota; class Gammaproteobacteria; order Pseudomonadales; family Oleiphilaceae; genus JACKOD01. Next base: position 260,762 of record JACKOD010000006.1, on the reverse strand, counting down.
GCGGCTATTTGATCCATCATGCTGAGCAATACTTCATGACCTTGCTTTACTTGCTCTAAAAACGACGGCTCTGGCTGGAAATCAGGTGATACCTTGGAATAGGCCTGTTCGAGAACGTCACTCAATTCTGCGATGTCATCAAGATTGGCCAGACGAGCGCCATGAGCAAGCGTCTTCAGTTCGCCCGCAAGCCGTTCGAGTTGCGAGCCGTCAATGGCATGGGAACTCCACTCGTTGAGAATAGTATCTGCATCCAGCAGGATATCGAGTCCTTCGGTCAGGAATATATTCACCACCTGAGGGTCAGTTTTTACGCGCCCGGCATCAACAGTGATCGGTTGATCAAAGGTCTCTTTGCTTAAGTCGTTGAGATCCTCCAGGAACGTATCAATACCGTTCAGTGAATCCTGAGGATGAGCAGTATCAAGCTGATCAATGCCTTCCCGAATAAAGCGTGAAGCCTCAGCGAGTTTGGCAATGATTCCTTCATTTGCAGGCAGGTTTCTGGCTCGGGCTTCTTTTACGAATTTCTCAAGAGGTACTGCCACCTGTGCAATCGGGTTAATGTGTGCGGTATTGGCACTGCCTTTTAGTGTGTGTAGTGCTCTGGATATAGCGTCGGTAAACTCGTTGTTACCATTTTGTTCGGCGTCAGCCACAAACTCATCAATCGCTTGAAGGTGGCTTTCTGTTTCACTTTTGAATATTTCGAGTAAATCAGGATCCAGTTTCAGAGCATCTTCATCATCCAGATCCTCTAAAGTAAGAGCCCCTTTATATTCAATAGGCGTTTCTTGTGCGGGTATTGTGTCGGCCTTCGTCGCCAGCAGCATTTCCCCTTTCGAGAGCAATTCTGCCTGCTGGCATATCTGGGACACATCGTGGCTGCTGGGGCGACGGAGTTTAAAGTCATCGACCAGGTCAGGTAGAAGGCTGACAACCTTCTCGATAATCTGACAAATATCCTCGTTGACGAATATAGAGCCGTCAATGACGCGATTCAGAAGGTTTTCAACGGCCCACGCCAGTTCACCAACAACATGAGCTCCGACCATGCGACCGCTACCCTTGAGGGTATGAAATGCACGCCGTACTTCTGTCAATGCGCTGCTGTTGTCCCGGTCATTGAGATACTGCGGGAGATACTCGTCGATGGTCTCTAATACTTCGCCCGCTTCTTCCAGGAAAATTTCGATAATTTCATCGTCGATCAGGTCGTCTTCCCCGGCATCATTGCTTTCGGGTAGAGGCGCCATAATAATTTCTTCGGCTTCGGCTTCGGCTTCGGCTTCGGCTTCGGCTTCGGCTTCGGCTTCGGCTTCGGCTTCGGCTTCGGCTTCGGCTTCGGCTTCGGCTTCGGCTTCGGCTTCGGCTTCGGCTTCGGCTTCGGCTTCGGCTTCGGCTTCGGCTTCGGCTTCGGCTTCGGCTTCGGCTTCGGCTTCGGCTTCGGCTTCGGCTTCGGCTTCAGGCATAACTTCCGTAGCCACTAATGCACCTGCAGGCTCTATTTCGGCAGTCGTTGTTGATGACTTTGGAACCCCTGCCAATTCATTTGCCCGGTCAATATAGTTAGTAACATTTCTTGGGGCTTGATTGTTTTTAAATGCATCAATCAGTTCGGGTAAAACATCCATCACATCTTCGATTAACGCCAGCATGCGATCGGATGGTTTGATGGTGTTGTCGATGACCCGATTGAGCATGTTTTCGATAGACCATGACAATTCAGCCAGTGTCACAGCACCGACCAGTCTTCCGCTTCCTTTAATTGTGTGGAAGGCTCGGCGTATATCTTTAAGCGCTTCCCGGTTGTCATGATCGGCGCGATAGGCAGGATAGGTTTCAGCCAGCGAATGGATAACTTCTTCAGCTTCTTCCACGAAGATTTCGATGATTTCTTCGTCTATCAGTTCATGATCGACATGCTTGGCTGTCTGGGCAACACTGGCGGTGGGGGCAACCGTCACCGACGGTGAGCTTTCCGCTTTAGGCGTGCTTGCGACAGTGCGTTTGATATCAATCGCGCCGGTGGGGTAACCAAGTTCGGCCACGCTCTCTTCAGCGACCTGAAGAATGACATCGTTGTCTTTGGCACCATCTGCCATTCGCTCCAGATAATATTCGATACTGGTGATCGCATCGGCTAGCGTATCCAGTTGCTGCCAGTTCGGTGTGCTATCCGGTTTGAGCAAGTGATCCCGGATGAATCGGCCACAGGCCCGTAGCAGGAGCGCAGCTTTTTCAAGCGGAATAATCTGCAGGCTGCCCCTGAGTCCGTCGAGTAATTCAGGAACGCCTTCAATTTCCTTGCGATCCCAATGTGACGCAATGTAATTGACGATGCTTGATTTTGCCTGTTCCAGACCATTACGCGTTTCGCGTAATACGGCATCATGAGCATTACTCAATTGCTCGGAAGGAATCATGGATAACTTGTCGGAAACCACCCCTTTTTTGTTCGGGTCTTCAGCCAGCCCGGAAAGGGTTGCTTCTACATAAAGCAAGGCTCCTGCAATATCCATCAGATGATTGTCGTCGGCAGGTTCTGCCTGTGCAGACAACTGCTCGACGAGGGCAATCTGATCAAGAATAATCTTGCGTGGTGCGCCCAAAGCCAAAACAGCCATGGTATTGCCCACTAATTTGAGTCCGGGCAGCAGTTCGGCGAGATCTGAATTATCTCTGAACTCCCCGCGAACAAATAAGTCGAGCTGATCTTTAAGGCGAGCCAATTCTTCGTTAATAGCGGCAACTACCGAGGCCATCGCTTCACGGTCAGGGCCTTGTACGCGAGCGCGTTCCTGGGAAATCTCGCTATCACTGGGTAGGGCCTGATCCAGCTTATAACGGGCCTTAATCTGTTCGACTATTTTGGAATCATTAGGTGACTTGGCAATGTAGTAAAGCAGATTGCGAAGCAAGTCTTCCGGGATGGGTTGCTTGAGAACATCCACATGCTCGTCAATCAATCGACGGATTTCATTGTCGATATTTCGTAGCAAAGTTTTTACAGCAGAGCTCAGCTCTATATCACCGGCTTCCAGTGCTTCCAGAAATCCAAGAGCGACCCACCAAAGCTGACCATGCGCGCTGGGCTGGCAAAGCTTGGCCAGGCGGGCCAATACTTTATCCATGTAGCCAAGATTATTGGCTACATCACTGTTTCTGATGACACCAGCAAGCGCAAACTGAAACATTTGCCGTAACTTGCGAAGGTTGGCAATAACTTTTTCATCTTGCAGGCGGGCATTCACTTCGGCAGAGGTTACGAGTCTGGCTGAAGTCATGTCCGGTTTGAACATGGAGGTATCTGATAAGAGCGCTTCGCCACGAGAGGCGCGAATATCATTCAGAATCGGCAGCAATACCACCGGTAAATCGCGGTTGCCACTTTGTAGATGCTCAAGATAGTTCGGCAGGTGCAGAATGGCCTGCATCAGCACTTCCTGAGCTTCTTTTGCATGTGCCACTTTTTGGTTAAGCATGGCAAGTGCCAGCTTTTCCATTTCTTCAGCCAGCAGCGCCGCGCCATAGAACTCTACCATCTGCAGCGTGCCGTGCACCTGGTGGATGTAGTTCAAACAAAAGCGCATTCTCGACACGTCATCGGGCGTTGCCACGTAAGCTTCCAGCTCGTGACGTGCCTGTGTCAGTGTTTTTCCAATCTCCCCTCGAACCCAGTCGAGAGCAACATAGTCATGGTTGTTGCCCATAACTTCTCCAGTCATTCTAATTCTTGTCTGGTTGACGGATAAATGCGAGAGCCTTGTCGCTTGGAATTCGCTCTAGTAGCGGATGACTCCAGTCGACGATTTCTCCTTGACCCAAGATCAGCATTCCACCTGGCACCAAACGCTCTGCTAACCGGTTTAAAATTTCTTTGCGCCGCCAGCGCCGAAAGTAAATCAGCACATTCTGGCAAAATATCAGATTCATGCCATGCATTGGCGCCGAACCCAGTTCCAGAATGTTGACTCTGGAAAAACATACCCGGTTCTTGATCGCCGGACTGATTTCATAACGCCGGTCTTCCTTCTGAACGAAATATTTGCTCTTAAGTGTATCGTCCAGTGTTACCAGTTTCGCCGCACTATATAGACCGTTTTTTGCCTTTTCCAATGCGGGTGTGCTGATATCTGTGCCGGTGACGCCGAAGTATTTATTCAGGCCCAGCACGGACATACATTCGCTCAAAAGAATCGCCAGCGTATAAGGCTCTTCACCTGTCGAACAGCCTACACTCCAGGCCTCGAAGGAGTTTTGTAACAGCAACTCTCTGGGCCGGGTCAGTACATAGTCTGTGACCAGATTACAGGCATCAGGATCTCGATAAAAACGGGTTTCCTGTACTGTAAGTCGGTCGACCAACGTGGCCCATTCAATAATGCCACTGGTCCCTGAGATCACTTTTTCAAAATATTCCTGATACGTTCCGCAGCCTATTTCACGCATGCGGATACCCAGATTAGTTTGCAAAAATGTTTTACGACTCTCAGGTAAACTCATACCTGTGCGGCTTTCAAGCAGCATCTGCCACTGGCGGAACTGTTTTTCATCCATTTCCGCCTGAGGCTTGAAGACCCAGCCCGATGCCGGTGCTGGTGCCTTTCTGTCAGAATCAGCCATAAGGTTCACGGCCAGTCATTCGCCCAATGTCTTACACCACAGAGCCTGATTCGCCTTCCTCTGGCAGTTTGAAGCCAGCAACCGAACTACGCAGCTGGTTCGCCATTTCTGCAAGATTACCGATCGACTTGGCGGTCGCGGTAGTTCCCGCAGAAGTTTGAGAAGTAATTTCCTGAATAACATTCATCGTATTGGATATATGACCTGCAGACGAGGACTGCTGACGTGCCGCATTGGAGATGTTCTGGATCAAGTCGGCGAGGTTCATGGAAACGTTTTCAATTTCTTCCAGTGCAACACCCGCATCCTGAGCCAGGCGGGCTCCCCTGACCACTTCTGCCGTAGTATGTTCCATTGAGATAACCGCTTCGTTGGTATCTGTCTGGATAGTTTTTACCAGGGCTTCGATCTGCTTGGTTGCGGCAGATGAACGTTCCGCAAGTCGTTGAACTTCGTCCGCAACCACCGCAAAACCACGACCGGCGTCACCGGCCATAGACGCCTGTATAGCAGCGTTCAGAGACAGAATGTTGGTTTGGTCAGCAATGTCGTTGATCAAGGATACGATATCACCGATTTCCTGAGAGGATTCCCCAAGGCGTTTGATACGTTTTGCAGTTTCCTGAATCTGTTCGCGAATGGTGTCCATCCCGCGGATGGTGTTCTGTACAACTTCCGCGCCCTTCTTCGCGATGGCAACCGAGCGCTCCGCAACCGCCGCCGATTCGGCCGCGTTGGAAGATACCTGGTCGATAGAGACCGCCATTTCGTTTACCGCGGCAGAGGCGCCAGCAATTTCCTGTGCCTGATGCTCGGATGCATCCGCCAGATGCATCGCCGTCGCTTGTGTTTCCTGTGCTGCTGCTGCGACCTGTACGGCCGTGTCCCGAATCGCTTTTACCAGTCCGCGCATCTGGTCGATCGCGAAGTTGATAGAGTCGGCAATCGCACCGGTGAAATCTTCAGTTACCGTCGCTTCTGTGGTGAGGTCACCGTCCGCGAGGTCGGCCAGTTCGTCGAGCAGTCGCAGAATCGCGTTCTGGTTCTGTTCATTCTGCTCTGTTGTTGCATCAAGGCGAGCCTGGCTTTCTCTGTAAAGTGTCAAACCGATGATCACGATGATTACAATGATAATACCGAGAACAATATAAGCGAGGGTAGGAGAGATCGTGCGTTGATCACCCGCATTCTGAATCTGGGATGAAAGATCTGATGTTTGTTTCTTCAGTGTCTGAGAGTTTTCAAAAATGTTGGTTGCCGCTTTACGAACCTTGAAAAGTTCCGGGGATGTTTCAAGAATCTGGTCAACGTTTTTATCCACAAATTCAAACATGGATGATATTTCTTCCAAACCAAACATGGCGTCTTCGTCAACGACCTTGCTGATTCCCATGACCGTGTTGCCTTCAACCATTCCGTTCAATACCCGGCCAAAGAGCTTCGCGTCTCGACCAAATCTATCGGCGGCAACCACGGCATCTTCGTCACCGGTCAGAACGTTGTTTACGCTGCGAACAATACGTTCTGCGAGCAGAGACTGGCGCTGTGCCACGGCAACCTGATCTGCCGGGGCGTCGTTTTCAAGAAGAATCTGTACGATGTCGTCGTATTCGACCTGCAGTTTGGGGATGGTTTCTGCCAGGGTTTCTGCAATGCCATGCAAATTGAGCACGGTTTCCTGGTTAGACAAAATCTGGTCTGCGCTGTTCTTTACTTCAGACCAGGTATTCTGTACCCCGGAAGCGGCGGCAATCTCACTGGCGGGCAGGCCTGTTTTGGCATTCCCTTGAAGGGTAAATCGCCATTTTTCTTCAAACTCGTCGCGGGAGCGCTTTAACAGGTCGAAAGCTTCGGTTTTGCCGGCAGCGGCTTCCGTCGCATTTTTCGAGATCTCCTGAGACAGCACACGAAGGTCACTTGCGTAGCCTGTGTATTCTCTGTCGTAGTTACTGTCCCGAATAATGATAAAGGAGACATAAGTCAGAAAGAGCAGTAGTGCTACCAGCACCACACCCAACCCCAGTGTCAGGTTGTTGCTGCCCTGGCTCGTCGTGAGCTTTCCGGTTTTGCTTTTCATGTTCTGGCTCCCGGCCTGTTCGTTGTCGTTCTGGATTCTTTTATATTAGTAGTAACATTTTCTTCTGGTTTTCGAGCGTCAGGCGGAAACATCAAGGAATCGATCATCCTCGGTTAAGGACACTGTGCTGAAAACATTCCAAAGTTCTTCGTTCTTAAGATAGGCGCCTTTGACAAAGGATGCCATGCTTTCATTTGGTACGGGGGCTTGCGGAGAATAATTGTCTACCGCGAAGTACTGCATTCCCTGAACGCTATCCACAATCAATCCGCTCAGAATGTCATCGTTTTCCACGACAAGCACTCGCTTGTCACGAATGGAGGTAGTTCGTGGCAAGTTAAAGAAGTGGCAGAGATCGAGAATAGGAAGCAAGCGTCCGCGAACGTTTGCGACGCCACACATCCAATGTTCGACGCCTGGAACCTGAGTGTATCGGGGCACATGGAGTATCTCCATGACCTCGCCCATAGGCGCAACGTAGCGCTGTCCCGCAAGTGAGAAACCGATACCATTCCAAAGCTCGACGGCTTCTTCCTGGGCCGGTAACCCTGCGGCCAATGCGCGACTGCGTCGCGCGATATCGACAAGAACGAGAAAGGGAGATGTCTGTACTGACATTGCTCTCAAGCACCCCTGGAATTAGGGAAGAAGTTCTTTGATCGTTTTGATCAGATCATCTTCATTGACGGGTTTAACCAAATAGCCTTTAGCCCCCTGACGCGTACCCCAGACCCTATCGGTTTCCTGATCTTTGGTGGTCACGATGACGACGGGGATTTCAGCCGTTTCAGCTGAACGGGTTAGTTGACGTGTTGCCTGAAATCCGTTGAGTCCGGGCATAACCACATCCATCAGTACCAGATCCGGGCGCTCTGCGCGCGCCATAGCAACACCGTCCGCGCCATTATCTGCAGTAATGATCGTATGATTGTGTTTTTCAAGAATGCTGGATATTTTTCTGACTTCTGTGGGCGAGTCATCTACGATCAATATTCGAGCCATGTTTCCCCCAATAAATATGTATGATACGGCTTTTCTGAAATAACCAAGTTTGTTATCGCACCTAGAAAATTTAGGGTTTTCCGGGTGAGGTGCCCGACTTAAAGACGGTTTCCCGCCATAGTGATGTGCTAATTTTTGGGCATGTGCGCTTTGATCGTGCCAAGCAACTCATCTTTACTGAACGGTTTGGTCAGATATTGGTCTGAGCCAACAATTCTGCCTTTTGCCTTATCGAACAATCCGTCCTTGCTTGACAGCATGATGACGGGGGTCGATTTGAATGCGCTGTTATTCTTGATGAGCGCACAGGTCTGATAACCATCCAGCCGGGGCATCATAATATCGACGAATATAATGTCAGGGTGAGTGTCGGCGATTTTAGCAAGTGCATCAAAGCCGTCAGTGGCAGTGATAACATTGCAGCCTACTTTCTTTAGCAGCGTTTCGGCGGTTCGACGAATGGTCTTGCTATCGTCAATAACCATCACTTTCAGGTTCTCAAAATTGTCTTCCATTATCCAACTGCCCTGCTAGCTAATTGTTGTCATGAGCATTATCAATCTGTTGCGCCTTTGCGCTCTGGCTTATCTTTCTTGATGTTAAATTTACTGACAGCCAGATGTTAACTCGGCTTTTTAACATAGTTTAGTGGTTCAATCTATAAGCGCCGAATATTTATAGTTTATTTTGTTCGTGGTCGAAAGCATTGGTTTGTATATAAATTGTCACCAAAAATGAATCGCGTATCTATTATCTGCAATTCAAATACGGTATCAGCAATTCAAAAACTGATTCGCCATCACTCAAACCGGGCACGGCTCCGTAGTGTTTTTCGGAATAAGGCCCAATGACAAGCGTAGTACAAAATTAAAAAATGAAATAGAAAGTTTGCGTTACCGTCATTTTAATGAAGGGTTTGTTGCAAACTTGTGGTTGTACCAATATAAAACGCCAGTATAGTACCTTTCGCGAAGCCGAAGGTGGGTCGCTTGAAGAGTTCTGTTCATACTCATGAATTAAAACAGTTGAAGGATGCGAATATGAGTTCAGTGAAGCTGGGAATCGTTATGGATCCGATCGAGTCCATAAAAGTGGCCAAGGATAGCTCGCTCGCCATGTTGTTGGCCGCCCAGGCTAAGGGCTGGGAACTGTTTTATATGCAGCAGCAGGATCTCTATATAGATAATGGTGTGGCGAAAGCGCAGATGACTGAGTTGACTGTCAAGGATAATCCTGACGGCTGGTATAACTTCGGACGTCGGTTTGACGCGGATTTGAGCGAATTGAATATTATTCTGATGCGTAAAGATCCGCCGGTGGATCGTGAATTTGTATTTGCGACCCATATTCTCGAAATGGCCGAGAAATCGGGAGTGCTGGTCGTCAACCGTCCTCAGAGTTTGCGTGACTGTAATGAAAAACTGTTCGCGACATGGTTTCCCCAGTGCTGTCCGCCACTGTTGGTTTCGCGTAGCGCCGCCAAGTTGCGGGAGTTTCATGCCGCGCATGGAGATGTGGTGATGAAGCCTCTGGATGGTATGGGGGGCACAGCGGTGTTTCGGGTTAAACAGGGTGATGCGAATCTCGGCGTGATTATTGAGACGCTGACTCAGCATGGTTCACATCAGATCATGGCGCAGAAATTCCTGCCGGAAATTCGTGAAGGCGACAAGCGTATTCTTATGATCAATGGTGAGCCGGTGCCCTATGCTCTGGCCAGGATTCCGGCACAAGGGGAGAACCGGGGTAACCTGGCCGCAGGCGGCCGGGGTGAAGCGCGGCCACTGACGGATCGGGATCGTTGGATTTGCCAGCAGGTCGGGCCTTCTCTGAAAGAAATGGGTCTTTATTTCGTTGGACTGGATGTCATTGGTGACTATTTGACTGAAATAAATGTTACGAGTCCGACCTGTATCCGTGAGCTCGACAAGGCCTATAATCTTGATATCGCAGGACAGCTCATGAATGTGCTTGAAACGGAATTGCTTTCGAGAGTGAATCCGGCTGGACAATTGGGTAGCTAGCATTCAGACTTTTCCTGTATTTTTGCTGTCAGGTGCTTGCGTCTTGCGATGCAGATTTCTTTTGAATCATTGAGTTAACGAGGTTAAATGGCTGTATCAGTTGCCAGCGCCAGTGATGTTGATCGCTTGAGTTTTACACTTTTTCTTGCGCTGGCGCTCCATGCGATTCTGGTTCTTGGTGTCAGTTTTAGCAAGGAAGATCCCAAGCCGGCGCCTCATACCATGGCGATCACGCTGGCCCAGCATGATGACAAGGAAAAGCCCGAAAAAGCCGATTTTCTTGCACAGGCGAATCAAAAAGGCAGTGGGACGGCGCGGGAAGCTGTGGAGCTGACGGCGGTCGAAAAAACGGATTTTAAGAGTCCGGAGCCGAAGCCGGTGGCAGAGGTGGTGACGCCACCCCCTGCACCAAATGACGAGCCTGTGCGTTCGAAACCGGTGGTTACGGCAACGGCTTTTGCCCAATCCAAGGTGCCGGAGCCAGTCAAGGCAGTCAAAGAAGTGGTGCCGGAAGAGCCGGTTCAGCCACGCAAGTCGATCATGCAGCGTAGTCTTGAAATTGCCAGTCTGGAAGCCCGTCTGGCTGAGCAGGAACAGTCTTATAGTAACCGTCCTCGTATTACCCGTCTGACAGCCTCGTCAACCATGAGTGTTGTTGATGCTTACTATATTCAGAACTGGCAAAAGAAGATCGAGCGAGTCGGCAATCTTAACTATCCCGAAGAAGCCCGGCAGCGTAAAATATACGGCAAGCCCAGATTGTTGATTGCGCTATGGCCGAATGGAACCATCAAGGAAATCAGGGTGCTGGAGTCTTCGGGCCATAAGTTGCTGGATGATGCCGCCGTGCGAATTGTACGCTTGGCGTCGCCTTTTTTACCGTTCCCGAAAGAAGTGCGGGATGAGCGGGACATCCTGGAAATTATCAGAACATTTTCATTCCAACCAAAAGGGTTGTCGAGTTCCTGATACACGATTGGGGGCAACCTTTTGCAAATCGGGTTCTACCACGATGCAGACATTTCGTAATCAGTTTCTGATCGCCATGCCACAAATGCAGGATCCGAACTTTGCCGGAACATTAACCTATATTTGTGAGCACTCTGAAAAGGGCGCGATGGGTATTGTCATTAACCGGCCGTTGGAAATGTCCTTGGGTGAGATATTGTCACAGCTTGATCTTGGTGGCGATGAGCTGGATATTCCCGTCTATTCGGGGGGGCCGGTTCAATTGGACCGGGGGTTTGTATTGCACAATGGCGCGGAGTGGACGTCCAGCCTTACCATTGCTGACGGTATTTTGCTAACGACTTCCAAAGATATACTTGCGGCCATTGCATCGGAAAACGGACCTGAAGATTATTTGGTTGCGCTGGGTTATGCGGGCTGGGGAGAAGGTCAGTTAGAACAGGAAATCGCAGACAATGCCTGGTTAGTATGCCCCGCAAGTACCGATGTGCTGTTTCATATGCCATTTCATAAGCGATTCAACGCGGCCTTGGCGTCGATGGGGATTGATCTTGCACAACTCAGTGGGCAGGTAGGACATTCATAATTTTCCCGGCATGGTCAAATCACGCCACAGGAGCGCATGAAAACATATCTGTGTTTTGATTTCGGTACGCGTAGAATCGGTGTCGCGGTTGGTCGTGATGCGCTGGGAACGGCTACGGAGTTAGCGCCGTTGCCTGCCAAAGATGGCGTACCTCAGTGGCCGATGCTGGAGAAATTGGTTGGGGAATGGTTGCCCGATGGGTTTGTGGTGGGGCTGCCGCTCAACATGGATGGCAGTGAGAATGAGATGAGTCTGCGGGCAACCAAGTTCGCCAAGCGACTGCAGGGCCGGTTTGGAAAGCCTTTTTTTATGATGGATGAACGTTTGTCGAGTTTTGAGGCTAAGGGGATGGTAATGCAGAAGGGCGGTGACCGGGATTTCGGGCGAAATTCGGTTGACGGTCTGGCGGCGTGCCTCATTTTGGAAAGTTGGTTTGCTGCACAAGCTGCAACGTCTTAAATTCTCGAATTAATCGATTAATCAGTCGGGATGGAATGATGACTTCTGAAATTAATATTGAGCAGCTTCTGGATGAAATGACCATTAAGCTGCAGGCGCTGTTGCGTCAACGTGAGATTGTTGATCCTTGTCTGGTGGGTATTCGAACGGGCGGCGTCTGGCTTGCAGAGTTGTTGCGCAAAAAGATGAGCATGAGCGAGGCTTTGGGTGAGTTGGATATTTCATTTTACCGTGACGACTTTACGCGTGTAGGACTTAACCCAACGGTAAAACCGTCTCGCTTGCCCTTTGAGACCGATGGGAGGCACGTGATTCTGATCGATGATGTCATTATGTCCGGTCGTACTATTCGTGCGGCGATGAATGAACTGTTTGATTATGGAAGACCAGCAAGCATCACGCTGGTGACACTGATTGATTTGGGTGGCCGGGAGCTCCCTGTGCAAGCAGATGTGGTCGGTAAAAAGCTCGAATTGGCCCGGGATCAGCGCGTTAAACTGAAAGGCCCGCAACCGTTGACGCTTGAAGTCAGCACTAAAGTAAACTAAAGCGGAAAGATGTTATGAATGATTCATTCAGGCCCAAGCAAATACAACTTAACCGCTACGGACAGCTGAAACACTTTTTAACCCTGGATGGTCTGGATAAACTGCTTTTAACCGAGATTCTGGATACGGCAGACTCCTTTATTGAAGTCGGCGAACGGTCCATCAAGAAAGTACCCCTTCTGCGTGGTAAAACGGTCGTCAACCTCTTTTTTGAAGCCAGTACTCGTACACGCAGCACCTTTGAATTGGCGGCCAAACGTCTGTCGGCTGATGTGTTGAATATTAATATCAGCACATCGGCAACGTCGAAAGGTGAGTCGCTCTCTGACATGCTGCAAAATCTGGAAGCGATGGCCAGCGACATGTTTGTTGTGCGACATGCACAGAGTGGCGCGCCCCATTTTATTGCGAGTGCAGTAACACCACAGGTTTCCATTATCAATGCCGGTGACGGTCGTCATGCTCATCCCACCCAGGCGATGCTCGATATGCTGACGATTCGTCAGCACAAAGGCCAGTTTGACGGATTAGTCGTGGCCATTGTCGGTGATATATTGCACTCCCGTGTTGCCAGATCACAGATTCAGGCTTTGCGCACGCTGGGGGCGGCTGAAGTCCGCGTTGTCGCGCCCAATACGTTGCTGCCGTCAGATACGGATGCGTTGGGAGCCCGGGTCTATAACGATGCGCGCGCAGGTCTGCGCGATGTCGATGTCATTGTGATGTTGCGTCTGCAGAAAGAGCGAATGGAAGGTGCCCTGTTACCCAGCGAGAATGAGTTTTATCGTTTATATGGCCTGACGGATGAAAAGCTTGGATGGGCGAAGCCCGATGCCATTGTCATGCATCCTGGCCCGATTAATCGCGGCGTGGAAATTGCCTCTTCAGTTGCAGACGGTTCACAGTCTGTCATTCTCAACCAGGTTACCAATGGTATCGCTGTACGCATGGCGGTGATGTCCATGGCTATGGGAGGGATGACGGTAGAAAAGAATGAATTGGCCTCGACGCAGGCTGAATTAACTGCAAATGTACGTTGATGCGAACCGGATGATGGGCGAATTGGGCATGAAAGTTCTGATAAAAAATGGCAATGTATTTGATGCTTCGCGACAGCAGTTGCTTCCTTCTGCCATAGGCATCGAGTCAGGAAAAATTGGTTTTGTGGGGGACATTCCTGCAGGCTTTGAGCCTGATGACGTCATTGATGCACAAGGTGGCATCGTGAGTCCGGGGTTTATCGACCTGTATACCCGTTTGTGCGAACCGGGTGACGAGTATAAGGGGTCTATAGCAACGGAAACGGCCGCTGCAGTGCGTGGAGGGTTTACCCACGTTTGTTGTCCACCCGATACTCTCCCCGTCAATGATACCGCCGCAGTGACGCACCTCATTACGGATTTGGCGAAGCGCGCAGGCAATGCAAAAGTATTGCCGATAGGTGCATTAACACAAGGGCTAAAGGGCGAGCAGTTAAGCGAGCTTTATACGCTAAAGGAGGCGGGCTGCGTTGCAGTGAGCAACGGTGTGGCACCTTTACGCAACTTTAAAGTATTGCGGCGCTGTATGGAGTATGCAGCTACTCATAATGTGACGATTTTTGCTCGTCCCGAAGACGCCTCTCTGGCTGCCGATGGTTGCATTCATGAGGGGCAACTCAGTGCCCGATTAGGTTTGGTGGGTATTCCTGAGATCGCTGAAGTATTGTCAGTTAGCCAGTGGATATTGCTTGCGGAAGAAACTGGCGTGAGACTGCATCTGTCACAGCTTTCCTGTGCGCGTGCTTTACAGTTGGTAGAGCAGGCAAGACGGCGAGGGGTTAAGCTGACTTGCGACGTGGCGATTCATAATCTGGTGTTGACGGAATCCGTGGTCGACGGGTTTGATAGCCGTTTTCACGTTCGTCCGCCCCTGCGAACCGAGCAGGATCGACAGGCACTGCTTGCAGGCGTAAATGAGGGGGTCATTGACGCCATTTGCAGTCAGCACTTGCCTCACGAGGAGGCGGCGGTAAATGTACCCTTTGCTGAGTCCTCTCCGGGAATCGCGGGCGTTGAAACACTCCTTCCTTTAGTTAATTTATTAGTTGGACGCGGAGAGCTGATTCTGGAAAAAGCTTTGACTGCGCTGACCGAGGGGCCTGCGCGTGTGTTAGGCATGACGACAGGGAGTTTGTGTAAAGGCGCGTCGGCTGACCTGACAATATTTACGCAACAGGGAGAAACGTGCATCGATGTAAAAACAAAAGGAACGCAGGGCGTGAATAATCCCTGGTTTGGCTTCCCGTTGCCCGGGCAGGTGTTGGCAACGCTGGTGGATGGCCGTTTGTCTTTTCGTTTAGTTTAGTTTTGAACCGGTAGAATCCAAAGGGTGCTTGGAGTCGCGGCGCCCCGTTCACTTTAGTTGGTTGAATTGCGCCTTCAACAAATTGATCTATGGTTAATTCATAGACAAATCACAAACTAAAGGAAAGTCGGTATGGGGTTCATTCTTTTTATTGCCGTGATAGGCGTCATCTGGTTGCTTTGGAATATTTCGGAAAATACCGGCGCCTCCCTGGACAAGCAAACCGCGATTCAATATGAGATTGTGGCACTTGAAAAAAGGTTGGAAGAGTTATCTTCACGACTGGAAAAGGTCTTGGTCAGTTCAGCGCAACCGGTCGCGGCCACACAGCAGAACGTGGCTACCGTTAATCTGAATACCGCCAGTCTGAAACAATTACAATCATTGGCAGGCGTCGGCCCGGCACTTGCCAAACGAATTGTAGAAGGCCGAGTCTATAATTCGGTGGGTGATCTGGCTAAGGTCGAAGGTATTTCGTCAGATTTGCTCGAAAAGCTGACTCCCTTTATTTCGGTAGTTTGAAATAGAAAGTTTCGGTAGTTTGATATAACGAACCTCTATTGTTTGAAATAAATGCCTGCGGCAGACGATTCCCGGAGCGATACCTCGCCCCGGGTTAATCAACTTAGTTGCCAGCAACACTATCTTTCAATACTTTTCCTGGCTTAAATCCTACAGACTTGCTGGCGGGGATGTCTATTTCTGCGCCTGTCTTCGGGTTTTTGCCCTTTCTTGCACTACGCGTTCTTTGTGAGAACGTGCCAAAACCAATCAAGGTAACACTTTCTTCTCGTGCGAGTGCGTTGGTTATTTCGTCTGTAATCAGTGTGAGGACTTCGTTGGCTTTTTCTTTGGTCAAGTCTGCTTTTTCTGCGATCGCTGCCGCAAGTTCGGGTTTACGCATGAAAGGCTCTCTTTTAAAAACTGAATCGGGGTGAATAAAACATCCGTGCAGACGCGGCACGTAGGGTTTCGTCGGCAGGAATAACAGTTATAGTGATTTTGGACAGATAGTCAAAGTTAAGGGCGATGAAATTTCCAGAAAAATCAATGTGTTCAAAAAATATACAAAAAAGGCAGAAAATAAGCGGATAAGTGTGGTGCAATTGTGCCACTAAGAAGTGTGAACGTGTTCGTGTCTGTTACAGTAAGTAGCACGTTTGTTCTGTTGTGTTTCGGCTTTGTGGTGTTGATCTCATTAATCGCGCTTCATCTTGGTCATAATTCCCTAACGCAACGATTTGTAAAGAAATATAAAGAAGTATGTGTCGGGTACCGCGAGCGGGCCGGACGAATGGTTCTTGAAGGTAAGCAGCGAGTCTCACAACAAAACAGAATAAGACTGGGTTTAAGGGAAGGAGAAGGGTGTGAAAGTAACAAGTGTATTGAAAAAGTTTTCCAAAAAAGGTGCTGTTACCGCGTTGGTAATGGTGCAGTTAAGTGGTTGTAGCTTTATTAACAACATTATCTACAAAACCACTGGCGATGTGATGCAAAACTTTTCCAAAGATCACACCATTCCCTATGTGCTTTCTACTGACGATCTGGCGGTCAGCTGTGCGATGAGTGAGTCGCTCTCGCCACTGCTTATGTCCTTCGGACGCGTGACCAACGAGCCGAATACGCTTGCCGTAATGTTGAATATGTCCGCCGGGGCATGTGAAGAAGAGCGGGCACTTGAGCAGGAATTGCGTTACATGCGTGCGATCAAGGAATTCCGTCCGGATGAAGCCGAAGACGCACTCATTCTGCAGAAACGTCATTTGGTCAATGCGGCTAAAAGACAGTATGAAGCCTGGAAGCGTTTGACTGCTCACTTTGGGGAGCCAGGTGGCGCGAGCTGTCCGACGCTTAGTGACGATTTTGATCAGTTTATCTGGATGGCTGGAATGCTTGCGGGATTGCAGGCCCTGAATAATGAAATCATGTCCACCACTAGCGTGGGCGTACCTAAGAATATCGCCGCGAAAGTAGAACGTGGTGCAAGCTGTTTGGAAGACGATAAGTGGTGGGGTGTCCCCATGGCAATGAAGGCTACCGTATGGGCAATGTTGCCTGGTGCCGAGCCAAAGGGTGAAAACGCATGGGCTCGCTTGGAAGCGGCAGATAAAAAAGGAGAAAAAGCCCACATTCGTTTAACCCACGTATTGCATGCTTTGGCTGCTAATACGAAGGGAGATATGGAGCGTGTCAGAAACGTGATAAGGACGCACGCAGACCAGATCAAAAAGCATCCATCGGATGAGCAGAACCGGTTGCTGGACGCAATCGCAACGGCTCAGTTGACGGCGCTTTCTGATCGACTCTGGACACAGAATACTGGACATCGCACACCTGTGGGAGGCTTCGGTACATTCTGGGACGACAAGAAAGAGTCGACCGTAGAGGGTATATCTTTGGATGACCTCTTATAATAATTCGATCTAATAGCTTAATACTTATACTGGAAGGGCAATATTGTGAAAACAACATTTAAAAAATCTTTGAAAGCGTTAACGGTTGCCGTTGCGGCGTCTGCGGCGATGTCTGGTGCGGCTCAAGCGGATTTGAGCAAGCGTTCACTTTGTATTTTTGATCCTATCGGTGCGAATGGCCCGCTGTTCAGCCTGATGAAGTCTGCCAAGCCAAGCGCGATGAAGTGGGGCGTTGATCTTGAGCTGAACGCCTATACCGATGAAAAGATTGCTGCCGAAGATTTTAAAGCCGGACAGTGTGATTCTGTATTGCTGACAGGTACTCGTGCTCGTGAATTCAATAGCTTTACCGGTACACTGGAAGCAATGGGTGGAATTCCTGGCGAAGAAGAAATGAAAATGATTCTGGCGACCTTGAATCAGCCTAAAGCGGCTTCTTTGCTGAAAAGCGGTGATTACGAAGTAGCCGGTATTTTACCTGCAGGTGCGATCTATTTGTTTACTCGCGATCGCAGCATAGACTCTGTTGCCAAGCTGCAAGGTAAAAAAGTGGCGACCCTGGACTATGACAAAGCCTCGTTGACGATGGTTCGTCATGTGGGCGCATCAGTTGTGGGTTCAAGCTCTGCCAACTTTGCCGGTAAGTTCAATAACGGCAGTGTGGATGTGGCTTATGCGCCTGCCGTTGCCTATACACCGCTTGAATTGTACAAAGGTGTAGGAACGGCTGGCGGTGTGTTCGATTATAAACTGGCACAAATGAACTTCCAGATTCTGATTCGTTCAGATCGTTTCCCTGAAGGTTTTGGCCAGAAAGTGCGTGATTACTCTTCAACTCGTTACGAAGAAGCCTACGATATCGTGCGTAAAGCAGAAGCTGAAATCAAACAGGAATCCTGGGTACGTCCTAAGCCTGAAGATGTAGATGGTTACAATCGTATGCTGCAGGAAGTGCGTATCAGTTTGCGTGACGAAGGCGTATATGATGCGAAAGCGTTGAAATTAATGCGTCAGATTCGCTGCAAAGCCAAGCCAACCAACGCAGAATGTGCAGAAAACAGAGAGTAATACAGGTTAGTATTGCCGTTTACAAAGAGTCGCTCAAGTAGCGACTCTTGTGCATACAGGATGCAGGAAAGCCAAAAAGGCTAGACAGGATGTTGTTAACAATAATCACAATGGACTTGGGAGCAGTTATTTCATGGCGTTGAGTGGAATTTCAAACCGGACAGGTCAGGAATGGCTGTCCTCTTTACCTGCGTGTATTCTTTTGCTCGCAGTGGTGCTATTTAGCACGAGTAGCGATATTCAGAATCAGTTACAGAAATTGGGTGGGGAGCTGTGGAACGATTACTACCGTTTAAGGGTAGATCCGGTTCAACCTGTATGTGATGCCAATTTCGATGTGGAAGCTCGTCTTCAGGAGCAGATCAAGGCGCAGAGCAAAGAATCATCGGCCGATGAACTGGATTTATTTGCTGAAGAACCTTTGGATCCGGCGGTTTTACGGGCGTCATTGGAGAATGCAAAATCGGCGTGTGTCACCAAGTATGCCGAGTATGACGAGTTAAAAAGTCGCATTACAACGGGTGTTCAGGTTTTTCGCGCCGTAGAGGGAACTTTGGGGGCAGTCAACGCATTTGGCCTGACCTCACAAAGATTTATTCTCGCATTGATCGTGTTGGTTTGTGCGGCAACGGCCACCTTTACACGGCACCATGTCGCGATGCGAGGAATGGAAACCCAGCTGGATCATACCGTTTCGTTTACGTTGCAGTTTATAGCAAACAGCATGCTGTTTGTTTCGTCCCTCTCCTTCCGTACGCTGTCACATGATGGCGGTAATGAAGTGGAGTGGGCTCGTGAAATTCTTCATGATCTTTGGATTGCTGGTTTTGCCTTGTTGGCGGTAATGAGTGCCGTCATGTTGTTCCGTGTGCCTGCCGACGCCAAGCCGGGTGGTAAGCTCAGTCACGCGCTGTTATCTGTGCCGTTGTATACCACAATG
Source organism: Hahellaceae bacterium (assembly GCA_024234505.1). Classification (GTDB taxonomy): domain Bacteria; phylum Pseudomonadota; class Gammaproteobacteria; order Pseudomonadales; family Oleiphilaceae; genus JACKOD01. The sequence goes on along the minus strand of JACKOD010000006.1, from coordinate 241,703 downwards.
AGTTTGATCGCTGGAACCTATTTTGCTGTGGCCGGGCATGTCGCGGGTATTGGTATTTATCTCGACAAGATGATGGATCTGTCTGACATGTTCCTTAACGTCGGGTTATTTGTCTGGGTAGGGATGATGCTCAAGGAAACGCGTCTGGCCAGTCTGGTATTTAACGTATTCAAACCCTGGAAGATGCCGCCTGAAATGCTTGCGTTTGTGGCGGTTATTGTCGCTGCCGTTCCTACCGCATATACGGGGGCATCGGGTATCTTTGTTATTGCTGCTGGTGCAGTAATTTACAACGAGTTGCGGGATGCAGGGGCTCGTCGACATCTGGCGCTGGCGGCTACCGCAATGTCAGGAAGCATGGGGGTTGTCCTTCGTCCTTGTCTGTTGGTTGTGGTAATTGCGTATTTGAACCGTGAGGTGACCACTGATCAGTTGTTTGATTGGGGGATTTGGGTGTTCTTGCTGACGACTGTATTGTTTTTTGTGGTTGTGATGACCGTCAACAGACAAAGCAAGCTACAGCTTGCGCCTGTTTCGGAAGCATTTCCCGGGATGATTCGTGAACTTAAGCCACTGATTCCTTATGTGCTGGTGATTGCGGGTACGGTGTTGTTTTATCGTCTGGTGCTGAATGTCAGCATGGATGAATTCTCTGCTCCGCGTGTTTTGCCTGTGCTGTTGCTTGGTGTTCTTATTTATGAGCATATTTCGCTGAAAGGGAATTCCCAGAGTGTGTCTGGTGAGATTGATCATCAGGGGCTGGAGAAGAGTATTCGTTCTGCAACGAATGAGACCACCTCTGAAATTGGCGCACTGTTGCTGTTGTTTGGCTGCTCCGTTAGTGTTGGTGGGGTGATTGAACGTGCAGGGGTCATGGAAATGTTCCCGCATTCATTTGCCAGTGCCTGGACAGCGATGGTGTTGCTTGTAATCATCCTGATTATTCTGGGTATGATTATGGACGCTTTCGGCGCGGTTATTCTTGTTAGTGCGACTATAGCAACGATTGCCTATCAAAGCGGCATTCATCCGATTCACTTCTGGATGACAACGCTGGTGGCGTTTGAGCTGGGTTATCTGAGCCCACCGGTGGCATTGAATCACTTGTTGGCACGACAGGTGGTAGGTGAGGCCGAGGTCGAGGCGGCAATGGCAGAAGGAGGGAACTTCTATCAGCGCCACGAGCGGGTGTTGATGCCTCTCATTGTTATGGGAACAGCATTGTTGTTGGTGGCATTTGTGCCGCTGGCGATAGGATATACCGTCTGATACTTGTGTTTCGAAAAAGGGCTTCTTAGGAAGCCCTTTTTTTGTTTCGAAAACTGAGAAGAAGTGAGTTGCAGCTACAAAAAATATAACTGTTATTACAAATAATAGAGTATTTACGCAAGAATGACGCATTAATTCACAGAAATTGTACAGATTGTCTGCAATGATGCCATTGGTAGGAATGTCGCCCTTATCTTGGACGGTAGGGTGCAGTAACGGCCAATAACAATAAAATCATGGAGACATCAATGAACAGTAAAAAACTACTTAAATCCTGGGCCTGTATTGCAGCAGGTTGTGCAATTGCCGGGGCTTTACATGCCGAACCGTTAAAGCGTAGCTTTTGTGTATGGGATCCGGTTGGAGCAAACGGGCCCATGTATAGCCTGATGAAGTCCAGCAAGCCTGCCGCCATGAAGTGGGGTGTTGATCTGGAATTAAAGCCCTATACCGATGAAAAGATAGCGGCTGAGGACTTTAAAGCTGGCCAGTGCGATTCGGTGCTTTTAACCGGAACAAGGGCGCGTGAATTTAACAAGTTTACCGGATCGCTTGAGGCACTTGGGGCTATCCCGAGTGATGATGATATGCGTACGGTGCTTGCCACCTTAAGCCAGGCGAAGGCCAGCAAGTATCTTCAGAACGGAAATTACGAAGTTGCCGGTATAGTTCCCGCCGGTGCTGTCTATCTGTTTATGAGAGATCGTGCAGTAGACAGCGTTGAGGAATTGCAAGGTAAGAAGATTGCCACCTTTGATTACGACAATGCGGCAATGCATATGGTCAGACATGTGGGAGCCTCTGTTGTCGGATCCAGCTCATCCAGTTTTGCCGGGAAGTTTAATAATGGAAGCGTAGATGTTGCCTATGCGCCGGCGGTTGCTTATACCCCATTAGAACTCTACAAGGGGCTGGCAGATCATGGAGGGGTGATTGATTTTAAATTAGCCCAGATGACATTCCAGGTGATCATCCAGCGAGATAAATTCCCTGCAGACTATGCGCAGAATGTCAGGGATTTTGTCTCCTCAAAGTATGACGAAGCCTATGAGCTGGTTGCTTCCGCTGAGTCAGATATCAAGGCTGATCAATGGGTTAAGCTGGCGGCAGCCAATGTTGAAGATTACATGAAAATGTTTAGGGAAGTTCGGATCGGATTGCGAGAAGATGGCGTTTATGATTCGAGTGCCCTGAAGATGTTTCGTATCATCCGTTGCAAGAAAAACCCAACTCACGCTGAGTGTGTAGAACAAACTGAATAAGCTGCACAGCGCTCAACAAAAAAGGCCCGGAAGGGCCTTTTTTGTTGATTTACTTCAGCTCATAACGCGGCAGACCGGCAGGTCTGCCACTTCGAACGCTGACTATGCAGATAATTTAGGGCCTGCATTTACAATCGCGTCAGATACGTCGAACTTCTTGAAGTTTTCTACAAATTGAGCAATAAGCTCGCTCTCTTTGGCTTCATAAGCAGCAGTATCTGCCCATGCTTTGACTGGGTTCAGCAGGTTGCTATCTACACCTTCAATGGCAACCGGTACATCCAGATTCAGATTTGAGAGGTGTTCTGTTTCGGCATCAGCAATTGCACCACTCTGAATAGCGCTAATAATTGCACGCGTGGTCGGAATGCTGAAACGCTTGCCCACGCCGTAAGAACCGCCGGTCCATCCGGTGTTGACCAAATAAACCTTGCTGCCGAACTCTTCCATGCGCTTCATCAGCAACTCTGCATACACACCGGCTGGGCGCGGAAAGAAGGGGGCGCCAAAGCATGTTGAGAATGTTGACTTAAGTTTGGATGATGAGCCCATTTCTGTTGAGCCAACCAGCGCAGTATAGCCACTCAGGAAGTGGTATGCGGCAGCCTCTTTGGTCAGGACTGAAACAGGAGGCAATACGCCTGTCATATCACACGTCAGGAATACAATCGCTTTTGGCTCGCCCGCACGGTTTTCCAGGACGCGCTTTTCAACGTGTTCGAGAGGGTAGGCGCAGCGAGTGTTCTCTGTCAGCGAAACGTCAGTGTAATCGGGCTCGCGAGAGCTCTCGTCGATCACAACGTTTTCCACGATAGCGCCAAAACGGATGGCATCCCAGATAACGGGTTCGTTTTTGCGAGACAGGTCAATCGTCTTGGCGTAACAGCCGCCTTCAATATTGAAAACGGTACCTTTGCCCCAGCCATGCTCATCGTCACCGATCAGGAAGCGGGCTTCGTCTGCAGACAGCGTGGTCTTACCTGTGCCGGAAAGACCGAAGAACAAGCAGGTTTCACCGTCTTCGCCCACGTTGGCAGAGCAGTGCATGGGTAGCACGTCTTTTTCTGGAAGCAGGAAGTTTTGCACAGAAAACATGGCTTTCTTCATTTCGCCGGCATAGTTCATGCCCGCCAGCAATACCTTGCGCTGAGCAAAGTTAAGGATAACTGCGCCATCGCTGTTAGTGCCGTCACGCTCCGGATCACAAACAAAACCGGGAACGTTGAGAATTTGCCATTCTTGCTTGGCCGCAGGGTTGTATTGTGCAGGACGAATAAACAGATTGCGTCCAAACAAATGGTGCCATGCGGTTTCGGTTGTCATTCTGACAGCCAGATAATGATCTGGATCAGCACCTACATGGAGGTGTGATACAAATTGATCGCGTTCGGTGACGTAGGCTTCAACACGATCCCACAGTGCATCAAACTTGTCCGCAGGGAAGGGACGGTTAATCGGACCCCAAGCAATAGCATCAGAGGTACTTGGTTCCTCAACAATAAAACGATCCATTGGCGAACGACCGGTACGTTTACCGGTACGCACAACCAGCGAACCATTAGCGGCCAGTGTTCCTTCCTGGCGCGAAAGTGACTGCTCAACCAGTTGAGCAGAACTCAGATCAGTGTAAGTGTTACTCACTTCGTCCTCACCCTCAGTATGGTGTTAGCACAGACTGCGGTTGCAGCCTCTGAAAAATCCGGTCGCTATTATGCCAAAATACCCGAGAAAAAACGACCATAGCGCGATTGATGCAATTATTTTGCATAATGCTTTGTATTAAAACAGTATTTTGGTTATATGTGTACGTTAGTGCAATATATTTTTGCCAAAAAGGTGTTCAATATCTGTACGGTCGAAGCAGTAATGCTGCCCGCAAAACTGGCAGTCGACCTCAATGGGCGACTTTTCACTCAGGAGTTCATACACTTCTGCGGCCCCCATGGCGCGAATGGCATTCTCGGTTCGGGCACGGGTACAGCTGCAGTGAAATTTTACCGCTTCACTCGGATAAAGCGTGACACGTTCTTCGTTAAATAGCCGGTAAAGAATCTCTTCGTTTTCCAACTGGTGTAATTCTTCTGCCTTGAGTGATGCGGCGAGGGATGTAATTCTGTTCCAGGCATCGGCGTCGTGTTCAGGGTTGTGAGCGGGGAGTTTCTGAAGCAGCATGCCCGCAGCGGACTGATCTGAAACATGGATAAGAATAAAGGTATCCAGCTGCTCTGATAACTCAAAATAATGCTCAAGACAGTGGGCCAGTGACCTTCGTTCCAGCGGCACTATGCCTTGATAACGGCTGCCTTTTTCTGGATCAATAGTAATGGCCAGCATGCCTTCGCGCAGTTGCATTGCCAGATCTTCTTCAGGAATGACTCCCTCCCACTCAGCAATGCCCCTGATTTGGCGTTCATGGGTACATTCGGTCATCAGGAGTGTGACAGGGCCCTTGGCCCGCGCTTGTACGGCGAGAATGCCTTCAAATTTAAGCGTGCCACTTAACAGTGTTGTTGCCACCAGAGCTTCTCCGAGAAGTCTTGCAAGCATCTCCGGGTAGTCTTTCCGATTGAGGACTTCGAGATAGCTTTGATTCAGGCGGACAATTTCTCCGCGTATCTGGAAGTCTTCAAAAAGAAAGCGCTGGAACAGATCGTGATTACTCATGCGTGCGTCAAAATACCCAGTTAAAAAGACTTATTCTGCCAGAAAACAAAGGGAGTACGAAGGGTATTTTTTGTACATCTAAAAGATGGCTGGCAGTAGAGCGTTACTCTACGGCCTGTTCTTTGAATGAGTGGATCTGGCGCCGCTGCTTTTTTGTGGGTCTGCGTGCGGGGGGTAATTGCGCCGCGAGCAGGTGCTTTCGCTCCCAGGCTTTCTTTTCTCTGGCGGCAAGGCTGTCCTCTGTTTCTGCATAGAGCCGACTGGCTTCAGGTGCGCCTTTGCGTTGATCACTGATTGCGGTGATCAGTACCTCTTTTTCGTCCCAGCCCTGACGTATCAATAGTTTTGCATGTAGTTCAACTAGCTTGCCGGGTTTGGTGCGCTGGCCATTGTATTGAACTTTGCCACCCTCAACGGCGTCCTTTGCAAGTGCACGGGTTTTAAAAAAACGTGCAGCCCAAAGCCACTTGTCCAGGCGAACTTTATCCTGGCTATCGTCGTTTAAATGGCGAGTTTTGGAGTGTTCTTTCATGAGTGAAGCGGGCGCGCTCCTGCAATGGCTATATTTACAATTATACGCCAATGGATCTCGCCGAAAAGTGCTTTCACCGGATTCATGCAGGACGGTTCTGGTTGAAATCGATATTGCTGAACTCGTCAGTCTGTCGCGGAGGATGCTGGCTGTCAGGCTGGGCAATGGTCAGCAAATGTTTGATGCCAAAAGCCTTTGCAGCACGCAGGACGGGTAGGCTATCGTCAATCATGAGTGTGTGTTCGGGATCAAAGGGTTCGATGGCTTGTAGTCGTTGCCAGAAGACCACGTTTTCTTTTGGATAGCCGAAATCGTGGGAACAATAGATGGCATCGACATACTGATCCAGACCGGTAATGCTAAGCTTGAGATTAAGGCTTTTGTGATGTGCATTCGTTACCAGAGCGACACGGTGATGCGTATTTTGAAGCGTGGATAAAAAATCGCGAACATGAGGGCGAAAGGCGATAAGGTGTTGAACTTCCTCTTTTAACTGGCGGATATCGAGGCCCAATTCTTCAGTCCAGTAGTCAACGCAATACCAATTCAGTGTGCCCTCCTGTGACTGTATTAAACTATTCAGGTGAGTCAGCGCCGCTGATTCATTCATGTTGCGTTGTTCTGCAAAACGCTTGGGAAGGTGCGTGAGCCAGAAATAGTTGTCGAAGTGAAGATCCAGCAGGGTTCCGTCCATATCGAGGAAGACGGTTTGAATTTTGTGCCAATCAATCATAATAGTGCGTCCGGATTTTTCTAAAAGCATATCATTGCTTGGTGAGGCGCCGTCAAATATTAGGGGGATTCTCTATGGAACAGATTGATTATGCGGTATGGGTTAGATCGATAGAGGGAATTGCTCGGGAAGCCGGAAAGGCGATTCTAGAGGTTTATCATGCGCAGGGAAATTTTGGTATTGAGACCAAAGAGGATGATTCGCCTGTGACACGTGCTGACTACGCAGCACATAAAGTGATTGCTGAGGGTTTGCGACAAATCACACCAGAGATACCTTTGCTTTCAGAAGAAGGTGTATTGCCATCATTTGATATCCGTCGTGGCTGGTCGCGCTATTGGCTGGTTGATCCATTGGATGGCACCAAGGAGTTTATTAGCCAAAACGGGGAATTTACCGTCAATATCGCATTGATTGAAAATGGCGTGCCAATATTGGGGGTGGTGTATGCACCAGTGCTTGATGTGCTTTATTGTGGTGTGTCAGGGCAAGGTGCCTGGCTCAACAAAAATGGCGCATCAAAAGCGATACGTGTAGTACCTGTAAACCAACGAGCACCTGTTCGTGTTGTGGCAAGTCGCCGTCATGGTGCGGAAGCGTTGGAGGGTATGCTGGGCAGAGCGGCGCAACTCTTTCCATCGGTTACGCGTGTAAATATGGGTAGTTCGTTAAAAATATGTCTTATCGCGGAAGGTCTTGCTGACTGGTATCCGCGTCTGGCACCGACTTCTGAGTGGGATACGGCGGCTGCGCAGGCGATTTTGGAGGCTGCCGGAGGTTTGCTTTGCGATGAGTCCATGCAGCCTTTACGTTACAACACCAAAGATTCACTATTGAACCCTTGGTTTCACGCAATGGGCGATGTCTCTGTTGACTGGAAAAGACTCATCGCAAAGGGCGCGTAACCTGATTTTTTCATTCAGGGCGAAGATCTAATCAACAAAAACACGAAAAGACCGTTGAGGGCAGTCTTTTCGTGTTTAAGGCAAATCGTTCCGCGCTATTCTTCTGTGACAACAGTGTCCTTTTTCCGCCCGGTTTGCGTGCAGCCCAGACAGCGTACAAAGGTAGTTCTTGCGGGTTCAATCACCAATACATCGGCAGCTTCTCCTGCATTGCCACCCAGTGCCGAAAATGGCAGGGACACAATGTAGACGGCCGCGCCTACCAGCGTGCCTACAAACATGACAGGGCGTACGAAAATCGCGTCACCCGTCATCGCCAGGGCGGAGGGGGTTTCCTCAACGACTCGGGCATTTCCTATAGCAGAAAATGTAAGGCAAAAAGCGGTAGTGGCTGCAAGAAAAATACGCAGAACATGATTGCGCATTGAGCATCTCCTGAATTTAGTAAGGCTGTATTTGTTGAAAGGAGTCTTTTGAATAACTATAACAGGAATCCAGAAACTTTCTAAAAAATACCTAGAGATTATTGAAAACATCGTCTTTTTTTCATCGCTAATGGCGATCTGTGCGTTATGTCACGTTTAAAATCGGCTCGTTTAACGCTGGCAGCGTGGGCAATAGACGGTTGTTCGTTGCCCAAGACGGATTTCCTTGAGTTGATGGTTGCACTGCTTGCAGTTTTCCCCGCCACGACCATAAACAAGCAGCTCCTGCTGAAAATAGCCGGGTTTACCATCGCCGCCAACAAAATCTCGCAATGTGGTTCCGCCTCGTTGAATGGCAAAACCAAGGACTTGTTTAATCGCCTCGGTCAAACGTAGATAGCGCTTTGCGGAGATATTACCTGCGGGACGATTTGGATGAATGCCCGCCATAAAGAGGGATTCATTGGCATATATGTTTCCCACACCCACTACAACATGGCTATCCATAATGAATTGTTTCACCGCCACTCGTTTATGTCGGGAAAGTAGAAATAAGTGATCGTGAGTAAAGGCATCACTCAGCGGTTCAGGTCCCAGACTGGCCAGTAGGGGGTGGTTTGAATAATCGTCTGTCCATAAAATGGCGCCAAAACGACGCGGGTCGTTATAGCGCAGACACATTCCGTGGTCGAATATCAGATCCACGTGGTCATGCTTAGCCGGTTTGGTCTCGGTCGGAAGAACTCTTAAGCTGCCTGACATGCCCAGATGGATAATGACGGTGCCGCCACTTTCTGTGTGAATGAGTATATATTTTCCGCGGCGCGTAACATCGCAAATGGTTTGAGATGACAACTGCTTTAGCTCAGCACTGACAGGCCAGCGAAGTTGCGGTTGACGAATCACAATGTTTTCCAGCCGGTGATGCTGGATGTGTGGTGCAATACCCCGGCGTGTGGTTTCAACTTCGGGTAATTCGGGCATGGTATTTCAAGTCCAGAAAAGTTGTTGTTTTAGTCAGTAAAATATCGTGATTTTCAGATCGCCGATAGCTTAATCATTTAATCTGCGAGAGTCGTGTCCGGATAGCCCTAAAAAACTGCAATTGAGCCGTCAGCTTGATCACCGCGCACGTTGCAACTACCCTAATCTGATCAAACTGGTGAGTATGCATTAATTCTTGTTCACGGTGCATTTATCGCCGAAAAAGCCCTCTTCGTAACGGACAGTATCGGCCAATGGCAAATGACTCCGAGTGGCAACATTCCCAAAGCCTAGACCCATCGTCGGTATGGTGCTGGATGCTTGAGTTGGAGAAAATAACCCGGTGTTCAGATATCGAGTCGCTCAAATTAGTGTTTGTCGAGGTTTTGCAACGACATTTGCCTGACACACAAATCGAATTAATTCTTCCGCTAGCATTTGGATTTCCTCCAGCCGAAGGTAAAACACGCTTTGAAATCCGTCGTGATGACCTCTGTTTTGCGGTTGTGGATATCGAAATGACAGACTGCATCACGCCAATAATATTGCAGCGGGTTTGTGCCAACGTTGCCAATCACTGGTTTAATCTGGAGCGATGTACTCAGGACGTGTTGACTGGCCTGGGAAACCGCACCACGCTCGAAGAATATATGCAGCATCTTTTTGAATATCGTTCGGATCGCCGTGTGCACACATTGGGGCGCACACTGGTAATTATTGATCTCGATTACTTCAAGCAGATTAACGATAACTACGGGCACTTATTTGGTGATGAGATTCTTGTATTGCTATCCGGGCTGATGAAAAAGTCCTTCCGAACCGAGGATGCTTTGTTCCGCTACGGCGGGGATGAGTTTATGGTCGTTTTGAACCATATACATTTTGATGAAGCGGAGGCCGCGATCAACCGTTTTTGCCAAATGGTAGGAGCCTATGCGTTTCCCCAGAATCTTAAGGTGACGTTGAGCATTGGTTACACTGAAGTAGACATTTCACTGGGGCGCACAATCAATTTCAGTCGAGCAGATTATGCGCTTTATTACGTGAAAGAGCATGGTCGTAATGGTGCTCAGTCCTATGAAGCATTAGCGGCAGCGGGGCTCACTACGCAGGATCAAAAAGGTTCGGGAGACGTCGAACTGTTTTGATCAGATGAACTCTGGTACAGCCGATATTGGACCTGTCCGGCAGTTTTATGACGTAGCAGTTCCCAGTGAGCGGGCACATCAACCTCTGGCAGTTCTGCCTCCAGTTCGATATACACATGTCCCCGTTGGGCGAGTAGTTGATGGGTTTCAATGGCGCTCAGACATTCGGGAAGGAAATTTTTACGAAATGGTGGATCCAGAAAAATAACATCAAATGTCTCTCGGCCGGGTTGTGCCAGCCATTTCAGAGCGTCTGCCTGAAGAACTTGTCCGGAACGACAACTTAAAAGTTCCAGATTGTCTTTTAACGCTTTTGCCACTTGTGGATGACGTTCAATAAACAGCGTATGCCCGGCACCACGCGACAGTGCTTCCAGGCCTAATGCGCCACTTCCTGCAAACAGGTCAAGACACTTCGCTCCCTCAATTACCGGTGCTAACCAGTTAAACAACGTCTCACGAACCCGGTCAGGTGTCGGTCTGACACCATCAATGGTAGGGAAATTCAATCGGCGGCTTCGCCACTGGCCGGCAATCAGCCGGAGTTGTGATAAGGAGGGTTTGTCGCGTTTTGTATTGCTTACTTTCATTTGCTTGATATCTGTCATGAGGGCGAGGTAAAAAGAACCAATACTATAAGCCGATTTGGACTGCCTTGAAAACGGTAATAGAATAGCCCACCAAAGATTGCCTCTGTCGTGCCGAATGAGCGCCATATTTTGAATAGCGCTGTTAATAATGTTTAGCGGCTCGCAGAATATTGTGCAGGGATCGTTGAGATCAATCGAATTTCTTTTTTTACACGGGATGAGTATGGATCAGCAAATTTTTCTTTCTTTAGGTGCACTCGCCGCACTGGCATTGTTATTTGTTATTGACCAGCTACGGCAGAAGCGCAACCGGATTCGACCAGGTAAGGTTGAGCAACTCCCGGACACGAGAGCCACGGGCGCCGCGCCTGTCGTTGGTTCTCAGGATGCTATCGCAAAGCAGGCGCCTCTCGTCAGTGGGCAAATTATAGAGAAAAGTCCTGTTGTAGAAGATACATTAGAGGAAGAGCCTGCCGTAGTTGAACCTGTAGTAGAAGATAAACCTGCGGGCGTTAGCAAACCAGAAGCGCCGGTTAATTTCTTTTCGAGGATTAAGCAGGGGTTGAGCCGGACAAGAAATTCGCTGGCAGATGGTTTGGCGAATTTATTTCTTGGTGCAAAGAATATTGATGAAGAGTTGCTGGAAGAGATCGAAACTTTGTTGCTGATGGCGGATATTGGTGTGGAAGCTACCCGCCAGATCATTGCAACCATTACTGAAAAAGTCGAGCGAAAGCAGTTGTCGGATGCCGACTCGCTGTATGCCGCATTGAAGCTCGAATTAAAAGGTCTCTTGCAGGATCATGCACAACCTCTAACGGTGGATAAAAGCGATGGTCCCTTTGTGATTCTGGTTGTTGGTGTCAATGGTGTAGGGAAAACCACAACCATCGGTAAATTGGCTCGTTACTATCAACAGCAGGGCAAGCGCGTTTTACTGGCAGCGGGGGATACTTTCCGCGCCGCGGCCGTTGAGCAGTTACAAGTGTGGGGTGAGCGAAATCAGGTTCCGGTTGTTGCACAGCACACAGGTGCCGATTCGGCTTCTGTTATTTTTGACGCGGTTCAGTCTGCTCAGGCGAAGGGGTATGACCTGGTGATCGCCGATACTGCGGGTCGCCTGCAAAATAAAGAGCATCTCATGGCCGAACTGGAAAAAGTCGTGCGGGTAATGCGAAAGCTGGATGATAGCGCGCCTCACGAGGTGATGCTGGTGTTGGACGCGGGAACCGGACAAAACGCGCTCAGCCAGGCTCAACTCTTCCGTCAGGCGGTAGGGGTTTCCGGAATCTCGCTGACCAAACTGGATGGTACGGCCAAAGGCGGAATTATCTTTGCGATTGCAAAACAGTTAGGGCTGCCTATCCGCTTTATTGGCGTGGGTGAGCAAATTGATGATTTGCGGCCTTTTGATGCCGGTGAGTTCGTAAAGGCTCTTTTTGAATGATTCTCTTTGATCAGGTCAGCAAGCGCTATCCGCAGGGGCACGAAGCCTTGCGGCGTGTCAGTTTTCATATTGAACGCGGGGATATGGTGTTTCTGACCGGTCATTCCGGTGCGGGCAAGAGTACCTTATTAAAGCTGATGATGCTGATGGAGCGGCCCAGTCAGGGGCAGATTACCGTTGGGGGGCAGAATCTCAACAGGATACCTTCGCGCCAGATACCGTATTTCAGACGACATGTCGGTGTCGTGTTTCAGAACCACCAGTTGCTATTTGACCGGAGTGTTTTTGACAATGTTGCGCTCCCGCTCGAGATAGCAGGCGTTGCACCCCGGGAGATTGGTCGACGTGTGAGGGCGGCATTAGATAAAGTCGGGTTGTTACGAAAAGAAAAAATGACGCCGATTCAGTTATCTGGCGGTGAGCAACAGCGGGTGGGGATTGCTCGGGCGGTGGTTAACAAGCCTCCGCTATTGCTCGCCGATGAGCCCACGGGGAACCTGGATCCGGAACTTTCCAGCGATATTATGCGTTTGTTTGAACAGTTTAATCAGGTCGGCGTGACGGTCATGATTGCCAGTCACGATCTGGCGTTGATCGCCAATCTTCGCCATCGTGTGCTGCGACTACATGAGGGTGCAATGTATGAAGGCTCAATGTATGAAGGTCAGCTCGGGTCGAAACCGCCTGTGACTAGCTTGAAGCAGCCGACAAATAGAGGCCGGAGTGAGTGAAAGACTATAAAGGTGGCCGAGGTGTCGGTAGGGGGGCTTCGGCTCCCGATGAGGCGTCCGCGGTGCGTGAACATGGTGCCCAAAAAAGCCGGCAAACAAATGAAGTTCAGAGTTATCTGTCGCATCACCGTAAAGTCGCACAGGAAAGCATTCAACGGCTTCGACAATCTCCCCTGATTACGTTGATGACCTGGGCGGTGATTGGTATTGCTTTGTCTCTTCCTACGGGGTTTACGGTCATTCTTTCCAACTTCGATCAGCTGGGGGCGAATTGGGAGTCGTCGGCGCAAGTGTCGCTGTTTCTGAAGCATGAAATCAGTGAAGCGGATGCGCGTGCGCTGGCGCAGACTCTGAAACGTCACCCGATGGTGGCAGACGTTGCCGTGATTACGCGCGAACAGGCTTTGGCCGATTTGAAAAAACAGTCAGACCTTGGGGATGTATTGGGTTATCTCGATAGCAACCCGCTACCCCATGTGGTCGTGTTAACCCCCACGCCAGCGTCTGCCAATTCCCGATCCATGGCTTCACTGCGACAAAGTCTCGAAAATCTGAACGAAGTGGATCGTGTGCAGTTGGATATGCTTTGGGTTGAGCGTCTGTTTGCCATGATCAGCGTGATTGAACGGGGTGCCTGGACGCTATCGTTACTTTTTGGACTGGCGGTTTTGTTGGTGATAGGGAATACCACTCGATTGGCTATTGAGAATCGGCGCGAAGAAATTGTTGTGGTTAAACTGGTGGGTGGAACCAATGCTTTTGTGCGTCGGCCTTTTTTGTATACGGGTCTTTGGTATGGACTGGGCGGCGGTTTGGTGGCTGCTTTGTTGGTAACAGTCACCCTGTTCTGGTTATCCGGTCCCATTGATGTTCTGGCGCAAAGTTACGAGAGTGGATTTCGTTTGTCAGGGCTGACCTTCGGGTCTACACTGCTACTTCTCTCTGTCAGCATGCTGTTGGGGTGGCTGGGGGCATGGTTAGCGGTACGTCGTCATTTGGACGCCATCGAGCCGACGTGAGGATGCCAGTCTTAAGGTTTCGTAATTTGCGGTGACTACGTATAGGTTATGCTGCTGATCTGATTAAACTTTGTAGCATTCCTAATATCAATATAAAAATAAATTTCCGGGCAAAAGTGGAAAAAAGGAACAAATTGCGCCAAAATGCGTATCAATGGTGCAAGTAGTACTCTGCTGCAAGGCCTGCGCTGGGCGCGGGTCGAAAGTAGAGATACATTTTCCAAGATGCTATATTCAGCGCCTGGTAAGTCGTGGAGGTTATAAATGGGTACAAGCTTACAGCCAGTAGATATGTTGGTTCCGGGAGGCAATCTTGAATCCTACATTCAGTCTGTGAACCGTATCCCTCTGTTGTCAGTGGATGAAGAGAAGGCCCTGGCGGAGAGTTTGCAGCAAGAGAATAATCTTGAGTCTGCGCGTCGTTTGGTTATGTCCCACCTGCGCTTTGTGGTGCATATCGCGAAAAGTTATTCGGGCTATGGTCTGGCGCAAGCCGATCTGATTCAGGAAGGAAATGTCGGCCTGATGAAGGCGGTCAAACGTTTCAATCCGGAATATGGTGTGCGTCTGGTGTCGTTTGCTGTGCACTGGATAAAGGCCGAAATTCACGAGTTCATTTTACGCAACTGGCGTATTGTGAAAGTGGCAACGACCAAGGCACAACGTAAACTCTTTTTTAATCTGCGCAGTGCTAAAAAGCGTCTGGCGTGGCTGACCAATGACGAAGTTCATTCAGTAGCAGAAGATTTGGGTGTTGAGCCTCGTGTCGTGCGGGAAATGGAAGGGCGTATGACTGCCCAGGATGCCGCTTTCGATGGTTCGATGGATGATGACGATGATTCTGCATTTCAGGCGCCGGTGAATTTTCTTGAAGACCGGCGCTATGATCCTGCGATGCAACTGGAGCAGGCCAATTGGAGCGAGGATTCTACCGGTCGCTTGCATGATGCACTGATGTCGCTTGACGAGCGCAGTCAGGATATTCTGCGTTTACGCTGGTTATCGGACGGTAAAGCCACGCTGCATGATCTGGCCGACAAATATGGCGTATCGGCAGAGCGAATTCGCCAACTTGAAAAGAATGCCATGAAAAAAGTAAAGGCACTAATGGTGGCCTGATTTCTTTTTGATTTGTAGAAAACCGCCCTCGCTGGCGGTTTTTTTTATGGGACAACAGTATGATGAAAATTGCTTTTTTGGGAATTGGTCTGATGGGTGGGCCAATGGTGGAAAACCTTCTGAACGCCGGATTCCCGCTCACTCTCTGGAACCGTACGCGGGTCAAGGCCGAGAAATATGCCGAGCGCGCCACCATTGCCAGCACGCCCGCTGAGGCGGTTAACAATGCCGATATTATTATCACCATGCTGGAAAATGGCCCGGTCGTAGAAGAGGTTCTCACCACCGGGGGGGTCGTTGGTGCCTGTAAACCCGGCGCCATGTTGATTGATATGAGTTCCATTCCACCCACAAGTGCTCGCCAACACGCCGAACAACTTGACAAGGTGCACTGCCGCTACCTGGACGCACCCGTTTCTGGGGGGACGGTCGGCGCTGCCCAGGCGACGCTCTCCATTATGGTTGGCGGGAGCCAGGCGGATTATCAGTTGGCACAGCCCGTTTTCGCGGCTTTGGGTAAAAGTACTTATATCGGACCCACGGGGAGTGGGCAGTTGGCCAAGCTGGCAAATCAGGCCATTGTAGGCATTACAATTGGTGCGGTTTCAGAGGCGCTGTTGCTGGCTGCACAAGGAGGGGCCAATCCTGAGGCAGTTCGGGAGGCGTTGATGGGAGGTTTTGCGTCCAGCAGGATACTGGAACTTCATGGTCAGCGAATGATTGAGCGGAATTTTATGCCAGGTGCTCGGGCGCGTGTGCAACTGAAAGACTTGCGAATGATTTTGGATGAAGCCCGCGCAGAAAACCTGACCTTACCTTTATCGCAGCGAGTGTATGACGAGTACTTGTCTCTCGTAAATACCATCAATCCTAATGTTGATCATAGCGGGCTGCTTTTACAGCTGGAATCGCTCAATCACGTGCGTTTGAATGATCAGCCAGTGCAAGCGCCTATTTCAGATAGCCATTCATAATCGGGATTGTTTTTAGCCGTCAACAGGAGAGTTATTATGCCGCGCTTTGCTGCGAATCTAACCATGCTGTTCAACGAAGTCGACTTTCTTGAGCGCTTCTCCCTTGCCGCAGCGGCGGGATTCAAAGGCGTTGAATTTCTCTTTCCATACGAATTTCCCGCCCACGAAATTGCGGCTCGCCTGAATGCACATGAACTTTCTCAAGTACTGTTTAATTTGCCACCAGGCGATTGGGATTCAGGAGAGCGAGGCATTGCATGCCTTCCTGACCGGGTGGAGGAGTTTCGGGAGGGTGTCATACGCGCACTTCACTATGCAGAAGCGTTGAACTGCAAGCAGCTCAACTGTCTCGCAGGAATTAAGCCACCAGCACTGAGCCATGATCTGGCATGGCAAACCTTGCGGGAAAATGTTTCGTTTGCGGCGACGGAATTGGGGGCACGAGGCGTGACATTGATGTTGGAGGCCATTAATAGCAAGGTTGATATGCCGGGTTTTTTCCTCGATACCAGTGAGAAAGTGATTGAACTGATCGCACAGGTTGGGTTGCCCCATGTCAAACTGCAATGTGACATCTACCATATGCAGATTATGGAAGGCGATATTCTTCGTCGCATACGTCAGTTGCAGCCTCATATTGGTCATATCCAGTTTGCAGATAATCCGGGACGCCACGAGCCGGGTACAGGTGAGCTCAATTTCAGTAATATTTTTCGCGTATTGGATGACATCTCGTATGACGGATGGGTAAGTGCTGAGTATCGTCCTTCCACGAACACGAGCGATAGTCTGAACTGGTTGTCTGCGCTTGGCCGCTGAGCGTTCTATGCCCTGCATGCTGAACCCAGTTACAAACTTTTAACTTTGAAGCCTGTTATCGCTCACGTAATCTTGTGGCCATAATCCTTGTGGAAAAAGCATCCATGGCAACAAACTGGTGGGGAAAATTACTCGGTGGTACCTTTGGCTTTATGTTGGGGGGACCTATTGGCGCCTTGCTGGGGGCTGCCTTAGGGCATACGTTTGATCGAAGTCTGGCGTTTTTTGATGCTGGTCAGCAGGTCGGTTGGGACTCGCAAAGCGACGGCGAAGGTGGTGATTCGGCTTCCAGTCACGAACGGGTTCAGGCCGCTTTTTTTACCGCAACCTTTGGTGTTATGGGGCACATTGCCAAAGCCGACGGAAGAGTCACCGAGTCTGAAATTGCTCAGGCGCGATCGGTCATGCAGCATATGCAGCTGGATGCTGAACAGCAATCGGTTGCCATCGGCTTGTTTAATCAAGGCAAGCAGCCGGATTTTCCGTATATAGAAGTACTGGCCCAGCTAAAAAGGGTAGCGCAACACAGTAGCGCATTATTGCAAATGTTTTTGGAAATTCAGATCGGCATG
The DNA here is from genome assembly GCA_024234505.1 of Hahellaceae bacterium. GTDB lineage: Bacteria > Pseudomonadota > Gammaproteobacteria > Pseudomonadales > Oleiphilaceae > JACKOD01. The sequence goes on along the minus strand of JACKOD010000006.1, from coordinate 224,510 downwards.
GCGCTCGCTGATGGGGAGTTGCATGAGCATGAGCAGAAAATACTTCGGGATGTTGCCACCCGACTAGGATTTAGTACCTGGGCGTTTGAAGGAATTTTGGTTCGTGTGATTGCCCAGCGTGGTTTTGCGGGGTTTTACAAAACGCGAGGCCATTCGCATCACGAAGCAGCTCCGGGAGGCACTACTTTAACCTCTGCCTATCGGGTACTGGGTGTTGAAGAAAATGCTGACGATGGTGAAGTGAAAAAAGCTTATCGCAGGCTGATGAATCAGCATCATCCGGACAAACTGGTGGCTAAAGGCCTGCCTGAAGAAATGATGCAGGTGGCGACAGAGAAAACCAGAGAAATCAAAGCGGCTTACGAGCTGATCAAGAAATCACGCCAGGCCGTCGCCTGATAAAAACTGACTGACAAGGGGTAGTTATGCGCATACTCGTAATAGAAGATGACAAAGATGTTGCTGCGTACCTGATTAAGGGCCTGAAAGAGTGTGATCACGTGGTTGATCATTGTGCTGATGGCAAAGAAGGCCTGATGATGGCGGCAAGCGAAGAATATGAATTTATGATTGTTGATCGCATGTTGCCGGGTATGGATGGTCTGAGCATAATCAAAGCTATCCGCGCAACGGGCAAACAAACGCCTGTGTTGATTCTCAGTGCGCTGGGCGATGTGGATGACCGGATCGAAGGCCTGAAAGGGGGAGGGGATGACTACCTCACCAAGCCCTTCTCGTTTGCCGAACTATTGGCCCGCATGGAAGTGCTGATGCGCCGTGGTGGCACAAAGAGCGAACAAGTGACGGTATTGCATGTTGATGATCTGGTCATGGATCTGCTGTCTCGGAACGTTAAGCGAGGCGAGCAGAAAATAGATCTCCAGCCCAGAGAGTTTCGGTTGCTGGAGTATTTGATGAAGCACGAAGATCAGGTTGTTACGAGAACAATGTTGTTGGAACAGGTGTGGGACTACCATTTTGATCCACAGACCAATGTGATTGATGTACATATCAGCCGGTTGCGTTCAAAAATTGATAAAGGATTTGACAGGCCGTTGCTGCAAACCGTACGGGGAGCAGGTTACATGTTGAGTGCCCATTCTTGAGATCAGCCGCGCTACTGAGAACTTCTACATTCCAGTTGGCTCTGGTCTACATGACCTTGTTCGCCATTTCGGTATTTATTCTGCTGGGTTTCATTTACTGGGCAACCGCCGGTTATATGGCGGAGCAAACAGATGAGACGATTGAGGCTGAAATTGTCGGGCTGGCAGAGCAGTATCAAAGGCAAGGTGTTAATGGGTTGATCAGCGTGATTCGTGAGCGGGTGGCGAGAGATCCCAATGGGAAATCACTCTATCTGTTCACCGCGAGGGATTACATTAAACTGGCGGGCAATCTGGAGCAATGGCCAACCGAGGTACAGCCATCTGACGGGTGGTTTAACTTCCCGTTAGACAGCACGCTGGGCTGGCATGGTGATCCTCACATCGCCCGGGCGCGCGTGTTTGTTGTGCCGGGAGGCCTTCAATTATTGGTCGGTAGAGATGTCTATGATCTAATGGCCGTTAAGAAGTTGATTGAAAGAGCCATCAATTGGGGCATGGGGATCACGCTCGCGCTGGCGCTATTTGGCGGTATTATGATGAGCCGAAGCACGGCGCGTCGGATTGAAGTAATTAACCAGATCAGCCAGAAGATTATGAATGGCAATTTGGCGCTCAGAATTCCCGCTCGGGGAACCGGTGATGACTTTGATCAGCTAGCAAACAACCTCAATCAAATGCTTGATCGAATTGTGCAGCTAATGGAAGGCATTCGTCACGTCTCTGACAATATTGCGCATGATTTGCGAACGCCTTTGACGCGTTTAAGAAATCGACTCGAAGCCACGTTAATTTCTGTCGGGCCTGAACATCGGGACAACGTCGCTGATGCCGTCGCGGAAGCGGATCAACTTTTATCCACATTTAATGCTTTATTGCGAATCGCCCGTTTGGAAACAGGAGGAAAAGTCGTTAATCCGGTGCAGATAGATTTGTCTCAGTTGGTTTATGATGCGGCGGAACTGTATGAAGCATTGGCGGAAGACAAGCATCAGCGCCTGAATCTGAATGTTGAAGATGGTCTGCAAGTTTGTGGCGATAAAGATTTACTGTTTCAAACATTGAGCAACCTGCTGGACAACGCGATCAAATATACGCCTGAAGAAGGCATTATTGATTTATCGTTAGTTCGGCAGGATCAATTTGTCATGTTGAGTGTGGCTGATTCGGGGATTGGAATTCCCGACGAGGATAAGGAAAAAGTCTTCCAGCGTTTCTATCGGGTCGCCAAAAGTCGCTCTCTGCCGGGTAATGGTCTGGGATTAAGTCTGGTTGGCGCGGTAGTGGCCATGCACAAGGGAAGAATCGAACTTAGCGATAATCAGCCGGGTTTGCGCGTAAATCTCTATCTACCTGCTGTGTCGCGAAAGCAGGGGATGCCTGCAGCAGAGCAACCCAGGCGTTTACCTTCGAAGGGCTGATAATAAAAAAGCCGACGCTGTTAGTCGTCGGCTTTTGGAGTTGTCGGCTTTATGTGATTAGCCAATAAATCCACGTACTGTTTTTACTGTGTTGCGTGCAGGTGTCAAAACTGTATTGATGGTGTTTTGAACAGTGGCTTCTACGCCTGCAATGGTTTTCTCGATTTTGAATTTGTTTGAACCGATGCGTGCTTTTAAGCTGTCCAGTTCACCTTCGGCACGTTTTTGTTCGGCCATGACAAAAGCAATCAAGGTATGACGATTTACGCGGCTAGTGATACCCATGCTGTCCAGTTGAAAGCCTAGCGTGTCAATTCCGCCCATCGCGGTTTCAACCAGTTTTCCCAGTTTTTTATTCAGTTTCATATCGTCCTCGTGCGTTCTGAACGCTTGTTACATGTGTCAAAAAATGTTGGCGGGCCACCGGTGGTGTCAGCGGTTTGGAATTCAAATAGAAAAAGAAGCCCGACGCGAAGGCGAAACATAGCCGGAAAAACTAGTGAATACAACCTAAATCTGATGAAAATTAGAACAACCTGAACGCTAACGCGCTTGTTTAAAGATTGTGCGATTTAAACAATCAGTAATGTACAGGCAAGGCAGTCGCAATGTGAGGTTGCATAGTATAACCATCAACGGAAGCGGGTGTCGTTACCTCTTCCAGATTGTGCTCTCTTGTTGTTTTGATTAATGCTCCCTCCAAAACAGCGCTAAATTGCCCCGCTCTATAGCGGGGATTTCTTTTTGTGCGCTATAAATCTTTACCTGCCGCCGCTAGCTTTCAATCACAATGACAACTTGATCCCGCCATTGGTTGCCGTATTCGTCTTCTATGTAACAGGGCAACTTGCGCTCTGTGCCCACGAGTAGCGCTATCATTGGCGATCACCTGTACTTGTCCGTTTCCCGAATTGTATCGCCATTTTTTTCTTGATTAGCGAGCCAAGGTTTAACGTTTTTCAATGGTTTTTTCGGAATGGGCTATGCTTGATGTTACCGGGCGCCTCCAGGCTGGCTTTCACTGGCGGCTGTCTGTGACAAGATACAATGCACTGTAGTCATCCGGCCGTTACGGGCGGCCTTTTAACAAGGCAAATTTCAATGTCACAAGTTGTAGAACAGATTCACGAACTATTTGAAGCAGCCTGCAAAGAGCTATTCGAAGGCATGAATTGCCAGGTCAGCCGGGTGGATGCCCCTTATGACGAGTACGAATTGGAAGATGCTCCGGCGGCGTTCATTGATGCAGGCTCTGACGACCTGGAGTTGAACATTGGCATTCTCATGCCGCTCTCTCTGCTCGCGATGACCTATCCGGTTCAGGACAATATTACGCAAGTGGATGATGCCACGTTGGAAGACTGGATATCGGAATTGGCCAACCGTTTGATAGGTTTAATAAAAGCCCATTTGTTACACCGGGAGTGCCGGGTGATGATTGGGTTGCCGAATTTTTTCCACGGGGCGGATGTCGATTACGCTTCGCTGGGTAATGGAGAGTTTTACTCTTTATATTTTGATGTAGACAACATTGTTTGTGAATGCTCCATCTCGGTGGAAATATTCAATGACCAGATGTTGTTGGCTGAGCCGCAAGCAACGGAATCGGCCTCTGATGAGGACGATGGCATTGAATTTTTCTGATGCCATCTGCCCAAGGTCGTCACGAGGGATTTTGCCTGTCACCAGGGCGTGTTGAGGTTTGCCTCTAACTCGCCCAAAGGTGACAAGGGCCATTTTACCCGATTTTGCGTCACTCAGTCGGCGGTGTCCCCAGCAGTAAATCCTTTGCCCAATTCGATGCTTCGGGGGCAAAAGTGACAATGAGCAGCGCCGTACCCATGACCAGTATGGGTAGAATGTAACGGAAATGACGTTGCCAGAAGCTGCCATGCAGACTCTCCCATTCAGTAGGCATACCAACCACCTGTCGTGTCAGCAGGTGGTTGAGCGCGACTGGGGGCGTCAGATAGCCCAACTCGAACGCAAGTACGGTCATCACCCAGAAATGCAACGGATTGACGCCGTTGTCCAGGGCAATGGGGGCCAGCGTCGCATTGACCAGCAGTACCGCTCCATAGGGGTCCATGATCATGCCGATGATCACCAGCATCCCCATCAACAAGGCTAACGTCAGCCATACCGAGCCCAGATCATGTGGGAACAATTCCAGCAATCCCGAGCGTTCAATCAGTCCTCCCATGCTTACCGACAGCGCCATCAGCATTAATAGCGCGCCGATCAGGGCGGTGGAGTCATCTGTGGCACGCATTACGGCCTGTCCAAATCCTTTTGGTGCAGCATCTCCATCATGGGCGCTGTCCGGGTCTGGCTGCTTTAATAACAGGCGTTCCATGGCGACGACCAGCAGCATGATAATGGGCAAGATGGCCGGCGCGGAAAACTCATCCAATCCGCGCTTCAACAGGAACTCCCATATGAAGATCACCCCCACAAAGCAGGCAACATACGGCAGCAGTGGCACCAGTGCCTTGAGTGAGTCCGGCAGCGCGTCCTTGGGGGAGGCAATTTTAAGCGTAGATTTACCTCCCAATGCCAGCACATAGAGGGCATACAGCATCACGGTTAATATCAACACACGGGCACCGGCGGCAAAAAGCTCATCGGTGGTCACGCTGTTATTGAGGGTCGCCACAATGACTACGAGCAGACAAGGCCGGAGCATGGTACCCATTGAGCCGGAAATGGCCGTGGTGGCTAAGGCCATTTGTTCCGACGCCCCCGAACGACGCAGCTCCCGATACAGTGTGGTGCCTGCTGCGAGTATAAATATTCCGGAAGCACCGCTGTAGGCGGTGGGTAGCGCGGTCAGCAGCAAAACCACGACGCCCAGCCACTTGGGAGGCAGCTTCCAGGGACGAATCAGGTCGAATACTTTCTGTGGCAGTTGAGTTCGCGCCAATAGCATGCCTACCCACACATAAAGGCCCAGACTCAGAAACAAAGCCGAAAGTTCTGACATCATATTCAGGTAGACGGCAACACCATGATTAAAACCGTGCCAGGCAAACTGGGCCGATGCAGAAAGGCACATGTAGCTATACAAGGGAATACTCAGCAACGCCTTTCCCCAGGTACCACCTTCTGGCAGGTCGGTACGGGATTGGCGCAGTTGCCAAGCGGAAATCAGTGTCAGCAAGCCGAAACCGGTTACCCATACATCGTGCATAAATAAGTGGGCTAATGGCATCCCCGCTGCAGCCTGGGCGAATTCTTGCTGGCGGTATAGAAACGCCGAAAAAGTTAATAAAGCATTCGCGACCAATTGGGCTGCAGTGGCGATCCGGTCGTCACGCCTTGTTACTACGGGACGTAAGGCGATGTGCTCGCGCTTCATGGTGGCCGCCGCCGCGCAGAATAACAACATCAGACCCAGCAGCACGCGACGATTGCCTGTGACCATGACGACGGCCTGGGATAAGCCGGTTTCCAGTGCCGCATACATCTGCACGGCGGGTGTATTCTGTGATTGAGTCTGCTGCCATTTCTGCCATTGCGCCTGACAGGAGATTATCTGTGCCTCGATTGACGTCCGGATGGCCCGGCGATCAATGCTGGCCCCGAAGACATCCGCAAAGGGGTCATTGGCCCTCTCTTTCTGTTGCGATTGGATGGCCTGTTCAATAGCCCGCTCGATATCAGGTTGTGCATCGCAGGAGGGCGTCGACATCTGGTCGATGATGCGAAGATTAAAATACTCCGGCCAGGTTGCTCCGCCGAATTCCAGTAGCCTGGAATGTAGGGTCTCGCCTACCGATGCCAGTAAGGTCAGCAACAGAATCAGCAGCATGGGCAAACCGGAAACCCAGCGACTGAGTTTCAGCGTCCGGCTTGCAAAGATAACGTCAGTTTGGGCCGTCATGATTTACTCGACCATGTTGGTGCATTCTTCACGGCTACTGTCGGTGCGACAGCGAATTTTTCGTTGCAGGCTAAGCATTTCGCCACTGTAGTACCCCTCGTCACGCAATTGCAGTCGGGCTTGTTGCATCAGCTTTTCATATTCCGCACGATCTTGCGGTGGTACGGTGATCCACCACTTGTCCGGAACCCGATGCTCTTCCGCCTCTACGCGTTCGATAATCTGGTCAAAACCTTCGTAGAAGGCTTCGCGAACGAACTGGGCCAGCTCATTGGGTATCACCTGGCTACGGCCGATGAGCTGCATGCTTATATGGGTTAGCGGCAGGTCAATGATGCCACCGTTGGGCGACAGTCCCTTGTTGAGCTCCAGAACTTCATACCCGGCCAATGGGGCGGCCAGTACATCCACCACGCCGGTATTGAACATGTTGGGAGCATTCACAATATCCGCTACCACCGGGGTGGCACCTACTCCCGCAATCATGCGAGCCTGCGTCGGGTCGTAGTCTAATACGACGACGCGTTTACCGGAGGCTTTCGCCAGCGTATTGATCGCACGGTCATTGACGAACACGTGGGCCGCGCCGCCAGGGGCGATTCCCATCACCACATACTCACCACTGACCATATGGTCGGCGCTTCGCGAATCTGCCATCAATTTGAATGCCAGACGCATTTGATCCTTTTCTGGGAAGCCGCCAATCGAGTCCAGCGTGCCGGTGTACTTATTGAACAGACGTGCCCGCAAACCACTCATCAGACCGGCGTCACAGGTGCCTGATTTTAACTCTTCCACCATGATGGACTCGCTGGTGTAAGGAACCATTTCCACGTTAATACCGAACTGCATGATTTTCGGTTGTTGTTGCAGCGCGGCAGAAAAAATGGGCCCGGATCGACCGAAAATATCCCAGATACAGATGCGGTATACCCGCTTGGCATCCGGTTTCAGACCGGTTAGTTCCTGCATGGCCGTGATACGTTCTTTCAGGGGCAAAGATTGATCGTAAACACGTTCACGCAAGCCATCCTGAGAGGCCTGCGCCCATAGTGGGAGCAGCGTGGTCGCGACGAGTGCGATACGGAAAAACTTCATTAATTTTGAATATCGAATAGTCATCGTGGCGACTCCTTAAATTTCTGGTCAATGGCGCAACCCGTCGTCGCGGTGCAGCGCCTAGTGTCTTCTATGCGTTTTTAGAGAAATGCTTATCTTTTGGCGCCATAGTACGTATGCCTCTTTGTTTGGCGGTTGACCATTTTGACGTAAGGGTGCGGCGTTTGGGTCTGGATCTGGTTTTTCTGGGGTGGATCACAATTTATGTGATTTTTTAGGAACCGACTCAGGCACAAAACGGTCTGGGCCGGATAATATCGCACGGTTCGGTCAGCGATTATCTGACCAGCGCAACGGATTTGACCTGAGCCCAAACCTTTTGACCAATAGCCAATTGCAAGTGCGCGACAGAGCGTTTTGTCAGACGTGCGATGAGATAGTCGGTGCCAACCTTCAAGCGTATCAGTACCATGGCCTCATCCAGATCTGGTGCTATTTCGGTGATTTCGGCCAATATCCGGTTGGTAATACTGCTGTCCTCATGGTGTGACAAGGCGATACTGACATCGCGCGCTAAAATGCGAATACGCAAGGGCTGTCCCACCTCGTCACCGCTGTCGCTTACCCAGAGATCGCCGCTGGCAAAGGAAAGACGACTCAAGTGCCAGTGTGCATCTCGCTCGGTTACGATTCCCTTGAGCACTACGCCGGTCTGATCGCCAAAACGGGAAGGTAAGTCGATACGGGAAAACACTTCCGTGAGCGACCCCTGTGCGGCCACTTTGCCTTGCTCCAGTACGACCATGTGATCGGCCAGGCGAGCGACTTCGTCTAGCGAATGACTGACATAAATTATCGGAATATCGAACAATGCCGGCAGTTGTTCCAGATACGGCAGAATCTCCTGCTTGCGCGCAGTGTCCAGTGCCGCAAGAGGCTCGTCCATTAATAGCACGCCTGGTTGAATCAACAGGGCGCGGGCGATGGCAACACGCTGCCGTTCTCCGCCGGATAACTGGCTGGGGCGCTGGTTCAGAATGGTTTCTATGCCCATCACCGAGACGACTTTGTCGTACAAATCGGCGGGTAAAGGGGCATGGGTGCGTTTGATAGCGTAAGCGAGGTTTCCTTTGGCGGTGAGGTGTGGAAACAGACTGGCTTCCTGAAAAACGTAACCTAATGGTCGTCTATGCGTAGGCAAACAATGTGTCGCGCTCTGCCATGACTGGCCATTGATGCTCAAGAATCCTTGAGATGGTTTTTCCAGTCCGGCAATGCAGCGAAGCAAGGTTGTTTTACCTGATCCGGAAGCCCCGAACAGGGCCGTAACACCACCGCCAGGAAGCGTCAGATTGACATCCAGTTCGAAGGTATTGCGTGGGGTGTCCGATCGTTTGAGGATAAACCTTGCCTGAATTTTCTGGGGGGCGGTGTCTTGTTCGACAGCGTTCTGGTGGATTGTGGTAGCCACTTAGTGTTCCTTGCCCATTGGCGATGCCTGTTTTCGCTGCAGCCCGTACAGCCCGAGCAGTACCAGAAACGAAAATGCGATCATCAGTAACGAGAGTGTGTGGGCCTGTCCATAGTCCAACGCTTCGACGTGATCATAGATCTGAACCGAGACAACGCGGGTTTCACCGGGAATGTTGCCTCCGATCATGAGAACTACGCCAAATTCACCCACCGTATGAGCAAAGCCCAGTACGGCAGCCGTAATAAATCCCGGTCGGGCTAACGGAAGCACGATGGAAAAGAAGCGATCCCAAGGACCCGCGCGAAGGGTGGCGGCGACTTCAAGGGGGCGATTTCCCAGTGCTTCAATGGCATTCTGAATGGGCTGAACGACAAAAGGCATGGAGTAGAGTACCGACGCGACCACCAGGCCCCAGAAGGTAAAAGGAAGCGTGCCCAGACCGAGTGATTGCGTAAACTGCCCGATAACACCCTGAGGGCCCATCAGCATAAGAAGGTAAAAGCCCAATACGGTGGGCGGCAACACAAGGGGGAGCGCAACGACAGACGCCACCGGGCCTTTCCACCAGGAATTTGTTCTGGCCAACCACCAGGCGATCGGCGTGCCCAGCAGCAAAAGGACGAAGGTCACCGAGCTGGCAAGACGCAAGGTCAACCAGAGGGCTGCGAGATCAGCCTCAGAAAAACTCATGGGGTTTGATATCCGTAGGATTCGATAACACTACGCGCCTGTTCGCTTCGAATAAAGGCTAGCAAGGCTTGGGCGCCCGGACTGTGAGCACCATTGTTCAACAGTACCGCATCCTGTTTGATAGGCTGGTATAACTCAGCGGGAACGACCCATGAAGACCCCCGATCCACGTTCCCGTGAGACATTATTTGTGACAATGCGACAAACCCCAGTTCTGCATTGCCTGTACTGACAAACTGGTATGTTTGAGCAATGTTTTCACCCTGAACCCATTTGGCTCGGGTAGCGTCAACGAGGTTGAGTTTGGCCAGAACTTCTGCGGCCGCCGCCCCGTAGGGAGCCAGTTTGGGGTTGGCCAATGCGATTTTTCTGAAGTTGCCTTGCCGGAGGGTATAAAGCTGGGTATCGATAAAACCGGGTTGTGCAGACCACAGCGCGAGTGCGCCGATGGCGTAGGTAAATCGACTGTTCGGCACGATCATATTGGCTCGTTCAAGGGCTTGGGGTTTAGCCTGATCGGCAGAAAAAAAAACCTGGAAGGGGGCGCCATTCATAATCTGGGCGTAAAACTTTCCGGATGAACCAAACGACATCGATACCTTATTGCCTGTGGTCTTTTCATAGTCGGCGACGAGTTGCTTCATTGGGAGGGTAAAGTTTGATGCAACAGCAATGCGGACGGGGTCTGCCCAAAGAGGCCGGGCCAGCAAACCTGACAGAACCAGGCAGATAACGGGTAGCAACTGCATTTTCACGCGCCTCAAACACCTTCACCGGGGGGCGAAGTGTGATACCAGACTTTTTCAACGAACCAGGTTTTCTCGCTGACGGGGGTTTTTACAAAGACTTCGTCATCGACTTCCTTTTTTAAACTGGCGCGAGCTATTGGGGCATCAATGGATACGTAATCGTTTCGTCCGTAGATTTCATCTGGCCCGACAATTCTGAATTGCAGTGAATTCCCGTCGATGTCGACAAGCTTTACCCAGGCACCAAAAAAAACCTTGCCGTCCTGGCAAGGGTCATAATCTACGACCCGAATATCCTCCAGGCGCTTTCGCAAATAACGTACTCGACGATCGATTTCACGAAGGCGCTTTTTATTGTACTGATAGTCGGCATTTTCGGAACGGTCGCCCAAACTGGCAGCCCAATTCACTTTTTGGGTAACTTCAGGGCGTTCTTTTCGCCAGAGAAAATCCAGTTCTGCTTTTAAGCTTTCGTGGCCTTCGCGAGTAACGAGATTTGTTTTCATAGGTTTGTGTCAATACTTAAACAAAATAATCCGGTAAATTTCATGCGCAGATCGTGTGGTCTGCCCCGTTGTCGTGTATGGGAACAGATTTTCCATTATTAAAAGGCGGCGTACCAGCATTTGCAATGTGTTCTTTGCCGTTGGGGGATTTATTCGCGGAGTCAGTACCGAGCAACTCTTTTAACGTAGTATCCAGACAATTAACGTGGCATCCAGACAAGGCAAGTGGTGCGAGTAAAAGTGATACACCTCACAGAAATGAGCGGAATATTCCTGACAGGGTGCAGTTGACTATAAAATAATCTACAAGTTCCGTTTTTTAGTGAACGGATGTGCCATATTTGTAGCATAAATTGATCGACAGCGCTGATAGGGTCATACTGCTTTTCCCTCGGGCGCTCTCAATGTTAGCGTGGGTTATTTAAAGGGATGTCGAACCATGAAAAATAAGATTCTATGTATTGCGCTGGTTTCGTGTTGCGGTCTGGGTGTGATATCGCCTGTATGGGCCGAGACTGCAGGCTCGCCGGAACACTTTAAACACAAAGAGAAAAGTACTATTGATACCATTCGCCTGAAGGCAGCGGATCAGGATGAGCTGGCGGCTGCGGTTATTGAAGGGGGTCTGGAAGCAACGAGTGCGGGTCCGGTCAGTTCGGCTGAAAGTATTCCTGCCTATCAGGAGCGTACCCTTGCTGAGCCTTTGGATAAACAGACGGATCTGGGGCGTCACGAAATTCCTGCCACCATCATTTTCCAGAACGAGCGTTCTGTGCCTGGGCAGACATTTACCGGGAACTATGTGATTGAACCACCGGCAAACCGGAATTATCAAGAGTTTAACTTCAATACCACCGCTCGCTAGGGCGGTTCGGCTATCGGCTAAGGTGGCTCGGCAATCGGGGTGGGGACGCCCCTCGCTACTTCCCCTCCTGACACGCGATTGTTCTGGTTCGACGTTTTTCATCAAAAAAAGCCCGATTAAGGGCTTTTTTGCTTTGTGCATCAACCGGTCAGGCTGTCAAGGTGGCCAATGGCTGACCAAGCACCTTCTCGTATAGAAAGCCCAGTGCTTCTTTGGCCTGATTGAGCTTTGCCCGGGATAATTTAAGCCGTTGTGCCAGATAGCCAAGATAGCGCTTTACGCTTTCTTCGTTGAGATCGGCGGGGTTTTTTAAATCGTAGAAGTAAATGTACTGGGTAATCCAGTGTTGATACATTTGTCTGGTACGATTGGAAAGCGATGTTTTTTTCAGGGCTTTTTCTGTTGAGCCTAGCAAGCCGGACTGGCTTTGATCCAGCGTTCCTGCATATTCCATATGAGAGTCCTTGGTGTTGTTATTATAATTTTCCGCGGATTCTATTACATGGCCGTGACAGAATCAAAGATAGAAGATTAATTCGAGTTCAGAAAAATCAGACGGGCAGTGTGTCGGGGGGGCGTCGGTAACGCATCTGAATGCGTTACCTGCGTATGAGGCGTCTTAGCCGTGCTTGGCTTTCATGCCTTCAATTTTATCGATGTAACGTTGCATGGCGTCGTCTGAAGAGATGCCTTTGAGTTCTTCCCACGCGTTGTATTTCGCCTGGCCGACAAAGTCAAACATGCCGGGCTTTTTGCCGCTGACATCGCCTTCGGTGGCTTGTTTGTAAAGCGCGTACATTTCCAGTTTCAATTCGTTGGATGGTTTAAAGTCACCTTCGGCGTTCTGAACGTAATTCACGGCGGCTTCAAATTTTGCTTTTAATTCGCTCATAGCTAGTCCCTGTGATGTTTTTGTGAGTTAGGTTAATCCGCGCAGGATTATAACTTGCATCGCTGCAGGGGGACAGTGGCTAAAAATAGCAACCCACCGGAAAAAAATATCAATACAATCCGGGACAGAGTTCGAAAGGGCGTGAGCGGCTGGCTGACGGTATTGCTGGTTTATAAAATCGGTTAAGCTTACATCGATTATTGGTTATGACCGATATTAAATACCTAATTGCTTGGCGGAAATTTTTGATCCGCCACTCCCGATAACCTTTGGAAGACATCATGGCAGAAAATAAACTCTATTCAATCGTTAGTAAAATCAACCTGTTGCCGGAATTTTTACGTTCGCGTGCGTTGAGTACCTTCTTTGGTAATGTGGTCAAGTTTGCTGGTACATCTAACGTGGTCGTGGAAGAGCTAACGAATCAGCGTGCCGTTATTTCTATTAAGAACAAAAAGGCGGTACAAAACCACATCGGTTCGGTTCATGCCGTCGCCAATATTCTGATTGCCGAGTCGGCCACCGGCTATCTGGTGGGCATGAATGTTCCTGATTCTTGTGTTCCTGTGATTAAAACCATCAAAGCCGACTACGTAAAAAGAGCTAAAGGGGATATGCGGGCAGTTGCCGTGTTGACTGATGCACAAGTGGCGCAAATGCGAACCGAAGAAAAAGGCGAGACATCGGTTAAAGTTGAAATTACGGATGCCGAAGGTAAAGAACCGGTGGTAATGGAAATGATCTGGGCCTGGACGCCAAAGCGCCGCTAATATCATTGTCGAAATGAGGTGAGTTATGCCGACCTACGATTACTATTGTGCAGAGAATGGCCAGACGCTGGAAGTTCGCCACCGCATGAGTGAAAGCATTCATACCTGGGGAGAGTTATGCGAGCGGGTCGGAATTTCTCCAGGCGATACCCCGGTTGATGTGCCTGTATCTCGACAGGCGACCGGGGGTAATCTGGTGAAAAGCGGAAGCCTGAAAAATCCCCCGGCACCGCCTTGTGGCAGTCCGTCGCCTTGTGGTGCAGGATTTTGCGGGCATAACCACTGAACCGCGCTACTCTCTTTCCCGTGACAAGCTGTCCAGTGAAAAGCTGTCCAGTGAGTAGCCTGTGGCGGGGAGAGGACGCCCCCTACCGCTTGATAGAGGCAAACGTCAACAGCTCCTAGGGCCGTTCGATAGGTAATTTCACTCGAAAGCAGACACCGGATTGATCCGGCAGGTTTTCTGCACTGATGTTACCGTCGTGAAAGTCGCAGACCAGCTTGGCTATCATCAGACCCAGACCCAAATGCCCGCTGTTTTGCTGCGTACGTAGCGATACGAATGAAGCAAAAATATTTTGTGCCGGGTACTCGGGAAGCAGGGGGCCTTCATTCTGAATTTCCAGTACATAATGGCTGGCTGTGCGCTGTAGTGACAGTCGGATTTGCTTTCCTTCCGGGGTAAAGTCACGCGCATTATCCACGAGCTTGTCGAGCAGCTGGGCAATGAGCTCCGGGGCTCCCGTCATGGGCATAGGGGCCTTGTCCAGGCAGATATCCCAGTGTGGACGGGCGTCCAGGCTTTGGTAGGCATCGGCCAGTTCGCTCACCAGCTGGCGCAAGTCAAAATATTCGAGACTGGATTGCAAAATCGCCTTTTCGAGCCGGGTCGCTTCTGACATGGCATGCAGGATTTGCCCTAGTCGAAAGGTGCCTTCATTGGCGCGATCCAGATAGGTCTGATTCGAATTGGTTTGTGGTGAAAGCGCCAGATTCTCGAGCGAAGAGCGTACAATCGCCAAAGGCGTTTTCATTTCATGGGATAAGCGCCGTGCAAAATTCTCAAGGTATTCGGTATAAGCACTGATTTCCTGAAGTAAGTGGGCAAACCCTCGTGAAAGCTCACCCAGTTCGTCTTGGCTGCGGGAAGGCGTAAATCGGGCTTGTAAGCGGCCGTCCCGATCCATTGCCTGATGTATTTGATTGCGTAAATGACGAATGCGCCATGACAGCAATGCTGCAAAACCGAGGAGTACGCCGATAATCAGCAAAACCAGACCGAAGCTGAGGGAAATCAAACGCACCATCGCTTGATCCGATAATGAGGCAATCTCATCGGTGGTTTGCTCTGCAAGCAATACTGAGGCCTCGCCATCGGGCGAGGGCAAAGTGATCGCGGCAGCCAATATGGCATGGCCCTCCTGCTCATGTTGAAACCAGCCACTGTATCGTCCGACTTGCAGGGCATGAGCTATGACGGGGTTATTGCGCTGTCCCGGTTCGCTTTGCTCATTAAAAAGTGGCTGGTCGCGACCGACAACCCAGCGGAATATACCGAGCAATAGGCTTCTGGCAAGACTATAAGGTGAATCTTCCTGCCAGAGGGTTTCATTGTCAGGGCGTGTTTCGCCGGTTTGGGCGAGAATCCAGTGGTCATGATGAATCCAGGTGAGTCGGGTATTGGCCGGGGTAAGCGAGCGCATCGCTTGTTCTCGTCCGGATTGTCGATAAACCAGTGATGGCAGGATGTTTTTTTCTTCTGGTGAGACATTTCCGGCCCATTCCTGACCCTGAATGAGACTAAAGCCAAGGCCTCCATTGACGACGTGCAAGGGAAGACTCATCTCAACCTGATAGCCATTGCCGGTGTCTTGCCAGAAACCTTTCAGATCAAGCAGGGAGGCCGACAGCGAGGTGTCTTTAATAGCCAGCGCACCCGGTGCCATCGGGCTCAAGAGAAAATCGGTCGCTTCCCCCTGGTCGTTAAAACTGCGAATTCGTAATCCGTCCGATTTTTTATTTAACGGTTGCATCCATTGCCGGTACTTAAAGGTGGTTTCTGGTAGATAAAGAAATAGAAATAAACGTGATTGCTGGATTCCGGCACGGTAGTGAATCGTAGCGATTTTTTCACTGCTGCGCCCACTGGGAATCGGCTGTCCGCCAGCGGCTTGCCAGTCGTCGTCATAGCCATCGAGAATCATCGTCGATGGTAAATTGAAGGCGTAGACCGGGCGATAGGGGTGGGAGTTGAGTGGGGACGAAAAGGATTGATGTAGTGCCGGTTGCGCGGCGACCAACTGCACATAATCCAGTAAATTGCGCTGTTGATTCTGGCGCAGCGTTTGTTCCAGCTCACCAATAAACTGATAGCCAGCCCAAGGTATGGCCAATGTAAAAAGGCTAACGAGTAAAAGTTGTAAGCGAAGTTTCACGGCATTCCGGGTCTGTTAGTGTGAGTCGATAAGGTAGACTATCAATACTGATCCTGTGGCGAACCCTTTGCGGGTCGCCGTTGTTCAGCTTCAGCTCTCTTTGGCGCTCCAGCGATACCCCATACCATAGGCGGTTTGTATGGCATCAAATGCATCATCCAGTTCCTGAAATTTTCGGCGGATGCGTTTGATATGGGACGTAATCGTATTGTCATCTAAAACGGTATTGGCCGCGTCCATGAGCTGAGTGCGGTTTTTAACATGCCCCGGGTGCTTGACCAGTGCATGAAGAATCCAGAACTCCGTGACGGTGAGATCCAGCAAATGTTCATTCCAATGGGCACTTAAACGGTCGAGATTTAAATTCAGACGGCCTCGTTTGAGACATTCATCTGTACCGGGCTGCGCAGTCGAGCTCTGGCGTACCGTTTCCATACGCCGGAACAGCGCATTGATGCGTGCCAGCAGTTGTTGCAGGCTGCAGCTTTTGGTGAGGTAATCATCCGCCCCAAGGCGCAGTGCTGAAATTTCATCGACTTCGTTGTCGCGTGCAGTGAGAAAAATAATGGGCAGTGTTGCGGATTGCTGGCGCAAACTGCGGCACAACTCAAAACCCCCTTCGGCTTCGTCCGCCAAACCTACATCAATAATTACCATGTCGGGAAGTGTGTTCGCAAAGCCAATGCTGGCGCTTGGCCGATCGGCATAGCCGGTGACATCGAATCCATAACGGGTGAGGGCTTCACAATAGTTCGCCCGAATGGCGGGCTCATCTTCGACGATGGCAATGGCGCGTTTCATACGGTATTTATCTCGAATATGGCTGACGAGGCTTTTAATCCCGGGTTGAAGATATTTAATGCGTGCAATCATTTAACCACGAAGCGGAAAAATAGCACAGGCCGCCAATTGAATTGCCACAATTCATCATATTTACGCCACAAAATAGCAGATTTACGTTGTCTGAAAGCCTGAATTGTTCCGTTTAATACTCCTGACAACCCGGTATTCGGGGACACGGTTTCATTTTGACGGTTTAGGAGTAACGCAACGATGAAAGGGCTCATTCCCGGTTTTATGCGTACAAGGCGTGTCAGGCAGGATGGCCTGATGTTGATCGCACTTCTGCTGGTTTGGTGTAGTCAGGCGCTTGCTTCGGGATTGCCTGACGATATCGGTGCGGGTGAATTGTTCATGATTGAACAAGACACGCAAGCCTACGTTCCGGCACTGGCTTTAACGGCCGAAACCGAGGCGCGGGTAAGCGGCCTGTTGGCAGATACCCGGTTGGTACAACGCTTTCGCAATGATACGGATGCCTGGCGGGAGGCCGTCTATGTGTTTCCTCTGCCGGAGAATGCAGCCGTTTATGCGATGCATATTCGGGTAGGGGAGCGTGAAATTGTAGGAGAAGTACAGGAAAAGCAGACGGCTAAAGCAACGTACCAGCGCGCCAAACAGCAAGGAAAGCATGCGGCACTGGTAGAGCAGGAGCGACCTAATTTGTTTACCAACAGTGTGGCGAATATCCCGCCCCACGAGGAAATCGTGGTCGAGCTCCGCTATCAACAGCGGCTGGAATACCGTTCTGAAGGATTTGAATTGCGTATTCCCATGACCTCAACGCCCCGCTATATTCCGGGCCATCCGCTGAACATGGCGGAAGCTCCCTTGCCGAATGCCAGTGACGTGCGCGATCTTTTATTGTCGCCCACCACGGAACCGTTGGTGGCAGAAGCGGGTAGCGGATGGGCGGTCGGTACCGATCAGGTTCCTGATGCCGCGCGTATTACACCGCCCCTGATGACCCCACAGGGTATGGTGGAGCCGGATGGCCAGACTGCCAGCCACTATATGAAGCTTAACGTGCAGATTGATGCCGGTTTGCCTTTGGCGTCATGGCAAAGCGAAAGTCATACGCTTCACGTATCAAATCAGGGCCATCTGTATGATATTCGCCCGGATGTTGAAGGCGATCGTGTTCCTATGGATCGGGATTTCGTGTTGCGTTGGCAGCCCGAGACCGGGCAGTCACCGCAAGCCGCCGTATTCAAAGAGCGCGTGGGGAATGAGGATTATGCGCTGGTGATGCTGATGCCTCCAAAGGGGTTGCCCGAGTCGGCAACGTTGCCACGGGAGATGATTTTTGTCATTGATACTTCCGGATCAATGGAAGGCACGTCGATTGTTCAGGCCCGTAACGCTCTGCTGCAAGGTGTGCGCGGGTTAACTGCCAGAGACCGGTTTAATGTGATTCAGTTTAATTCCCGAACCTCTCAATTGTTTGCCCAGCCGGTAATCGCTAACGCGTCTAACTTGCAGCACGCTGAAACCTATATCCGTCGGCTAGTCGCAGACGGGGGAACTGAAATGGCGGCGGCACTGGATGCTGCATTGTCGGCTCATGTCGAGCCAGGCTATTTGCGTCAGGTTTTGTTTATTACCGATGGTAGTGTAGGGAATGAAGAGGCGCTGTTTAGTCAGATCGTGCGACAGTTGGGTGAGGCCCGTCTCTTTACGCTGGGCATTGGTTCGGCCCCAAACGCCTATTTTATGCGTAAAGCGGCGGAGTTTGGTCGTGGCCGGTTTGCCTTTGCGGCGAATGCCGAATCGGTGCAGACGCAAGTGTCTGCCTTGTTGGCGCGAATGGCCTCGCCAGTGCTCAGCGATCTGCAACTCTCTTTTGACGCGGATGCTTCGGCGTCCCCCGAAGCCTATCCGCCCCGAGTGCCGGATGTTTATCAAGGCGATCCGATGGTGCTTGTCATGCGTGCAGAAAACTTGCCGGATCAATTGACATTGTCGGCCTTGCAGGTGGGATCTGTGCGTGATGAACGTGCACTTTGGCAGCGCTCTGTACGATTGGATGTGGCGCGAGAGTCTGTGGGCGTGGCTCGGTTCTGGGCGCGTCAGAAAATAGAAAGCTTGTTGAATGCGCGGGTGGTCGGCGGAAATCAGGAAAAGATTAAAGCCGAGGTTATTGCCGTGGCCGTTGAATTTTCACTGATGAGTCCTTACACCAGTTTTGTGGCAGTAGATAAAGCGCCCGTGAGGCCGGAAGGCGTGTCAGAGCTGCAAGCGGTGGTGCCGCAGCTGATTCCTGCGGGTCAAGTGGCGAATCTGGCCCAGTTTCCGCAAACCGCGACCTCGTCACGTCTCTATCTGTGGTTAGGCGCTATGCTGCTGGGATGTTTGATTCTGTTTCGGATGAGTGGCATGGAGCGCGCTCGGGAGGTTATATGATGTCGACTATGCGTACTAATAATAAGCGTCGCGTCCCTTCTTTATTATGGCTTACGTTGTTGCTGGTTGCGTTGGGACTGCTTGGGCGTGGTGGCTACATGCAGCTCAAAGGGGCGCTTGCCCAAGTGTTGCTGGAAGATGCGTGGCAAAACACGGTGGCAAGTGGACAAGCTCAAAAGCCCTGGCCATGGTCAGATACCTGGCCTGTGGCGAGGTTAAGATTGGGTAGCCCGGAGCAGGCTAACGAATTGGACGTGGTGGTACTGGACGGTGTAAGCGGGCCGACATTGGCTTTTGGTCCTGGCTGGTTACAAGCCTCGGATTCACCGGGTGAGTCCGGCATGACGGTGATTGCGGGCCATCGCGATACGCATTTTGCGGCATTAAAGCATGTGACACTGGGTGATAAGGTGTCGATGCAGGACGCCAAAGGTCGTTGGTGGGATTATGTCATCAGTTCAACGCAAGTGGTGGATACTCGCAAGCAGTTGATTGATCTTTCGTCAACGGGGGATCGGGATGAGTTGCTTCTGGTGACCTGCTATCCCTTTGATGCACTGAGTGCGGGAGGGCCATTGCGCTATGTTGTCACCGCCGTGCGTGCGTCGGATAGTCCGAAATTAGAGGATGGAAGCGTTAAAGCGAGACAACATTTTAGTTGAAAACCTGTTCTTCTCATCGTCAGATGCGTTGAGAAGAACAGGGGCGAGGTGCGTCAACGGAATAACTCCGCACCGAAGGACGAATTAACGTGCTTTGCGTGTTTTACCGGTCGTTTTGGCTCGCGCATCAATACGCGCCATGATCGCGGCCATTTCACTGGCTTCTTTGGCTGCCTGAATTTGCTTTTCCGCCAGACGCAACGCGCGCTCTTCTTCAATTGCCGCGCGAATTTGCTTTTCTTTCGCGCTGGAGCTGACGCGTCCCTGTGGCAGACTTTCTGCTGTGGGCACAACGGGTACGGTCGCTTTTGCTCCGGCTTTGACTGTTACCTTGGTTCCGCCAATCAGAACACGCTCTTCCGGCTTGCGTTTTACCGTCAGTGTAGCGGCTGAACTCAGCGGAGCCTTGACCGGGCTGGCTTTGCTCACGATGGTTTCCACACCTGGCGACAGCCTGGCGGTTTCCTTTGTGGCCGCATTGACATCGGCGGAAGCTTTGGCCTTTGCTTTGGCTGTTTTGGCTTTGCGAGCCAGTGCGGCATTACCTCGTTGTGCCTGACGGCGCAATTCGATATTGGCAATCACCCGGTTGATATCACTGGATTCACGCCGGATCTGTGCCCGCTTTTCTTCTTCTCGACGTAGTCGCTCGGCTTCAATCGCGTCACGAATGCGCTGCTCATGCGCCCGGGAGGCAACCCGACCGGCCGCGAGCATGAGGGGCTCTTTGTCTGCAGAGGCTTTGGACTTGTTCGTCTCGGACTGAAGCTTCTGAACTTTTGAGCCAGCAAAATCGGCATCGGCATCGCCCTTGCCATTACGCATGTCCTGCGGCTGGTAAGTGGTACGCTCCAGGTCTTCAAGTAGCTTTGCGGCTTCCCGGTCTGACAGCTTTTTGCGTTTTGATACCGTGGCGAGTTCGGTTTTCCCTGTGTTCAGGGGTTCTGCGCCCAGGTCTTCCTGCGCTTCTCGCATCAGTTGACGAATTTCTGAGGGATCTTCTCCAAACCCCCATTCCTCGACACTAAACGCCGTTTCGCCATGGCTGCGTATTTCATCGAAGAGGTTGCCTTCCGCACCTTCTTCGGCTTGCGTCAACAATTGCGCCCAACGTTCTTCGGGGGCATGGCGGGTTGATGCTACGTAAACTTTACCTGTCACAGAATTGGTAATAGTAAAGACAATCACGCGACTACCTGAAAGCTAGGGTTGATGGTTGAAACACCGGAGTCCTCGAATCAAGGACTCCAGAGAAATCATAGTAAAGAGGGAATTATAGTGTCCAGAAATAAAAAAGTAAGAATTGACAAATGATCAGGCATTTGCCAATTGCTATTTTGTACCGATTTTTGGCAGGAGCGGGCAACGCTAAGTCTTGGATTTTCGTGGAAAGCGGGGTGAGATGATTAATTTGTTCGTTTAATGTAATTATTCTCGTCTACTACATCGCCACTGCGTAAAAAGGCCTGAAAGTCGGGGCCACAATTCAGGAAGAATAGTAAAAACTCTCTTTGTACGTCGGTGTCCTGTAATCGGGACGCAAATTTGATTAATGCGCGTAGCGAGTCATCGTCATCAATATCAAAGGATTGTTGATAGCGATCATTAATGGTTTCTTCGAGCTGTTCCAGGTGGTAAAGGCCCGTATGGGTCAATTCAAACTCGGGGGGGGCTACCTTTTTCATACAAGGGTCCGGCAATCCTTTGTTGATAGGAGTGTAACGTCTCTGAATTTTAGTGTTATTGTTTTTCCTTATGGTTTAGAACAGGCATAGGCAAAATGCCACTCAAAGCGCTGATAAAAAGTAAAAAAATCGCTATATGCCAGTAGGTTGAGCGAATTATGACCATTCTTTGCAGTATCAGTACCCGGATCAAGAGGGAAAGTTGACATGCATGAGCTATCTTTGGCTGAGGGACTGATTGAAATACTGACCGAAGAGGCGTCGAAACAAGCCTACCGGCAAGTACGAAAAGTGGTACTGGAGATTGGCGAGTTTTCCCACGTGGCCCCTGATGCGATGCGATTTTGCTTTGAGATTGCGGCACAGGGTTCGGTAGCGGAAGGCGCAGTTCTTGATTTGACCTTCCGTCAGGCGATGGGCGAGTGCAGGTGTTGCGGTGAGTCTGTAGTGATGCACTCGCGCTATGATGCCTGCCCTGCTTGCGGGGCCTATGGAATACGGGTTGTCGAAGGAGAAGACATGAGCATTAAATATATTGAGGTTGTTTGACCATGTGTACCACCTGCGGTTGTGGACTGTCGCCCTCGCACACTGATGGCGACGGGATAGCGGGACGAATGATACGGCTGGAACGTGATTTACTGGCAAAGAATGATCGCTATGCGGAACAAAACCGTGATCGTTTTTTGCATCACAAGGTCTTGGCACTTAATGTCATGTCCAGTCCGGGGGCAGGTAAAACGGCGCTGTTAGCTCAGACAATCCGAGAGTTGTCGCCGGAAATGCGTATTGGCGTGGTTGAAGGTGATCAGCAAACACGGCGTGATGCCCAGCGCATTGAAGCCGCAGGGGCTTTGGCTGTGCAAATTAATACAGGTAAAAGCTGCCACCTGGAGGCACAGGGGGTCGGGCAGGCGTTATTGCAGTTGCCATTGATGGATCTGGACCTCCTGTTTATTGAAAATGTCGGTAATCTCGTTTGTCCGGCAGGGTTCGATTTAGGTGAGCAGTACCGTATTGTGCTGGTTTCCGTGACGGAAGGGGATGATAAGCCGCTTAAATATCCCGATATGTTTGCTACGGCAGATTTGCTGGTCATTACCAAACTGGATTTGCTGCCGTATGTTGAGTTTTCGCAGGAGCAATGCGTGGCCTACGCGCGACAGATCAATCCGGAACTGAACTGGTTAGGTCTCTCGTCTCAAAGCGGAGAGGGCATGTTGCACTGGCAGATATGGCTGGATCAGCAGTTGACGGCCTTGCGAACCAGCAAATGAGCAGCGCGTCGGCGTCCGAGACAGGTGCTTTGTGTACGGCGTTATGGCGCTTACAGGGACAGGTTCAGGGCGTGGGAATGCGGCCGTTTTTGTATAACCGCGCATTAGCCTGCGGGCTGTCGGGTTGGGTTGGCAATCGCGGTGACGAGGTTGAGCTTCTATTACAAGGGCGGGAAGATCAACACCTTCGGTTTGCCTCCGGTATCGACCGTCTCTGGCCCGCAGGAGCCGAGGTAGTTAACTGTGTGGTGACACCGATGGAAGGCGTTGCGCCGATGGATGGATTTTCGCTCAGAACGTCAGAGGAGGCACCGTTCAGCCCCAATTGGCCGAAAGATCGGGCACTTTGTCAGTGCTGCCTTAAAGAATTGTTTGATCCTGCGAACCGCCGTTACCGCTACCCTTTTATTGCCTGCGCACAGTGCGGGCCACGCTATAGTCTGACGCGACAACTTCCTTTCGATCGGGCGAATACCAGCATGGTGAGTTTTCCCATGTGTGCACAATGCCAGTCGGAGTACGAGAACCCGGACGATCGGCGCTTTCATTCGCAACTCAATACCTGTCGTCAGTGTGGCCCGGCCTTTTTTGCAGGGGAGACGCCGACAGCCGTTACGGATGAGCCGCTTTGGCTAGATGCGGTCAATTGTCTTGGTAACGGTGGCATCGTGGCCCTCAAAGGTTTGGGGGGCTTTCATTTGATTTGTGATGCGCTCAATCCGAAGGCGGTAGCGACGTTACGATCACGCAAGCATCGCCCGGCACAGCCCTTTGCCGTGATGGTGCCCTCTCTTGAAGCCGCCAGCGCGTGGGTACATCTGCGGGAGTCGGATAAGGTTTTGTTAAGTTCTGACTCGGCACCGATTGTTCTGCTTCCGCTTACGAGGCAAGGAAAAATGCGCTTGCCACAGGTGGTATCGGGTCTGGATAAGCTTGGCATCATGTTGCCACATGCCGCCTGGCATTACTTGTTGATGGATGCTTGGCGGCGGCAGGAAAATACAGAGCGAACTGAGTCATTGCCCATTTGGGTTTTGACCAGTGGCAATACGTCGGGTGCGCCGCTGCAAACGGACAATGAGCAGGCCATCGTTGCGTTGGATACCTTGGCCGACCTCGTCATATGGCATTCGCGACCGATTGTGCATCGTCTGGATGATAGTGTGTTTGATGCAATCCAGGAGTCAGGTTCTTTAAAATACGATCGTCTTTTAATTTATGAAAATAATTTTGGATTAAAAGACAGTCGTCTAACTTATGAATTAAAAAAGAATTTAATAGTAGACGATTGTATTTTAAATGAGTCGTTCAGATTCCCGGGTTATCGACCGTTGCGTTTGGGCCGAGGGGCATCGCCTGACCGTGTTCGATTACCGGAAGCGGTTCCCTGCACCTTGGCTTTAGGTGGATGGCAGAAAAATACCTTTTGTTGGGGGCAGGGCGATGATGCCTGGATCTCTCCTCATGTGGGGGATCTCGGGCATCCGGAGACCACGGAGCAATTGGTGCAATGGATCGAAAACTGGTCGCGAAATTTTGATACCCCGACAAAGATTGTCTGTGATCGGCATCCGGACTTTTTCAGCTCGCAGCTTGCCGAGCAGCTTGCGGCACGCTGGTATGTCCCTCTCATCAGGGTGTCCCATCATCGAGCACATTTAGCGGCGGCACTGGTTGAATTTCATCAGGCCTCACCGGGTGTGGGGCTGGTTTTGGATGGTTTCGGTCTGGGGGATGACGGACAGGCATGGGGGGGCGAACGCTACCAGATCGCTGATCGCGAGATAAGCCATACCGGGAGTATACGCGGCCTTGCGTCACTCGGTGGAGACAAAGCCGCCAGGGAACCCTGGCGATACGCTGTGGCATTCCTGTACCAAACCGGCCAGACAGAAGCAATCGTTCGGCGATTTGGTAAAAAAGCAGCGGCCTTGTTGTCCTGGATGTCGCAGTCTTCGCCTCGCCATACCAGCAGTTTAGGGCGCTGGTTTGATGCCGCCGCCGCCTTGATTTTAGGCATGGAGTCTTGCAGTTATGAAGGGCAGGCGGCCATGGAGTTAGAAGCTCTGGCCAGACAGGGTAGATCGCACTCCATTACACCGGCACTGGTAAGGCGTATGCTTGAGGGTGAAGCAGCAACGCTGGATTTATACCCGCTGCTCTCTGCCGTGTTGGAAATAAATGAGCCTGCCGATGCGGCCCGTTTCTGGCATGACGGGGTGGCAGAAGGCTTGGCGCTTTGGGTGGCTGGTCGTCTGCCGATCTCATCCCGATTCGTGGTGGCGACCGGTGGATGCATGCAAAATCAGCTATTGTGTTCCGGATTGGCCGCTGCTTTGAAGCGGATCGGTCTGCAGCTACTTGTACCGCAACGGGTGCCCGTGAATGATGCAGGTTTGAGTCTGGGTCAGCTCTGGTATGCCCATGGGTTTGCAAAAGCACAGGAGAATTAGACATGTGTCTGGCGATACCGGTCAGAATTGAAGCATTGTTACCCGGACAGCGAGCACGGGTGACCTTGCAGGGGATTCGGCGAGAAATCTGCGTGGCTTTGGTCGACGATATTGCGGTAGGAGATTATGTCATATTGCATGTGGGGTATGCCTTGCAAAAGCTTGATGAAGAGGAAGCAAAACGAACCCTGGCTTTGTTTGAAGGTCAACCATGAATTATCTCGATGAGTTTCGTGATGGTGCATTAGGGCAGAAGTTGTTACATCGTATTCAACAAGCCGTCAGGCCGGAAAAGAGTTATCGTTTTATGGAGTTTTGTGGCGGCCATACCCATGCATTGTTTCGCTATGGGATTCCCGATTTATTGCCCGCGAATGTGTCGATGATACATGGCCCGGGCTGCCCGGTCTGTGTTTTGCCCATGGCCCGGGTCGATCAGGCGATTGCGTTAGCACGGTTACCCGGCGTTATTCTTTGCAGTTACGGCGACATGTTGCGTGTGCCGGGTGCCCGTGGGGTCAGTTTACTTAAAGCCCGTGCCGAAGGGGCTGATGTGCGGATGGTGTATGCCGTGAGCGATGCAGTTGCCCTGGCGCAACAATTTCCGGATCGGGACGTCATTTTTTTTGCGATCGGTTTTGAGACGACCACGCCTCCGACGGCGCTGGCACTGCAACAGGCCCGAGCGCTGGGGTTAACCAATTTCAGTGTATTTTGTAATCACGTGCTGACCCCCCCTGCCATGGAAGCAATTTTGTCAGGCATTCCGGCAGCTGAGCCGGGTCTGGATGGATTGGTCGGGCCCGCCCATGTCAGTACGGTCGTGGGCACTGCACCTTATGTGCCTATTGCACAGCGATGGCATTTACCTATTGTTGTCGCCGGATTCGAGCCGTTGGATGTGTTACAGGCCTTGCTTCAGCTGATTATTCAGGTGAATGAGGGGCGCGCCGAAGTTGAAAATCAATATACCCGGGCGGTTCGTCCGAACGGTAACCCGAAAGCACAGCAGGTGGTTAACGAGGTATTCGAGATTCGGTCGCAGTTTGAATGGCGAGGTTTGGGAGGGCTGGCCGACAGCGCACTTAAGATTCGTGACATTTTTTCCCCTTGGGATGCGGAAAAGCGATTTAAAACAACGATCCCCCGAGGCAAAGAAAATCCGGCCTGTGATTGTCCGGATGTGTTGCGCGGTATGAAATCGCCAAAAGATTGCAAACTCTTCGGGGCTCCCTGTACGCCGGATCATCCGATGGGGGCCTGCATGGTGTCTTCAGAAGGCGCTTGTGCGGCACACTATCGGTATCGCTCTGAAACGTAAGGAGAAAATTATATGAGTCTGGATTGGACGCATGGCAAGGTAGAAATGGCCCATGGTGGCGGGGGGCGGGCGATGACGCAATTGATTGATGCGTTATTTCTTCCTGCCTTTGACAATGCGGTGCTGAGCGCGCGTAATGATCAGGCGGTTTTGCCTGCACCTTGTCAAAAGTTAGTGGTGGCTACCGATAGCCATGTGATTTCCCCTCTCTTTTTTCCCGGTGGAGACATCGGTTCGCTGGCGGTACATGGCAGTCTGAATGATCTGGCGTTGGCCGGCGCTCGTCCACGCTATCTGACGGCGGCCTTTATTCTGGAAGAGGGCTTTCCGCTGGCAGATTTGAAACGAATCGCGGCGTCCATGGCCCGCGCGGCGCAGGAGGCCGGTGTCTCCATTGTAACGGGAGATACCAAAGTGGTTGAGCGGGGTAAAGCCGATGGCGTGTTTATTACGACAACCTGTGTGGGTGAAATGTTGGATGATCAGTCGCGCGGTGTAACACAAATACGACCGGGCGATCAGATTCTGCTCAGCGGTACGCTGGGCGATCATGGTATGGCGGTTATGTCGCTTAGGGAAGGCTTGCAGTTTGATAGTGACTTGATGTCGGATACGCAATCGTTACATGGATTGATCGAAGCCATGATCGTCGCCGTCCCCGATATCCATTGTATGAGAGATCCGACGCGTGGTGGTGTTGCGGCAGTGCTGAACGAAATTGCCAGCCAGACACAGTTAGGCATCCGTCTGGAGGAAAAAGCTATCCCCGTTAACCCCGCCGTGCAGGGGGCTTGCGATCTGTTTGGGCTGGATCCACTTTTTGTCGCGAACGAAGGGAAATTGCTGGCATTTTGTCCGCCAGAGCAGACCGCGTATTTACTCGCCACGATGAGGTCGCATCCCCAGGGTGAGCAGGCCGCACTCATTGGCGAAGTGAGTGCGGATTATCCCGGACAGGTGAGTATGCGAACAACGTTAGGTGGACTTCGGCGCGTAGACTGGCTAAGCGGTGACCCGTTACCCAGAATTTGCTAGGGCGTGTTGAGGTTTTGTCCGGTAATACGTTAACAGCCCCACCGACAACGGCAGGACGGTAGGCGGCCCGTCCTCGGGGCGCTCGGGGGGAGCGGTATCGAATTAACCGACTTCGACCTGCGTGGCGAGGATGCCCCGCCTACAAGGGGTATCTCGATCGCTCGGCTATCGGCCTCGTCCCGATGGGTCGAGCTACTATAGCCGGAAGCGGGCGCTTCCGGCGCGATGGGGACATTCAAGGCTTGCGTTTAATGGTTCGATGCAAACTGTGACTCGACATACTCCAGTTCAATACGACGGTTTTCCTTTTGAGAGGTAGGGTTAATCATCGGAGCGTGACTACCCCAGCCAACAATTTCTATCCGGCTTTTCTCAATGCCCATTTTTTGCAGTTGTTCGGCGACTTTGGCCGCACGTTTTTCAGACAGGCTTTGATTGTAGTTATCGTTACCTTGCGCGTCAGTATGTCCGTTAACGCGAATTTTCAGATCCGGATTTTCCTTTAGGTAAGACGCATGCTGTTCGATGATGCGGGCGTCTTCCTCAGGCAGCTGCGCTTTATTGAATCCGAAATGGAAAATGCGCTGAGTCGGACGTGGTATCGCATCTTCTGCTGCCATTGTAGCGTTTGCGACCGTAAGCAGGTTGGCGGCGGCTTGTTGCTCGGCGAGCTTGGCGAGTTGTTCAGGGCTTTCGATTACCAATACGGTCATAGCGTCTTCCTTATTGTCGATTGCGTTGGTATCCGTAACGGGGTCATGGGTGACATCGGATACGGTTTGCTGTTGTGCATCATAGTCTGCGTCTGCCACGTCGGCGGTAAGCTCTGTTGGCTCACCACGGGCAGGGCTTGCCGTGACCGTATGTGTGTCGGGCGGCGTAGCATCCCATTGCTGTGTGACAGTTGCGTTACTTTGAAGCGAGTCTGCGGGTAAGGATTCATGGGCACAGGCGGCCAGTAGTGCCAGTGGCAGGGCCGCCAGAACCAGACGTGCAGGTGTCAGTTGGGTTGAAGTGCGCTTGGTATGGTGAAGTGTTGATGTTTTCATGAAAGCTCTCCTTGAAGGATCGTGCTGGGCAAAAGAGTGTCAGGAGCGTTGAAGTTTCGTCCGTCCTTGATGTGTATTTAACGCGGAAAAAGTGGAAGGGCCGTGGCGGGATTAAGATGGAGTAGCGATGAATTGTGACGAAAGATGGCATGCCGGATATCCGCAGATTTACAAAACGTTACAAATGGCTGGAGGCGAATGACAGGACATCGTGGAAGTGTTGTCTATTATTTGTGGCATATATTTCAGTTAACGGCGTTTTCCCCTTCAACTGCGGAAGGCACCTCCCTAGTAAAAACAATGGAAAACTGCCGACATGGCAGAAAGGAGCATATGATGATATCCAAGAAGAACTTACTAGCGATTGCCGTGGCTTCGTCCATGACCTTGCTGGCGGCTTGTTCGCACAAAAGCAGCAATGATGCCGGGCCAGCGGCACCTACCACCAGTTATCAGATGTCGGGTGTGGTGAGCAAAGGGATTGTCAGCAACGGGATAGTGACGGCTTATGAATTGAATGCAGACGGGTCGGTAAAAGGAACGGTTGGGACAACCACCACGGATGCCAGCGGCGCCTACAATCTGACCCTGAGTTCTGCCTATAGCGGAGGGATCGTAAAGCTCGAAATTACTGCGGGTGCGAATACCAAAATGAAGTGTGATGTGGCGGATGGCTGTGGTGGCACAGGGTTCGGGCAGGAGATCACATTGCAAAATACCTTTAAGTTGAATGCGGTCGTACAACCTGAAGGCACCACGGTCAAAATTCCGGTAACGCCCTTGACGCACATGGCGGCAGCCCGCGCTATTGCCGTGGGCAACCTTTCCAAGGCCAGTGTGGCGGCGGCGAATAGTGAAGTCAGCACACTGGTGGGCTTCGATATTATCAATACCGAAGTATCCGATGTGACAGCAGCCTCAAGTATTGATGCAAAGGGGAAAGCGGCGACGGCGTACGCGCTTTATAACGCCGGTGTGGCCTCCGCTTTGATTGCAAATGGTATTGAAGCCGGTTTGCAAAAGCTGGCCCAGTCTTTCGAAGACGGCGAATTTAAAGCCGATGATGCCGTGACGATTCAGCAGATTGTGGATGCGGTTGAAAAAAGTACCGCTAAAATAGCGGAACTGGTGACTAGTCAGACGTTGAAAGACGCGGTCGTAACGATTAATACCCAGATTGCCCAAACGCAAGGGCAAATTGTCAACGGCGGCTTCAATCCCGAGCCAGTGACACCCATTACCGATCAGGCGGGTGCCATCGCGGCGGCGAAAGCGTTGATCACTAATGCGCGAACGGTCATTACCCAGGGCATGGAGCTGGATAAAAATGGCAGTGCGGCTGCAACCGGCTTCGAATCACAGGCTCAGATGGTGAATGACGCGTTTGATCAGGATTCGATTGTGGCGTCTCAGTTGCTGGGTGAAGTGGTTTCGCAAACGATGGATAGTATTTCCGCACAAACCACCCTGGAAAAAGAATTAGCTAATCCTCAGACGTACACGGTTGAAATAAAAGACAAAGAAAACAATGTGATAGGTACGGTCAGCGTGGTTTTTTCCACGACAAACGGCTTATCTCTCACGATTAACGGCACACTGGCCGGTGCAAAAACCGTTACGATAGAAAATCTTAAACTGGCGACGAATCTTACCAGTCAGAATCTGACGGTTAATGCCGGCATGCTGGAAGCGATTAGCGCCCAGAATGTGACGGCGACCTTGACCGGCAAAGTGATTGCCGGCATGACGACGTTAACGCTGAATCAGATGGACATTGCACTCACACAAGATCAGGAGGTGACTGTTGATCTGAAAGACAATGCGGATAATGACGGCAAAGAGCGCCATATACAGAGTGTCTTGCTCAAGGGAAATCTGGATGTGGTGAACGGTTCTGCCGGGTTTAATGGCACGGCGGAAGTCGAGCTGGTCAAGCTGGATAACATCGTGGAAGCTCCGATGAGTTTGAAATTGCTGAGTATCGCCGGGAAGTTTTTCCAGGGTACCGAAACGCTCAGCGCCAGTGCCAAGCTGTCGATCAGTAACGCGGCGAGCTTTGATACCTTCCATTTCTTTGATGCACAGGACTCGCTCACGATTCGCGGGGAATTGACCAGTCAGGCGTTGGATATGAATGCGGTCAATGCGGCCATTGCCCACGTTGAAAGTCAGAACAGAGGGAGCGTATCCTACTGGAATGCTTCGAGCTGGGGCATCTATGCCAACGATTTTCAGGGCTACGGGTCTGATAGCTCCTGGCTGGGCTGGACCAGCGACAATGTATTTAGTGAGAGCGCACTGGAAGCAAGGTTCGCGGCAGAACTGCCGAGAGATAAAATTGACAAGGTATGGTGGCGCAGCGCCAACTACAACAGCCAGACAGGGAAAGGCAGTTTTATGGCTGAAGTCTTGGTTGATTCCCCTGAAACCGCAAACGCTTTCATAAAAGGTCAGTTGATTGTGACATCGCAAGTACAGCTGACAGGTTTGCCAAAAGTACTGGCGACGGTGTCGGTGGATCGTACCAGTATCTACGGCGGAACCGCGTCGGTATTGGTTACCGTCGATGGCAAAACCTTTAAATTAACCGCAGAGTCTGCGGATCTTCAGGCCGACGCCACGACAGGAAAACTGATCCTTAGCGATGCCACCGGTAATGTGAAGTTTGAAATGAGCTTCACCAGCAACGGTGATAGCGAGACGATGACGGGCAATGTGCTGGTGGGTAGTCTGGATGTGGGCGATATTCAGCTACTGGATAGCGGCGTAGTCAAAGTGACATTTGTGGATGGTACCATCGAGTCGTTGCAGTAACCGGTCAGAGGCAAAAAATATTACATGTTAAGACGAATACGTCATTTTTTGGGGGGGCGAAAGCCTCCCTTTTTTCGCCTGTCTTGTGTGTTATTCGCGTTGTTTCCGTTGCAGTCGCTGGCGGAGGATTGGCATCCCTATTTTATTTTCGACTCCTTTAGCTATAGCGAAACGGTGTCGATACGAGCCGCCTTTAACGAGTGGGAAACCCAGGATTTTGACCGAGGTAAGCGACAGTGGACCAGCAACTGGATTGAAGCCGGGATTCGTACCGGTGATTGGTCTTATGGGCTGGTGCAGCGTTTTGATTACGCATTGGAATTTACGGAAGATGCCAGTGAGCTTTACTGGCAGGTAACCAATAAACGGGATCTGACGCCGGGACAGCACTTCGATGTGGAGGTGAATGCGCAGGCGATACATGCCACCGGATTACGCGTGGCTTACTATTTTGACGCGCTTGACTCATTGCAGGGGGTGCTCGGACTCACGCTGCTGAGGGCGAACTATCTGATTGACGGTCAACTTCAGGGACAGGCTGATGCGCTCAATGATTCCGATTTTGACTACGCCGCTTACCTGAACTGGACCTATACGGAAGATCGCTTGCTGGACCGGGTGGTGAATGCGCCGGTAGGGTACGGGGCGGCACTGGATTTCCAGCTTCGCTATCGCTGGCAGGCGCATGCCATTGCCTGGGAGGTGAAAGACTTACCGGCCTGGATCTATTGGCATAAATCACCTTTTACCGAGGCGATCGGTCGCTCCGATCGCAAGCATTATGATGAACGTGGTTATGTCAGCATCGAGCCGGCGGTGTCGGGGCGGGAGGCGTTCTATTCAAGCTACCGGCAAACCCTGAGCCCGCGCATGCGGCTGGGTTGGCAGTATTATGCTGAAGGGTGGGTGCAGCCGCTGGCTGAAATTCGTTATCAATATGAACATGCGCTGTACGGTGCGGGTGTAGCGTTGCGGTGGGAGACGTTGCCGCAACTGGATATAAAATACTGGCCACTCAATCACAGTCTGGAAATACAGGCACGGCAGGCTGGCCAGTGGACGCTGGGTTTGATGGCAGATCATTATGATCGCCGGAAAGTTCGCACCTTGGGTCTGGTGATTACCTGGGGTCTTTGAAGTCGCAGGGAGTTCTGCGGGCGGTCATGCAAAATGACCGCTAACCGACTAAAATAATGCCAGAGGTGCTCACCTTTTGGCTGAGTATTTGAATCCTACCTACCGGAACCCAGGCATGCTGATCATTCCCGCAGAACGTCAGGTCGATTGGCGTCATCCTCCGTTGGCAACGCTAGCGATTATTCTTATCAATATTCTGATTTTCTTCGTTTATCAGGGGCGTGACGAGGCGCTGATGGATGAGGCCTTCCATCGTTATCAACACGAGGAACTCGTATGGCTTGAAGCGCCCGCCTATGCCCACTGGCTCCAACGTGAGGCCAATTTGCATGACAGGGATACACTGGCGAGAGCGCAGGAAGTGCGTGCGGCGATTGCTGACCGTGATGAAACCTGGCTTTCCTGGGTGATGTTGAGTGATCTGGCCTTCTACAAAATGTTGCTGAAAGACGGTGGGCTGTATTGGCAGCGATCCGATTTGGAGCACTGGATGCAAGTGCGGCCAGCGCTGACCGAAGACTTGGTATTGCATATCAGTAGTTTTGAGTCCGGCTTGCTGCCTGCCGATATTCATTTGTCGGATTTGTTCGCCTACCAGTTTCTGCATGGAGGCATCGGACATCTTGCGGGTAACATGGTGTTTTTGTTTCTCCTTGGTTTCACGCTGGAGCGGGCACTGGGCCGCAGTCGCTATGTGATGTCATATCTGGCCTGTGGCGCCTTGTCAGGGTTGTTTTTTTCGCTGTTTGAAGGCGATAGTTGGGTACCCTTGGTGGGGGCATCCGGTGCAATTTCCGGCTTGATGGGGATGTATGTTGCCCTGTTCGGATTGAAGAAAATCCGCTTTTTCTATTTTGTCGGTGTCTACTTTAACTATTTCACCGCGCCGGCCTTGGTCATGTTGCCGGTGTGGATCGGCAAGGAACTCTACGATTTCTGGTTGGGAGAAGCCTCAGGCGTCGCCTATTTAGCCCACGCGGGGGGATTAATGGCCGGGGCGGGCCTGATGTGGCTGTTTGGCAAGAGTTGGTTACAGGCGACGGACACTTTTTTTGAACCCTCCGAAGAGGATCAGGACCAGTTATTCCGGGCGCGCTATGCCAAGGCACTGAATGCGATCAGCCGGTTCGAATTTGAACAGGCAAAGGGGTTGTTTGCGGCACTGTGGCGGGATTTTCCCAAGCAAATCGGGTTGTTGGATCATCTCTATCAGTTACATAAGTTAGATCCTTCTCAGGCACCGTTTCACGCCTGTGCCAAAGAGCTGTTGTCTGTCGGACTGAAACGCGATGATTTTGCGCTCGCACTGAGTACTTATCAGGATTATTTGAAGCGTACCGGTGAGTTGAGCGAGTTGGGGGCTGAGGATCATTTCCGAATGATGTTTGCCGCGCTTCGCCACAATGACCTCAAAGAAGCGGAGGCCATGTTCAGCCGGGTACAGCCTTTGGCTTCCGAGGAGATGTTACGGGAGGCGGCCGCCGTGATGGCTCAGGAGTTCAAACGCCGTC
Organism: Hahellaceae bacterium; assembly: GCA_024234505.1. GTDB lineage: Bacteria > Pseudomonadota > Gammaproteobacteria > Pseudomonadales > Oleiphilaceae > JACKOD01. The sequence continues at coordinate 190,473 of JACKOD010000006.1, read as the reverse complement.
AAATGGAGGTCAAGGCGCAAAAATATCAGGCCTTGACCCGTTAATTTACGATCAGCGGGCGGTGTGAGGTTAGGGCATGGTCTGGATAGCGGGGCCATTTGCAGACACTTCGAATAGCTGCGTTATATGCCCGCCCCCCAGAAAATAAAAATCCAATGGAACCTTTTGGCCCGGTATTAGCGGCTGTTTGAGTCCTTTCATCATGATGTGCAGACCGCCCGGTGCGAATTTAAGTTCGCCCTGCGCGGGCAGGCTGAGTTGTTCCTGCAGCCGCATTTTCATCATCCCGTGATCTTCCAATGTGGCGTGCATTTCGGTGAATTCCGCTAGCCCCGACGACACGCTGATAAGGGTCAGGTCGCTATTGCCGGTATTTTGCAACGTACCGTAGGCAGCAGTAGTACGTGCCACGGGTGGCACCAATCGGATCCAGGCCTGGGAAATGTTCACGGAGGCAGGTTCGTCCGGGCTGTCGGCCCGCGTTGGCGAGGGAAACAGAAGTTGACTCACAATGAAGAGCGCCGCGAAGACCGGTGCGCGGATGTCGGTTGGGGGGATGTTCTGAGCCATACAAACCTCGATTACGGGCACATATTTAAGGGATGCACCTAAGGCGCCCATCGTTCAACCATCATTTGCGCAGCCGGGGACCAAATTCTGACCACGGGAGCCACGCTTTGTCTGATGGACGTTGGTATGTTAGCGCAGATGTGCCCGTGAAGCTTGTGGCATAGTGTCGCATCCGTGACCTGAATTGAAAGAAGAAGGTCGATCTGGCGGAGCCTGGCGGCTACACCAGATCAGATACATTAAGGGGCTGGGGCATCGGCGGCCAGCGCAGTATCCAGCAGCTTTCCCTGATACAGCATGTAATCAATGGCGGCAGACAGATCACTTTCCTGTAATGTGTCATTACCGCCTTTGGCTGGCATCATGCCAAAGCCCTGGATCGCGTGTTGCAACAGTGTGGCCTTTCCTTGTGCCGCCCGAGGCGCCCACATTTTTGCATTGCCTGCAATGGGGGCGCCATTGATGCCTTGGGCATGGCACACCTTGCAGGTGCCGGTGAAAATGGCTTCACCGGCGAGGACGCTCTCGGGAACGGTGTCTGTTGCGTTCTGACAGCCCCCCAACAGAAACAGGCAACCTGTCACCCACAGGGGGAATCGTCTTGCGTTCACATGCGCTGTTTTCATAGCGAGTTACCTGTGGATCATTGGAGTTTGTCCGGTCTGATTGCGCCGGATTACATGGGCACTCGAATAACCACACCGCCCATCACATCGCCAATTTTGAAGTCTTTGCGAGGGCTGTCTTTATGTTCGTTGTGGCAAGTCACACAGGGAGTGGCAACCGCAACATCCGGGTAAACCGCTGTAAAATATTTCACGCCGCCCAACTCTTCGTTGCCGTAGAAGTTTTCGCCGGGATGTTCGGAAATATACTTCAGGCCGGCTTTTTCCATTTCGGTACGAGGCGCATTTTGTTTGTTAATGGGCCACTGCGATTGCAGTGAATAGGTAAACTGATCGGTCAATTCCTGCACTGATTCGGCACCGGCACGGAACATCTGGGCGGGAAGCGGCGCGCCGTTTTCAAGATCTTTCCAGTGCTCTGCCGGTTTGATGACATTGGCACCGGCGGGGCCGAGACGCTTGATAATGAGTTTGGTGTAATTGGTGCGATCCGCTTTCATCACCGCGAACAATGAGTCGGTGTATTTTTGAGGCGCAATGCCGGGCTCTTGTTTGCTACAGCCACTGACCATCATGCCGGCGACCACGCCCATCAGGGCGATTTTTGTAGCGGTTGCGATTTTACGGGTGTTTGCTCTCATGGTGTTTCTCCTGCTCTTAGATTCATACGGCATTATCTGGGCGATGGTTTTTTCAAACTTCTTGTACGCCTGACTGCTGGTTTGTCTTGCTATGTGTTCGTATTTCGATGGTTAAATGCTTCCTTGCATGGTGCGGTCCTTGTTTTTTTGGGTTATTTCGCAGGCGCGGCACGTTTCAGTGCCATCTCGATTGACAAGATGTGGCCTGCGGGTTGGCGATCAAAATTCCGCTCAATCAGCAGTGGATCTGCCAGTGCGTCGATGCTCTCCGAGAGGCTGTGACAGTTCATGCAGACGGGGCGAATCATTTTTTCGTTAGGGCGCAAGGTGCTGCTTTGATTGTGCTCAACGTGGATGGCACCTTGCTCGCCCAACAGTCTGGGCATATGACAGGTAGCGCAGCTAACCGCTGACTCGATGTCTCGCGTATCGACCAGTGCCTGTTGCCATAGCTGGCCATGGGGACTGCGATTGAAGTTCTGGCTGTGTTTGTCGGCATGACATCCCAGGCAGGCTTCGGTCGCGGCCTTTTTCAGATCAGGTTCATGCGGATCATGGCAGCTATTGCAGGTCAGGCTTTGATGACCCGCGTCCGGATTCATCGGTAAGCGTGCGTCGGCAACCTGCAGCGGGGAGGCTGGCTTATTCTTGTTGCCAGCCAGACGGGCATCCAATCGCATGCCATGGTGTCCCTGAGTAAAACCTTGCCATTGGTTTTCATGGCAATTTCTGCAGCCGGTAATGTCGGGTGTGTTTTGCCAGCCAGCATGACGGGTGTCGTCCGCGCGATCGGGTGCCATCGGGTTTGAATCATTGGTGTGGCAAGCGCCGCAATTGATACCCGACAGCGCATGAGCACTGTTTGCCCACGCTTCTACCGTGGGGGCATTTTGCAGGGCATCAGCGGGTGCACTGGCATCCGCTGCGCCCAATGGCGCGGTGCGGGTGCTATGTAGTGTTTGCTTTTCAAGATAGCGTTCCAGTGCATTGCGCCGGGGCTGTTTGCCAGCGAAGGACGTTTCAGTGGCGTGTGTGACCAGAAAGTCTTCGTAGAGCGCACGATTATCATGGTAATTGTGACAACCTGCGCTGGCACAGGTGTCGAATGCCATGCCCTGATGACTGGGGCGTTCTTTGGCGATGTCTTTGTGGCAGTCAACGCAAAAATCCCCGGGGAGCGTGACGCCCATGGCGTCGGTATATTCGTTTTGGTGTTCCTGGTGACAGGCCACACAATATCGAGCATCCAATGCTTCCAGTCGGTCGGCGTTTCTGGGATCGGTAAATTTCTTTTTCGGATGAGAATCGTGAGCTTCATTCAAGGCTTCGGCGTGACACTGCTCACAAGCCTTTTGCAGAACCTCTTTACCCCCGAAGGGTGAGGTATGACAGCTTTCACAGCTTAATTCGATCTGGTAATGGCCATGACTGGATTCGCCGATGAGCAGCCAGCTTTTATCTTCTGCACCGAAAAGAAGCCACGCAAAGAACCCCACCAGAAGTGTGGTCACCGCCAGCCACAGCCCGGTGGGCCAGAAGCGAGCGCTTTGAGTGAGTTGTTCAAGGTCTGACGACATACGGCATTCTCTGTTGCGTAAATTTCCGGGTGAATCGTTGATGCGGTCTCAAAAGTAATACACCGACACAATATGCATGCTGAGCAGCGCAGGTAACGGCCAGAACAACAGTAAATGGCTCCAGAAGGCGGTCTTTCGCAGTGGATCCGGCACCGGACGCTGCTTTTCTCCGTAGCTGATTAATAAGGCCAGTAGCGCGCCGGCCAGGGCAATCAACAATACATCCATGACTAACAGGCGATTGAGGTTGTTGCCTGGCGAAAATCCGGTATGGAGCATCAGGGCCAATGCCATTGCAGAGGCAAGGATTAAATGCAAATTACGCCACAGGCTAAATTTACCCACGACTTTCAAGGCGCTCCAACGGTTGGGTTTAATGCGCTTTCGGGCCGATACCGTTAAGCTCAGCAGGGCCAGACCGAACGCGCTAAAGCCGCTGACTTGCTGCCAGAAGCCATCGCGCGAAAGATGGCGAAGATCCCAGGAGGTGCTGCTCCACTGTTCTGTACCGCTCCAGTAGTGGCTGACAAAAGGTATGGCAGCCAGTGTCGCAAATACGAACATGGCGATGAGGGTGTAGGAAAAAATGCCAGAGCCCCGCTGAACTTTGCTGGTATCACCCAGCAAGGCATCCAGCATGGGTTCACAAGAACCGCAGACACTGGAGGCGCCGGTACAGGCACGCAACTCGGAAACAGAGGCACATCCCCCCTGAATGGCTTCACTGAGTGCACCCCGCGAGACGCCTTTACACTGGCAGATAGTTTGGGTTGCCGGCCAATGCGCGATGCTGCTCAGATTCTGATGTTGACTCAGATCGCCGGTTTTACGGAATTGCCAGCACTCCAACGCCGAAACACGGTGTCCGATTTGGATCATATGGCCAAGGCTATGGGCCTCGGGCCAGGTACCAAAGGCCATCGCGCCGACCAGAATACGGCCATCCAGAATCAGTTTGCGGTAGATGGACTGTGGTTCGTCGCGATAGCTCAGAATTTGATAACGGCTCCCTTGCGCTTCGTCGTGGGTTATACCGATCGTAAATACCGGGCATTCTGAAAGCTTCAGCCGGCTGTGTACCAGGCTACCCGTGTACAGACCGGAGCCACCACATAACCGATCTGCCAGTACTTCGGCCTGCTCCATGCCGGGGTTGGCAAAGCCATAAATCTTCTGGTTGTATTCGGCACACTCGCCAATCGCATAGATATTGGGATCGGAAGTGGCGAGCTGATTGTCGATGACAATGCCCTGACGTACTTTAACCCAGGCATCCCGTGCCAGTTCAATGTTGGGTTGAATCCCGCTGCAGAAAACCACGGTATCGCACGTAATCACGGTACCATCACGAAGACGCACACCTTCGGCCTGATAACTGCCGAGTATTTCCCTTACGCCTTGTCCGGTTCTTACTTCTACTCCCTGTGCATGCAGCTGGCTGCGCAGCATGGTGGCGGCAGTCTCGTCCAGCTGGCGGTTCATCAGGAAGTCGGGTTGCTGAATAATGATGACGCGCGTGTGATAACGGTTCAGTGCAATGGCCGTTTCGATGCCCAGCAGCCCTCCGCCAACCACTACCGTGGTACGACTGCGTGTCATTCTGGCCATGAGTGTTTGTGCGTCACGCAGATCACGAAAAGTCAGCACATTGCTGAGATCCCGCCCGGGCATCGTGGGTACAAAGGCGCGGGAACCGGTTGCGAGGATCAGGTGGTCGTAGTAGTAGGTTTCGTTTCGGTTGGTCGTGATCAAGCGATGGACTTTGTCGATGTGCTCAACACGGCAATGGGCGTGGAAATTTTCGTCGGCCTCTTTGGCCGTCCGGTCTTCCAGGCTCAGGCTTTCCAGATTTCGCTTGCCGTCCAGAAAGGGCGAGAGTTGTACGCGGTCGTACGGTGCCCAGGGTTCGTCTCCAAACACATGCACGTCACCATCGAATCCTTTTTTGTGCAGTAATTGCCGGAGGCGAATACCGACCGGTCCTGCACCTACAATCAGCACTTGCTGGCGCTTACCGAAATTTAGCGCAGGGCTGTCATTCAGAATATGCGTAGGTTCCAGAAAGTCGATGGCAGTTTGCATTTGTACGATCCCATACCTTATAGATTTATCATTTAATACCTATTAGGTGATAGCAATATATTTGCCATTTCAATAATAAATAATAAAAACAGCGTATTATGAGGTGTCTCATGAGGTGGGCGTAGGTATTTAACGAACTGATATATCTCTATGGTGGTATTTTTGGGGCGGTGATGGCAAGGCAGATCCAATATGGTGCATTGCGACTGTTTTTGCCGTCACTTGCCATGGGGGTCGAGTCTCTATACCCTTGCCGCTGTTCCCTTCGAGTTGCAATGAGCCCACTCTTTGTGCCAGAGGGTGGTCGGTTTCAGATGTATTAAAGGTGATGATGATGGATGCCCCTAAAAAGACCGCTAAGCGAGTTCCTACCGCAGTGCTGCTGCTCAATTTAGGAACGCCGGACGCGCCGACCAAACCGGCGATTCGTCGCTATTTGAAAGCCTTTTTAAGTGATCCTCGTGTAGTGGAAGCGCCGCGACTGCTCTGGTGGCTGGTTTTGAATCTGGTTATCTTGCGCTTTCGGCCGGCTAAACTGGTAACGAACTACCAGAAAATCTGGACCGGGGGTGAATCGCCTATTCGTCGTATTACCGAGCAGCAAGCTGCAAAAGTACAGGCGCATTTGCAGTCTGCGGGCTATCCGGTCACGGTTTATCCCGCCATGACCTATGGCGCGCCGGATATCGACACCGCACTGGATAAGATCGCGAGTGAAGGTATTGAGCGTGTCGTGGTGTTACCGCTGTTTCCGCAATACAGTGCAACAACAACGGCGGCCGCCTGGGATGCGTTGCACCGCGCGACCTGTCATCGACGCAATCTACCTGAATTTCGTTTTATCAAACGCTATCACCGACACCCGCTCTATACCGAAGCGTTAGCGCAGTCGGTACTGGATCATTGGTTGAGCACGGGGCGCCAAGGCAAGCTGTTGTTTTCTTTTCACGGCATCCCCAAAGCCTACATTGAAAAAGGGGATCCCTACCTACAGGACTGTCAGGAAACCGTGCAAGCCGTGGTGACACAGTTGGGGCTTTCTGAAGAGGAATGGCTGGTGTCATTCCAGTCACGGGTCGGACGCGAAGAGTGGCTGACGCCCTATACCGATGAAACCATGAAAAAACTGGGTCAGCAGGGAGTAAAAGGTTTGGATGTCATTTGCCCCGGATTCAGTGCCGACTGCCTTGAAACACTGGAAGAAATTGACGAAGAAAATCGTGAAAACTTCGTCCGCGCAGGGGGGAGTGATTATCACTATATTCCTGCCTTAAACGACAATGAAGCCCATATCCAGCTACTGGCCACGGTGGTGGCAGAGCATCTGTATTGAAATTCAGAATGGGCCTTGTGAATCGCTCGTTTGACTAAACGGGCGAGGTGTCTTCCTGACCCAGAAAGCGATAACCCACACCGGGTTCGGTTTCAATATAAGTGGGTTGGGCCGGGTCATCGCCTAGTTTGGTACGTAATTTACCTATAAATATTCTTAAATAGTGGGTGTCTTCAATGTGAGAAGGTCCCCATAATTCTCGCAACAAATGCTGTTGCGTGACGATTCTTCCCGGATGGTTCATCAACATGCGCAGCAGATCAAACTCTTTCTTGGAGAGGCGGGCTTCCTGATTACCCAGGAGTACCCGGCGCTGGGCGAGATCGATACGCAGATTGCCATCGTCAAAAATGGCGACGCCCGGCGCCGCATTGGCCCGGAGTTTCAGCAAGGCACGAATGCGCGCGAGTAACTCCTTGACGCCGAACGGTTTAACCACATAGTCGTTTGCTCCGGCATCCAGCGCCCTGACTTTTTCGGCTTCGCGGTTCCGCACCGATAGCACGATCACCACACCGTGATAAAACTCCCTGAGCCGCGATAAAACCTGCTGACCATCCATATCGGGCAATCCGAGATCGAGAATCACTACGTCGGGTTGTTGCATGGCGCAGGTCTGTAATCCACCCTGACCGGTTTCTTCCTCCAACAACTCGTAGCCTTGTGAGGTGAGGCTAATGCGAATGAATCGCCTGATTTGAGGTTCGTCATCAATAATCAGTACTTTAGTCATGCGTGGCCATCTCGTTCGGCGTGTGGTCGGGTAAGGGAAGGGTGATTCTTACGGTGGTACCTTTCTTTTGCGGTCCGTCGTCTATTTCTACACTGCCGCCGTGTGCCCCGATCATACCGCGACAGATAGCCAATCCCAGGCCCGTACCTTCATTGTGCCGGTCGCCTCGGGCAACGGTATGAAACATATCAAAAACGGCTTCGCGCTCTTCTTTTGGAATGCCCGGGCCATCATCGGTAATTTCGATTAATAACAGGTGTCGGGAGGCATCCTGGCGAGTGGAAATGTTTACCTTTTCGGGGGTGGTATATTTGAGTGCGTTTTCTACGATGTTGAATAACGCCTGCTCAATCAGCGCCGCATGTACAAATAATAACGGCATGTTTGCAGCCAGTGACAAGTGCGGTGATTCCGACGCTTCGCATAAAGGCCGGATGCGCTTCATAACAACATGAATAATTTCAGAGATATCAACCCAATCCCTTTCCAGTTTCAACTCACCATGACCCAGGCGCGTCATATCCAAAAGATTCTGGGTATAGCGATCCAGTCGCTGGGATTCGTGCAATATGGAGAGCAGCAGTTCCTGTTTATTACTTTCGCTGAGTGCGTCTCCCAGCTCAATCATGGTGGTGGACGCCCCGATCATGGAAGCCAGTGGGGTACGGAAGTCATGTGACAGAGATGACAGTAAGGCTGAGCGTAACAATTCGCGCTCTTTTTCGACACGCTCATTGTGCAATGCCTGCAACTGATCTCGTGAACGAGCGGCCAAATGTCCAACCAACAAAGCAGTAATTAAAAAGAAAGTCACCGTCAAAATGTCTTCGCGGTGATGCATGGCCAGACTGTACCTGGGCTCGGTAAAGAAAAAATTGTAGGTAAGAAAGCTGACCAGGGCACAGAGCACGGCGGGTTGCGGTCGGGTTTTAATGGCGGTGAGCAATACCACCAACAGGTATACCAGCGACATATTGTAACGCGGCAGATAACGTTCGATGTCGGCCGCGATCAGGGTGGCAATCACGGGCGAAATAATCGCGAACAGGTAATGCAGGCGACTGGTCGGGTTTGCGGCTGATTTGGCCAGTTTGTCCAGCCATTGGATGCGTTGTGGCACGGATATCAGGCTCCTTTGTCCGGCATTCGGTGTCAGCCGCGCCAGAAGGTGCGAGTGAACAGAATAAGTATGGCAAGAAATTCCAGTCGTCCCAGAATCATCCCCGCACTTAGCAGCCATTTTGCAAAATCCGACAGGCTGGCGAAATTCCCGGCCGGCCCAATGATGTCACCCAGACCCGGACCGACATTCATTAACGCGGTGGTGGCTCCGGTCAGACTGGTAATCAGATCCAGTCCGGTCAGTGATAATAAAAATGTCAGTACAATCAACGTGCTGATAAAGAAAAATAAAAAGGTGATGGTTGAAACCAGTACATCATCCTGCACCCGGCGACCATTGTATTTAGGGGCCGTAATCGCGGTGGGGTGAACTGAGCGAGTCAGCTGGTCTTTGAGCATAATGATAAATAATTGAAACCGGAATATTTTCACCCCCCCACTGGTCGACCCGGAACAGCCACCCACAAACGTCAGGAAAAAGAAGATGACCACGGCGGCATGGCCCCATTGTGAATAGTCTGAGCTGGCAAAGCCGGTGGTGGAGACAACCGAGGTGACATTCAGCGCACTGAGCGTTAAGGCATGCCAGAAATCGAGGGTATGATTGTAGGTCAGGTCGGCCGCGAGAATCAGGGTGCTACCGGCTAATACCAGCGCCAGGCTGAGAATCTGGCTGTCCATAAACACTTGAAAGCGGGCATGGGTTGCAAACCGGACGTAGTGCAAAAAAGGGATCGAGGCGAGGAACATAAACAGCACGCTCAGCCAGTGCAGGGTGGCGGACTGGAAATGGCCAAATGACTGGTCATAAGTGGAAAAACCGCCGGTCGATACCGTGGTCATAGCATGGTTAATGGCATCAAATGCAGACATTCCGCCGAAATAATAGGCCAGACCACAACCGATGGAGAGCACAAAGTAAGACAAGACAATGCCTTTCAGCATCACATGTGCCTGAGGCGTAACTTTGTCAGACCAATCCGAAGATTCGGTTTGAAAGAGTTTCATTCCCCCGACTTTAAGGAAGGGCAAAATCGCCACCGCCATGCCGATAATCCCTATACCGCCCAGCCATTGCAGCAAAGAACGCCAAAGTAAAACATCGCGAGAGGTGTGATCCAGCCCTGACATGATGGTGGAACCGGTGGTGGTCAGGCCGGAAATGGTTTCGAAAAGGGCATCCGTAAACGACAGCGGTGTCTCAAGCATCAGAAAGGGGAGTTGAGCAAACAGGGGAATTCCAACCCAGCATCCGGACGTAATCAGAAACATTTCGCGGGGTCGAAGCGTTCCGGTATGCGATTTCCCAAAGGCCCAGATCAATACGCCCGAAACCAGTGAGATAAGCGAACTGTATAGAAATGCGCCCTGATTTACCTTATCGCCGAACAATGTCAGTGTTAAAGGCACTAACATGAGCGACGCTAGAATAATCAGGACGATCCCTAAGACAACCGCAAGGGGTCTGAAAAGTGGCATGGTGAATTCACCTTAGTACAAGGGCTTCCTGAACTAAATACCTGGTTGTCATACAACAGGGATAAGAACAAAGGTAACCTGAGGGCGTGTAAAAATGCTATGTGATGAAATCTTTATAGGCGTAAAAAAAACGTAAACAATATTTAATCTCTGTTAGCGCGTGATTGAATTGACTTTAGCTTCGTGTGCCGTAGCATGCTGGGTACATAGTAAATAAAGGATACCTGATTGATGAAGAAGTTCTGGGCAATTTTTGCCATGTTATTCGCATTTACGATGACCTCGGAATGGGCGTATGCGAAGAAATTTGGAGGCGGTAAGTCCTTTGGGAAAAGCTACCAGACGGCGCCCGCACAACCGAGCAAGCCAACGGCGGCACCCTCCAGTCCGTCACAACAGCCCGGGCAACCAACGAATGGCCGCCGGGGTCTGTTGGGTGGACTCATGGGCGGATTGCTGGCTGGCGGGTTGATCGCTGCGCTGTTTGGCGGTGCGTTCGAGGGCTTGCAGATTATGGATATCTTATTGTTCGCCCTGATCGGCTTTGTGCTGTTCAAACTGTTTAAAGCGAGTCGGGCAAATGCACAGGGGCCTGCGCCTGCCGTTGCCGTTGGAAGTCCGTTGGGTCAGCCGTCCATGCAGCGCGAAATGCAAGGTGACGCGCAGCGGCCAGTATTTGAATTTGATCAGAATGCGCCGGCGGCTGAGGCGCAAACGGTGCAAAATGGTGAGCCTGCTCCCTTTGTGCCCTTTAATTTACCCGCTGGGTTCGACAGTAAAGCTTTTCTTGATGGAGCCAAAGAGCATTACCGCACCTTACAGGATGCTTGGAATAAAAATGATCTGGCGAAAATCCAGGAATATGTGACGCCGGCGCTCTACAATGAGTTACGTGCTGAGCGTGCTTCGTTGTCGGGAGAGCAGCATACGGATGTGTTATGGGTCGAAGCCGAACTGGTTCGTGCCGATCAGATGTTTGGAAAGGCCGAGTTAAGCGTCAAGTTCCGTGGTCGCTATCGCGATGCAGTGGAAGGCGTAGAAGAAGATATTACGGATATCTGGCATCTGGAACGGGATCTGGGGCAAGCGGCCTCTCCCTGGTACATTTCAGGTGTTGAATCTTCTGGTATTGAATCGTAAGTTCTAACTACGCACGCAGATAGTCCGTACCCCGTGGTGCGGATTCTCTGTTGAGTCGTCTGGCAGTCTCCTTCCTGCGCGGCGCATCCCTCGTCGCCAGACATCCGCGCTCAGTATCTACTCGTCCCTGCTGTTTTTCTCTATCCGACGTGCTTTTTGTTTTCCGAGGTGCGTTTTTTATCCAAGGTGCCTTTTTATTGTCCGAGGTTATTGGTATGCAATTGATTCGAACCATTCGAACCATTCTAGCCATATTGAGCAGCGTTTTGCTGACTTCGTGTGTCGTTTTCCCATTGGATGAAAAAGACCCCGACCCCGGGCTCTATTGGTGTCCTCCGTTACATAACTGTGTGTCTACGGAAGCCGTTACCTTTGTTCATCATATTGCGCCTTTCACGCTGGCGATGCCTTTAGAGGAGGCTTGGCCATTGATTCGCGAAGCGGTTGAAGCCTTACCTGGTACCCATATTTACAGTGAGCATCAGGGGTATATTTACGCGCATAGTTATACCCGGATATTCCATTTTCTGGACTTTTTTGAAGTGCTGGCGGTGCCTGAAAAAAATCAGCTTAACGTTCGATCGTCCTCGTTGATCGCGTTGACTGATTTATTTATGAATTATTCACGCACACAAAAGTTCCGTCATCTATTGGAAGAGAAAGGGGTGATTGTGGCGCAATAAGGAGCCACCCTGAGGGTAAGACAGTCAATATCTGTGGGTAGGCTGATTAAAAATTGATCACGCATGGTGCGTTTAGGTTCGACATGGATAACTTTTGGTGCAAGATTTCAAATAACACTAAGGGTATATCTATTTTGTAAAAATACCACCATATAGGTAATTCTATGTAAATTAACAGCTTAGCTGTTTTGGGTATGAATTGGCACAACTGATGCAATATAGAAATCGTAAAGCGCAGAAAGGTAAGCGCATAAAAGATTTCTAAGTAAGTCATCCAAACTACCCTTAAGACCTGGAGGTCTACCATGAAAGCAACCAGCAGCAGTGAAATCCTCTTTGAACTCACCCACCCATTTGAAGCCACCGTTATGAAGGAGTTACACGACTATCTGGATTGGATGTACTTTGCCAATTAAGGTAAAGCGATCCGCACGCTAAGGGAAAGCGTAAGGGCAGGGAACGCCTGTTTATAACCAAGAAGATTGTCTTCGATAATCGAATAGCTCTCCAAGCTAAAATACTACCGGGCGCTCGCCCGGTTTTTTCGTGCTATTGATCTTTCCCGCCATTTAACCCCCTACAGTTGACCGATTTTGTCATTGTGGCTGCCGGATGAACATTCTAGTCTGGATGTTATGAATGAGTATTCATACCTTAAAGATTAATAAAGGCGAGGCGCGATGGATCATCGAAAACTACTCTCCCAGTCCGACATTGCTCCCTTCATTCAAAAGTCGGATGGCGCAGCAATACGAATGATCGTGGTGAACTGGGGGCTAATCGTGCTGGCCTTTGTTTTGCCCTCTTTGTGGTTGAATCCGTTGACGCTTTTGGTCAGCCTCGTGATCTTGGCAAATCGTCAGCTCGGGCTGGGTATTCTTATGCACGATTGTGCTCACTCGGCCTTGTTTACCCGCAGGCCGATAAACCAATGGGTAGGGAAGTGGTTGTGTGCGGCCCCGATTCTTGCGGATCTGGACGGTTATCGACGTTACCATCTGCGGCATCATTCTGCGGCAGGTACCACGGCCGATCCTGATTATCCGAACTATCGGAATTATCCGGTGAGTCGCCGCAGTCTAATGCGTAAGATTCTGCGCGATCTGAGCGGGCTTTCTGGTCTTAAAACATTGTCAGCAATACTGCTTATGCATGCGGGTGTCATTGACTACGATATGTCCTACCAGAAAAGTGCCGCGAAAAAACTGTCGGCGGGTGAAATGGCCGGCAATCTTTGGAAGAATTTACGTGCGTTCTTCGTGGTGCATTTGGTGATGGCGAGTGTGCTCTGGGGATTCGGCTTACTGCCGTTTTATGCGCTCTGGTGGCTGGCGTTTATGACGCTTAATATGTTTTTTGCCCGTATCCGCAATGCGGCAGAGCATGCCAATGTGCCCGACCTGCTTGATGTTGATCCTCGTTTGCACGCCAGAACCACGCGTGTCGGGCTATGGGAACGGCTGACGTTTGCTCCCAACCATGTGAATTATCACCTTGAGCATCATTGGGTGCCTTCCGTACCCCCTTACAGGCTTGCGGCGTTTCATCGTTTCCTCCTGCAAAAAGGTTTACTCGAGGGAGTCGAAATTGCACAAGGGTATGCCAGGGTATTCGCACAATTAACCGAGAAGGCGGCGTAGCGTCAATCGTCGGTTTTAAGAATGAATACTACCTTCACGTTGTCTGGCAATGGGCGTAGTGAGACATAGCCTATGCCGTTGATGTGTGTATTCACCGAGTAGATCAGTGAACTCTCGTCCGCCACGGATTCGGGCAGTCGGCCTTTGCCCCCAAACAGATAGGATGCCCGATAACGCGCCAGTCGAGAGGCATTCATGCTTACCAGCTTCTCGTAGAAAGTGTGGCGCAGAGAATGGTCGGTTGCCAGGTCAAACGCATGTATTTCAAGGTTGGTGCCGGGAAAAAGCCGGAGCTTTCCCATAAAAATTTTTCCGGCGTCTTTCTGGGTTAAGGTAGCCAGGGGATTGTTCGCATTCACAATCACGGCAATATCGGCCAATGCCCGATTGCCTGTACCTGCCATTAGTATCAGCATGAAGAACAGCGAGGTGATTTTGCAAAGATTCGCTATTTTCATCAGAATACCACGTCCAAAACTATCGAAATCATGCTGGCGTTTTTCGGCTTCTGAGCGTTGTCTTGCAGCAGCAGGTGTCCGGTCGAATTTTCCATGAATTCGAAAAATTGATATTCCATTTTTAGCGCTGTATTGGCCAAGACGTCCCAGCGAAGGCCAGCAGTATAAGTCCGTTCTTTGACTTTAAATACGTCAATGGCAGTACTGGCGGCAGTGCGTAATTGATCCAGACTCGCATCCACGCCTTGAGGAATTAAATCAAAGCTACGACTTAGCGCGCCGGATGCGCCATTTTGCAAATGGTTACTGTAGGTGCCTGCCACAAGGTAAGGGGTTAACATTCCGAAAGGCCGGTGTAGCGAAATATACCAGCCTCGCGCTTCGTTGGATAAGCCGCTGCCCGAGCCCAGAATATAATATCGCTCGGCGGTCAGCGTCCATTGATGCCAATCCCAGATTAGACCCAGCCCGTGATACTGATACCACTCGTGGTCATCAGAAAAACCTTCTGCCACATCGGCCAGCGGAGGGAGTGCGCCAGAAGCTTGATTCAAAAGAGGAATCAGTTGATTGAGTCCTTCATTGTCGATACTGGCCTTCAGTGCAATAAAACCATAGCGGAGTTTAAGTTGTCTCAGGTTGGACAAGATGTTGAATCCCACCGCCGGGGAAACATCTACGCTGTTACCGAGAAATTTTCCGTGTGTTACGCCGGTAAAAAGCTGGAGTTCATATTCTGCTGTGTCGCTCAGATAAGGTAGTGACAGGTCGCCATACCAGGTGATATCCGCACCATTGAAGTTCCGGAATGATTCCAGCGCCGGAGTATAGACGTCTACGGGGGGACGTACCCAGATATACGAATAGCCCACTTCCAGCGTTTCCGAGTACAGGTAGTGGGGCATACGCAAACGCCCGGTGCGTATTCGCAGGTTTGAGGTCAGTTCGTAACTCAGGAACAGCCAATCCAGCTCGGGCTCATAGCGGCTCAGGTGGTCGTCGTAACTATAACCTCGTGATATGCCTTGTATGGTTAAGCCCAGTCGCTCCCATAACGGGGTCTGGAATTGCAAGCCCACCATCGTGTCGGTATCCACTCCCCAATGATCGTCATAGTCGCCGAATGTCAGGTCGGGTTCAGAGACGTGTCCCGCGCCAAAAGAGGCGAATCCGGAGAATGAGTAGGTAAAAGCGAAGCTCTCGCTGGGAAGTATCAGCAGATAAAAGAGTAGGAGCGCCCTGATTATAGTGTGCAATGCGATGGCCTCTCTTGTGTTCTTGTCGAAGACTGCATATGTCTTGTCGAAGATTGAATATAAATATCTGTCAACGTAAACGACCCGATAAGTGCCGGTGTCCGAAAAAGATCGATGCACAAACAGTTGTCAGTATAGACAGCGTCATCGTGGCGGGGGAGATAGCGATGTTTATTTTTGGCAGACCCTCCAAAACAGACTAAATTTTATAGTAGGCTTGTTGAGTTGGGGGCCCTTCGATTGCGTGAATTGCTTAAACACCCGGTACGACCTTCTGGTGTGCCCGGTGGCGCCGGGTATCTTATTCAATGCAGGGAAAATAGCGCGTGCGCTTGAATCAAAACGATAAAATTCGCCTGAACATCATGATGATTGCGGTGCTCGGCGGACTGATCTTTATGCTTTTTCTGGGCGGAAGTTACGTCATTGCCTTAAAAAATGAAAAGCGTATCGAAAACCTGCAAAAAATAGATTTTCCGGTGATCGAAAATCTCATCCTGTTGAAAGAAGATGTGGACCGGCTGCGTGAAGCACTGACATCTGCCATTATTCTGGAAAACCAGTTTCTCATCGAAGAGGCCCTGGATCTCACACCAGCATTTAACAATCGGCTTGAAATTATTGCAGGTTTAGTGGGCGAGCAATCGTCGCCTATACGTGAAATGCGAGCATTCTATGCGGCTTACACGAAATTGGCGAAAGAACTTGCTCAGGCCCTGGTGGATGACCCCGATAATCTTCAGAATCACCAGCAACGTGCAGCCAATACGCACGAAGCGTTTAATATGCTGAATCAAACGATTGGTGACTATCTGACACAAAAGCAGCAGGATTACGCGCTCAGTCTGGAGCAAATCAATCGGGATATGGATAAAACCCATACGTTGGGAGTCATACTCGGTATATTGATTGTCATTGCGCTGTTTGTGCTGACCTGGTGGATCACCAAAAAAGTCATGGTGGCTATTCAGCGCGCCGATAGTTTGAAAGAGGCATTTCTCACCACCATCAGTCATGAACTGCGAACACCGATTAATGGTGTGGTTGGTTCTTTGTCTCTGCTCAAACGAACATCTATGGACGTGCCGCAACGGGAATTGGTGGACATTGCGATGTTGTCCTCATCCGCCATGATCAAAACGGTGGATGACATTCTGACATTCACCGATTTGATGTCGGGTGAACCCAGGTTAAGCCTGACGACCTTTTCGCTGGATGACGTGCTTGCAGATTTATTGATGGTGGCAAAAAAATCATGCAAGGAAAAAAATCTGCTTTTTAGTCATGAGATTGATACGGCCGGATATCATGTCGTGAGCGACAAAAACAAAATGCTTAATCTGGTCAGACACTTACTCGACAATGCCATCAAATACACAACGGCGGGTACCGTGTTGTTGCGGTTGAAGATCAGCATTGTTGACCCGGCGGAATTGCGGGGGGCGTTAGTGCTGGATATTGTTGATAGCGGCCCGGGTGTGAAGGCGGATTTTCTCGAGGAAATATTCAAGCCGTTTCAGCAACTGGATGGGTCGTTTAAACGCAAGCATCAAGGCATGGGCATCGGGCTTGCGATGTCCAGGGCCATATCCACCTGCCTCAAGGGGCAGCTGACATTTGCCAATAATCCTGGCGACGGTGCCACGGCACGCTTTGTCTGCCCGGTGGAGCTGGTCAAAGCACCTCTCAAGGCAACCGCGAGTGTTCATCATCTGGGTGATGTGTTGCAGCCATTAGAAAACACCGACACTCAAGCGCCACCGAATGAAATCCACACCGCCGAAACGGGGGCGCCTGCGGGTGAAAAGCGGCCAGTACAAAAAAGTGGACTGGTTGAAGGTGCCGAGTTAATGCTGATGCGCGATCGGGTGCCGAATATTCTGATCGTTGAAGACAACAAGGTAAATCAGATGGTCTTGAGTAAGCTGGTGAAGCCGTTGCAATGCGAAACCCTGCTGGCGAATAACGGGGATGAAGGCGTTAAGATGATGGCACATCACAACGTTGATTTGATTTTAATGGATTGCCAGATGCCCGTAATGGACGGATTTGAAGCGACACAGGCAATCCGTAAAATGCAGGGTCCGAAAGCACGTGTGCCCATTATCGCGGTTACGGCCAATGCGCGGGATACCGACCGTGATCGTTGCTTTGAGGCGGGAATGAACGGCCTTTTAGGCAAGCCGGTCGATTTCCGCTCGGTACGACAGGTGCTGGACGAATTTCTGGTTTAGCCAGGGCCGGTCAATCGCTTGTCAGGGCCTGTTTCAGTATCAGAACGGCTCTCCCCAGATATTCATAAATGGCCCGTTCGCTTTTCTGTAGTGCGCTGGTTTGCGGCAGCGCGCATTTCCAGTCGCAGGGCTGGGCAGGTTTGCTCAGAAACTCTGTCGGTGCGGGTATCGGAGAGAGGTGATAGTGCCTGAAAATCCTGACGGCTCTTGTCATATGTGACGCCGAGGTGACTAGCGCAAAACGTTTTCCTTCGAGTATGGGGCGGAGCAGTCGGGCTTCGTCATCGGTATCCCTTGGGCGAGATTCGGTAATAATGTCATTTTCGGGTACGCCGAGCGAGATTGCCGCCTGCTTCATGACCAGCGCATGTGGTACCTTGTCGGCACTGGCGAAACCGGAGAAAACCAGTCGGGAGTAGGGATTAGCATCGTAAATTCGAACTCCTTCGAGCAAACGAAAGAGGGAGTAGCTGCTCAATTGCGCCAGGGTTGGAATGCTGTCATCTGAGGCATGGTAACCGCCCAGTACGACCACCAGATCAACACGTTGTGATTCGAAAGCGGGATGCTCTCGTTCAATGGGAGCGAGCAAGGCATCGGCAACCGGATGAATCGACAGGCTATATAACAGTGCGATGCTAAACACGAGAGCGGCAGAGGCGCTCTTACGTTTGCCTGCGAGCATGAGCGTTAATGCGACAACCATGCCCAACAAAATCATTGATTGGGGCATCAGTAGCCCGCCGACGAGTTTTTTTAATTCAAATAGCAAGGGGTGCCTCTCTCAGAGAAAATCGGACAAGAGGCACTATTAGAACAGGGAAAGCTAGAACAGGGAAAGCTAGAGCAGGAAAAGCGGTTTAACCCAAGAGTTTCAGTACCTGCTGCGCCTGGGCATTGGCTTGGGCCTGTACAGCGATGCCGGCCTGATCACGAATTTTTTGTTGTGCCAGCGTAGAGGCTTCCCGTGCGATATCGCTATCACGAATCCGGCTGTTGGCAGCGGCGGTGTTTTCGCGCGCTTGCGCCTGTTGGGTGATGGTGGATTCAAACCGGTTCTGCACGGCCCCGAATTCACTGCGGGCCTGACTGATACTTTCCAGAGACGCATCCAGCTTGCTCAGTGCTTCGCTGGCCTGGGCCGCGCTGCCAATCGAAATTCCCTGGCTGTCTTTAAGAATCTGGGATAAATCCGAGCTGACGTTAATCTGGTCGCCCGTATTGGGGCCTACCTGAAAACTGAGTTTGCTGTCGGCGCCAAACAGCTTGATGCCGTTGAAGTTGGAGGTATCAATAATGTGTTGATTGGCTTCCTGTAATTGGGTTACTTCGGCCTGCAGGGCTTTGCGATCATCATTATTCAGCGTGCCATTGGCGGATGACAGCGCAAGCTCACGCATACGCTGAATATTTGATGTGAGCGACTCCATGGCACCTTCGCCGGTCTGAAACAGCGAAATACCGTCGCCCGCATTACGCATGGCTGTATCCATACCGCCCAGCTGGGTCTCAAACCGGGTGGCTATGGCCAGCCCTGCGGCATCATCGGCGGCGGAGTTGATTCGATGGCCGGTGGCAATACGTTTGAGCGTTTGCTGCGTATCGGTGGCTTGCGAAGACAGCAAATGTCCTGAACTGTTGATGCTCATCACCATGCCGACGTCTCCTTTGCATTGCGGGTATAGGGATATCGTAGGTCAAATAATAAACAGACTCTAGTGGTAAAATGTAACCACAAGTGTGAGCGCAACGATTTATCGATGGTGCACAGATTTATCGATAGCGCACACGTTGATACTCTCTGGGTGAGAGGCCGATGACCTTTCGAAACAAGCGAGAGAAATAGTAAGGGTCTTCGTAGCCGAGTTCTCGGGCAATGGCACTGATTTGGCGGTCACTCACATCGAGCAGATAGCAGGCATGCTCCATTTTCAGGTGAATAAACTGCTCAATAGGAGAGTGTCCGGTCAGCTGTTTGTATTTTTTAGCAAAATAGAAGCGGGATAAGTTGACGCTGGCTGCCAGCTCATTTAACTCCAGCTGACCGTGAAGCCGTTGAAGCATGAGTGCATGAATGTGATCCAGGTTCATTCCCGGAAACTGACGGGCTTTGACGGCAGGCATCTGTACCGCAAGATAAGATAGTAATTGGCGCAACTGCTGAGCCGCATGGATAAATATCCGATCGCTGAATCCCGTTTTCTGCACGGCCAGCAAGGCTTCAAAATAGGCGACAAGACTGGGCAGAACACCGAGATGCACAATGTTGCTATTCGCTGGCGTGCCCAGATTGTCGAGAAATTCAGCCGCGAGCCTCCCTTCAAAATGCACCCAGAAAATGGTCCAGGGATCATGGTGGTCGGCTTGATAGCGATGTGTTGTGCCTTTCGGCAAAATCGCCAAATCGCCTTTCTGAACCTGATAGTGTTGTGTGGGGGTGGAAAGCCGGGCCGCACCATCGATGCAGTAGATGAGCAAATAGTCATCGTGTTGCTCTCGTTGCATGCTGTGTCCGCTGGCATGAGGGTAAAAGCCGAATCGCAACGGATAGAGATCGTGACAGAGCGGATTGCTTTCGTAGCGGCGCAAGATCACTTCAGGTACGTGAAACCGGACGCCTTGGGGCGGCAATGGCCAATTGGAGGGTTGAGACATGGGCGAACCTCTGGATGACAAGCCAAGATAGTCCATCTATTCGGCAACTTCGTCAATCCAGCACTGCTATGCTGTAGGGTTAGAATCTTTATTAAACACAACTTAGTAAAGGATGCCCCCATGCACAGTCGTCTCCCGTTGTTTCTCGAAGGTGAGTTTGTCGCCAGTACCAGCCACCGCGTGATTTCCGTCATCAACCCGGCCACGCAAGGTTTGCTGACGGAAGTACCTTGTGCCACCGAGGATGAAGTGAACCGTGCGGTGGCGTCGGCGAAAGCCGCGTTTGCTTCCTGGAAAGAGGTTCCCGCAACGGATCGCGCACGGTTGCTGATGAAATATGCGCAATTGTTGAAAGAGCATCATGACGAATTAGCCGAAATACTCAGCCAGGAAACCGGAAAAATCTTTGCCGATGCCAAAGGCGATGTCTGGCGAGGCATTGAAGTGGTTGAGCAGGCCTGCAATATCCCTTCGTTACTTATGGGGGAGACGGCAGAGAACGTGGCGCGGGAAATTGATACCTACAGCCTGATTCAGCCATTAGGGGTGTGTACGGGTATCACACCCTTTAACTTCCCTGCCATGATTCCCTTGTGGATGTTTCCGTTAGCTATCGCGTGTGGCAACACGTTCGTGTTGAAACCTTCCGAACAAGATCCTATGACGCCTTCGCGATTGGCAGAATTATTTGCCGAAGCGGGCTTTCCCAAAGGTGTGCTTCAGGTCATCCACGGCGACCGGGAGCAAGTGGATCAGTTGCTGACGCATCCGGACATTCGAGCCATCTCGTTTGTAGGATCGGCACCGGTCGGACAGCATATCTATCGTACCGGTACCCAGCACCTCAAGCGGGTGCAATGTATGACCGGGGCTAAAAATCATATGGTGGTGATGCCGGATGCCAACAAAAATCAGGTGATTAACCACTTGGTGGGGGCGTCAGTGGGCGCGGCCGGACAGCGTTGCATGGCGATTAGCGTGGCGATATTTGTGGGTGAAAGCCGTGCATGGCTGGAGGATTTGAAAGCCACACTGGCGCAGGTCAAACCCGGTTTCTGGAATGATGAGGATGCCGGCTTTGGCCCGTTGATCAGCCCTCAGGCCAAAGCCCGTGTGCTGAGACTGATCGCCCAAGGCAAAGCCGAAGGGGCGGAATGTTTACTGGATGGTTCTGATTTCTCACTCCCGGGCGCAGAAGCGGGTAACTGGGTGGGGCCGACCTTGTTTAGCAAAGTCACGCCCGACATGACGATTTACACGGAGGAAATCTTTGGGCCAGTACTTTTGGCAGTTGAGGCCAATGATCTGGATGACGCGCTGGCGATAATCAATGCCAATCCGTTTGGCAACGGCACTTCGATTTTTACGGCATCGGGTGGTGCGGCACGCTATTTTCAGCATCATGTGGAAGTAGGGCAGGTCGGGATTAATGTTCCGATCCCCGTGCCATTGCCGTTTTTCTCTTTTACGGGGTGGAAAAACTCCTTTTACGGAGATCATCATGCCTATGGCAAGCAGGCCGTGCGTTTTTATACCGAAACGAAAACGATCACGGCTCGCTGGTTTGACCATGATGCCCATGGCGCGCCAAATATGACGATACAGCTGAAGTAAACAGCCCGCTCGCCTCGTCTCTCTGCCGTGGGAAGGGGCGTCGGGTTGGCAATCAGCGTCTGGTCACCCGAACCGTGACTGAACAAAAGAGCGATACCACCATGGATTTTGGACTAAACGAAGAACAGCGCGCCTACATGGCTGCTGCGCGAGCCTTTGCCGATAAAGCGCTGGCGCCGCATGCGGCCGGGTGGGATGAAACCGCGCATTTTCCGGTAGACGTACTCAAAAAAGCCGGAGAACAAGGTTACCTGGGTTTATACGTTCCTGAGCAATGGGGCGGAATGGGCTTGGGACGGCTGGATAGCAGTCTAATTCTGGAAGAGCTGTGTCGTGGCTGCACCTCTACCACTGCCTATATGACGATTCATAACATGGCGACCTGGATGATCGCCTCATATGGCAGTGATGCGTTGCGCAATACCTGGTGCCCGCGTTTGGTCACGGGTGAATTGCTGGCATCATACTGTTTGACTGAACCCAACGCGGGCTCGGATGCCGCCAATTTACGCACCTCGGCCCGACGTGAGGGTGACCATTTTGTACTCAATGGAAGCAAAGTATTTATATCCGGTGCCGGATCCACCGATGTGCTGGTATTGATGGCGCGTACGGGGGGCGAGGGTTCCAAGGGTATTTCCAGTTTTCTGGTACCAGCTACGACCCCCGGCATCAGTTATGGTCGGAAAGAGCAGAAAATGGGCTGGAACAGCCAGCCGACCCGTGCCGTGATTCTTGAAGATGTTCGTGTGCCGGCGTCCCACCTGATTGGCGCAGAAGGCGAAGGATTCAAAATTGCCATGAAGGGGCTGGACGGCGGGCGTATCAATATTGCGACCTGTTCTCTGGGTACCGCGCAAGCGGCGTTGGAACAGGCCCATCGCTATCTCAATACCCGCGAGCAGTTCGGGCACACCTTGGGAAGCTTTCAGGCGTTGCAATTCAAACTGGCGGATATGGTCACCGAGCTGGTCGCTGCCCGACAAATGGTGCACCTGGCGGCCTGGAAACTGGATCAGCAAGATGCCGATGCCACAACTTACAGTGCGATGGCTAAACGTTTTGCAACCGATGTGGGGTTTAACGTCTGCAATGAAGCACTTCAGATTCACGGTGGTTACGGATATATCCGGGAATATCCGCTCGAACGGTATCTCCGCGACAGTC
The DNA here is from genome assembly GCA_024234505.1 of Hahellaceae bacterium. GTDB lineage: Bacteria > Pseudomonadota > Gammaproteobacteria > Pseudomonadales > Oleiphilaceae > JACKOD01. The sequence goes on along the minus strand of JACKOD010000006.1, from coordinate 167,463 downwards.
GGGTACATCAAATTCTCGAAGGCACCAATGAGATTATGCGAGTCATTATCGCCAGACGCATGCTGCTGGAAGGGGCGCTGGACGTGATTCGTTAGCGTCGTGAACGCAAACTAAAAACAACCGCGTAGAGACATTAACTCACGTGCAAAAGAATGAGAAATGAGGTCAGTCATGAGTCATCAAAAGCTCAGCTTTGAACGTCGTGGACACACGGCGCTGTTAACCATTAACCATCCGCCAGCGAACACCTGGGATGCCGAGAGCTTACCTGCCTTGCAAGCGCTAGTGGCAGAGTTAAACGCCGAGCGGGATATCTATGCACTGGTGATTACCGGGCAAGGTCAGAAGTTTTTTTCGGCAGGTGCCGATCTAAATTTGTTTGCCGATGGTGACAAAGCCCGCGCCCGTGACATGGCACGAAAATTTGGCGCGGCTTTTGAGGCGTTAAGCTCATTTCGAGGCGTCAGTATTGCTGCGATCAACGGTTATGCCATGGGGGGCGGTCTGGAATGCGCGTTGGCGTGTGATATCCGAATTGCCGAAGCACATGCCGTGATGGCATTGCCTGAAGCCAGCGTGGGGCTGTTGCCTTGTGCGGGAGGCACCCAGAACCTGCCTTGGCTGGTGGGTGAAGGTTGGGCCAAACGCATGATTCTGTGTGGTGAGCGGGTGAATGCCGAAACGGCGCTACGCATTGGTCTGGTCGAAGAAGTGGTGGAATCCGGGGCGGCACTCGAAAAAGCACTGCAACTGGCCGAGCGCGTGGCACGCCAGAGCCCGCCGGCGGTGGCCGCTTGTAAGAAATTGGTGCAGGGTGCGAGAAACAATCCGTTACAACAGATTTTGCCGGTTGAACGGGAATTATTCGTAGATTTGTTCGATACTCAAGATCAAAAGGAAGGCGTGAATGCCTTTCTGGAGAAGCGCGCGGCCGAATGGCGTAATGCCTGATGATTTGATTAGGGGCCGTGCAAATGTCTATCGGACGAGCGGAAAAGATGGTGACGGTGAATCAACGGATTTTATTTGAAGAAGTGGAGACCTACAGCAATCATGTGATTGGTGTAGCAACGCTGAATGCAGAAGCTTCGCTCAATGCGCTTACACTGGAGATGATTGACAGCTTGAGTGCACGTCTGGAAGCGTGGCAAGCCGATGAGCTTGTCGTGTGCGTGGTGTTACAGGGCGCGGGCGAGAAGGCTTTTTGCGCGGGGGGGGATATCGTACAGCTCTATCAGTCGATGAAAGCGCATCCGACAGGACCGAATCCGTATGCTGAGGCCTTTTTCTCAAGGGAATACCAGCTTGATTACCTCATTCACACGTACGCAAAACCGCTGATCTGTCTTGGGCATGGTATTGTGATGGGGGGCGGGCTGGGGCTCATGGCCGGGGCCAGCCACCGCATTGTGACCGAGTCCAGCCGGATTGCCATGCCGGAAATAACGCTGGGATTGTTTCCGGATGTCGGGGGAAGCTGGTTTCTGAATCAGATGCCAGAGCGAATCGGGCTTTTTCTGGGATTAACCGGCGCTTCAATCAATGCCACCGATGCCTTGTATCTGGGGTTGGCAGATCACTTTTTAGAAAGCGGTAAACGCAGCGCCTTGTTACCCCTGCTCAAAGAAGCGGATTGGACCGGCGTTCCCGATGTCAATCATATGCTGGTTACGATGGCACTCATGCAGTTAAGCGCTGGCGAGACGGATAAAAAGCCTGCGGCGCAGGTTGAAGCGCATCAAGCGCTGATTCGGAACGTGACCCGTGGACGATCGCTGGTAAAAGTGTGTGAGCAGATTCTGGCATTGGATACAGGGGATAGCTGGTTACGTCGGGCGCAACAGAATCTGCAACGGGGTTGTCCGGTCTCGGCCCATCTGGTCTGGCATCAGACACGGGAAGGCCGCTACTGGTCTCTGGAAGAGGTGTTTGAGCACGAGTTGCGAATGGCATTGCAATGTACCCGTCATCCGGATTTTGCCGAAGGTGTGCGGGCACTGTTGATTGATAAGGATAACCAGCCCCGCTGGCAATATGCTTCGGTGGCAGAGGTGCCTGAGAGCTGGATTGAGCCCTATCTGTAATCGGGCACGCTTGATGGCCGCGCAAGTGGCTCCATGACATTAAAAAAGGGAGGGCAATCAGAATGATAAAAATAGGCTTTATTGGCTTGGGGCACATGGGTGCGCCGATGGCAATGAATTTGCTGAAAGCCGGTTACGGATTGCAGGTATTTGATCTGGTACCGGAGGCGGTAGCCCAGCTGGCGGCCGCAGGTGCTCAGGCCGCCACAACGGCCGCGGAAGCTGTGCAGGATGTGAATGTGGTCATTTCCATGTTGCCTTCCAGCCCTCATGTAGAGCGTCTTTACCTGGGGACAGGGGCAGAAGAAGACGGCTTGCTGGCGATGATTCGACCCGATACGCTGATCATCGATTGCAGCACCATTGCCCCGGAAAGTGCCCGCAAAGTGGCTTCACTGGCCCGGCAACGCGGATTGACAATGCTGGATGCGCCGGTATCCGGTGGAGTAGCGGGGGCAGAAGCCGGTACACTGACTTTTATTGTCGGGGGGGCATCCACCGCCGTAGAGCAGGCTCGCCCTGTCTTGATGAGCATGGGAAAAAATCTGTTTCATGCCGGTGATCATGGTGCCGGGCAGGTCGCCAAAATATGCAACAACATGCTGCTTGCCATTCATATGATTGGTACCGCCGAGGCATTGCAGCTGGGGGTCAACAATGGTCTGGATCCTAAAGTGCTGTCGGAGATTATGCTGAAAAGTTCGGGGCGCAACTGGTCGCTGGAACTCTACAATCCTTATCCCGGTGTGATGGAAAACGTACCGGCGGCCCGTCATTACGAAGGGGGCTTTATGGTGGACTTGATGAGTAAGGATCTGGGGCTGGCTCAGGAAGCCGCGTTGCATAGCAAAAGCGCGACTCCGATGGGTACCCTGGCCAAAAGCTTGTATGAGTTACAGTCACTTTCCGGTAAAGGATCGCTCGATTTTTCAAGTATTCAACTGCTCTTAAGAAAAGCGACGGACGAGGTGCCGTCACGGTAAGCGTCACCTCAATTAGACCTTACAAATCGGGTGAGCAGAAAGCTAATGGGTAAGCTTGGCTCGCCGAGCTATTCATCCTCCACCTGAAGGAAAAGGCTTTCCGTTCATTTCAGTAAAGTGTATGGAGAAGCCCTTTAAGTCGACCTAATGTGTTTGCGTGTCGATGCAATCGACATATATTCTATTTATGTCGAAATAAATGGAAATAATAAACATGACATGGCAGCCAAACCAGCCTTTCAATGATGTCCCCTTGCTTCCCCCTCCAAAGGAAGCCACAGAGTCGATAGTCGTTTTAAAAGCCTGTATCTCAGCACGTGCAGCCTTGGCTGAACTAAAACAGGCAGGTGAATTGCTGCCAAATCAGGCCTTATTGATTAACTTACTGCCCTTGCTCGAAGCGAAAGACAGTACCGAAATTGAAAATATTGTCACTACCTCAGACAAGTTGTTCCAATATGCGCAAGAAGAAAGTGCAGCAGACCCAGCCACCAAAGAAGCGCTGCAGTACAGAAGGGCGTTATATGAGGGCTTTATTCACTTAGCGGAAAGACCCTTGTGTACAAATACGGCGGTACAAGTGTGTAGCACCATCAAAGCCACGAATATGGATATCCGAAGGGTGCCGGGTACAGCCTTAGCCAATCAAAGCTCAGGGGAAATTATTTACACCCCGCCAGAAGGCGAGTCACGTTTGCGAGACCTGCTAGCGAATTGGGAGCAGTTCATACATGCAGAAGAAAATGACCCCTTAACGAAAACGGATCCGCTTATTAAAATGGCCGTTAGCCACTATCAGTTTGAAGCCATACACCCCTTTACCGACGGTAATGGTCGAACAGGGCGTATTATCAATATGCTCTATTTGATAGAGCAGAACTTGCTGACGTTGCCGATTCTGTATCTAAGTCGCTATATCCTGCAAAACAGGGCAGATTACTATCGCTTGCTTACCCGAGTGACCAGTGAAGGCGCTTGGGAAGCGTGGATTCTATATATGCTCAACGGTGTGGAGCAAACAGCGAATTGGACCACGCAAAAAATTGCGGCTGTTCGCCAATTAATGGAACACAGCGGAGACTATATTAGGCAGTCATTACCTAAAATTTACAGCCACGAACTAGTACAAGTGATTTTTGAACAGCCGTATTGCCGAATCGCAAACCTGGTAGATAGAGATATTGCCAAACGCCAAACCGCATCGGTTTATCTCAAAAAATTAGCAGAGATTGGGGTGTTAAACGAAATATCAGTGGGCAAAGAAAAGCTCTTTGTGCACCCCAAACTTATTCAATTAATGACGCACGATAACAATGAAATTACCTACTATGAATCAAATGGCAAAAGGACCAGTGCGGAGCAATAAATAAAGCAGGTCAATAAATAAAACCACTGATAAAAAGTGGGGGATGATTACACTTCATTACCACGGTCGTACCGCTACCAATAGAAAAATAGCAGCCACCATACGAATACCGACCAAACGACGGCTGCGCTATAACTCAACATGGCGACATAGCGCGCCCCTTTCGAAGGATACTGGCCCACAATCCGCCAGCCTAACCATAGGCTCCAGACCGTCGCGCCCGCCAGCAGCAGTGCTCTGACATCATTCACCCAAAACAAGGGTACCTGTTCCGCTCGCAACAGGCTGGCGGTTAATGCGGATAAGCCCAGAAACACACCGGCTCCCGCCAAGGGAATCAGGCCATGACTTAGATGATAGAGTGCCTGCGTTGGTGCACTTAACGCGAAGCGGGCAAGCCATAGGCAAAGGCCGATGACGGCCCCGGACATCAGGGTAGTCAGGCCGATATACAGCAAGAGTGCCGCACCGTCGAGGAGGCTGAAGACGTCATTCTGATCCGGATAAAAGGTCATTAGCCACCACGGAGCATGCGCCTCCAGGGGCCAAAGCCAGTCGTGGCTGATCAGTAAGCCGGCTAGCATTTGTTTTAGCTGCACGAACCAGGGGCTGGCGCTCCAGTGGAAGGCGCCAACGGCGACGCCTAGCAGTCCAACCACGATCAGCAGGAACTCCCACTGATTAGCGGATTGCTTGGAGGTGGTGACAATTTCGCTGCCGGGTAGGCGTGCTTCTAACTGAATTGCTTCGCGATGCTGTGTACAGCGACCACACATGTGGCACGGGCTGGCACTATCCAGTTCGCGCAACGGCAGAAACGTCGGACACTGCACCGAAGTGAGTGGTTGCTGCTGCTGTCGGTACGCCTGCCATTGCTGGCGATTTGCGTGAAAATGCAGAGGTGACAGTTTGGCGAGGAGCGCGAACACGCCACTGACAGGGCATAAATAGCGACACCACACACGCTGGTTGCGGCCAAACAGGTAGCCGACCAGTATGGCGACCAGCGTTGAGCCGCCTAAAATCAGCAAGGCGGCTTGGGGGTATTGATAGACGCTGATCATCTGGCCATAAACAGTCGTAGTAATAAAGGCCAGTAACGGCCAGCCAGGCCAACGTAACCAACGCGGAATAGGACGGCCTTTGCCATGACGGCTGGCCCATTCGCTCAAAGCGCCTTCCGGACAGAATACGCCACACCAGAGGCGACCGAACAAGACCATACTGATCAGCACAAAGGGCCACCAGATGCCCCAGAACAGAAATTGTGCAAAGAGCGTGAGATTATTCCATAGGTGTGCTTCATAGTCTGGTAAGGGCAAGAAGGCAGGAAGCACGACCAGAACGGCATAAAACAGGATGACGGCCCACTGTATTCGCTGAATCAAGGGGCGGTGGTCACGCATCCACAGGCCCAAGCGTTGCAGTCGCGAAGGCTGCAATTCTGCAGTTCCCGTGCGGCAGATCATTTCGACTTGGGCATTCATCGGTTCTCCTCGGAGGCTATCGTAACGGGCCGCGTGCGGGTTATTGCACCACGATCAACCCTTTGGCCTCGGGTAGGTGAAATTCATCGAAAAATTCAAATTCGCCGGCATTCAGCGGATTGATTACCACAAACGAGGTCATTCCCGGGGCAAGCACCTTTTCCAACCGTAACCGTCGGCTTTCAAACTCCGCAGGCATATGGCCGGTATTGCGGAGTTTGATTTTCACCCGCGTCTGTGCGGGGATTTCCAGTCGTGCGGGTGTCAATTGGCCGTTATGTAACTCCAGGTCGAATACCGGCAGCGCGGCCTGAGTAAGCAATGGCAGTGCCGTGAGCAGTATCAGTGATATCAATCTCATGCCGGACTCCTTAGTAACCGCCTTTTTTGCCGACACCGGCATAGACAAAGTCGTATTCGACATCGAACGGCTTGAACCACTCCGCGACACCGGTTTCGCGATCGATATGGCGCATGAAAGGCATGCCGTGAGTCACGGGCGGTTTGATGGTGTAGCGCAGATGATATTTACCTGGCCCCAGCAGTTTGACATTGGCGCCATAGTGGGGGCCGTCACTGGCGACCATGGGATGAAATGAGCCACTGATGGTCGTATCGCTGCCCTGCTTGTTGAGTGCGAATTCTATCTCCAGATAGGGCACCCAGCCACCGGCCACCAGACCATTGGGATTGTCTTCCAGGGCTTTGATGTCGGCTTCGATATGCACGTCGGCTTGCTGATGTGATAAGCCCATAACGGGCTCCATCACGACCGGCTGTAAATAAACCGCAGCGATTTCCATGCCATGGCGCAATTGTGGCTCGCCAATAGGGTATTCCAGCGCCGTAGCCGTGCCGACGAAAGACATTAATGAAGTGGCACAAAGCAGGGTATTGAAACGGTTGGAGCGAGTGGAAGGCATGTCTGGTTTCCTTTTGATAATCGTTAATGCGAATTATTATCAAAAGCGTTTGTTTTTGTCTTGACGTGCATCAAGGGATCGAAACAGACGTGGTTATCCTATTCGAAACGGCCTCCGGCAAAGGAGCGCTCGATTTTTCTGGTATTCAACTATTCTTAAGAGAAGCGACGGACGAGGTGCCGTCACGGTTAGCATTACCTTAAGAGAATAATCAATGAATTCAAGCCACGTATGCTGTATTGATGACAACGATACCAACCTTAAATTGCTGGAAAAACTGTTGCAGAAGGATTATCAGGTATCCTTGATCCATCAACCAGAGTTAGCCATGGCTAAGCTCCAGGAGCTAAAACCGGATCTGATTTTACTCGATGTGGATATGCCGGTATTAAATGGCTATCAATTATGTGAGCAGATTCGTCAGTGCAGTGATCTCTGCGATACGGCGGTAGTTTTTGTGTCTTGCCTGGTCAGTCTGGAAGATCGTCTCAAAGGCTATGCTGCCGGAGGTGATGGTTACGTCACCAAACCCTTTGATTTGCGCGAGCTGAAAATGATTGTGCACTCACACCTCATGCGTAAAAAGCAGGTGGACGAGACCAAATCCAACCTGAATCAATTACAGCAACTCACCTGGACCATGCTGAAAAATACCAGTGAACTGGGGGAAGTGTTGAATTTTTCCCGGGGGCTCTCGCTGGTTCGTGATGAGCAGAGCCTGGTGGAAAAGCTCTTTGCCACCGTAAGTGCCTTGGAACTTTCGGCAACCTTGCTGATCAAGGTCGCGTTTGGCGAATGTGTGGTCAGAAACGACGGAAAGCCCTTCTCGTTAATGGAGAAGGAGTTGCTGGATCTGGCACAGCACGGGGGGCGCATTACCTCAACCGGAAATAAATATATATTCAAAAGTCCGAATCTGGTGTTGTTGGTGCGAAACATGCCTGTGGCCGATGAAAACTTACTCGGTCGATTGAAAGACCATATGTGCGTGTTGCTTGATACGGCGGAAGCCGGGATAGAAATTATCAACCGTGAAAAGCAAAAAGAACAATTGGTTGAAGCTCGTGTCATGGAATTGATGGAAGTAGTGCGTCACGAGTTTGTAGAAATGGAACATGCGACAGAGGCCATTTACAAGGCCTCGTCTGCAGGGTTTGAAAAGCTTGCCGATGCGCTTGAGCAGGCGTTTATGTTTATGGATCTGACAGAAACACAAGAACAGCAGATTTCAGGATTTATTCGCCAGGCGCGTACCGAGATTGATCATCAGCACGATTTGAAGTCGCGTCTTCAGGATGCCATGGAGCGCATTCTATCGCAGTTAATTGCGCTCAGACCGGATGAGTTTGCCAACGATATTGATCACCCAGCCTAACCGGACGTTTCGATGTCTTTCTATCAGGCCATTATGGATACCGCAGTTGATCCGATTATTGTGATCGATCATCGGGGGATGATACATGAAGCCAATCGCGCCTGTTGCGAGTTGTTTGAGTATTACCGCGAAGAACTGATCGGGCAGAATGTCACGCTACTGATGCCGGCAGCGGTTGCGTCGGTGCATGACAGTTATCTGAAGCGTCATTTAGAGCATGGAGTCAATCACGTTATTGGCAAAGGGCGTGATGTGCTGGCGTTAAGCAAGTCTAACCGGCAAATTCCCTGTCACTTGTCGGTGAGTCGCGTCACTATCGATGGAAAGATCTATTTTACGGGGATATTGCGATCACTGGAGCGTCTGCAACAGGCGGAGCAGGAGATTAAACGCCTGGCGCTGATTGCGCAGCGTACCAATGACGCCGTCATTATTACCGATCAGCAGGGGGGGATTGAGTGGGTGAACGCCGGATTTCAGCGTTTGACCGGGTATGGGCCGGAAGAAGTAAAAGGGCGAAAACCCGGAAGTTTTTTGCAGGGCCCGGAGACAAATCTTGCTGAAATCGAACGGATTCGTGCGGCATTAATCGACCGGGAGCCAGTGACGGCAACGTTGGTCAATTACCGCAAAGACGGGAGTACTTATTGGACATCCTTAAGTATCGAACCGGTCATTGAAGAAACTTCGGGCGAGCTGCGCTTTTTTTCGTTACAGCGAGATATTTCGGAAAGAATTGAAGATTTTTTGCGCCAACAACGCTACGTCAACTATCTGAGTAAGCTGAATGATTGGGCGGCACAACCTGATAGTGAACATGACCTGATCGGGCTCCTCTCCTGGTTGCCGGAGTTAACTGAATTGGAAGCATTAATTCTGACCATGGCCGATGGTACTACGCTGGATTTGAGCCGTATTGGTGAGCGAGACTGTTGCAAGGCGCTGACTTATCTGGGGCGTGATCCTTACGCGGCGGAGGTTTTTACACGGCAGACGTATTTTGAAGTCGATTCACATCAACCCAATGCATGGCCTGTTTCGCAACTCAAAACCTATACCTATTGGGGAGTGCCCATGATGGCCGGCCATCACTGTATTGGTGTGCTGGGGGGATATCTCAAACATATCCAAGACAAAGAATCGAGCAGTGAAGAACGCCAATTATGGCTGGTAACCGCCAATAAAATGGCCCGTTCGTGGGAATACCATCGAGTTAACAAGCGATTGGAGACCAATCTGGAGCGATTCAGGCGCAGTCAGGTTTACGCCAATATGGGCACCTGGGATTGGGATATTCAGTCCGGGGATTTGTATTGGACAGAGCAGGTCGCCCCTTTATTCGGGTATAAACGGGGTGAGCTGGCGAGTAGTTTTAACAACTTCATGGAAGCGGTGCACCCTGAGGATCGTGATCGGGTGCAGAACGCCATCCAGCACTGTATGGAATTCGGGGGCCGCTACGACATAGATCATCGCGTCGTCTGGCCTAACGGAGAAATACACTGGGTAAATGAAAAAGGTGACGTTGTTCGGGCGCGAAGTGGCAAACCCCTTAAAATGCTGGGTATGGTGCAGGATATTCAGCGAATCAAGGAATATGAAAATGAGCTGTTTCTGGCCAAAAATGCGGCCGAGCAGGCCAATCGGGCCAAATCAGAATTTTTGTCGTCAATGAGTCATGAACTGCGCACACCGTTAAATTCGGTATTGGGATTTTCACAGCTGTTACTGGACGAGCCTTTGGAGGCGGAGCAGCACGAAAATGTCCAATTGATCTACGATGCGGGCAAGCATTTATTGAATCTGGTTAAAGATGTTCTGGATCTGGCCAAGCTGGATTCAAACATGATCAAAACGAATATCGAAAATGTCAGCTTGCGCGATTTGCTCAAACAAAGCCTGCACTTAATGGAAAACCAGATTCGTACCAAGGAAATTCGTGTCACGATTGCCGGTGAAAATCAGGTGCTGAGCGTACGGGCCGACGCGGTAAGACTAAAACAGGTGATGCTTAACCTGCTGTCAAATGCGGTTAAATACAACCGGCAAGGTGGCCAAATACATATATTTCATGAAGAGGTGGCCCCGGGGCGCTTAAGAATTACCATCGAAGATACAGGATTTGGAATTCCCAAAGCACGCTACAACGAATTGTTTAAGCCATTTTCGCGTTTGGACTACGCCAACAGCGCGATTGAAGGTGTGGGAATCGGTTTAATCATTACGCGCCGTCTACTCGAAATGATGGGGGGCACACTGGGTTTCGAAAGTACTGAAGGGGTCGGTTCGAGATTCTGGTTTGAGGTTGAATTGGCGGGCTATCAAAATATAATGCCCCAAGTTCAGTTGACAGAAGCTTTGCCCTCGATAGATAAAAGTAAGCATTTTTGCGTGTTGTGTGTCGAAGACAACGCCATGAATCGCGCCTTATTGAGGAAAGTGATGCAAAAGCATTTTTCAGCCGACTATTACGAAGCCACAACCATCGCCGAGGCGCAAAGTCAGGCGAGCGTTGTGGTGCCGGATCTGGTCTTAATGGATATTCATCTGCCGGATGGCAACGGACTCGTCTTGTGTGAATGGTTTCGGGAAAGGTTTGGCGCCGCGCTGCCTATCATCGCCATCACCGCAGACGCCATTGCTACGGACATTACCAATAATCCGCAGCTGTTTTCCGAGGTTACTTTCAAGCCTATTCAGATGCGCTCACTGGTTGCCCAGATATCGCGCTTGATGAACCAGCCTCAGGCTACGAACCCCGATATTCTGAATGGCCAGCCATGAACTTTTGCAGATTCTGCGAGGCCATCTTGCTTACCTTGCGGTGCAACAAGGGGCCCCAGCCCAGTAACAAACCCGCCGGACCCAGTGCCTGACGACTCCACTTCCAGAAATTAAAGCGGTCACGATGACGGATTATTTTTCCATCTTTGAATTCGAAGCTCGCATTGAGTTTGTTGACCACATAGCGCCCCGTCGTTGAAAACGTGTAGCCTGCCTGCCAAAACGCACGACCCGTTTGCGCGTCTGCCGTGACCTGGCCAAATTCCAGCGTCAAGTCTTTTCCGCGCTCACAGAGCATGTGCCACATGGCACCGATTTCCTTACCTTTCAATGTAAATACTTCATCCTGAAATTCAGCATCGGGGTGGTAGCACGCCTGCATGGTGGCGTAATCCTTGTTTTGAAAGGCGCGATAAAAGCGGTTCAGCAAGTCGGTATGCTGCTGGGTTTCGGTCTTTGTCAGGGGTGCTTGAACGGTGGGCTGTAGGGTCATCTTGTTACCTTTCATAGGTGTCGTGGTCAGGTGGGTATAGATTAAAACTTGATCAAATAACAGGAAAGTGGCATAAATGACTACTATGGTGTGTGAATAGGACTAAGTGAGCGAACAGAACTAAATGTGTGAACAGGACTAAGTGTGTGAACAGGACAAACCATGCGTGTATTGATTCTTGCGTCTGAAGGGGCTCCTGTCTCTTCCATCGCGGGCCCGATGGAAATATGGCTGCTTGCGGCCCATTTAGCCTCCAGACAGAAATTGACAACACCTGCTGACGGAATAGATATCCAGGTCGTTACCAACGGCCGCGCGGCACCTTTTGCCTCGCAGGGGTGGGTACTCAACCAGTGGACGACTCTGTCCCCTTACGAACAGGCGGATCTGGTCATTGTCGGGGCGATTGGGCCACCTTCGCCCCGAAAATATGCCGATCTTCAGGTGCTGGACTGGATAAAGCGTCAGGCGGCCGGGGGGGCTCAGATGGCCAGTTTTTGCACGGGCACGTTTCTGTTGGCGGCGAGCGGTCTGCTGAACGGTCGGGTTGCCACCACGCACTGGGGCTTTGCAGATCTATTCCGTAGCGCGTTCCCGGATGTCCGGTTGCAGATTGATAAAATGATAACGAGTGATGGCGAATTCACCTGTGCCGGGGGCGCGACCTCGTATCAGGACTTGTCGCTGTATTTGATTCAGCAGCACTACGGGCGCAGTTTGGCCATGCAGTGTGCGCGCTGGTTGTTATTGTCGCCCGATCGGATATCCCAGCAAGAATTTGTGCAGAATCAGGATAAAAAGTGGCACGAAGACGAAACGATTCTCGCGTCACAGGCTTGGATGGAGTCGCATTATGCGTCAGATTTGAGTGTGACCGAATTGGCGTCCCGGGCGTGCTTGAGTGAGCGACACTTTAAGCGCCGCTTTAAACTCGCCACCGGAGAATCCCCGTTACACTATTTGCAGCGGGTACGCATCGATCATGCCCGGACGCTGTTGGAAAATACGCAGACTTCCGTAGAACGCGTCGGCTTGGCTTGCGGCTATTCAGATAACGCGTTTTTTCGCCAGCTATTCAAACGCTTTACCGGCCTCACGCCACTGCAATACCGGCGAAAGTTCGGAAGTTGAGCGGTAGACAGATGCCGGATGTGACGGGTTAAAAACGATAGTTAAGCGATACCGTGGTTTCGGTGTCGGTAGTTTTTCTGCCGGCGGGTACCACGGAAGATCGTCGGTAGGCGTAGGCGAGTGACATGGCCAGTGACGCGTTAATTTGTGTCGTCAGCTGGGTCAGCGACCTGGTCACGTTTTTTTCATTGCCTAATTCACCGGTGAATTCTTCGGTAAAGGTGGCCGTGGGGCTGATATCCATGGCGTAATTGATATTCATCCGCGCCGCCAGATTCTTGTCTTCGTAATGAGTCTTGTTTTCTTCGCGTTGACGCCATGCCGGGCCAAACTCAATCACCAGTCGATGAATGGTAGTATCGAAAATTTCCCGCCCGTAACCTGCCGCCGAGAGAAATTCATAGGCGAAGCCACCAAAACGGTTATTTTCATACTCTGCTAACGCAAAAATATAATCCTGTTCCTCCAGTTTTTTGTCGCCCTGAATCGAGGCAAAATACTTTTCTCCTGTACGTTGCTCATTACTTACCTGGTTGTAAGCATCAAATTTATAGGTCTGGCGCCAGTCATGCGAGTTGTGAATCCACTTGTTTTTTATCGAGAAGGTTGAACTTTCGCTATTGCCCCGAACCGTAATCCAGCCAAGTTTGATTTCGCCGCTCCATGCCGGGAGTTCGTCCGTTGCGGAGGCGTTTTCGGCCGGCTGTGCAGGTGCCTGAGGCGTTTGTCCTTGCAATTGCGCCCATGCCATCCCATGGGTGCTGACGAGTGCAATGATAAGCAGAGGCGGAGAAATCGACATGGCTGGTAGTCCCGGAAAGGGCAAAGTGACTGGCGCGCATTGTAGAGGTTTTTGCCTGATCGAAAAGGCCCGCAGGGATTAAATTTAATTCAGGCCGCAGGTGGTCAATTTAAGGGGAAGGGAAGGTACCTGGATTATGCATTGAATACCGTCCACATTGTTGGCATCCTACCCCGAAGTTTTTAACCCGTGACAAGGATGTAATCCATCATGAATTTCAAATACGTTCGGCACGGAGCCTTGTTGTGCCTGATGAGTGTGCTGGCCGCTTGCGTTGCCCATGCCCCCCGTCCCTCCGGCCTGCCGCTGTGGGTAAAAAATCCTCCGGCATCGAACGAAGCGTTTTACGCCATCGGACAAGGCATTAGCCTCTACGAAGCCGAGCATCAGGCCCGGTTGTCGATGGCCGCGCAAATGCAGGTAAAAGTGTCTGACTATATGCAGACACGCACGATCGTTGATGGCCGCTTTCATCGGGATTATTTTGATCAGACCACCTCCGTGACGGTTTCTGCGGTGTCGTTGTCGCAGGCCCGCGCAGTTGAACAAAGTCAGTCGGGGCTGGATTGGTACGTGTTGCTGAAACTGGATCGGGCGGGTTTTGTTGAACAGCAACGCTTGCTGCTGGATGAAGATCTGCGGGTATTACAGGCGGCCATGAATCTTCGCGATGCCCCCTCTTTTCGTCGCTGGTGGCGTTTACGTCAACAAATGCCTGCAGCGCGACGGGCCTGGGACAACGTGCTGCTCGTGAATAGCCTGACGCCCGGGGAGTCAATCGAGGTTGGCGCCGGGCAGAAGCAGATACTCGATCGCTACTTTTCAGCACTGCAAGCGAGCGAACAGGTAGTCAACTTTGTACTCTCCGACCAGAGTCAGGTAAAAGGGCTCGCCGCTGTGCTTGATCAACAGTTGGCAGACGCGGGCTTGGCCCGCAATAGCCAGACAGGGCGCAATACTGCGCAGATAGCACTCGCCACTGATCTTGAAGTGACCCCTCTGGGGCGGGAGTTTCATGTTGTCCGGGTACTTTATTTGCGTTTGCTGGCGCAAGGACAGGTCATGGCGCAAACACAAATTAAAGCCAAAGGCGTCGGGCTGGGGAGTCGACAGCAAGGCATTCAGGTCGCGGATCGCAAATTGCTTGAGCAAGCGCAGCAGCAAAATCTGGTTACCCAACTGTTTCAGCCGCTTGAGGCGGAACATAAATAAACTGTTTATCAGGATACTGCCGGCCATCTGAAACCGGCCTGCACATTTAAACAAGGAGTATGTTGTTATGATCTACCGACTTATGTTGATTTTTATGGTGCTGAGCATGGCCGGCTGTGCGGGTCTCAGTCGCCAGCAATTGCCACCGGAAAGACCACTGCCTGAGGCGGCGGTTGTGCCGGTAGAGTCTCAGCAGCTGGGTAATCCCCTGCAAGTCATGTTGCAAATCGACGCGCCGAATCGGGATGCGCTGGATTTGCAGAAAGAGCTCATCGCGCATTATCAGTCGCTGTTTTTACGCAATGGTGTGGTACTGAATAATCTGTCGGATCGTGATCGTCGTAAACTCGACGAAGAAATCCAGCGCGCCATTATTCACTCTGGCAAAGAGTACTATGGTCAGCAGAGTGTGGACTACTATTTACGAGGGTCGCTGCTCGAATCTACTTTCACTGAAGAGTATAGCGCGCCGGTGTGGTGCCCCTTTTGTGAAGACAATCGACCCGGAACCTGTGAATATGAGCAGCGCGCTGGTTTATTCCTTGAAGTTTACGAATTACCGTCCAATCAGCGGGTGAAAAGCTGGCGGGTTTCCGACGAAACCAGTGAAAGCTTTGATGCACAAAACAGCTGTCACCGTGCGGCAGATGACACCAATCCAAAAGCTTTGTATGCCGAGATGCGCAAAGACATTCTCGATACGCTGAAAAACTGCATTTCTGATTCTGTGGCTCGCTACTTGTCACCCGAAGCCTACATTGCGCGCTACTACAGCGATGGCGAAAAGCACTACTTTGAAATTACCGGAGGCAGTGGTGCCGGATTCCGCAAGGGGGATACCGTGCAGTTACTGCGAATTGCGCCGATGACCCAAGGGGGAGGGGCGACGCTGCTGGGCGAAGCCGAAGTGACGGGGCTGGTGGAGCCCCGCCGTGCGGTGATTCAGGTCACTGATAAAAAGCTGGTCAATGAGATTCGTCGTTTTGATAAAGTCAAAGCCAGCCGCGGGAGTGACTCTATGGGTTTCGGCTGTATTGGTCACGTCGAGGAAATCTGATTCAACAGCGTCGAATGACTTGCTCGGCGATGGTTCGTGCAATACAGGCTTGTGTCAGCTGCTGTGCGCCCGGCATACTTTGTCGGGCTGCTGCGACGGCGTCAGCATAGTTCGACTGAATTTTCAATATCTGCGCTACAAAGCTGTCCGGTTGATTTTGCGCCAGATAGATAGATGGGTACGCGCACGCAAACTTCCGGGTGGTAGGTGTGTCGGTGATGACCACCGGAATGCCGGCTAACAATGCGTCGAATAACTTAACGGGAAGTACGCTGCAGGAGAACGCATCCTGGTCGTTCAGCGGAATGACATACAGCTGAAGCTGACCCAGAAAAGCCGGCATATCACGATAATCCAGTGTTCCCAGTATGTGGAGTCGATCACCCAGCACTAACTTCAGCTTTTCAAACGCCGGCAGTAAGGGCCCGTGCCCCGCAATGAGCACGTCAATGTCGTGAGTGTACTGATGGAGCCGCTTTAACGCAGGGATAAACACTTCCTCAATGCCTTTAAAGCGGGTCATGGAGCCGAGCCAGCCCAGGGTAAAGCGGACTGGGTGAGGGGCAGCGACCTGAGTGGTGGCGGAGGGGATACCAATCTCTGCATTGGTCCCAAAGCGGGCCACCGACAACCGGTCTGCAGGTGCGCCGTTCTTGATCATCAGGTCGCGCAATTCAGGGGTGACCACTAATACCAGATGACAAAGCCGGTAAATCAGATTCATTCGCCGGCGCAACTTTTCTGCACGGGTTGCTTCGACAAGATCAGAGGCCGATTGGTATTCAAAAACCGGATCTATCGGATCATAGACCACCTTGAAACCCAGCATTCTCATTACACCCACTTCAAACAGAATGTAATTGTGATAGCGGTTTCGCCAGCCTTCGATCCAGACTGCGGTAACGCCGTTACGTTTGAACAGCCATGCGGATTTCAACAACGCCAGGTAGCGATTACCGGGCACCTTGTTTAAGCTCACACTCTTGAATGAATGAGCAATGTCACATCGACCTGGGTTCAGATTAAGCCAGAGTATGTCCCAGCCCCTGGCCTGCAGAGCGCGAGCCACATGATATTCGCGCAAGTTGATCGGTTCAGTAATTCCGTCGAAAATGAAACCCATTTTTTTCATTGTACGGCCTCATGATTTGTGGGGGCGCGCTGTGTGCTTTGTGGGTGGGTTGTCATGTCCATTCAATAATCCTTTTTCCAGAGTAATTCCACGCCGCCAAAACCGGATTGTCTGCCGGTAGTGGTTTGCAGGTTAACGTTGGGGGTCAGTTCAATGTCGACCTTTCCCTGCCAGGGCTGGGTCGGGTCGGGTGAGCGTTCTACCTCCAGATAAACCCTTTCGGTGACATACTTGCCAATACCTACCTTGACGCCATTTCCTTTTTCCGATTCCGCCGATTCCACCGTTAACTGATCTACTTCCATGAGCTGTCGGGTGTATTCCACCGGATCCGGTATGCGGCTTTTGCCACCCTGCATGGATTGAATGGCATTGGCCAAGCGCACGGCCTGCATCGGTGTCATGCTGCGAACGCTTTTCCCGAACAGGAGTCGTGCGAGAATTTCATCTTGTGGCAAGTCGGGCACGGATGACAGCACTATTTTCAGATCATCTGGGGTTCCGGATACTTCTGCTTTAATGGTTTCGTCTTTCGTGATGTATTCGCCGGTTGCTTGCAGCAACGCACTGCTTCCTAAAAAGCTCACGTAGCCCTGTGTGAGCGCAAAACGCTTGCCAAACAGATCCACATAACCCCGAATCGTTTCAAATTTTCCGGCGATGGCCGGTTGTTGCGCTGCTCCTTTAAGGCTGACATTGCCTTTGAGTTCGGCGTTCATGATATTGCCACGAATAAAGGCTTGCTGATCGACCCAGACATTGACATCGAGTTGCAAGGGCAGTGGGTTTTCCTGCACCGGACGTCTGGTTTTGTGGGTGGTGACTTCAATTTCCGGTATTCGGTCAGCCATCCCGGTACTCACCTGAAGTGTAATGGGGCGGATATTCAGATCACCTGCCAGCAAAAGATCGGTTTGTGTCCCTGTCAGCCGGAGGTCACCACTCACCGTTCCTTGCATGTCGGCACGATGTAACAGGTTTGCACGTGATGCCTTTAACCCCAGATCAACTTGCATGGGCGATCCCGTCAGGGCGGCGCCTGTGAGTGTGATCTGTCCGTTGTCCGGCGTTGAGGCCTGGAACTGCTTAATCGTGATGGCCTTTTCGGACAGCCCGATATCCGCCAGAATCCGGGTTAACTCGGTGCCATAGAGCAGGTTCCGGTAGTGACCTTCGGTCAGACCCAGCGTGCCTGAAATGATCGGGTGGGGATAAAAACCTTCGCTGTGCACCGCTAAATCAAGTTTTCCTCCAAACTGATGTAAATCCCGATCGAGCAAAAACTGTAAGGGGTCCAGGCGGAGTGATCCGGCGATATCGGCCGATAAGGGCGCCGTGGGGGGACGTTTTCCGCTTAATACGTCGTTTAGCCATGAATGGTAGGGTGCCAGGGGCAGGCGGACGATGAGTTCGCTTATCGGTGGTGTATCGGTTCCTGTATCGCTACTCAGGTGGCTCACCAGTTTAAGCCCGGAAGGTTCAGTGGTCAGGCGGGCATTCAATTCGAGAGGCGAACTTTGTTTCGGATCGGCATGCAGGACGCGAGTATGGTAGTTCACCGTACCACTGGCTTGCAGTCCGGTACGGTTGTGTTCAAGGTCTAACTGTCCAGTGAGATTGCCCTGCACGGTGACGCCCAGACTGTTCAATTTGTTCAGATCGAGATTCTGAATATCGGTATGCAGTGTCACCGCATCCGGTGAGTAATGCCCCTGTGCTTCCAGGCGGGTAATCTCTCCCAGCGTGAACTGCAATTGGCGGAGCGTCGCAGTCGTCTGTTGGTAGCTTCCCTTGGCCGCAAGCCGATACGGTTGTTCGAGGAGTTGACCCGCCAGCGTTGCATCGAGTTTCAGCGCGGGTTGCCGCCAGAGGCCGTTAATCTGAGCTTTGGCATCTAATAGGCCGCTGAGCGAATCAGGGAGTGTTTGGCCTGCCAGTCGAATCAACGTCAGAGGGAGCTGGTGTGAGCTTACCTCGAGATCCAGCGACTGCGAACGGAGATTAATCTTGCCTTGGGCGGCCAGCCTGGCCGGAGTCGCGAGAGTGACGCTATCTTTGAGTTCGGATTGCAGGCTCTGGAGACGAATCTCGTTGAGGTCGCCATCCGCTTGAAGGCGGGTGAATGCGCTCACCCCCTGATATTGGCTTCGGGCAGATAATGTCGCGTTGAATTCAGGGGCGGTAAATGGCCCCTTGGCGCTGACCTGACCATCGATCATGGTACTCAGACCCGCCGGAAGCGGGACGTCTGCCAGCGCCAGATAGGCGAGATTGAGGTTTGCAAATGACATTTGAGCATCGAAATGGCCATCGTAAAACAGGCTGCCGGACAAGTCTGCGCGAGTCGCCTGAGCCTGTATCTGCGCTTGTGCAATGGCAAAATGCGTGAGATCCCCTTTGCCTACTACCTGAACTGAAAACGGGAGCGTTTTGAATTGACCCTTACCTGACACTTGACCCGCATAAGTTGGGGCCGTCCACGGGCCGTTGATCCGTACTTCATTCGCCTGTAAGGCCAGCGTCAGCGCTTCCGGTAAGGGAATATCCCATTGTTTCAGCATGCTGAGAGGCGCACTGGCAGAAGACACCAATACGTCCAGTGTTTGCTGGTTCAGATCAACACGGCCCTGCGCCCGGGCGCTGAGTTCGCCCCATTGCGCCTGTAATTCCGGAATATGTAACTGCTGGCTGGCGAAACCGAAGGTTGCCTTTGCCTTGGCGGGGCGCTGTTGAAAAGCAGAATCGACTTCTATCGAGCCGGCCGCCGCGAGCAGTGATAGTGGCCCGGAAGCATGAATATTGGCAGACAACCAGCCGGTATTAAGGTCGGGAATCAAGGTTTCCAGCAGTTGCAGAGGAAAATGATCCAGATTTATTTGAGCGTCAAGCCGTTGCGGGGTGAGGCTGGCACTGATGTGGTGACGACCCTGATCCATGCTGATTTTGGCGCTTTGCAATGCCATGGAGGGTGAGTTCAGGGGGCCATAATGGCCCTCCTGGGCTTCCAGCGAGAGTGCGCGGCCTTCGGGTATGATCGGATGTTGCAATCGTATGCGAGGAAGAGACAGTCTTCCCAGCCGGAATTGCACCTCTTGCAAGAACGCAGGAAGGGGGGCCGGTGGCTCCTCGACTGCCGTGGCTGGCGGCGCAGCGGGCGTGGGCCAGTCGGTTGGCGTTAAATTAACGAACAGGGATTGGGCACTCAGATGTTCCACGATGACCTGGTGCGACATCAGTGCTTGCCAGTTCAGCGTGAGCTGCAAGTCTTCCAATTCAACAAGCGGTTGTTGCTGATACGACAGTTGCAGGTAACCCAGCGACCAATCATTAAGTGAAGGCGAATGAATCTCCGCGAACTCGAGTTGAAAGGGGGTGAATACCGGGAGCTGGGTCAGAACACCGTTCAGCAAGGCTTCCCTGGACCAGGACATGGAGAGTGCGGACAGTGTCAGAAGCACGCCCAGCATGGCCACGGTAAATAGCAACTCGGTGAGCAGGGCCAGCGAGTGAAAAGTAAACAGACTAAGGGGTTTGATCAGATACTGCGTCATCCGCTGGCGCAACATTGGTCTCATGAATTCAGCGCCTGCGGCGAATAAGAAGGTATTACTCAGGTGCGAGAAATTCGCGACCCGATTTAATCATCACGGTATTGTTCCATAATTTCAACCATGGAGGGAAGGTGGGCAATGAACGCCTCAACCAGTTTCGGATCAAAGGCTTTGCCTGCGCCTTCCCGAAGGAACTGTACGGCATCGTCAACGGGCCACGCCTGTTTGTAAGGCCGTTTACTGGTCAGGGCATCAAAGACATCGGCAATCATGGTAATGCGCCCTTCTACCGGAATGGATTCACCTTTCAAACCCTGACAGTAACCGCTGCCGTCCCAACGTTCATGATGCGTCAGTGCAACGCTTTTGGCCATTTGAATGATGAGTGAATCATTCTGGCCAAAAATTTGTTCGCCGTAACGCGTATGGCTTTCCATGATTTGTCTTTCTTCCGGGGTGAGCTGCCCCTTTTTAAGCAGTATGTTGTCGGGGATACCAATTTTACCTATGTCGTGCATGGGGGCCGCTTTTTCGAGCATGAAAGCGATTTCTTCGGGTAAACCAATGGCTTTTGCCAGGGCTCGTGCATATTTACCTACCCGAATGACATGTTTTGCGGTTTCATTGTCTTTAAGCTCACCAGCCACGGCCAGACAATGAATCAAATTATCGGTTGTGCGGTTCAATTCTGCGGTACGAATTTCGACTGCTTTTTCCAACTGACTCTTGGCATGGCGCTGTATTCGAAAGGCTTTGCGAATCTGCAATAAATTTCGCACGCGCAACGCTACTTCGAACTGATCAAAAGGCTTGGTGACAAAGTCATTCGCGCCATCGGCCAGTGCTTGATTGCGTGCTTCCATATCCTGTCGGCCGGTGATGATCAGCACCGGCAATTCATCCACGGATTTTTCCCGACGTATCCGGGAAAGAATCTCGAAGCCAGAAAGGTGGGGCATTTCCAGATCCAGTAGCAGCAGGTCATATTCCTTTTCCTGAAGCTTTTGCCAGGCTTTCCCAGAGTCCGTCTGGGTATCGGCCAGGATATTGGGGTCTTCCTGTACTACAGCAGACAGCAGCATGACGTTGGTGATGGAATCATCACAGATGAGAATCTCGCTTTTCGAAAAGTCTTCCATCACCTTAACCTCTTGCCGCATCCTTAGGGACTATTAACTTAGGAACTATTAACGTTTGCCGCCTACAAAATTGCCACCACCAACCCGGTAGGCGGGGCGTCCTCGCCGCGCATGAACGAAGCCACTGTACGCGAACGCCACACCCGCTCCCAGCGCCCCGGGGACGGACTGTCTTCTACCGCCCAATATTTAATCACCCTGGGTCACAACACATTGGGCGAAAAACCGTTTTTGAATAGTTAAGTTATAGTCGAATTTTGTGTTGTCGGGCTGAGTCATTTCGACAAATTTAATCCGAACCGCCTGTCGAGGTCGTGTCGTTCATGCGGCGTGATTGTGCCGATCGTTCACCGTCAGTCTTAAAATGCCTGGCCGAGGCTGATGTATAACTGGAACGCATTGTCGATCGACCTGCGCCGGTTGAGTGGCCATGCAATGTCGAAGCGCAAGGGGGCGAAGCTGGTGAAGTACCTCAGGCCGACACCGGTACTCCAGCGTAGCGTATGGGTGAAGTCGGGGAGGGTTGCGTCGTACGCATAACCGCCATCAACAAACCAAACGGTACCCCAGTTCGGCCCATGATGCAGGCGTGTTTCCAGGCTGATTTCATTAAAGGAGCGCCCTCCTTCCGGGTCATTGTTGCCATCAAGTGTGGATAGCGATTGGTAGTTGTAGCCACGAACCGATCCGCCACCGCCCACGTAGTAACGCTCATCCGAGGGAACCTGATTTAACGACGCACCAGTCAATCCGCCAGTGGCGAGCTTTACCGCCAGCGTGGGGCTGGCAGGCAACTGATTGAGCGTGTGGTAGGCACTTCCGGAAATAATGGTTTTATAAAAATGGGTGCCGGTATCCAGCATATCAATGTAGGGAATCCACTGTGTGTTCAGGGTCCAGCCCTGTCGGGAATCGAGAATGTTGTCGGTGGTATCCCATTTCAGGCCGATGGGAAAGTACAGCAAGCCGAAGGTTTCCGGATCGGTTTCATCTATAACTTCACTGAACTTGAATTCGGCCCCGTAGGCGAGCGAAAGTACCGGATTCAATTGGGTAGTCAGCTTGAAACCATTTAGCAGACGTTTACTTTCATAGGCATCCAGATCTTCCTGAGCCAATTCACTGAATACCTCCAGCTTTTGGTCTTCAGAAACAAATTCGGGCACGGTAAAGACGCCTTCCAGCGACTGCCTGTGGGACGACAGCCGGGTCGATAGTGTGACAATCTGGCCGGCGTCAAACAGGTTACGATGCTCCCAGCCCAACGTAGTAAATGGTCCTTCGTCGGTACTGTAACCACCGCCGGCTTTTACGGTTTTATGATGGCGTTCGACCAGTTGCAGGTCGACATCGACCTTGCCGTTAGCAGGGTGGGAGAGGTTTTCGTCGATGCTGGCAATCAAATTGGTACGCAACAACGCAAGGCGCGCTTTCTCCAGCCGTTTGCGATTGAAGCAGTCTCCCGAATTTATGCCGAGCTTGCTGCGTAAATAATCGGGATTAACGGTGGATAAACCCGCTAACCGGATTGAGCCAAACACCGCTTGTGTGCTGTTCTGGACGCGATAGATCACCTCCGCTCGCCGGGTATCGTGGTTAATGCGGGCTTCATAGGAAGCATGCACTTCGAAAAGACAGTTTTCCTGTTCGATGAGTTGCGAAAACTGATCCAGTCCTTTCAGAACGGCGTCT
Source organism: Hahellaceae bacterium (assembly GCA_024234505.1). Taxonomy (GTDB): domain Bacteria; phylum Pseudomonadota; class Gammaproteobacteria; order Pseudomonadales; family Oleiphilaceae; genus JACKOD01. Next base: position 144,252 of record JACKOD010000006.1, on the reverse strand, counting down.
GCCTCCAGCGGTTGGTTTGGCGCGAGCAGCATTTGTTCCTGTGAGGCAAAATTGATATCGGTAGGAACATCAAACCGGATGTGTTCGATGAGATAGCGCGGCCCGGTGTCTATGCCATAGATGATTTTCTCTGCCAAAACCTGAGGGGTCACCTCGGCCCGATAATAGCCCTTGGCGCGCAGCAGCTTTTGCAATGTGAGTTGTTCGGTTCTGGCAAAGCGCGCCGTGGTGCTGTAAAGCTTAAACTCAGGATCGTTGTTTCTTTGTGTGACCAGACCTTCCCTGAGATAGTCCGCGAGCGAATTGTTTTTTTGTTGAAGATTCAGCTCAAATTCGGGGCCAAGGGTGAGCAAGGGGATTTCAAATGCATAACCGACGCGAGCTTGCCACATGAACGTACTGCCGATCAGCCAGAATAACAGAGCAAGGCAGGAGGCTGGCCACCGACAGAGGAATTCATTAAACGCGTGGCGCTTTGCTAACGACGCGGAACCGCAATTGATCATGTGACTTGAAAAGCGATCTGGTAAAAGGGGGGCTAGCTTATCACTAAATCCGGAGGGCCCGTAATGCAATCCCCGTTGATCACTGTTGGTTGATAGGCGAGGAGACCGTATACCGCTGCAGTATCTTGGTATAGGCGGAGGGCTCGCCCTCGCGACCGGGTTGTTTTAACTGATCGAGTACCGTCTGAAATTGCTGAATAAGCGTGTCCGGTGTATCCCTATGAAAGGCATAGTAAACTTCACCGGCCGAGCCGAGATTGTAGACCGACTCAAAAGCCTGGGTATTCAGACCCAGATTTTTAATAACCCATAACGCTGAAGGTTGTCCATAGCACCACAAGTCGATGCGACCGGTGTCGAGCATTTTTGCCGCTAATTCGGGATACGTCAGCGTCTCTCGATTGTTGGCAGGAATACCTGCATTGATAATCATTGTCTCGCCGATATCATCGCGTACCACGGCAATCCTGTATTTTAATAAATCCAGCGTGTTGTTGATTTTAATGTGTCGATCTTTACGCGCCAAAACTTCATTGGTGTTTGCAGCAATGGGGCCAACCCATTTAAACAGCGACTCGCGAGCCGCGCTGCGGGTTGTTGAAAATAATACGGTACCTGGCGTATTCAACGCCATGTAATAGCCTCTCGCCCAAGGATGAAATCGAACGTCCTGTTTCGTTTTTTTGGACGACATGGCATGCAGCATGGCATCCAGAAGATCTACCGCAAAACCTTTGGGGGCGTCGTTATCGCGGTAATTAAATGGGGGGTAATCTTCGGAAACGTAAGTGATATCATCGGCTGTCAGAGCCATTAATGCGGACGAAAATATGAGGCCGGCACTTACAACGAACGGTTTTATCCAGTCGCGAATTTGCATATGCCGCCTCTTGGTGTATGTGGTTGGTTAAAATGCAGGCTAACCTATTACCTTGACTGATCAATGCCTTGCTGGAGTTGGGTGACCAGCGCATCACTAATGTCACGACTTAAAGCAAAATAAAGCCCGTTTACCGCCAGCACATAAACAATCTTGTCGAGATAATTGTAGGGCGGGAAATCTTCAGTAAGATAGGAAAGCTGATTCAGCTCAGTACCGTAGGCAGGCAACCCAAACAAAGAAAAGTACCAACACGCGACGAAAGTTATAGCTCGCCCAATAGACATATACCCGCCCCCTAAGTGGTCGACCATGATGATTACATCGTGTTACATTCGGGTGATCATAAAATGAACTATGGGCGAGGTATGGCCTATCGTCAAGCCTCGACAAACCACCTACCCTTTAACGCACAAAACCTGCTTTAACTGGTAGACCACTTCGACCAGATCCTGTTGGGCGGCCATGACCTGATCTATGTTTTTGTAGGCTGCCGGTGTTTCATCGACTACGCCTTCGTCTTTACGACATTCGACGCCCTGTGTTGCCTCCCGGTGTTCCGCCAGGCTCACACGCTTTTTGGCTTCGGTGCGTGACATCACGCGCCCTGCGCCGTGGCTACAGCTGCAAAAACTCTCTGCATTGCCGAGGCCGCGAACGATGTAGGACTTGGCTCCCATGCTGCCGGGAATGATGCCCAGCTCGCCCGCCTGAGCCGATACGGCGCCTTTGCGTGTTAACAGTACCTCTTTTCCGTAGTGGAACTCGCGGTTAACGTAGTTGTGGTGGCAATTCACGGCTTGTTCCTGGCCGATGACCGGTTTTCCCAGTACTTTGGCAATGGCCTGCAGGGTGTTTTGCATCATGATTTCCCGGTTAATGCGTGCAAAATCCTGCGCCCAGCTCACCGCTTCGAGATAGTCGTTGAAATGTCGGGTTCCTTCGGCCAGATAAGCCAGGTCGCGATCCGGCAACTGGATAAACATACGTTGCATATCTTGTTTGGCTAACTCGATAAAATGGCACCCGATAAAATTACCCACGCCACGAGAGCCGGAGTGCAACATAACCCAGACTTGCTGGTATTCATCCAGACAGACTTCAATAAAGTGATTCCCTGTGCCCAGCGTACCCAAATGATTCAGGTTATTGGTTTTTTGCAGGGCAGGATGCTTGGCACACAGCGCTTCGAAGCGCGCAGCCAAATGCTGGTTCCAGTGAACGCCACTGGGTTCGGGTATCTCTGACCAGGCACCTTTGTCGCGCTTGCCCCGGCCGGAAGTCCGGCCATGAGGTACCGCCACTTCAATGGCGGTACGCATCGCCGCGAGACTATCGGGCAGATTGGAGGCGCGCAAGTCGGTACGAATGGCCATCATGCCGCAACCAATATCGACCCCGACGGCCGCCGGGATGACCGCGCCCACGGTAGGGATGACCGAGCCAATGGTCGCACCTTTGCCCAGGTGGACATCCGGCATGGCGGCCACCCACTTATGAATGAAGGGTAATCCGGCGATGTTGATCAGTTGTTGTCGGGCAGCTTTTTCAAAAGGCACGCCACGCGTCCAGCTTTTGATGGGCACCCCGTTTTCAACAGGTGTCACTTCGTAATTCATGTGATTTCTCTTGTGCTTGTGAATTCACTACCGGTATTTCAAGTCTTGTGCCATTTACGTTGGTTTTTATAACGTGTTGTATGCAAAGGATTAATGTTGTTTTTAATGCGCCAGCGATAAATTTATTTTATCCATTATGATCATCATTGATCTTTATAGATTAATGATCTGTTCATAGCTTAATCCGAATTTACTCAGATATTGGCGCAGGCGGTGGGAGTCGTTGGTCGAATTCTTTTTGAGCCTGGAGCGATCAAACAATATGCGACCGGCGTCTGAAAGGCTGCGGCTGTCGCGACAGACCTGAATGACCTTTTGTAGTTGCCATTTGTCAAACTGGTCGATGTCGTCCAGTGCGGTGGTGCTGAGATAATCCGATAGCTGTATTTGCGATTCTGTCGGAGAGTGAGTCGAGGGTTGCCAGTGGTGGCGGAGTCGCTCAATTTCTTCGGCGACATTGATTTCGTTAATCCGGCCGCCATCGGCTAGGGTGCTCATGCGCTGAACGGCGGCATTCAGGTCGCGGAAGTTGCCGCGCCAGCGTGCATCGGGGCTGAGTGCAAATTCCAGAAAAGCCTGTCGGGCCGCCTTGTTAAAACTGATCTGATGCCCTTTGCGTTGCTTTGACATCCTCCCCTCGCTAAAGCAAGGGGATTCCTACTGGTTCACGCCATTGCTGGCGTGATACCTTTGGCGGGTTCGTGCTTCATCGAGCGGTCTTGTTGCACCCTCTCTCCACACGCTAATACGGCATGTCCTGCCGCTAAGATATTCATTGCGCCCACTAAATCAGCGTTATTGGCATAGCCACATTCCACACATTCAAACTTGGCTTGCGTGGTGCGGTTTTCTTTGGCGATACGCCCACAGCATGGGCAAGTACGGCTGGTATTGCGTGGGTTGACCGCGATCACGCCCCCCCCTAGCCATGCTTGTTTGTATTCAAGCTGTCGCCTGAACTCAAACCAGCCTTGGTCCAGGATGGAGCGGTTTAAGCCGGATTTGGCTTTGACGCTACGTCCTTTTGCTTCGATTGTTCCCTTGGCACTTTTGCTCATATTCTTTACCTGCAAATCTTCTATCACGATCATGGCGTGGTTTTGGCTGATGGTGGCAGTCGTTTTGTGCAGGTAGTCGCGTCGGGTATTGCCGATACGGGCATGGATTTTCTGGATGCGGGCTTTTGCCTTTTTCCAGTTGTGGCTGAACTTCTGTTTGCGGCTCATGGCTCGCTGAGCCTTCGCCAAGGCGATTTCCTGGCGTTTGAAACTGTTGAGCGGAGCGAAATAACTGCCGTCGCTCAGCGTGGCAAAACGGGCAATCCCCATATCGATGCCCACAATGGCGGTCGAGGGATGTACCGGCGCATCGATTTCGCGCTCGGTCTGGATCGAGATGTACCACTTGCCTTGTTTGCCGGACACGGTGACGTTTTTCACCGCGCCCATCAATTCCCGGCTGTTGCGGTAGCGCATCCAGCCTAGCTTCGGCAGGAATATCCGACTATTGGCCTGATCGAGCTTGCAGCCTTGCGGATAGCGGAAACTATCCGACTGGCCTTTCTTCTTGAAGCGCGGGAAGTCTGCGCGTTTCTCGAAGAAGTTTTTGTAGGCTCGTTCCAGGTCTTTAAGCGTTTGCTGCAAGGGTTGGGAATGGGTTTCAGATAGCCATTGCGTTTCGCTGTTCTTCCGCCACTCGGTCAGATGTTTGCACAAATCGGCATAAGACAGCTTCTTTTTGCCTTCTGCATAATGTGCTTGCTGCAACGCCAACGCCTTGTTGAATACAAAGCGGCACGACCCGGCAAAACGGCGCATATTGCGCTGTTGTTCGCCGTCCGGCATTAATTCGTATTTGAAGGCTTGAAGTCGTTTCATGATTCAATCATACTTTGGTCTATGAGCAATGACAACGATATTAGGCACGGCAGACACTGCGTTTTTAAGATGCATGTTCATCTGGTCTTTGTGACGAAATACCGCCGCGGCGTATTCACAAAAGCCATTCTGGAAGACCTTCAAGAAATCTTCGCCAGTGTATGCTCAGACTTTGAAGCGGAGTTGGTGGAATTCGACGGCGAGGATGATTATGTGCATCTTTTAGTGGAATATCCGCCCAAGGTGGCGGTGTCGAAACTGGTTAACAGCCTGAAAGGTGTGTCCAGTCTTCTTATCCGAAAAAAGAACTATCCAAGCATTAAGAAGAAGCTATGGGGTGGCGCTCTATGGTCGCCCAGCTATTTTGCGGGGAGTTGCGGAGGAGCGCCGATTGAGATCATTCGGCAGTATATCGAGCAGCAACAAACGCCCCACTAACAATCAGGACACTATCGTGTCCGCGCTATTCATCCCCGCCCTGAACGACGGGGCTTTTCGCGAATTCCGGTAAAGGGCGCAACAACAAAAGGAATGAGCCAAAGCGTTGCGGCAATCATTGTTAACTCTTTTCTAAAGACATTTCCCGGAGCAGATGATGTCCAAATCACTTTCAAAAGAACTCAGCAAGAGGCTTTCGGCCCGCAAGGCAGTATTGCCAAAATCGGACGGGTCAAGGCCGCCTACGATCCTGACGAAAACAGACTCATACTTATCGGTTCCCACATTCGTGACGCCCGTGACCTCAGAGAAACCTTGCAGCACGAACTCTTTGTGCACAAGGGTCTTGGCTTATTTGAGGCAAAAGATCAAAAAGAACTTGTAGATAGAATTATTGAAGCAAAAGAAAGTGATAAGCGCTTAAAGGATATCTGGAGCGAAATATCTAAGCGATACAGTGACATGTCATTAAGGGTGCAGGCCGAGGAGGTTCTTGCTTACATAGCGGAGCGTCGTCTCTCACTGATGGATAGAGCGTAGTATAAAGTGATATCTGCACTAAGGTCGGTTCTGGTTAGGTGGCGCCTTGCAAAAGAGGGTATGTCCTATTCGGTCGTTGTTAATCAGCTTTATTAAATCGGTGATACGTTAGCAGAGGACATTCGCCCAGCCCGCCGAGAAAAATCCGAGTTATATTTTTCCAGACAAAATGCACCCATCCGCGACCCGCTTGGTCAGTCAATCAGCGACATACTTGGTAAGTAATCCAGCACCATGAAAGACAAAGTGATGGATGCCTTGTTTGAAGGATCACGCGGTGGGGGCGGGTAAAGCCTTTACCGCCATTGCCCGTGCCATTGAGCGTAAGCGTATGGGCCTGTCGCGCAAGCCGATGGTGGTGCCCAATCACATGGTAGAGCAGTTTGCAGCAGAGGCGTTGCGTTTGTATCCGGGCGCGAAGGTGCTGGCCGCAGGCAAGAAAAGGTTTGAACAAACACCCGCGCATTCCCCTTCCTAGCGCTCTTGAGCGAAGCGATTAGCAAGTCCGCGAGGACGCCTTACGTTTTCTCGCAGTATGCTCCACTGTTCCTTGCCGCTCGACATAAGCTTTTACGGCTTCCAGCGTTGTCCCGCCCACCGAACAAACAAAATAGGCGCGGTGCCAGAACAGCGGTTTCCCGTAAAACGTTTTCAGGTGATCGGCAAACCGATTGCGGGCGCGGCGGGCGCTAGCGGTTTTCAGATTGTTGATCAGCACCGAAATATCAAGGGCAGGGTGGATGCTCACCCGTATATGGACATGATCAGTCTCGCCACCGAATTCAAGAAGCTCACAGCGCCATGCCTGCAATATTTCCTCGAAACTCTCTCGAAGGTAGTCGAGCAGTTCAGGAGACAGCGTTTTTCTTCTGTATTTGGTCACGAAAACGATATGTAGCTTAAGATTATAAACTGCATATGAGGCTGATTTATTGGGTAATTCCATGTTTGCGCCTTAACCATGTTTTCGCTATTCTACCCCCATGCAAAGACGTAAAGCCACCTTCAAGCTCTATCCCAATGCCAGCCAACAACAAACGCTGGAGGAATGGATGCGTTTGCACTGCGAGCTGTATAACGCAGGGCTTCAGGAGCGTATCGAGGCTTTCCGCAAGGCCGGGATTTCGATCAATTACTACGATCAGCAAAACGCCCTGCCGGACATCAAGGCATTCCGTCCAGAATTCGCGCCCTTGGGTAGCCACGCGTTGCAACAGACCTTGCGGCGGCTGGACTTGGCGATGCAGGCGTTCTTCCGTCGCGCCAAGGCCGGGGAGTCACCCGGTTTTCCCCGTTTCAAATCTGCCGCCCGCTTCTCCGGTTTCAGTTATCCCGACCCGGCAGGCTGGAAGCTGTTTCAACATGGCCGCCGAGGGGCTACGTTACGTCTTGGCAGTGGCAAAGACGCCATGATGATGCGTGCGCGTGGCAGGCACCGCTTTGCCGAGTTTCAGCTTAACGACGTGACGATCAGTCGTCGCAATGGCCAATGGTTCGCCTCGGTGACGTTGCGTGTTGCTGATGAAGCCTGCGCCCGTGAGCGGGAAGGCAATCAACAGCGCGGCGTGGATTTTGGCGTCACCGACTGGGCCACGTTTGAGGATGGCACGCGCATCGAAAATCCGCGTTTTCTGCGGGACGAATTACCCAAACTGGCGGCATTACAACGCCAGCGGGAATGCAAGAAAAAAGGTTCCTGTCGCTACCGGCGACTCACGAAACAGATAGGCCGCTTACATAAGTGTATCGCCAATCTGCGGCGCGATTTCCTGCACAAGCAAACCACAAGACTTGTCGATACCTGCGCGGTGATAGCGACCGAGGAACTCAAGCCCAAGAACATGAGCCGATCCGCGAAAGGATCGGCAGAAACCCCCGGTAAACGGGTTAGACAAAAGGCCGGGCTCAACCGTGAAATTCTCTCGGCATCGTTCGGCATGGCGCATCAAATGCTCGCGTACAAAGCGGTAGAGGCTGGTACGCGGCTGCATTTGGTGAATACGCGCCAACTCAAACCATCGCAGCGCTGTTGCGCGTGTTGGGAGTTGACGCCAAAAACCTTGGCGGAGCGAACCCACGTATGCCAGCACTGTGGGCATACCATGCCGCGTGATCAAAACAGCGCGGCGGTGGTGCTAATCGATGCCTATACCATTCCTGAGAAGGACACGACCGGGACGGTCGTGGCGGCGAGACGGAAGCCTCTGGCGCGGCAACGTGCCAGGCCAAGGTCGAAGACCCGCGAAACCCCCACTACAATCGCGCAAGCGATTTAGTGGCGGGAGAGTTCATAGAGATACTCAATCAGGTGGTACAAGCACAAAAGGCGGCGGAAGCGAATCTCATCAAACGCCGTGAAGAAACCGCAGCGACCCGCTCACTGATGAATACCGCCCGCATGATGGAAAACAACCCGACCTTGCTGCGCCTGAAAGAATTGGAAGCGCTGGAAAAAGTGGCCGACCGTATTGATCACATCAGTGTTTATGGCGGGCTGGAAGGTGTGATGCAGAATCTGGTGACCTTGACTGATAAGCGGGCAGGCAAATAGGTGTGGGTTCGCTATCAGGTATTGCCTGTGGCCTACCCGGATCACACTTCCAGCAAGGTAATAGAATTCAGCTTGACCCCGCAGGGGTAATTTCGGTACAACTGGGGCCTCTTCAGCCACGGCTGGCTGAAGAAACAAGTTTCTGGATGGATTGATAAAACAGGATGTTTTAAAGTGACACTCAGTCGCGAACAGATCGTCGCCCTTGCACCGGATAGTGCCTCCGTTAAAGCGGCAGAAAAACTAATTTCTCCAGCCAAATGGCCAACATTGCAATTTAATGAAGCGGCTGTCTGGGGGGAATGTCAGGGTAGTGGTTCAAAGCCTTATCAAAGCCGGATTGATCTCAGCGGACCGGCATTCAAATGTTCTTGCCCCAGCCGAAAATTTCCGTGTAAGCACGGATTAGCCTTGTTTTTGTTGTTTGCAGAACGACAGGACAAATTTACCGAGGCCGCGACCTGTCCGGAGTGGGTGGGAGAATGGCTGTCGTCTCGCCAGATAAAAAATCAGCAGAAAATAGACAAGGCGGAGCAACGCCAGGAGGCGGCAGCACGCCCTAAAACGGCGGAAGAGGCCGCCGCGCAGTCTCAACGTCAGGAAAAACGTGAGCAGCGGGTCAGCCAGGGCGTGACGGATTTACAACGCTGGCTGGGTGATACGGCTCGACTGGGATTGGCCGAGTTACGTAATAAAAATTACAGTTATTGGGAGAACCTGTCGGCCCGATTGATAGATGCACAGGCCAGCGGTTTGGCGGGGCGGGTCAGGCATTTGGGTGAACTCGTTATTCAGGCGGCCTCTTATGAACAGATCGCGGAGGAATGGGGTGCCTTGTCGCTGTTGCTGTCGGCATGGCAGCAGGTTGAGTCTTTACCCGAAATGCTGCAGCAGGATATTCGTTCGCAGATAGGATGGAGTCAGGCCCAGGAGGATGCGCTGAGCACGCCAGCCGTGACGGATCAGTGGCTGGTGTTGTCGCATCGACTCTACGAGGATGATCGTCTGCTGCGTCAGGAAATATTTCTCAAGGGCCTGCAGACACAAGGCTTCGCGCGCTTGTTGCAGTTTGCTCATGCAACCCAGAAAGCAGGCTTGCTGCAAGGGTGGATGGTCGGTCAGGTGTACCCGCTGTCGTTGCACTATTATCCTGCCACTTTGCCTGATCGGGCGGTACCGGGATTAACTCAGCGAGGATTGGAGTCGCTGCCTGCCGATACCATCGTTATGGACTTTCCTTTCCTGTCGGCACAAGCGGTGGTTGAGGAGTACCAGCGGCGATTACTTCAATTACCCTGGTTGGCAGCGATGCCGGTGGTGGTGCAAGGTGCGCTGATGAGTCGACAGGCCCTGATTGCCAGTGGTTCTGGTACGGTGCTTCCCCATCAAGACTCATCTTGGTATCTGTGCTCCGGACAGGTGGCGCTTCCTTTGCAAATGAGTGCCCAGACCGCTTGGAAATTGCTGGCGGTGGCGGCATCACCTGCGCGGTTATTTGGTTTGTGGAATGGTCAGGTGTTGCAACCCCACGGGGTTTGGCAGCATGCGGAGGTAACCGGTGAGGTGTCGGACTATTTCGACTTGCAAGTAAGTTATCTGACGGAGCATCAGGATGATTGAGTGGCAGGATCTGGTCAAACGTCTGATGTTGGGGTCTGAAGCACTCTCTTCGCCCTTGGTCAGCTCGCAAAAATCGGTTCAGGAATTCTATGACAGCTTGCTGCCACTGCCCCCGGAAGCGCAGCTCATGCATGCGCTGGGCGGGATGCAATGGATGCGCAAATTGGGTTTGACCTTTGACATGCCGGAGGGGCTCCATGAATTGCCCGTGACTGCCGAATCCAGACCGGTATGCCCTCCGGCGCTCAGCCGTCTTATGACGACCGCACTGCAAGCGGGACAAGTGGCGTTTCTGCACGAAGCAGGCCGGTGTCTGAACCAAACGCAGTGTCGCTTGCCGGGAGCTTTGTTGGTCGACTGGCTGACCCTGGCGGCGCGGTCTCCGGCGTTGCGTACGTTGGATGCGACTTTTTTGGGTGAAAGAGGAACGTATCTGATTCACGCCAACCCGGACTGGTCGAGTTTACTGTCGATGCCGGGGATACGTGTGCAGCCACCGGTCGCCATGCTTTCGGAAAGCGAAGCCGCGTGGGATGGATTGAGTGGCGAGGCGCGATGGGAGTATTGGGCGCAGTTACGAGCACAATGTAAACCCGATGAAATCGCGTCGTTTCATGGCCTGTTACAGCAGCAATGGACGACATGGCCTGCTCGGGACCGGCAGAAATTGCTCGAATCACTGGCGCCATTCTGGACGATGGAGGATGGGGAATTTCTGGCATCCTGCGCGCAAGACCGAAGCCTGTTGGTGCGCCAGCAGGCCAAAATGGCGAGGTTACGCCTGGGGTTCCTCGCGGATCAACAGCCATTGTTAACCTGCCTACAAGGCTGGCTGACGTTTGATAAAGGCTCATTGCTCCAGCGCGCAAGTTTAACGGTCCGTTATCCCGACGAGTTTGATAAAACCTGGGAAGAATGGGGGGTTAAATCCGAATTATCCTATCTTCCACTCATGGGCAGGGTCGGGAGGAAAAGTGCCTGGTTGTATCAAATGCTGGCGAGGGTATCTCCTTCGGCGTTATGCGCGGCTTTTCGCATGGAACCGCGTCAATGGTTGAAGCTACTCCAATCCCATGAAGCCGGCCCGCTTTTGCACATGGCGTGGATGCAGGCGGCATTGTTTTATCAAGACAGCGAAGCGCTGCTGGCGGGATTACAGGCTTTGAATTCCGAGCAGCAAACTGAGTGGCTTCATGCTGAAATTGGTAACGTTTCATCTTCCCTGTTTACACCGATATTTGCCTATGCCATCAAAACCCAGAAGGCGGCACAGTTGATTCGTCTGCTGATACATCTGCCGGAGAAGCTGGTGCTTTCAGAATCGTTGAGTCTTCAGGTGGCACAGTGCTTGTCTGACTGGGTAGCCGAGGAGGGAGCCGTTTACTCGCATCTTCACCGTCGGCTGGAGTCGCTGGCATTTGCTTTCGCACTGCCGGTGCTTTGCTCCGTTATAGAGTTACTTGAACGTACGCCAAATGAGCGCCTTGATAATCTCGTTCGCTGGCTGCGCTATCGTTATCAACTGCATCAGGAATGTATTTCATGACTTCAGTTTTACGCTTGCATGTCGAACAACAGTTTCATGCCGAGTTAGAGGCTATCCGGGCGGTTGATCGCCGTCCTCGTCCAGAAAACTGGCACCTGTCCCCCTGGGGGGTTTGCACCTATCTGCTGGGAGGGACGCTTGATAATGGCTTTGAAGTGTCTGCCAAGTACATTGGGCAGCGTCGCCTTATGGAAATTGCCGTGGCAACGCTCACGACCGATCGCGCGTTGTTGCTCTATGGCGTTCCGGGAACGGCGAAATCCTGGGTCTCTGAACATCTGGCCGCCGCTATTTGTGGTGATTCCACGTTGGTAGTGCAGGGGACAGCCGGCACCAGCGAAGAAGCCATGCGTTACGGCTGGAACTATGCGCAGTTATTGGCAAAAGGTCCGAGCCGTGAGGCGATTGTCGAGTCCCCTCTGATGCGTGCCATGAGCCGGGGTAAATTGTGCCGGATTGAGGAGTTAACACGCATCCCGGCTGATGTGCAGGACACCCTGATTACCGTACTGTCTGAAAAACATCTGCCGATTGCCGAGTTGAATGAGGAAGTTCAGGCGGTGCGTGGGTTTAATGTGATTGCAACGGCCAATAATCGGGACAAGGGCGTCAACGAACTTTCGAGCGCGCTGAAGCGTCGTTTCAATACGGTTATTTTGCCCACGCCGGCCACGATGGAAGAAGAAGTGACTATCGTGGAGAAACGGGTCGCCGATTTGGGTAAAGCGCTACAGCTGCCTGCTGAGATCAATGCGCTGGCTGAAATCAAGCGGGTCGTGACTATCTTCCGTGAATTACGCTCAGGCGTGACCCTGGATGGAAAAGACAAGGTTAAATCACCCTCGGCCACGTTAAGTACGGCCGAAGCCATTTCTGTCATGAACAGTGGCATTAGTCTGGCGTTACATTTCGGCAACGGGCAGCTGGAAGCGGCGGATATAGCTTCCGGACTGTTGGGAGCCATTGTTAAAGATCCGGTGCAGGATGCGCTCATTTGGCGTGAATATCTCGAAACCGTAGTAAAAGAGCGCGACGGATGGAAAGACATCTACCGTGCTTGCCGCGAGATGAGCTAGTTCGAGCCTAAGGGAATTCTGCGCCATGCTAATTGACGATAAACTGCTTCTGCTGGGCATTCGCCATCATGGCCCCGGTTCGGCCGCCAGTGCTTTACAGGCGCTGACAGATTTTAAGCCGGACTGCCTGTTGGTCGAAGGCGCGCCTGAAGCGGAACCCTTACTGGCATTTATGGATGATGCCCGGTTGGTTCCTCCGGTGGCACAGCTGATCTACGCCCCGGATGATGCTCGGGATAGTGTATTTTATCCCTTTACCGAATTTTCCCCGGAGTGGCAGGCTATGCGCTTTGCCCGCGCCCATGGGATTGCGATTCGCCTGATGGATTTGCCTCAGGCGCATCATTTGGCCTTGGCGAGACAAGACCGCGAAGCCGCATTGAGCCAGACAGCGGAATCTGAGTCTGAATCAGGCAGTTTGCCTGAAGGCGAGGTACCGATCGACACCCTGTCGTTAAGTCAGGATCCGCTGGATATGTTAGCCAGCGCGGCAGGCTTTGAGGATGGTGAGCGCTGGTGGGAGTTCATGGTTGAACAGCATCCACAACAGCAAGATGTATTTGTGGCAATTGCCGATGCGATGAGCGCATTGCGAGAACAGGTGGAAAAAGAAGCCGGGCTCAGCGACCGGGAAGCGCGGCGGGAAGCCTGGATGCGACGCACTTTGCGTGAGGCACAAAAGTCGGGTTATGAACGCATTGCTGTCATCTGTGGTGCCTGGCACGTGCCGGCACTGCTGCGTAAAGTACCGGTCAAAGACGATAACACCTTGCTCAAGGGACTGCCTAAAATCAAACTGCAGGCGACCTGGATCCCCTGGACTCATGGCCGGATCAGCTACCGCAGCGGTTATGGTGCCGGTGTGACCAGTCCGGGCTGGTATGCTCATTTATGGCAACACACTCAAGCGGGCACGCGTTCCCGTATTACTTCGGGCTGGCTCACCAAGGCGGCTCGCTATCTGCGAGATCAGCACTATGATGTTCCTCCCGCGAGTGTGATTGAGGCGGTGCGCTTTGCTGATACGCTGGCCACCCTGCGACAGCGACCCTTGCCGAGTCTGGATGAAATGAACGAAGCAATTCAGACCTTATTCTGCTTTGGCGAATCGGCGCCACTGGTTTTGTTGCAGAAACCCCTGCTGATAGGTGAAAAACTGGGAAATGTGCCGGACAATATTCCGGGTGTGCCGTTGCAGGAAGATCTGCAAAGTACGCAAAAGCGCTTGCGAATGAAAGTGTCTGCCGTCGATACGCCACTGGATCTGGATTTACGCAATGAAATCGGGCTGGCTCGTTCAACCTTGTTACATCAGCTGGTGCTTTTGGGATTGCCCTGGGGAAAATGTGTTTCAGCACGAGGAGGCAAAGGCACCTTTAAAGAACAATGGGTGCTTCAGTGGCAGCCCGAATTTGAGTTGCGGTTGATTGAATTGAATTTATGGGGCAATACCGTCTCCTCGGCTTGCCAGCATTTTGTGGCGCAGGAAATTGCGAATACGACCGAGTTAGCCAGCGTTGCCCATTGGATTGATCGCTTGCTACTGGCCGATTTGCCCGGCACCATCACTCAGGCGATTGAGCGCTTACAGGTGTTGTCGGCGGTGAGTGGTGATATCGAGCAATTGATGCGAGCCTTGCCGCGCTTGATCAATATTACCCGTTATGGCGATGTGCGAGGCACCCATTCAGCCGCCTTATTACATGTGGTCGAAGGATTTTGCGCCAGGATAATGATTGGTCTGGTGCATTACAGTCGTCATATTGATGAAGCTGAAGCCGCGGCTCATACCTCGCAAATGCAAGCCCTGAGTGACGCGCTCAAGTTACTGGCCTGCGACGACTACCTGAACGACTGGTGGCAGTGCCTGCAGACGCTGGCCGCGCAAGAAGACACGCAACCGTTGATTCGAGGCTGTTGCTATCGTCTCTTGTTGAATGCGGCAATTATATCCAGTGACGAGGTCGAACGCGCATTGCGGCTGGCGCTGTCTTCGGCGCAGGCTCCCTTGCAGGCAGCGCAATGGATTGAAGGTCTATTGGCCGGATCGGGATTATTGCTGGTCCACGATGATCGTTTATGGTCAGTGCTCAATCACTATGTCTGTAGTCTCGACGAAGCGCGCTTTTTGGTGTTGCTGCCGCTCTTACGCCGCAGTTTCGCAAACTTCAGTACCGGCGAGCGTAGTCAGTTACTGGTAAAATCCCGGGCACTGACACAAATTGCTACGACCGGATCTGACCAGAATTTTAACTATGAAGGCGCCATTCGGGCGTTGCCATTGCTGTACCAGATGATAGGGCATTCGTTGCCGGAGACCGGATCGGAGACAGCGCTGACAGGCACAGGAGAGGGGGTACAATGAGTCAGTTGACGGAACAGTCCAGACGTTGGCGGTTGCTTCTCGGGAGTGATGCCGCCCAGACTCAGCAAGGATTGCAGGGTGATGATGTCAGGCTGGATCAACTCTTGGGGGCGCTTTACGACCAGGATGAAAGCCAGCGTCAAGGTTCCCTCGCTAATTCGGCGCCAAAGGTCTCTCGCTGGCTGGGTGAAATACGAGACTTTTTTCCCGCCAGTGTCGTGCAGGTCATGCAGAAGGACGCCATAGAGCGTTTGAATTTGAAACGCCTGTTGCTTGAACCCGAGATGTTACAAGCGGTAGAAGCGGATGTTCACCTATTGGCGACACTCATTTCATTGAGTCATTTAATCCCTGAAAAATCGAAACAAGCCGCTCGGGACATCGTGCAGAAAATTGTCGATGAACTTATGCAGAGATTGCGTAATCATACTGAACAGGCCATCCGAGGCAGTTTGAATCGTGCCCAGCGAAAACAGCGCCCCAGACACCAGGACATTGACTGGAACCGCACACTGCGTGCGAATCTAATGCATTACCAGCCAGACTATCAAACGATTATTCCGCAGCGACTGGTAGGTTACGGCCGCCGCCAGCCAAGCGCCTTAAAAGAGGTGGTGCTGTGTGTGGATCAGTCGGGTTCGATGGCCAGCAGTGTGATTTATGCCAGCATTTTTGCGGCCGTGATGGCCTCTATACCTGCCTTGCGAACACAGTTGGTGGTATTTGATACCGCAGTCGTGGATTTGACTGAAAAGTTGCAGGATCCGGTTGATGTGTTATTTGGCACCCAGCTAGGGGGCGGCACCGATATTAATTCTGCCATGGCCTACTGTCAGCAACGGATCACCAAACCACAAGATACGACGCTGGTGTTAATTACCGACCTGTATGAAGGTGGCAATGCCTCGCAATTGGTCACACGTGCAGATGAAATCAAACGCAGTGGTGTGAATCTGGTGACTCTGTTGGCACTGAACGACGATGGCGCACCCTCGTTTGACAAACGTCTCGCACAGATTTTCGCCAATCTGGACATCCCTACGTTTGCCTGCACACCAGATCAATTCCCCGATCTGATGGCTGCTGCGCTGAATGGGGGAGATGTTGCCGATTGGGCGGCCCGGAATGAGATTGCGATTACCCCCGCAACTTCACAATAGTGCGTTGAAGATTCTGCCGGGCGGTCGTTTCATAGCCGCAATAAAAGGTGTCCGTATGATAAATTCGGGGGCGCTCCAGAAATCCCGCGAGCAACGCGGCGCGTTTGCGGCGAAAGAGCAGCCCTGGCACCCAGCGGTATTCACGGCGCACAGCCTGTTCGAACGCATCATATTGATCGGCAGGCGCCCCCAAAATAGACAGATCGATATCGTTGAGTACTTGCGCATCCGGATCGGTGGTCGGGTGCGAATGGGCTGTGGCCAGTATCAACTGCCGGACTTTCTCTACGATTCCGGCAGAGGCGTGATGAGTGCATAAAAAATCCGTTGCCCACTGAGCGCTGGCCTGTTCGTTTCCCGAATGATAAGGGCGATAAATCGCATCGTGAAACCAAAGCGCCAGTGCCACCAAACAGGGTTGATGGCATAAGGTGGAGTGCTGTTGAAGTTTTTGCAGGCAGTCTTGCAGATGGGTCCGGGTATGATAGTGGCGGTGAGGTTCTGCGTAGGCCTGGAGCAAATGCGTATGCATCTCCTCACTCGCCGGTAAGTGCAGTTCGGTCATCAGCTCACTCCAGGCATCGCGACTCAATACCGAGCAGGCGTCATCGCAGGGTGAGCCGTCTCTCATTTATGCCGCCTGCGCGCCGAGTGTTTCCGCTTTGGCAAGCCAGCGTGCGCGTTGTTGTTCTTTGGAGTTCAGTACCGGCCCGAATTCGGTGACCTTGACCGGTTTAATTCCGCAAAATTCCAGTACGGTACGCTTCATCATTTTGGTACCGGGCGCGCCGTAAACCAGTTTGTAGTACCAGGGCGGGGCATCCATCGTCACAATCAATCGCGCGGTTTTGCCCTTCAGGAGTTTTTCCGGGAGCGGATTGCCCTTGCGATACTTGAACGCGAATCCGGGTAAGAATATCCGGTCAAGTGCCCCTTTTAACAGTGCAGGTACGGTGCCCCACCAGGTGGGATAGACAAATACCAGATGTTCTGCCCAGCGTATTTCGTTCTGCAGGTGTTCCAGATCGGGTTCTAACGGTTGTTCGTTCTGGTAGCCGGAGCGAAAAATTGCATCAAAACTGAGCTTGGAAAGGTGCACCAGATGCACTTCGTTGCGCGTTTCTCGAGCACCTTTTTCATAAGCTTCAGCCAGCGAATGGCATAGGCTGTGATCTTTCGAATTGCCGTTGATAATCAAAATCCGTTTCATCCTGATCGTCCTGTCGGTAAGTTTATTGTCCTTAAATGGGGTTTGAGGCGCTAAATATCAACGAACATCAAAAGTTTTCGTCGCGATTATGTTGGTGCCGTTCTCCACTACCTTCACTTCCCAGTGGCCTGTCATATGTTTATCGATGTACTTGCTTGAGTAGATACGCGCACTGTCGGTACTGAGTCGGCCCATATTAACCCGTGCCATGCGTTTTCCGTTCAGATACCAGACATGGGAGACTTTCTTGCCTTTCAGGTCATTCAATTCGGTAAACAGAAAGACCTTGATCAGGCCTCGCTCATTCATGCTAAGGCTGGACTCCAGCGTATCCACTGGCGCCAGTTTTTGAACATCACTGGTAAGCTGAATACGTTTTACATAGTGTTTATTCGTGGTATCGGTGGTGCTGGCGCGAGTGGACAGCACTTGCGTTGGTGATTTGACCGGTGTTTCCGCAGGCGCCATCGTCACCGGTTGACGGGTAGACAGTATCTGCGTATGAGCGGGGGCAGTTTGCTGTTCGACCGCAGGATCAGTCGAAATCAGGGGGTGACCCGCTGTCGCGTCGGTCGGGAGTGCACGCATGGTCATGGCGCCCTCGCTGGTGGGCGCGGAAAAGTCCAGTGTGGACAGGTTTGCGCTATCTGCAGGTGCGGGGGTTGAGGTGTCTGCTGTTTCTGCTTCGACAGCAGCATAGTGATCAATGGCCGTAAGAGGCGAATCGATTACCTCAGGCATGCCCTGCTCAATGGTCGGTGAGGATGGATCTTCCAGCGAAAAAAGGGTTTCCGGGGCAGATTCGGGAGCGGTTTCTTCCGATGGCAATAAAGACCATACCACTAATGCTGACAGGCCAATGACCACCAGTGCCGCCAGCAGAATACGATCCCAGCGTATAACGGTGATCTCGAAGCGTGGATCATTTTCATTAAATTCCCGGGCGCGGGTAACGCTGATGTTAAGTTGCTTGTTATCCATAACGGGTCTGCCTTTCTGTGTTCAGGACGAGGGTGGTGGATGATGATACAACAGGAGATATGCGGAGAAATTGTACGTGGATGGCGGAGTCTGTGCCAGTGCTGATTGTGCAATGTCTTGCTTTTAACATGGAACTATTATGAGGGTTATTTTCGTCTCGATGGTGTGAAACAGCACATAAATTGACCGTTATGACGGGTATTGTTGTCAGAATTCCCAGTGCACTTACTCCAAACCTATATTACATTAATTGATGTAACATAAATAAATGGTTCATTGGAGTGTGTGTCATGACTGCAGCTATTCAACCGGTTCGCCGCAATCTCAAATTTCATTTACCGCGCAACAAGGTCGGCTCGTGGAATCCCGTGGGGGCGCACTGGACCCACTTCTATAATACGTTGTCCTTATTCTTTCCGGTAGGCGAGCGATTTTTCATACAGAGTATTCGTAACTATCGTGATCAGATTACCGATCCAAAATTGCAAGAAGCGGTTCGGGCATTTATTGCTCAGGAGGCGTTTCATGGTCGTGAGCACGACGAGTACAACGAAGCGTTGGCGGCAGCCGGGTTTCCGGTGCGACGCTTTGAGGCACAGGTCACCGCCCTGCTGAACTGGGTTCAGCAAATCGCTCCGAACAGTGTGCAGTTAGCGGCGACAACAGCGCTGGAGCATTTAACGGCCCTGATGGGCGATATCATTCTCAGGGATCCGCAATTTCTGGACAATGCAGACGAGCATTTTGCGGCGCTGTGGCGCTGGCACGCCATGGAAGAAACTGAACATAAAGGCGTTGCTTATGATGTCTACGAGGCCATGATGGGCACCGGGCCGCGTGCCTATGTAGAGCGCACGGCGGTGTTGATTGTCGCCACAACCGTGTTTTGGGCGCTGTTTTATCCCTACTACTTTCAAATGGTAAAACACGAAGGTGTGCATCTTGATCTGCGTGGCTGGTGGACGTCGTTCCGTTACCAGTGGCTCAACCCCGGTGCATTACGCCGTTTGGTACCGGCGTGGCTGGATTATTTCAAGCCGGGTTTTCATCCCTGGGATCATGACAACCGGGCATTTCTGGAAATGGCACCGGAAATTGAAGCCAAGGTCGCCGAATTCGCGCTGCGTATGGCCAGTCAGGCTGAGGCTTCGGCAATGGATTCTACTGATTTAGCGACGACAGGAGCGGCCGTATGAGTGAGTTTACTTTTGACGTGAATGTCGCGGAATCCGTGTTGGATGTGGCGATTGTGGGCTCTGGATTTGCCGGCATTGGTATGGCAATTCGTTTGACGCAGTCGGGAATAGAGAACTTCCGGATATTGGAACAATCTGCAGATATTGGCGGAACCTGGCGTGACAATACTTATCCGGGGGCGGCGTGTGATGTCCCTTCGCATCTCTACTCCTTTTCGTTTGCTCCCAATCCTCGCTGGTCGAGAATGTTTGCCGAGCAAAAGGAAATTCACGGTTATTTGAAAGACTGTGTGGATCGCTTTAATCTCCGTGAGAAAACCAGCTTTAATACCACGATTGTGTCGGCAAAATTTGATGCAGGCACCAATCTTTGGACCTTGACGACCTATGCCGGCCGGACGCTCAAAGCCCGCCTGGTTGTGATGGCGACAGGAGCCCTGAATCGTCCTGCGTACCCGGATATTCCCGGCATGGAAGATTTCCGCGGACGAGTATTCCATACTGCCGAGTGGGATCACAGTTATGCGCTGGAGGGCAAAAAAGTAGCGGTGATTGGTACTGGCGCCAGTGCGATACAGGTCGTGCCCGCGATTGCACCCAAGGTTAAGTCACTCACGCTGTATCAGCGCACACCGGCTTGGGTATTTCCTAAATTCGACCGGCCGATAAAATCACTGGAACAACGTTTGTATCGTTTATTGCCGGTAACACAGAAGTTGTTCCGGGGGGCGATTTACGCGGCAGGTGAAGCAGCCACACCGCTTTTTCTGAAGCCGTCGGCGTTATCAAAAATGGCCGAATCGATCGGGCGCCGTCATCTCTCCCGTTATGTTCAGGATCCTGAATTGCGTGAGAAACTGACCCCGACCTATGCCCTCGGATGCAAGCGGATTCTATTGTCTAACGATTACTATCCCGCCCTGGCTCGCGAGAATGTGTCAGTGGTGAGTTGCGGGGTGGATAAAATTGAAGGGCGGACAATCTATGCCAGTGATGGCAGCAAGCAAGTGGTCGATGCCATTGTGCTGGCGACCGGATTTAAAGTGCCGGTCGCCTCGGCACCCTTCGATATTATCGGATTGAACGGCAAGGTGCTGCAAGACGATTGGAAAGAGGGGGCCGAAGCCTACAAAGGCATGACGGTTACGGGCTACCCCAATATGCTGTTTACCATGGGGCCGAATACCGGACCCGGAAACACGTCGGTTATTTTCTACATTGAATCTCAGTTGCGCTACCTCTTGAACTACGTGAAGGAAGTTCTCGCGTTTGACGATGCGTCGCTGGAATTAAAGCAGGAAAAGCAGACGTCATTTAACGAGATGATTCAAACGCGCATGCAGAACACGGCCTGGACATCGGGGTGTCATAGCTGGTATCTGACGCCAAGTGGCAAAAATACCACGCTCTGGCCGGGATTCTCGATGGAATATCGGTTGATTACCCGTCAATTCGATCGGGAAAGTTATGTCATGCATCTGGCCACGAGTGGCACGGTCGCTGAGTCGGATCAGTCTCTGAATCGCCTGTTTGAGCCAGCACTGGCCTGATTCGGGGGCAATCAGATCAGTGACAATCATTCTATTTTAGAAACAGGAATAAAGATGAAATCCTTATATAACAAAGTAGTAGCCATAACCGGTGCCGCCTCTGGCATCGGGCGTGCACTCGCAGAAGTCTGTGCTGCACAGGGGGCTTTCCTGGCGCTGGCGGATGTTAACGAAGCCGGACTACACGCCTTGGCCGAAGACTTGCGCACCAAGCGTGCTCAGGTGATCGTGCAACGGGTTGATGTATCAAACGCGGCCGAAGTAGAGGCGTGGGCCGCTGCAGTCGAATCTCATTACGGCTATGTGGATGTTGTGGTCAACAATGCGGGAATCGCGCTTTCACAAAAAGCGGATGCCCTGGGGCGTGAGCAGGTGGAACGCCTGTTCGGGATCAATTTCTGGGGGGTCGTGAATGGCACCAGTGCCTTTGTTGATGCCTTGAAAAAACGTCCCGAGGCGCTCATCGTCAATATTTCCAGTGTGTTTGGCATTATTGGTGTAGCAACGCAGTCGGCCTACAACGCATCGAAATTCGCGGTTCGGGGATACACCGAAGCCTTGCGTCAGGATATGTCGGGTACGCAGGTGAAAGTGTTGTGCGTACACCCCGGCGGTGTTCGAACGGCATTGGTGAGTAATGGTATTCACGAAGCCAGCATTGATGGCAGTGCCAGTCAGAACTTGCCACAGTTGTTCGAGCGAATCGCATTAACCACCCCCGAACAGGCGGCGGCGCAAATTGTCAGGGCGATGAAACGGGGCAGTCGTCGTCTGCTGATCGGGCCGGATGCGATCTTGCTGGATTTGATGCAGCGTTTGCTGCCCGGGTCTTATGATCGCGTGCTGCTGCCGGTAGCGCAAATCGGTATGCGCCTGATGAGATCGGCTTAAGCGCAGAGGCCTTGTCTTTGGGTCGAAGGTAGTTTGGGTTGAAGGTAAATAAAGTGTTTGTCTGACGCAGCAGGGACGCTGCACCTCCTTTTATCTTTTATCTTTTATCTTTTAACGATTTCGGTCTTTTGCTTTTTCCTGCTCCATATGTTCCAGAATGTCTTGTAGTTTGTCGCTCAGAATTCGGGTAGCCGCTTTTTCCATCGCGCGGGCCACTTCAGCATGCACGGCCATTTCGGCCAGTGGTCTCAAGCGCCAGATCAGTTCAGCAATTTGAGGAAACTCCTCTTTGGGGGGAATGGTACCTTCGGTAAAGGGGGCCAGCACATAATTTCCCACAAGCTTGACCAGTTCATTGGCCACCCGCTCTACGTTGCCTCTGAGCATTCGCATGATTTCAAGTAATTCTTCGAAGGGAATGCCGGTTTGTACCAGTTCGGCTCCTGCCCGCAAGGTACGCATGCTGCGTACTTTGAGTCGGTCGCCTTCGGGGCGTACCAGATCGAGTGCGACTGCCCGTGCAATGGCTTCGGGGGTTAATTTGTCTCCAAACATGCGTTGAATTTCGGCGGCGGTAACGAGCTGGGGTTCTTCATCTGTCCACGGACTGGTAATGGCCGTTTCGAGTCCCAGCAGATTACGCAGATCTATCCCTTGTTCCAGAGCGGATAATAGCTCTCCGATGCTGGCCAGAGTAAAACCTCGATCGAGCAGCCCGGAAATAACGCGCAGTCTGGCCAGGTGCTTACTGGAATAAAAACCTTTTCGACCACGTAATTCAGGCGGGGGTAACAGCCCTTTATCCTGGTAGGCACGAATGTTTCTAACCGTGGTTTCGGCGGTTCGGGCAAGCTCATCGATGGTATAGCTGCGGCCCTGATCTTCAGAAATGTCCTGGGTAATGGGGGCATCACTGCCAGGCAGGTGGCTGGCAATGAAACTGAGTATATCCTCGGGAAAACTCATGGTCGGCGTCTCGGTCGTCATAAGGTTACGCGCCTGCGGTTGGATCTTCCGGCCCCGATTTAACACTCTCCTGGCGGCCTGAATCCTGCACTAAGCCGCAGGGCCGTATTAGACAGGTTCCGCAAAACGGGTATCCGCAGTTTGGCTGTGTACAATGGATTAATGTTAACACAGCGCACAGCAATGGCTATGACCGAAACGGCGAACGATACAAAATGCTGGTCAGAAGGGTATCGTCCGCTGTCCGTTTGGCAGGTCAGGATTGTGCACCCGACTGGATAAGTAACATTTCCAGCTCGCCGTAACCTTTTTCCTTGGCGATGCTGAGAGCCGATACCCCTTCGGCAGTATGGAAATTGACATCGGCACCTGCCGCAATCAGCACCTGCGCGGTGAGCAGGTCATTGTTACGCACAATATGCATCAACAGTGATTCACCTTTGGGGGTGATGTTGACGTCGCTGCCCGCTTTAATCAGCATTTTAACAATGGTCAACTTGCCCTGTAACGCGGCTTCAGAAAGCGGAGAATTGCCCGACGCATCAAGAAAGTTAACGTCTGCGCCATTGCTAATGAGTTGTTGTACGATATTTTTGTCGCCTTGTCCGGCGGCTTGCATGAGGTATTGTGCTTGATCAGCCGGTGTCATGCTGGGGCTTTCCGAGTGATCGGTACTCGCACAAGCGCCCAGCCAGCCGGCTAGCAGAATAATACTTAAGGGCTTTACGATGCCCGGGACTCTCTGGTTCGGTTTTAATTTCAGCATGACTCTTTCTTCCGTGTCACGGTTATTGTTTTGTATTTTTTGCGATTCGCAGGATTGCGAATGGCATGATTGCGTTCTGCTGCAATCACCACAGGGCGGACAGGCCTTCCACCTTGCAGATAGTTAACATTGTCAGTCAATTAAATCGGCAGGTAAAGCAAAAGGGTCACAGTCTGGAGGATTCTTGCTATTATCAGTCACTTTCGCTGCTGATAAGTCTGTCCGCCAATGCAACTCACGCCTGAACAGGATGCCATCATCCACGCCGATTTTGATGAACATTGTGTCATTACTGCCGTGGCGGGCAGTGGCAAAACCACGACGCTGGCGTGGAGAATTCGTCATTTACTGGCTCAGGGTCACGATCCTCGACGCGTACTGATTCTGATGTTCAACAAACAGGCGCAGCTGGATTTCGTTAAAAAACTTCGACAGGTGATTCCCGAAGCCGATACAAAACTCCCCGAGGTGCGAACCTACCATGCGATGGGGTATCGACTGTACCAGCGATTTATACAGGAAGGTTTACTGCCACCCATGAACATGACGCCTTTGGCTGAGCATGAAATTGAGTGGCAAATCTGGCGCACCATTACGCAGCTTGCCCCTGCCGAGCTGCAAGACGAGATCAAGCGCAACAAAAAGGATCATGTCGAAGCCGCCGTTAAATTTGTCGATTTGTGTAAAACCACGCTGCAAACGCCCGAAGAGGTTTTTGAGGCACTGGAGTATGCGGCCAAGTACCGTTATTTTCTGGAAGTGTTTACGGCCTTTGAAGAATGGCGCCAACAGGCACAGCGCATTACTTTTGCCGATATGCTTTATGTGCCGGTGAAACTGATTCACCACCATGCGCAGGCAAGGCAGCTCGTCGAAAACAAAATGGACTTTTTACTGGTTGATGAATACCAGGATACGAATGAAATACAGCACTTGCTGCTGCGCTACGTTGCGGGTAAACGGGCCCGGGTAACGGTAGTCGGGGATCCGGATCAGACGATCTATGAATTTCGCGGTGCCCGGCCGGAATACATACTCAACCGCTTTGCCGAAGAGTTTGAAAGTCCGAGAGAGCAAACCCTGTCGTGTAGTTTTCGTTATGGGCATCGCGTGGCGTTGCTTGCGAACCATCTGATCAGTCACAACAAAGGCCGTAAGGATGTATTGTGCCACAGTCATCGCTCGACACCCGATACCGGCGTTCACTGGCATCAATCGTCTGCCGAAGTGGAGCAGGTTGTAGCGATTATCGAACAGCATTTGCAGCACCAGGGCAAACTCGCAGACATCGTCATTTTGCTGCGGGTGTGGAGTCAGAGTGTGGCAATCGAGCTGATCCTGCTGGAGAAAGGGATGGCGTACCTTATGGATAATGGACGCAGTGCGCTGGCCAGCAAGGAGGTGGAAGCGCTGATCGGGGTGTTGGCGCTGGCGTCGGGAGAATTGTCTTTGGCAACCCCGGAGGTGAGGCATCGGGCTTTTGAGCGGTTGTTGCGGTTTCCCCACATTGGTTTGAAAGATTCGTTGATGCAACCACTTTGCAACGTGCTGGCGCAGCGCAATAGCGGATACGGTGAGATTCTGGAAAACTGGATCGACAAGGATTTAATTCAGATCCAGCGAATGAAACTACAGCGTACCGGTCGTTTGTGGACCTCGCTGCTCAACGGCTCATCCGCTGCCTCGCGTGTGAGCGATCTGTTGCGGGCCTACATCGAGCAAACCGAACTGTATGCGGGGTTGCGCGCACTGGCGTTGACTCACGAAGCGGCGGAAGAACAAATTGGTCGAGTCGAAGGTTTTCTGCGCTACATTGAAAGTGTCCAGAAGCCCTTGCCTGAATTGTTGGTGCATTTGCGGATTTTGCGTGAGCAGGCGTTAAAGCCCCGGACTGAGCTTTCCGGGCGTGGCGCACCTTTGCGCGATGCCCTGTTGATTTCCAGCATTCATCGCACGAAAGGTTTGGAGTGGCCCGTGGTGATCATACCCGGACTGAGCGACAAATTGTTGCCCTATACCCTGACAAGCGGTCGATCGGGGATCACTGCTGAATATATTGAAAGCGAACGTCGCTTATTGTACGTCGCGATGACCCGGGCGATTAAGGGATTACATTTGATCAGCCCTGCCGTAGCCACCGACGGAATGGGCGAAGTGCATCCCAGCCGCTTTTTGACGGAAATAAATTGCGGCCTGTGTGATGAGTTGGGGGCCGCATTGTATCCGGCGACCTCTGGCACCCTTCAGCTATCGCATCCACTCACCGGCATCGCCCGTCGTTACGCGGCCCTGTTAGAGGTATCGTTAAGCAGTTCGCAGGCGGTGTCCGCTCAAGCCGGGCCGACAGGAGGGGCAGTGTGGGCCTGTACTGAAGTGGTACATGCCATTTTCGGTAAAGGCAAGGTGATTGCTGAAGCTGAGCGCTCTTTTACCGTACAGTTTGAAAAAAATCAGACGATGGAGTTTAGTAAGCAAAGCGCGCATCTATACTTTTCCCAAGTAAACTAACCTCGGGAGAGGCTTGGGTGAAGCCAAACACAAGTGCCAACTCACTGCGCCAGCGAATTTTTCGCCAAATCGTGGTTCATGCCTACGATAAGCCGGGCTTGTCGCCTTTCAACCAGCTATTGTTCTGGCTCATTACGTTCGGCGTTTTTATTTCCATTCTGGATACCGAACCTGAATTTCGAACCTATTGGGGCGGACACTTTCGCAATTTCGAATTATTCCTGTCGTTTGTTTTTGCCGTGGAATATAGCGTTCGTTTGTGGGTGATCAGCGAAGATGCGCGTTATGGCGGTGTTCGGGGACGGCTTAAATTCATGCTGACCCCGATGGCCATTTTTGATCTCGTGGCGTTTTTACCTTCATTGCTCACGCTGGGAGGCAGTGACCTTCTGTTGATCCGGATCGCCCGTATTGCGAGATTTGCACGATTTGCCGCACTGGGTCGATATACCCGCGCCTTGCAGATTATCGTGACAGCGATTCAGCGCTGCTGGCGAGAACTGGTGGTGAGCTTTTTTATCGCGCTGTCTTTATTAGTGCTGGCGGCAACATTATTGTTTTTTGTCGAAGGTGAGGTTCAGCCGGAGCAATTCGGATCGATACCTCGAGCGCTCTGGTGGGCGGTGGCGACCTTGACGACCATAGGTTACGGTGATGTGTATCCGGTGACTGCGCTGGGGAAAACCTGCGCGGGATTACTGGCACTGACCGGTATCGGTTTGGTCAGCATGCCCACTGCGATACTGGCGGGGGCGTTCTCGGATCAGTTTAAAGCCGCCCGGGAAAGCGCGTCTAACCCCCTTCCCGCGAGTCTTCCTTCAAAAACGGAATCCTAACAAAAGGGGGGATGGTTGCTGATCAGTGCTGGCGCTCACCGTAAAGTTGCCAGTACAAACCTTTCTGTGCCAGAAGATCGTCGTGATGACCTTCCTCGCTTACAATGCCATCCTCAAAAACAAAGACCCGGTCAGCCTGTTTTACGGCGCTCAGGCGATGAGCAATGATGAGTGTGGTTCGATGATCGAGAAATGCCTGCAATGCTTCATGCACGTGAAATTCGGTTTCCGCATCCAGCGCCGAGGTGGCTTCATCGAGAATGACCACGGAAGGGTTGGCCAGCACCATGCGCGCAATGGCCAAGCGCTGACGCTGGCCGCCGGACAGTCGCACACCTTGCCGTCCGAGGATGGTCTCCAGGCCTTCAGGCATCGACTCAACGACCGCTTTAAGCTGAGCGATGGCCAGTGCCTCCCACAGTTCCTGATCCGAGAAAGTTCGACCCATGGAAAGGTTGGCTCGCACGCTTTCATTGAAAAGTGCCGGATGCTGCAATACGGTGGCAACGTGTTCGCGCACCACGTCAAGCCCGATTTCGTCTACGGGGACACCATCAAACTGAACTGTGCCCCGGCTGGGCGTATACATGCCCAGCAGTACTTGAACCAGAGTGGATTTCCCACCGCCGCTGGCTCCCACCAAGGCAACTTTTTCGCCCCGGGCAATGTTCAGGCTCACCCCTCTTAGCACATCCTGTCCCGGCGTATAGGCGAAATGTACGTTCGAAACGGTGACCGCGACAGTGGATTGATGGGCAAAAGGGTTCTTCGAGTGAGGATAGAGCGGCTCCTCTCTCAGCTGGAACACTTTGTTGATTCGGGTCAGGGCCGCATTCGCCGCAAAATAACTGTACTGCATGGCGAGGATTTCCTGTACAGGCCCCATCATGAACCAGAGATAACCGAAAATCGCGAACATATAACCCACACTGAGATCCGAAAATACGACCGTCAGCATGGCGGCCGCACGGAAAACATCAACGCCAAACTGGAACAGAAGAAAACTCAGGCGGCTCGCGGCATCACTCTGCCATTCATACTGAACCGCATGGTCTCGCACGCTCCGGGCGTGTTGCCACAAAGCCTGCAAATAGTGCTGTTCGCGATTGGCGGCGCGAATCTGATAGATCGCGTCGAGCGTTTCAGTCAGCGCCTGCTGGAATACCTCGAAGGCGGAGTTTTCGCGACGCTTGAGTTCTTTGACCTTTTTTCCGACCCGGGTGGTGAAATAAATCACCATCGGATTAAAGAACAAAATCAACAGGGCCAGTTGCCAGTGCATCCACAGTAATAGGAGCGCAGTGCCGAATAAAGACAGGCTGGCGATGAGCAGCTTGCTCACCGAGGCACCAATAAAACGATCGAGCGTTTCGAGGTCGGTCACATAGCGGCTGGCCATACAACCACTGCCCAGTAATTCATACTCGGCCATGGCAATGCGCTTTAACCTTTCCAGCATGTCGCCGCGAATCCGGAACACGATATCTTTGGCAACTATCGCAAACTGGCGAGCCTGCCAAACGTTCAGCGCAAGCGAGCTCAGGCGCAGGATTAATGAGATAACGACCATCAGGCCGATATAAAATACCGGGCTTTGCCACGCCTCCGGAAACCAGCGGTGAATGGCAGGAAGAACGGCACCGGGCTGCTTCAACAAGACTTCATCCACGAGCATGGGGAGCAGTAATGGTACCGGCACGCTAAACAAGGTGGCGAGTACCGCAACCAGATTGGCCTTGATCAGTCGGGGTCTATGGCTCAGTGCCAGTGATCGGATCCGCTCCCAGGTGTAAGCAGGAGTGGCATTGGTAGATGAAGCAGGCAGGTCTGGCCGAACATCGGACAAGGTGGGCACCTTTGGGGCTTAATTGAAACAAGTGTGTATTTTATTGGTTTCTGTCGCACCGGCCAACGCTACAGATCAAGTCAGGGCTCGATCCGCAGCGTGGGTGTGACTTTTGTGTTGGCGACGCGGGCGGTCAGGGAGACCTTCAGGGCAGACAGTTATTTTTTGTGAGCAATTCCAGAAAGGCCGAGGCCTGTATGGGCGGGCTGAAATAATACCCTTGTACGATATCGCATTGCTGATCCCGCAAATATTCATACTGCTCTTTTTCTTCAACGCCTTCACCGACAATTTTCAGCCCCAGACTGCGAGCCATGGCAATGGTTGCCTGAACCAATTCACGGTCTTCTTTATCACTCACGACGTCGCGTACAAATGACTGGTCGATTTTGAGTGTGCTGAACGGGAAGTTGCGTAAATAACTGAGTGAGGAATAGCCGGTACCAAAGTCATCCATGGCGATCAGCACGCCCTGAGTCTTGAGTGTGGACATGACCTCCAGCGTGTCCGGATGATTTCGCACCAGCAGACCTTCCGTTACTTCAATTTCAAGATGTTTGGCCTGCAGCCCGGTCGATTGCAGAGCGCGTTCAATCGAGTGCAGGACATTTCGACCCCGGAACTGGCGCGGAGAAACGTTGATGGATATATAGAAATCCGTCAGTCCCAGCTTGATCCAGTCCTGCGCCTGCTGACATGCGGTCTGAATAATCCAGTCGCCGATGTCGATAATTAAACCGGTCTGCTCGCAGATGGGTATAAACTCAGCCGGGCTGACCCGTCCCAGATCCGCATTGGTCCAGCGAATCAGTGCTTCTGCGCCAACAATGCGCGCTGTTTTTGCATTGATTAACGGTTGATAATAGATCTCCAGTTCATTGCGTTCGAGCACGCCATGCAGATGTTGCTCTATTTGTAATCTCCGCAGCGCATGTTCGTTCATCTGAGGCGCAAAAAACTGGAAGTTGTTACGTCCTTCATCTTTGGCGCGGTACATGGCGGCATCGGCATTGCGAATCAGCATGGCAGAATCCCCGCCATCGTCAGGGTAAAGTGCCACCCCCATACTTGCCGTGACGAGACTGGTGATCCCGGACAGGGTAAAGGGCTTGCTGAATTGCTCGCTGATACCCAGTGCCACGCGTTCCACCTCATCGCTGCTTTCCATATCGGCCAATACAATCAAAAATTCGTCGCCCCCTTGTCTGGCCAGGGTATCTTCGGCGCGAACACATTTTTGTAGTCGCTTGGTGGCCTCGATCAGGAGTTGATCTCCTGCTTCATGTCCGAGTGAATCATTGATTTTCTTGAAGTTATCTAAATCCACAAAAATGACGGCGACCTTTTTCTGATGACGTTCTGCCGCCTTGATCGCCTGATTCAGTCGGTCACTGGCCAGCATTCGGTTCGGCAGGTCGGTTAACGGATCATAGTGTGCCTGATGCAGAATTTGAGATTCGTAACGTTTACGGTGGGAGATGTCTTCTTTGATACAAATAAAGTTTTGCAGTTGCCCTTTATCGTCTTCCAAAGGCGAAATAATCACATTTTCCCAGTAAGTGGCACCGGAGGCTCGTTTGTTAAGGATTTCCCCCGTCCAGGTCTGGCCGCTAAGAATGGTGTCCCACAAATCCTGATAAACCTGTCGGTTGGTCGCACCAGATTGATTAAAGCTGGGTTTTTGCCCAATGAGTTGCTGTGCGCTGTACCCGGAAACTTCTACATAGTGAGGGTTAACGTACTGAATAACGCCGTCTTTGTCCGTGATAAACACCGACAAGGGGGTTTGTTCCAGCGCCTGGGACAGTAGCCTGATCATTTTCTCGCGCTGGTTTCGCTCGGTAATATCGGTAGAAATGGCGCACGTACCAAATAACTCCCCTTCTTTGGTTTTGAGCGGGAACTTGATGGTCAGATAGGTATGCTCGGTGCCATCACTATGCTTAACCACTTCTTCCAGCTCGACGCCTTCATCGGCTTTTTGGGCAACCAGATCGTTTTTCCAGAGTTCGTCTGCGACTTCTTCCGGGAACAGGTCGTAAATGTTTTTGCCTTGAAATGCGTCCGGGCCTCGCGCATCCAGTATTTCAAAATAGCGATTGGCAAAGGTGACATTGCCGTCCAGATCTTTGGTTGAGATCAGTGCCGGTGCGCGATCAAGAATGGTTTGCAGCATCCGCAAGGCTTCTTTCTCTGCCTCCTCCATACGGATACGCTCGCTGATATCGTGGAATGTAACCACGGCACCAATAATTTCATCGTTTTCCACGATCGGGTGTGCATGATATTCGACACGGAAAGAGGAGCCGTCTTTGCGCCAGAATACTTCGCTGTCGCAGTGGACAGTACGACCAGAAAGGCAATCACGATAGATCGGACAGTCGCTCTCGGGGTAGTAGGTCAAGTCCTCAAAATGATGGTGCATGCGCTCGTGCATTGGATATCCGACGAGCTCTTCCTGGGATTCATAGCCCAGCATTTTCAGGCAGGCTGTGTTGGCAAAAGTACATTCACCCTCGAGATTCATCCCGTAAATGCCCTCTGCGGTAGAGGCAAGAATCAGTCGCTCGTGCTGTTCCGCTTTGTCCAGTGCGTTGAGTGTCGTCTTTAACTGTAAGGACATGGCATTAAATGCTTGACTCAGCCGGCCGATTTCACTTTTCTGCCGAACCTTGACCTGAATACCGTAATTGCCTTGTTGTACCTGTTCCACGGCGGCAGAGAGGCGTCGGATAGGACGAGAGAGGTTACGATTGAGCAAAAGAACCAATAGTAGCGATAAACCGAAGGTAACCAGCCACTGGTCCAGAAAATTTGCACGCATCTGGTGATTAAGTTGTTCAAAGCCGGGGGTCAGGTCGTAGGCCATCACCAGCGTGCCCATTTTGTTGTCGCGTAGGCCGGAAGGATTGGGAAGCGCAATAGGGTAGTGGCTATATAATACCTGGCCGACCGGGTCGTCGCGAACCACCGGTACTTTTTTGCGCTGGGCTTCGGCATTATCGACGGACGAAAATCCATCCAGTACATTTTCGGCAAACTGATCTTTCCAGGCAAACCGGGTGGCATAGAGTACTTTATTTTTATCGTTGAGCAAGGCAATGTATTTAATATCACCGTAGAGCGCAGCATTCGCAATGGTCTGCAGCACGCTCTCCCACTTTCCATCATCGATCTCGTTTTGCACGGCACGTTGTATCCATGCCATGCGGAAAGACACATCCTGATGATATTCCGCGATAATTTCTGCCTTTTCCCGGTGGTGGGCGATCAGGCTGAATAACACCAGCAACAGGCTGAACGCACCGAAAACCAGCATGGGAATCCAGACTCGCAGGGACGCAGAGGGTCTAAACTTCATGGCGTTCAATTAGTCTCCGAGCCAGTAGCGATGCGTAATTTGCCCAATTCTGGGGTACGCGCTAATCAGGTTGTTGTTCAGCATGAGTCTGGCCAGCTCCTCTGCCCGCAACTGCATTTGTGAGGGGGCGCCCGTCAAAAACCGCCGGTTTTCCTCCTTGCTGGGGAGAGTGAGGCCTTGATAGGCTTGCTCCAGTTCTTCTGGTGTCAGGTCTAATCTGGGAGCCATTTTTCCTGCGGCACTTTCTGGGGAGGATTGCAAGTAACCCAGCGCCTTAAAATGGGCGTCTACCAGCATTTGTATATTCGCTTTCTGAACGTCTGGCAGGTCATTACGTATCACCAGCACATCAACAATTCGCCCTGGAATTTCTTTACTGCTGAACAACACGTGCGCCTGGTGGTTGTTAATCAGGCGGGTACTGACGGGATCAAAAGTAACCAGTGCATCTATGTTATCCGCTACAAATGCTGACTCTTGTTCATCAACCGTGAGTTTAATCAGTGTCACGTCATTGATTCGCAACCCGGCTTTGCGCAATGCCGAATCAAGAACAATCGCACCGACGGCATTGTTTTCTACGCCGATTCGTTTTCCTTTGAGTGATTGAAGATCGTCTAGCTGTGCTTTGCCGAGTAGTACGTCGCCTCCCGACGAGAAGTCCATGACCAGTAAAATGGAGATGTCGATGTCATGTTGTAACAACAGCAAGGCCTCATCCAGGGTGAGACAGGCACCATCAAGCAAATGGTTGCGCATGGCCAGTGAAACATCCGTGGAACTGGGCAGTTCGACGAGCTTTACTGATGACTCCGGCAGCCAGTCCAGGCTTCTTGCAAGATATAATGTCTCGTAACCGGGCCAGACATTGCTGCCAATTTTCAGCGGAGCAGCAGCTTCGTTATGGCACGCCGCAATGCTCAGGCAGGCAATAGCCAAAAACACACACTGAAATATGTTGTGTATTGGCCGTGTAATAAACATTCGTTGAGGCCTCTCAATGGCGGTCGAAACAGCGTTAGAAAACAGATTTGAAAAGAAAAATCTAAAAATTCAGTCTAATGTTAGACCATGAATTCAGCTATTGTTAGGCAAACAAAGACGAATCCTTTGGTTGTAGCATTAAACAGATTTATACACTTATGAGGTAAGTTGTTTGTCCTCCATGTATTGTCACTATCATCCCGCCGACGCTTCTAAATGGTATTGTCAGCGTTGCGCCAGACACTTTTGCAGTCGCTGTATGCCGGATGGCGATGAGCGCAAAAAGCGCGGACACTGTCCCATCTGTAGTTTTTCTCTGAAATACGAAGGCGCGGGTAATCAGGTTCAGCCATTTTGGGAGCGTATCAACGAGTTTTTTGCTTACCCGTTTCAACGAGATCCTCTCATGGTGTTGCTGCTGGGCACCTTTGTTCCTCTGTTGCTGCCGGGAAGCTGGCTGGGGTTGATCGGAAGTGTCATGTTACTGGCCGTGCTGACCCAGTATGCTTACAGCATCATTGAGCAAACTTCGGAAGGGCGCTTGAATCCTCCTGCCTTTGCTTCGGCCTTTAGCGGGGGCCTGGGGATCATGTTTCAGCAAATGGGTGTGTTTATCCTGTTTGCTCTGATGCTGGCAGGAGCATTTCATGTGGGCGGGTCGATGCTTGGCGGTCTTGCCCTGGCATTTATTCTGTTGGTGTTGCCTGCAAGCACTATGGTGCTTGCATTGGAAAAAAATGTTGCTGATGCGGTCAATCCGCTGCGGCTGTTAACACTGGTCGTTGCCATCGGTTGGCCGTACATGCGCTTGTACGGCTATCTTGTTCTCTTGTCGTTGGCGATGGGGGCGGCGCAGGAGTTTGCTTTACTGCATTTTCCTACGTGGATTGGCTGGCCGTTGTCAGGCTTTCTATCAAGCTATTTCTTGTTGGTGCTGTTTAATATGTTGGGCTATCTGATGTTTCAGTATCAGGGACGCCTGGGTTATGCGGCAGACATACATACAGAAGAATCGCTGGGAGCAGGGCCCAGAGACCGTTCGAAGCGGCTCGATGCTGACATTGATATGAATCTGAAAGACGGCCACTACGAGCAAGTCCTGGTTTTACTGGAAGATATTGTTCGCAAACATCCGGAAAATAACACCCGCGTAGAGCACCTTTATCGGTTGCTGAAAGCCTCCCGTAATATTGAAAAGCTCGAAAAGTACGGGGAACGCTTTATTCGTCTCGTCGTGGATCGAAATCAGGGTGCAGAGTTGTGCGCGTTGCTGCGCCTGTTACAAGTGGGTGAGAGTAATTTTCGTGTAAGTAACGCAAAGCTTGTTTTAGGCATGCTGGAGTTGCTCTACCATCAGGGTGAATACCGACTGATGTTTGCATTGGCGCAGGATGCTCACAAGCGTTTTCCCGAAGATGCTGTGATTGCCGAGGTTTACTTTTTTGTTGCCCGAGCCTTGGCGAATGGATTGCAGCAATGGGATAAGGCGCTGACTTATTTGAAGTTTATTGAACGAACCTTTCCTGATCATCCTATTCAGCAGTTCATGCCAGAATATCAGGCAATGGTTGCAAAGCATGAACGCCTGGAGCTGATCCGGAACGAATGAGAAGCACAGCGAGAGCCGTGCTTCTCATCGTTTGTCTGATGACTTGTTAGGAATTGTTGACGTTTGCTTCTATCAAGCTGTAGGTGGGGCTGTTAACTGTTTACAGGACGCAACGCCAACACTCCCTGGCAAATTTTACTTTTTATCGGCCGGCGCCTTTTCGGGTGATTCTTTTTTGTAATCACCAATAATGCCTTTGGCGGGACAAACCTTGAACAGAGGGCAGCTTTTACAGCCTGAAACAATTGCAATTGGACATAAGGTCATGAAACTCTCTCCTTGTTAGTTATTTTTTATATGTGCATCGAAATGCCGAAGTGATTATTGCCCAAGCCCATGACAAAACCAATGCTGCCCGAAAAATAACTTCACGGAGGTTTATGTCGGCAGGGTGTGTCAGGGCGAGGCGACAGCGGGTTCAGGCAGGCGCGTTGCCTGTTTCGATCAGCAGGATCTTGCCATGATTCTTGGTGCCGTTATCCAGCGTCCATGACAGCAGCTTAGCGTTGTGTTCGGTTACGAAATACTCTGCGAGTCTCAGAAAGGGATGTCGGCCGGGGTCTGCAATCAGTATTTTTTTTACGCCGCTCTGTATGGCACGCGTTAATAATGCCTGAAGTGGTTTGACGATTTCTGGCCAAAAACAGATATCACTACCGATCAGAATTTGCTTGTCTTTAAGTTCGGATTCACCAATTTCAGAAAATGCCAGATGTTTTGTGCTGACCTGCGCCTGATTCAGATCGGCGTGGGCGTGAGCATACGGAAACACGTTGGCATCGGCATCGGTGAGCGTGACCTGTGCGTTAAAGTTCTTGGCACAATAAATACCCAGCATGCCCCAGCCGCAGCCAATCTCTAAAATGTTCGTCTGCTCTGCCGGTGGGTGTTGTTCCAGATATTCCATAATCATATAGCACGATTGCCAGATCTGGTGGCCATGCAATTCGGGAGAGGCTGTTTTTCTGAGCTGTTTGAGTACTTTACTGCGATGTTTAAAACTGAGCATACCGTAAATAGTACGGACTTGAGAGTCAGACATAATGAAAGGGATCTCTGGAGGGGGCGAGGCGATGAAAAAGGCAGATCGCGTGAGGGGGCGGAATGCGGATTTCTGGGGAGATAAAAAAATTTAAGCCAGACTGTTTCCAGTCTGGCTTAAGAGATTTGTCAGGCTAAAACGTATTAGATGGCAACAACGTTTTCAGCTTGTGGGCCTTTTTTGCCCTGAGTCACGGTAAACTGAACTTTCTGGCCTTCGGTCAGAGTCTTGAAGCCAGCGCTGTTGATTGCACTGAAATGTACGAATACGTCAGGGCCATTTTCCTGAGCCAGGAAGCCAAAGCCTTTAGTTTCGTTGAACCATTTAACCGTGCCAGTAGTAGTTTGTGACATAAAAATTTCCTGTGACTTGCAATGTTTTTTAAAAACAATGTTTCTGTAAAAAATGATTTTAGCTTGGAGCAACGGTTAACGATTTGTAGAGCAGGACGAGGAGGTGTGCTGAATATTGTGTTGCTGAATAAATCGAATTTGATTTAACCAGAAACTGCCACTATATCAGCGTGTCTCAACGTAAAGACAACACGATTGAACCGAACAATAAAGCCAAAGTCATTATAGCTCTGTTGAAATGTTAGTCAATCCGGATGCGTTCAAATTTTCGGGTGCGACCGCCAGTAAATTTAACGAGCCATTTCAGGGGATGGGCAAGGTAAATGAAAAAACCGTTTCCCGTCCTGGCGTGCTGCGCACGGCAATTTCACTACCATGCAAGGCAAGTATTCGCCGGGTAATGGCGAGCCCTAATCCACTGTTTCCTTTTTTATCGAGATGACTTTGTTTTCCCCGAAAATGAGCGTCGAATATATGATCGATTTCGTCTGCAGGAATACCATCGCCGTGGTCTTTTACTTCAACCAGCATGCCTTTGCTCACGTTGCTAAATAGCACCTCTATATGACCGCCCTCATGACTGTGTCGCATGGCATTGTCGATCAAGTTGGTTATCACCCGTTCTATTTTGGGCATATCGGCAATTACCTGCAGTGCCGGATTTAATGGGGATATTGTCAGTTGAACACCTTTTTGGGTGGCTTCCAGCTGCATACTCTGTGCAACATCGCAGGCTAACTCTGCTATCGCAAAGATTTCCTTGTTGAGCGGTACGTTATCTCCATCAAGGTGGGCCAGTTCAAACAGTTGCTCAATGAGCTGGCGGATTCGATGGCCATTGTTCACCGCGACCTGAATGAGCGCACCACCTTCAGAAGGGCCTTGCTGGCCATATTTCAACTGCCAGGTTTCGAGATAGCCCAGTAATGAGGCGAGGGGGGTTCGCAAGTCATGCGACACATAGGCAATCATTTCCCGACGCAACTCATCGGTGGATTTAACTTTCTGGTACTGCGATTGAAGCTCATTGGCCAAAGCATTAAAGGTGGCGCCAAGATTTTGGATTTCATCGCCGGAATCTTCTTTCCAATGTGATAGCGGCAGTGTATCGCGGGAAAAACCTTGCGATCGAAAACGTTGCATGTCCAATGCCAGCTGTCGTAAAGGACGGGTCAGCAAGGCAAAGAGCAGGAGTGTCACGGTCAGTGCAAAACCCAATGATACGGCCAGGCCTGAATAACCGAGTTTGGCAATATGACTGTTACGCAACAGGTCGGCGACCCCTTCAGAAACTTCGCTACCAATAATAATGTAGAGGTACCCGTTAATTTGCCCCTGATTCTGGATGGGGGCGACCGAGAAGATCTTCTGTCGCCCTTCACTGCGAGGGTCGTCGCCACGAATCGGGAGTCTCACTGGTTTGTGCAGGAATTGTTGCAGAGGTTCCAGCGAAACCTGATTCCGGACGACTTTGCCGGGGGCCGCTGAAAATATTTTGACCTGACCTTGAGGATCCAGCACATAAAACTCGAAACTCGGTCCAAGAATCATCATGGAATGAAAGGTGGACTCGAGTGTTTCTGCGTTAATCCTGCCTTGCTGCAAGGCGTTGTTTTCCTGAATCACGTGTTCGGCAAGATCCTGGTGCAGTTTCTGCTCTACTTCATCCTGATAATTGCGCGAGAGCCGTTCCACCAGAATAATCAGCACAATACCTGTCACAAAAAAGCAAAGCAGTAGCGCCAGCGCCAATTTTCGGTAGAACGAATTAAACACAGCGGAATACCTCAGTGATCATTAAATTTATAACCGACACCCCAGACGGTCAGCACAAACTGGGGATTGGCGGGGTCTTTTTCCAACTTGGTGCGTAGCCGGTTGATATGGGAGTTGACGGTATGTTCGTAACCGCTGTGCTTGTAGCCCCAAACCTGATCCAGTAGCTGTGCGCGACTGAACACGATACCCGGGTGGCGGGCCAGATGTATCAGCAGATCAAATTCTGTACCCGTGAGATCGATCGGCTGGCCGTCCAGCCTGACTTCCCGTTTACTTTCGTTAATGGTGAGCGCGCCAAACTGACGAGTGTCTTTCTCGGCTGAGGCCGGTTGGCTTAGCATGGCCACACGCCGCAGCATGGCTTTGACCCTGGCTTGCAATTCCCGCACGCTGAACGGTTTGGTGAGGTAGTCATCGGCACCCATTTCCAGACCAATCACGCGATCGGCTTCCGAGTCGCGTGCGGTGAGCATCAATATCGGGGTGGTTTTTCCGGCGAATCTTAGCTGCCGGCAGATATCCAGTCCATCCACTCCCGGTAGCATGATATCCAGCACAATCAGGTCATAATCGTATTGCTGGGCTTGTTCCAGTCCTCGCTTGCCGTTATCGCAACAGGTGACATCGAGATGCATGTCTTTGAGGTTCATTTCGATCAGGTGGCGAATGTCGTTGTCATCTTCGATGATCAGAATGCGAGGGTTCATTGGATTCCGGTCTCCTTGTGCTTGTAGCGATGGGTCACATTAACATCCTCACTCTGGAGAGGGTAGCGTCTCGACTAAAACCGCGTGGGCGTTTTAAATGCCTGTCGGGTTAAGGGCGTTGCTTTCAAGGGGTCTTACCAATGAATTCGTCAGGTGTGCAAATGCTACGCGATAGATCTCCCGAAAGTGTCACGAAAATGATTCAAAGCAACACGAATCGATGACAAATCCGGTGGCAATACCCGGCTTGTTGGCCGGTTATCACGGAAGTATCACGATTGGTCATAAAACCATAAAACCGCACGTGGCGGGCTTTTCACCAGCACTACTGAGGCGAATAATAGATCTCAACAGCGACGCCGAATATGGTCGGTGTCCCGCTCTGGCATCAACCGGAGTGTTTAGTCGACAAACTTTAAGTCCGCTTGGTGATCTGCCTTATGAATATGAAAAAAGCTGTACCCTTTAAAGTAAAGCACTGGAAAAGCCTTTCGGTCGGGTTGTTGGTGATAGGCGCTACCTGGCTGATGGGAGGGATGCAAACTGCGGATTCAAGCGAAAGTGATCCGCTGGTGACAAGTCCCGTGAGCGCAGAAGCAACGGCGGTCTTTGCCGGCGGTTGTTTCTGGTGCACAGAATCCGATTTCGAGAAAATTCCCGGTGTGAAGGAGGCTATTTCCGGCTATGCTGGAGGTCATGTGGACAACCCGACCTATCAACAGGTTTCCTCAGGGACGACAGGTCATGTCGAGTCGGTCGAGGTTCATTATGATCCGCAGCAGTTAAGCTATGCCGCGTTGCTGGAGGGCTTTTGGCGCGGTATTGATCCGACGGATGGTGGCGGACAGTTTGTGGATCGCGGGCCGCAGTATCGACCGGTCATCTTTTACAGTACGGCTGAGCAGAAACTGGCGGCAGAGCAGGCAATTCAAGCACTGGCCGCTTCGGGCCGCTATAAAAAGGCAATCAAGGTAGAGGTGTTGCCGTTGGAGAAGTTCTGGCCGGCGGAGGAATACCACCAGAACTACTACAAGCGTAATCCGCTACGTTACAAGTACTACCGCCACAATTCTGGTCGCGACCAGTATCTAGAAACTATTTGGGGTAATGAGCCCCCTTTTGACCCGAGGGCATTCATGATGAGCAACCCGACAAACAGCGATTCCAGTGAAAAATACACCCGCCCTTCTGATCAGGTACTGAAGGAAACCCTCACGCCGTTACAATATAAAGTGACACAGGAAGAAGCGACCGAACGGCCGTTCGATAATGCCTACTGGAATGAAAAGCACGAAGGTTTGTATGTGGATGTTGTGTCGGGGGAGCCTTTGTTTTCGTCCATCGACAAGTTTGATTCCGGGACAGGCTGGCCGAGCTTTGCGCGCCCTGTGGATGCAGAAAACATTGTTGAGCGAACTGACTACAAGTTATTTATGAAACGCGTTGAAGTTCGCAGTAAACACGGCGATTCACACTTGGGTCACGTGTTTTCGGATGGCCCCAAGCCGACCGGATTAAGATATTGCATTAACTCGGCCTCGTTGCGTTTTGTGCCCAAAGATCAGCTGGTGGAAGCCGGGTATGCAGAGTATTTGAAGCTGTTTGCTGAATGAGGTTTTTGGTTGCCAGAAAATGCGCCAGCGGCTGCAAACGTACAGATACCAAGGAGGTCCGTCAGTGACGATTGTTAACGTAGTAGGGAGTGTAGGGGAAAGCCAGGCAATCAATGGCTGGCGGGCTTGGGTTGGTGTGACTCGGGCCCCCTTTCTGATCCTCACGCCCCTGTGTGTATTTTTAGGCAGTGCTGTGGCCTGGCTGGCGCAGGGACAAGTGCACTGGCCAACCTTCGGGTGGGTCTTGTTGGGAGCCTTGATGGCCCATATTGCGGTCAACGCACTGAATGAATATGAGGATTTCCGGTCCGGACTGGATTCGCTCACCGAACGTACCCCGTTTAGCGGCGGCAGCGGGACACTGCCAACCGCCCCCCGGTTTGCCCGCCTTGCATTGCTGACGGGCATTTTTGCGTTGCTGTTGACGGTATCAATCGGATCATATCTGGCTATCCAGCGGGGGGCGTTGCTTTGGGGGTGGGGCGTAGCCGGCGTGCTCATCATCGTCACCTACACACGCTGGATCAACAAGCATCCCTTGTTGTGTTTGCTGGCACCTGGCGTAGGCTTTGGCTGGTTGATGGTGACAGGCACAGAATATTCGTTAACCGGACAGCTCTCGTTGCAAGGGGCTTTAGTGGCACTGGTCGCTGGTATGGCTGCCAGCAATTTGCTGTTACTGAATCAGATTCCTGATGCAGATGCCGATCGTCAGATAGGTAGACACCATATCGTCATTGCAGCGGGTAAGAAATTTTCAGCAAGGTTGTTTGTAGGTATACAAATCCTGATGTGGCTGACCATTCTGGTGGGCGTGCTGGTAAGGGTTCTGCCGGTGGCGAGTCTGCTCACACTGCTGCTGGCAGGACTGGGGTGGCCGATAGCCCGAGGGGTGCTTTTGCATTACGACACCGTGCCCAGGCTGATTCCTTCGATGGGGCTGAACGTGTTGTTTACGCTCTCAATGCCGTTAATACTGGGTATTTC
This sequence comes from Hahellaceae bacterium, assembly GCA_024234505.1. Classification (GTDB taxonomy): domain Bacteria; phylum Pseudomonadota; class Gammaproteobacteria; order Pseudomonadales; family Oleiphilaceae; genus JACKOD01. The sequence goes on along the minus strand of JACKOD010000006.1, from coordinate 102,889 downwards.
TTTACTGGCGGCTACCAGTCTTTAGGTACCTGAAAAATGAATAACAATGGATTTCGGTTAGCTTTGTCATTCATTCGCCCGGAGCCATTGTTATCCATCACGAGGTAGAGGCGGTTTTTGTGGCGGGCCATCCCTTCAGCGTGTCCGGGGAAGTTATCTGCGTATCGGAATTCGTCGGAATTTTCGATGTCAGAGTATGACCAGCAGCGTTGGATAGCAGCGTCACCCAGGCTACGTCGGCAGATACGTCCAAGCGAGCGACCCAGCGTATACATTCTGTCTTTTTCGATCAGAACATCGCTGATATCCCCCAGATAGGCATTTGCCGCTACCATCGGGTCTTTTTGCTGCCATTTAAAGGGAACGTAATTGCCCTGACGATTACGCTTTAACCAGGCGAAACCATAGGGCTGGCGTTCGAATGCGAGCAAGATCATACGATGACCTACCGCTAAGCCCTCAATGCCTGCATTGTCATCTTGCACAAAACCATGCTTTTGGGCTTCCTGGGTCAGACTTTGAGTGATCCAGCGAAACTTTTTGTGTTTGGGATCGTAGCGTAAAACAGCGGTCATAAATTCACTGGCCAGCCACAGGCGATTCTGGCTATCGCAGGAAAGACCTTCCCAATCATAGCGTTTGCCGAAATTGCTTCGTATCGCCGCCTCTAACTGGTCTTTCGTTGACAATTTTTGGGGCGTGCCAAGCTGAACCGGAAGGTGGACGTAGGGGCGAACTTTTACGACAGGTCGTGTGGTGGGAGGAATTTCGAAGACCGTGCTGTCCTGTTTGTCAGAAATCATCAACAATCGGCCGTCACAATAGCTTAATCCAGAGGGTTCGATAGCCTCGGAGTATGCCAGTTCATAGGCCTGAATCAGTTTGAGCTTGCGGTTGTTTGTAGTTTTGCTGTCGGTAGTGTGCGCGTTGGCCCGTTCCGGTGTGACGAAAATCAACAGGCAGCACAGAAGACTAACGATATTGAAAACTAACTGATTTGGCATGAATGGATTTTCTAAGGCAGTGAAACCTGTGGAACCAAGGGTTTAGCGTCAGGAGGCGCAATCTACCACAAAGCCCCGGGTTAGGATACGGGTTAAAATTTGATCGTCAGTCCGTCTGGGGAATTTGGAGCGGTGGGTGATGCTTCCCCTCAGAACATCAATACACAGGAACAGGAGGTTATCTACAGCATAAATTACATAGTCTTGATAGAAGTCATTTAATCAAAGCTGTGCTAACGTTATAAACGTCAGATTCAAACTGTCTTAAATTTCCCTGAGCTGACGCTGTTGATGCGTGTCTATTAGGACGCTGCCAAGCCGATGGGTGCGCGTATCAGAACGGATCAGGGCAAAGGACAATAACACTCGAAAAATGAGGAATTCAATGATGAGCGTACTGAAAAAAACAGCACTGGTAGCTACGGCGGCGTTGGCTATGTCCATGCCTTTTACCGCGTCTGCAGCGGGTGACGCAGCTGCAGGCAAAGCCAAAGCTGCGGTCTGTGTGGCTTGCCACGGTGCTAATGGCAAGGCGATGATTCCGACTTATCCTAATCTGGCTGGCCAGAATGCGCCTTACATGGTAAGTGCACTCAAAGCGTTCCGTGCGAAAGAACGTACTGGTGGTCAGGCTGCCGTTATGCAAGGGCAGGCTGCTGCCCTGTCAGATGCAGATATCGACAATCTGGCTGCTTATTTCTCCAGCCTGAAATAAGTCCGTTAGCCCCTTTCTGTTCTGAAGGGGGCTGATTCTCTTCTTGCTATATTCTTTCTATATTTTTTTCTACCCTCGATCCTCCGTTCCAATGCTTCTGTTTTTTTGCTTCGTCATTACTTCTGATTAGTTAATAATTCGGTAACTCGGGGTGTACACATTGCCGGGTAGCTTCATGCGATTCTGGTGTACAAAAGTTTCAAGCAGTTGTTCAAGTGGGGCGAGAATGGATTTGTCTCCGTGAATTTCGAACGGTCCGAATTTTTCAACCCGGCGAATCCCTTCATCCTTTACGTTGCCCGCCACAATCCCCGAGAACGCCTTGCGTAAATTGGAGGCCAATAAATGAGGTGGCTGATTACGATGCAGTTGCAGGTGAGCCATATTATCGTGGGTAGGGCGAAAGGGCATCTGAAACACCGGGTCAATCTTGAGTAACCAGTTGAAATAGTAGGCATCCTGATGATGCCGCCGGAATTCCCGTACTTTTTCGATTCCCTGTTTTACTTCCGTCGCGACTCTCTCCGGATCACCGGTAATAATGCGATAGCGACTTTGTGCGGTCGGGCCCAGCGTGCCGACAATAAAGTCGTCAATCATCCGAAAGTAATCTGCGCTGGCGTCAGAACCTGTAAAAATGACGGGGAACGGCTGTTGTTCATTCTCGGGATGTAACAACACGCCTAGTAGATAGAGTATTTCCTCTGCTGTACCCACACCGCCGGGAAACACAATAATCGCATGCCCGGTGCGTACAAATGCCTCCAGTCGCTTTTCGATATCGGGCATGATGATCAGCTCATTTACAATCGGATTCGGTGATTCGGCGGCGATGATTCCCGGCTCGCTGATACCGATATACCGGCCGTTGCTGATACGCTGTTTGGCATGGGCAATGGCGGCTCCTTTCATCGGGCCTTTCATGGCTCCGGGGCCGCATCCGGTACACACATCCAGTTTACGCAGCCCGAGTTGATGGCCGACTTCTTTGGTGTAGTCGTATTCTTCCCGACTGATGGAGTGGCCGCCCCAGCACACTACGGTATTCGGGAAGGTGCCGCTGGAAAAAGCTTTGGCGTTGCGTAACAAATGAAAAATGAAGTTGGTGATGTCCTCTGACTTTTTCAGGTCGAATTCGGCTTTTTTTACCAGCGCATTGTTGGCATAAACAATATCCCTTAACACCGCAAACAGATGTTCGCGTATGCCTTTGATCATTTCTCCTTCGACGAAGGCGCGGAGCGGGGCATCTTCCAGTTCCAGCTTGATGCCGCGAGGTTGCTGCACCACGCGAATATCAAAATGTTGATACTTTTCCAGAATGGTCTTGCTGTCATCACTTTCATTGCCACAGTTCAGTACAGCGAGGGAGCAGCGACGGAAAATGTCGTACAGGCCGCCTTCGCTTTTGTCTTTCAGTCGTTCAACTTCCTGTCTGGATAAGACCTCCAGGCTTCCTTCGGGGGCAATTCTTGTGCTCACGCCGATTGAATTTGTCATAAATATCCTTTTTTTCGAGGTTAACTTCGTGTCTTTTTTGCGTCCATGATGACACGGTAACGGGTTAGACAATCTATAAACATTTTTCCCCAATGTTTTGCCGAATAGCGTTATTGCTTAAGGGAAGTGCCCTCCAGTGCGGCGAGGTAGAGTTGTTCAATTATTGGTCGCTATCTATGACAGTTTAGTTTAAGTCTGGGAGTTTTGGCGGGATACGGAAGGCCGGTTCGTATGATCCCTATACGTGTGAAACTTCGGAAATATGTATTGCGTTTAAAAAACAGGCATTAAACAGGTACAATACGCGCCCCGTTGTAGAGCTCATCCAGTCAGGTGCATTATGAAGTTTGTGATCAAGCTGTTTCCAGAAATTACGATTAAAAGTAAACCGGTGCGCCAGCGTCAGGTTCGTCAGTTGCGGGACAACATCCGCAAGCTGCTGAAACCTGTGGATGAACAGCTCAAAGTGTCCGGACAATGGGATAAAATTGAAGTGGACATTCCCAATGAACTGGCTGACCTTGGTCCTACGGTGGCCGAGATGCTGCAGCGCATTCCGGGCATTGCCAATATTATTGAAGTGCAGGAACACAGCTTCAAAACCTTCGATGACATTCTGGAAAAGGCGATCCCGTTGTACAGCCCTGTGCTGGAGGGAAAAACCTTTGTGGTACGGGTGAAGCGAGCGGGCAAACATGATTTTACTTCTGTGGACCTGGAACGCTATATCGGTGGCGGATTACGCAAACTCACCCAAGCCAAAAATGTCGATCTTCATCACCCCGAGGTTATTGTTAAACTGGAAGTCCGCGACGACAAAGTGTATTTGATCGAGCGCCGCTACGAAGGCCTGGGAGGCTTTCCGCTGGGATCGCAGGATGCCGTGTTATCGTTGATTTCGGGCGGGTTCGACTCAACTGTTTCCAGCTATCTCACCATGAAGCGTGGTTTAAAGACCCATTTTTGCTTTTTCAATCTGGGGGGCGCCGCTCATGAAATTGGTGTGAAGCAGGTTTCACAGCATATCTGGCAGCGCTATGGTGCGTCGCACCGCGTTCGATTTGTGACGGTACCTTTTGAAGACGTGGTCGGAGAAATCCTTAAAAAAGTACACCATTCTCAGATGGGGGTTGTGCTCAAACGGATGATGCTGCGTGCTGCTGAAAAAGTTGCCGCCGAGTTGGGTGTGCATGCGCTGGTGACCGGTGAAGCCGTCGCGCAGGTTTCCAGCCAGACCCTGGCGAACCTGGATGTTATCTCGCGAGCTTCGGATATGTTACTGCTGCGGCCTTTGATCACCATGGATAAACAGGACATTATCCGATTGGCACGCCAGATCGGAACCGAAGGCTATGCCGCCAACATGCCCGAGTATTGTGGCGTCATCTCGGATCGACCTACCACCAGAGCGAGGCTGGACCGGATTGAGGCACAAGAAGCCAACTTCGACTTTGCCGTGCTGGATCAGGCAGTAGCAAACAAACAGGTGGAAAATATAGATCAGGTCTTGGACTCGGTTGTCGCGATGGGTGACGTCGCGCTGGTGAATGTTCCTTCTGTTGACGATGTGATTGTTGATATCCGCGCCCCCGATGAACAGGAGCGCAAGCCCCTGCATCTCACCAACAATCTGATCGAGCACATTCCGTTCTACGAACTATTGAGCCGTCGCAACGACTTTGACCCGGGTAAACGCTATTTGTTTTATTGCGACAAGGGCACTATGAGTCAAATGCATGCAGGCCATTTCAAGTCATTGGGTTTTGAAAACATTGGTGTGTACAAGGCCAGTTAACAGAAAAATTACTGGCTGGTTTGTAACCAAACTGTCTTTAACTGTTCATCCCGCGTTCACTTTCTCGCCCTAAGGTTAATCGGAAAACGGCTGGCGCCGTCTGGTGGTGGCCGATCCCTTAGGAGCGAGGATGACAGCATGGCAATTCGCCGCTTTCGCAGTATTTTTATTTCCGATGTGCATTTGGGGACCGCCGCTTGTCAGGCGTCCTATCTGCTCGATTTCCTTCAGTCTACCGACTGTGACACGCTCTATCTGGTGGGGGACATCATTGATTTGATGGCTATGCGCAAGCGCATTCATTTCCCCGAGTTGCATGAAGAAATCATTCGTACCATCAAGGCCAAAGCGCAGACCGGCACCCGGGTTGTGTACATACCCGGCAATCACGATGAGTTTTTTCGCACGTTCTGCGGATCAACCTTGTCCGGAATTGAAATCAAACGCAATCATGTTCACGTAGGTGCCGATGGCAGACGCTTTTTTGTCAGCCATGGTGATGAATTTGATCAAGTAGTTCGGTGCAGTCCGCTGATGCTCTTTGTCGGTGATCAGGCGCACGAAATATTGCTGGATCTGAACCGCTGGTTGAACGGCGCCCGCCGGGCGCTCAATAAACCTTACTGGTCGTTGTCTGGTTTTTTGAAACAGCGCGTCTCCAAGGCGGCGCAGTTCATCCGTCGCTTTGAAAATGCGGCGCTAAAAGCGGCTGATACGATGCATTATGACGGTTACATTTGCGGCCATATTCATTTTGCCGGCTTTCAGCGTCAGGAAGGCATTCTGTATTGCAACGATGGGGATTGGGTTGAGCACTGTACCGCCCTCGTTGAAGATGCCCATGGGCAGATGGCGCTTTGGCATTGGTCGGAAACCCCTCATCTCCTGATGAGCGAACCCGAAGCGGCCACTGCAGGTGAGTGGGGGCTGGCCACCTCGTCTTGATCGCTTTCCCGTTCACGAAGCGGTCGAGACTTTCAATAAAAAACGCACAGGCATTTTCTGCCGGCCACTTCTATACTTCAGACAAACACAAAGAATGACGCATTGTCCTTGAACGAAAACGGGCGAAGTAAATTGATGTCTGAAAACGATGTATTCCAGTTTGCCGATGAAGAAGAATCTTTCGACGCGACGGGCCAGAAAATTGCCGACACCCTGCGCTTATCGGGACAGCACTGGAAAGTGCTGGTGATTGATGATGAGCCGGAAGTACACAGCGTGACACGCATGGTACTGGCAGATTTCGTGTTTGCCGGACGTCCGGTTGAACTGCTGTCTGCCCATTCGGCGGCAGAAGCAGAAGCCATTCTTCGCGAGCATGACGACATTGCGCTTGCGTTGGTGGATGTGGTGATGGAGTCCGATCACGCCGGTTTACAGCTAATCAAATGCATTCGGGAAGATATTGGCAATCAAAATATCCGCTTGGTATTGCGTACGGGACAGCCGGGACAGGCTCCGGAAGAAAAAGTCATTGTTGATTACGATATCAATGATTACAAAGATAAAACCGAATTGACCGCCATTAAACTCAAAACGCTGATGTATTCCAGCTTACGGAGTTATCGCGACATCGTCGCACTGGATAACAACCGCAAAGGGCTGGAACAGGTGATTGAGGCGTCGACAGATATTTTCCGTTTGACGAGTTTATCGCGTTTCTTTTCGGCCGTGCTGACACAGATGACCTCGCTGCTGGATTTGCGTTCAGACGCGGCCTATGTCAAGCAGGTAACCGGCTTTGCTGCGACGACCCAGCAAGATCAGTTTGAAGTGATGGCGGGTACCGGCGCGTATGCCGGATTGGTGGGCAGTCATTCGCTGGACGGATTGCCCTTACATGCCCGTGAGGCGATTGAACGAGCAAGTCAGACCTGCAGCAATCTGTTTGACAACCATCATCTGGTTGCTTGTTTTGAATCTCGTTTGGGGACTCGCAACTTATTATATGTAGAGAACTTTAGCGAGCTGAATGCGACCGATCGCCAGTTGATTGAAATATTTTGTACGAATGCCGCTATCGCTTTTGAAAATGCGTGTTTGAAGCACGAAATTGATGAAACCCAGCGGGAAACGGTCTGTTTGTTGGGAGAAGCGGTGGAAAGCCGCTCGCTGGAAACCGGCAAGCATGTTAAACGGGTGGCAGAGATTTCGGCCTTTCTGGCGCATTTGAAAGGGCTGGATGATGAGTATATTGAAACGCTCCGCGCTGCGGCACCGCTGCATGATCTTGGTAAGGTGGGGATTGCCGATAGTATTCTGAACAAGCCCGGACGCCACGATGCCGAAGAAATGGAGCGCATGCGTGAGCATGTGACCATCGGCTATGAGATGCTGCGCTATTCATCCCGACCGATTCTGAAATGTGCGGCCACCATTGCCGAACAGCATCATGAGCGTTGGGATGGGGAAGGGTACCCTCATCAGCGCAAAGGTGAGGAAATAGACATTGCGGGTCGAATTGTGGCGATTGCCGATGTGTTTGATGCGCTGTGCAGTGCTCGTTGCTACAAAGAGCCCTGGCCGGTAGAGAAAGTCCTGAATTATTTTATGGAGCAAAGAGGCAAGCAATTTGATCCGGGTCTGGTGGACTTGCTGGTAGAGCATGTTGACGCCTTCAATCTGATTCGCGCCAAACTTCAGGATTAAGACGGCGCGAATTTGCAGGCTTACCGATTGGCTGATTTATCTCCGTAAGGGGATAGACATGGTATAGCGGAGCCCTTTGTCGGGGGCGCTTTGTTTGTCTATTTTGCCGCCCAGTTTCTGGGTAACAAGATTATAGACAATATGTGCGCCCAGTCCGCTGCCACCGCTACCTCGCTTACTGGTATAGAAGGGCTCAAACAGATGAGCGAGCGCATCTTCGTCCATACCTTTACCATCATCTTCATAGGTCAGAAGCAGATGATCTTCCTCGGATCGGGCCTTTATGTAAATGTGGCCATGATCCCGACCCTCGAAGCCGTGCATTAACGAGTTCATCACTAAATTGGTAATGATTTGCGAGAGTGCTCCGGGGTAACTGTCCAGAACGATATCACTGGCGCACTCTATATCAAATTGATAGGGCGTGTGCTTGATTTTTGGCCGTAGCGACAGGAGGACTTCATCCAGATACTCTTGCAGATTAAATCGCCGGCGATCTTCGCTGGATTGATCCACCGCTACCTGCTTAAAGCTTTTAATTAATTCGGCGGCGCGCTGGGTATTGTTGCGCAGTATTCTCAGGCTTTCTTCGCTGCCATCAAAAAAGCGCGTAAAGTCGGTTTTGGTCAGTTGGCCCGAGGCAAATTTGCTCTTGAGTTGTTCCGTTGTGTCGGTCAGATGGCTGGTCGCGGTAATAGTAATTCCCAGCGGGGTGTTGATTTCGTGAGCCACGCCAGCAACGAGTCCTCCCAACGCGGCCATTTTATCTACCTCGACCAGATGTTTCTGGGTGTCGTTAAGTTTGGACAGCGTTTTGAGCAGGTGATCGTTGGTGACCTTGAGCTCGGTTGTGCGCATTTCGACCTGATGTTGCAGCTCGTCTGAAGACTTTTTCATCAGTGCTTCCCGGGCTTGATAAAAATCGACCTTTTCCTTCAATTCTTTGGGCGAAATATTCAGCTTGGCCAGGACATCAGCGTAACTCAGACTGAGTGCTTTATATTCATCTTCCGTCAGAATGGAGGAGTCTTTTATGGCCTGATGCGCGGCGGCGATACCAATAGAGCCTGCCAGTGCACTTTCGGTGGCATTCAATAGCTGGGAAAGCTGTTGAATGCTGATTTGATCATCCTGACGAATGTTGCACTGCTTCAACACTTCGGAAACCTTACGCTCGGCACGTTCGCGTGAAAAGTAATGGGCGAAGAGTTTATGTAGCTTAGTTACTTTGGTATTGGCGGCAATATCTTTAACTTCGCTGAGGAGTAATGGCGCGTCGATTTCAAGTACACCGGTAAAGCGCTGTGCGTTCACCTGCTCCTCTCGCGAAGCAGGCAGCAGGAGTGAGCCGATAACGTAGGCCGAACAGTTGAACAACAAAGACCAGAACACCGCATGGCTTACGGGATGCAAACCGTCCGTTCCGAACAGTCCGGTAGGGCGTAATGCCTGCCAGCCAAACAGCCCTTCGTGAAGCAAATTAAGCGGAAGCAGGTGGGCTTTGATGAGCGCGGGTATGATCAGGGTAAAGAACCAAAACAGAAAACCCAAACTAATGCCTGCGATCGCGCCAAATCGGTTGCCCTTGGACCAGTACAGCCCGCCCAGGATGGCTGGGGCAAACTGCAGCGTGGCACTGAATGCGAGGATGCCGATTTGCGCAATCATCTCGAACTCGCCCACGGCCCGGTAAAACCAATAACTGGCACCCAGAATGATCAGCACAGCCGCCCAGCGGATACGCAGCATATGCTGTTGAATCGGGAAGTTGAGTTGCATCCGTTCGAGAACAGGCAAAAGCAAATTGTTAGAAAACATCGTGGAGAGTGTCATGGTTGAAGCCATCGTCATACCCATAGCAGCAGAAAAGCCTCCGATAAACACCAGCAGCGCCAATAATGGGTGATGGGCGGCCTGAGGAAGAAGCAATAGAAAATAGTCTGCCATCGAGGTAGGCAATTCCAGTTTGAGTGCGGCAATACCGACCGGAAATACAAACAAAGTTAAAAGAAACAGATATAAAGGGAAGACCCACTGTGTAGTACGCAGATGGTTTACATCGGGGTTTTCTACGATAGCGATATGAAACTGGCGGGGTAAAAACAGCATGTTGATCGTGGCCAGCAAAAAAAAGGCAATCCACAACTCCATGGGCATTTGTTGGGTCATCGCGGCAAAGGCAGGCACTTCGCCTTGATGCATTTGCGCGAAGTTGAGTAAATCGAATAGGCCGTCATTGAGAATCCAGGTCGCAAAGATGCCGACACAGAGAAAGGCGATAAGTTTAACAATACTTTCTGCTGCAAGCGCCATGACCATACCGCGATGTCGCAACGTAGGATCCTGGCGGCGAACACCGAATACAATGGCAAAAAAGGCCATCAGCGCTACCACCAGCAGGTCAAAATTATGTTGTAGCAAGCGCTCTAATTCGGAACTGGGGGAATCTTTCAGCAGCAGGTTAAAACTTTCGATAATGGCTTTTAACTGGATCGACATGTAGGGAATGCTGCCTAACAAGGCAAATAGACTCACCATCGCGCCGACGGTATTGGATTTGTTGTATCGGGCGGCTAAAAAATCCGCCAGGCTGGCAAACCGGAAGTGCTCTTTTAGCAATACCAGCCGGCGCAACACGCTCCACGCAAAAATCATGACCAGACAAGGGCCGATAAAACTGGTCAGAAATAAAAAGCCGGTTTGTGTGGCCATGCCTACCAGACCGTAGAACGTCCAGGAACTGCAATAAATGGCCAGTGACAAACTGTAAGTCAATGGATGACGGCCCACTTTACGTGCCACTGGTGAACGGCTTTCGCCCCATTGCGCTATACCGAAAAGCAGCCCCATATATAACAGCATGGAGGTGACAACGGTGGTGGTATCAATCATGCCGGGAGGCTCCAGAGGTGTGCTCTTGGACAGAGGCGTTGATTTTCATGTTTAAGGCGGCGCTCACCGGAGCCGGGGACGTGTGGCGGGCTTTGATTTTGCGCTGTTTGCGTCGAATTCTTCGCTCTTTACGAATGACCAGATAGCCCTGAATGGCCAGACCGATAATGAGTACCGTCCACACGCCGAAGTAATAGAAGAACTGGTCGGGGATGCTCCAGGGCGTTCGGCTAAAAAAAGGCCAGACGAGCAGTAAAATGTAAAAAATAAAAAAACCGAAACGTATTTCATGCTGTCGGAAGAGATTGAGCCAGTTATCAAGGTTCAAAATGGCATGTTTTTGCATGGTTTAACTGCCTTGCGTCTTTGGATAATCGTTTTAAAGCATAGCTGGCGACGTCAATTTTGGGAGCGCCTGACAGATTTTCTTGCTAAGGGCGTTAACTGGCTGGATTAGAGTAAAAATTCAATTTATTTCGGGTATGATAGCCAGCTCACAAAATGAACTTTTTTTGCAAGATGATAGATTGTCATCTTTTGTGGTGAGAAGTACACTTTAACTGGAATTAAGGGGTTCTCAATGAATGAGGAAGGCCGCGACGCCGTCGTGATAGAGCAGCGCCGCCAGCCAGTGCAGGAACGCAGTCGTGAAAGAGTGAATGCGATTCTGGATCAGGCTGCGGAAATGATTCGGGAAGTGGGCGTTCAGGGTGCCAAGACGTCTGAAATTGCCCGGCGAGCGGGAATATCATTACCATCGCTGTATCGATATTTTCCCAACAAGGCGGCGATTATCAAAGCGTTGGCTGAGCAGCACATTGCCAAACTCGATAACGTTTTGCAGGGCTTTATTGCAGATTTTGACCTCAACGAGGGTTTTGACAAGCTCATTGATGCTTACGCCGAGTTTTACCGCAATGAGCCGGGCTACAAGGAAATCTGGTCAGGTGTTGAAGCCATGCCCGAATTGCAGGCACTGGATTTGGGGGAGCTGTACAGTAATGCCCGAGACTTGTCGGCCAAGGCATCGGAGGTCTTTCCCGGGTTTGAAGAACAGCGTATCTGGCTCATCTGTGTCATGCTGCCCAGGGCCTGTGGTGCGATTTTACGGCTTTCGATGGAAATGGAAGAAAAGCAGGCAGGCATCCTTCTCAGTGAACTCAAGCTCATGGTCAGAGCTTATTTGATCCGCAGGATTGCAGACGCGCAGTCATGAGTTGGCAGGGGTGTCGTGGTACATGCTGCCCGGTGTACTCTGACAACCTGCCACTTTACGCAACGGGAAAACATAGCCTGAAAAATAGGAATGGACGGGGCAGAAAATGGATTATCAAGGTTTTACCCGGGCACTGGCGGCAGAAACACTGCCCGTTGCCTGGCTCGATATTGATGCATTGGATCGCAACGCCAACGCGATCTTGGCCCGCGCGGCGGGTAAGCCGGTGCGACTGGTCAGCAAGTCATTGCGTAACCTCGAGGTTATACAGCACCTGTTGAGGCGTCATGCCGGCTTTCAGGGGGTCATGTGCTTTCATCCCGGCGAGGCCTGTTGGTTAAGTGAGCAAGGACTGGATGATCTTCTGGTTGCTTATCCATCACTACAGGCAAGCCTTTTGGATGCGGTGGTTGCACAGGTTGCCCAAGGTAAACGTATCGTACTGATGGTCGATAGTGTGGCTCATGTCGATGCTATTGTGGCGAGTGTGACGCGCTGGCAGCAACGGCAAGGAAGCGATCTGTCTGCACCGGGTTCGCTAGTGCAACCGTTATGTCTCGACCTGGATTTATCCACGCCTTTGCCGGGTTTACATTTTGGTGTACATCGTTCGCCCGTGAACAGCGTGAAATCTGCGTTGGCGCTTTATGAATATATTGCTGCCCAGCCCTGCCTTAAATTGGTGGGGGTGATGGGGTACGAAGCGCAAATTGCCGGTGTTGCCGATAACCTGCCTCACAACCCGCTGCATAATTTGGCCGTGACACAGCTGAAAGCCTGGTCGCGCCGTCGGGTGCGGGCGCGCCGTCAGGCGGTGGTATCAGCACTGCGCCAAGCGGGAGCAGATCTGGAATTTGTGAACGGTGGCGGAACCGGCTCCATGGAGTTTACGGTTGCCGATGCCTCTGTAAGTGAAGTGGCTGTCGGCTCGGGTTTCTATGGCTCGCATTACTTTGATTATTTTCGCCAGTTCCGGCATGAACCCGCTGCAGGTTTTGCGCTGGAAGTCTGTCGTCAGTCGGCATCGGGCTATCTGACATGCGCGGGCGGAGGCTACATCGCTTCTGGAGGTGTGGGGCCGGAAAAGCTCCCCCAACCCTGGCTGCCCGAAGGTTTGGAACTCGACTCGCTGGAAGGTGCGGGGGAAGTACAGACACCACTGAAAGGCCCGGCTACCCAAGGCTTGCATCCGGGCGCGCCGGTGATGTTCCGGCATGCGAAGGCCGGAGAATTGTGTGAGCGATTTAATGAGCTACTCTGGATTCAGGGTGACAAGGTGATGCATCGCAGTCTGACGTATCGGGGAGAAGGCAAGGTTTTCCTATAAGGGTGACACGTATGGCAGAAATCTACGATTATGTGATTATTGGCTCAGGCCCGTCAGGCAGTGTTCTGGCACACTATCTGACACAGGCCGGCGCACGCTGTTTAATGCTGGAGGCCGGCAAGGAATACGCCGCTGATACCTTTCCGCGCAATGAAATGCACGCTAACACCCAACTCATGTGGAATGGCGGGATGGATGCCTCCCGCGATGCCAGCCTGTTATTTTTGCGGGGGAAAGTGCTGGGCGGGGGCAGTATTATCAATCAGTGCCTGCTGGATCGCTTTGACGACGATGCATTGGATGACTGGGCTGCCCGAAGCGGTATTCACGATTTTTCCACCGTTGCCATGGCACGTCATTACGATGAAGTGGAGTCCCATCTGGCATTGCATACCATGACGCGTGCGGATTGGAATCGTAACGCCGAACTGTATGTTGATGGTTTTGAGCGCTGTGGCATGCAGTGGGCGCCTTTGCGGCGGGGCCAAAAAGACTGTGGTTTGGGCAATGACTGCATGGTCTGCCTGGGCGGGTGCCCGAGAGATTCCAAGCAAAGCATGTTGGTGACCTTTCTACGTCAGGCGCGTCAGCAGGGTTTAAGGGTTGAAACCGGGTTTGAAGTGGGGCAGGTGATCCACGGAGCCCGGCATGTCACCGTGTTCGGACGGCAGAATGGCCAGTCTCGTCAGGTTTACGGGCGAAAATGTATTCTTGCTGCCGGCGCATTGGGCACAACGCAATTGTTGCTCAACAGCGGGTTGGGTGACCGTTTGCCTGCTTTGGGGCAGCAATTTAACTGTCATCCCCAGTTAATGAATGTCGCTTTGTTCGATGATTTTGTGGACGCTCACAAAGGCGCATTTCAGGCCGTGAAATCGAATGATCCGCGTTTCCGCAAACAAGGTTTTAAATTGGAAAATGTGTTCGCCGGCCCCATCGCGATGGCACTATTGGCCCCGGGCTATGGATTGGCTCATCAGCGCTTTATGCAGCAGTATCGGCATATGGCTTGTATCGAGGTAGCAGTCAGAGATGCTACTCCCGGTGCCATTGCAATCGACGCCCAAGGCCGGCTGAAAATTACCAAAACCATGCATGACGCCGATTGGCAGCGTGCAAATGCCGGACTGCATGCGGTGGATGCCATTTTTGGTGTATTGGGGGCGCGAGAAATCATGAAATCGCCGATTCGCATTGGGCTGCATTTGATGGGAGGATGCGTCATCGGAGACAATGGCCGCCATTCTGTCGTCAATCCTGCCTTTGAGGTGCATGATCACCCTAATTTACTGATCGCGGATTCAGCGATTTTCCCGTCGGCACCGGGTATTAATCCGTCATTAAGCATTATGGCTTTGGCGCATCGCGCCAGCGAGGTGTGGCTGGGGTCGTATCAGACGCCAGCCACGACAGCCCCTTTGATGGCGGAGGCGTCGTTATGAGTTCTGTATTTCTGAGTCGCCGGGCGCTGGCGGGGTTACAACGTCTGGGGGATATGATGATCCCCGGGGGTTATGGACTACCCTCATTCTCCCAAACCGGTTGTATCGCCCATGTGGATATCGTTTTGGAGGCTTCGCATCCCGCCGATGTTCGGGATCTGTCCTGGCTATTGGTGGTGATCAGCCTGGCTTCGGCAGTGGTATTGCGAACCTTGTTGAACTGGCTGGACAAAAGTGAAAGCGTACCGGCCCCCCTGGCGAGTGTGCTCCGGTTGTTGAATGTGGGTCTCAAAGGCGTAGTGTATAGCCTTTACTACGCAGATCTGCAGGGTGACTTTGTTCAGGCACCTTCCGTACACGAAGCGTTAGGGTATCAAGTGAACTGTGGTGCCGATGCGCCGCTTACATCTTCAGGAGAGGCGCAATGAATACGGCATTGGAATCAGCACGGCAGTCAGGTACGAGTCATGAGGCAGCTAACATTCAGGTGCGACATCGACTGACGCAAGCGTCGTTGTACCAGATAGGCGATATCAATGCCGGTCAGGCCGCCGCAGTGTTTGCGTCTGCGCGAAGCGGGTTGGGAGCGCTCTCGCACTATCCTTTGTCTGCCCGCCTGCAGGAATTGCGTAAGGTTCGGGATTTGATCTTTGCAGAACGTGAAGCGATTGTTGATCAGTTGGTGGCGGAAACCGGCAAATGTCGGACCGATGCTCTGGTGTCTGAAATAATGGGGGTAATGGACTATTGCGATTGGCTGCTGCGTAAAGCGCCCTCGATACTGTCCGACCAAAAAGTCGCTACGCCGTTGGCACTCCTGGGGAAAAAGTCGAGGATATATCATGAAGCCTTGGGTATTGTACTGATTATTTCGCCCTGGAATTATCCCTTTCATATTGGTGTCACAAGTATTTTTGCGGCATTGGCCGCAGGGAACTCTGTGATTTATAAACCATCAGAATTGACCCCCTTGCATGGACTGCTGGAGCGGCTTTTTGCGGTTTCGCCTTTACTGCGATCGGCACTTCAGGTGGTTTACGGTGCCGGTGAAACCGCGCAGCAACTGATTGCCCAGCGACCTGCAAAAATATTCTTTACCGGTAGTGCCCGAACAGGGAAGCGCCTGTTGGCTCAGGCCGCACCCTTGCTTATTCCGGTTGAGCTGGAATTGGGGGGCAAAGATGCCATGCTGGTGTTTGATGATGTCAATCTGGCGCGCACGGTTGCTGGATGCTTGTGGGGCGCAATGACAAACGCAGGGCAGTCCTGTACCTCGGTTGAACGGGTTTTTGTGCAACGAACGATTTATGACGCTTTTGTTCGAATGCTCAAATCAGAGGCAGAAAAACTGGTCGTTAATGCCGGGGACGCCGGGGATGCTGATATCGGGGCGATTACGGCTGACTTCCAGTGGGAAATTATTCAGCAGCATATCCAGGACGCCGTCGCCAAGGGTGCCCGCCTGGTGTGTGGTGGCGAATCGTTAGGCGATACGCTGTTTTTGATGCCTACGATAGTCGAGTCGGTTAACGATACCATGCAGATCCAGACCGCAGAGACCTTTGGTCCGGTACTTACTTTGACGCCCTTTGATACCGAGGAAGAGGCGGTGCAACTGGCCAATCAAGGGGAGTTCGGGTTGTCGGCGAGTGTCTGGAGCAAAGATCTGGCACGAGCTGACAGAGTGGCGCGTCTGTTGGAGGTGGGGGCCGTTTCGATAAATAATGTCATGCTGACGGAGGGAAACCCAAACCTACCTTTTGGCGGAGCCAGGCAGAGCGGATTTGGACGGGTAAAAGGTGCGGAAGGCCTTTTGGGTATGACTCGATCAAAAGCGGTGATCATTGACAAACAAAGCAAAAAGATTGAGGCCAACTGGTATCCCTACACGCATGCTAAATATCGCCTGTTCGGCCGGTTCATGGCGGCGTTGTTTGGTAAGGGAATAAAACGCTGGTTTGGTTTTGCGGTGAGCGGTGTTGCGCTGGAAAACGAAGCCCAAAAGCCCCGTTAGGGGCTTTGACAAACCACTAAAATTCTACGGCAATGCCTTCGGCTACCACTCTAACGGCCGAAGGGTTGAAGGCCGCGAGTCCTGGATTAATCTGATTTAAATCGACCAGGATAATCAGCGGCAGCTGCTGCTTCAGATTGGCTTTGAGTTGTTCCAACATGGGGTCGAGCTTTTCTATCTTGCCCTGTTTCACCTTAAAATCCAGCAGCTCGGGTTTCATTAATTGCAATTGCCGGGAAGGCTTGTCGTACATCAGTGTGCCGCCGACTTTCCCCCAGGCCTGGAGATGACCGGTGGAATCTTTGACACTCACTGAAACTCCGAGGGCAATGCGTTGTTGTCCTGCATTAAATTCTGGCTGAGGGTCGCTCATGCGAACCTGCCACTCACCAAATTGGCTTTGATAAGGAAAAACCAGTGTCAGGAGGGTGCTTATTTCAGGCTTGCCCAAGACGAGGTTAAATGCCTGTGCCGGAAAACTCAGCGAGAGCGTCAGTAGGATAATAGGCAAATAGCGGTCAATAGCGCGCATGAAAGAGTCCTTCAAAATGTTATGGTTGGCAAAGGTTGTCAGGATGGGACGCTATTCTATCCTGAATGTACTTCCTCCGGCGCGTTAAAAAAAGATTCAGCATGTGCAGAGATTGCCGCATTGGATGACGACGCGGGCTGGATTTTTAACCTTACTTTGCTCAAAATGAAATTTGTTTATGATCACTGCCAGGTGGCATTGTGAGCGGGATTTTGAGGGCCGGAGTAAACTATGCTAATTGGTGTGCTTGAAACAGATTGTCTGGCCGAAGACCTGCAACGGCATTTCGGAACCTATCCTCAAATGTTACAGCACTGGTTGACTAAACAATGCGCTGACTTACGCTTTCGGGTGTATCAGGCGATTGATGGTGAACTGCCCGCCGACTATCGCGACTGTGATGCCTATGTGATTACCGGTAGCAAACACGGTGCTTATGATGATTTGCCGTGGATAAAGTCTTTGATTCAGTGGGTGCGGGGAGCGCATGCCGTGCAGGTGAAGCTGGCCGGTATTTGTTTCGGGCATCAGCTTATCGCCCATGCCTTGGGTGGGCTGACCGAAAAAAGCAAGAAAGGCTGGGGGGTAGGTGTTCATCAGTACAGAATTGAGTGCCCGAAGTTGAGCCAGTCACTGGAGCAAGTGGAGTTGGGCTTTCTGGTCAGTCATCAGGATCAGGTGGTGAAACTTCCTCCTGAGGCAGATCTGACATTGCCCAGCCCGTTTTGCGAGTATGCGGGATTTCGAATCGGAGCCCATATTCTAACTTTTCAGGGACATCCGGAGTTTTTTCCGGACTATATTCGCCATCTGATGCAATCGCGTCGTGAGCGGTTAGGTGAATCCTGCTATCTGAAGGCCTGGGATTCTCTGGATCATCCCACCGACTCGGGCAGTGTGGCGCAGTGGTTGTTGACTGCGCTGGGGGTCGATCAGCTGGTTTGTGCAGGTTAAATGGCATTTGACCGACTCGCGCGTATTCGGCCGCGTTTTTTGTGTTCAAATAAAAATGAAGGTCAAAAAGGGTAAAAATGACGTGATGGAACACGTAACCGGTGCAAAAGCAGCTACAATATTTATACCGTTACTTTGCCGGGAAGGTTAGCTGTCATTCTCATGGAATTTGGAGCATATAAACAATGATGGACGGCTCGAGTCGCAGGTTAATCAAAGGAAGATGGATCGTCGCCTTGCTTTCCTATGTCGTTGGTGCCGTGTGGCTGTGTCTGGCACCTACGCTGCAGGCCGAGTCTGGTCTCTCGCAGGCAAAGTCGAATTCACCCCGGACAACGCTGGTACTGGGGACCGCAGAGAATTTTGCTCCTTACGCGTTTCGTGATGCTGACGGACACTGGTTGGGGATTGATGTAGAGATTGCCCGGCATTTGTTTCCGGATCTGGAAGTGAAAGTTGTGAGCTATCCGCGTGCTCGCCTGGAAATGATGACCAAGTACGGCGAGATTGATGGCCTCTTATCTACGTCTGGGTTCTTCAATGATAATGTGAATGATTTTGTTGTACTGAGCGATGCTGTTTACGAATCCGAAGTATCTGCATTTTGTCTGAAAATACGCGCGATTCCAAAACCATTGGAGGTGTTTGATGATACCGCGGGCTATCGTTTAGGCGTGCTCAACGGATACAGCTATAGCCTGGGCGGGCATTCGATTGAGAGTCATGCGCGTGTCATGCATGTGCAGCGGGATCAGCAACTCATCGATCTGCTTAAATTCGGGCGAATTGATATTGCGGTCTCTGAAGATATCTCTTTTATTTATCGAGCGCGCCTGAGTAATGAATTCGATATTATCAAGCCGGTGATTGAGGTCGCCAGCCGTCCGGTTTCCATTGCACTGAATAAAAGCATTGTGGCGTCGGAGCCTCAGCTATTGAAGCGGCTCAACACGGCTATCGCCAAAGCGGTTGAAGATGAATCTATTGACCAGATTATACTGTCTTATCTGGTACCTCAGATGAGGCCCAAACCTCGCCCCATTGAATAACCGTGCGCTATTGCGTTATGACGTGAGTGTCAGAGAGATAGCCTGATCAGAATCGCGCTATCTCTCTGACATCATTAGTGAGTGCTGAAGGCGAAATATAGCCAATGGCTTCCCGGTGCTTACTGATATAGTTCACCATGGCTTGCGCATCCGAGACGGTACTTGGACGTTCCCCTTTGCCGGTAAACTGTAGTTTTGACCAATGTACCTCCAGCTGACTGGGCGTTTTCTTTAGCAGCTTGATGCCGAGCTCTTCCCGTTCCGCATTGCCATCAGGCAAGTAGATGGGTATGAGGCGAGTGCCATCTTCCAGATTATTGGATTTTCCTAAAAAAATACGCCGGAGTTCTTCCCGGCTGGCACTGGCCGTCACTGCCTTGTTCACGATGACCACGACCTCGGCCTGGGCGGGGAGGCTAAGCATGGCACTGTTAACCGTAACGACGGCGAGAGCGAGTATTCTGAGTTTATGCTTCATGTCGCCTCCTCAGAATACAAAGTCGATACTGGTGGATATGAGTTTGGCATCCTTTGCATCAAATTTTTTGTCGTTAAAGTTAGTAAATTCGAGTTTTATGGCAACTTGTGTTTCAACATCCCAGCGCACGCCGAAGGAGTAGTAGTCGCTTTCGGAAACCTGTGCATTGACGGCCTGACTAACGGCGGTCTTGAGCGGTAATCCGCCTGGCAAAACGTCTGACGGGCGAATCACTTGATCTGCGTTTGAACTTGCCGTGTTTTCGTCCGCTCCGTAGGTTGTATGGAAGGTGAGTTTATCCCATCGGAAACCGGCAGAAAGATAATAGGAGTCCTGATCCGCAAAGGCTGAAGGATCCAGCTGTACACTGGTATATTCGGCCAGAACAAACCAGTCGCCCGGATCATAACCAATATAGGCGCCATAGACTTTTACCGGGTCTTCGCGAGCCAGGATGTCCTGTACTGTGCTTTCACTGTAACCAAATTGCCTGACAGCATCGGCTACAGGGGCAATGAGCGGGGAGTCGTAGCTTAGTTTGGGAATATAAATCAGATTGATACCGAAGTTCAGGTAATCCCAGGTAAGGTCGGCATTGAAAAGATTGGCATTATTTATTTCGTAATGCCCCGGCGTCAGATTGGTGCCCTGAGGTACAAAATCCGGAATATCAATGGAGATGATCTTATAGGTAAAGTTAGTATCGACTTCCCCAAAGTGCGTACGGTAATGAACGCCCACGCCATCACCCGAATTGAATTGAATGTCATAAACGCCACGGGGCGGACGAATCCAGAGATAGGCATAGCCAACTTCTACATAGTCGGAATACTTGAAGAGCTGAAAGCGTTGGCGTCCTGCCATAAATGACAGATCGTCGGTCGCTTTGTAGGTAATAAAGGCCCATTCAAAGCTCGGTGTATAGTCATCCTTGCCGCGCGCCATGATTTGCGCCGTCGCTTTGAATTTCTCGCTGATGGGCGCGATAAACTGCAGTGCAAACCGGGATTCCGGGTGCATCGAGAAATCATTGTCATAGCCATAGAGCGTTTCGTTGCTATCCAGCGTTTGGCCGCCAACGACCGACCCGAAGCCACTAATCTTAACGTCCCCCAGGTTGAATTCTGCTGATACCGGACCGGTGAGTACGCTGCCGCAAGCAATCCATGTCAGCATTCGCTGCCTGTTTGTCATACCTTGACTTCCCCTTCTCCTGCTGCCTGTTTTGTAATCTGAGTAGTAATATGGATTTTTTTTTAAAAAGTAATCCGGATTATTTAAACAATAATCTGGCGCATTATTAGCCGGGTTTACGCGGTGCCGAAGAACCAGGACCGCAATTTACTTTAAGAATTGGGTTAGGGCAAAAAAAGAAAATCATCACTGCACATACAAATGATGATCGCTGCATATAAAGAAGTTCAAAAATTGAAACTTGTCAATTTTCTTGCCCGCCTCAACGGACGGGCAAGAAAATGCCAGATTGGTCTGCGTCGGGCCTAATTGCAGCTTTGAGCGGGGGCGTAATAGGCACCATTGGCCCCGTAAAAATCGCCTTTCGCGTTGTTATACAGAGTATTGTCGCAGATTTTTGCCTGGGGTGCGGCCATCACTTTGACGCCTGCATGGCCATTATCGTGCAGGATATTGCCGTAAACTTCATTGCCGATACCATACTGTCTCCCATTGACGACATCGCCTCCCAGACGAACACCGGCACCATTGTTGCTGTAGCTCTCGTTGTAGCGAAAGGTATTGTTGTCGCCGCGTGAATCAAAGCCCGCAGAATGACTGTCTTTTTGTTTTAAACAGCGATTGTTTTCAACCAGGTTAAAGGACGAACCCTCCTTGATATCGACGCATTCATTGCCATTGGTGCGTATTTTGTTGTCATGAATCCAGTTGTAGCTGCTTTCATCTGCGTCAGCGGTCGGGTTTTTACCATTGGCCCACTGCTCGGGGGCGGTTCCGATATAGATGGCTTCGCCATTTTTGCTGCCGGCTTTAAAGCGGAAATCATAGACACCGCAGTTGTAGAAAGTGTTGGAAAAGATTTCGGCCTGAGTCACAAAGTAGCGCAGACGCATGCATTCCCCGCCTGCATTGCGAAAGTACATGGCGCGCGCAACAAAGCCTTGAGGACCTTGCATAGGCTCGGTGCCCTGAACCCACACCAGTATATCCTTATAGTTTTCCTTGATCGCACCGTCACCGGTCAGGCCGTCAATGATAAAACCGCGCAAATGGATATGATTGTGAAATATCTGTACAACACGACTGCTGCTCTTGCCATGCAAAATAGCGTTCTTGCTCCCTTGAATCTGGATAGGGGCATCTGCTTCGCCGTCCCGCACGGTTTTGATGTCTTCGTAAAAATCACCTGGCAACAAATACACCCGGTCACCGGGCTGGGCCAGGGAAAGTGCCGCTTTGATTGTTTTCTTGGGGGTGCTTTTCGTGGTACCCAGGTTTTGGTCGTTGCCGTCAGGCGACACATAGTAAGTGGTCTGGATGATATAGCTATTATCTGCAACAGAGTGAGTCGGTAAATCGGCAAATACCGGGATCGCGATGAAAAGTGAGGAAAGTATCGTGGTGAGTAAAAAATTTCGAATGCTCATGGTGTTTGCCCTGCAAAAGTTCCGTATCCGTGATGGTGGAGTCCTGGGGCCAACTGAAAGCACTGCGAATTCAATTTCGCGTCTTCGACAACATGGAGTCGCAAGAATTCTCCTGCCAGAAGGCTAGTCAAAAATGTGCAGGGTCGTTGTAAATTTTTGTGTTAAGCGTGTGTTGATTTGTTCCGGGGGCATTCTTTGTCAGGCAAGGAGTTTGCAAGGTAAGTGGGTTGGCAGGTCACAAAGCGGGGGCGTCCCGGAGAATCGTTTGCATGAGGAGAGCGAAAAGACGCTGTCATGAGGGCTGGTACAGCAGCAGGGGTTTCATGACAACGTGAAAGCGTATAAAAAAGGAAATGGTTTATAGCCTGTTAAACATTAACCAAAAACATGCCATTAACTATTAAATGTATTTAAAACAATGGGATGTGTTTTTTATTCAGACTTTTTTCATGGGCGATGAAGGACTGGTTGTCGCCATTGACAGACAGGAATTTGGCAATTTAAATTAATGTCAATAAAATCATAAGGATAATTGTCTTTGTTGAGAGACAGACAAAGAAAGACGAAAATATGTCAAATTATGGTAGGCATTGAATATGGCGTCACTTTAAACTGTCGATCACTGATGTCTGTTTTGGGTCGCGTGATGAATATACTTCCCCGCTCCTTGTTGCAATTGGTTGTACTGGCCTTTGTGCTGGTTTTAGCCCCGCTCGGAACACTGGTTTTTCAGGCCTCGGAGGCGCTTGAACGCGTCTCCGAACAAGGGCGAGAGGCCACTCAGGATATTGTGGTGCTTGCAAAAACCAGTCGTAGTTTGCCTGAGCTTATCTTTGATCTGGAGCGTACGGCGCGACAGTATCAGGTATTGGGCAGCCCTGAACTGATTAGTATTTACGGTGCGACCGAAGCACGCCTGTTACGAGACCTTGACCAGCTTTGTCTTTATGAGAACAGCCTGGATTCACGGGGGCTATGTGACGAAATACGCCGTGCTTTGCGGGGCTTCAGTACGCGTCTTTATGTTGTGGCTTATGATTCGCCTGAGTACGCAGATGCGCTTACTTTCTTTACGATCCTGGGACAGCATGCCCAGAGTCTGGTGCAATATAGCGAGCGCGCCATCACTGCGCGCTCGGAGCGCCTGGCGTCAGATGCGGAATTGGTGAAATCCCGGTTGCTGCTGCAGGGCGCCAGTTTGGTTCCGTTGAGTATCGGGCTTTGCATCTTGTTTATCTGGTTGATTATCAGGCCAATTGCCCGTCTGGAAGAAATTATTCAGCAACTGGGGTCCGGGCAGTCGCGCGTGCAGTTTCAGGTAGGAGGGCCGAGAGAACTGGCGAAGCTGGGGACGAAACTGGCTTGGCTGCAGGAGCGGCTGAAAGCGCTGGAGGAACAAAAGCTTCAGTTTGTCAGGCAGATGTCGCATGAGCTTAAAACGCCGCTCGCGAGCCTGAGAGAGGGGACTGACTTGCTGGAAGAAGGCCTGTTGGGCGAGCTTAAACCACAGCAGCGGGAGATTGTCACCATTCTGCAGGAAAAGGGTCGACAGCTTCAGTGCTTGATTGAAAACCTGCTGGACTTTAACGGCCTGAAATATCAGCGCGAACTACTGACAACCAGCTTCGATTTTTACTCGTTGGTCGAAGAGGTACTGCATGAACAACGGTTGACAATGCATCAGCTGAATATTTACTACTGCCTCGAGGGGGAGTCACTTATGGTGACGGCGGATCGGGCAAAGTTGCGTACATTATTGAGCAACCTCTTGTCTAATGCGCTTTTCTACAGTACGTCTCCCGGCAAAGTATGGTTAATGTGGCGAGCGGAGCAGCACCGATTGATTTTTGATGTTGCGAATACAGGGGCCGCCATTCCGCTTGCGGAACAGAGCCGTATTTTTCTGCCTTTCGAACAAGGGAGTCGGCCTCGGGCGGGGGCGCTCAAGGGGTCGGGAATCGGCCTGTCGGTTGCGCTGGAATGTGCCTTGCTGCATGGCGGCACCTTGACGCTGGAATCCCATGCGATGGCGGAGGTGTGTTTTCGTTTGCAAATGCCCTTGAATCCTCCAAAGCGCAAGGGTAGTGTGCCAGCCTCCGAGGAAGATTGGTCTTCGCAAGGCGAGTTTCCGCTTGTGGATAAATTGAGCCAGCACAACACACCGAAACAGACTGAATGGCTGTATCATGGATTTTGATAAATGTATGGTTGTGAGCAAAATTAACACCCGACTGATCTGGGTTGTGTTGGTGGTGTCCTTGTCGGCCTGCAGTCATTTTGGTGCTCCCCGTTATACTCATCATTTGCCTGAAATACCCTTGCCGCCCGAGGTTGCCGCACGTTGCGAAACCGCGCAGGAGTCGATTGTTGACCGGGTACTACGCACCTTAATGCTGGATGTGGCCGAGCGGCGATCAACACTGGCACCGCTGGAAGCTTCAACCGAGGGAGAGGCAATTGTCTGGCGAGCGGCCTTGCTGACGCACCCGGAGATGAGTTATCGCGAACTTCGCGAGGCGGAACGACTGTTGACGGGTCTTGATCGGCAGGTTTTGGCGCCGAAGTCGCAGTGGGTTATTCAATTACTTTTAACGCTTAATCAACAGCTGCAGGCACAGAAATCCGAACGGGTATTGTTGAAACGTCAGGCAGAAGAAAGTCGCGTTCAGGCCCAGCAGTTACAAGCCCAGGTTAATGCCCTGCAAAGTAAAATTGATGCCTTAACCGATATAGAGAAACGCATGAAGCACCGTGTTGTGCGTACAGCAAAAGAGGAGTCGCCATGAGTCGCGCATTTTGCATATTGCTCGTTGATGACGATGTCAGCTTGTTACGGCTACTGTCTTTACGTCTTGAAGCCGCAGGCTATCAGGCGGTATGTGTTGATTCTGCCGAAGCAGCCTTGCAATGGCTGTCCTCGAAACGTGCCGATCTGATCATTACTGACTTGTGCATGGATGGCATGGACGGGTTAAGTTTATTTGGCAAGGTGCAGCAGATTTATCCTGGCGTACCGGTCATTATCATGACGGCACATGGCTCGATTCCCGATGCCGTCGCTGCCACGCAACAAGGCGTATCCAGCTTTATTACCAAGCCGTTGAACCGGGATCAGTTCATGCAGGCGATTAGTGATGCGCTTCAGAATGCGCCACGTAAAGAAGCTGACTGGCGTGCCGAGATTATAACGACCAATACACGAATGGAAGCCTTACTCGGGCAGGCTCAGCGCGTAGCGAAAACGGATGTCAGTCTGCTAATTACGGGTGCCAGTGGCACAGGCAAGGAACTGTTGGCGCGTGCGATACATAAAGCCAGTGCCCGTGCAGATAAACCCTTTGTTGCGATTAATTGCGGAGCACTGCCGGAGCACCTGCTTGAATCCGAATTGTTCGGACATGTGAAGGGGGCGTTCACCGGGGCGATTAACGCGCATCAGGGGTTATTTCTTGCAGCCGATGGGGGAACCTTGTTTCTGGACGAGGTAGGGGACATGCCTTTGACCCTGCAGGTAAAATTATTGAGAGCGCTTCAAGACCGCGAAATACGGCCGGTCGGGAGTACCCGTTCGCAGCCGGTGGATGTTCGGGTGATTTCCGCGACTCACCATCATCTTGAAGACGCCATGAAACAACAGCGTTTTCGGGAGGATTTGTATTACCGGTTGAAGGTCGTCAAGCTGGAGTTGCCCTCCTTGGCCGAACGCGCCGAGGATATTCCAGCGCTGGTCCGATATTTACTTGAGCGAAAGCATGATATTCCGGTGAAAGGCTATTCGCCTGAAGCGATGCAGTTATTGGCGGGCGCGCCGTGGCCCGGCAATATCCGTCAGCTGATCAACGTGGTGGAGCAGACGCTGGCGTTAGCCACGTCGCCGATTATCCCTGCAGCACTGGTGGCTCAGGCACTCGAGAATCAGGCCGACTATCTGCCATCCTTTAATGATGCCCGCGCCGAGTTTGAACGAAATTATCTGGCCAAGGTGCTGGCCATTGCCGAGGGCAATGTAGCGCAAGCGGCTCGTATCGCCCAGCGCAACCGCACCGATTTTTACAAGCTCATGTCGAAACATGGCTTGGAGGCGGGCGCTTTTAAAGAGACCTAGCGATTAGATTCACTGTTGTGATTTGCGCCATTGCCCTCAACCGGGAGGGCTCGCTGACGTTATTAATTCAGTAACTTTACCTCAACCCGGCGATTTTGGGCATGATCTTCGGGGCGCTTTCCTTTTACCAGCAAGGCGGTATCGCCTAATCCCTTGATTGCAAAATCGAGATCTTGCAGGGCGTAATCCTTATTCGCTTTCAAATAGTCGGCCACGCTTTTTGCACGGGCTTTCGACAACGACAGGTTTTTCTTTTTGTTTCCCTGGCTATCGGTATGTCCGACAACTTCAAAACGAGGCTTGTTTTTGCCACGTAACTTTTTAATATCGGCAATGCCTTTGGCCAGTTCGTTTACCTGTGCAATGGCTGCAGGGTCGAGAGACGACTGGTTGACCGCAAAATGCACATGCATGTCGATGCTTTTGGTATCCAGCAACTTCTTGACAATGTCCGATGCACAGGGCTCGGCACCTGTTGTTACTCCCTGAGTAAGATAAAAAACGTGATCACCATGTACCGTTCCATCAATCACATTCAGGGATCGCCGGATGGTGCCATAACCGGGCTTGCTCGCCGACAAACAAAGCTGGCTGTCACCTGTAAACAGCGGGTGTGTTTCTGGCAGTTCAATATAATTCTTGTTGCCTGAGAATATCTTTTCTGACCCTTGTACGCCCAGAATGACCGTCACTCCAGTGAGCGCCTGGTTGCGCTCATCCCTAAAGTACAGTTGGATATTACCCTCTAGCTCGGCAAATGCGGCATCGGCACAATCCGAAAAAACATCGTCATTGTCATTACAGGAAGCGGCGTAGAGTGGTTGAGTTAATGGCAAACAAAGCAAAAACATGGCGGGAAGCCATAGACGCTTATTCTTCAAAGGGAACTCCATCATCAATAATCAGTTGAATAAGGCTGACCCTCTATGGGGTCATGATACCGCCGCTGCCGCCCGTTAGTATCCGTGCTTGCGAGGACATTTATAGCGGAAAAAAGATAGCACACAATGGATGGCGTGAATATGCGCCAAGGTATCAGTCGCCTTACGATTGGCGTCGACGGCGCATTTCCGAATGGAATGTCAAAGACAATAGTCATTAGCGGTATCGATGTGCTTTCGCCAGATCAATTGTGTGGAAATTTTTTTTCAAGTAGATACCCTATGATGGTGTGGTCAAGATAGACAATCTACAGGCAAACTACTGGCACGACTCATTTTGGATGCAACAGTTATTGAGGTAGGTATGGATAGGCCGGTTAATGTGGTGATTTTTGCGTCAAGGGAAAAGATTCCTACGCTGACTGAAACAATATTGTGTGCCATTAATAGCGTTCCTGATGGTTCAGTCATTGATGTCTTAATCAACGGAAACCAGGAATTGGCAGAGCAAATAGCGCGAGAGGTGGTCAGCCCGCTTTCGAGTGAGACTAAACCATATTTCGTATGGAGTATTCCTGTGGCCGACAAAGGGAATGCCTGGAATCAGCATATTCATGAAATATGGCGAGGGGAATTAAATGCCGTTTACATTGATGGGTATGTTCGCGTGACCCGCGAGGCGATTGCGGCTATTTCTCACACCTTTGCGTCTGAGGCGGCGGCGTTAGGAACCAGCGGGGTGCCTACTTCGGGGGCGTCGGCCAAGGCAATACGCCGTCAAATGGCTAAACAAGGCGGATTTCACGGTAACCTCTGTGCAATCAAGTCGTGGGCGCTCGAACAAATTCGAGCCCGGGGCATTCGAATTCCCACCGGTATGTACCGGGTTGATTCGATCATGGGGGCATTCTTATCGTTTGGCCTGGATAATCAGACCCACGAATGGGATCCGTTTCGATTTTTGCCGTTGACGCATGCTGCCTCATGGCGATGTGATAAAAAGAAATGGTACCGTTTTCAGGATGTTGTGGCATGGAATAGCAGGCGAGATCGTCAGGCCAGAGGGGATATAGAAAACGCCGCCGTAAAATTCCACCTTGCCGATTCAAAGATATTGCCTGAAGGGCTGCCTCAAGATGTACGCAGTCTCATTCTGTCCTGGAGTGAAACGTGTCCTTCCGATGCCCGGAATGTCACTTTCCGAAGCAAGAGGCACGCTCAGGCCATGGCATTTATTCATGGCTATGCCGTACCTGCACCTGGTGATTTATGTGCGCGCCAGGTTTTCACTCCAAAGCCTAAGCCAGCGGTATAGATATACCATTTGGCAGAAGTTTCGCTATGCGAAGAAGGTGAGTGAGCCGGAGTGAACCGGACTGTATCTTAGATAGATCAGATATCGATCAATCGGAAAATCTGCCAGTGTTGTGTACCCGAGACGACGAAAGGCTCCATTTCTTTGCTCCAGGCCTGGTGTGCACTGATGGTGCCCAGCTTTTCCCAGGCCGCGTTGAGTTCGTTAAGATCTTTCACCTGCACTTCGGATTGCACCGTAGATTCGAGTGCGCCAATCGAGCCAGTGACCAGTCGCGTATTTGAGGCATTCCAGCCAATCTGACTACCGATTTCGCGCAGCCAGCGTTGCATAAGCTCAATGACTTGAGGTTTATAGCCAAATTTGGCGTCAATACTCCAGCGGGCAATCATCATGACCGTTCCCTCCTTTTTTTATCAGTGTGGATTTAAGCGCGCAATAAAGTGATATCAAACGCACCTGGACCTGTATGAATTTTAGTCAAATATATAAGAGGCGTGAGGGTAATTGTGAGAGTATTGGCGTCTTTTAAAGATCTTTTTTCGCTTAGGAGAGGGGCGTCAGAGTGTTTAATTTTATATGTGGTTGGGTGAGTAGGTTTATCGAAGTGGCAACGTGACAGCTATTTTGCTGTAAGTTCCATGTATTCCCTGGAGCCCATTTCTGTCAGGCGGCTGCGGGTACGTTCAAATTCAAACAGTAAACTTCCGTCGGTGTACAATTCATCCATGGATACCTGACAGGTCAGGTAGAGTTTTATTTTTCGCTCGTAAAATTCATCGACAACGGCAATAAAACGGCGTGTGGCATCATCCGAGGGAGCCAGTTTAACCGCCCGTTCGCCTGTAACACCTGAACCCACGCTGCCATCTTCCGTACCACGGGCTTTAATTTGTTCATAGACCAGACCACTCAACACCGGTATACCCAAAATCACGACCCGATTGAAACGACGTGCAATGTCGATGTAATCCAACGCACAGCGTGGGCCTTCGCAGAGCTGTGAAAAGGTGAAACAAATAGTGGTTTGGTTGAGGCAGACATAGTGGATGGCTCGTCCCGACACAGAGAGTGCTGGCATCGCCTCATCGGGTAAAGGCAGTTCGAGGCGATGCAGGAGCAAGCCTCGCTGATGATGCTTGGCCACCGCATCGCGGGGTTCGATGAATACTATTTGCTCGTGATGGAGTGGTCGTTTGCGGTGATCCTTCAGCCCATTGAGATGCAGTATCGAGGTATGGGTTTCGATGGCATGAATAGCGGGTAAAAAACGCGCACGTTGCAGACCATCCCGATAAAGGTCGTGGGGGGCGGTATTGCTGGTGGCAACCAGTGTTACCCTGTTTTCAAATAAGGCTTGTATCAAGGTGCCCAGCAACATGGCATCACCAATGTCGGATACGAAGAATTCATCAAAACACAGGATTTTGGTTTGTTGGCTTATTTGACAGGCAATCTTTTGTAACGGATGAGTCTGGCCCTGTCTGTCGCGTAGCTGGCGATGAATCTGGGCCATGAAGTGATGGAAATGCAAACGAAGATAGTGCCTTTCTTTCAGGCTGGCGGTGAACAGGTCCATTAGAAAGGTTTTGCCTCTTCCCACGCTGCCCCACAGGTACAATCCCTGCACCCGTTGTTTGGCTTGGGTCGGGTCACTCAGTCGGTCATACAGGTTTTCCAGGGCGTCCAGCGCCATTTGCTGAGCCGGGTCCGGGATAATGCGACCAGCTTTGATCTGGCGCTGGTAGTGCCATTTAGGCGGTGTCGGGAGGGTGTACATGCGGATAGTTTACTTGAGCGTGACGGCTTCCAAAGATTCAATATCGGGTAAGTTTTCGGCCACAGCCTGATAGGTGGCAGAGGTTTCCAGCAGATGGACGATCACAGGTAAGGGCTCAGCCCAAATACCCGGTAAGTCGGCTTCGCCGTCGTGGGTTATGGGGAAGGCGAGCTGTTCTTCTGGCGGACAGAATCCGGCATGAATGCCCGGCTTGTTTCCTCGGGCGTCAACCCGATACCAACCATAGGGTTCCAGAAACACGGCGTTGAGTCCATGCAGACAATAGGGAGGGCGATCGCTGTCGAGGGTGAGTCGTTGATAGCATAATCCGGCAGGGATTTGATTTGCCCTTAAAAGCGCGGCCAGCAAATGGCTTTTGGCATAACAGTAGCCGGTGCGATGGCGAAGCACATCGGATGCCTTGCAAGTCACCGGATTGAGTGCGTAATCGCGGCTGTGCTTTATCTGGTCGCGAACAAATTCGAAGCATTTGTTGGCAATGGCTTCGGGGGTGGTCAGTCCCAGGGCCAGTGTCCGGGCCTGAGAGAATACCTCCGGATGTTGCCAGTCGATGTAGTGTGTGGCCTCGAGATAGACTGACATGGACGCGTTGACGGGTTGAATCAGGTTACTCAATGTTTCGCTCCATAAATACCGCATTGGGATAGGGATTGTGCCGATAGGGAGGAATCCGGATAAAGCCGTAGGCTTCGTAGAGTTTAAGCGCTTTGTCCAGCTCAGGTATCGTGTCTAGCCGGATGGAGGCATAGCCCAGGGTTTTTGCTTGAGCGATAAAGGCTTCAAGCAATTGGCGGCCCGCGCCCACCCCCTGATGCTCGGTCTGCACAAACAGGCGTTTCATTTCAGCGATACCCGGAGCGAATTGTCTCAGTCCCACTGCGCCAATGTAGACTTCGCCTTTTCGCGCTAACAGTAAACATCCTCGCGGGTGGCCGTACATTTGGGGGAGTCGGGTTAACTCTTCGCTAAACCCCTGAAACTCCAGATCCAGCCCTAGGTAGCGGGCATAGTCGGAAAACAGTGCATGGCCTGCGGTATATTGGTCTGGTGTGGTGGCGATTTCGATCGCAAGCGTCATGGTATTTTCCTGGTATGGGCGGGTTCAGCCGTTAATCAACCAAAATGGGAGAGTTCCTCTTTCAAATCCTCACCGAGTTCTGTGGGGTCGGTGATCCAGACGGTTTGATCTGCGGCAGGGAAGACGCCAACCTGTAAGCCATCACGTTGTAATCCGGGTATCCACTTTTTGAAAAACTCAGGCAAGGATATCGCTTTGGGGGTGAGGTCGTTGGTTTCGTCCTGACTGACGCGTTGTGCAACGTCTGCGTTTGGCCATACGGGTAAATATTCGAATCCGTCCTCTTCCGAGTAGATTTTAAGAAACTGCTCATTGGCATTGATCAGAATCCAGATTTCTCTGCTATCGGAAACTTCACTCAGAAAGTAATCGTATCTTGCTTCACAATCTAACTTAAGAAGATCGTCGGATGAAGGCTGGCTCATAGAATAGCTCTGTGTCGATGATTTGGAATGGCGCGGAAAGATCTCCGGCTCGATCTGGCATCTTATCACTATATTCTCGCGCCAGGGATGATCAACGTTCGGATTTACTTTTCAAATGCGATTCGAATAGTCTTCGGTACTTGCGAACTGGTAGTACCTTTTGTTTAGAATTTTCCAACTTATTTGCGATTCGTATGGAAACAAAATAGGGTAGTCTAGGCCCGGATAGTTGGGGCTCAGAACCGCGCGTAAACAGGCGCGCAATGACGACGCACTCAAACCATTTTTCCGTATCGGCGGGATGCCTTTCGAACAGGGATTGTCGCGTAGATTAATGGAAGTCGCACAAATCAATCTGCTGAGAAGAAGAAACCAAACCACCGGATTTCGAGATACAAAAAGGAAGGCATTAAAAATGACAGAAAACGGCGATCAAATACAAAGTCTGGCTGAATTAGCTCAATTCGAATTTTTGGCGTACTCAAGACAGCATCAGCAAGCGTTTAATGTTGCAGTCCAGATTCTGGCCAACTTAAATAACACCTATTCGCTGATTGACTACACACGCTTTAACTTCGATATGGAGGCAATCAAAAACTATGCAGGCCGTTTTCAATCCGCGTTTACAGCATTAATTACTGACCCCGCGTTAGATATCACCAAACTCCCGCTCGGGGGGTTATTTGGTAAGGCGAACGCCATGTTCCGCATGATTGGGGCACAGCCGAAAGCTAATGTTGATCATACGATTGCGGCGATTACGAGCTCCTCAACAAAAATGTCGGGCAATGCTTTTATAAAGTGTCTGTGCTTTATAGGTTATAACAGCCAAGCAACGGTTGATCACGCGCACATCCGCGCATACTCTCCGGTCATTTCAGATTTAATTCATATTGCCAATCTGAATGGATTCAGTTTATTTACTGAGCGGGCAGATAAGCGTCGCAACGAATCCATTAAGGCGCTAACTAATACCAACAATCTGAATCATCTTATGAAGTACCAGGCACACGAACTGGTATCGGGTGCGTGGATGAATGTCAGCTATGCGACGGACGAAAACAGGCATTTAGCCAAAAAGACGATGAACCGTTTTTTTCGGGATCTGTTTATCGCAGCCGGGGTGACAGACGATATTCGACAACTGCAGCCCCTCGCGGATAAGCCAAAAGTAATGGTGATCTTTGAGATATATCACAACAATCACGCCATGCAACGATGCTATGAGGCGTCACTAAAAGCGCTGGCAAAAAAGTACACACTTGTTGGCTTGCAATGCGGGCCAATTCTGGATGACGAAACAAAAGCGCTTTTTTCGGAAATCAGATTTGCTGAATCGATGAAAAAGAATGGCTCGGTAAATATGCCCATGTTGCGTGATTACGTGGTCGGCCATAAACCGGACATTATTTTTTACCCCAGTATTGGCATGAATCTACCCGTAATCGCACTCGCCAATTTCAGGCTCGCTCCGATTCAAATAGCCGGTCTTGGGCACCCGGCAACGACACATATTCCAACGATCGATTATGTGATCGCTGAGAGCAATTGGATTAGGAATCCGGACTTGTACAGTGAGAAAATACTTGAATTACCCGTCGGCGCAATCAGGGCTACCCGTCCACCGGCAAGTGAAAAAATTGAAGTGAACATTCGCCAGCATCCTGAGGTTATTCGCCTGGCGGTGCCTGCTGCCGGCATAAAAATTAGTCACGACATGATTAAAGCGTTTAAAGAAATAGAAAGGCGTTCAAGCAAAAAGGTCGAGTTCATTTTTTTTCCGAACATGCTCGGGCTAAATTATTTGGAGTTCTCCAACGTTCTTTTACAGGAAATGCCTGGCGCTGTGTGTTATCCATTAAGTGATTACAACAATTATATCAAACGAATCAATGACTGTGACATCCATATGGGCTCATTTCCGTTTGGTGGCATGAACAGTTTGATTGACTCGCTTTATCAGGCGCTGCCACTTGTGGCAATGGAAAATGATGAGCCTCACGGATCATTCGACGGAGATTACGTGAAGCGAGCAGGTCTGCCAGATTATCTGGTTGCGCGAACCGTTGAAAACTACATTCAGGCAGCACTGAAATTAATCGAGGATGATGAAGAGCGCGTGCGCCTTTCCGTTATGCTTTCTGAAACCGATTTAGATGCAATATTTGCCACTCCAAACAGCAGCGCGGATGCAATTCTGCAGGCGTTTGAAAGTACCTTGGATCAATCAAAATGTGAAAAATAAAAAAGCGTTTATTTGATGAAAATGGCTATGGACGTACTTTTCATTTTTTAGACCGAAAGTGACCTTTTGTGTGCAGGTTGTCCGTGTGCGAAATACGTGTTCAATTGTGACAACCACACTGGAGCCTGCATTCAAGAGTAGCATCCAGGCTAAATATGAGTGAGATAAAGCATTATGGATCACACCAAATCTTGATATGGGTATCATGAAGGAATGGATATCGATAGCACTCTCAATCTACCCGATGAGAATGCTCTTCAAGCTTGGAAAATGTGCTCTGGCAAGAATGCGGAAGCAGGGTATGTTGATCAATACTGGATGCGGCAACTGGCAATTCGAGAGCACTAGCTTTAAAGCCTATGTCGAAGAACTTATAACAGGGGACAAATAAAGTGACAAACAAGGATAGATTGCTATTAGCATTGGTGTTGATCCCAACGCCCCTCATGTTTATGGGGATGCCCAATCATGTGGAGCTAGCACTGGGTTTTACCACACCGCTGGCGCTCCATGCCATGAGGCGGATCCTGTGGGTTATGTTCGTGGACGTGTTCAAAAATCCGGAAACAGCATTTAATGTTTGGCTGGGTATATTGCTGTGTCAGATGGCCTCCACCACTCAAGCATCACTAAATCTTTATGATAGCATCCTGCCAGGTATCGCCCTTGCTATGGCTGGCCTCACGGTTTCTCAACTGCTCTCACCGCCAGCCCTGATGCCTGGCAAACCCACTGAAGATAAGAATGGATAGACAAACACCTATATCGCCGCTCTTGAGGCGAAAGGCCGCGCCGGATGACACTGCTTGCCAGTGGGCATTCCCATTAGTTCACTATCCTGATATCTGGTGGAGGGGCATCGGTGAGGATTTCAAATGCGCCCCGGTGCGCCGTAGTTAAGTAGGTCGGCGTCGCGCCGCGTCGGCTGAGATACAGGTCGCATTGTGCGAGCTTGCTGTTCAGGCAGGTTTTCAGTCCTCCCGGCGGGTTTTTGTAGTGCAGGCCCGCAAACAGATGGGCGGGGGCACGCATACTGCCTTGCAGTTCGTATTGGTCGTTGGCGAGTTCGAATTGCCATTCAAAATAGTGATAGCGGGCCGTGGCTTTGAGCGCTTGTGTCAGCTGGTTAAACCGGTACTCCTGGCCTTGGTGGCGAAGTACTGCCAGCGTTAAGGGCGGTGTCCAGAGCGGGCCGAGTTTCAGGCGGGCTGTCGCCACTTCGAAAAAACTCTCGGGGTCGCGGTCGAATCCGGCAACCTGGCCCCAGGCATAGGCGTCGGTGTGCTTGCTACCCCAATTGTGATTGACACTGCCTTGCCACTGATGGATTTCAATGATCTCGCCGTTCACCTCCAGCCTGCCGTTAAACCGGGCATTGGGTTGCATGACCATGAGTTTGGCTTTTGGTAAAGGGCTGCGATAAAGCCGGTCGGGCAGACAGAGCAAGGGGGATTGTCCTCCGTCATAAGTCAGGTCCCATGTGATCCGGTTGATCTCAGATCGGGCGCTGCCCCTGGCGCTTTGTGGCGACAAGCTGGCACCGCCAAGAGTGAGCTGCCGGCTTCCCAGGACGCAGTCTGGCAAAGGAATGTCTTGTTGCACGGCCACGATACCGGAGCGGTCGGCGTCAGACCAAATGGCCCAGAGTTCTCCAATAGCCAGATCCGGCCGATGCCGGGGCTGAAACAGGGTATATCGAATCCAGATCGCCTGAGGTTTACTTGGGTGATTGGCTCGAATGAAGTAACTTTCATAATGGCCTCGAGGCTGACCCCGGCGAAATTGCAAATCGGACCAAACGGTCTGGGTAGGGAGTTGTTGCAGGTTAATACGGGATTTCATAGGGCTTGGTCTCCCACGGGGGTCGGACGGCGTGCCAGTCGCAGCGATTCCAGAGGAAATTGCCAAAGGGGTTTTCGATAGCTGAGTTCTGCCCGCCCGATCGTGCGCTTATTCCGGAAAACGGTTAGCGGGCAAGTGGTGAGCGAGTGGTGCAGCTTGCTAAATGCGTACGTTTTTTTACCTGACAGGTCGAGCCAGCCGTAATCGGGATGGTAAAAGCGTATCTCATAGTGTGGCCCGCTCGGGAAAATCGTCAGTACCCCTTCCGTAGGCAGGGGAGTGCCCAGACCCAGAGAAACGGTGCCCTGAAATGGGCGAGGTGCAGTGAGTGACCACCATCGCTGGGTGAAGGCTTCGAGTTGAATCGCAAAAGGCTGGCGCTTGTCTTCCAGCTCAATCCAGCCCTGCATGGCTTCTCTGATAAGTATTCCCAGACTCATGGGGTTTCCTCCTGACGTATCAATAACAGTGGTTAAGCTTGATTCAATAACTGTTCAGCCAGTGCCCGCGAGGCTTGCATGGCCAGCGTCATAATAGTGATTTGCGGATTGGCTCCCAGCGAAGAGGGCAGATTACTGCCATCCATGACGTAGAGATTACGGGTGCCAAACACTTTATGCGTCGGGTCGCATACGGCCATTCCCGAATGGGTGCCAATGCGCGCCGTGCCTAGTGGATGATAGGCAGAAATGAGAAAGTCTCGTACCGAGTGAGACCGGGCAAAGTACTGGTCGAGTTGACGGATGTTGGTAATCGGCGGGCAAGGTTGAATTCCCAGCGGTTCCACCGATTCGGCGCCGGCATCCAGTAACATCCGGGCCAGAAGATGGCTGGCGCGCATGTATTGGGCAAAATCGGCTTTGTTGAGCCGGTACCAGGCGATGGGGTGGGGGAAGCCTGGAACATTCACTACCCTACCTCGCGAGGTGTCGCGAATCATAAATCCAAAAAAGGCGGTGTGTGGATAGCGTTCAATTCGTTGGAGCATCTCGTCGGGCTTGCCGAGTAAGCCATAGGCAAGTAACGGTGGCGTGGCACCCTCAAATAATATGCCTTGTTCGGCGAGATCGTCTACGCCATAGCCCTGAGGAATCGTCCAGGAATTTTTTAACGCCTGATTGGGAAAGTGAGCCGCCACTCCGCCGGCCGGATGCAGCGAGAGATTGCGTCCCAGCCAGGGCAGATGGACACCATTGCGCGCCAGAAAGCCGGGCGTGAGCATGCTTCCCATGCTGAGCACCACGGCACGAGCCCGGATGTTGAGCTGATGTTGAGGCGATGCGCTGGCTTCGGCGTACAGGCGGCTTACGCGGTTACCCTGCCATTCGAGCGCGGTGGCTTTACAGCCCGTGAGGAGCAAGGCCCCCTTTTCCAGTGCGCGGGGAATCAGACTGACGTTCGTGGACTGCTTGGCACCCGTGGGACAGCCGAATTGACAGAGCCCCTGTCCGTCACAATCCACGGCATTGCGTAGCAGCGGATGGCTGCCTTGTAGCCCGTTCGCTTCTGCTCCTCGGCGAACAAGGTCGGCGATAGGGCCAATGGCTTTCAGGCTGGCAGGTTGAACCTGCAATAACTGTTCGACCTCTTCAAAGAGCGGATTCAGGTGCGTTTCATTGAGGTGGGTTAATCCCAGTGCTTGCCACGACTTCAGCACGCCACCGGGTGTGCGAATACAGGTGCCTGAATTGATAGTGGTGGTTCCCCCCACGTTGCGCCCCAAAGGGACGGGAATGAGCGTGTTACCCAGTGTGCCGGTGAGACCCTGCTGACGATAGAGTTTTTTAACCAGCGCGGGAATGTCCCCGTTGAAATCCTTACGCTCGTAGTACTCGCCTTCTTCAAGAATCAATACGGCCAGACCCCGGCTGGCAAGTTCATAGGCGGCCATAGCGCCGCCTGCGCCGGTACCAATGACAACTGCATCCACATCAATCAGTTCATTGGCATCCCATTCGCTGGCAGACATCATCTGCTGTTTCCAGCGAGCAGGCTCCTCTGTTGCTAATAGCGGGATGCGCCGAAGTTGTGCGTTTTGAACCGCCTCGTCAGATTGCAGGTAGGTCATGCGGGATTTCAGGTCGGTGAGACCACTCAGTTGTTGCCCCCAGTGCAGAAATTCTTTGCGTACAGACGCCATTCGACTCGCAAATGTGAAGGCTTGGGTCAGCATCTGAATCGGTCTCCCCAGAGTGGTTGGTTGTTTATTTTTTATGCTATTCAGCATAGAGGAAACGCTTTGCCTGTCATTGGCGTATCGCGCCAAAGCCCTAGGCAGCAAGCGCCATTGTTGTGCGGGCAGGGGGTTTTCCGGTTAACCGGCATGCGCCAAATGTGTACTTTTAACTCGATTTTGACGTGGAATATATCGGGAGGTGCACCATAAAAATGCTAACAATCCACCTACTTTTGGCATAGTAACTGTGCGATGAGTATTTTGAATGTGTTGGTTGGTGTGTTATGGGGTTGCGAAGAAAATTCCTGAAATGATGTATGTTGAATATATTAAAGGAGAAAATACTTCTTGTCGGTCTGTTGAAGTCTACTCGGTGGCCATAGCCGAAAATAAAAAAAGGGGCCTGCAGGGCCCCTTAAAACATTAATCGACAAGTCACCGGGTGAATTGCGGATCAACGGGAGGATTTTTCTGTAGCCTCGCGTGTGGCGCGCTTTCTTAAGCTGATCATACCTGCCAGTCCGACGCCAATCAGTGCTAATGACATCGGCTCCGGGACGGCGGTCAGCGATACGTTGTCTATGAAGGCACCCAGGCTGTTATTCAGTCCGGTACCCGCGAATGACAATGCGGTCAGTCCACCCGTACCGGTGAGTTCTACGGAGTACTCCGTCCAGCCGGGCATTTGACTGCGTGTCATGTTGTTGATGCTGAAGGCCTGATGGCTGGGGTCAAAGTTGCCGAAGTCGCCATCGAAAATATCCCAGTACACCGCCAGACCGTTATCGTTGCCGCCATTGTTGGTACGGGGGAGATAAAAGAAACTCAGCAAATAGGTTTGTCCGGCGTTGGTCTGGATTCCCTGAGTTAACGCACTGTTGCTGTATGAATCCAGTTCAACATATTGGTTACCCGATTGCGCTGAAACGATGGTGTTGCGCTGAATTTCAATTCCACTGCCCAACGTTGTCTGCCAGCCTGGAATTGCATTAAACACCCCCCAGCGAGTGCCAGACAACTGGGCATCCTCGAAGTCACCGTTAACCAGTAGGGTTGCGTGGGCACTGCCAGCCAGCGTCAGGGTCAAAAGACTGTTTGCGAAAATGGATTTCATACAACTCCGGAAATCGTGGGGTAGAAACAGGTCAGCCTTTTTATGTCATTACTTTTTTATGCTATTTAATGACAACGACGAAGGATTAAATTCCTTTTGGCTATTTGGTCGAATTTTACACTATGTTTTATCGGGCAGAATGCAAACAAATGTAAAATCTCCGGTATGCTTTCTGAACAGTGTTCCCTGACCAGACAGGTTGGAAGCCATGTAGTGGAGAACGACGAATGCGTAAGGAATATAAACGCCTGAGCCGACGTACCCGACAATTGCTCAGCGGGAGCGAAGGTGTCGATGTCGAATTCAAACGTGAAATCGCCGGGGTGAAGCACAAGACACTCATCGCTTTCGCCAACTCCCGCAAAGGCGGTGCCATCCTGATCGGCATTGATGAATACACCAGCGACGATGGCTTGCAGCGTGGCCTGATTGTCGGGTGCGATGTGAGCGACCATGCACGCCTGCAAATTCAGAATATGGCTGTTTCGTGCTTGCCGCCCATTCAGGTATTTATCGTGACTGAAAATACGGATGACAAGCCCTTGCTTCGCGTGGAAGTGCCCAGTGGACAGCAGCGGCCCTACTGCAGCCCTTCCGGAGAATACAGTATTCGGGCCGATGGCCGGAATCGTGCATTATTGCGGGATGAAATGCTGCAAATTTTTATTGAACGCGAGAGTGAGCAATTTGTTCAGCGGTTTAAACATGCGGTTAGTCGACTCGAAAACCAGCTCACCGAAATGGACCACGAGCTGCGTGGCGGGGTGGACAAAATGCTGGGCGACATTACCCGACTGGATCAGGACACGGCGCATTTACTACAGGATCTGTACGGCCGCTCCGAAGATCTTAAAGAGGAGACCGAGCATTCAAGACGCCATGACGAAAAAATGGAGCGGGTTATACGTAAGCTCAAACATGGCCTGGATCATAAGTATAAAGAGCTGGCGCGCCGCTTGAACGAAGTCAATTCGCGCCTGGACGCGATTCTCAAACACCTGGATATAGACGATCCTATCCAGCAAAACGCTCGCAAACATATCGTCGAACTCGCCCGACAAATTGACCGGAAAGATAGTCCGGCATTGCTGGCAGAATTTGTCGAAGTAATGAGCCATATTTATCCGGAGTTGGAAAGGGCGTTGATCGAGCGATGGGTTTCTGAGGCGATTCATCCGGCTAATCCGGGATTATTGAGCTAAGCTTTACCCAATTCTGATCGGGAGGTAAATGGTATGCGAGCGATAGCCTACACGGAGTTTGGTGATCCGTCGGTATTAACTCTGGTGGAACGTGAGATGCCCGAGCCGGTGGCCGGTCAGGTCAGGATTAAGGTCGGCGCGGCCGGTCTCAACCCGATTGATTTTAAAACACGTCGTGGCGCCGGTTTTGTGGCGCGACAGATTATGGATTCGCTCCCTTG
This sequence comes from Hahellaceae bacterium, assembly GCA_024234505.1. Classification (GTDB taxonomy): domain Bacteria; phylum Pseudomonadota; class Gammaproteobacteria; order Pseudomonadales; family Oleiphilaceae; genus JACKOD01. Next base: position 62,293 of record JACKOD010000006.1, on the reverse strand, counting down.
GGTGCCCGGCTATGATGTGGCCGGCGTGGTGGATGCGATTGCTGATCCTGACGGACGCTGGCAAGTGGGAGATCGGGTCGTGGGTATGATCGGGTTTCCTCTGCAGGGCGGCGGGTATGCAGAATATTGTCTGGCGGATGAAAATGATCTTTGTGCTATTCCCGATGAGTTGGATATGGCCCATGCCGCAGCGATTCCGTTGGCCGGACTCACGGCCTGGCAGGCGCTTTTTGAAGTGGGGGGGCTGCGAGAAGGCGACAAAATACTGATTCATGCCGGTGCGGGTGGTGTGGGGCATTTTGCCGTTCAGTTTGCCAAAGCGCATGGCGCTTACGTGATTGCCACCGCATCACGGGAAAAGCACGATTTTCTGCATGAGATAGGTGCTGATGAGACTATCGACTATGTGGAAAACAGTTTTATCGAGTGCTGTTACGGCCTGGATTTTGTGCTGGATACCATCGGGGGTGAAACCGGAATCCGCTCTCTCGAAGTACTGGCACCTCAGGGCGTATTAGTGACCGTTCCCACCGTAACAGCAGACGAAATTATTCGAGCCGCGAAAGAGGCCGGCATTCGGGCCCAGGGATTGACCGTGCGCCCGGATCGCTTGCAACTGGATGAAATTCTGGAATGGGTGGATACCCACGACGTCAAAGTCGATGTGACCGGGCAGTATGCATTAACCGATGCTGCCGTAGCCCACCAGCACCTGGAAGAGGGCCATGTGAGAGGGAAGCTGGTTTTGGTGATGGATCCGTCTATGCGGTGATCGCAATTTGAGTGTCCACATGAGACGCGCGGGGCGCTCTGTACTAAACTTAAGATGAATTGGCACTCAAACGACATGGTTTTTGGTTGTAATCCGGGGGGTATCCACCGGATTCTGCGTAACTGAACAGATAATGGCCGGGAGGCAATGCATGCAATCATTAAAGGTGAGGGACTACATGACCTCTAATGTGCTTACATTCAAGCGAGAAGATAGTGTGATAGATGCACTGCGCCGTTTGTTGAAGGCTGGCCGCTCAGGAGGCCCGGTCGTTGACCCGGCAGGATGTGTCATCGGGATGCTTTCGGAATATGACTGTTTAAAAGAAGCGTTAATGGACGGCTACTATCAAACAGGCAGTGACATTGTGGGTAATCATATGACCTGTGAGGTGGATGTGGTCAATGCCGAAGATAACATCCTGGTCACATCCGAATTATTTCTGCGTGGTCGCCGGAGAATTCCGGTGATCGAAGATGGCGTGCTGGTCGGGATAATTTCCCGGGTAGATTTTGCCAGAGCCCTGATCGCGAATATTGATCATCCCAAGCATGGGTCTTGATCTTTCTGTGTAACAGGTCATCACTGCCCGCTATAACAGGTCATAACTTCTTTTTGTAAGAAAAAGAGGCTTTAGAGTATGTTGCTCTAATGCCTCATCTTCATTCGGTTATCTATTGTGCAATTGCTAAACTTGGTATGTACAGGCTTGTGTTGAGCCTGTATCTGGCCAGTCAGTCCTGTCATGTTCAGGGGGAGGCGTTATGGCGATTGCAGCAACGGTTTACGATTATCTTCGCTATCATCAGGTGGCTTATTCTTTGCTGCCTCATTCCCAGACCGATTCAGCCTCGGAAAGTGCCCGTGCGGCGGTAGTACCCGCGAATGACTGTGCCAAGGCGGTGATGGTCAGGCAGGGCGAGGAGCACCTCATGGCGGTGATTCCGGCTAATCGGTATCTTGATTTACATCGACTGAACAAAATGATGCGAGGGCATTACCATCTGGAAGCAGAAGCGGACTTTGCCCGGTTATTCGATGACTGTAGCCAAGGGGCCATTCCCGCCATCGGACAGGCTTACGCCATTCCTGTGGTGTGGGACGATGCGCTGGCACAGGATGAGGACGTCTATCTGGAAGCCGGAGATCATCGTGATCTGATTCATCTGTCCCGGCAGCAATTTATCAAATTGATGTCTGAAATGCCTCACGGGACCATCACAAAGCAATTCACGGGATATCCTCCCGTGGCAGTAATGTCTGATGGCGAGTTCGGGCTGTAATAATACTGACACACAAGAGCGTGTTTACTTGTATAGGTTGGGTAAAACATGATTCAGTTGGCATTTGCCTGTATTTTAGGCAAAATGTACTTAATTTGATCATGGTTATATATTAAGTGATGCTGTTTTTGTACTTTAGGAGTATGCGGTGGTGTCTTGTGGGTAGTGTCTGGTAGGTAGTATCCGTTAGTTTTTTGATAACGTTTGATTGATAACAATGCTTATTGAGGAGTATTGGCATGCTTGAAAGGGAATTGTTGGGTTCTGTATTTCTTCGCCCCGTTCAGTCTGTAGCCTGCGATAGTGGTTATCTGGACAAAGACCAGTTTGCGAACGCGCTGAAAACCGCCTATGAAATTGGTCACTATGACGAACGGGGGCGTTTTATAAAAAATCGGGAGTTGATGATACGTTATGCATCGGTGATTCGGGAAATTGCCGATGCCTTGCGTGCAGACACTCATGATGCACTGTATCGTAAATATAAGCTGGCATCGCTGGACAAAGGTACGCTCAGAGTCATGCTGGAATGGCGACCGGCATCGGAACTCAAGGTACGCGAATTGTCACTGCACAGCAGTCGCTTTTTGAAACAAAGCGCAGGCAGACCCACCTTTCTGGTGGATATGCAGGGGCCGGCTTACGAAGTCATTGCGCCAGACACCGTGGACGCCTTCATTAGTGACTTTGTCATAGAAACCGCAAATTTCAGCAACGAAAAAACAGGTTAGTTCTACCGCAGGTCAAACATGCAGAGAATGGAAAACACTAAGGTTTTCCATTCGTCGGTTTTTTCTCACCCTCACTCTCAGTATCTGCTTTTTTCGGAGTGTTTTTGGCTGTTTCGACTGAGCCATTCTGTTTCTCCTGAACCGGATCGCTCGCAGGTTCCGGCTGTATCAGGCTGATAATTTGCCATCCTTCCGCAATTTTCACATCTTTGCCATGTTCTACCGGCATGAGCTGCTTTTGTGGATTCAGATAAAACAGCATCAGTAAGCGGTTGCCATGCTGTGCTTTGTAATGTTCCATCGAAAAGTTGGCGGTAATTTGCGTGGTGCGGATTTTTGCCCCCTGTGCGAGCAGGCTGGCCAGCTTGGCAAAGGTGACGCTTTCACCAAACAGACGTCGCGTCGCCTTATATTTATCTGATAGCTGATGGCTGGCTTTTTGATCGGTATCGCCTTCTGATAAGCCATAAACATGTCCCTTACCGAATAAATCCAGAAAGTGGAAGGTGGCCAGCGTGTTAAGTTGTTTATAGGGCGAAAGCGCCATCATGTAGCCGATGCCCGTCATGTCCATATGATTTTCTGCATGTTCCGACATCGGATTGCCAAAGTAGACAGGCAGGCTTTCCATGCGGGTCTGGCGAATGTTTTCCCAGTTGGTATCCGTGAGCAGCACGGGAAGGTTTAATCCCTGTAAAACTTTAGCGATGGCTCTCGACACCGAGTTGGCACCAATAAAAATGTATCCGGAGGTGGCGGGTTCAATGACATTGAGTTTGCGTGCGAGAGCCGTTGCCGTCAGGCTTTGGATGATGACCGTCGCGATAATAACCAGAAATACCAGTGGAACCAGCAGCGCAGCATCAGGGTGCCCCTGACTTTCCAGTCGAAATGCAAAGAGCGCCGAGACGGCGGCGGCAACAATTCCCCGGGGGGCCACCCAGCTCAAAAAGAGCTGTTCCTGCATTGTGATTGGGGTGCCTCGTGCCGAAATCCATACGCCGAGAGGGCGGGCGATCAACATCAGCGCCATGATGACCAGAATCGGGCCAAACCCCAGCCCGGCAATGAGCTGGAAATCAATCCGGGCCGCCAGAATGATAAAGAGTGCGGAGATGAGCAGCACGCTCAGTGATTCCTTGAATTCGAGAATTTCGTCTACAGGTACTCCGCGCATATTGGCCAGCCAGATGCCCATCACGGTGACGGTAAGCAACCCGGATTCATGCACCAGTGCGTTCGATAAGGCATAAATGCCCAGCATGAAGGTGAGAGAGCCGGCATTTTGCAAAAACTGCGGGAGCCAGTGTTGGCGCAGGGCAAGGCCGAGCAGGTAACCTGATAGGCAGCCGAGCACGATACCCAGGCTGACCGTCTGCCCGAACATCACAAAGGCATGACCAAGGGTATCGAATTTTTTTCCCGCAATGATGAATTCGAATACCAGTACCGCCAGCAGGGCACCAATCGGATCAATGATGATTCCTTCCCATTTCAGTATATTGGTCACTCTGGCGTTGGGGCGTACCGCACGCAACATCGGCATAATGACCGTAGGGCCCGTGACTACGATAATAGCGCCAAACAGCATTGAGATATCCCAGGAAATCCCCAGTGCAATGCGGCAGACCAGCGCACCAACCACCCAGTTGATTATCGGGCCGATACTGAGCAGATTACGCAGCATCTTGCCCATCCCTTGTATTTCTTTGAATTGAAGGGTCAGGCTGCCTTCAAACAGAATCACCGCTACCGAGAGTGAAACAATCGGAAACAGCAGGTCACCAAACATTTGCTCGGGTTGCAATACGCCGGCGACCGGCCCGATGGCAATACCTGCAATCAGCAAAAACAGAATGGCAGGCAATCGGAGTCGCCAGGCAACCCATTGGCAGATCAGCGAAATGACCCCTATGCCTGCGAGAATAGTCAGTGTAAAGGCTTCCATGTATCTCCGTTTAAGCTTTATAGAACGGCGCGCGTTTAGGCGGGTGGGTTGACAGTATGTGAGAGCCTGATGTCGCGCACTGATTTCAAATTTTGAGTCGCTAACACCTGGCTTGATTTGTATTTAGCAGGTTTATGTTGCGGGCGTTTTAAAAGGATAGACAACAAGCGCCGGACTTGCTCGTTACTTTTAGCCCGATGCGATGTCATCCACATGATCCGGGGTGGGTTCTGTTGGGAATCGAGCGAGGGAGAACTCAATATCCTTTAGCGATGAGGATATCGCCGTTCTGCTTGATCGCCGCCCAACAAGCCGTCTAGACGCAGCCCGATGAGCAGAATTCAGAGCATAAGAATCTGATTAATGACCTGCTTGGGATACCGGAAATAAAAAGCAGTTTACTGCATCAGTCGAATTACCTTGGGCTCAACACAAGATCGCATAAACAGATTCATTGCGCGCTCGTCCCCGGTTTCATAAAACGGCAGCATCAGCTGATTGAATTCGAGCTTTTTCTTAACGGGCAGGTTTATGGCGGGGTAACCTTTCGAAAGTAAAAGGCCATTCATCATAAATCGCCCCATGCGTTTGTTAACGTCGTAAAAAAACTGGGTTCTGGCCATACGCAAAAATGCATGAATGGCTTGGTCGTAAATATCCTCAATGTCATCCAGCTCTTTTCTCAATCGCTCAAATTCCGCGATCAGCGTCTCTGGCTCAGGGGGCATGTATTCGGTTCCGGCGATACTAACCATACCGTCGCGTAACCGCCCCCATGCTAACGCTTCTTGCTCACCGGCAATGCCGTGAAGTGTATTGGCGAACGCTAGCGAAAACTCGAAAGTATCTGTGGCAATTGCCTTAAACAAATGTTCCCAGGCTTTGCTTTGGTTAATTGCTACCTGCTGATCAGATACTTTATGACCACCTACCGTAATGCCTTCTAACAAGGTCTGAATTTCAGGCAAGGTAAAATTAATACCTTCCAGTTGCACCGCGTCGTAAACCAAAACACTCACTTCCCGCTTGGCTAGCCACAATGCTTTTTCCTTGTTTGGCTTAATTCTGTTCATCCAATCTAATGAAGCGTCAAATGTCACCGCACAACCCGCCCGAAATCTGCATCGAAAAGCCCAACCAACAGTGTGCACAATACAGCGGAATAGGCTGCTTATCAAATAGATGCCCATTTTGATGCTTTGGATTCGGCGGGTGGTGCTGGCAGCGAAACCTGCGCTTGCGCCATGGTATAGGCAGGGCTCCGGACATAGTGTGACTCTTCGGTCAGGAGGATTTGGTGCGCAGACTCAACTTATTAATCACCCGCGACGCGGCAAATAATCCAAAGGTGGCCGTCACGCAGGTGCTGGCACCAAAGCCACTGGCGCAGTCGAGCTTGACCGGGCCGTCGCCAGCCGGTTTTTGCGCGCAGACTTGCCCGTCGGGCTGGGGGTAGCGCAGCTGTTCGGTGGAAAAGACGCATTCCACGCCGAATTTGCGTTTCGGGTCGCGGGTGAACCCATAGTCTTTACGCAGTTTGGCGCGCACTTTAGATGCGAGCGGGTCTTGCAGGGTTTTGGTCAGGTCAGCGACTTGTATCAGGGTCGGGTCGATCTGGCCACCGGCGCCGCCAGAGGTAATCACCGACACCTTGTGACGTACACACCAGTTGATGATCGCGGCTTTGGCTTTGACACTGTCGGTGGCCTCTACGACATAGTCGAAACCGCGATCCAGCATGGCTTCCAGATTTTTTTCGGTGACAAAGGCCATTTCCGGATGACATACCAGCTCTGGATTAATGGCACACAGTCGTTCGGCCATGGCTTCGACTTTTAATTTGCCGATGCTGCCATTGAGGGCGTGAATTTGCCGATTAACATTGGAGACGCAAATGTCATCCATATCAAACAAGGTGATTTGACCGACCGCCGTGCGTGCGAGGGCTTCTGCAACCCAGGAGCCGACGCCGCCAACACCAATGACGGCCACGTGGCAGTGACGTAATTGCTGTAAGGCTGCATCGCCGTATAAACGACGAATTCCGCCAAAGCGATGGTCAAAATCAGTTGATGTCATAAAAGGCTCCTGAACAGCGGCACGTAAACCACGAAGATAAGGCGGCGAAGTATACGTTAACAGGGTTCGTCAGAAAAATAAGGAAAAGCCCAGGAACGGCCCGATAAAGTAGACACTTTTTACCCGATCTCGCCAATCTGTTAGACTTGCCGGCTTTTTATTTTTGTGTATGAACGCGTTTTATCTGGCGGATGCCGTATGAATAAACCGGAACAATGCTGGCAGAGGTATCCGGGAGAAAACAGGCAAGGGCATTTTGCCCCCGCTCAACGAGAAAGGGTTGTATTGAATGTCAGGATTATTTAACAAGCTGGGTTCGTTTAAGACCGAAGTGTTGTCCGGAGTGACGGTATCACTCGCGTTAGTTCCAGAGGCCGTGGCGTTTGCCTTTGTTGCCGGATTGCATCCGTTGGTTGGATTGCATGCCGCGATTATCGTCGGCTTGATTACGGCTGTTTTTGGCGGCCGGCCTGGCATGATCAGCGCCGCCGCCGGCTCGTTGGCTGTCGTGATGCTGGCGCTGGTACAGCAGCATGGCGTGGAATATCTGTTTGCCGCCGTCGTGTTGATGGGGCTGATGCAATTAGGTATCGGTATCGCCCGGTTGGGCCGATTTATCCGGATGATACCCGTACCCGTTATGCTGGGCTTTGTTAATGGACTGGCAATCGTCATTGGTATGGCGCAAATGGGGCAATTCAAAACTGCCCAGAATGACTGGCTTACCGGCATGGATTTATACACCATGCTGGGCGTGGTGGGACTCACGATGGCGTTGATTTATCTGATCCCTCGTTTTACCAAAGCGGTGCCTGCGGCGCTTACGTCCATTATTCTGGTGAGCCTGGGGGTAATCTGGCTGGGTCTGGACGCTGTTACGGTGGGCGATCGTGCATCGGTTCAGGGCGGGCTGGATTTATTTTTCTTTGGGAGCGACGCCGAGCCGCAACTCAACGGTTTTCATATTCCCATGGTGCCATTCAACTTTGAAACTCTGGCCATTATCTTCCCCTATGCGTTGGTGCTGACCATTATTGGTACGACGGAATCGTTACTGACCATGACATTGATTGATGACATTACACAAACCCGGGGACAGGGGAACCGTGAATGTGTGGCCCTGGGTGCGGGTAACCTGTTGGCAGGGATGTTCGGAACCATGGGGGGGTGTGCACTCATTGGCCAGTCCATGATCAATGTGCGCTCTGGCGGAACACAGCGCTGGTCGAGCATTACGGCCGCGTTGGGTTTATTGTTGATTGTGCTGGTGGCCGCGCCGCTCATCGAGCAGGTTCCGATTGGCGCACTGGTCGGACTGATGTTCGTGGTAGTTATCGCGACGTTTGAATGGTCTTCGCTGAATATCATGCGGGGTATGTCGCGTACAGATGCCTTTGTCATGGTATTGGTGACGGTATTGACGGTAGTGTTCGATCTTGCCGTGGCGGTGGTGGCTGGCGTCGTGGTGGCCGCGCTGGTCTTTGCGTGGCGTCATGCCCAGTACCTGCATGTCGAAATAAAACAGGAAGGTGAAGCGCGGGTGTATGAGTTGCATGGACCGCTGTTTTTCGTGTCTACGCATAATTTTGGTCAGGCATTCGAACCTCAGCACGACCCCGATCACGTGATTGTCGATTTCCGTTATAGCCGGGTGTATGACCATTCGGGCATCGAAGCAATCGACAACCTGACCAAACGGTACCTGAAGGCAGGTAAGCATCTGACCTTGCGGCACTTAAGCCCGGAATGCCAGAAACTGCTGAAAAATGCCGCTCATCTGGTCGAAGTCAATGTATCGGAAGATCCGCATTATCATGTGTCTTTGAACCAGTAGTTTGCATTGGGCACGAGATAGCGGCCAACCGACGGCCTTCAGCCGGAGGCATCGGTGGCCGACGTAAAATCGAATTCCATGGTTTTTTCCGGTGGTGCCACAAAATAGCCCTGAAAGCGCCGGATACCCAAATCCCACAGCACAGCAAACATGGAGGCGGTTTCGATATAGGGCGCAATTACAACCGCGCCCGTGGCGTTGATCTTTTTAAGGCGAGCCAGCGCGGAGTGATCCTTGTTGGCAATCTGTTGCACGATGTCCTGACTAAGTTTTACGTAGCGTATTCCGAAATCCTGAATCAGCCGGTCTGTAAATTCGGTTGTTCCGGCATGTTCCATTAAAAAGCCGCAGGAAAGTTTTTGTATGCCTGCCTGTATCGCCTTCGCGCGTTGTTGCTCTTTGAAAATAGCCTCTTCGGACAGCGTAAAAATAAACTGCTCGCGACCGCTAAGACGTGCCAGATTCAAGGCATTGGCTAACCATTCCAGAAAGGTCATCGGGCTGTTGCCGGGCATCGTTAACTTCAGTACCCAGGTGAATTCCGCTGCCTGTTGTGCGTTGAGTGAGCGATAGTCAGCAAGCGCTCGGGTGATTAACTCGCGGTTGAAATGCTCGTGCAATGCCAGTTCGTCGATAACGGGAAAAAATTGTTGTGGCAGCAATACCCCGGTTGCCTCATCTCCGAGTCTGGCAAAACACTGAAATATTTTGTGATTGGTTTCAAAATCTACGACGGGTTGGTAAACCAGTTTAAGCTTATGTTCGAGCAGACCCGCTTTAACTTGCGCTTGTTTGTCGGCATGGCGCTGTAATTCAGTATCGTCATTTGCAAAATGAACTCGGGGCTCAAGTTGTGCGGCCTTCATCATTTCGGCTTCGACCGCTCTCAGTGCTTTTTCGACGCTATTGCTTTTATCGCCCAGCCGGATTGCTCCCACCATAGGTTCAAGCGTTAGATTCTGAGCCTGAATCTGCGGGTGATAGTTCATGAGATGTTGGTAGATTGAGTGTAAACGATCACAGAAAGCCGGTACGGCTTCTGCGGCAGTTAACATCAGATAGTTCAGGGGCGTCAGTTCTGTCAATTTGTCGCTGTCACCCAATAAATCCTTCAGTGCGGTTGCGATTTTCGCACTTAATTGGTCTATGTAGCGTAGCCCCACCTGATAGCGTAAATAATCCAGATTGGTTACCGAAATGCTGATGAGAAACGCCGGGCTTTCAGACTCCTGAACATTGGCAATCTGCTCTTCAAGCGCGGTGAAAAAAACATCACGATGAATGCCTGGTTTGGTGGTGTCGCTGACGGTGACTCGCTGAATCATTTCCTTCATCGAGCGGGCGCGTTTGAGTGCAGATTGCAATGACGGGAGTAATTCTTCTTCTCTCACCGGTTTTGATATAAAACCGCTGGCCCCCATGGTCAGCAAGCGTTGCTGGGTTTCGCTGCTGGTATCGGAACTTATAAACAGCACTGGCAGCCGGAGATATTTAACGTCCTGTTTTAGCAATTCGAAAATAAAGTCGCCCCGTATTTTGGGCATGTTGAGGTCAAGTAAAATCAAGTCGGGATGATGCTTTTCGATATTGGCTATAATTTTTTGCGGTTCACAAGACGAAATGACTTCGAAGCCATGCTTCAACAGCACGTTACTTAAAAAGCCGGAAAACGCTTGATCATCGTCCAGTAGCAGAATTTTACCGCGAGCGGTCTGCGTTCCCTGTACCAGTTCCAACTGGGTTAAGAGCGCATTCGGATCAATAGGCTTGGTAATATAACCCACTCCTCCGGCCTGCATCGCTTTCATTCGGGCATTGAGATCGTTGCGGGACGACATGAAAATAACGGGAATAGTAAACCCAATATCTTTTTGAACCTGACGGGCTGCGTCTATGCCGCCAACACCACTATCGGGAAACACAACATCGAGCAGGATGACGTCGGGCATGTCCTTTACAATTGCTGCTGCCAACGCGTCAAGACGGTCGATAATTGTGACTGTACAACCAAAACGCTCGCAAATTTCGGCCATTAGCTGGAGCTGAAAATGGTCATCGTCAACGATTAATACTTTAAGGTTCAGTTTCCTTTGGTTGTCTGACACCGTTGCAGTTGTTTCAGAGAAAGTGATTTCTTGTTCTGCTTCCTTTGTGGCTTGCTCAAACCGGCTTTGGACAAGCTGCTCAATCAATTCACTGATTTCTGCTTTTTCTTTTGCGTCCGGAACGCGATTGTGCTCAATCAATGCGCGAGTTTTTAAATCCAGTTCACGTGCTATTTCTGTCAGTTTGTTATATCCGAAATTGGAGCCGGTGCCTGCAAGCATATGAGCTTCGTTTTGCAATCGCTCAAAATGTTCGGCACTCCAGGAAACATTGCAAAGCTTGAGCCAAATCTCTTCCATCCAGGCCAATCTACTGATCAGTTCCTGGCTAAAGATTTGTTTCAGTTGCTTGTATTTTTCCTGAAATGCCGCCGACCTTTGCTTCATACCTTATTTAAACTCTCCGAAAAAACTGCGCGAGCTGCTATGCAATATTGCTAAGGGTAGTGCAAACGTCAGGATATTTCTTTATCGTGTTCTGCCTGCGAATGTCACGCCAGTTCAGGCCGTCTGTTCAGCGCTGCAACTAAACAGACCCTGGGACGTTTCGTTGTCGAGTTCGCGTAGTAATTCCGCAAACCGGATCGTAGTGAAATCCGCATAGGGGGCGCCAATAATCTGTACATTGACCGGCAGTCCATGGCGAGTCAGGCCGATCGGTGCGCTGGTTGCCGGTAATCCCAGCAGGGTGGCCGGCGCGCTCCACATAAACAGGTCGATGTAATGCCTCATCCGGCCGTCGACTTTTAATTTTCTAAAGGCCATAAAGCGCGAGTGATCATGTGCCGGCGCCGTGGTAAATGTGGGCGGGGCCAATATCACATCATAATCGCTGAAGGTGGTCAGAAAACGTTCTCGTAGTTGCCCGCTTTCCTCTACAACGCCAAGCCAGTCGGCATGGCTGATCCCTGCACCACGATAAAAAAGATCCGCTTGTCTGGGTAACTCAGCGATGCGCCCCAGCCCCTTGACCATGCTCGCCGCCAAGCGCATCAGCCAGCGCTGGATTCTTGGCGCATATGCCATCATCTGGCCGCTGAGTTGCTGTACATACAATCGGTAGAATGTCTCCAGTCCCAAATTCTGTGGTTGTCCTATGGTTACCGTGACGCCTGCCGCTTCGAGACGTAAGCGCAGGTTTTCGTAAATTCTGCACATTTCTGCGTCTACGGGGCAGTCGGCATCATCCATCCAGAACAATACCCGAAAATTGCTTAACGGCTTGCGCTGGTCTGAGCGCAATTGCAATTGCCAACCGTTGGTGATGGTTTGTGTCTGACGAGTGAGTATTTCCAGCAAGAGCCGCAAGTCTTCCGGTGTGCGTGCCATCGGCCCGGCGACTGCCATATCGGGTTCGCTGATACTGCCGGGCATACCCGGAATATGGCCTCGCAGGGGAATCAATCCATAACTGGTCTTGTGGCCATAACTACCGCAGTAATGCGAGGGAATGCGGATCGAACCGGCAATATCACTTCCCAGCTCTAGCGGCGTTAGTCCTGCGGCCAGTGCCGCTGCCGAGCCTCCTGACGATCCGCCCGGTGTTAATTGTGTATTCCAGGGATTGCGGGTCGTTCCATACACCTCGTTGTAAGACTGAATGTCCGACGCCATGTAAGGCACATTGGTTTTGCCAAAAATGATTGCGCCCTCGTCAAGCAGTCGTTGTACCGCAAATGCGGCGTGTTGTGGGTAGTGATGACGAAGTTGAGTCATGCCGGCGGTACAAGGCATTCCCGGCACTTCAAACGTATCTTTGACTGTCATTGGCAAACCATGCAACAGGCCCAGAGACGCGCCCTTTTTTATGGCTTCATCCGCTGCATCGGCCTGGCGTCTTGCCTGTTCAATATTAGTTGCGACCACCGCATTGAACTGGTGATTGGATTCATCCAGGCGCTGAAGGTAATACTCAAGCAGTTCGCGACTCGTCAATTCGCCTTTTCGTAACTTTTCAATTAACTCAACGGCACTATGGTTTTCGAGTGATATCGACATTATTTAATTTCCTTGCAGTCTTAACAATGCCGCTCATTATTTAGCCGTTTGCATAATTTGGTGAGACGCTAAAGGGTCGGTATACTTATCATTTCCGGCCATTCTCTTTTGAGGGCAGAGAATGGAAAGCCACCTTGCTGACACATGGGTCCCATGCGAACTAAAGCCATCGAACATATCCGCTATCCTGCGTTATTCGCACAAACCTATCTGGCTGTCGCGGCGGAGTATGGTTTGAGTTCGGAGCAGATTCTGCAGGAGGCCCAAATTTCATCAGCAGAAATCCGCTCTGAAATAGGCATCACTCGCGTGGCCTTTGAACAGCTGCTTGATGTGATTGATGCCCATATTGGCGATCAGGGGGCGGGTTTAAGCATGGGATGGCGTTTACCTCCCACGGCCTTTGGCAGCTTGGGTCAGGCCGTTTTGGCCAGTGATACTCTGGGTAATGCGTTACGTTTATGTGAACGCTTCTGGAATCTGTTTGGCATGGCCATGACCTGTCAGCTGGAGGTTTCTGACGAGCTTTGTACCTTTGAGGTGAAAGCGCTAAACCTTGTCTTGTCGCGGCATCAGCAGATGGTGCTGGAGTCTACCATTGCCAGTATTTGGCGATGTTGTTTGCTGTTACTTCCGGAGTTGAAATCACAAGCTGAAATCTGGTTCTGCTTTCCCGAACCGCCTTATGTCGGAATGGCCTCCAAGCTGCTGGGTAAGGTCTGCTATGACAAACCGACGACCCGGATAGGTTTTCCGGCGTTTCAACTGAATACGCCTTTAAGTATGCACAATCCATTTGGTTTAAAGTCAGCTGTCGAACAGTGCGAAAAAGATATCGCCATGAGCCGGTACCCTCGTGTAGCAAACAGTGTCCAGCGAGAGCTGACACTGGGGCCCGACGGCTATCCTGATTTTACGAAAATTGCAGCGCGCCTGTGTGTGAGTCCCCGCACGTTAAGACGGCATTTAAATCACGAAGGTATTCACTTTCAGGCATTGTTAAATGCGGTTAGAAAGGAAGACGCGTTACGCATGCTCAGTAACACTACCCTGGAAATCCAGCAAATCGCACAGTTACTTGGCTATCAGGAACCGGCGAACTTTACCCGTGCCTTTAAACAATGGATGGGAATCACCCCTGTCAGATTTCGCGCCAACCTCCGCACGGCGTTGGAATAACCCGCACCGCTTGCGACCCCGGGCGTGCAGGCGTGAGTCGTTCAATGAGCGCTACCATGCCCATTCATTCTCGAGCCGGACAGGTTGAATTATGGTACATTGCAAGGCTCACTCAACAAGGAATAACCCGTATGGATACGCCGTCTCAGATTTATACCTTCCTGCAAAAGCAAGTGGCACCGTTTGTTCGCCATTATTCCCGTTTGCAGGTCACCGGGCTGGAAAATCTTCCCTTGTCAGGCAACGGCGCGATCATTGCCTGTAATCATTCCGGAAGCTTCTGGTGGGACGCGCTCTGCCTGATTGCCGCGTTTGATGATCGGCCGGTGAATTTCGTGGCGCATCATTGGGATGCCAAAATCGGTGTGATGAAGCAATTTTTAGAGCGAACCGGTTGTGGTTTTCTGGATGAACATCTTGCAGACATCAATGACAACTGTAGTGTGGTTACGGGGGCAAAGTCCGGCAAACTCATGTGCTTATATCCGGAAGAGTCCTATCATTCCTTCCGTCACCGCTATACGCTGTTTAAATTCAGCCCTCACGTCATTAAGTACGCCAGGCTGGCGCAAGTCCCCATTATCCCTGTCACCATCATCGGTGCTGAAGAGGCCGCAGCGACTTTTGCCGGCCTGAAGCTTAAAAGTGTGCCGCTGCATATTCCGTTTCATTTACCGCTGATTTTACCGTTCAAAGTGACGGTCGATATTGGCAAGCCTTTTGAGTATCACGAATTACTTGAAAGCGCGAACGGGATGGCGGATGACGACGTTCTGCAATATGAAAAAGCGGCAGAACAGCTGAGACAACAGATGCATCAAACGATGAGTCAATATCGTCCCAGTCGTTTGTCGGATGAAAAATATATCGACCGGCAATCGTTTTTTTAATCACCGCAGGTTCGCTGATGGGTGCCAGATCATGATGAGTGGCAATCAATAGTTGTTGCGAGGTGTGCGCCCAAGGCTGTCTGCGGGTGCAGCGCGCCTTGGGCCTTCTCTGCAAATGCAGCGAGGATTAACCCAGATTCTGGCTGCGTAGATATTCTTCGTAGCCGCCATTGAAATCGGTAATGCCATCCGGGCCCATTTCAAGGATGCGAGTGGCCAGCGAAGAAACGAACTCACGGTCGTGACTGACAAAAATCAGCGTGCCGGGGTAGTTCTCCAGCGCCAGGTTAAGTGCTTCGATGGATTCCATATCCAGGTGGTTGGTCGGCTCGTCCATTACCAGTACGTTCGGACGTTGCAGCGTGAGCTTGCCGAACAGCATCCGGCCCTGTTCTCCACCGGAAATCACTTTGACCGATTTTCCTATGTCATCATTGGAAAACAGCATGCGTCCGAGTGTGCCGCGAATCAATTGTTCGTCGCCTTTGGTCCACTGAGCCATCCAGTCGATCAGGTTCATATCATCGGCAAAATCAGCCGCGTGATCCTGGGCAAAATAACCGATATCGGCACTTTCGGCCCATTTAATCGTGCCGGTATCCGCCGCGAGATCATCAACCAGCAGGCGTAGCAGGGTGGTTTTACCTATCCCGTTGGGGCCGATAATCGCCACGCGCTCTCCGGCCTCGATTTGCATGCTGAGGTTTTTAATCAGCTTCAGGTCGTCATAGGTTTTGCTGATATGTTCCAGCGTGACCGCCTGACGGTGCAGCTTTTTATATTGGTCAAAGCGGATATACGGGCTCACCCGGCTGGAGGGCTTAACCTCTTCCAGTTTGATTTTGTCGATCTGTTTCGCCCGTGAGGTAGCCTGCTTGGCTTTTGATGCGTTGGCAGAAAAACGGCTGACAAACGACTGCAGTTCGGCAATCTGGGTTTTCTTCTTGGCATTGTCTGCCAGCAGGCGTTCTCTGGCTTGTGTTGCGGCGGTCATATACTCGTCATAATTGCCTGGGAAGAGACGCAATTCACCGTAATCCAGATCGGCCATATGGGTACACACCGAATTCAGAAAGTGTCGGTCGTGCGAAATGATGACCATGGTGCTGTTACGCGAAATCAGAATACTTTCCAGCCAGCGAATGGTGTTGATGTCCAGGTGGTTGGTCGGTTCGTCGAGCAGTAATACGTCCGGGTCAGAAAACAATGCCTGTGCCAGCAAAACCCGCAATTTCCAGCCCGGGGCGACTTCGCGCATGGGGCCATTATGCTGCTCAAGAGGAATGCCCAGGCCCAGCAGTAATTCGCCTGCGCGGGCTTCAGCGGTGTAACCATCCAGTTCGGCAAACTGAACTTCCAGATCGGCCACCTGCATACCTTCTTCTTCGCTCATTTCCGGCAGCGAATAGATGCGATCGCGCTCTGATTTAACGGCCCACAGTTTGCTGTGGCCGATAATCACTGTGTCCACCACGCTGTAGTCTTCGTACGCAAACTGATCCTGACGCAGTTTACCCAGACGTGCATTGGGTTCCAGCATGACCTGCCCGGCAGAAGGCTCAAGGTCGCCGCCGAGAATTTTCATGAAGGTGGATTTTCCGCATCCGTTGGCACCGATCAGACCATAACGGTTGCCATTACCAAATTTAACGGACACATTTTCGAACAGGGGTTTTGCCCCGAATTGCATGGTGATGTTAGCAGTAGATATCACAAGACAGACCTATCAAGCGGAAGTGCGATACAGCGGGGTGTCAGAGAGACACGGCCCCATCGCAAAAAAGCGCGATTTTACAGGTTCGAGCAGAAAAAATCAGAAGAATTTGGTGATTTTTTGTCCCCGCCGTCGGGCGGGGGTGTCAATTCGGGTGGGCTTTGCAGGAAGCCGGTCATGTCCCCTTTCTAAGATCAGAAAGGGGGCAAACCGTGCCGGCCCCTTATAAGATCAGAACAATTATTCAAAGGCAAAATGCGCTTCGTCCAACTGCATGACACTAGCGGTATCGGCCAGCATGCTGCTCGCATGCGCCTGGGCGCGGGGTAGCAGGCGTTCAAAGTAGAAGTTTGCCGTGGCAATCTTGGCTTCGTAAAACGCCTGACTGTCGGCGCCGCCGTTGTCCAGCTTACGGTACGCTACCGATGCCATTTTGGCCCACATGTAAGCCATAAAGCAGTAGCCGCTGAACATCAGGAAGTCGTTTGCCGCAGAGCTGACCATTTCGCGATCCTTTCGCGCAATCAGGGCCAGTCGAACGGTCAGATAATTCCATTGCGCGGCCAGTTTCAGCAGTGTCCATGCCATAGGGCGCTGACGTTTATCTGTGACGACTTTACGTGCAAAATGAGTGATTTGCAGGGTGAAGTCGCGAACGGCTTTGCCCTGGGTCATCATCAACACTTTACGTCCCAGCAGATCCAGTGCCTGCACACCGGTGGTGCCTTCGTACAAAGTGGCAATTTTGGTATCCCGTACGATTTGCTCCATGCCGTGTTCACGGATATAGCCATGCCCGCCAAACACCTGCATACCGAGGTTGGTGGCTTCATAGCCCAATTCGGTTAGGAAGCCTTTGAGAATCGGCGTGACAAAGCCCAGTTTATCGTCGTATTTCTCGACTTTGCGTTCGTCATTTTCCAAATGGCCACACACCATATGGTCTGCATACTTGGCAGCGAAATACAGCATGGCGCGTCCACCTTCTACGATGGCCTTTTGCGTCAGCAGCATCCGTCTGACATCCGCGTGGTTAATAATCGTATCGGCCACACTGTCGGGATTTTTCTTGCCAGACAAAGCCCGCATGGAGCGGCGCTCTTTGGCATAGGCCAATGCTCCTTGATAAGACAGCTCAGCTGGCCCGACACCCTGAATTGCCGTGCCGATACGCGCGGTATTCATAAACGTGAACATACATTCCAGCCCTTTATTTTCAGGGCCGATCAGGAAGCCAGTGGCACCGTCAAAATTCATGACACAGGTGGCAGACGCTTTAATACCCATTTTCTTTTCCAGCGCGCCGCAGCTGACCTGGTTTCTAGCCCCTAGTGAGCCATCGGGGTTAGCGAGAAACTTGGGAACGATAAACAAGGAAATGCCACGGGTGCCTTTCGGTGCATCAGGCAGACGTGCCAGCACAATATGGACAATGTTTTCGTTTAAGTCATGCTCGCCCGACGAGATAAAAATTTTGGTGCCGGTAATCTTATAGGTGCCATCGGCTTGCGGCTCGGCTTTGGTTTTGACCTGTCCAAGATCGGTGCCGCACTGGGGTTCGGTGAGACACATGGTACCGCCCCAACGTCCTTCGGTGAGCGGAATCAGCCAGGTTTGTTTCTGGTCTTCAGAGCCATGCAGCAGAATGGTGTTCATTGCACCGAGCGATAATCCCGGATACATGGCAAACGGCCAGTTAGCTGTTCCCATCATTTCCTGTTTGAACAGCCCCATCGAGGCGGGCAGGCCCTGTCCACCAAATTCAGTCGGGTGAGAAAGCCCTTGCCAGCCCCCCTGGGCGTACTGGTTATAGGCTTCTTTAAATCCTTTGGGTGTTCGTACTTCGCCGTTTTCCAGCACACAACCTTCTTCATCGCCGCTGGCATATAGAGGCGACAGTACTTCTTCGCAGAATTTTGCGCACTCGCTCAGGATGGCATCGACCATATCCGGGGTGGCATCCGCACCATTACTGAGTCCTGCATAGTGGGCGGGGTAGTCAAATACTTCGTTGAGTAAAAAGCGCATGTCACGAAGCGGGGCTTTATAAGCAGGCATGTCTTATTCCTTTCAGTAGGGTAATCGAATGCAATAGCGGTCGCGTGATCGAATCTAATAGTGATCAGGTGTACACCCATTTTCCTGATTGCAGACCTGCTGTAATTGGCACCTTAGGAGGCTGAATTGATAATTTGGGCCAATCAGGAGTCAAGTGCTCAGATTCATCTATACTGGAATCATCTGACTTAGTTGAAGTGTAAATCGAATGTCTGAGATAGCTTCTACGACCAATGCCACTGGTCCCAACCCTCAAAAAGTTCTTATCGTTGAAGACAGCAAAGCCTTCGCTGCAAGCCTGGCCAGCCTGATACAGCATGAGTTCGATGTGGTGTTAGTGCATGATTTTAAAAGTGCCAAGTTAGAACTGGAGCAGCGTGCGAAGGAGTTTTTTGTCTCGATTACCGATCTCAATCTGCCGGATGCCGCCGATGGTGAGGCGGTGTCATTGGTCAAGTCCTATGGTATTCCAAGTATCGTATTTACCGGCAACTTCAGTAATTCTCTCAGGGAAGATATTCAGGCATTGGGAATTTGTGATTACGTGCTTAAACAAGGTGTTCATGATCTCGCGTATGTTGCGAATATGGTTCACCGGATTTATTACAACCCCAATGTGCATGTGTTGGTTATTGATGATTCCAAAGCCGCCCGTAATGTTATTAGCGAGTATCTGACTCGCCAGCGGTATCATGTTACAGCCGTAGAGTCGGGGGCAGAAGCGATAAAATTGCTGCAGCAATACCATGATTACCAGATAGTTATTATTGATCTGATGCTGGAAGGCATTGATGGATTCGAAGTGCTGAAGCGCTTGCGGGCACGTCATGACTTTTCCGAGATGGCTATTATTGGTGTTTCAGGGCGAGCCTCGCAGGAACAGGTGGCAAAATTCATCAAATACGGAGGGAATGATTTCATCCGCAAGCCATTTGAACCGGAAGAATTCTTTTGTCGTATCAATACGGCGTCGCAAACCTTGGAGCATTTTGAAAAACTGCGTCAGCTGAATGACCAAAAGAGAATGATGCTGGGCATGGCGGCGCACGATATCCGTAACCCTCTGGGAAATATCCTGACCGGATTGTCCATGCTAAGAAAGCGTAACAAGGAGGAATCTACCGAGCGGATGTTGAATCTGGTGACACAAAGCGCCACGCATATGCTCGAATTGCTTAACGGGCTGCTGGACATTTCGGCGGTAGAGCAATCGACCATCAGTTTAAATATCTCGGACATTGATTTGCGTGAACCGCTTCTGAAGGTCAAGGAGGAAATGTCAATGTGGGCTGGCGATAAGCAGCAGACACTGGTTTTAACTGTTCCCATGGAACCGGTGATTATTCAGGGAGATGCGCTGAGAATTCAGGAAGTGATCAGTAATCTGGTTTCGAATGCGATTAAATATTCGCCTATTGGGGGCAATATTGAAATTTCACTAAGTTTCAATGAGCGTGAAGCGCTTTTGCAGGTAAAGGATCAGGGGGTCGGCGTGCCGGTACAGGAGCAGCCCCGGTTGTTTGATCCCTTTGTAAAACTGTCTCCCCGGCCTACGGGCGGCGAGCAAAGTACCGGTCTGGGGTTGGCAATCTGCAAAAAAAATACTGGATATGCATAAGGCGTTTATTCGTTATCGCATGCCTGCGTCGGGGGGGGAGCTGCTTCGAAGTCGTTTTTGCGATGTCTCGGGAAACGGCACAGATCAAAGCTTCCTAAATCGACCTCGTCCTTTAGTTAGTCATCCCTCCTCACCGGATAACCATCGACCGTACTCAAAGCACACTCCCACATTTTCCGATTGTGGAAACATGCCACAACGACAGCACGTTCATCCATATTCGCAAGGCGAAAAAAAAGCCGTGCAAGGCACGGCTTAAAAGCAAGGTAAGTGTTTGTTCTCACGAGAGAACAAACCGGACTAGTTCAGAGACACTAATCAACGAGATGAATGATCTATTATTTCAGCTTTCTGTAGAAGGTCAGAAAACGTGCACCTTTGGGTCATTTTCGGACATGTGGCCGGCAGATGTGATCTGTTAGGCAATTAGGATACGACAGTGGTCAGTTGCGATAGTGCTATCCCGGATACACCAATAGGTATTGGTCAAATCACAGGCATAAAAAAAGCCGCGCAAAGCACGGCTTAAAAGCAAGGTAAGAATTCACCTTCTGGCGAAGGTGAATCGGACTAGTTCAGAGACACTAATCAACGGAAGTTATAGTGCAATATTGTACGAGTGTACAGAAGGTCATTTGTTTTTTTTCGTTGGTCAATTTCGGACAACTCTTGATCTTTATATCACCCTAGGCGTTTGTTTTGTCTAATGTGATTGAAATAGGAAATAGGAAATAGGAAATAGGAAATAGAGGTTGAGATGGTGTAGTTCGCAGTGACTGGTTAACAGATGATAACGCGCAGGCAAAAAAAAACCGTGCAAAGCACGGTTTAAAAGCAAGGTAAGTAGTTCAGCCTCTGGCGAAGCTAAACTGGACTAGTTCAGAGACACTAATCAACGAGGTCTAGTTTGGGGGATGTTGGAAAAATGGAGAAGGTCAGGAAAAGACTGGCCAATAGTCAAAAACGGACAGGCGGGGCGGACATGTGATGCATGTCTCACCGATGCTCGAACTGGCCGCCGGTTCTCGGGAGGGCTTTCGGCGATCGGGTGGTGACGCTTCCTGCGACTGTGTGATTGCGGCATTCATCACGAGCCCTTCGTGAAAGTTGGTGGGGAAGGCAGCTTTGTCTGCGTGAGATGTCCCATCATTAATTTGATCATTGCGACTAAGTACATGATTAAATCTGTTATTATTTTTTGTTTAACCTAAGTCGGGTTTGTTTAACCTGAATCGAGACAGAGGAACGGTATGCGCGAGCTGATATTGGGCGGAGCGAGGTCTGGCAAGAGTCGATATGCACAAGCACGGGCTACCGAGTGGGCATTGCCTGTGCGCTACATTGCGACCGCTGAGTCGCTGGATCACGAAATGGCGCAGCGTATCTCCCGTCATCGTCAGGACCGTCCTGAGCATTGGGAGGTTTATGAAGAATCGATTGCCCTGGGGGCGTTGTTAAAAGACTCGATCGCACCGGATCGAGTGGTACTGGTCGATTGTCTGACGTTATGGTTGAGTAATTTGCTATGCCTGAATGATCACAATCGTTTTGCACAAGAAAGACAAGCGTTGCTGGACGCACTTGCCGAGCCTGTCGGGCCTGTCATTCTGGTCAGTAATGAAGTGGGGCAGGGGGTCATTCCGGATAATGCGCTGGCTCGCCAGTTTGTTGATGCGACAGGCTGGTTGCATCAAGCGCTGGCCGAACAGTGCGAGCGGGTATCGCTCGTGGTTGCCGGACTGCCTTTGACGCTTAAGTCATAACTTCAGGCGAAAAAATGGTTGAGCGTATTAAACTGAAATTATTCAAATGAATTAGTAAGCATGGCAGCTTACCTGAGCACCACACAATTAACTGATAACCACTACTTACTGCGCGAGAACAGAATGAATCATTGGTTTAACGAAGCGGTCGCCGCCATCCAGACAGAGTTCTTAAATGCTGCGGAATCCAGACAAATGAGTCTGACCAAGCCCCCGGGAGCACTGGGACGTCTGGAAACGTTAGCCGTGCAGTTTGCGGGCTGGCAAGGGCAAGAGAAGCCCCGTCTGGACTCGGTTGCCATTGCCATCTTTGCTGCAGATCACGGCGTGGTCGCAGAAGGTGTCTCGGCGTTTCCACAGGCCGTTACCGTGGAAATGATCAAAAACTTTGCCAGCGGTGGTGCGGCTATCAGCGTTTTAGCTCGTCAGCAAGAGGCAGACTTGCATGTTGTATCGCTGGGAACGGCTTTTCCCTTGCCGGAGATTCCCGGCGTGTTGAAAAGGGAAATTGCACCGGGTACGGCGAATTTTGTTGAACAGCCGGCCATGACCCCGGCCCAATGTCTTGAGGCCATGTCCGTGGGACGGGAGTGGGTTGACACCCGGATGGCTAAAGATGCCCAGCTCTTTATTGGTGGCGAAATGGGGATAGGCAATACCACATCGGCAACGGCACTGATTTGCGCTTTACTGGACGTGCCCCCCGATGTGCTCGCCGGGGCGGGCACAGGGCTGGACGATGCGGGAATCGCCCACAAGGTTTCGGTGATCGAAACTGCCTTGCTCAAACACCCGGCGCGAGACGCTTTTTCCGTACTGACCTGTCTGGGCGGGCTTGAAATCGCTGCACTTACCGGAGCCTATATCGCCGCGGCGCAGAAAGGCGTTCCGGTGCTGGTGGACGGATTTATCGCGACGGCAGCCGCGTTGCTGGCGCAATCGTTGAACGCGGGGGTGAGAGACTGGATGTTATTCGCTCATTGTTCGGCAGAACAGGGGCATGGCAAAGTCCTTCAGGCGTTGGCCGCCCAGCCGATATTGTCACTGGGCATGCGTTTGGGTGAGGGGAGCGGCGCGGCGGTTTGTCTGCCGGTGATTCGCGCGGCATTGGCATTGCATAATGAAATGGCAACATTTGCCGAAGCGTCCGTCTCAGAAAAACTGTCATCGGAATAAGCAGGGGTGATGACAATATCCGGTGATAACCCTGTGATATCGCCGGGCAGGGTGATTGACACTGACTCGGTAGTTTGAGGAGAAGAGAATGCATGAATTTCAGGAAACGCTGATCGACCTGATGCGTCACGGTGAGCCCGTTGGTGGCAGGCGTTTACGGGGTAGCCAGGATGATCCACTGTCGGATGACGGCTGGAGACAAATGCGCCGTGCGGTGGGAGAACACAATCCCTGGAAGCGAATCATCAGTTCGCCGCTGTTGCGTTGCGCCGAATTTGCTTCAGAGTTGTCGAATCGTCACGATATTCCGATCAAACAGGTAGCAGACTTTCGTGAAATCGGTTTTGGCGACTGGGAAGGGATGACGCCTGAAGAAGTGATGAAGGCCTACCCTTCGTTTCTGCAGAACTATTGGAAAGATCCGGTCACTCATACACCGCCTCAGGCAGAAACGCTGGACAATTTTATGCAGCGTGTAAAGCAAAGCTGGCAGACATTGCTGGCTGAGCAGGCAGGGCAACACACCTTACTGGTGTGTCATGGAGGGACCATCCGAGCCATTCTTACCGAAATACTGGCTATGCCGGCTCAGGCGTTATGGCGTATTGAAGTACCGTATGCCAATATCAGCCGGATTCGAGTGACCCGTTACCCTGATGGCTCAATGACGCAAACTCTGGTATTCCATAAGCACGAATTGTAGCCCCTGTTTCCTGATCAGGTTTCGGGAGGTGGGGGGACGCCGTCCGGAACCCGCTTCCTTGGTTGCTTTTGCCGAGATGACATTAATTGTTTGAGGTTTAAGCAATTCCATTTTGTAATACGCTGGATTAATATAGAGTAAATACTCGAATTCGGCATCATCTCATTGGTATTTTGTTCTGTATGTGAGTCGGTGTCAGTAGGTGGGCGAGGTTAGCTCAAAGGTATTTCTATTATTGGTACTTGCGTATTATTAGTGATGCCATTACTTTTAGAAGGTAATCGGTCAATTTGGGACGTGGTAATGAAGGCCATAAGTAGCCTTGCAAAAGACGCTATCGTTTTTGCGACTTACGGAGAAATTCTGTTTGAGTTGGCACTGGAAAAAGGTGTAGATGGTGATCTGCTGCTTGAAAGGTCTGGCATTCGGGAGTCGGTCTTGCGTAATCCCGATGCAATGCTTTCAAATGAACAGTTTGTGGCCTTGGTTCGTCACACGCTGGAAATGACGGCTACCCCATCGCTGGGTCTCTCCTACGGAGCCCGACTTACGTTTACCACTCATGGTTCCATGGCCCAGGCGGCGATATCGTCAGAGTCGCTGGGCAAAGCACTGGTGATGCTCGAAAAATACTATCGAATACGTTTTGCGTTTATCGAATGGAAATTTTTCACCGAGGGTGACGAAGCGGTTTTGCAGCTGGATGAAAATCTGGGGCTGGAAGATTTGACACCTTTTGTGGTGGAGTGCTTGTTTGTCGCGCTGATGATGGTGAATTTTCTGCTGTTTGGTACCAAGCTCATGCGTACCGGACGCTGCCTTTTGAGCTATCCCCGTCCCGATTATGCGGACGAATATGACACTTATTTTCATGCCAGCGTTGAATTTGACCAGCCGGTCAATCAGCTTCGTTTTGACAAGCAGTTTCTTGATTTGCCGTTAGCCCTGTCCAATCCGGTCGCTCAGCGGGTGGCGGAGAAAGATTGCGAAGCCCAGTTACGCTCGCTCGCCCAGCACGAAACCATCGTGATTAAGGTAAAACGGATGTTACAGTCAGAGCAAGGGCCGATTCCGTCGATGGAAGACGTGGCGGACATGTTACATATGACCTCTCGTACCTTACGTCGGCAATTGCAGTCATTTGATACCAGCTTTCAGGATATTTTGAATGAAGTGCGAAAGAAGCGTGCACTGGCGATGCTGCGTGCCACCGACAAGTCGGTAGACGATATCGCACATGCGTTGGGTTACAGTGACCCTTCGAATTTTGGGCGAGCCTTTCGTAAATGGACCGGGAAATCACCCAGTGATTTTCGTGTGTAACCGAACGGGCGCAACAGGCGTTTCGGGTAACCTTCGATGATTCTTTTGTAACGCTCTTTTGTGTTTGTAATGAGGTTCTGTAACCTTCTGATCTGCGAAATAATTCTCTAAAAAACCTGTTTCCCCTCTTCGAATGTGAGGCAAGTGGCAAAAACACTTGTTGCACATTTTCATTCCGGTGTTCTCCGTCTATCAATGACACATCACCGTTCAATATGCGCCTTACTCGCATTGGCCGACGGATCACGTATTTGCAGACGGCCTCTCAGCAAGGGTCTGGCAGGCAACGCGGCACAATAAAAAATGGAGGGAGTTATGAGGCA
Organism: Hahellaceae bacterium; assembly: GCA_024234505.1. Taxonomy (GTDB): domain Bacteria; phylum Pseudomonadota; class Gammaproteobacteria; order Pseudomonadales; family Oleiphilaceae; genus JACKOD01. The sequence goes on along the minus strand of JACKOD010000006.1, from coordinate 36,796 downwards.
AAGGTTTCAGAGGCATTTACACGATAAGCACCATCACAATGACCGGCTTTGGCGGCGTGTGGGAGTTGGCTTGATGGTGTTGCTATTGAGCGCTTGCGGCGAGTACAGCGGCACCGAAGAATTTTCCAGTAATCGAAGTGCCCAATCCGCGTGTGGCAATGTCGTAACGTCCAAAGCACTGACACCGCGTGCGCTGGACGGCCAGGCACTCTATACCACCCAGTGCGCCTCCTGTCATGGCTCGGCCGGTTACGGTACGGCCAATGGCCCGTCCATGATCGGCTGTGCCACCTGTGGCGATATAGATACGCTGACCAATCGTATTGCGACGACCATGCCGGTCGGGAGCGTAGAAGATTGTGGCTTGGATTGCTCCGGTAAAACAGCCGAGTACATTCTGGCGGCTTTCAACAGTGGCTTTAACGACTTTGCGGTGAATGCACAGTCCTGCTCTCTGGAAGGGATTGAGCTGGAGTCTGCCGGCAAAACGCTTTATCGCACCAGTCTGAGTCTGGCCGGACGTTTGCCGACAGCGGCCGAAACGGCCAACGTGACCAACACCGACGTTGCGGCGCTAAGCTCCGCCATCGACGCTTATATGGAAAGTGACGGTTTTTATGCGCGGGTAATGGAAATATACAACGACGTACTGCATCAGGATAAATATCTGCCGGGTGAAGAAGCGCTGGGTCTTCTGGACAATACCGATTATCCCGGGCGTCGCTGGTTTGCGAATCTGGGGTTGGATACTTCGAGCTCGAATCCACAGAAAACCTTATTTGACTGGTTACGCAATGAGACCAATGATGGCGTGTCGGAAGAGGCCTTGCGACTAATTGCTCATGTCGTGAAAGAGAATCGTCCTTTTACCGAAATACTGACGGCTGACTACACCATGGCGAATCGCTATTCGGCGCAAGTGTGGGGAGTACTGGGTCAAACCGCGTTTGCTCTTCAGGCTGCGCCGCTTGATCTGGCGTATCCGGAAGATCCGAATGATTTTCGTGAAGTCCGTATTCCCGGCGTGCCACATGCGGGTATTCTGACGTCACCGATGTTTCTGAACAAGTTTCCCACCACCAAAACGAATTTGAACCGTCATCGTTCACGCAAGGTATTCGAGTTCTTCCTGGATACCGATATTCTGGCGATTCAGGGAATGCGCCCGGATCAGGCGATTGATCTGGTCAGTACGACACCCACGCTGGATAACCCGGCTTGTACCGGTTGTCATGATGTGATGGATCCGGTGGCCTCCACTTTCCAGAACTGGGATGAAAGAGGGCGTTATCGTCCCAGTCGTCTGACTCGTGACGGCTGGCCTAGCGATATTCAACCAAGAGGCTTTAACGGCGCAGTGATGCCATTGTCGGGGAATGTCGATCGTTCACTACAGTGGTTGGGCAAGCAGATAGCCAAAGATCCGCGTTTCGCCCGCGCTACAGTAAAAACGGTTTACAAAGGGTTTGTAGGCGATGACACCTTGCCTACCCCCAGTGACAGTGCCACCGAGGATGAAAAATCGGCCTATGTTGCACAGCGTTTGTATTTGGGAAATATTGAAAAGGAATTCATCGAATCGGGCTATAACTTCAAAACGGTCGTCAAGGGTATTCTCCTGAGCCCCTATTACCGGGCCAAGTCGGCCTCGGGCGCATCGGCCAGTGTGGTTGGCAGCGCACGACTGTTAACGCCTGAAATGCTGGATCGTAAACTGAAAGCCGTGACGGGCTATACCTGGAAATATTCCTGGGCAAGCTATAGCCATTTTGATAAAGAGCGAGGCGAGTTTAATCAACTCTATGGCGGTATTGATTCGGATACCGTTGAAAAGCGCGTGACCCATCCCAACGGCTTGATGGCCTCGTTGCAGCTACGCATGGCCAATGAAATGGCCTGTGAAGTGACCGCGAAGGACTTCTTCCTGCCGGCCGCGCAGCGCAAGCTCTTTCCTCTTGTGGCCAAAGATACGGTGCCCTATAACAGCGATGGACAGGCGATCAGCTCGGCGATCAGCAATATTCGCGCGAACATTCGTCACCTGCACTGGGTCATGCTGGGAGAAAAGCTGGAAGACAGCGACCCTAAAGTAGATGCGACCTATGCTTTGTTCGAAGCCATCTGGCGCGATGGACAGCCACTGATTGCTACCAAGAAGTGGCAATATCGCAATCTGAATTATCGTTGCGATGTCACAGAAAATCCGCTGACTCAGGAAAAATTACCTGAAGACCAGCAAATCAGAGAAGACACCAGTTACGCCATCCGGGCCTGGATGGGCGTGATGGCCTATCTGCTCGCAGATTACCAGTTCCTGTATGAATAAGCCGCGAAAGACATGGATAAGAGGGGAGAATTTAAGATGAAACGCAGAGACTTATTCAAAGCATTCGCGGCATCCGGACTGGCACTATGTTTACCGTCCATTTCACTACAGGCACGTGCTGCGGCAGATCCCAATCGCTTTTGGGTGATGGTGAATGCTGGTGGAGGGTGGGACCCCACCAGCTTGTGTGATCCCAAAGGCAACGTCGAACGCAGTGACGGTCGCGGGCCGGTCAATAATTTCAGTGCGGCCGATATTCGTACCACCGGAGGCCTGCGCTACGCGCCTTACCCCAGTACCATTACGGCACCAGCCACCGACATGTTTGAGAGCTTCTTTTCGCGCCATGCCGGGCGATTACTTGTGATTAACGGGGTGGACACCCAGACTAACAGCCATACGGTCGGCAACCGTTTTACCTGGAGTGGTAAAAGCGATATGGGTCATCCGAGTTTTGCAGCCATGGTCGCGGCTTCGGCGGGGGCCACCAAACCCATGGCCTATATCAGTAATGGGGGTTATGACTTTACGGATGGACTTGTCAGCGCCTCCCGCGTGTCTGGCAGCGGCAGTTTCAGTAAATTGGCCTATCCGAATGAACCCAGCCCGGGTAACACCGAACGTTATTTTGAGGATGATATCTACGCTCGTGTCGCGCAAAGCCAGGCAAACCGGCTCAGGCAGTTGCGTGATGATGAGGTGTTGCTGAAACGTCGTCAGAAAATCCAGGAGTTGCTTAGTGCACGCACCGGCGACGGTAATCTGCAGGAAATAGTGGCCAAACTGCCTTCCCGTATTTCAAACGGTTTACGTGGACAGGCAGAAATGGCGGCAGCGGCCTTTTCTGCCGGTCTGGCGGTGTCGGCCAATCTCAATGTGGGTGGGTTTGATACGCATGGCAATCATGACCAGTCACATTCCAATAGCCTGAATACCTTGCTGGATGGCATTGATCATCTGTGGACTGAGCTGGAACGTCAGGGGGTGGCCGATCAAACGACGGTGGTGATCGGGTCCGACTTTGGCCGCACTCCTTTTTACAATGCCAATCGGGGTAAGGATCACTGGAACGTGACCAGTGTAATGCTGATGGGGGCGGGGATTCGTGGCAATCGGGTGATTGGCCAGACCTCTGCGCTGTATACCGCCATGCCGGTTAATGCACAAACCTTACAACCGGATACTTCAGGCGTCATCATTACGCCTGCTCATATTCACAAATCCTTGCGTCGGCTGGCAGGTCTGGCCGGAACTGAAATTGATCAGCGTTATCCCGTGGCGGTAGATGAACTGCCCCTGTTGAGTTAACGCCATGAGAGCAACATTCCTGAATAGTGAGGTGATTTATGCGTGCAATGACTGAACTTCTACTCACCGGGTTGTTAATGGTGGGAACCGTTGCGCCTTCTTATGCGGAGACATCAGCCGTCGCGCCCGGATTTTCTCTTCCCAGCATCTATGGCGGCGGTGAGGTATCGATGGAAGATTATCGCGGCAAGGTGGTCTATCTCGATTTCTGGGCCTCCTGGTGTGGTCCTTGCCGGCAATCACTGCCGATGCTGGATCAATTGCGTCAAGAAGTCGGTGCCGACAAATTTGAAGTGATTGCCATTAATCTGGATGAAACGCCGGAAGAAGGGCTGGCATTTCTCAAGCAATTTCCCGTGAGTTATACCGTGCTGGTTGATCAGCAAAAACTGACGCCGCGACAGTATCAGCTGATGGGGATGCCCAGTTCGTTTCTGATCGACCAGCAGGGCGTGATACGGTCTTCGCACACTGGGTTCAGAAAGAGCGATATCGAAAAAATACGCAAGTCGGTTGAGGCACTACTGGAAGCGCCGACGGTCTCGGGTAGCGATAAAACCTCAACACAGGGGGCGGCGAATGAAAGTTAAATTAGGGATGATCACGCTGATACTTCCGGTATTTTTGGGAGCGTGTGCCGATATGTCGGTGCTGGAGGAGGTGCCTGCCTGGGAACGGGGCTCGCTGGCACGACCCGAGATGGCCTGGGAGCCTGATCCCATGCATGCGGCCTTGAGGCAGCATATCTATTTTAGTAAAGAAGCTTCGTCCGGCGCTGCAAGCGCAGGTGGTGGCGGCTGTGGTTGTAACTGATCAGGGAATAAGGAACTCACTCATGAAACAGACGAAATCGTCCCGGTTACAGGCGCTCACTGCCGCTGCGATGGCATTGCCCGGCATTAGTGCTCAAGTACAGGCCGATGCACCGCCGGAACGCAATGAAATTGGCTACCACTATTCGCAGTATCAGGAAGATCGGGCGCCGGAATCGGCGGTGGCTACGGGCAGTAAATCGCGTTATGACATAGGTACACATCAGTTCCGCTGGTTAGGTCCGGTCAATGAAGATTACAGTCTGTTGGCTACCTTCGATTACGAAGGTATGAGCGGTGCGTCTCCCATGGGCGTAACCAAAGGGGCCGATGGCAAGCCATTGTTGGTCATGAGCGGAGCCAGTATCGAAGATACCCGCATGGACTTGAATGTCAAAGCAACGCGCTATTTTCCCGAAGGTAATGCCTCTGCCAGTCTGGGATACTCGACAGAAGATGATTACAACGCGGTCAACCTGGGGGTAGAAGGAGAAAAGCACTTCAACAACAAAAGCACGACCCTCTCCGGGGGCGTGGGCTTTTCAAGCGATACGATTGAGCCGACTCAGCAAAGTGGTACGGTTAGACCCACGTCTGAAGACAAAACCAGTGTCACCGGATTTATCGGGGGGGCACAGGTGATTAATGCAGTGTCGGTCATTCAAACCTCGTTGACAGTGACTATGCACGATGGGTATCTGTCCGACCCCTATCGTAGCAATGATGTGCGGCCGGATAGCCGCCTCGGGTTTGCCTGGAATACTCGCTATCGTCGCTGGATGGCCGATAGCAATGCGGCGCTGCATCTGGACTATCGTTTGTATTCCGATGACTGGGGAATTCTTTCACACACCTTGGGTATGGAATGGCACCAGAATCTGGATGATTCGCTGAGAATTACTCCGTCGCTGCGCTATTACACGCAAAGTCAGGCTGATTTTTATGTGCCCTTTGATGTTTCGGGGATAGCGGGCGAGCAATCATCCGATTATCGCCTGTCACCCTATGGCGCCATCACGTTGGGTTTGGCGGCCGTAGCCAGTGGCCCGAACTGGCGTTTGCGAGTGAGTGGGGAACGCTATTATAGTGATGGTGATTTTGCGCTGGGGGGTGTCGATGTTGAAAATCCCGGCCTGATAAACTTTACGTTATTAACCGTCGGTATGGAGTACCTTTATTAAGCTGTCACTCGTCACTTATCGTTTTCATGCCATGGGCGGACCTTGTACGGTGCGCCTGTATGCACCCAGTGAGGATGCCGGTCAACAGGCGGCATTCCGGGCAGAGGCAGAAGTGCGGCGGATAGAGCAAAAGTATTCACGTTATCGTCCGGACTCTGTGTTGTCTGTCATCAATACTCAGGCCCACGCTGGATGGGGGGTGGCGGTCGATGACGAAACGGCAGCACTGCTGGATTATGCTCAGGCTGTCTGGGAGCAGAGTGACGGGGTATTTGACGTCACTTCCGGCGTGTTGCGCCGTGCATGGGACTTTAAGTCGGGCCATTTACCGGATTCCGGGTTGTTAGCGCGAACACTTGCCGCCACTGGCTGGGATAAATTACGCTGGCAACGCCCCCTGCTTTATTTTGGGCTTCCTGATATGGAACTGGATTTTGGCGGTTTGGGTAAGGAATATGCTGCCGACTGTGCGGCGACACAATGCCGAAACTCCGGTATTCAGCATGGGCTGGTTGAATTGGGCGGAGACATTGCGGTGGTCGGGCCGCATCCTGATGGTTCTCCGTGGATGATTGGTATTCGTCATCCAAGGCAAACCCAATCAGCTGTTGCGAGTATTCCTCTGGCACATGGCGGAATTGCCTCCAGTGGTGACTACGAACGCTATATGCTGGTGGAAGGCCGGCGTTATTGTCATATATTGCATCCTCAAACGGGTTATCCGGTGGTTTCCGACATTGCCGGCGTGACCGTGGTCGGCCCCAGCTGTCTGATTGCCGGATCAGCCACTACTGTCGCGATGCTCAAAGGCGCGGCCGCACCCGCATGGCTGGACTCGCTGGCGTTGCCCTGGTTGTTGATTAATGCACAAGGCGAACGCATCTACGCCGATTAGCGCGCTATTCCGGGCAAAATCTGTAACATCTGTAATGAATCATCTAAACTCTGCTTTAGCGCGCTGTAAAGAGCGGCGTTATACCGGCAGTGACCCTGTCACTGAGTCAACGATTAGCCAAGGCCTTGCATCATGATCACCCTGTATCAGTTCCCACGCCTGATGGGCATTCCCAACATGAGCCCCTTTTGCCTGAAAGTCGAAACCTGGTTGCGAATGGCAGAGATCAAATACGAAATGCGGGAAGTGGCTGATCCCCGTAAAGCGCCCAAAGGTAAACTGCCGTTTATCAAAGATCAGAATGAACTCGTTGCCGATTCCTCTCTGATCGTGCGCCATCTGGCCAAGACTTATGACATTAATCTGGATGCCTCGCTGTCGCAGCAGGAAAAAGCCATCGCCCACGCGTTCGGAAAAATGCTCGAAGAACACCTTTACTGGGTGGTGATTTACAATCGCTGGATTGATGATAACTGGAGCAAAGTCCGCCAGGAGTTTTTTGGCCATATGCCGCCACTGGTTAAGACGCTGGTGCCGAATATGATCCAGAAGAAAATGCAGTCTGACCTGAACAGTCAGGGCATGGGCAGGCACAGCAAGGAAGACATTTATGAATTCGGGCTGCAAGACCTGAAGGCCGTGGCTGATTTTCTGGGCGATAAGCCTTACCTCATGGGCGGACACCCCACCACGGTTGATGCCACGCTGTTTGCGCTCACCTGTAATATTCTCAATGTACCGCTTCGCAGTCCGCTGAAAGATTATCTGTATAAATGCAAAAACCTCAGCGCCTATAACCAGCGGATGGGTAAACAATACTTCCCTGATTTCTTTCTTGACGATGATGAGTCTGTCGCAGCGGTGGGTGAAGGCTAGGCTGGTTCAGGGAGAATGACTGAGTCATGCAATATTATTATCTCTTTGCAAAAGATAACGGCGAAAATGTGATGCTTAGCCGTCAATCGCATCGTGAGCTGAATCCAAAGTCCGGTGCAGGGCTTGATGAAGCAATGCTTGGAAATGACGCGATTGTTTTTTCAGTCCAGGCGGGTGAAGACTATGGTTATGATCAATATGATCCGGATTATGAAGGCGCGCCGGAGGCGTTAAATCTTAATCAGCGGATGCTTGATTATTATGAACACGATTCTCTTATGTCTGAACGCCTCCTGAAGGCCATTGGTCAGCGAGAAGAGATACAAACCTTTCCGGTTAGGCTTGATAATTCATTTAACGACGAACCCCTGACCACAAACTACTGCTTTGTTAACATCACAAAATCATTTGATTGCGAAGATATTGCTCACTCTGACTCTCCCGCCGTTATTGATGATCCGTCTAAACTGGTTGTTGATGAATCAAAAACGGGTCATAGCAACATCTTTCGTTTAAGACCCTTTGTGTCGACCATTGTGGTCAGCGAAGATATTGCAACCGCGATCAATCGCGGATCTTTTAATGGCGTTGTTGCTTATCCGTTGCCCCATCCGGGTTGAGCTTTAAGCGGATAAGTGTGGCGGTTTAAGGTTTTTTCTGGTGGGACGTCTTTCGTTAGCCGGTTATTCAGTGCCGGGGCGCTGAACCAGGGCCGTCCTGTCTTGTAAATATATTTTGTTATCTTGGATTGGATTATTAGGGGGCTGATATGCTCAAGAGAATGATAGTAAAAAACTTAACGGTCTTTCAAGAATCTGATCTTGTCTTTTCGGCGGGTTTAAATGTCATTATCGGCGAAAATGGTTGTGGAAAATCGCATGTGTTGAAAGCAGCATATTCGCTTATAGCCGCCAGTGCTGAGGAAGGTCGTAAGCCTGGCGCAGGCGACCCCACGAAAACAGCAATGCAAAAAACATACGCCGAAAAGTTGGTTAATGTGTTTCGTCCTGAAGCATTAGGCCGCTTGGCTCGACGAAAGCAGGGGCGCGAGCGCTGCGAATTGTCTCTGGAATTTGATGAGTCCAAACTTGATTTTGCAATAGGATTCGCCACTTCAAGTAAATCAGAGGTGCAGGTTGATTTTTTAAGTTGTGCGTGGCAACCGAAGGCTCCTGTATTTTTACCCACAAGAGAGCTTCTAACCTTGTATCCTGGCTTTGTTTCGATATATGACAATCACTATCTCGAATTCGATGAAACCTATAGGGATACCTGCATTTTGCTCGGGGCTCCAGCACTAAAGGGGCCTAGAGAAAAAAAAGCTGCCGATTTATTAAAGCCGCTTGAGGATGCGATGGGAGGAAAAGTTATATTAGATACCAATGGTCGCTTTTATTTGTCGCTTGTTGGCCAAGGAAAAATGGAAATGCCTCTGGTTGCAGAAGGCTTGCGTAAACTTGCCATGGTGGTACGTTTGATCGCTACTGGATCATTACTGGATAAAGGCTACTTGTTTTGGGATGAACCTGAAACTAATTTAAATCCAAAACTAATTAAACTGGTAGCTCGTGTTATTTTGCATTTATGCAACAGCGGTATTCAAGTGTTTATTGCCAGTCATTCATTGTTTTTACTGCGTGAGCTGGAGGTTTTATCACAGGAAAATGCCTTTAAAAGAATTCCACAGCGTTATTTCTCTTTAGTTGCCGGTGAGAATGGTGTCGAAGTTGAGCAGGGGTCATCAATTGATGAGCTACGCACTCTTGTGCTCCTGGATGAAGACTTGGATCAGTCAGAACGTTTTATGTCATCTGGAGGACGCCATGAATAATCGGATTATTGAAGGGCGCTTAGCGTTCACTTTTCCTGAAAATTGCCAGTCAAGTAAATATGATGAGTGGTCTTTTTACCGTAACCAGTTCAATTCTGCTTTTGGCGGTACAAAAGCTATTGATATTGTTCATATTGATAACCAGCAAACATGGTTGATAGAAGTCAAAGATTACCGACACAATGCGCGTACAAAGCCCATCGACTTGGGAGAAGAGGTGGCTTTGAAAGTAAGAGATACACTGACCGGATTGATTGCGGCTAAATGCTACGCTAATAGTGCAGATGAAAAGCAATTCGCACGGAATGCTCTGAGGAAAAATACGCTAAGGGTAGTGTTGCACTTGGAACAGCCTAAAAAGCATTCAAGGCTATTCCCAAACGCTATTGAGCCTGCAAATGTACTATTAAAGCTGAGACAATGGTTAAAAGTCGTTGATGCTCATCCCGTGGTAGTCGATCAAAACACACTGAGACCAGATATGAACTGGACAGTAGAAGGGTAAAGCGGCAGTTACAAGCGGTGAGCGCAAATAGGCTCTTTTTGGAAATTAGGCGTATGATGCAGTACAGCTCATTGACCCTTCTTCATTTTGATCGGATCGTTATCGGCTAATGTGGCTCGGCTATCGGGGCGAGGACGCCCCTCGATACCGTGTGATGGCGGCAAACGTCAACCGCCCTAACCAAAACTTCAATGAAAATGATGAAATTGACGGAATGCTTTTGCTTACTGAGCAAACTTTTTCAGAGTATGGATTATATCCAGCTATGGGCTCTGGCTGACTTTCAGCAGAGTGTTTTCATCCATCAGTGCCTTCATTAGCGTCCCTTGCAAGGCCTGCAGATCACCACTGAATACGGCGTGGTTGCCGGGGGGTAAATTCCATTGATTGTTACCCAGCAACAGGGAACGGATATTTTTGGCGGTGATAGCGGCTTCTCCGGAATCGAAAAAGGTATTGTTCAATATTACGCTGTGCCCTTGTGTCAACGAGTGTTGATCCAGCTGGATGGCATAGGCGGCATTACCGGTAAAGCGGTTTCCGGTAATAAATGCATTTAGAGCGGAATCCATGACTACCCCGCTGCGAGCACTATTTGCAAACAGGTTGCCCCTGATTCGCAATGCGCCGGTCGGCTTTTCGTTATCCCGGACAGACAGTCCATCGCTTTGGGCATGGCCGACGAGATTGTGGTCGATATCGAAATAGCCGTCGGCCTGGTGTAATTCGATGCCGGCCTTACCTGTGCGGTCGAACAGATTGTCGCGAAGTATGGCTGCACTGTGTCCTTGTATCCGCATCCCCGACTGCAGCTTGATATTTTCCACATGGTTTTGCTGGAAAAGCAGAGTGACTTGCTGCAAATCCAATCCGTAGCGGTGCAGGTCGTGGAACGTGCTTTCGCTGATCGTCAATATCGCGTTTTGCGCCGTGATGGCGGTGTCCATCTGGCTGAATTCACTATGACTGCTTTCCAGATAAGCCGTCGAACCTTCGGGCTGGGTTGGATGCCGGAGCAGTGTCAGTCCGTGAGTGAGATGGCCCTCGTAGCCCAGATTCATCAGGCGGGAATGATCTATCCTTGTCTGGCTGTCGCTCCAGCTCACGATAAATGGTTTAAAGTGCGGCAGGCTGAGACTGAACGACTTGTCGCGCCAGCTACTGAGTTGACTGTGCAATAGCGAGAGTTCGCCCCGGTTAATTATTACCGTGCCGGCATGGGTGGCCAGATATAGTGTTGTGTGGTCGATCAGGAGCGTGGCTCCGGGCTGAATGACCAAGGGATAGCTCAGCAGGTAGCCATCCTTGAAGGGGCGCAGAAGGTTGTCATCATTGAGTTGTTTGGTGAGTGCGCCCAGTTCGGTTACGCCGGCATCCAGAGTAATGGCTTTGGGGTGTGAGGGCTGGTAGTCGGCCATCAGGCGGAACAGGCCGTTATTCGTGATGGGCTCAAAATACCAGCCGTCACTCTGGCCGGAGAACAGGCTCATCAGGCCCACCTGCGCGACTTTTTTTGAAGTGAGCGTGTGGCTCAGCGGTTGTTTCAGCCGGGCTTCCGTACAGCACTTCGCGAGTGCCGAGAGGAGCGGGGCCTGCCCTGCCAACGGGTCTTCCTGGCCGGATAATACCGTGACTTGCGGCACCTGAAGTGAAAGCGCTTGCACGGGATGGGCCACAGAAACCAGACTGAGCGCGAACCAGCACAGGCTTTTGAACAGGGTGTTGGCAGTCATAACAGCTATCTACTCCGAGAAATCAACGGACCTCTTGTCCGTGGTGTGGTGCTCTTTGTCCAAAGGGTTGGGTGCTATTTGTTCAAAAGATGTTGCGCTATTTGTTCCACGGATAGAGCGGCTGGATCAACCCGCCCAATTGCGAAAAGCCGTCGACCTCTCCGTCGAAGTGCGTATAAAGCTGTCGGGCCAGCGCATGATTGGGATACATCTGCAAAAATGGAATCAGCCAGGCCATACGTTGTGCCGGAATGGCTTTCTGGGATTCAGTGATCAAGGGCGCGGTTTGCTCCGGATACAGTGTCAGCCAAACGGTAAAATTCACCAGTGAAAACAGGCGCTGTTCTTCATCGGCGGAAAGCGGGTGACCCGTTTGTCGGGCCGTGTGTGCGAGCATGACCAGCGGGGCAAGTGCGTAATGGCTGTAATTGGTGGCCAGCGATGCACGGCCGACTTCATTCGGCAGATAGCCAAAGGCAACCTTGGGTTGGTCTGCTAATGTGACCGGTGTAATTTGGCTCAAACCGCGGCGCAGTATGGCCATGCTCCAGTCGAGGTTGTCCTGTTGGCCCAAGGCCAAGCCGGTAGCGGCAACCGCCCAGGCGGCCCAATAGTCATGATTGTTGAACCAGGCAAAATCAGGTGCCATACGAGGGCTGTAATTCTGAATGACTTTGCCAGCGAGCGTATTGAGCCAGACCCGCTGGGAGTGGTTGAGTACAAAGTTGCCTTCACTCAGGGTCTGCAGTTTGATGATGACCGCCGCCATGCCGGCCAGCGTCCATTTACGCATGGCAATGCCGGTTTTGGTGGCTTCGTCTGTTTCCAGTGCGTGCGCCTGGGCCCAGGGGGTCAGCCATTCTTCCGTACAGAGCAGGGCCATCTCCTTTTTGGCGGGCGTGTTGGCTTTAACGTAGTAGTCTGAAAAAGCCACCAACATTTTTCCGTATTCGCTAATGTGTGCATGAATGGCTTTTGATTCATCAGACTGGCTGTCGCTAAGCGTCGATTTGGTTGCATCGGTCTGATCGTAGCGGCTATCGATATTCAACGGGCCGGTGTAAGGGGCCAGCGGCGTTTTCGGGCACGAGAGGGGCGCGGCATCGGCCTGTACCGTCAGGGGCAGAACGAGTGTGCTGAGCAATGCCAGTCGGGTGAGTCGGCGTCGGGTCGTCATCAGATACATAAGCGGGCCTCAAGTGTGGTGGCGGTTTCGACGGCTTCGGTGGGCTCGATGAATACCGAAATGGGGTTGGCCCCTTTGAATTTGGGGTCGTGACTTAGCTCCAGATAGTACTGGCCACCGTCGACTACGGCTTCCCGGCGATACCAGACTTTGTCTCTGAGCCCATTGTCGTAATACACGATCAGGTAGAAATCCTTGATATTGCGGTCGGACAACCGCAGATCAATAAAGCCTTGTCCGGCGGGCAGGGTACGACGTTGGTGGCCCGTGTTGCTGAGGATTTCCAGACGTTCATGCACCGCCATCTGATTAATTGTCCGGGTAGCGGTGAGCAAGGGTTCACGTCCTTTGCATCCTCCGGCCAACGCCGGCAGCAGTTGTCGGTACGTTAATTCGCTTTCCAGCTGGAAGTTGGCAGGTAGTTCCCAGATCAGTAATTTGGGCGGGTGCTGCGCATCGTAATCGTCGGAATGCAGATATTGTATAAGTGCGCCGTCCTGACCAGCTCCCGGTAAAGCATAGTTAAGAATATCGACGCTGAGATATTCTTTGAGATAGCCCTCAAAATTGTAGTTTTTGGTTTCATCGTCGCGGTTGGCGGAATTACTGGTGCCGACCAGCACAACTTCGGGAGTGGCTTCGTCGGCAAACAGGGCATCGGCGCCACTGTTCTCGGGCACCGTCTGGAAACCCTGTACATATTGAAAGCCGTAGTTGTTGCCACAAATTTTCCGCAATGCCCGGTTCATGGTGCCGTCTTTAGGCAAAATCAGGCTTTTCTCGGTAAAGTAGTTCTTTTTTTCCAGTTGCGTATAGACCGGCAACGTTTTGAGCGTGTCTGCGACGATACGTGCGGTGGCCTGCGCGCCTGCGGGGGTCCAGTGGTGATCTCGACGGAAGAAATATTCGCTTTGTGGAGGCTGCTTCACGAGCGGAATAATGTCGGGCACGATGGCACCCCCGGTACGCAGTTGTCCCAGAAAATGCTGCAAATTGCGTAATCCTGTCGGGTAGTCAAACCCGTAGGAGGCATCTTCCCTTATTTTGTCTCGATGCATCATGCCCCGGGTGGGCTGTACAGCGAATACCACCTCGATGTGTTGCTGGTGAAACGCATCCATGAGTCGTTTGTACCAGGGCGTCATGGCTTCAGGAATACCGAAGTGCGTGCTCAGATCCACATCGGAACGGAATAGCCAGTGATCTTTTCCCGGAGTGATATGCCGAACCGACTTCATGGCCCCTTCGGCATAAGGCTCGTCATCTTTGAGTGCCTCGCACACCAGGCAGTCGAGGCAGGGTTGTTCGCCCGCGGGCGCCATACCATCGGCATGTCCCCAGGAGGCGGCCTGCACAAGGATGAGCAGGAAAAGAAACCGTTTCATAATGATTACCTGATCGCTGACTCGTCTGGATTACTCAATGCTGTCTACGCTATTGGCCACGCTTAGCGCTTTTACTTGTCCCTGGGTTTCGATGGCAAGAAAGCTGTATGACCGGCCTTTTTTCAGAAAAGTTTCGTCGAATACGGCGATTTGTTGATCTCCCTGATAAGCGGCAAAGGCTATTTTGAGTTCGTTAACCTTCCGTGCGCCATTGCTCATCGGACCGATGTCTGCAACGATGGCATGTTTGCCGTCCAGCGTTTTCAGCGTCAGAGGCTGTTGGGTCAGGTTATAAAATGCGACCAGCGCCTTTTTGCTGTCGTCTGAGTAGGTGTCATCAAGTGACGTCAGTCCGTTGTGATTGAAAATCAGCGTCTTGGCGCTGCTTTTTCCTACGTCCAGTTGGGTTGTTGCGCTGTTAACCGTGACCTGATGTGCGCCTGCATCAACAAACAGGTAGCCCCCCAGTTGTCCGGCACTGATTTTCTGGCTGGCGCTTTTTCCGCTGACGAGTACGTCTGCTGCGGTGTTGTCGAGATTCAGTACACGGATGAAAGCCGCGTCTGCCGGTGCCTGGGCATCGTACAGGGCGCCGTTGCCGTCGGCGGCCAGCGCGGCGGAGCCGTTGATGGCCAGCAGCAGAGTCACGCAAGTGCCAACGATGGGGTGATGGGGGATAAGATTAAAAAAACGAGACATAGTTTGGTTTCCTAAAAAATCGTAGTGATGAATAGTCAATGCACGGTTTTGGTATGGCTTAAAACAGATCATCCAGCTGCTTCTGCCAGCCTGGTACGGTGGAGTCTTGCGTGAGCAATACGCGCACAGGGAACTCCCAAACCACGGTTTGAATGTCGGCATTTGTCAGCAGTGGGCTGGCCAGAAAGTCTTCCATGGCCTGAAACGGGCCTTTGGCTTCTACCGCTTTGACAACCAGATCCTGTTGCAGCGCTTCTTTCATAAAGCCTGCGAAATTCCAATCGTCGATTTTGGTGTAGCTGGAGCCAACCAGCGCGATAGATTCGGCCGCCTCGCCAAACAATGCACCGTCGTCCAGTGAGTTACTCGTCTTAAGTGTTTCAAACAGGGGAATCACATCCGGGGTAAATATCTCAGGTGCTGCCTGCGGATGGACTTTGAGGAAATGGGTCAGATCGCCCGCCAGTTCCTTTTCACCTCGTGGGTGAGACTGATACGCCGTGGTGCCCTTTAACTCGGGAAATGCCGCGGCAAAGGTGGTAGCAGCCAGTTGTGCACCGGCGGGAGTCCAGTGCGTGTCATGGCTGAGATACAGTTTTTCCGACGGAGCTTGCGCCAGAAAGGCAGACCGGATAGGGGCCACGGCGATGCCTTCGGACTGCAGTTGCTGTAGAAAATCATCGTAGACTTGTGACACCCGCTCCGGAATCTGGCGTTCAGAATGCTCGGCGTAAATATCCAGCTTCATGGGTACCGGTAGCAGGATGAGTTGTTTGCCTTGCGCTTGCAATTGCGCCTGTACGCGGGTCACATGCGCCATGTGGCCTTGCAGTACCGTCGCGTAATTGGCGGGCACCAGATACTCTTCATTGGTAAAGAGCCAGCCGTCACGGCCGACCACCACGCCCGGCGCACCTTCTTTAAACAGCAGATACTGTAGCGTGGCCCAGGCTTCAATCGCGGCGTCACGAATAAAAAACTGGCTGTCGTAGCGTTGCTCGAATTTTCGAGACAGTTCGCCACTTTGATATAGGGCCAGTGCCTGCTGCTCGTGACTGGCAAAAGACACCAGTCGTGGCAACGAGTAAATCAACATGGCGGCCAGTAACAGGATAAACAGGATTCCGTTCTTTCGACTGGCGGTGGTCATGACGGGAAACATAAATGAACCTCGCGCTTAAAACTGGAAATACAGAAAAGGTGAAAACGAGTTTGCAGCCAATCGCGTGACGGCGACGCCGAAGCCCATCCAGAGGAAGACGGCACCGGTTCCTCGCACGCTTTGCATGAAATAGGTCAACTCACTGGTTTGCGTGGGCGCAGCAGCCTTTTTCTGCGTAGCATGCTGCGCGTAAAAACGGCGATTGATCATGCCGGCAATGACAATCCAGATAAAACCGAGTACGACGAAGGCCAGTGTCATTTTGGAGGTGCTGAGGATGTAGTAATCCAGTGACCCGAGACTACGGAAGCCGAACATGCCGGTGTAGATATCAATCGAATGCGCCAGATTGCCCGTAATGAACATGGGCATGATGCAGAGCACCAGCGTCATGGCGATCAGGTTGCGATGTAACTGGTAGGGCGTGCCCAAATGGGTGGCCCAGCCAAACTTGCGTTCGATAACCATGATAATGGCGAAGAACAGGCCGAAGCAGATAAACGCAAAGCTGGCACCGTGCCAGAAGCCCGATAACAACATGGTGAGAAACAGGGCGGTACTGCCATTCACACCGGCCTTGGCGAGCGGCACATACACATAGTCCTTGAGGAAGTCGGCCAGTGTGAGGTGCCAGCGACGCCAGAACTCGGTCAGACTCATGCACATAAAGGGTTGATTGAAGTTTTCGGCAAAGCGGAAGCCCATTATCATGCCCAGACCAATGGCCATGTCGCTATAGCCGGAGAAATCAAAGTACAACTGCATCAAAGACGCGAAGACGCCAAACCAGGCATCCACGAAGGGAAGTTCGGGATGTGCGAGAAAGGCATTACTCAGCGGGGCAATGGAATCGGCAATCAGCACTTTTTTGACAAAGCCGAGCATGAAGCGACAGCATCCCAGCGAAAACAAGGCCCAGGAGTGTGTGCGTTGCTTCAGTTGTTGGTCGATCAGGCTGTAACGCAAAATCGGGCCGGCAATGAGCTGAGGAAACAGGGCAACAAAGGCGGCAAAATCGGTAAAGTTTTTGGCGGGTTCGGCTTCCCGGCGATAAATATCGACGATATAGCTCAGTGCCTGAAACACATAAAAAGAAATACCCAACGGAAGAATGATGTGTTCCAGCGTGAAGGTTTCGATACCGAGGGGTTTTAATGCGTTGGCAATCACTTCCACGCCGAAATTGGCGTACTTGAAATAGCCGAGCGTCAGCAGATTACCCACCACGCCGACCACCAGTAATCGCCAGGCCTTTTGTGGGGCATGATCCAGACAGGCGTGTATATGTTTACCGAATTGATAGTTCCAGTAGGTAATACCGACAAACAATAAAAGAAAGTCGGGGCGCCACCAGGCATAAAACAGATAGCTGCCTGCCACAATCACATGTGAACGCCAGCGTTCCGGCAGCCCGTAGTAGCACAGCAGGAACAAAGGCAGATAGAGGAAGACAAAAACGTTAGAGGTAAAAACCATGCGACAAATATCCCTGTTAGTCTCGTTTAATAACGCAAATCCAGTCCCATCGTGACCTGAATGTCATCACCTGCCGCTTGGCTGGCGTCTCCCGCCACAAAATAGCTCAGGTTGGAAAGCAGGTTCATGTTTAGCTGTTTACCCTGTACGGCCCACGGAAATGCCTTCCAGTAGTGACTGATATCCAGCACCTGTCCGATCGAGTGATCCGGATGGAGCGTGGGCGACGTCATATTGATGGCGGGGGCCAGATTGTCGTTGCGGCTATAAAGATCGAACAGTCGGATATCCAGTTGCTGGCGTTCGTCGGGATGGGTTTCCAGAATCACGCCATAAAAAAACAGGTTTCGCAGATCCACTGTTACGAAGGAACCCGCCAGTCCGGTGGTGTAGCTTGATGGGTTGGAAACCCGATCGGACTGAAGGCGGTTAAGATAGAAGCCATCACGGGCGTCACTGGGCTTATCTGTGATGCCTGTACGTAATGCCACCCGAGGTTGAAGCGCGAGCGTGTTCCAGGTCTGGCCTACCTCTCCGATAACGGCCCAGCCTTCCCGGTGATCTGGCGAGCGTTGTGGACTCACCCGGCGTTGTTGCAAATACAGGGTTTCCACGTGGTAGTCCGTTCCCCCCTTAGGCGCCTGTGTGTCACCATGGGCATAGAACCCCACCCGGAATCCTGACGTATCAAAAGTGGTTTGTTGTGCCTGCGAACCAGTGACACTGGCGGGCAGCGCCATCTGTGCGTCGTCGGAATGGTCGTATTCGTAAAGTCCGCGCAGTCCGGCCCAATGATTTTGCTGCCACTGCTGGCTGTAATCGGCTAACAGATACAGGATTTTCTTGTCTTGCTCGGCGAGGTGGATATCGTCGCTGTTGTAGGTGGAAAAGTGTTCCGCCAACGCAATAAAGGCAGTTTGGTCGGTATCCTGAAATGACACGCGAAGTGACTCAATGCTGTCATCCCACCAGACGCCGAAATGGTCTGAAAACCGTTGTCTGCCCAGCGTGGCCGAGAGGCGGGGGTCATCATTGATCAGATTGCGTTTAAGATAGAATTCCCGCGCTTCGGCGCTGAAGCCTTCGATCTGTGGCCCGGCATTTTCAAAGGCCGGATTGCTGGCGTCGCTGGTATTGTAATTGAGCCACAAACGCACAAAGGTTTGCCATTGCGACCATTCCCGCTGTGGCCAATAGGTACGCAGTGTCGGCTCGTAACGCAGGCCCATAAAGGCTTCATGGGATTGACCTATAAGTGATCCTTCCGGACCATAACCGGCCTGTAACGACAATTTCTGATCAAATTCGTAGCCGCTTTCCTGAGCGACCGCCGGAGCCGCCAGGAGAGTTTCAGGGCCGCCGGACAGCAGGATCAGCGCGCCAAGGTAACCGGCAAGCGCGCCTCCACGGCGGAGGGCTAAGGTGGCTGAGTTTTGTTTGAACATCATGGGATTACCTGGAAAGTCCATATTCGTTGAAAAGGGTGTCCGTGGTTTGAACAGCCAGCGCTCGTTCGTCGGCACTCATGGCCGGCTCGATGCGGGCTTTTAGTTTGGCGGCGTTGGCCTGACCCAGGGTCAGGGCGACCTCGGCATAGGCCCAGGCCATCGGGCGGTTCTGGCAAATACTGCGCCCCGACTCATAAATCATGCCGATGCGGTAAAATGCCGGGCCGTAACCCTTATGGGCCATCATTCGGTAAGTTTCGATGGCTTTAAATTGATCGGATTCATCCAGTCCACCCATGCTGTACAACACGCCCAGACGCATATACGCATCGTCATAGCCCTCGGTGATGAGGGCCTGTAAGAGTTCGAAAGCCAGGGTCGGATTGAGATTACGCCAGGATCGCACCATGTGGGCCGAAGCGCGCAAGGCACGGGCCTGAAGCGGGTGAGTATCTTTCACCTGCTCAATCAGTTGCAGGGTTTCTTCGTAGCCGAACTCGGTTTCCATGCTCAGCATGTAATTGATCCGGGTGACGCGAGCGATAGTCGAGCCTGCTTGTATGGCGTGGTCGAGCCAGAAAATAACGTCAGGATCGTGTGTCTCGGCCAGACTCACCAAGGTATTGCCGAACGCATGTAGTGTTTCCGCAGAAAATTGAGCTGCGTTGGCTTTTTGTGCAGATGCAAAGGCTTTGAAGCGTTCGGATTGCTGGTCAGGAGCGGTCTTGCCAAGAAAGTTGAAGTAAAAAACCACGCTACGGGAATCTTCAACGACGGCTTGTTGATAACTGGCCTCGGCTTCGGCAGTCTGGCCACGGCGTTCTTCCAGTCGGGCCTGATACAAATGGGGGTGGCAGTGTTCGGTGCAGGCCTGTTGGTAGAGGCGAATCAATAATTCAACATCACCCGGAGCGACCTGATCAGGATAAATCAGAAAGCTTTCCAGGGTGCTGTGCACGCTGTCAAAATTACGGTCGTGGGCATACTGTGTTAATGCGGTGGCGAAGTAGGCCTGATGATCCAGACGATCCTTTTCTTTCCGGTTGACCAGTTTGGCCAGTCCGTTGAGCGCGGCAATTTCTCCGGTACCCTCGGCAAACGCGGTTTTATACAGATCATGAGCGGTGTCATGGTCTTTCGGATCGGGGCTGGCCGCCAACCAGTCGGCCAGCATGAGCGTGGCGGTCAGATTGCCTTGTTGTGCCAGCGCTTGCAGATCATCCGCCACGGGCGCACGCGGATCTTTATAGAGCGCATAGCGTATTTGTGGCAGACCCATACTCGCCTGAGCGCAGGGTACTGCGATCAGACTGCTGAGCAACAAGTTAATCAACCAGCGATTCATGATCTCACCCTTCGATTAACGCGGAGAAAAACGGAACACGCTTGTAGAACTCCACCGCCGCCGGTTTCAGATAAAAGCTGGCAGGAAGTGCTGTGGCTGGCTGAATTTTCAGTTTCAGTAAATTGTTTTCAGCATCCAGCGCCGAATCAACCACGGTTCCGGTCACGGCGTCTTCCTGGCCGTAAATGCGGATCACTACGCGCTCGATGGATGCCGTTTCATTGAGCTTGTTGAATGGCAGGCTGGCCTCGACTTCCATGGGTTGATTTTTGGGAATCAAATGCATCAAGGCTTCGGTTTTGTAGGCATAGCGGTCGGTGGTTTTATTCGGGAAATAAACCAGACAGTCGCAGGGGCTGGTGATGACGGTTTCAATCAGGGATTTACCCAGTACGGTCTGTAGATCGGCCTGAGACAGATTGGCCAGCGCCTGCAGGTCAGCAGGTGAATTGAAATTTGCCATCAACTGGGTAGAAACACTGGCAATGGGTTGCCCTGTGCGTACTTCAGTGGCCCCTTTTTCTATCAGAAAGCGCACCTGACCATTTTCCGGCATGCTGATTTCGAAGCTGTCGGCTTGCACCACGGCATTCACCGCTTCTACGCGGAAAAAGAATAGATAGCATTTGTAGAGTAAAACGCTAAGGATGCCCAGCCCTGCCAGTAAGTACAGACCTGATCCTGCGATCGCCTGAATACGCTCGGCGATACTGCGTTTGGCTACAAAACTCTTTTTACGCTCTTTAATGTGGTTTTCACGCTGTAGCACGTTAAAGACGCCGTCGATTTCGGCTATCTCGCCCGACAGATAGCTATTGATCAGAAAACGCAGAACATCTTGCTTGTCCTTTTCCAGATCCACAAAGACCAGACCGAAGGTGCGATCACGCTGAGACGTCACTTTGAGCGTGATATCCAATTTCAACGTAAAGGTTTTTACCACCAGTGAGAGGTGGGCGTTGTACATTTTGTTTTGCGTCAGTTCCTTCGGACAGGTCAGGCTGATGCCGCCTAACGACAAATCTTCAATTTGGCACAGGACTTGAGTGTCGCGAACATCAAGCAACAACTGCGCGGGCAGTTTGACTCGCACATGCTGACGTTCATCAATGGCTTCGTGCACAATCTGCGGAGCAACGGCTTGAAGATGTTTCATGGGTTTTGCCTCACGGTTTGGCGCCTCTCCGGGCGCCCTTTGCTTCTGGTTTAACAATGCGTTTTGTCGTTTTATTCCTGAAGGATCGGGCTGGGATCTCTCAGGATTGAGCCATAGCAATCAACATGCCCACGCACCCCAAAAAAATCGAGGTGGCAGAAAACAGCATGGTGTTGGCGCTCCAGCGGCTGATCCTCTGATCCAGACTGGAGCGTGTGTTGCTGAGCGTGGTCTTTTGTCTTGTCCAACTCTGCTTATCCATATTGAAGAGTGTTTTTACCTTCATTACGGAGCCGACAATCTGGTTGTAATACAGTACCAGCGGGTACATCGGATCGACTTTGTGCCCTGAAAATACAAAAGTCAGCGTCACAATCGTGCGTGACAGCGCGATCCAGAAAAAATACACCAGCAGAAATTCCATTCCGTAAATCATCGAAGCCACCAGTGAACTGGTGAGTCCCATCAAACAAGTCCACATAGACACGCGTTGGTCGTAGAGCACATACATGGTGAAGGCACCCAGTCGCTTCCAGCCCAGGAGTTTGGTCGCGCGAAAATTCTGCCGTAGCGAGTTTCCGTACCAGCGATACATCAGCTGGCGGGTGGCTTTAAAGAAGTTACTATCGGGTGGGTGTTCCACCGTGAGCGTGTCGCTGTCGGGTACATAAAAGGTGTCCCAGCCGGCTCGCATGAGGCTGAACCAGGAGGATTTATCGTCACCGGTCAGAAACTGGAACTTGCCCAGACGCCAGTGTTGCAGGTAGTCGGCTTCGACATCGCGGATAAATTCCGGGTCGATCAGTACCTGAGCGCGAAAGAAGGACAAGCGGCCTGTCATGGTCAGCACCCGCTTGGACAAGGCCATCGAACACATATTGATGTGTCTTTGGACAAAGCGCATGGTGTGCCATTCCTTGACCAGTTTGTCGCCTTCCACTTCGCAAAATTCGTTGGTGGTAATACCGCCCACAGTGGGCAAATAGGCAAAAAAGCGGACGGCATTTTCAACACAACCGGGAAGCAGAATCGTGTCGCCATCCACTACCCCGACTACCGAGTTTTCAACCGGCATTTGACGTGACAAGGCGCGAAACGCATGGGCTAAGCCATCACGCTTACCGGTACCACGGGCACGGATAATCACTAGTTTGATGTCGGTGCGGTCGGTGACTTCCTGTCTCATGATGTCTTTAATAAAACGCTCATCGCCTTTTTCAACAATAGAGACCACGACCGTCGTGGGCACAGGCAGGCGCTGCACTTCGCGGAAAACGGAACGATAAACCTTATAGGTGGTGTGGGCCGGAATGCGGAAACTGGTGACCACCATATAGATGTGTTCAGGCAGGGCGGCATCACCCATTGCGGTGACCGCCCGACGCATGCGAGGAAATTTCCAGTGCAGGAAGTACATGCCCCGCACATAGTGGGTGAGCGCATTGCTATAACGCCACGCCCCGATCAGTCCGATCAGAAAAATAAATTTTTGATGTGACGGGTCAATATAAGCCGGGTCGATGGCCTGAGACATTAATAAAAGAATGCCAAAGAGCGCCATCCAGCCAAAAAATTGAGAAGCAAAGGTTTTGTCGGACACCGGTGTGTCGTGACCATTACCGTCCATAGTCATACCGCGTAAGTACATTGCAAACGAATTTAACCCGGTGCCGGAAATCATCCGTCATGCCGAGGTGTGTCTGTGTGCTTACCTGCTGGATATGTGAACGCTATTATGAGTATCGCGCTGTCGCAAAGGCGGCAGAACGTTGTTCACTTACTGCTGAGGGAGTGTTGGAGGAGTTGTTTTTTAATCCCGTACAGTGCTGCATTCTAGCGATATTTTTAGGCGACACAACCTAAAGTATGACGTGGGTGTATATTTATTGATTGTATAAATCAATGAGTAAGCGGTGTCAGTTAAAAATATCCAATAAATGACGAAATTTTGACTTTGTCTCCGGATGGCTTTCGAGATCTCAGGTTCCTTGTTTGTTTTCTGAATAGCGCTGCTTGATTTCAAGTATCTCGGGCAAAATCTGCGGCAAAATGTCGACCAGACCGGGATCAAAATGCTGGCCCCGCTTGTCATTGATATATTTGAGCGCCTCATCCACGGGCCAGGCCTTTTTGTAGGGGCGTTGTGTTGTCAGTGCATCAAAGACGTCTGCCAGCGCAATAATTCGGCTGGCTAAAGGGATTTGCTCGCCTGTCAATTGATTGGGATAACCGCTGCCATCCCACTTTTCATGGTGGGTGAGCGCAATCTCCCGCGCCATTCGAAGCAATTCCGAAGGGTGCTCACCAATGATCTTGGCACCAAATTCAGGATGCTTTTTCATAATCTCCCATTCGTCTTGATCCAGGCGCTCCGGTTTCAGCAGAATTCGGTCAGGGATGCCGATTTTGCCTATGTCATGCATGGGGGCCGCATTGAACAGCAGTTCGACCCATTGGGGATCGGTACATACCGATTGTGCGATCAATCGTGAGTAGTGGCTCATTCGAATAACATGCAAACCTGTTTCGTTGTCTTTGAATTCGGCAGCACGGCCCAGTCGACGAATAATTTCGAGACGGGTTTCGTGGAGCTCCCGGGTGCGTTCGCGCACTTTTTGTTCCAGGTAGCGATTTTGGTTGCTTAGCGCCAGATGGGTTTTGGCTCGCGCCTGGACAATAGGGGGGCTGATAGGTTTGGTAATGTAGTCTACCGCTCCCAGTGAAAGCCCTTTTTCTTCATCTTCTTCAGCGGTTTTTGCCGTAATAAATATGACCGGAATACGTCTTGTCGAGGGGTTTGATTTCAGTGCCTTGCACACATCATAACCGTCCAGTCCGGGCATCATGATATCCAGCAGAATCAGATCAGGATGCGGTTCCGCAAAAGCCAGTGCGAGCGCTTTTTCGCCATTGAGTGCGGCCTTTACCTTGTAGTCTTCACGCAGCGTCCCCCGCAGCACGTCAATATTCTCAGGCGTATCGTCCACCACCAGAATGACTTGCTTGTCACTTGGTAAACCTGCTTCAGGCATGAGTTCGTTGTCTGTGCTCATTGCAATCTGCTCCTGGCTGCGATGTTTTCTCTTTATGACTCTTTTCTCTTTATGTTTCTTTATATTTTTAACGCTCTATTTCTCTTTCTGTAGCCTTTTCAGGGCCATTAGGGCGCGATCAAAGTCGTATTCTTCCACCGCTTGGGCGAGGGCTTTGAAATCGGTTTGTTGCGCGTAATGACCCGGTAATTCAAAAATAGCATCAATGATGTCGGCTGCCTCGGTATCGTTGTCTTCCAACAGTGTTCGCAGCTCACTCAGGTAGCCCTGTAATCGGCCATCATCTTTATCCGGTGTATCGAACGTCGGTGTGTCGGCCGCGTGGTGCGTCTGGCCGAATGCATTCAGCGCAGCGAGCAGGGGGGAGAGCTGCACGTTCACCTGTGCTTCCGCTGCCTGAACCTGCGCCATTTGCTCACGCTTCAGGAGCGGGTCGTTCGCAGGGTGTTCTTTGACCTGACGGCATATCGATTCCAGTTCAGCGGCCGCGGCCTGCACCGCGTGCGCGCCAATATTTCCTGCTAATCCTTTGAGTGTATGCGCCAGACGCTCTGCTTTAATGTAGTCTTCGCTTTGATATGCTGCATCAAATTCGTCCGGGAAAGTGGCCTGGCTTTCACCAAACTTTTTCAACAGCTTGTGATAGAGCGGGATATTGTTTTGCGTGGTGTGCAAACCGGCCGACAGGTCGACGCCCTTGATTCGGGGTAAGGGAAGGTTGTCGGCGTTAACGGGCGACTCAGTGGATGGCTGAGGGGGCGTGGCAGGGGCAGGGTGGCGCGGCGTTATCCAGTGCGCCATACACAGAAACATGGTATTGGGGTCGATCGGCTTGGCGATGTGATCGTTCATGCCTGCTTCCAGCGCTTTTTCCCGATCACCGGTCATCGCGTTTGCGGTCATGGCCAGTACCGGTAGCGTTTGCAGGTTGGCCTGTGCACGAATGGCGCGTGTGGCTTCGTAACCATCCATCACCGGCATCTGGCAATCCATCAGTACACCATCAAATACCTGATCGCGGAGCTGCTCCAGTGCTTCGGCACCGTTGTTGGCGATGGCGACGGTCAGTCCGTTGAGCGTGAGCAGTTCCATGGCCAGTTCCTGATTCACTTCGTTGTCTTCTACCAGCAGAATATGTGCTCCGCGAAGTTTGTTAATCGCTTCGTCTAATTCGGATTGCTTACTGCTGGCGCGGCTGGCCTGATTGACCGTTCGACCGAAGGACAGCATGATGGCATCCAGCAATGCCGAAGGGGTGACCGGCTTGGTGAGATAGGCACTGATATTGGCGTCGGCGGCGGCCTGTGATACGGCATCCCGTCCGTAGGCCGTGACCATCATCACGGTGGGGAGTGTGTTGAGACCCAGATCGTCATGGATCGCGTGCGTTGTTGCAATGCCGTCGGCACCGGGCATTTTCCAGTCCATCAGGACTAGCTGGAATGGATGGGTTTGGTCGCATGATTTGATGATTTCCAATGCCTCCTCCCCATTGGCTGCGACGGCGACGGAGAACCCGAAGGAGAGGAGAATGCTCTCCAGAATCTCGCGTGCACAGGCATTGTCATCGACCACTAAAACGCGCAAGTGCCCCAGATCGGCCATTCTTGCTTTGCGGGGGAGTTTCGGGATGCTTTGCTTGCCAAAGCTGGCGGTAAAATAGAAGGTACTTCCTTTACCTTGCTCACTTTCGGCCCCGATGTCGCCCTGCATCAACTCTGTCAGCTTTTTGGAAATGGCCAGACCCAACCCGGTGCCCCCATATTGTCGGGTGGTGGACGAGTCTGCCTGTGAGAAAGATTTGAACAGGCCGCGTTGCTGCTCCGGGGTCATACCTACGCCGGTATCGCGCACTGAAAATTTCAGGGTGACCTGGTCCATGGTGACTTCCTGCAAGGCCACACTAATAACAACTTCACCCCGTTCGGTAAACTTCACCGCATTGTTGCCGAGGTTGATCAGAATTTGGCTGAGGCGCAGGGGGTCGCCGATCAGCGCGGTGGGTATGGCTTCCGGAATATCGAATAATAATTCCAGCGATTTTTCTTCGGCTTTAATGCCAACAAGATTGGTCAGATTTTCGAAGACATCTTCGAGCCGGAAGTCGATATGCTCAATCTCAAGTTTACCTGCCTCAATTTTCGAGAAATCCAGAATGTCATTGATGATGCCCAACAGAGATTCCGCCGACCGATGCACTTTATCCATATAGTTGCGTTGGCGGCGGGTGAGCTCGGTTTGCAATGCCAGGTGCGACATACCAATAATCGCATTCATTGGTGTGCGAATTTCGTGTGACATGTTGGCGAGAAAATCGGATTTAGCCTGATTGGCCTTGTCTGCTTCGGCTTTGGCCTCCATGAGTTCGGTCATCATCTGGCGGCGTTCGGTAATATCCATCAGCGAGGCCAGCACCAGTTCCAGTTTCTGGTGGGCATCCCGAATGCTCGAAACGGACAGGTTGGTATAAAGCGTTGTGCCATCGTTGCGGACAAACCGGCAATCGGTATGATAGTTGTTCAGCGAGCCATCCAGTAATTGTGAAAACAGTCGCGTGCCTTCTTCCCTGTCATCCGGGTGTGCCATGATACCCCAGGGCTTTCGCTTGAGTGTCTCGATATTGAACCCCAGCATCTCCAGCAGCCGGTCGTTGGCCTCCAGTAGACTTCCTGCCGGATTCAGTATCGCCATGCCGATCTGGGCATTTTCGAAATAGCCCCGGAAGCGAGCTTCGCTTTCGGTCAGTGCTTCTTCAGCGAGTTTTCGATCGGTAAAATCTTCAAAAGCAAGCGCCACCCCTCCGCCTGCTTCAGCCGCGATTTGTGCTGCGCTGACGCTGAGCCACACCAGTGAGTGATCGGGACGATACACTCCCATAATTTCATTTTTAATAAGGCTTTCACCTGCCAGTGCGCGCGATGCGGGAAAGGCCTCGACAGGCAGAATGCTGTAATCGGGTCGGATCATTTGCCACTCGCCGGATTGCACATTCTGGTTGCGTTGCTGGTTGACCGACATGCCCAAAAATTGCTCCGATATTTCGTTCGCTTCCAGAATTTCCCCTTCCGCGCTAATCATGGAAACCCCGACCGGGAGCGCCGAGAACAATGCTTTCAACTGGGTTTCCTTGGCAACCAGCGCCTTTGTCCGGTCGACTACCTTTTGTTCGAGGGTTGCAGACAGCTCTTCCACCCGCTTTTTATCGGTAATGTCGTGTTTGATGGAGCTATAACCTTCAATATTGCCTTCGTCGTCGAATAAGGGAGAGATTCGGGCGTAAATCCAGTATTCACCTCCGGATTTGGTCCTGTTTTTGATTTCGCCCTTCCAGGTTTTTCCTTGGGAGAGGGTTGTCCAGAGTTCACGGTATATTGAGGCTGGCATGTCCTTATGCGACATCAGCCGGTGTGAATTTCCCAGCAACTCGTCGCGGCTGAATCCGGAAATCGCCACAAAGGCATCGCTCACGTAAGTAATTGCCCCGTTGATGTCGGTTTTAGACGCGATGATGTTTTTATCGTACTCGCGTAACAGTTTTTGCAGCTGATTTTTTGATTGGGTTAAGCGCCGGCTGGCACTTTGACCAATGTTCAGCGTAAACAGGATGGCGGCGACTGAGACCAGTAAAGTTAACCCCAGCAGACTCATCAGGGTAAAGCGCAGGCTGTAATAGGGAATCAGGGCTTCATCCGCATCCACTTCGGAAGTGAGGCCAATATCCAGGGAGGTACTCCAGAGCCAGGCACCAAATACGGTGACACCGCGATAATCGCGATAGCCTTCGACATTACTGCCTCGCTCGCCGGTTGTGGCGCTGGCGGCCATGACAGTAAGCGGGTGTTGGCCGGGTCTGGCCGGGTCGCCCCGCAACAAATCTGCGCCGGGATCAACAATTCGCAGATTCAGCGGGCTTTCCTGTCCGGGTTGTAACAGCTTTATTTGTTGTAACTGATCGTCAAACCGGCTGCTCGACAGCAGCAGCGCCTGTTTGTCAAAGGCATAGCTTTCGCCGGTGGATAAAATACGGGCATTTTTCAAAACCGGATTGAAGCTGGTGGCCGGATTGTATTTACGCGCCAGAATGGCAATGATTTTTCCATCCGGATCGCGAACGGGAACCATAACAAACATGGCCGAGCCCGGGCCATTGAGGCTTTTTTGCGGATACTGTGTGAGCTGCGTCGGCGGAATGAACACCGTTTCACCGGCCAACAGGCGTCGCAGCGTCATACTGTTTTTAAATACCAGTGGATTGGGAAAGCCCACCAGTAAATTGGTATCAGAGGCGAGTGTTTTACCTTCTGCTGAGATGAGGTAGAAGCCTTCTGAGCCGGGAATATTAGTCGCGTTAATGTGTTGCCGGAGTTTGATTTGTGCTTCACTCTCACGCAGTGAGTCCAGTTGAGACGCGTGCGTGAGCAGCATTTGGGTCAGTTCGGCCAGCTCCAGGTTGTTGACTTCGCCACTGACCAGAATTTTCTGCTGTTCGAGCCAGTTCTCCAGTTGATTCTGGGTAGAGCTCAGTATGACTTGCAGGGACGATCGAATACGCTCGCGAATTTTTTCCGAGTTGTAGTCCAAAGCGAGCCAGGTCAGGACGAGAATAATGGTAATAAACAGACCCAGGCCAATCAAAATGCTGTGTCGGAATTGAATTGAACCAAACTGCAAAACGCGGGCATCATTTTGCGATGCGTTAATCGCTAGCCGGGCGGTCAGGAAAAGCAGCAAAATGATAACGATAGACAACCCGAACAACCATTTTACCGTGCCGTACAAATTCGCTTTTTCTTTCGTCGGGTTATTTTCAGACGTCTCCTCAGGACTAATAAACCATTTATTCTGAAGGTTTTTTTCTTCTTCCCAGGTCACACTCTGAATGGCTTTGTCCAGAATATTTCTGAGCGGTTCCCAGTCGTCACGCACACCAATTTGCAGGTCGCCGGTAAATTGGGTCTGACCAATAAAAGAGGATATTTTAAGATTGTCCAGAAACAGGCGGTGAATCAGATGATTCATGATGGTCAGGGACCCCAGCGCGGCATCGGCTTCACCTGAGGCGACCGCTTTTAACGCTTCGGCCTGATCTTTAACCAGTCGTTGATGAATGTCCGGGTACTTTTTCTGAAGAATTTCCTGAAAGAAAAATCCTTCGGTAACGGCCATGGTTTTACCGGCAAGATCATCCAGAGAGCGGACATCCGTGGTTTTCCGCGTCACAATCATGGTGGGGTTGGCGATAAACGGACGAGTGAACTTTATAAACCGGGAGCGTTCAGGGGTTTTGACAATATTCAGCATGACATCAATGTCTTTAGCTTTGATCATGTCCATGAATTCGTTCCAGGACGGGCCGGTAATAAACTCGATGTTCAATCCTGTCTTGTCAGCCAGCAACCGCATATATTCAATCGAATATCCTTGCGGTGTATTGTCGATGGCATAGTTAAAAGGCGGCCAGTCCAGCTCGTTGTGCACCCGAATGCGTGGGTGTTCCTTTATCCATTGTGTTTCTTCGCGGGTTAAAACGAGTTCAGTGGTATGAAGGTTCGATAATTTCGCCGGGCTCGGCTCGGGATCGACCCAGTCGCTCAGAATCTGGTTACGTTCGGTTTCGCTTATGTCCTCCAGTGCCTTCTGTAAAATATCACGCAATATCGGCCAGTCTTTACGTGTGCCGATGGCCAGAATGGAAGGCTTTTTGTCCAGTCGGCCGCTGATTCTCAGGTTTTGAAGCATGTTTGACTGGATGGTGTACTGGGTTACTGCACGGTTTCCGGCGTAGAAATCTGCCTCACTACGCGAGACCGCCTCCAATGCCTCCGCGGTATTGGCGTATTCTTTAATTTCCATTTCCGGAAACTTCTCGCGCAGGTAGATTACGTTACCAAACCCTTTTTCAAGTGCGGCCACCTTGCCTTTCAACTCGGCCTCGGTCGTCAATGGCGGGGCTTGTTTACGTGTGACGATGGCATGTGAAAGCGCAAGATAGGGTTCTGTAAAGTTGAAAAAAGCGAGGCGGCTTTCCAATGGCGTAATATCGAGAATGGCGTCCAGTTGGGCATTCTTGACCTGTTCAAGTATCTCTTTCCAAACGCCGGGAACCGGAACCAGCCGGTTACCCAGCCGGCTATTCACCGCATTCATAAAGGCGACACTGACGCCCTCCGATTGATTATGCGCGTCGACATAGCTGAGCGGTGGCCAGCTATCCATGTGCGCCACCCGAATCACCGGATGCGCTCTTAACCACTCGGTTTCTTCGGGATTGAAAAGTCGGGAAAGGGTTTTGTCTTCCAGACGGGAGTCAAGCCAATGCGCCTGAAGCCGGTGGATGTCTTGTGCAGGCAAGGCCTGCAAACCTTTTTGGATAATCGAAAATAACTCAGGATGACGCGGATTAACGCCAATGTGTAGCGTTGTTTTGGCCGGAGTTGTCTCAGCTGTAATGGCCAGCCCGGGGATGTATGACTGCCGCTGGCTATTTTCGAACAGCGGTCTCAGGCAGATGATCCGATCCAGCTTGCCTGCCCGAAGAGCCATCAACGCGCTATGAATGTTGTCGAATGTCTCAACAAGAGACGACTCGGGCGTTGGTGATGGTGTTGATGCCGGTACGCTACCTTTGATGGCACCAATATGTTCCTGTGGGTTAAGTTCGGGGGCAATGTAGTCGCTTTGCCGAACAATATTCACCACCTCGCTTTCCGCCATTGGGGCTGTGTAAAGCAAGGGAGGATCCAGCGCCGCGGTTTCGCTTAAATTGAGCGCGCCCGCAATGTCACCTCGGCCCACCTCTTCAACCATTTTTTGCCAGTCGTCATAAATTTGGGGAACAATTTGCAGTCCGGTTATTTCGTTTAAACGTTGTAATATGGCCGGGTTATAGCCGGAGTAGCCTTCTTTTTCGTCAATAATGTCGAAAGGCTGAAGAAAGTTGGTGACCCCCAAGTGAACAATCGGATGATTGTTTAGCCAGTCTTGCTCTTCCGCTGACAGCTCGACAAGCCCCTTGGGCAGGGCAGGCAGGTCGCCGGTATCCGCAGGCTGCGCGCTTACTCTGGTACTGCACAGGGCACTCAGGATCAGAAGCATAAATAGTAAGGCGAAGTGACCTCGGTGAATGGAGGTTAACAGGCCATACGTTAATGCAGGTTTCATCGTGTTTTCTCGGGTTTCTTCAGGTGCTTGGGTGAAATACCGGTGTCAGTAAACGACATTCTGTTGCGCTAAGATCGCTTTCAGTGTAGTTGGTGCCACAGGTATCGGCTACTGCGCCCATGGCTTAGGCGGATGGCCATTGTTATATTAGCGACCCTCAGCCGGGGGCCCGACGGCACCGTTAATCCACATGGCACAAAAATGCGCAAGAGTGCGTAAGAATGCAAATGCCAATAAAGAGAGACTACTGTGAAAAATCCCCACACGTTAATGGTTCAAGGCACAACATCCGACGCAGGTAAAAGTGTGCTGGTGGCCGCGTTGTGTCGGATTCTGGCGCGTCGGGGTCACAAAGTCGTGCCCTTTAAACCGCAAAATATGGCGCTCAACAGCGCCGTTACGCCGTGTGGCGGGGAAATTGGCCGGGCACAGGCGGTGCAGGCGGAAGCCTGTTATCTGCAACCCAGTACCGATATGAATCCCGTGTTGCTTAAACCTAACAGCGATACCGGCGCGCAGGTGATCGTGCTGGGTAAAGTGGCTGGCAATATGAATGCCAGGGATTATTTCGGAGAAAAGCCCAGCTTGTTACCCGTGGTGCTCGCCGCCCATGAGCGGCTGCAATCGGGTTATGAAATTGTGATGGTGGAAGGAGCAGGTAGTCCGGCGGAAATCAATCTGCGGGAACGCGATATCGCCAACATGGGGTTTGCAGAAGCCGCCGACTGCCCGGTCATTATCGTGGCCGATATCGATCGGGGAGGGGTCTTCGCTCACCTTGTCGGCACCTATGAATTGTTGAGCGCCACTGAGCAGGCACGGGTGAAGGGCTTTGTCATCAACCGGTTTCGGGGCGATATCGCCTTATTGCAATCGGGCCTGGACTGGCTGGAAGCCCGCACCGGCGTGCCGGTCCTCGGCGTGATTCCCTATATTTATGATTTACATATTGAAGCCGAAGATGCCATTGCTCAACAGCAAGTCAGGGGGGCAGAGGAGTCTGTATTGCAAGTGGTGGTGCCGGCCCTGCCGCGAATCAGCAATCATACCGATTTCGACGCACTGCGTTTGCATCCGCAAGTAAATTGCCGTTTCGTCCGGGACCCGAACCAGTTTGGCGGTGCAGATATCATCATTCTGCCGGGCTCCAAGAATACGCGGGCCGATCTGGACTGGCTCCGGCAAAGCGGCTGGGAAGCCTGTTTACAAAGACACCTGCGTTTAGGCGGAAAAATCGTGGGGATTTGCGGTGGGTTCCAGATGCTGGGACGAGCGATCCATGATCCGACCGGCGTGGAATCGGCCCCCGGCACAAGCGCCGGTTTAGGGTGGCTGGAAATGGAAACCACACTCACCGGCGAAAAAATGCTGCGTAATGTCGAGGGCATCCATCTTGCCAGTGGAGCACCGGTTAAGGGCTATGAAATTCATGTGGGGGTCAGCGAAGGCCCGGCGCTGCAACGCCCCTTATTCCGGCTGACAACGCCAATGGCCCATCCGGAAGGCGCCATCAGTGAGGACGGGCAGGCGATGGGAAGTTACCTGCATGGGTTGTTCGATAGCCCCGATATGCTGCAACAACTCTGGACATGGGTCGGGTTGCAACCGGCCGAACGACGCGATTACGCCGCGTTGCGTCAGGCAGAATTTGAGCGATTGGCCGACGCGGTTGAACAGGCCATCGGCTATCCGCGTATATGCGAATTGTTAGGTGTGGCGCCTCGTGAACGCAGAAAATAGCCTATTTTGACCTGATTTTGCCTCGACGAAGCGACCTGAAAAGCTCTAGTGTCAAAGCGCTGAAAAACAAAAATAAAAATACAAGGTAAGCGCATTGAAAACTCGACTCTATCTACTGGGGGCTGTCGTCACAGTGCCTGCGGTCTGGCTCCTGCTGTCCGGGTTACTCAATCATGATGAACACAGCCGGTTAAACCAAACGCCATATTTGGTAGTCAGGTCTATTTGAGTTGCGATTCTTAGGGAAACGCTGCACAAATACTCAAAGAGGAGATAATACGCTAGCACTTCACCCGCCCAAGGATAATGCCAGTGTTTCAAAAGTAGATTTCCCAACACCTACTGCCTGAGCTGCATCCAATACGGTATAGCCCTGATCAACTACCAACTAAGAGAAGGCGCGGTCAGCGACGGAAAGCCATTTAGGTAGTCCCGGTCTTAAGAAAAGATATTCTGCTGTTTACGAGCATCTTTGACCTTTACTTAACCCCCTCAATCAAAGCAATGTCTTTCTTCAACAGGTCATTGACCAGGGCGTTTAGTTCAACGCCTTTGGCTTTGGCCTTTTCTGCAAAATAGTCCAGCACTTCCGCTTCCAGGTAAACCGGCAGATTTTTTTTAGCGTTGGGGTTAAAGAATTTGCCGCGTTCGCCCTTTGAAAAATCGTACTCATCACGCATTAGATCACCCTTCGTATTGCCGAATCTCATGTTTGGTGGCCGGTCGCGCTGAAATCAGGCGGATGGTCACCGTGTCTTCACTGGCGTTGCGGTATGTGTGCACCACAACCAGATAATGCCGACCCTCAATTTGCCCGAGGGTCACCCAGCTATTTTGCGGGGAGTTGCGGAGGCGCGCCGATTGAGATCATTCGGCAGTATATCGAGCAACAACAAACGCCCCACTAACAATCAGGACACTATCGTGTCCGCGCTATTCATCCCCGCCCTGAACGACTGGGCTTTTCGCGCATTCCGGTAAAAAAGTCCGCTGGGTAAATGGCGGTTCCTCCACCAGCATGTCGAATAAAGTGTACAGCACACTCAACAACTAACGCGTTTTTTAAATCCCTCGGTGACTGCGATGGTTAAAAGCACAGGGCTAAATGACCCTGTGCTTTATTGCATTGGGGGCGATAGTCCATCAGTCTTTCTCCTCGCCTAAAGTCTCGTCTGAAAAGTCTGCACACGATGGATATCAAGCGGGATCGTTTCGATCGGAAAATCCAGTTCCGGTAAACTGTCGAACAGCTGCTGTAACCAGATATAAAGTCTGTCCATTTCAGGGTTTTTCGCCGTGCTGTGAGGACTGACCAGCCAAAAGCTTTTGTTCGTGTCAATCTGGAATGGAAAAGGCATCACCAGCTCGCCTCGACGAATCCAGCTATGGGTGGTGGGAAAGATAGCCAGAGCCACCCCCAATCCATTGGCAGCGGCCTTTAGCGAAGCCATATAAGAATCGCAGATGATCGTTTGAGGAGGCGGCGTTTCATCCGCCGTAAAATAACTGGCCCAACCGGAAATTACCGGATGGGCATAGATTAACCTGTGCTGAGACAGATCCTGCGGCGAAGTAAACCGATGCTTTTGCGCGTACCCGGGGCTGCACACCGGAGCAACATAGCCCCGGCACAATCGGCGGCGGGCTAACTCGGGCCATTGGCCGTCACCAAAACGGATGGCCGCGTCGACCTGTTCAAGATCAAAATCCACAAAAGACATTCGCGCTTCTACGCGCAGCTCCTTTTTTGCCACGCATTCACTGAATTCCAGATAGTGCGGCATGATCATTTCCTGTGCCACAAAGATAGGGGCACTCAACACCATGGCCGAACTGTCAAAACGGCGCAAATAGTCAATATAGCCTTGCCGGTGAACGTCCATCAGGCGTTGTGCCAGCTGAAAATAGTATTCACCTTCGGCGGTTAAGGTCAGGCAGCGAGTCTGGCGCCGAAAGAGGCTGCGCCCTAGCCAATGTTCAAACGCCTTGATTTGCTGGCCAACGGCAGGCGCCGTAACACAAAGCTCTACGGCCGCTTTTTTAAAACTCAGGTGCCGGGCAGCCGCTTCAAATACGGGCAGAAACTGGATTGGAGGGGTTTGGCGGTATTTCATATTTTGATTATAGAAAACTTATGCTTTCTTATGGGTTAAAAATTCTGGTTTGTACGAGTTGATTCAACAGAATATCTTTTGTTCAGGGAATGTCACCGATGATAGCGAAGCCTGTTGGCGGAATCCATCATCGGCGTACTGTGCAGTGATGCACCTATCAGAAAATACCGTGAGGTTTTATGAAAAATACGCCCAAACTCCTGAAGCGCTTGCTGAATGTTTATCCTCCTTATTTTGGCGCGGGAATTAAAATTCATGACATCAGCCCTGATTGGCGACGCTTGAAGGTTTCGATGTCACTGCGCTGGTATAACCGCAACTCGGTCAATACCCACTTTGGCGGCAGTCTCTATTCGATGATTGATCCGCACTTGATGTTGCTGCTGTTGGAAGTCCTGGGCAAGGGCTATATCGTTTGGGATCAGTCCGCAGAAATTACCTTCGTCAAAGCCACAAAAAAAAGAGTGACAGCCGACATAATGCTCACCGAAAGCGATATCGAACGCATTAAAGCCCATACCGAAGCGGGTGATAAATACCTTCCGACGTTCACCATTGATATCAGGAGTGACGACGGTGAGCTGGTTGCCCAAGTCAGAAAAGTGCTTTATGTACGCAAAAAAAGCGAAATGCGTGCCGCCGCATAACGTTTATGTCAGGGCATGTGCCTACCTTGGTGCAGCCCGTTCTACGCTTAATGGAGCCTTGTTATGACGCTTGTTTACCCCATGTTTGCGCTGGTGGTGCTGACGAGCCTGGTCGCTTCGGCACTGGCAATCGCCAGGCTAATCAGCCTCAGAACCAGAGCGGTGCCGCCGGATTACTACCGACTCATGACCGGCGCCACGCCACCGCCCTATGTCCAGAAAATCACCCGGAATTTTTCGAATCTTCTGGAGGTGCCACTATTGTTCTATGTGGTATGTCTGGTCGCACTAACGTTGCATTTAGATTTGGCGTTGTTGCAACCTCTGGCATGGAGTTATGTGCTCTTACGTGTCGTACATACCGCCATACACCTGAGCTACAACCACCCTAAACATCGCCTGATGGTGTTTTTTGTATCCTGTTTGGTGGTGTTGGCGATGTGGGGGGAAGTGCTGTTGCAGGGCGATGTCTCGCGGTTTTAATCGAATGTTTGCAATGCCGCCATCCCGGCAATATCGGTTTCGACATTTTTCTGCATGGCGGGATTTTCAAAACGCTCGACCATGTGGAGACGATTCCCTGTAAATCTATGTTTTTGATCTTTGTGAACAGGCGAAGGTTTTGTGTCGCCTATCTACAAATTAACCATCTGAAAATTAAGAAAAAGGTATGTTTTTCTTGCGAATATAGTGCTGTCGTGTCGGCTATCTCCAGATAAATTGTCGCCCTGTCGTATATCCACAAATGCAAAAAATC
>JACKOD010000005.1 GCA_024234505.1 Hahellaceae bacterium | reverse complement strand
TCAATCAGAGTAAAACCGCGATTAGATTTCATAAATCAATCCTCTACTCTTCACCAATGAAAAAGAGGGGCAAATTTACCCCTCCTTCCACAGCACTTGAATTTTTAACTGAGACTGTATTACTTGCCCACTTTCGGCAGATATTTTGCATCAAGGTCGATCGTTGAAGCTGCCCAAGTAACTACGCCATTTGTATTAGCAGACGGTACCATATTGTATTGCATATTTTGCAATTGCTTAGGAACGCTCGCCGTTGCCGCAAATTTCACCGTCAGACTACCACTATTATTAATAGTCACTGAAGCTACATTACCCGCAGCATGAGATACAGCTGTGGTGGCGATGCCAGTATATGCTTTCAATGATGCGGCAGAGGGTGGCAACTTAGAAAAGCGAGCCGCATATTCTCCTACCGCCAACTGCAAAGGACGAGCCGCTGCCAGCGAGTTTGTTGCATCAGTACGCAACACATAATCCTGATACTGCGGGATAGCCACAGCCGCCAAAATACCGATAATCGCTACAACGATCATTAATTCAATCAAAGTAAAACCTTGCTGTACTTTTTTCATAACTATTTCCTCGTTGGTTTGGTATGTGCCGACCCGTACTGAACAGCTCAGCAGCAAGTCTTGAGTCAAGAGTAGCAGCGATTGTGCCAAACTCAACAAAAAAATTATTTATCATTATATTTCATACCATTAGAGCCAAACCAAAACCATCATAGAAGCCATCACCCTTTCCAACTTTCGCCCAATTAACACAGTATTAAGTCACTTAGTGACGCAATTTGTCACTTTTGGTATTTACCACGCACAGCCTATTGTTGTCAGGTGACAATTTACTTAGCTAATTCATTGAAAAAACGGCTTTTCACACTACACTACGTTTAACTATTCTATGCATTTACCGGTGCTATATTACGCTATGTCTTCAAACGCAAATATTATTCTCAGCGGTCTTGCGAAGCGTTTTTTTCAAGATGGACTCATCGACGAAAGTGTCGCCAAGGACGCTTTTATTCAGGCAAATAACAATAAGATTCCGCTAATTACCTATCTTGTTCAAAACAAGCTCGCCTCTTCGTCCAAACTGGCTTTTTCTGCAGCACAAGAATTTGGTATGCCGGTTCTCGACCTGTCCGGCTTTTTGCCGGAGTTGATACCCGAAAAGCTGGTCGACGAAAAGCTGATTCGCAAACATCGGGTATTACCTATTTTCAAACGCGGTAATCGTTTGTTTCTAGCCGTATCAGACCCGACCAACATACAGGCGCTGGATGAAATAAAATTCCATACAGGAATGAGTGCCGATGCGGTTTTGGTCGATGATGCCAAACTTGGCGAAACCATCGACAAATACCTGGAGTCACAAGATACCACTATGTCCAACATGAGTGATGATCTTGAAGACATTGATATTGAGAGCGGTGAAGATGATCGCGATGACAAAGTCTCCCAAAATGATCTGGAAGATGCGCCCATCGTAAAGTACGTCAATAAAATGCTGCTGGATGCCATCAAAGGTGGGGCTTCAGATATTCACTTTGAGCCTTACGAGAAGACCTATCGGGTACGTTATCGTACCGATGGTATCCTTCAGGAAATTTCGAAACCCAATGTCAAACTTTCAGCCAAAATAGCTGCCCGACTCAAAGTAATGTCCCAGATGGATATTTCTGAGCGACGCGTTCCGCAAGACGGCAGAATAAAAATGAAGCTATCGAAGACCAAGGCGATCGATTTTCGGGTAAATACTCTGCCTACGCTTTGGGGCGAGAAAATCGTACTTCGTATTCTTGATCCCAGTAGCGCAAAACTGGGTATTGATGCCCTGGGGTATGAGGAAGTGCAAAAGGAGCTATACCTAAAAGCGTTGGAGCAACCTCAGGGAATGATTCTCGTCACCGGCCCGACAGGAAGCGGAAAAACGGTATCCCTCTATACAGGCCTGAATATCCTAAATACTCCGGAAATCAACATCTCTACCGCAGAAGACCCTGTAGAAATCAACCTGGAAGGTATAAATCAGGTCAACGTAAGCAACAAAGTCGGACTAACCTTTGCCGAAGCGCTGCGCTCTTTTTTGCGACAAGACCCTGACGTGGTGATGGTGGGCGAGATTCGAGACCTGGAAACGGCATCCATTGCCATTAAAGCAGCCCAAACGGGCCACATGGTGCTTTCGACGCTTCATACCAATAGCGCCCCCGAAACGTTAACCCGACTGATGAATATGGGCGTTCCCGCTTTTAATATTGCAACATCGGTGAGCTTGATTATCGCCCAGCGTCTGGCAAGAAGGCTTTGTTCCGCCTGCAAAAAAGAAGTAAACGTCCCCAAAGAAGCACTATTAAAGGAAGGGTTCACAGAACAACAAATTGCTACAGGGTTTAAATTGTACGGCCCAATTGGCTGTGATAAATGTTCAGGTGGGTATAAGGGCCGCGTCGGCGTGTATGAGGTCGTTAAAATTACGCCATCTATGTCGGAGTTAATCATGCAAGAAGCAAGTTCAATTGATATTGCCAAGAAGGCACAAGAGGAAGGTTTCAATAACTTGAGGCAATCTGCAATTCTGAAGGCTATACAAGGAGTCACCAGCTTGCAGGAAGTTAACCGGGTAACGAAGGATTAATTATGGCGCAGGCACAAAAGGTAGCTAAACAAGCCAATTTTGTCTGGGAAGGCATTGACAGAAAAGGCAACAAAACCAAAGGGAAGCTCTCTGCGGACAATATAGCCATTGTAAAAGCGCAACTTCGCAAGCAGGGAATAACCCCCTCCAAAGTAAAGAAAGAGGCGGTCTCGCTTACCGGCCCAAGAAAAAAGAAAATCACCCCTTTCGATATTGCTATTTTTACCCGACAAATGGCAACCATGATGAAAGCAGGTGTTCCACTTATCCAATCTTTTGATATTGTCGCTGACGGACTGGAAAATCCAACGCTGAGAGAACTGGTTTTAGATATTAAAAATGAAGTCGCCTCAGGGAACAGTTTTGCTTCTGCATTGAAGCGACATCCAAGGCATTTTGACACACTATTTTGCAACCTGATTGAATCCGGAGAAACTTCGGGCGCGCTCGAAACCATGCTGGAACGGGTTGCCTCGTATCTGGAAAAGTCCGAAACACTGAAAAAGAAAGTCAAAAAGGCTCTTACCTACCCAATATCTGTTGTCGTCGTTGCCATAATAGTAACGGCAATTTTGTTGATTAAAGTTGTACCGCAATTTCAACAGTTGTTTGCTGGGTTTGGAGCAGACCTTCCCGCATTTACTATGTTTGTCATACATTTATCCGAATGGGTGCAGGAGTGGTGGTTTGCGGCGCTTGGAGGCATTATTGCGATATTTTTTCTCTTTAAGGAAGCGCTCCATCGATCTCCTGCATTTGCCGATCAGATGGATAGATTCTCACTCAAAATTCCTATTATTGGACTCATACTTAACAAATCCGCTATCGCGCGGTTTGGTCGGGTATTATCTACCACCTTTGCTGCGGGGGTTCCACTGGTAGATGCATTGGAGTCTGTCGCGGGTGCCAGTGGCAACGCCGTTTACAGAAACGCCATCATGCAAATAAGGAACGACGTGGCGTCGGGAACGCAATTACAGTTTTCGATGAAGTCCACAGGTGTCTTTCCTTCCATGGCCGTACAGATGGTTTCAATAGGAGAGGAATCGGGTGCGCTTGACAGCATGCTTGATAAAGTTGCCTCCTATTATGAAGAAGAAGTCGATGCACTTGTAGATAGCCTGACCAGCTTGATGGAACCGCTCATTATGTCTGTATTAGGCGTACTCGTTGGAGGACTGATTATCGCGATGTACTTGCCCATATTCCAGCTTGGGAATGTCGTTTAATTTTTTATTGGAAACACATGGCCTGCATTCTGTGGGCCTTTTTTATTTTTGAGAAATAATATATGCCTTCCGTTTTTGAGCTATCAGTCACGCCGCCGTTTTTATTTATCATCACCTTTATTTTCGGATTAACCATAGGCAGTTTCCTTAACGTCGTAATC
Organism: Hahellaceae bacterium; assembly: GCA_024234505.1. GTDB lineage: Bacteria > Pseudomonadota > Gammaproteobacteria > Pseudomonadales > Oleiphilaceae > JACKOD01. The sequence goes on along the minus strand of JACKOD010000005.1, from coordinate 388,624 downwards.
TACCGGCTTCCGAAAATGATGGAGCGTGACTGGAAACTTCAGTGCTACGAGATGCTGGAACAGACTGCGCCAGCCCTTCCCAGGATAACGCTCTCGACACCTAACTCTACTTGCCCTTCATGTGGACATGAAATCAGGCCATGGGAAAATATTCCGGTGCTCAGTTACCTGTTTCTTAAGGGCAAATGCTCCGGATGCAAAAATCCTATTTCTGCTCGCTATCCCATCATAGAACTGACTTCGGGAATACTTTCTGTCATAACCATTTATCACTTTGGGCCTACCCTCGCGGGCCTGGCCGGTCTTTTTATGGTTTGGACGCTGATTACGCTAACTATGATTGATTTTGATACACAGTTACTTCCCGATAGCATGACTCTGCCTTTGCTATGGTCCGGGTTAATACTCAATTTTTACGGCACTTTCACTACGCTTGAAGCTGCATTATGGGGTGCAGTTGCTGGCTATCTGAGTCTTTGGTCGGTGTATTGGCTGTTTAAGCTGCTGACAGGCAAGGAAGGGATGGGTTATGGCGACTTTAAATTACTCGCAGCGTTAGGTGCCTGGCTGGGATGGCAGCAACTACCCGCCATTATTTTGCTGTCTTCACTGGTCGGTGCGGTGGTGGGCATTGCGCTGATTATTTTTCAGGGGCGTGACAAAAGCATCCCAATTCCGTTTGGCCCCTATCTCGCCGCAGCGGGTTGGCTAGCCATGCTTTGGGGGCAGGATATTACGAATGCCTATCTTCACTATGCTCGCATAGGCTAACAGTATGAATGTATTAGGATTAACGGGGGGGATTGGAAGCGGGAAATCGGCGGCTTCTGACTGGTTTGAGCGACAGGGGATAGCCGTCGTTGATGCTGATATTGTTGCAAGAGAAGTCGTTGCTCCCGGTGAACCGGCACTTGATGACATATTCAATCATTTCGGACCCGCAAGTCGGCTTGATGATGGAAGTTTGAACAGGGCCTATCTCCGACAGAAAATATTTTCTGACGCCCAGGAGAAACAGTGGCTCGAAGCCCTGCTCCATCCGATCATTCGAACACGAATTCTATCCAAACTGGAGGGCGCGACAACGCCCTATGCGATCCTGGTTTCACCCCTGCTAATAGAAACAGATCAAAAATTGTTGTGCGACCGGATATTACTGATTGATGTACCGACATCATTACAAATAACTCGCACCATCCAGCGAGACAGTTCCAGTCAGGCGCAGGTCGAGGCCATTATCGCCAGTCAGGCCTCACGTGAGTTCAAACGGTCACACGCCGATGATATCATTGTCAATGACAGCGATCTTGCGGCCCTGTATGATCAACTTGCTGTTTATCACCGAAAATATTTAACGACAGGAATCAAGCGTCTGTAAGCTGCATTGGTTTTGTCGCTTTATTAAACCAAAAGAGTCTCTGATGCCTGCCACTGGAATAGAAGTAAAATGTCCGACCTGTCAAAAGACGGTTATCTGGAACCAAGCCAGTACATGGCGACCGTTTTGTTCCAAACGCTGTCAACTCATTGATCTGGGTTCATGGGCAGAAGAAAGCTATCGCATCCCCAGCAAGAACGAATTCTCATCTGATATTAATATGGACATTGAAGATGATCAGGCTTAAACCAGATAATACCTCCTGTATTTTTTGCGAAATTGTCAGTAAACGCGCCGATGCTTCCGTCGTATATGAGGATGAGAAAGTCATCGCATTTATGGATATTCACCCACTGGGTGAAGGTCACGTGCTGGTTATTCCGAAGCACCATGCCGAGTATGTTCAAGAACTCTCCGCAGTCCAGCAAAAACATCTTTTTTCGATTTCAAATCAGATTATCAAAGCTCAACGAGCGGTCGGTTTTGGTGAAAAAGGGACTAACATCCTGATAAATGACGGAAAAGCAGCCAATCAACGCGTTCCACATGTGCATGTTCATCTGGTACCCAGAACCAAAGGAGACCTTTTTTCATCGGCTTTCCGCGTGCTCTTACACATTACGGGACTGATGGGTATGGTCACCAAGCGAGCCACACTTGAAGAACAAGCGGCTGCGATCCGTGCGTCGCTGGACCAACTTTGATTGAACATTTACGCCATGATTCGCTTTGTACTGGGATTCAGCGTTATTTTAATCTGTCAATTCGGCGGGGAATGGATTCACGAAGCGCTTAGTGTGCACCTTCCCGCACCGATTATTGGAATGATGCTGCTGTTTCTGGTACTTCATATCAGTAAAAAAAGGAATTTTTTTATTTTATCTTCAGGGAAAGTACTGCTGAATTATTTACCTTTGTTTTTTATCCCGGCCGGGGCTGGCATTGCCCTGTACTGGGATTTACTGCAACAGGAATTCTGGCCGATATTTTTCGCAATCGTCCTCGGCACGCCGATAAGTTTCGTGCTAACCCTCTTACTTTTTCAATGGTTGAGAAGCTTGTCAAAAAGCTAATCAATTCAGACACTATTTATGATTGATTTTAAACTTCCTGGTCTCGGGATCGCGCTGACCCTCACGGCATACCTATTGGCAAGACTGTTTTACCAGGCGAGCAACAAGAGCACATGGTTCCAGCCTGTGGTATTGGGCGTATTGTTCGTTTTACTCGGTTTGTATGTTTTTGATATTCCCTATGAGCGCTATTTTCAGGACAACGGCATCATACATTTCCTGCTAAGTACCGCTACGGTTGCGCTCGCTATTCCGCTTTACCAGAATGCCGGGCTTGTTCGCCATTGCTGGCGCGCCCTATTGATCACCCTTCTTATTGGTGGTGCCCTATCATCGCTCAGTGCAGTGGGGATCGCCTGGATTCTTGGCGCATCACCGGATGTTTTACTATCCATTGCCCCCAAATCAGTCACGACTCCCTTTGCCATTGCTATTTCCAATGAAATAGGTGGACTACCCGGCCTTGCCGCGGCACTGGTGATAATATCAGGAATTATAGTGGCCGCTATTGCATCGCCTGTATTCTCGGTACTCAAACTGGATGATGTGGTGGTGCGTGGAAGCGTTATGGGAATGATCGGGCACGGCATTGCTACTGCCAGAGCGGTAGAAATGGATATGAAAACCGCCGCATTTTCAGCACTGTCGATGGGATTGATGGGGATATATACCTCACTCTGTCTCCCTTGGGCAATCTGGTTGATAAGATCGGTGAGTTAAACCTATGCAACCGAATGCTTCCGTCAACAGACTAAATTTTTCAATATTCCTGCTAGTTCTTTTTTTGTTTAAAACTACCTTCTGCCTGGCTTATCCAAGTCAGGAAAACCTGAGTGGCCCGACACTCGAAAGTGAAATAAGCGGCGTCTACCATTTTATGGATCCGCTGGAAACGACGCCTGAAAACACGACCCCGTTCTATATTGATTTTGGTGATTGGCTTATAGATAACCGGGCTGACTGGTCAGCGCAGGTCAATTCGATCGGCAAGCGAATGGACAGTTTTTTCTCAACCAAAGATAGTCTTGAAAAGCACAATGCCAGCTATTTGAAGATAGGTATGGAAACCCGCTACGGTAAGTTCGGCGAATACAAGTTTGAACCGGTCTTTCGTTTCAAACTGGATTTACCTACATTAAAGGAACACCTGCGAATTGTCATTGACAGCGATCCGGATGACACGAAGTCGCTCGCGGAGCGGACGCGGGATCAGACCCTGCTGGAAAGTGAGCGCACCTCAACGTCACCCACCGGCCAATTACAACTACTCACGGAAGAATTCCAGCATTGGGAATCCACCATGTCAGTTGGTACAAAATTCCGGGTACCACTGGATCCGTTCTGGAAAATAAAATCTGACCGATTCTGGGAGCTCAGCGATGACTGGTTTATGTCCGTCAGACAAAGTTTTTTTTACTACCACGTCAACGGCTGGGGCGAATCAACCCAGCTGACCTTCGAAAAACCATTAACTGATAAGTTAATTTTTCGATCGTTCACTGAGGCGGAATGGGTGCATCAAAAGCGAAGTATGGAGCTGGCGCAAGTTTGGAGCATCCAGCAAGAAATCAATCGCAAACGTGCGATCAAATACCAATTCGGTATTTTAGGTCAAACACATCCGGGACCAGAAGTGAGCGACTATTATATCAATGCGGTATACAAACGTTTGCTTTACAAAACCTGGCTGTATTATGAGGTGATACCCGAATTGTTTTTTCCACGTGATGAAAATTTTGAACTTAATCCGGCGATAACGTTGCGATTTGAAATGCTCCTGTCGAACGACTAATCACCATTTCACAATGCCGTGCTCAATACTCATGATCAAACATTATCACTCCATAGAAACCATTGCGGTTATCCGGTCGCCATTCAAGGAAAAGTTTGGTATTCCACGACAAAGCGGTCTGCTACCTGAGCATCACTGCCGGGTTGAGATGCTCCCCCCCTTTAACACACCAGACGCATTCCGGGCACTTGAAGGTTTTTCGCATCTGTGGCTCATTTTTATGTTTCACCAGAATCTCGGCCACGAATGGCGTCCGACCATTCGCCCACCTCGTCTTGGTGGCAATAAGCGAGTGGGCGTATTTGCCAGTCGCTCCTCTTTCAGACCTAATGGATTAGGTTTGTCTGTGGTTAAACTCGAAAAAATATGCCAGTCAGATGGCAATTTAAGCCTGGAAATTTCGGGGGCAGACCTGATAGACGGCACACCGATTGTCGATATCAAACCCTATATTGCATTTGTCGATGCGCTGGAAAATACCGTAGCCGGTTATGTTGAAGAGGCTCCGGGCAATCGCGTGGGGGTTCATTTTTCCCACGCTGCGCGAACAGCACTTCATCGGCTCGATGCCAATCAATACCCTTCGATCGAAAAGCTGATTACCGAAGCGCTGGCAAAAGATCCTCGACCAGCCTATCAACGCCTTCAGGAGTCTCGCGAATACGGAATGCGACTGTACGATTTGAATATTCGATTTAAAGGCTATGAGCACCACATTGAAGTGGTCTCTATTACAAAGGCGTAATCACTGTTTGCCACTCAGCACGGTGAAATGATCGTTAGTTTTAATTATTCGACGTAATCCACCATATCGGGAAATTCACTGGCATATTTCTGTATCCATTCCACGGCGGCCTCTTCAGAGGTTAAATCTCGCCCCTGATGCTGCATGACCTCGTTTCTGTAGTGTTCGATATGGCAGACTTGTTCCACCATTCTGGCGGTAAAGGCGTCTTCTTCGGTTACAAACTGAACACCAATTTCATAATCCGTACAGTTCGGACTACACCATACAACTTTACCCACGGTTTCAAACGGGGGGTGCACAAAAGGTATTCTGACTCTAATGAGTTCATCCTGTTCCAGCGCAATCCTGCTATTCAGGCGAAGCCCTCCAATACTCACATCCCGAACTCGCGTTTCTTCATCAATGGTTCCTGCCGCAGGCGCAAGCTCTATGGGGACATCTGCAGGATGTCTAATGTACGCACGCATGAATATAGTTCCTGAGTCATTATTACTGTTTTACAGTATAGACCCATGCACCAAACTCTATACAATAAGCACTTTCATCAGGCGTAGTAGTACTTATGTCAGCAACACATAACACGAGAATTGATTGTCGAGCAGGATGTGGAGCCTGTTGCACTGCCATATCCATTTCAAGTGCCATTCCTGGCATGCCTGATGGCAAGCCTGCCGGCATCCGGTGCATTCAACTTAGCCAGGAAGGTTTGTGTTTATTATTCGGGGATCCCAGTCGACCCAAAGTCTGTGGTGATTTTCAAGCAGACCGCGAAATCTGTGGTGATAGTACGGAAGAGGCATTCCGTCTGATCGAAATGTGGGAGGAAGCAACCAGATAGTTCGGTTTAGTCGCCCATGTAGTGCTCTACGACGCTCTTTAACTGCTCCGCCTTGATAGGCTTAGTGATAAAGTCATCCATTCCCGATGCCCTGCACAAGTCTTCTTCACCCACCATGGCATTCGCCGTCAAGGCAATAATCGGCGTTTTTTGCAAGCCCGCTTCAGATTCTTGTTGCCGAATCAAACGGGTAGCTTCATACCCATCCATCTGCGGCATGATGCAATCCATAAATATCATCTGGTAATGCTTATCCTGCCAGGCTTTGACGGCGGAAGTGCCATTTTCAGCCACATCGACCACACAGCCAAATTTTTCGAGCATACGTGCTGCAAGCTTCTGATTAACAATATTGTCCTCGACCAGCAATACCGGCACGCTGCGCAATGGCAGCGCTTCCGCTTCGAAAGTCTGGGGGCCGTGCAGAGTGAATCGGGTGACCAATCGGTGTCGGCCATCGCGCTGATCCTGCATGATCTGTTGAATAATGGGCCGTAAATAAGACTCTCTAAGCTGTTTGCTCAAAAATCCTTCCACACCGACCGACCGGAACCTCGCGGCATCCCCGCGTTGCGGATTTGCCGACAGGACTAGAATCGCGCAGTTTTTCCATTGAGGGCTAGACCGTACCGTCTCGCAAAACTCTTTGGCGTCCATATCGATGATAAGATCATCCACCACGATTAAATCGTAGCGAGTGCTGGTATCCGAAGCGTTTTCCAGCTGTTCGAAAGCCTGTTGCCCGGTACTGACCGCATTAAACGACAGTCCGAATTGACTCAATAACTCCAGTGTAATTTTACGACCCAACTCATTGGAATCGATCACCAGCGCTTTTAGCCCTTCCAGCGCATTCATGTCTGCCTGTACGTTGGACATGGGGTCTTTAACCTGCGGCATAACAAGAGTAACCCAGAATGTTGAGCCCCGGCCTTCTTCGCTTTCTATCCCCATCTCACCTGCCATTAACTGCACAAGTTGATGGCAAATTCGGAGACCCAATCCGGTTTCTGTATTTTCCAATACGATTTCGTCCAGTGACAGGCCTACTTCCTTGATGAGCTTTTCTCTGCGCGCGGCGGCCATGCCAATCCCGGTATCCTCTACGGCGATGCGCAACTGGACATCCCGGTGAGTTTGCTTCGCAGACTCGACACTAATCAGAACATAGCCCCGTTTTGTATATTTAATCGCATTTGCCGCAAGATTAATGAGAATTTGCCTCAATCGAACGGGGTCACCTTCAAGCATCATGGGCAGTGCCGGGTCTATTCGGGTTTCAAATGCCAGCCCCTTGGCCTCTGCTCTCTTGCCCAAAAGTGCGACTACATCAGCTACGGTGTTTCGTAAATTAAAGGGCACAGGCTCTATAACCAGAGTGCCGCTTTCAATGCGCGAAATATCCAGTATGTCATTAATGATCGCCAGCAGGGCTTCAGCCGAACCTTTTACTGTCTGGACATACTCTCTCTGCTCGCTATCGAGCTCGGTATCCAACAGTAACGACGTAAACCCTATGACACCATTCATTGGCGTTCGGAGCTCATGACTCATGCTGGCCAGAAACATGCTTTTTGCTTTGCTGATTTGTTGTGCATGGGCTTTTTCATCACGCGCCACACCCTCAAGGTGCCGAAGCCTGCTTACTTCGCGGTGTAACCGGATTCTTACCTGATTTAACGTCTGAACAATATCGGTCAACTCATCCCGGCGCTCAGTGAATGAGCGCTTGAGCGTGAGCGTATCTGCAAAATTATCCTTATCGAGTTGTCTGGCGTATTTCGCAATAGCATCAAGGTGCCGAATGATCAGAAAGTGCGTGAGCAACCAAATCGATAACCCCAGAATATAAAACGCCAGTAAACTCATGGCGAGAATACCGGGAAAATCCGACCAGACCTTTTCAACCAGAACCTGCCGATCTGCAACCAGCAGCAGTTCACCCAGCCAGTGGGCTTCAACAACATCATTCTCTCTTTTGAGAATTAATGGGGTCACCAATTCTATGCGATAGGCTTCGGGGGGCAGGCGTCCTTCACTGACTTTCTCACCATAGGCGGTGCTGAGCTGGGCATATTTTATATCGGGTAGTTTTACAATGCCTTGCAAGTGCAAAACAATTTCGCGCTTATCGACATGCCAAAGGCTATTGAGGAGTGTACCTGAAAATGTGTTGAGTGCCTGATCGAGAGAATGCTGCGATTGCTTGATATCTGACTGGTACTGCACCCAGATCTGCACCGACGCCACCAAAAACCCAAACAGGGAACACACCATGAAAATGGAGGCCATCAGGCGCCCACTCAGGGGTTTTGATTTGAGATTAAATGTCGAATCGCCGCGCCTCAATGAACAATCCTGCTATGTTCCGGTGATACTTCACTGTCAAAAACAATGAAGCTATTCCTTGGCTGTTAATACTTCAAGACTACAGAAGCCTTGGTGAAAGACTTTAAAATTTAAATCCAACCTCAATTCTAACAGACTGGCGACCAAAGCCAACGTCGGACACGCAAAAATAGCGCGTCCGACAAGCTTTTACCCGGAAAAATAAAGTTTGCTACTTCAAACCCATTTTTTGAAATGCCCACATCGCCGGACACCACTTGGTAAAGGCCGATTGTATGAGATTCAGCGCGACGAACCCGGTCAGAAAAAACCAGTTCTGGCTGACATAGAGCCCCATTAGCAAACTAAACAGAACAACCGATCCCGCTAACAATCGAAGTGCTTCGTTAACTGTCATAAAACTACTCCACAACTAAACTAACCTTCCAGTACATAGTACATTATTTATACAATTCAAATTTAAAAACTATACCTTAACCTAAGATACACATTGGAATTCTCCTCAAATTGAGCAAAAAAGGTCTGCGGCTGATGCCCTCCAAAAACCCGGGCACCCAGCTCTGTCTGTAGATGATCGCTATAACGATAACTAATTGATGGCAATAGGAAATAGTCTCTGTCTGATGGCGAATAAAACAAAAACAGTGAGTTCGTCCAGTTACCTCGTAAACGCTGTTCGGTAAGCCTGAATGTATAAACCTGTCGCCACTCCGGAACGCTCCGGCGTTGATTCGTTGTTGTCGATTTGTACTTTGTGTAATGCTCCATTTTTTCTACATAGAGCTGAATACTGGCCGTCAGTTCTGACACCAGCTCCCGTTCTGCCCCGAGCAAAGCGCGCCACTGCGAATGAGGCAACAGGGGATTCGATCCATTGCGATTATCGGCAGCGTCATAGTAGGCGGTTTCGAAGTTAACAATGGCACGTTCGATGGGCCCTCGGAGACTAACACCCGCACTATTCATTTCGGGAAAATAGGGCGATTGATGAACCATGTCGAACCCCAAAGGCTGGCGAAAATAACCGTGATAGCCATAAGCAGCCACTTCCAACCCGTGCCATTGTCTGAATATCCTCAGGGCAAACTCATCTGATACTCTGTTATTTTCGGGCGCTCTGCCAGAAAGTTCTGGCGGCGCGGCCTGTAAACCGTTGGACATGGAGGAGAAGTAACTAAAACGCTGCCCTGTGAGATAGTGATCCTCGTTAAAAACAGGAAACCAAACGAGATCAATATTGACTGCCTCGGTAAAATAGCTGACTTTGACTGCATCAGAAGGTGCTTTCAAATACTCCATATCACGCCCGGCAAAAAAGGCTTGCCAGTCTTTTGGAAATAAATCATTTAAAAACAGCAAATCACCGGTTCCCCAGGTCAATACCTGACGGCCTAGCTTTAGATCCGCCTGGTTACTGACAGGAAGCTGTAAATAGGCCTCTCTGAGATCAAGCGTTTCCTCTTCAGTCACTTGATCAACCACTCCATCCACTTTGACGCTTGCAAACAGCTCATTCCAGTAGCCATCCACCTCGACCCGGGCACGTAATTCTGCAGCGGTCATATCATTATCAATCACGGGGTTATCGTAGACTCGCCCACCTGCCAGCCCCTCAACGAACCCCCGCCAATGAAACGGGCTTTCCTGTGGCGCAGCGGCTTCGTCTGCCCACTCATCCCATTGCTCATCACTCTGTGTCAGGGCGGGCAACAGGATCGAGCCGGAACTTTCCGCAAAGGCTTCCGTTACCAACACCATCAAGGTAGCCACACACCACCGTCCAATGCGCATTGAACAACGCCCCATCTTTACACGCGAATCAGGCTGAAAATACATGTAAAAACACCTTAATGTCCGGCCGAATTATCAAGCCACTCACGGGGTGGTGATCTCAGGCTACGCTCGGCAAAAACGTTTTCAGGAATCCCCAGGTTGTAGTGAATTCCGCGCATTTGGGTCACGGTATACCCCCCCGAAACCAGATCACTCATCTTCAAAACGGTACCTGTTGGAATGCCGTCGATTAATTCCACTTTAAGTAATTCAGCACGACGATAAACCTTACCTTGTGCGTCGAAGTACTCGGCGCTCAGGGGCAGATAGGTCTGCTTGTCAATAACGACCCGGTAATGCGAAAACTCTACGAGTTTAGGATCTTTAGGGGTCGCCTCTATCTGGTATGCGGAATCGTTGTCACTGACCAGCTGAAACTCGTCGTCGTTGATATTGCGTCCCGAAATATCTTCGTAGAAAAAATGAGAGCCCACAAAACTGGTTCGCTTATCCCCGGCGGATATCCGCTTCACCAGGTCCAGACCTGGCAGGTATAACCAACGATCATCTTCCTTTACGACTTGTTTTTTAACCATAAAGGCCGTTCGGTTAACCTCTGAGGGCCGCGAAAAAAGCACATAAAACCACTGGTTTGCCCCGTCTTCGAGATCCTTGCGTAGTATCACAAATTGGCGCACCTGCTCTCTGCCCTGACCATCGACGATTTTCATTCGAGCCTCTGCCCTACCATCATCGCCCTGGTAAAACGCAGCCAGATTCGCTTTCTCCATAATCATCCGGGCGGACAGCGCCTCTGCCCACACAGAAGAAGCCCCCCAACTTGCCCATAGCATGAATCCTGCCAGGGCCAATCTGCTAACTTTTTTGCCGTACATTGAAGTCAATGTGTCCATGATATGTACCTCTGATTCAATATTGTTTGTTCCATTTCTGGTCAATGCGGGTTAACCGTGCGGCATCCGCAACTCAAGCGCTTGGATCTGCCTTGAGACGAATGATCGCGGGTAAAATGAGCAGGGTGACCAAGCACGACAGCAACATAATCAGCGCCAGAAAAACCCCTACCGTCTTATAGGGGATGAGCGGTGCCAATAGCAGCGGAGTGAAACCCAGTGCAATCACCAGTGCGTTGCGGGTAATCGCTTGCGCCGGCTCGGCAAACATTTCTTCCAGTGCCGCATGCCAGCTACCAAGCGATTGCTTCAATTCGCGCAACCGCTGTAGAAAATGAATAGCGAAGTCAACGGACAACCCAAGGGTGAGTGACGAGAGCACCGCTATAGGCATGTCATAATCTTTGCCCATCCAGCCAATCAGGCCATAGATACCTGCAATCGTGATGGACAGCGGAATCATCGCAAGCACACCAAATACGACCGACCGGAACAACACAACCATGACCACAAACACCGTCAGGAACGAGCCCAGCAAGCTATACAACATGCCAGAGACCATTTCCCCCTGCCATATCACGTTGATGTAGGTTAACCCGCCCCAGTTCAACACAACGCCTTCCGGCAATGGATGCGTTTTTTGCCATTGAGCCACCTTATCAAGTAGCCCGGCCATGGTTTGGTTATCGCCCGATTTCATCTGCAGCCAAATAGCGGTTGAGGTATAGTCTGGCGTGACCATATGCCATAAATCGTAGGGGCGATGCGATCCTTGAAAACTCAGCAGTGTTTGCGCCACGGCATTCTGCGTTTCAGGCAAGCGGTAATCAGTCGCCTCGCCACTGCGTAATTCCCGATAAACGGTCTTGGTCAGGTCAACAAGAGAGTTGGATTTGCCCACCTCGCCACTCTGATTGACAAAAGACTGCAAACTATCAAGATATGCCAGGGCTTCGGGCTGCTGAAAATAGCGCTGACCCGAGAGAGCCATCGAAATCTGCTGAATTACGTCAGATAAAAATGCCTGATATTTTTCTTCTACAGAGAAGGATTGATCATCCAGAAACTGTAACCATTGCTCCAGAGTCGCATTTGACGCAACTTCACTTTTTAACGCATTCCAATAGCTCCGATGATCAAAGTCATCCGAATTTTTACGCGAATTGAAGACACGTTCTACGGCACGCTCTACGGTCATGGCGGCATTTTCAGGCGTCTTCGTCAACACCATGAAAACTTCGTAGGTACCGGCAAAGTGCTCGTTTAACACCCTGTCTGCAACACGAATCTCGTGCTGCGCTTCAAACCATCGTACCGGATTATCGTTAATCTGAATCTGGCGAATACCGTAGTAACTGACCACCATAACGGCAAATGCGACGGCTAAAATCCATTTTCCGTGGTCAATGCTCAGATGCCCCAGGGCACGCAGCATTCGGCTCAACACGGTTTGATGAGACTGCTCTTGTTGTGCAGTCATCTGGCGGGCACTTGCCAGGGCACTGAGCTTTTCGGGTGACATGGAGACGATCCAGGCAGGAATAAAGGTCACGGTCAACAAAAATGCCAGCAGAATCCCAAACGCGACAAACAGACCAAATACCTGTACCGGAGGAATCGGGGTCAACGCCAGCGACGCAAAGCCAATGGAGGATGTGATCGAGGTATACCACATTGGGGTAAACAAATGCCCCATCACTTCACGCACCTTAGCCTTCACGTCATCACCGGAACGAAACCGGTCAGAAAATTCGCTCAGAATGTGCACGGAATCCACCACAGCGACCGGCATCAGAAAGATGGGTATCATCGAGCTCATGATGTGGACGGTGTGGCCACTTCCAATCAGCAATCCCATTGTTGATATGACCACCGCCATCGCCATCACCATGGGGGACGCCACCAACGCCGGATTTCTGAAAAAGTACAACATCAACAGGTACACCGTCAGTGCCGCCAGCGGTGCGGATATCGCCATTTGGATAAACATTTCCACGCCAAACGTGTCTTCTGCCACCGGCAGGCCCGTGATATGGAAATCAAGCATGTCATGGGAGGGCAGCAATTGCCGCACTTCCTGGGCAATGCGGTAACTTTGGCTTTTCTCGACAATAGGGATGTAGATAGCAGCGGCTTTGCCATCTGCAGAAACAAGTGTGTTGTTCAGCAGCGGTAGTCGCTTAACGGCATTTTCAACGCTTGAATTCGTGTCTGATGTGGCAGGCAGATTTTCCAGCATCCAGCTAAAACGTATTTCACCGGGTGACGACTGGGTGATGTTATCTACCCGGCTCAATGACATCAGATCCTGCGAAACTACCCCGTCAATCGCCATGATCCGGGTAGACAGCGCATCTATTAATGTCAGGATTTCATTTGAATAAACCGTCTGCGCTCTACCCTCTTTAACAACCATTCCGAGCACGATCATGTCTGACAAATCAAAGCGTTTTTTGATTTCCTGGTGCATTACTCTGTCAGGTTGCAATGCGGAAAGCATATTCTCGGGATCTGTATCCACTTGGATTCGAACCATCTGAACACCTAACAACAGGGTCATGAGTAGTGTCAGCCCAAAAATGAGCTTTGGACGAGATAATGCCAAATCAACCAACCAGCGTTTCATGTATACACCTCAACAAAAGACAAAAACACTATATAACTACATAGTTATTTTGTCAAAAGCGAATTATGCTATATTGCTAAAAGCGTAGACGCTAAAATTCAGAATTTTGAGGTGTAAACTGAATATGCTCCCAACATCAATTGAACTGAATGACGAGGCTATGGAGCTGGTCGCACGTCGATTCAAATTACTCAGTGACCCCATGCGTCTGAAAATTCTGCATGCGCTCCACAGCGGCGAAAAAACAGTCACTGAAATTGTAGAATTGACAGGCAGCACGCAACCCAATATTTCCAAGCATCTGGCGGCGTTGCGCAACGGAGGGCTGGTGCGCCGTCGTAGTGAAAGTAATCTGGCCTATTTTTCAATTGCCGCGCCTTTCATCTTTGAACTCTGCGACCGGGTGTGCCAGAGTATCGCGACTGAACTCGACAGCCTGCAAAAAAACTTCTCACTTCAGAATCAGACTAAATGACGCACCATTTTTCACTAACCGTTTCCCGCTTACCACGTACGCTTTGTCTCACGACCATAGTGCTTTCGGTGTCGTTGGTAACTGCACACGCTGTGCAGGCAAAATCGCAGACGCTTGACGTGCATAACCTAAACCCACTCATCACCAACATCGCCACCGCCGCCCTTTCAGATCACTGGGCAGACCCGAATAGACTGCTTTTTAGTACACAATACCAGCTGGCTAATTATTTCGCGTCTTCCTTTACCGCAAATGACGTGGCCTGGGTAGATGGAGAAACACACCGTCTCGATGTGGCGCTGCGTTACGGCCTGTCTGAACAGTGGCAAGCAGGAATAAGCTTTCCCTTGCTACGACACGGACATGGTTTTTTGGATCATTTCATTTTCAATTTCCACGACACGCTGGGCTTCCCTCAAGGAGGGAGAAAAAGTCATTTGAATGATCAGTATCTACTCGCCTACCAAACCCATGAAACCACGGTTTACTACAACGACCGAGCCAGCAAGGGCATCGGCGACACTAAATTGCAGGCGACTCACCGGGCGCTACTGCAAACGGGAGAGCTGTTTACAGAATTCGCTATCGAGCTCCCTACAGGCGATAAATACAAACTTACGGGCAGTGGAGGCACCGATGTCAGTTTGGGCAGCCTGTTGGTTTCACATACCACGCTATCCAATCAAGTACTCACCTGGTGGGGAGGCCTGGGTCTCTCCTACAGTAATGAAAAGCTGAATCATTTGGGCGTCAATAGCTGGCCACTAGCGATTAATGGCCGTCTGGGGTTCGGGTATCCTCTCTCCGACCAGTGGCAACTCAAGATTCAAACCGACATGACCTCCGCCCACTACCACAGTGACACCAAAGTCCTGGGCTTTCCGTCGCTACAACTGCATTTGGCAACGACCTACGAACTTGATAACAACCAACGCTGGTCGGCGGGTATCTCTGAAGATTTAATATCTAAATCATCACCCGATGTTACTTTTCTTGTAAGTTATGAAATCGGTTTTGCGCTTTAAGCTGGTGTCAGCCATCGGGATCACATCAAAAGAAAAAGAACAGCCTCATACCAAGGCGCTCGCAATTACACTTCACAGGCGCCTTTCAAACCTTTAACATGCCAGCCTTCACGCTTATCTAAAAGATCTTACTGAACGCATCCATAAGGTCTTTTCTTGCCCATTGATCAATCACAAGGTTTATCCATGAACAGACACATCAATCTGATAACGCTTAGCGCACTCTGCATGACCGCTTTTTCTGCCCACTCCGGTGCAGGCGAAATAGATGCAAAAATCAGCTCAAATAGCGCTGCAACCGAAATCCGCCACAACCTGCAACAGGAATTCCGTTTAGGCGCAGGCTATCTTTATCATGAGGGCGGACGTCATGTGATTAACCTCGGAGTCCATGCAACGGGGCAAACAGCCATCGCCAACCTCCCCACCACCGTCGCCATCGGGTCAAAAATTTACTATTTCAACGACGACCCGATCGACGGTACCGCCGTAACGCTTGGCGGCGATGTTCGCGTGAATATTCCTGAGGCGCCCGGTTTATCTGCCGAATTAGGTATTCACTACGCGCCCAGCATTTTGTCCTTTGGGGATGCCGATGACATGGTTGATACCAACTTCCAGCTAAATTATCGGGTGATCCCCAAAGCGGATGTTTCGGCAGGCTATCACTATCAAGTCTCTGAAATTGCGAACAAACATCGCACACTGGATGAAGGATTGTTTGTAGGTGTTCGCCTGCATTTCTGAGGATAGTTTCACACCCCGCCGGCTAACCGCTTTCATCTCAACAGCGGTTAGCCTAACATTCCAATATCTGCAGTGCAGAACGCAAGTCCCGGATCGTCATATCATAACGCTTGAGGAAGGATATCTTGATGCACCCTGCCCGTACTTTGCTGTTTTCTTTTTTCGCAATAACCCCACTTCTACTGACAGGCTGCGGTGGCGGTAACGATGCAGTGATCGCAGCAGGCAATGCACCCAACTCGTTTACTCCCAAGGATGCCGGCGACAATAGCGAGCATGGTGAAAACGCAACTACGGAACAAAACGCCTGCCAAGGCAATGCCACAAAAACGCAGTTTACCTATTGTGTCACCGTAGAAGGTACCGAAGCGATGCTCGCCAGCTGGGATCGCGACCTGTTTAACTGGCTTACGCCGACAAAAGCCTATGCGTTCAGAGGGTTGGGGGCGATTCAGGCAAGCAAGGTTGAAGTTATCCAGCTCAACGCCAGTGGCGCGCAGGTATCTCCGAGTGTGCTCCCCGACTATAGTGTGACTGATAACCATGACGGCACTTACGCCATCACATTTAAAAGCCTGCCACCATCCCGAATGGATCTTTTCGTCAGGGCAACCCTACCCAACTCGAAAACGTTAATGGCACCATTTCAGACCAATGGCCAAAATGTGGTCAATGTCATTTCGCATTATCTGGTTAACCAGCTGCTGACCAACGCCTCTACAGCAAACCAGTTCGATAACCTTTTACCTTGCGCCGAAGAAATTGGCTGCACGCGCCAGCCGGAATCTAAACTGGAGCTCTGGTGGGGGATGGCCTCTGTCGTCCAGAATTATGAAATCGATATTGCGAGCACGAGCACTATCGATCAGGCACTTTCACAGCTGGGAAATACCGCCGACCTGAACCGACACATTATGCTGTCACTCGACACCATTCTTAGCACTGAGTCGCCGTTCGTCGGAGCCACCACTCGCACCGTTCCCAAAGCGAGCGATGCCGATTACGAGGACTATGTGGCGAATTTCATAAAGTATGAACGCTACAATGCCAACATGTTTGGATTTAGTGTCAATCAGGCATTCGATGTCAATGGCACCCCTTTTTCTGTACTGGCCACCGCCGCGGCAACTCAGGCAGGCTCGGATGCGACCCAGGGCGGAACGGGGTACACTTATCCCGGCTTAATCATGGGAATTATATCCTCCAATCGCACACTGACCTCACTCAGTGGCGACATTCCCTTCCTGCGAACGGCGCTCACTGAAGCGGCCGATGGCTCCAGAAGCATTCTTTCCCCTAACGAGCCCAATTCGTTTACAACAGAAGCGACCAACACTTTCCTTGGGGTCACCGGGAACTACCTCACCGGAAAAATCCCCTTACAAACCATTACGGGTAAAACCAGCACTCAGGGAACGGGCTGGCAATACAACCCGGTGGTAAGCAATTTATTTCGTAAGCAGGAAACATCCCCCACGCAAGACGCGATGTTTTCAGCACATTTTGGTACCGGAAACACCTACCAGTTAACGAAAGAAGGAACGAACACCTGGCGTAGAAACTTCAAATCTGAAGCTCAGAATATATTTACCTTCGCCTCCTACTTACCATCTGCAGCGGATGATGCACCTTTTAGCCTTGCCGCCATTGACGGTAAAAAATATGGCGTGATCCAGTTTTTACTTCAGTTGGCCCCTACGGGATCAGTCATTACTCATACGGCAAAAATAGCACAGTGGTCTGCATCCGGCACAACAATGACTGAAACCCAACCCACAGCTGACTACGAAACAAAAAGCTACCAACGCCTCGAAAACAACAGCATTACCTCGCTCAGCACCAGCACAGGTGCAAGCACACAATACAGCATCGTACTCGAAGAAAATATTGAGACCGGCAAGTCAGGCTCCGATCCGGATATCATTGCACAAATACTGTATCAACGGGGCCGCGTCAGCTTCAACGGCAATATTGGCGCGATTGCGCCCAATGGTTCGCAGCTGGCGGTTACAGTAAACCAGGCGTCGATTGGTCAAGGGTTGATCCATGGCCTGGAGCTAAGAACAGTGGCTCCGGATTTTATTGCTGGCACTGTATATGACTTACAAGGTCATAGTTTTGGCGTTACAACTGATAGCAACTCTGCCATCAGCTACGCAGGCTCCTCGCTCCTGTTTTTAAACAATACCCAGGCTGAACTTGTGCTCGCACAGATAGAAACAGCACAAAACACGACGACACATCAGGTTACTTCGGCGAAGCGACTATCAGAGCAGGTCACGCAGGGAACTTATACGGTTGACGCCAACGGACTCATTAAATTCACATTCAATAATGGACTATTACTACAAGGCTTCGTCAGTACAGCACAAAGCGATGCCCCCTCTACGACACCAGGCAATCAGATGATGCTGTTGCTTCAACAAGGTGATCGGTTGGGACTGATCTATGCAGGCAAACGTCAAAGCCTGTCCGCCAATTAACCGCTCTTCAAATTGACAGCGGCCGAAGCAGAAGATCTGACTTGTGCAGCCTTCTGCTTCAACACACCGGTGCACGAAATTAGCCGCTTATTACGCGCAATCTAACCATTTTTCTTGCTTAACCGCGCCTGTTCTTCCAATAGCAGCGGCAACAAATGGAATACACCGAATACCAAAATCATCATTTTATCCAGCTTGGGCTCTATACTTTTAGATGAAAGGCGGGCTGAAAAAAGCGATACCTCAATCAAATGAAGCACCAAAACCCCTACCGCGCCCCAACCCAACAGTGTCGAGACTGGATCAGGAAAAACAGAAAACAGGCTTGCTATAACGCATACCCAGAAAAGTAATGTGATCAATTTTCCTACAAAAAGCATAACTTTCATTATTAACTCCAGCCTCCCAGGTTATTTAAATATATACTTTGTTCACTTACGTATTCCCACCCCCATTGAGGAACAGGCTGCAATGAAGCGTTCTCCCAATATTTTGCCATCATTTATATTGACTGTGTTTATGTCATTATTTTTTCTGATGGGCTTCTACGCGCGTTACCAAATGGAGATAGTCGAAAGCCAACCGATCACAGTCTCCAATCAATTCGGGCCGCTACCTGATTTTCAGACCTATAACGATGTCGGCGAGAAAAAAAACGCGTTTTTCGCTTATTTGGCACCTATCGCCAAACAAGCCAACCAAGTGTCGCTTGAGCGCCGTACAAAAATCATCGCCCTTTCAACCAAGCTAAATATCACGCAGGAGGACATTGAATACCTCAAAACGATGGCCAGCCTTTATAAGGTGTCAGCCACCGACATTCCCGGTGATGACTTGTTTCGTGAGCTGAAAGCAAAAGTAGATGAAATTCCCCTGTCACTCATACTCGCACAGGCGGCCAATGAATCCGCTTGGGGAACATCAAGATTTGCCCGCAAGGCAAACAACATTTTTGGCTTATGGTGTTACTCTCCCGGATGCGGACTTGTTCCCAAAAAGCGCTCCGAAGGCGCTAATCATGAGGTAGCCAGATTCTCATCAATCTACCTGTCAGTACGGAGTTACATAAGAAACATTAACAGCCACCCCGGTTATGAAACACTGAGAACCCTGCGACAGGAGGCCAGAGACTCAGGAATACCTCTTGACGGAGAAACCCTTGCACAAGGATTATTATCCTATTCAGAGCGAGGCGAGCCCTACGTGCGAGAAATTCAAAGCTTGATCAGAACCAATAAGTTAAATCAGTACGAGCAGCCATAATCAGCTAACAGTTGTAAGCCGGTTATTGGCATACAGGGAAAAATGATTAAAATGGAATGCCATTGAGGTGCTTAATTATGACGAACTTATCTACATCAAACCAACCCCATATCGACAAGTCTCTTCAAGTCAGTGCAACGCAGGTATTGGCGACGCACCATAGTAAATATGAAGCGAGCTATAGCGGCGCGGGATTCTGGAAAAAATTGCTCAACCAATCCAAAAATGCAGGCAAAGAGGTTGTCTCTAATGCGCTAACGCTTTATTACACGGCAAAAGCCAAGGAAACACCTGTTTGGTGTAAAACGGTGATTCTCGGCACGCTTGGTTACTTCATCAGCGTTATCGACGGCATTCCAGACATGACCCCTATTCTTGGATATTCTGACGATATGGCGCTCATGATTGCCGCTATCACCACACTTGCCAGTCATATTACCCCGGAAATCAAGGCGCAGGCTCAAGCCCGAACGACGCAGTTATTTGGTCCCAAAGAGGACTGACTCCTTTGTATGAGCAGTTGCCTCTTTTACTCATTTAAAATGGAATTTTAAACATGCTAAGTTTCTTGCCTTCCTGGCTGCGGGGCACGTTGAGCGTTGTCCTAATGACAATGAACACGCTTTTCTGGTTCCCGTTTCTGCTTGTCGCGGCCCTGTTGAAACTGTTCTCTCCGGCAACATTCATTCGACGTTTTTTCACGCGCGTACTGATTTATATAGCCAACGCCTGGGTTTCATTTAATAGTGCCATACAGAAACTGATTAACAGAATACGCTGGGATATCAGAGGACTCTCTAGCCTGAACCCCAAAGACTGGTACTTCGTTACCTGTAATCATCAATCTTGGGCAGACATACTGGTCATTCAGCACGTATTGAACGGTAAAATCCCAATGTTGAAGTTTTTCCTGAAGAAAGAACTTATCTGGGTGCCGATTATGGGTATTTGCTGGTGGGCGCTCGATTTCCCGTTTATGAAGCGTTATACCAAAGCGTTTCTGGAAAAACATCCTGAACTGGCAGGCAAAGATCTTGAAACCACGCGAAAGGCCTGTGAAAAATTCAAATATACCCCCGTCACCGTCTTCAATTTTATTGAAGGCACCCGATTTACCGAGCAGAAACACCAACGTCAACAATCCCCATTCAAACACCTTCTAAAACCCAAAGCCGGAGGTGCGGCATTTGTTTTGGGAGCCATGGGTGAGCAACTACATACCATGCTGGATATCACCATTGTATATCCCCAACGCGCACCCAGCTTTTGGGAATACCTCTGCGGAAAGGCACATTGCATTGTCGTAGATATCAAAACTATTAAACTACCCGAATCATTCCTGGGTAGAAACTATGAAACCGATGAGGCATTCAAAAAAGATTTCCAGCAATGGATCACACAGCTATGGTATGAAAAGGATCATCGACTACACATTCTGAAACAGAGCTGAGCAGATTCAGTTAGTGTATTTTTTCTTTGAGTTTTTCAAGGTAGCGATAGAAATCGGGCCGATCTTTAAACTCAAAAATAGCGTTCATTTTTCCTATGATCAGGGTTAAATTATCATCCATTTTTAATCCATCCCCAAATAACCGGGATGTTTCGGCAATACCGTCCTCGAATATTCTCTCCAGGGTTTGCTCCTGCATCTCAGTCAAACCTAACGACATGATTGACGCATCCACCTGCTCAGCCATCCTGTCTACGACCGTTGCAATATTTTTCACGAGTTCTTTATATGACTCGTCAATATCCACAAAAATCTCTTGCATGCGCTTCGCCAACAATTCCATTAATTCTCGCTCGTCTTCCAACGACCTCAAATTATCCAAAGCGATAATTCTCGCGTTTACTCCCTGCAATAGCGAAAAAACGTTATCTTTAATTGCGCCGTATTTTTTACTGTCATTGACGGGCATATTCTTTACAAGCAAAGAAACCTGATCGTAATTCATGACCGACCGACGCCCGAAATCATAGTAACGACCTTTATCTTTTAGCTCGGTAATCAATTGAGCCTCCAGATCTTTCATCAGGCCGGTGGGCTCCATATTTTTGGTATCGTAACGGCTTCGCATTTGCAGACTACAAATCAATCCATAACTCTTAAGCGCCTGAAACAGCAGCTGACCCAATTGGTCGAGGTTGGTGCAATCATTGCTGTCTAGCAGGAAGTGAACATTGACACCCAGGTCACTGGTGTCTGCCATGGCCATAAACGCCATTTCATTGGCCATTTTCAATCGGGACTGTAACTGGCTGGTGGCGATGCAATGAAAAATCGATTTATCAATCCGCGTCACTATTTCATCATATGGCAAGTCATTACTGACGACATCATCTACCCCTTTGTCGAAGAGTAATTGCCGTAACTCCGCATCTGGTTGCATCGCAAGCACGACAATAGGCACGTGCACACCATCATCACCTATTTCTTGCCGTAACTGGTCAAGCAACCCAATTAACTCTTCAAGGCCAATAGAACTGTCTACCAGTAAGAGAGCCTTTTCTTCCAAGGCGGAGAGTACAGAGCCACCCAAAAAGCTATTTTTAGCTTCAATGTCAAACCGCTCACTTAATTTGGAGATCACGGAAGCTTGTTGCTCTGCTGTCCAAACGAGTACCTGTTGCTTCCTGGACATAGCTTTCCTCCCTTTCGGATAAAACCGATGAACAATTAAAAACCTTACCAATCAGGAATAATTGATTGACAGCACGTCGGTCTTTTTCGATTTCAGATGTAAAAATGCCGGAATACTCCGGCATTTTTACAATCACGTTTTGATTTATACCTTTAGACTAGCGTGTTCCAGAACGCCGTAATGCCGCTGGGGTGTAATCCTGAGATGACCGCTGAGCACCAAACTCATAGGCATTCTTCTCTTCGTTGGTCAAACCCAGTGCAAGGTAACGTCCGGACAGCAAATCATACAGAACCTCCAGCGTATACCAGGGTGTCGCCTGATCATAGAATTGAATCATGTGAGCTTCTGCAACACGCCACATTTCACCGCGACCATCGTAATGGTCAATTACAGAAGCCTGCCAGCTATCTTCATCAATGAAAAATACACGTTTTGCGTAGATATGGCGCTGACCTTCTTTCAAGGTTGCTTCCACATGCCATACACGGTGTAGTTCATAACGAGCGTAATCCTGATTGATATGGCCCGGTTTAATAATGTCATCGTATTTCAGGCTTGTTGAGCGCAAACGGTAGGAGTTATAAGGAATATACATTTCCTTTTTACCTACCAGCTTCCAGTTATACCGGTCGGGTGCACCATTGAACATGTCAAAGTTATCCGAGGTACGCAAACCATCAGACGCAGTACCCGGACCATCGTAAGCTACCTGAGGAGCACGACGCACACGACGCTGACCTTCGTTATATACCCAGGCTCGTCTTGCTTCTGAAACCTGATCTATCGTTTCGTGAACCAGCAAAATGTTACCTGCCAAACGCGCCGGTGCAACAATTTCCTGTTTAAAATAAAACAGCACGTTAGTATCTTCATCCGGCTTATAGTCAGTCAGCGTACTACGCCAGGTAATTTCGTCATGAAATTTGACTATGGTGTAGTCCCCGTTGGCTAAAGGCGTAGCCTGCCCAATCAGACGAGAAACGGCCCCCCCACGATGGCGAGTCACATGATTCCAGATGACCTCTAACCCGTTTTGTGGGATAGGAAACGGAATAGCCGTGTCAAACCCGGACAACCCGTTACCCCCCGCGACCATCTCTGTGACGGTTGCATTTTTCTTGGCTGCGTCATACACCTTTTGAGGCAATGCGGCGGTTCGCCTGGTCTGGAAAACCGGCATTTTGTAGTTTGGATACTTGGTAAGCATCGCAACCTGTCCTGGCGATAACTTGTCCTTATATTGAGCCATATTATCCTTGTTAATCACAAACAACGGCTGATCATCAGGAAACGGATCAATATGATTGCCACCAGCAGCAAATCCGGCCGGCGGTTGAGTCAACCCGCCCGTCCACTCCGGAATTGAGCCGTCCGCGTTCCCTGCCTTTTGGGCGCCAATCGCTGTAAGTTCAGCCCCAAGCTTTGCCGCCTGGTCCGCGCCGACCTTGGCAAAGGTCGCAGTGGAAAGCATGGTGAGTGCTACCATTCCACCTGCAATAATTATTCTTTTTGGTTTCATGAAATACCTCTTCAAACGAATCTCTGAACCTTAACTTAAAATGAGTACGAAACACTCAACGACAGATTATCCCTATCGCTCAAATCATTGAATCTGCCGCCAAAATAATTGGTATAACCGATAGATGCCGTATATTGGTTCAGATAAACACCGGTAAGAGACAAACCAACTGTTTTACGTCCTTTTTGGAAGTTACCCGCAGGCTCGGGAGCATACCCGTTAACATCATGACCAAACGCAAGTGTAGGTGTCAGGTTGATACCTGCAAACACGTCGTTATAGTCGAGCGAAGTTCGCATGCGATAACCCCACGACATACTGGTAGTGAATCCTTCTAAACTACAGTTCGCTGGATTAAGGTTCGTATTAACGGTAGCTGTCCCGTTAACGACACGGCCGTCACAGGATGTAGTGATGCCCGGAGCTGTCGGATCATAATCCGGAATACCCCAAATACCTGAACGACCATAGCGAGCCTGATCGACAGAGGGTAAATGCTGCACCCAGGTTCCGCCTACTTCTCCCACAAAGGATAGACGGCTGGCACCCAACACCTGGTCAAAGAACTTAATAAAAGTCATTTGTGCCTGCACGGTATCGTAAAGGTCATAGCCGTTCAGATCTTTTCCATAAAGCGCCGTTTTATCAGCTGCACCCGCCTCGGCAATCCGCTGCTGCAGCAACAAACTTTCGTCTCTCGCCAAGCCACCAAAAATCAGCTCAAATGCATTCCACTGCAGCGGGACGTCTTTCTTGTAACTGACCTCTCCTCCGACAGACCATCCACCTTCGGTACTGGTGTTGAAACTCAAGCCCAAAAGCTGAATACCTTCGGGGTAACTCATGCGGTATTCAGGGAAACTGTCGCCAATTGCCGGGTTAGCCACTACCCCACTGATTACAGGCACACGACTGTGATAGCGGATATAGTACAAGCCGAATTCGGTATCCCCCAGTTCCTGGGCATACCAACGTAAGGCGACACCGAACTGATCATTGTCATCGGGCTCTTGATCTGCGATTCTGTTCGCCTTTATACCCTGTGCATTAACAACAGAGTCAGGCAACTGACCTGCCAGCAATACTGGCCCACAACCATCCGATCCAAAATCATTGGTAGAGAAGAAAGTTCCACAATCATCCGGGCGGGTCTTTTCCCAATCCAGTTGCAGGAAGGCCTCCATCGTTATGTTTTCAGACAGACCCAGCGACGTATAGAGCATGTTTACCGGAATCAGCGCATCCTTTATTTCTGCACCAGGGGCACGAATGGATTGAACATCGACAGGGTTGACAACGTTAATGCCACCAAAAATAAACGTACTCTCCCCCCAGCTGACGACCTGTTTACCCAAGCGGACATTCAAAGGCATATCTGCAACTTCAAAGTCTCCCCAGACATAAGCATCCTGAAACTCCGCGCCAGACGCATTTTTATCGCCATTCACACTGAGCTGGCGTCGCTGCCCCGCAGGATCCGTCGCCATATCGCCATCTTTAAGCTGGAAATCATACCAGTACTTTGCCCGGACAAAGCCGCCATAATTCTCCCAGCGAAGCATCAACTCACTGGTGCCCTTCACGATTTGAGAATAAGTATCCCCTTTATCGAAGTTCAGGTTACCATCGTCATAGTTATTGGTTGAAGCGCCCGCGGATGTTTTATAAACCCCCGGAACCACTTGCGTTATATACGGATTATTTCCCAATGGGGCCAGGTTACCCGGAGCCAACCCCTGAACGTTGCGATCCTCTGTCCGCCAGCTCGCACCCGCGGTCAACTTGGTATCGAAGCTCGCTTCAACATCACCCATATAAAACTGAAACGCACCCGCAGGGGCAGACACAATTGCAGCAACAGCCGTTGCTAAAGGCAGCTGTGCCATTCTGTGCCATCGTTGTACTTTATTTGTCATCGAACGCTACTCCGTCGTTTTTTATTACTTTTTGCGCAAATACTTTGGATATCATAATTATTACTGTGGATATCATTGAAGAAGGGTTCAGCACCAAAAATCTTTTATCTGATTTAACTGGCCAAGCTTTTGTTTTTATTAATGAAACTAAATGAATCTATCCATCAGGCCACGGTCTCTAATGAAACTGTTGAAAATGCACGAACATTCCGTTTTTCGAGTGCTGGCTCTAATCCTTTTCACACTATAGACGCTAATTTTTATTTCAACCAATTTAAAAGCGATTTTTTTCAGCGCCTTAGAGAAATACCTTGACATCAGCAGTAGGAACTAAAGAGCGCGAAAGGTACAATCCATAAACCTGTAAATAATGTTGATATACAACCAGAAAAGAGATCGGATCAATGACTAATGAAAGCGTAGTAATCGTAAGTGGTGTACGTACTCCCATGGGTGGATTCCAAGGCAGTCTTAGTGAGCTGAGTGCCACAGAACTGGGTGCAATTGCCATTAAGGAAGCGGTCGCCAGAGCCGGCATCAATGCTCAGGAAGTGGAAGAAGTGATCATGGGCAATGTGCTGCCCGCCGGTCTCAAACAAGGCCCTGCAAGACAAGCCTCAAGAAAAGCCGGCTTACCAGATAGCACCGGTTGCACGACCATAAATAAACTCTGTGGCTCCGGTATGAAGGCCACCATGCTCGCTCACGACCTGATCAAAGCCGGCACAAACAGTGTCATGGTCGCTGGCGGAATGGAAAGCATGTCGAATGCACCTTATTTACTGCTCAATGCGAGAAAAGGTTTCCGTATGGGTCATGGCGACCAGGCCAAAGATCATATGTTCCTGGATGGTCTTGAAGATGCTGAATCCGGCCGTTTGATGGGCTCTTTTGCACAAGATGTAGCAGACCAGAAAGGTTATAGCCGAGAAGAAATGGATAGCTATGCGATTCAATCGCTGGAACGCGCAAAACAGGCCATGGAAAACGGCTCATTAAAAAGCGAGATTGTCCCCGTCACCGTCACAACACGAAAAGGTGAGGTTCTGGTAGAGCAGGATGAACAGCCATTATCAGCCAACATTGGGAAGATTCCTACGCTGCGTCCGGCATTTAAAAAAGACGGCACCATTACGGCGGCCAATGCGTCTTCAATTTCTGACGGCGCATCCGCACTGGTACTCATGAGTGAAAGCGAGGCAAAGGCCCGCAACCTCGCCCCCATGGCAAAAATCGTGGCCCATACCACACAGTCTCAGCACCCATCCGAATTCACCTGCGCCCCCGTAGGCGCGATTGAAAAGCTGTTGGCAAAAACCGGTTGGTCAAAAGATGACGTTGATCTTTTTGAAATTAACGAAGCGTTTGCCATGGTTGCGATGATGCCCATTAAAGAGCTGAATCTTGATCCGGCAAAAGTAAACATTCATGGCGGTGCCTGTGCACAAGGCCACCCGGTAGGCTCAACCGGTTCGCGTCTGCTTGTAACCTTGATGTATGCGTTAAAACAGTATGGCAAGAAGCGCGGCATTGCGGCGCTATGTATTGGTGGTGGTGAAGCCACCGCTGTGGCCATCGAAATGATCTAAAAGCAGGTCGGCTGCTATGGCATAGAGATGCTATAGCAGCTAATTTGGGCATACTTGGACAAGCAGTCTGGCCTGATTTCTGAGTTTATGGCCGATGCGGTCTTTCGAGGTATTCGTGAGATTGCATTTCAAGCAAGCGACTTTGAGTACGCTCAAACTCAAAATTCAATTTACCGCCGGCATAGAGCGTATAAATTGGTTTCTCTGCAGAAATAATGACCTTTACATTCCTGTCGTAAAACTCATCGATCATATTGATAAACCTGCGAGCCTGATCATCCTTATCCACACCCAGCTCAGGCACATTGCTGATCAATACCGCATGAAACTCTCTGGCTATTTCAATATAGTCATTCTGACTGCGAGGCCCGTCGCACAACTCGGAAAACTCGAACCAGACCACATCGTCAGAGTGCATTCTGGCATGCAACTTCCGGCCATTGATATCTAAAGACAAGCCATGCACCCCGGCCTCCAGGGCCAGACGGTCATAGCTTTTTTTCAGGGAGATATCTGCAGAATCATCCAGAGGGTAATGGTACAACTCGGCCTGTTCCAGGGTCCTGAGACGGTAATCCGTGCCCCCATCGACATTGACAACCTTTGTGTGTATTTTGACCAACTCTATCGCAGGTAAAAAACGCGCTCGTTGCAATCCGTCTTTATATAGACCATCCGGGACAATATTCGACGTACAAACCAGTGAAACACCGTTGTTAAACAGCTCCTGCATCAACCCGGCTAGAATCATCGCATCGCCAATATCTGAAACAAAAAACTCATCGAAGCAGATAACCAAAGCCTCATCGCTGAACTTTTTGGCCACCGTTACCAAAGGGTTCTTCACCCCTTTCAAACCTTTTAATTCCTGATGAACCTTTTGCATGAACCGATGAAAGTGGACGCGCATTTTTCTTTCGAAAGGAAGGCTTTCATAGAAGGTATCCATCAGGTAGGTTTTTCCTCGCCCCACCCCGCCCCAAAAATACAGCCCTTGAATTGGCTTCACTTGGGCTTTGGTCACCTTCTTTTTGAGACGAGAAAATGTGCCTGGTTTTTTCTCATTCGCTCGAGCTATTAGCTTGTGATAGAGATCATCCAAGAGTTTAACGGCCATTTCCTGAGCGGAATCATGCAAAAAACCTGACTTTTCCAGGTCGTGATTGTAACGCTGTAAAGGCGACATAACTTCGGACGCGTTAACCATAATGCTCGGATCTCCCCTCCCGTATCCAGATACAATTTCAAGGCGCATATTGTCCACATTTCCACAGTGTTTGTCCTCTTGATTAGTTGATTGAAAAATCAATCAGTCAATTGGGCTTGTGTGCCTGAGGCGTATTTTGGTTATGAAAACAGTATGTGAATCGTTATACTTGAGTAGAATTTTGCTTTGTATTAATTGCACTCAACTTGTTCGCTAAATAGTTAAAAATGGAGAGGAAAAATGCCGATTACCGGACACGATTGGATGATCGCGGGCGTTTCTGTAGCTATAGGACTTGTTCTAGGCGTTATTCTTGCCAAGGCACTAGGAAATGCCCCGGGCAAAGCCAGACGAATGGAGCGCCAATTCGAAGATCTTCAAGATCAACATGTGCGTTATCAGGCTCAGGTCAGCGAGCACTTCATGGAGACATCCCAAATCTTCAAGCGCTTAAATGAAGATTATGCAGCCATGTATAATCATATGGCAAAAGGCGCTCAAAAGCTTTGTGAAGACGATACACTTGGGAAACTGATGATCATGGGAAGCGAAGAGTCAAACAGAGCGCTACGTGACGCCGATCAGTCTGAAGACGTAGCAGAAATGGCTGTAGATACTCCCAGAGACTATGCCCCCAAAAGCAAGCCCGAAGAAAAAGGTACCTTGTCGGAAGATTATGGTTTTAAATTGAAAGATGAAGATGACACTGTGAAAAGCTAACTCCCCAGTCAGGCTTGATAGTCATGGGGGTAGCTTAACAAAATGGCTTACCCCCCTTCAAACCGGGTTATCTGCGTCTATAAAGCAATGTTCGATCTGAAAATAGTCAGCCAGAAATTTACCCAGTGCCTGAACGCCATAACGCTCTGAGGCGTGATGCCCCACAGAAAAATAATCTACCTTTCCTTCTCGTGCCAAATGAACCGTCGGCTCCGAAATTTCACCACTGATATAGGCGTCTACATCCGCCTTAATGGCTTTCTCGATATATCCTTGCGCCGCCCCCGTACACCAGGCAACTTTTTTTATCGACGAATTTCCTGCCGGAATATGAAGCGGTTTCCGCCCTAACCGAGTTTCAATCAAACCCGCCAATGACTCAGGCGAAAGGGGCGCCGGCAGCTGGCCAATCAATCCGACACTTAATGCGTTGCCAGTCTCCAGTGGTCCTGTAACTTCCATATTCAACAACTTTGCAAGCTGTACATTATTGCCAAACTCGGCATGTACATCCAAAGGCAAGTGGTAAGCCAGCAAGCTTACCTCATTATCCATTAACAATTTGATTCGACGCCGTTTAATTCCCGTTAAGGTCGGATCTTCGCCCTTCCAAAAATACCCATGATGTACCAACACCAAATCCGCTTTCGCAGCGATAGCCTTTTCGAGAAAATCCTGACTTGCAGTCACACCCGAAACAATTCGGGCAATTTCAGGTTTGCCTTCTACTTGCAAACCATTCGGGCAATAATCTGCCAATCGCCCGGGTTGCATCACCTGGTCAGCTTTTGCGACCAGGTCGCTCAGGCTAACGGCCATGCTCAACACGCTGCAATGCGGCTTTTAGTGCCAGAATCATCTGACTATTTTCCTCTTCGGTGCCTACGGTCAATCTTAAGCACCCTTGAAGCAGCGGATGTCCACCATCGAGACATTTGATCAGCACGCCCTGAGCTTTCATGGATTCAAATACGGCACGAGCAGAACAGGCAGTGACCCTGACAAGTACAAAATTCGCCTCGCTTGGAAACACTTCTACACCGGATAGCTGTCGCAATACTTCCTGCAGTGAGGCTCGCGATTTAATGATAGCGGCACTTTGCTGAAGCAAGGGTTCATAATGCTGCAACGCAAACTCTGCACTCAACTGGGTAAGGCTATTGATATTGTATGGTAAACGCACCTTATCAAATTCATCCAGCCACTCGGCTTTCCCAAACAGCATACCTAAACGAAGCCCGGCCAAACCCACCTTGCTCAACGTACGCATGACTACAACATTGTCATATTCACGCAGAAGCGGAAGCATGTTCGCATCGGTAAATGCGGTATAGGCTTCATCAAGAACCACAAGCCCTTCTGCACGCTCAATAATCTGCCGAATAGAAGCCAGATCGAACAAGTTTCCCGTCGGATTATTGGGTTGTGCCAAAAAGATAATTGCGGGCTGATGTAATTCAATCGCCGCCAGCATGCCCGCGAGATCCAATGAAAAATCCGCTTGCAACGGCACCCCGACGTAGTCAAGACCCGTGAGCTTCGCAATCATGGAATACATGACAAATGCTGGCTCAACCGAAAGTAACTTTGCTCCGGGCTTTGCCATGGCCATAGCAATAATCTGAATAATTTCATCAGACCCATTGCCCAGGAGAATATGGCAGTCTTCTGGAGCATTCATTACGACTCTGAGCCCTGCCTTTACTCCGGATGCACCGGGATCGGGATATCGATTGACTTGCACCTGCGTCAATTTTTCCTGCCAGGAAGCCATTAAATCGCCTGGCCAGGGCCATGGATTTTCCATCGCATCAAGCTTGATCACATTGTCAGCCGCCTGAACGTGATAAGCGTTTAACGCCTGAATTTCTGGACGAATTAACGCCTTCGGCCCCTTGCTGCTCATAACCCTGTTCCTGAATTTTTCTGCAAGATAATCAGTTATCTAATATACGAATCTACGACTTAATCCGGTATTCCGCAGACATGGCGTGTGCAGTCAAGCCTTCACCACGAGCGAGTATTGAGGCTACCTTCCCCATACGACTCGCACCGTCCGAAGAAAACTTGATGATGGACGCCCGCTTCTGAAAGTCATACACCCCTAATGGCGAAGAAAATCTCGCTGTACCCGAGGTCGGCAATACGTGATTGGGCCCGGCACAATAATCACCCAACGCTTCTGCGGTATAACGCCCCATAAAAATGGCACCCGCATGACGAATTCGCTCCGCCAACAACTCTGGCTCCTCTACAGAGAGCTCAAGGTGTTCAGGCGCAATGGCGTTGCTCACTTCAGCCGCTTCTTCCAAACTGGAAACCTTGATAAAAGCCGCCCGCGCGCGCAGCGATGCCTCGATAATTTCCTTGCGCTCCATTTGAGGAAGAAGTTTCATAATGCTTTCTTCCACGGCGTTCAGGAACTCAGGATCAGGACTTACCAGAATAGATTGAGCATTCTCGTCGTGTTCAGCCTGTGAAAACAAATCCATAGCAATCCAGTCCGGATTGGTTTTACCGTCACAAATAACAAGAATCTCCGATGGTCCGGCAATCATGTCTATCCCCACCGTACCAAACACTTCTCGCTTGGCCGTTGCGACATAGATGTTCCCGGGGCCCACAATTTTATCGACAGGGGGAATCGTTTCCGTACCGTAAGCGAGCGCACCAATAGCCTGGGCACCGCCAATGCGGAATACCCGATCGACGCCGCTAATCGCGGCTGCCGCCAATACCAGCGCATTGGTTTCCCCGTCGGGTGTAGGCACTACCATCACCAGCTCTTTCACACCTGCCACTTTGGCAGGAATCGCATTCATCAATACCGAAGATGGGTAAGCCGCTTTTCCGCCGGGGACATACAAACCAACACGATCCATAGGGATAATTTTCTGCCCCAGTACCGTGCCATCAGCCTCAGTGTACTGCCATGAACGCTGAATCTGGTGTTCATGGTAGCTGCGAACTCGCTCTGCAGCTTCTTCCAGTGCTGTTCGCTGTGCGGCCGGAATCGTCGCCAAGGCAGACGCCAATTCTGCCTTGCTCAATTCAAGCGCTTCAGCAGATTCGCAATGCATCCGATCGAAGCGCTCGGTAAATTCCAATACGGCACGATTTCCTTCTGCTTTAACTCGTGCAAGAATTTCCTTTACACGAGTTTGAACATCGCTATCACTCGCTTCATCCCAAGCCACTAATGCCTTGAGCTGCTGAGAAAAATCTGGGGTAGCTGTATCCAGCCGGGTTACTTTCCAGTCCTGAGACATGGTATTACCTTTGTAAAAGTCGATATCCGGTTAATTCTTTTGCGCTACCGTAGCAGCAAGTTGGTCGATGATCGGCTGAATACGATGATGCTTCATTTTCATTGAGGCTCGATTGACCACCAGACGAGTGCTGATCATATGGATCAGTTCCCGCGCCTCCAGGCCATTTGCTTTCAGCGTGTTGCCGGTATCCACAATATCTACTATTTCATCTGCCAGACCGAGAATCGGAGCCAACTCCATCGCACCGTACAGCTTGATAATCTCGACTTGCAAACCTTTGCTGGCATAATAGTTTTTGGCCAGTGTGACAAACTTTGTTGCGACCCGCAAACGCCCCTTAGTTACCGACTGGGCATCCTTTGGGCCGGCAGTCATCAACCGGCATTTTGCAATTTTAAGATCCAGGGGCTCGTATAATCCATCCGCCCCGTGTTCCATTAATACATCTTTTCCCGTTACGCCCATGTCTGCACCACCATACTGAACGTAAGTTGGTACATCCGTGGCCCGGATAATGATCAAGCGGACATCTGGCCGCGTGGTTTCAAACACCAGTTTACGGCTGGAGGAGATATCCTCTAATGGTTCTATCCCCGCGCTGGCCAGAAGAGGCAGTGTTTCATCCAGTATCCGGCCTTTGGAAAGGGCGATCGTTAAAAATTCTTTTTTCTCTGACATCAAATCAAACCTGAAGTTAAAAACTTTTCTTTAACGTGAGGGCAAACGCCGGATTTTTCCGCCCAACAATTGCAGCTTTTCTTCAATACATTCATAGCCACGATCGATATGGTAAATACGATCAACCAGCGTCTCACCCTCGGCAATCAGGCCCGCGATAACCAAACTCGCAGAGGCGCGCAAATCGGTTGCCATAATCGGTGCGCCCTTAAGCCTTTCGACACCAGTAGTGATGGCCGTATTTCCTTCCTGACGAATTTGCGCTCCCATCCGGTTTAACTCATGGATGTGCATGAAACGATTTTCAAAAATGGTTTCAATGACCGCCCCTGTACCTTCCGCCACGCTGTTCATTGCAACGAACTGCGCTTGCATATCGGTTGGAAATGCAGGGTA
The DNA here is from genome assembly GCA_024234505.1 of Hahellaceae bacterium. Classification (GTDB taxonomy): domain Bacteria; phylum Pseudomonadota; class Gammaproteobacteria; order Pseudomonadales; family Oleiphilaceae; genus JACKOD01. Next base: position 355,198 of record JACKOD010000005.1, on the reverse strand, counting down.
CGGTGCGGTGCGAAGCGAAATAGCTTTCGGGCGATTGCCCTTCATATCCAGCTCAATCCAGTCAGGCCCGGTACTAATATGAGCACCGGCTTCTTCAAGTTTTAATAGCACCGCTTCCAGCAGATGTTCATTCGTATCTTTAAGTTTGACCCGCCCCCGAGTCGCCGCAGCGGCTACCAGGTAAGTTCCCGTTTCTACCCGGTCAGGCAGCACATTAAAATGAGCGCCATGCAGTCTCGGTACACCAATGACTTCAATCGTCGATGTTCCATGACCGGTAATCTGAGCCCCCATAGCGATCAGACATTCAGCCAAATCTGAAACTTCCGGCTCTCTGGCCGCATTTTCAAGAATGGTTTTCCCATCAGCCAACGCCGCCGCCATCAGCAGGTTTTCGGTACCGGTAACTGTTACGGTATCCAGAAAAATGTGGGCACCCTTCAACCGACCATTACTTTTCGCTTTGATGTAGCCATTTTCTACTACAATATTCGCGCCCATAGCCTCCAGGCCGCGAATATGCAGATCTACGGGTCGACTCCCAATGGCACATCCGCCAGGCAGTGAAACCTCAGCTTCACCAAAATGGGCGAGCAAGGGCCCTAACACCAAAATCGACGCCCGCATGGTCTTCACCAGCTCATACGGCGCGTTGAAGTGTTTAATGGTGTTTGCACGGACTTCTACACTCATTTTTTCATCGATCGTCAACTCGACACCCATGCGCCCGAGCAACTCGATCATTGTGGTGATGTCATGCAAGTGAGGTAAGTTGCCAACTGTCAAAACCTCATCGCACAACAAAGATGCCGCCAGAATGGGAAGCGCTGAGTTTTTCGCCCCCGAAATTCTGATTTCACCATCCAGAGGGGTACCGCCATTGATTAAGAGTTTTTCCACAATCGAATCTCAACAAGTCTGGAAAACACGAATATTATCCACCAGCTTATTGCTGACGGTATGATTGGCCCAACCTGATCACCTATGAATTCAGTGCTTTCCACTGTTCCGGTGTATAGGTTTTCAATGAAAGCGCATGCAGCGTATCATTCAGCAGATATTCATTCACGCAGGCATAAACCATTTGTTGTCTTTTAACTGGACTCAATCCGGCAAACTGCTCGCAGATAACCACAGCCTGTGCATGGCGGCCATCACTTTGGGCATGAACTTCACTGCCTTCCAGTCTTTCAGAAATAATACTTTCAATCTCGTGAGCCTGCATAAAACTTTACTCATTTCGGTCTGAAGAACGCACTCTGTCAGAGACAGAAAATGCAAAGCGAGAATATTAACAAATGCCGGAAGGTTACAAAAGCAAGAAGGCATCCAACCCGGAAACCCGGGCAACTTCCTGAAGTTTAAGTGGTGCATTTTCTATCTTCACATCCGAGCCCTTGCCGTTCGCAGATCTAATCCAGCACAACAGCAAAGATAACACCTGGCTTTGTGCCGACTCCAATTCAGCAAGATCAATAATCAATCCGCTCATCCCCTCGGCAACCCCGGCTTTTATCTGACGCTCGCCCCACTGACGAATACCTAAAATATTGTTGTCATCCAAAATACCAGATAGCCTCAAGCGACCAGATTCGAGCTCCCACTCACCTTTCGCGCCTCCTGATTCAACAGAAATCACTCAACATCCTCCGATTTTTGAGTGGTTTTCAACTGATCCACGTTATCGAGCTGACTCGACCATCCAGAGATCACTTTATTTAAATCCCCTTTATTGGTACGAACTTCCTGCTCAAACCGGTCGCGAAAAACCAGGCCAATATTAACTCCCTGCACGATGACATTTTCGATTAACCAAGGCAGCCCATCCTTGCGATACATCGAATAAACAACGGGATAGCGATTTCCGCTGGCGGTTGTTACTTCCAGCTCGACACTGGCGCGATCATCACTTCGAGGATTAATCTCAGCACCTAATACCGAAATCGAAAACTCGCCACTATCCACCAATGCTCGCGAATAGGCCACATAAAGGCTTCGTTTGAAAGCATCAAGAAAAGTGGAACGCTGTTCTTTACTGGCCTGACGCGCATATTTGCCCATCACCTTTGCTGCAATACGTCTAAAATCAACCACTTCATTTAGCGCCTTATCCATTTCATTATAGAAATGCTCGGGATTCGCCGCATACCCCCCACGCTCCTCGTTCAAACGTGCCACCAGGAAGCTGGTATTCTTCTCGATATAACCTTTGAGCAATGCTGCTTCGTTGTCAGAACTGGCATGAGCAACTGAAACCATTTCCGTCAGCAGCACAAAAATCACGAACAAGGTCGTAACCGCAGACCGAATAAACATAAACTTGCTAGTCATCTACCTTTAACTCCACTGAAATCATTCGCCTGATTGTCGTGAAAACCTGTTACTGCCCAAGTTTGCTGGATGCAAAATTGCTGATCAGCTTTTCTATATTCAATGCCGACTGCGTATCAAATAGCGTATCGCCTTCTTTCAAAAATTCCTCTTCAGCCCCCGGGCTAATTGAAATATATTTCTCCCCCAACAATCCCGCCGTTTGAATTGACGCGATGCTATCTTTTGGCAGTTCATTGACGCTACGATAAATTTCCATTTCAACCAGCGCATTATACGACTTGCTATCTAGCCTGATATCACTGATCTTTCCAACGGTGACACCTGCCACAGAAACCTTTCCGCGTACCGATAACCCGCCAAGATCATCAAACTGGGCATACACGTGGTACACATCCTCCGCTGACTTCAACGTCAACCCACTGACCTGAAACGCCAACATAACCAGCGCAGCGAATCCCGCCACCATAAATCCACCGACTGAAAACTCAACCAACCTTGTACGCATGACAACCCCTTAAAGACCTTTTATTTTACAGGTTACCGAACATGACCGCAGTCAAAATAAAGTCCAACCCCAATACTGCCAGCGACGAATACACCACCGTTTTCGTTGTCGCAATGCTTATCCCTTCAGAAGTTGGCGCCGAGTCGTAACCTTGAAACACTGCAATCCAGGTACAAACAAAGCCAAAAACACAACTTTTAATAATTCCGTTCAGCACATCTTCTCTGAAATCGACCGACTGCTGCATGTTAGCCCAGAATGAACCATCATATACCCCGAGCCAATCCACCCCTACCAGCAGCCCCCCCCAAACGCCCACGACACTGAAAATCATGGCCAGCAAGGGCATGGAAATAAAGCCTGCAACCAACCGCGGCGCAACAACTCGTCGTAACGGATCGACACCAATCATTTCCATGCTGGATAGCTGTTCGGTCGCCTTCATTAAACCAATTTCTGCAGTCAGTGCAGATCCGGCTCGTCCGGCAAATAGTAACGCAGTCACTACGGGCCCCAGTTCGCGCACCAAGGTTAATGCCACCATTTGACCAATGGCTTGCTCGGAACCATAGTCCACCAGAATATTGTACCCTTGCAGCCCCAAGACCATCCCGATAAACAACCCGGAAACGATAATGATGAGCAGCGACAACACCCCCACAGAGTAAAGCTGCTTAATTAAGAGCCCGAAAAAACCTGTTGCAGGCCGACCCAGGAGGGACCTGAACAAAAAGATTCCTGAGCGCCCTATAACTGAAATCGCATCCAGACCTGAGCGACCCCATTGGGAAATCCAATCAAACACGAGTTCCCCCTTGCAACATATCCGAAGCCAAATCTTCTGCGGGAAAATGGAACGGAACAGGCCCATCCGGGAGCCCGTTCAGGAACTGGGTTACTAATGGGGAGCTCTGTTCTAAGAGTGCCTTCGGCGTCCCTTGACCAATTACCCGACCATCGGCGATCAACACAACGTAATCACTGATGCTCATCGACTCACCAACATCATGCGATACCAGAACACTCGTGATACCCAACGAGGTATTCAAAGACCGGATTAATTTAACCAGCATTCCCATTGCAATGGGATCCTGTCCTGCAAATGGCTCGTCATACATCATCAATTCCGGATCCAGAACAATCGAACGCGCCAATGCGACTCGCCGGGTCATACCTCCGGACAACTCTGATGGCATCAGGTGTCGCGCGCCACGCAACCCGACAGCATTAAGTTTCATTAACACAATATCTCGAATCATGTCTTCCGGCAGGCTGGTATGAACCCGCAAAGGAAAGGCGACATTTTCATAGACTGACAGGTCCGAGAAAAGCGCACCGCTCTGAAACAGCATCCCCATGCGCTCGCGAGCGACAAACAACTCCTGACGACTAAGCTTCGCTATATTCTGACCAGCTACCAGAATTTCCCCGCTATCCGGCTTTAATTGGCCGCCAATCAAGCGCAACAAAGTGGTTTTTCCTGTACCACTCGGGCCCATGATGGCCGTCACCTTGCCCTTGGGGATATTGATTGTGACGTTATCAAAAATTAACCGATCACCACGGGCAAACGTCATCCCGGTAATCTGGATATAGTTCTCTGAGGATTCTAACAAGGGAGTCTTCCGTGTTTTATTTTATTGTTCCGCATACTACTAAATATGCCTCTAACTGAATGAGACACCTAAAATTGACCATCTAGTAATTGGTAGCAGATAGTAGCAGGAATTTCTCGCGTAGCGCTCATTTAGACGTACCACTTTACCGCCATATATAAGCATAACCAACAGCGATTTGCAGCAGCGAATAAAAAAAGCGCGCCAGAGAAAGCGTCGCACCTATCTCGATCAATACACGACATTACGCAAATTTTAATAAATCGCGGCGTGTCATGGCTCCTACTAATGAGAATTATTTAAATCAATTCAGCATTTTGATTCGTTCTGATAGCATACAGCACCCGGTTTAATTATGAACACACTTTCCAGGAACTAAATATTCAATGCTCTTATTTTCTCTCGCGCTGATTGCAGGACTCGCCTTACTTGTATGGAGTGCAGACCACTTTGTGAACAGTTCAGTCGCAACAGCAAGAAACCTGGGAATGACTCCCATGCTGATAGGCCTGACTGTAGTGGCCTTTGGAACCTCCGCGCCAGAGATGATTGTGTCAGCCACGGCGGCTTTTTCGGGCGCCAGCGATCTTGCCATAGGTAACGCTATTGGTTCCAATATCGCCAATATTGGTCTGGTTCTTGGTGTGACTGCCATTATTTCAGCCATTCCGATTCGCCCGATTGTGCTCAGGCGCGAGCTCCCCGTGCTCGTATGCACTTCCATACTGGCTTGCTTTTTACTCCTGGACGGCTCACTCAGCCACCTTGACGGCATCCTACTGATAGCAATGTTGGCAGGATCACTTTTTATCTTGTCCCGCAACCATATAGATACCCATGAACTGGATGAAGAAGTAGCCGAAATTCCGGAAATGAAAACGGGCAAGGCTATTCTATTCCTTGTCGGCAGCCTGCTTATTCTGCTCGCCAGCTCAAAACTGCTTGTATGGAGTGCAACTGAAATCGCACGCACGCTCGGCGTCAGCGAGCTGATTATCGGATTGACCATCGTTGCCATCGGAACCAGTCTACCCGAACTGGCCGCATCGGTTGTCAGTGCCTTAAAAGGACATCATGACATCGCGCTAGGCAATGTTATCGGCAGCAATCTATTCAATTTGCTGGCCGTTATGGCCATGCCCGCATTCATCAGTCAACCAATGATTAGCCACGATGTATTGTACCGAGACTATCCGGTAATGCTTGCCATTACCTTTGCCCTTGCTACGCTAGCCTATATAATGCGCCAAAAGGGGAACATCGGACGCGTCACAGGAGTCAGCTTTGTGTCCGTCTACGGAATCTATTTGTTCGGATTATTTCTCAGTAATCATTCAGGATAAGTGACAACCTTTGCCTCGCCTAAAAACTCACTCAGGACATCACCGGTAACGCCATGGCAGATATGAAAAACCTGATCAAATCCGCACAACACGCCATCGAAATTGAACGAGATGGAGTCAATGCGCTGATACCCCGAATTGATGAACAATTTACGCGCGCCTGTGAAATCATCCTGGCCTGCGAAGGCCGGGTTGTCGTCACTGGCATGGGAAAATCCGGCCATATTGGCAATAAAATAGCCGCAACCCTGGCAAGCACTGGAACCCCGTCTTTTTTTGTACACCCGGGCGAAGCCAGCCATGGCGACCTGGGCATGATTACGGGCAAAGATGTTGTTCTGGCCATATCCAATTCGGGTAACACCAGTGAAGTAGTCACCATACTGCCTCTGATAAAGAGAATGGGGGCACGACTGATTAGCATGACAGGCAAATCAGATTCCGTATTGGCACAGGAGGCCGATGCCAATCTGGATGTCAGCGTGAGCCAGGAAGCCTGTCCTCTGGGTCTGGCACCGACCACCTCCACTACCGTCACTTTGGTTATGGGCGACGCGCTGGCGGTTGCACTGCTCGAAGCCAAAGGTTTCAGCGCAGAAGACTTTGCGTTTTCACATCCGGGTGGCGCACTAGGCAGACGACTATTACTGAAAGTATCGGACATTATGCATGCGGGAGAAAGAACCCCGGTAGTTCCTTTGGGAACACCACTGGGCACGGCGCTACTCGAAGTATCCCAAAAAGGACTGGGAATGACCGCTGTCGCCGATGCAGAGGGTAAACTCGCGGGATTGTTTACAGACGGAGACTTGCGCCGGACCATTGACAAAGGGTGTGATATTCGCGAACTGTTGATTGATAACGTGATGACGCGGCATTGTAAAACCATCCGTGCAGACGTCCTCGCAGCAGAAGCCCTGGCCGTCATGGAGGACTATAAAATCAACGGATTGATCGTGACAGATAAAGACCTGAACATCGTCGGCGCCATCAATATGCATGACCTGCTTCGGGCAGGTGTACTCTAAGAACTAATAATCAGGATTACTAATATGCCTCATCGCGGCGTGTCACCCCACTTTATTCCAGAGGCCATTCGCCACAAAGCGCGTCAAATTAAAATTCTTGTACTGGACGTCGATGGTGTACTCACTGACGGCAAGCTTTATTTCAGCTCTGAAGGCGATGAGTTGAAATCCTTCGACATCACCGACGGACTCGGCCTGAAGCTACTGCGCTCCACCGGCGTTGAAGTCGCAATCATTACTGGAAGAACATCGGCATTGGTTGCCCGTCGCGCGCGAGATCTGGGCATAGTCCACCTGACTCAAGGCAGAGAGGATAAACTGGTCGCACTGCAGGAATTGCTCAGCAATCTTAACCTGACGCTGGATCAGGTCGCCTATATTGGAGACGACCTTCCCGATTTAAGCGCTATTTGTAGTGTTGGCCTCGGTATTACCGTGGCCAGTGGCGATGACTTTGTCAAAGCGCATGCGGCCTGGTGCACTGAAAAATCTGGTGGTGCGGGGGCCGTCAGAGAAGTATGTGAGTTACTCATGGCATGCCAGGAAACACTCCATGCCGTACACCAGAACTATCTCAATGTAGGAAAGTAAGTGTTAACCGCCGAAAACATTAAAAAATTTGCTTTGATTTTTCTCATTGCAAGTGCACTCGTATGGTTGTTTTTTAAAGAGAGCGACAACGAGTCGTCGGCCGATACCGATATCAACGCGGAAACCGAAGCAGATTCTTTTATAACCGGCGCACACTTTATTGAATTTGGTTTGAATGGTAAGCCGAATGTGACCCTGGTCAGTAGCGAGGCACAACAATATAGCCAATATGACCGGGTTATATTCAGCAATCCTGATCTTTTAATGCTCGACGATGCGGGAACGCCCTGGCATATGACTGCCCACTCAGGACGCTACAACACAGCAAAAGAATTTATGGAGCTCAAAGATGATGTTAAGGTTGACCGATACGCCTCGACAACCATAGATTTGACGATGACAACCCAGGCTCTCAGCATTGACAAGAATCAAAAATACCTTACAAGCGATGAAGAAGTGAGCTTCGTTACACCCGAAAGCCAACTCAAAGGCACAGGCATGCAGGCCTGGATCAACGAGAAGAAAGTATTGCTGAATTCGCGCGTAGAAGGCGTTTACTTTCCGCAAAAAAGCCAGACTGCACCCACAACTATCACGGAACAGCCATGAACAATAGCTACATTCGGGCAATTGCCTTTTTGTTATTCACCCATGCAAGTTCACAGGTTCTTGCCTTGACATCGCAAAGCGACGCGCCTATTCGCATACAGTCGGACACCGCCGAGCTTAATGCTGAAAAAGACTTTGCAATCTACAAAGGCGACGTTATTGTCACCCAAAACGGTTCCATGCTGAAAGCGGAAAAAGTGATTATTTATCGCAGCAACGGCGCTTTGAATAAAATTGAAGCCTTTGGCGATCCGGCCCAGTTTTCTCAACCTGCAGACGAAACCAACCCTGAAATTCATGCTTATGGCAAAGTGATTACCTATTCAAAAGATAGTGACACATTGAAGCTTGAGCAAAATGCGCGCTTTGTTCAGAAAAACAACTCCATTACCGGCGATGTCATTGAATATGACACACAGAAACGCATAGCCAAAGCAAGCGGCAATAAAGCCAGTAAAGAGCGCGTAGATATTATTTTTAACCCTACCCCGAAAACAGAATCAACCAATAAGTCGCCCGCCCAATGAAAACACTTTGCGCAAAAAACCTCGCGAAAAGCTATAAAAAACGAGCCGTGGTTAAAGATGTTTCCCTGGAAATTCACAGCGGTGAAATTGTGGGCCTGCTTGGTCCGAACGGCGCGGGAAAAACAACTTGTTTTTATATGATTGTAGGGCTGGTTGAAGCGGATAAGGGTCAGGTACTAATAGATAATAAGGCGATAACCCACCTGCCCATGCACGGCAGAGCCAGACAAGGGATAGGCTATTTGCCTCAGGAAGCCTCTGTTTTTCGTAAACTGTCAGTTCAGGACAACCTGATGGCGATTCTCGAAACCAGAAAGGATCTCAACAAAAAGAGTCGGATTGAAAAAATGGAAAGCCTGCTTCAGGAATTCCATATCACCCATATCCGCGAAAGCCTGGGAATGAGCTTGTCAGGTGGCGAACGCAGACGAGTGGAAATCGCAAGAGCACTGGCGACAGAACCCGACTTTATTCTTCTCGATGAACCATTTGCCGGCGTCGACCCCATTTCGGTGAGCGATATCAAGCAGATCATTACTCACCTCAAAAACAAAGGTATAGGCGTACTGATCACCGACCATAATGTAAGGGAAACGCTTGATATTTGTGAGAAAGCCTATATTGTGGGTGATGGACACATTATTGCCGAAGGTACGGCTCAGGAAGTACTTTCCAGTCAACGAGTTAAAGAAATATATCTGGGTAACGAATTTCGTCTTTAGCGCTATTTCCTGGAGGCAGGAATCAGGTAGACACAAAATTACAGGGTAATTTAAATTCGCAGGCTAAACTAAATAGAGTCGCTCAGTTTTCTTCACGTAAACCAAGGCAGTATGTTGATCAATGATGCACATTAAACAGAATCAGGTGGTATCTCGTCGATGGTCATGAAGGCGTCACTTCAGCTCAAACTGGGTCAGCAGCTGACGATGACTCCACAGTTGCAGCAGGCGATCAGACTTCTTCAGCTTTCCACGCTGGACCTGCAACAGGAAATACAGGAAGCACTGGAGTCCAACCCCTTACTGGAACTCGTAGAAGATGGCAGCGATGATCGCTCTGGAACTGGCGACGACAGTCATTTCTCGGACGAGAGTCATTATGAGTCGGATAATCACAAAGGCCTTGATGACAAATCCGGAGATACCAGTTTTGATCGCGCAACAGAGCCTTCCGATCTCCACCAGGACAGCCTGGGTGGCGATTCAGATCAACCGCTCGACAACTGGGCAGATGCCATCCCCAATGATTTGCCTGTAGATACCGCATGGGATGACATTTACCAAAGCAATAGCAGCGGCTCTGCCTCTGAGGATGACTCAGACTTTGAATCACGCAATTCAGTGGGCGAATCGTTACAGGATCATCTGCTTTGGCAGTTAAACCTGACTCCCATGAGCGACACAGATCACTATATTGCGCTTTCAATAATCGATTCAGTCGATAACGCGGGTTATTTAACACTGACGCTTGAAGAATTACACGAAGGCGTTAAGGAAAGCTTTAGCGAAGACGTCGATCTGGACGAAGTGGCTGCCGTATTGCGCCGCGTCCAGCACTTCGATCCTCCCGGCGTCGCAGCAAGAAGCTTACAGGAGTGTCTTGCCATTCAGCTCAACCAGATGCCCAAAGGCACCCCCTGGCTGCCACAGGCAAAACTGGTCGTTGATCACTACCTCTCTCTGCTCGGCAACCGGGACTACGCACAACTGATGCGTCGTAGCCGCCTGAAAGAAGAAGATTTAAAAGAAGTCATTCAACTGATTCAGACATTGAACCCCAGACCGGGTGAAGCGATCAGCAGCAATCAGCCTGAATACATTATTCCGGATGTCATCGTAAAAAAGGAACAGGGACGCTGGAAAGTGGAACTCAACCCGGAAATTGCTCCCAGGATTCGAGTCAATTCCGGTTATGCTTCGCTGGTAAAGCGGGCTGACAGTAGCGCAGACAACACGTTCATAAAGGATCAGCTTCAGGAAGCCAAGTGGTTCATTAAAAGCCTTCAAAGCCGGAACGAAACACTGTTGAAGGTAGCCTCAAAAATTGTCGAGCACCAACAAGGTTTTCTTGACTACGGTGACGAGGCGATGAAACCGATGGTGCTTTCGGATATTGCTCAAGCGGTAGAAATGCATGAATCCACCATTTCGCGAGTCACAACTCAGAAATATATGCATACTCCCAGAGGCATATTTGAACTTAAGTATTTTTTCTCCAGCCATGTCAGTACCGATGCAGGTGGAGAGTGTTCTTCCACGGCAATTCGTGCGATCATCAAAAAGCTGGTTGCGGCAGAATCGCCTAAAAAGCCGCTGAGCGATAGCAAGATTGCGACCATCCTGGCAGATCAGGGAATACAGGTTGCAAGGAGAACCATCGCAAAATATCGGGAGGCAATGCTGATACCTCCCTCGAACGAGCGAAAGCGGCTTGTTTAAAACCAGGCATTCGAATTTTCCACAATCGCTGGTTTCAACAACAATATAACGATCAACAGCAAATTAAGTTCAAACAACAAAATAAACAGACAAATAGAGTACTTGGATCAATAACCCATAGATACTTGGATAATAAAATCAGTTTAACGCGGAAATTCTCGGCCACTCTGGCATACAGAGCCGGATCAGAGGATAATAACAACCTGAAATCAGGAGCTACTTATGCAACTAAACATTACTGGACATCACGTAGATCTCACCGAAGCACTTAAGGATTATGTGAGCAGCAAGTTGCAAAAACTTGAACGTCATTTCGATCATATCAGCAATGTTCAAGTCACCCTTTCAGTTGAAAAGCAGAGACAAAAAGCCGAAGCCACACTGCACATTAGCGGTGCAGATCTTCATGCGACAGCAGAAGAACCGGATATGTACGCCGCCATCGACTTACTGATAGATAAACTTGACCGACAAATTCTTAAGCACAAGGAAAAGCATGTAGATCGCATGCACGGTGCTTCCGCCAGATAATAAAGTCAACGAAATCCCAATGAGTGAAACATCTCCAACAATAGAATCCATACTGACACCCGGGCTCACACTTTGCTGTGTGCCCGGGAGCAGCAAAAAGAAAGTTCTCGAACAAATCGCTCACTATGTGACGAGTGAATTTCCTGATCTTGATGAAACCAGCCTGTATAACAGTCTGCTTAATCGTGAACGGCTCGGCAGTACAGGAATTGGACAAGGCATCGCCATTCCCCATTGCCGATTGGAAAATTGCCACAAAGTGATCGGTGTGTTGCTGACCTTGTCAGAACCCATTCCATTTGATGCCATCGATAATGAACCTGTTGATTTATTATTTGCTTTGATTGTCCCTCAAGAAGCGACAGGCGAGCACCTGGAGTTACTCAGCCAATTGGCAGAAAGGTTTAATGAAGCGTCTTTCTGTAATCGGTTAAGAGCATGTAAAAGCCAGGAAGCGCTTTATCAGGCAATGACAGGTGCAGACATTCTGAACTAAAAACGGTATTCTGCTCAAATTGTTAGCGTTCATGCGCCGTAGTTGACCTGTATGGCACAAAATCTTTCAGACTGAGCAGAATCCTATGAAGCTGATCATTGTTAGTGGCCGCTCTGGCTCAGGAAAAAGTACCGCCCTTCACGTTCTGGAAGATCTCGGCTTTTACTGCATAGACAACCTTCCCATTGGTCTATTAATGCCGCTATCTGCGGAAGCGATTTGCACACACGAACGTCGACTGGAAAAAATTGCCGTCAGTATTGATGCAAGAAATCTGGCCAGCGGTATCGGCAAATTTGCGCAAATTTACGACAATCTAAGACATCTCGCAGTCGAACTCGACGTCATTTATCTGGATGCACTAAACCAAACTTTGCTCAAGCGTTTCCACGCCACGCGACGCAAACACCCGCTCAGTGATAACTCGGTGTCGCTTCAGGAAGCGATCGCGGCTGAAAAAGATCTGCTGGAACCCATTGCGAGCCGTGCTGATCTGGTGATAGACACCAGTGCACTGACGATGTACCAGTTACGTGATCTGATTAAGGAACGGGTTGCCGGCCGTAAAGGACAGGATATGGCGATGCTGTTCCAGAGTTTTGGATTTAAGCATGGCGTGCCGATTGATGCTGATTTTGTTTTCGATGTCCGTTGTTTACCCAATCCCTTTTGGGATCCCGCACTGCGAGGCTTTACCGGACTGGATCAGCCGGTGATTGATTTTCTGGAAAAGCAACCCGATACGCTTAAAATGATGCAGGATATCACCACCTTTCTGGAACAGTGGCTACCTCGATTTTCCGACTCAAATCGCAGCTATCTTACGGTCGGTATTGGCTGTACAGGCGGACAACACCGCTCTGTTTACATCGCCCATTCGCTATGGAAATATTTCAGCCAAAAACTGGCTAACGTGCAAATTCGCCACAAAGAACTCGGCGTGGCACAATCTGAACCATCCCATTAATTCATCATTTACGATCACTATGACGAAAGACAGCGTTTTAATTGTAAACAAGCTGGGTCTTCATGCCCGGGCCGCTGCCAAATTGGTAGGCTTAGCGGGTCGTTTCGAAAGTGTCATTAAAATCGCAAAGGATAAACGCGAAGTAGATGGCAAAAGCATTATGTCGGTTATGATGCTTGCCGCCAGCAAAGGCACCGAAATCGATTTGATTATTGATGGCAATGATGAGCAGGAAGCCATGGAAGCCATCAAGTTATTAATCGCCGATCGTTTTGGCGAAGAAGAATAATCTCCCTTTGGAAGGCATTTAATGTCGCAAGCACTGGAAAGCACCCGCGCAGGGCAGAAATTACGCCACCTGAACAAGGCACTCGAAAGCGGTGCCTTGCAGCAGGTATCGCGTATTCTGAATGGCGGCCTGAGCCCTGGCGACATTGCCCACTTGCTGGAGTCGTCCCCTCCTAAAGAACGGGATATTCTTTGGCAGCTGGTAGATGATGAGCTGGAAGGTGAAGTACTCAGCTATTTAAGCGATGACATACAGGCTACCTTCGTCAGCCGCTTGAACGCGCAGGAGTTTCTGAGTGTCACCGAAGACTTCGAAACAGACGACCTGGCTGACCTGCTGCAGCAACTTCCTGACACGGTCATCCAGGAAGTACTCGAGTCCATGGACTCACAGGACAGGCTACGGGTAGAGGAAGTTCTGGCTTACCGCGAAGATACCGCGGGCGGTCTGATGAACACCGATACCATTACCATTCGTCCTGACATCAGTATGGATGTGGTTCTGCGTTATTTACGCAGGCATAAAGAGCTGCCGGAAATGACGGATAGTCTTTTGGTCGTTAATCGACGAGATGAATTTATCGGTGTTCTGCCCCTGACCAAAATGTTGGTATCCAATCTTAACGCCACGGTGCGAGAGGTGATGGATACTGATGCCGTTACCATTCCCGTGGCCATGCCCGATACCGAAGTCGCCAGTCTGTTCGAACGCCACAGTCTGGTATCTGCCCCTGTCATCGATACCAAGGGTAAGCTTCTCGGGCGGATCACGATCGACGACGTTGTCGATGTCATTCGTGAAGATGCCGACCACTCACTCATGAGCATGGCGGGTCTGGACGAGGAGGAAGATACCTTTTCTCCACTGATTAAAACCACCAAGCGCCGTGCCGTCTGGCTGGGAATCAACCTGATCACTGCATTTATAGCCTCTGCCGTGATCGGTTTGTTTGAAGAAACCATTGAAAAAGTAGTTGCGCTGGCCGTTCTGATGCCCATCGTTGCGAGTATGGGAGGCATTGCGGGAAGCCAGGCCTTGACGCTCGTAATCAGAGGCATGGCCATAGGGCAAATCAGTAGCTCCAACCTGCAGTGGTTATTAAATCGAGAGTTTATGGTGGGCCTGCTTAACGGACTGCTCTGGTCGGTCGTTGTCGCCGTTGCCGCAATGCTTTGGTTTAATGAAGTGACCATTGGCTTATTGATCGGCGTTGCACTCATCATCAATCTGATCGTCGCTGCGATCAGTGGTACGCTGTTACCGGTATTGCTAAAGAAGCGCAAGATCGATCCTGCGCTTGCAGGCGGCGTCATATTAACCACCGTAACCGATGTGGTTGGATTTATGGCCTTCCTGGGCCTGGCCACTATAATTTACGGTTAAATGTATATGTTAGCCAACCCGCCCATACCCAGGCTTTCGCGTTATCGGACAAGCGCTCGCCTGCTAACTTTTTAAATGTCCATTTCCTACAGAAAGAATATGATGTCTGACTATTTTGAACCTGTCGAAGATTTCGACGAAGAAGAACCTAAAAGTAAATCTGCCATTAAACGAGAAATGCATGAATTGCAGGATCTCGGCAAACGCTTACTGCAACTCCGTAAGGATCAGTTAAGCAAAATTCCGATGTCGGTATATCTGCAGAAGGCAGTCGAAGAATCGACTCGTATTACGCAGCACGAAGCTCAGCGTCGCCATCTACAGTATATTGGCAAACTCATGCGAGACGAGGATGCTGATGCTATCAGGCATGCCGTCGATCTGTTTGACGCAAGCAGCAAAGTCTTTGCCCAACAACTCCATGTGCTGGAAAAATGGCGCGACCGGCTAGTAAGCGGCGATAACGATGTCATTGCGGAGTACATTGAAAAACACCCCGTCAGTGACATTCAGCATTTTCGCCAACTGGTGAGGAATGCGAAGAAAGACGCGGCAAACGAGAAGAATACGGGAGCCTCAAGAAAGCTCTTCAAGTTTCTGAAAGAAATTCAGGAGCAGCAAATTTAAGACGGTTATTGTAACGCATCCACATCCCGGCGATGGGCCATCACAGGCATCTTCTGCCGGAGTCTGGATGGCTGGGATAAATCCAAATCTACCACCAGCACACCTGCACCTTCTTCCAGGCACCCCATGACCCGCCCCCAGGGATCAATAATCATTGTATGCCCCCAGGTTCTGCGCGTCGCGGCATGCTCGCCCCCTTGATTAGGGGCAATAACATATACCTGATTTTCGATAGCACGTGCTCGCAGCAATGTTTCCCAGTGCGCCTCACCCGTATGATAGGTAAACGCTGCAGGGACGCAGATAACTGAAGCTCCCGCTAACGCTAGCCTGGTGTACATTGCAGGAAAGCGAAGGTCATAGCAAATAGACAACCCTACCGTTTGATCATCTACGACAATCGTCGATAAACATTCTCCGGGCTCAATAACCGCCGACTCCTGATATTGGCCATGTGCATCACCCACTAATACATCAAACAGGTGAATTTTGTCATATCGACCGATTTCACACCCTTGAGGAGAATAGGCAAAACAACTGGCTCTGGTTCGATGCCGAAGCTCAGTATTATCCGGGCGGGCGCCACAGGGCAGTGAACCTGCAACGATGTAGATTTCCAGTGTCCTGGCCTGCTCTGCCAAAAAGCGTCGGATTGGGCCTTCGGGTGAACGCTCGTTGCTTCCGACATCACTCAGCTGTGTCGAATCAAAGACTGCAAAGTTCTCTGGTAGCACGGCCATTCTTGCACCCTGCCTGGCGGCCTCAATTAATAGCTGTGCCGCCTGCCGCAGGTTGTCATCAACCGAACCACCACTAACCATTTGAATTGCTGCCACTTTCATCACACTTTACCTTTTCACATGATTCTTTATTCGACCCCTTTATTCGACATCTTTATTCGACAGTTAAGCTTAGGGTATGTTGACGTTTTGTCCTGTAACCCGTTAACAGCCTCGCCAACAAAGGCAGGACGGTAGGCGTTCCGTCCTCGGGGCGCTGTTGGCTACCATGGCTCGACCATCGGGGCGAGGACACCCCTTGCTAAAGAGAAATTGCTGAAAACGTCAGCCATTCCCGACCCGCTATTTATCCTTACGCGCTTTAGACTTACTTCGGTCAAACACATTTTTTAACTTGAGCTCAGGATTGTTAATCGAACCGCTCAGATGGTAGGTCGCGCTTGTCAGGCGACTTAGTGGCTCACCGATCAATTTATCAATTAACCATAGTGCCCCCCCTACCTGTGGTGCACCGAGCAATAAGGCTGCCAAAGGCAGATTTTTGGTGAGAGGCAACACCACCACCATATCCATATCGAGCGTCTCGTCATCCAGATAGGCGTTCCCGGTAAATTTGAAGCCAATCGTCGTACCCTGAATAGCTAATGGCGATTCCAAAAACAACGTGCCGTGCTCGAGCCTGGCCTTTCCTTCAATCTGGTCAAAACTTACACCTTTTTCGTAAAGATCGGAAAAATCCAACTGCAATCGACGTGTTATGGAATCCGCATTCAAGACGCCGAAAACCTTAAATGCCTCAGCTGCTTCTTTGCTTTCTGGCACGAGGCCTTTCCCTGTTTTCAGGCTAACGGTTCCGGAGAGCTTTTTAAGTGCCATCGACAAAGGATCCCCGGCCCAGACCAACGCCATATTGGCGGTATAACTTTCGGTTCTGATCGACTCGGCTTTACCTGACAACCGGTTGAAATCACCTAAATTCTTGCCTTCGGCGGTACCACTTAAAAGGGTAGTTTGTTGCCCTGAAGGTTCTTCCAACCACGAAATATGCCCGTCAAACTGATTGGCTACCACTCCGTCTTCTGAAGCGATGGCGCCTTTTATATCTTGAATCGAAATACCATTTTCTTCTTTTCGAATAGAAGCAGACCAACGCCCGAGATCGCTTCCCTTCACATTCAGATGGTTAATCGAGACATCCATTTCCACCAAGTCGCTCGGGCTGAACCGCGTTGGCACTAACGAGTTTGGTGCCGTATTCTGCGCTGCCGAAGGTAGTCCCAGGTATTTGTCCAAATCAAGACGATCGAGCTCAACAACGAGCGGAAGATCAGCGGTTGGAAATAGTATTTTTCCAGCCAGCTGCTGTGCATTAGCATTCAGTGCCCATCGGGACGCATTGTTATCGAGCTGCTGAAAAAGCTGCAATTCCACATCATTCATCTCGATATCATGAAAACCGAGTCGACTGGCTTCAATGGACACATCCAAAGCTTTAAAGGCCGCATGGTCTGGCAATATATCCCCCGACAACCAGGGTGCATTGGCAAAGAAGGCGATCCAGGGGTCGCTCTCAAGATCTTCGAACTGTCCGCGAATCCTTACCCCCGGCAGCGGATCACCCTCCTGTTCGATAGAACTCAAACGATCACCAATATAAATCCTTCCACCGGTAAAATCCTGCTGACTCCACTGCAAGTCTGCCCGAATCAAATCATTCAACGCGATACGTGTCACGACCCCGGCCTCGCTAACCTCGGTGGTGCCAGACAGATGCCATACCTCATCGGCGTCTTTACGAAACGGCGGAGGCAAACTTGAGGCCATGCCCTGCAACGAACTACGCAAGTGCAGTTCTTGTGCCCTGTCTGCACTATCGTAGATACGGAGTTCGGCCTCGACAGGAAAGCTTCCCGTTAACCCATAATCACCTTGAAGGCCTGCCAATGCCTGAGCATCTTCGACCAACATCTGCGTTTCAAGGGTTAACTGTGTCAATGTCTCATCGGAGCCCGATACGGGGTTCGACTCGCCATTTTGATGTTCGCTTAGCGTTTTAATAACCAAGGTAGCGGGTCTGTCTAGAAAACGCAGGCTTACATTCGAAGCGCTCACGCCCGTCGCCGAAGAAACGCTCAGGCCGCCTGCCACATGCTCAAAGGTCAAACCCGTGCTACGGTGCTCGACCAGTGCATCATGCATCTGTAGTTTGATGTCATAATCGGGACTCGCCTCCGATTCGAACAGCGGCACGTTCAACTTAACTTCGCCACTAAAACTACCATCCACACGAAGTTGAGAATCCAGCTTTGACGTTGCGGCACTTACCGGAGAACTGGCAAGCCACCAATGGAGATTCTCTGCCGTGGGCGTAATATCGGCACTGATCCCTAACCAGCCTTCACCCTTCTCTGAAGGCAATTGAACGTCAACATTCTTTATTGCCATTCCCGCAAGTTCGGCCTGCGGTCCCGCAACTTCTACGTGGGAATCATGGATTTCTACTCGACCGGTAAAATGCTGAACGGCAGGCCAGGACGGGTCAAATGCCAGTTCAACATCTTCGACATTAAAATACATTGCCGAGGTGAAACTATTGTCGGGCGCATTGTCTTCAATCGAACCATAACCGAGGTAAAATCCATCGTTCACGCGACCCGAAGTTAACGCTGTATCCAACCAGGTCCACAAACCTTCACCAACTGAATGATACGGAGTCAATTGACTGGCCTGTGTTGCGGCCGCATGGCTCACTGCGATTTTGAGTAGCAGCGTGTCTTCATGACTAGGGCCGTTTAATTTGGTTACAAAATCACCAAACACCACAGCCTGATCTTGCCAATAAAGCCGGATACCTTTTGACTCAATGATGGTCTCGAGATCCTCAACCCTCCAGTCAACTTCCAACTGCGCCCGCTCAAAAGTCCATCCCGATTTGTAAAGATTCGGAAATGCCAGCGATACGTTGTCATTGTCAACCAACACCTTGCCCTGCCGGTTGGTAAGTGAAAGATATCCTTTGAGATTTTCTGCACTGGGTGCGCCCGAAACGGCGTGTACCGATAACTGCTCGAAATTGGCATCAAATTGAAAACTGCTTTGAGTAACTGCCGCGTCATCAGACGACGGAATGCTTAATTTCCAATGATTTATCTGCCCGGCGGGGGAGTAATTTTGCAGTGCCGTCTGTGCCGTTGAGGGAAAAACTTTAAGTTCAGACAGAATCGATGTCAGAAACGATACATTAAGGTGATCTCCTTCGATGAGATATCCGTTCGCATCGGAATGAAACATAACACTGGTAGGACGCCATTCGTTCTCGTTCCAGCGCATCCGGAGATCCGAGATTTGTAGTCGCGAATTTTTCTCGGAACCCGCCCAAAAGAAAGCCGCATGTACAGCTTCAAGAGGGGCAATCACACCTGTTTCATTTTTCCAGCGCACCGCATCCAACGCAATGTCGCCCTGTACCGTAACCGGACGTCCGCCATAGAAATCCAGCCAGGCTTGCCCCTTGGCCTCCACTCCCGTCAGACTTAAACCATTCCAGCTATAGGCATCAATAAAATCATCAAGAAACTCCCCCGATAACCACTCGATCCATAGCTTTCCTGAAAATCCGGCGCTAAAAATTCGATCCGTCCCTTTCACCGAAAAACGTAAAAAAGGTTTCTCGTGTCCGGGCACCAATAATTCACCACTGGCCCTAAGCAAACCATTTTCAAACAGCATATAGGCCTGCGGAATACGCCACTGGGCTTCTGTACCGTGACGACTGCTGACATAGAGATCAACATCAGAGGCTTGTAAGCTAGGTTGATCGACCCACGCCAGTAGTGCTTCAAGATCCGATACGGGAGGGCTTTTCTCAGACTTCGCCGGGAGCCGTCCCCCAGCGAGTGTCCAGCCCCCTTCATCGCCCTGACTCAAACGAAGTGACAAGCCACGAGTTTCGACCTGCTTGAACTGGACTTTGCCACTGATCAGTGAGTCCACAACCGACAGCTGGATAAAAAACTGCTTTACGCTCAAAGCTGATGCCGAATTTACGCTAACAGCATCATTACTAGCTGACGTATCGGTGGCCGGATCGCGTTGCGTTAAAACGACATCCTGCAATACGACTTGTGGATCAAATCCGTCCCAGCTTCCCTTTAACCGGCCAATACGGACACGATATCCCGTTAAAGCTGAAAGGTAATCTTGCAGCTCAACCCGATAGGCTTCCACTGCGGGCCAAAGCTGACGCCCGATGACCACGTAGAGCGCCAAAGTGACCAGCAGCACCATCGCGGTCTTCCAGATGAGATTGGATAAAAACAGCATTACCCTTTGCACGCACAACTCTCCATGATATGCGTTAATTCTGGCGCCTGTAGCTCACTACAAAAGCACCACATCGTACTGCTCTTGACTGTAAACGACTTCCACCTGAAATTTTATGCCTTTACCAATAAAGGATTCCAAATCGGCAACACTATCCGATTCCTCGTCCAGTAACCGGTCAATCACACATTGGGACGCCATCACCAGATAACCATTAGCATCATAGGCACGATTGATACGCAGAATTTCGCGAAGAACTTCATAGCATACGGTTTCTGCGGTTTTTAACAGCCCGCTTCCATGACAGACCGAACAGGCTTCACATAACATTTGCCCTAAACTTTCTGTCGTACGCTTGCGCGTCATTTCCACCAGACCTAACTCGGAAACGCAGCTGATTTTCATTTTTGCATGATCGCGTTCCAGCATTTTTTCCAGCATGCGTAACACCAGTCGCTGGTGTTCCTGATCTTCCATATCAATGAAATCGATGATGATAATGCCGCCCAGATTACGCAACCGAAGCTGTCGACTAATTGCTCTGGCTGCCTCGAGGTTGGTTTTAAAAATAGTTTCCTCAAGATTCTTATGACCCACAAACGCTCCGGTATTTACGTCAATGGTCGTCATCGCTTCGGTCTGATCAATAATAAGATAGCCACCCGACTTTAGCTGCACCTTGCGCCCGAGTGCTTTTTGAATCTCATCTTCAACGGAATAGAGGTCGAACAAAGGCCGTTCCCCGGGGTAATACTCCAGCCGGTCGGTAACATCAATGAGAAACTCCTCGGCAAACTCCTTGACGCGCTGATAACTTTCACGCGAATCAATGCGGATTTTTTCGGTTTCCGGGCGTACCAAATCCCGGATGGTTCTCACAAAAAGCGGCAAGTCCTGATAAATGACAGAGGGCACCTTGGCATTGGCAATACGAAGATCCAGACGTTCCCAGACACGTTTAAGGTAAGCAACATCCGCACTCAGCTCATCATCACCCGCCCCTTCTGCCGCAGTTCGAATAATAAACCCTCCCTGCCCTGACAAACCATTCTGCGCCGCATGCGTCTCGACAAGCGATTTGAGTCGCTCCCGCTCGACTTCATCTTCGATCCGCTGGGATATTCCGACATGGCTGGTATTAGGCATGTAAACGAGGTAACGCGATGGTACCGACAAGTGGGTTGTTAAACGTGCGCCTTTAGAGCCGATAGGATCTTTGGTTGCCTGCACGACGAGCGATTGCCCTTCTCGCAGCAACGAGCTGATTTCCGGGTGTTGCCGGCTTTGTGGCAACGTCAGCTCCTCGCCGTTATCTGCGCGAATAATGTCTGATGCATGTATAAAGGCCGCTCTCTCAAGCCCGATATCAACAAAGGCAGCCTCCATTCCGGGCAACACTCTCACCACTTTTCCTTTGTAAATATTGCCTACAATGCCCTTGCTGCGCATGCGCTCTATAAATACTTCCTGCAACATACCGTTTTCGATCAAGGCAACCCGGGTTTCTACAGGTGTCACATTGATCAATAGTTCTTCACTCATAATTCAATACTCTGATACGGCGAATGCTCTAAACAAGGTTAGGCGACCACCAGCCCAAAAGGGATGCCGGTCTCAGAAAAAAGTGCTGCAGTTTCTGCCAAAGGTAATCCGACCACACCACTGAAGCTTCCTTCAATTCGACTGACAAACACCGCGCCTAATCCTTGAATGGCATAACTACCGGCTTTGCCGACGGGCTCGCCTGTTTGCCAGTAGGCCATGATTTCGTCATCCGTCAATGCTTTAAAGGTTACCAATGTGGTAACTATGGTCGACCGCACCTCCAAGTCTTCAGCTTCTTGCCCGGAGTTTCGCAGCAAGCAGACTGACGACAGAACCTTATGCGTCAAACCGGATAATTTTCTGAGCATCAGCAGTGAATTGTCACAAGATTCCGGCTTTCCAAAAACCTGGTTATTCAGGACAACCTCTGTATCGGCTCCCAGTACCCAGGTTCCTGCAGGATAACGAGGCAGTACATCAGCCGCTTTGGCTTTAGCCACCCGAAGAACATAAGCCTCTGGTGATTCCTCCGGGTTGCGCACCTCCTCTGCATCGCTCGGACCCGTCTCGAAAGTCACGCCAATCTGTTTTAAAAGGTCTCTTCGTCGTGGGGATCCGGATGCTAAAATCAAACGCATGATACTGGTTTCCTACGTTACGAACGTTGCGCTGGAGCGTGAGTGCGTGACAAGCACGCCGATACTCATCTGAACTTCTGATAAATTTTTTCTATAACCAAATACAGGAAAGGCCAAAGCAAGGCACTGGAGACCGCCGGAAGCAGATAGCCGAACCCGGCCACAGGGTCACCTGAAATGTTACGAATTAACTGACCGATCATCAGGTTAATTCCTACCACCATAAAAACCACAAATGACTGTTGCAATAAAGGAAAGAGCCTTAAGCGCTGTTGCAGCGTGAGAACCAGGTAGGCTGTTACCGACAACGCCAGCCCATTGGTGCCAAGAATTTTTCCCTCTAGCACATCCAGCAATACACCCACGCACCACGCAAAAACAATACCCACATGATCAGGCGCTCTCAATGTCCAGTAGAACACAGAGATGGCGGCCCATTCCGGACGCCAAATTGCAAAGCTCACCGGCAATTCAACGACACTAAAAACAAAAGCAAAGAAAAAACTGACAAAGAGCAGTCGCCAGTCAAAAGCACGAGCTACCATTTACTGGCCTCCCGGTGACGATTCGGCACTAAGTGCTTTTTGTTTATAAACAATCAATACCAGACGACTCTGATTCAAAGCTGCCATCGGTGTCGCCGTAACACGAGCAAACGACTGCCCCGGATCATGAGTGACCATTTTGACGGTTGCCACTGGATAACCTGCCGGAAACCGGCCTCCCAGACCGGAGCTTACCAGTAAATCACCTTCCTGAATGTCGGCGGTATCAGGCAGGTTCGCAAGTTCGACCTCATCCAATCGCCCCACCCCATAAGCCACGGCCCGCACGCCGTTGCGATTGACCTGCACAGGTACCGCATGACTACTGTCTGAAATCAATAATACCCGGCTGGTATACTCGCCCGCCTCGGTGACTTGTCCCATTAGTCCTTGTGCATCCAATACGGCATTACCCACTTTCACACCGTGATGCGTACCTTTGTTGACTACCACCTGATGAGAAAAGGGGTCGGGATTAACACCAATCAGCTCGGCGACCACCACCGAATCATCCACGGTACTGGAAGAGTTAAGCAGTTCCCGGAGCCGATTGTTTTCTGCCATCACCGCACTGTACTTCTGAGCCTTGCGTTCGAGAACGAGCATGCGGGATTCCAGCAGCTCTATTTTTTCCGTGAGTTCGTGTTTGGAGGTGGAGGCATTTTGAAATAATGCAGCAATATCTGCGGGAAAATCACTGACCCAGAATATGGGGGTAAGTACCACACCGATTCCCTTGCGAATCGGATCGGCTTTTTCGAGCTTGGCATCCAACAGCATGAGCAGGCATGAAAAAACGACCGCCATCAAAAGACGGTACCCAACGAAAGGGCCTTGGGTAAAAATCGTTTTAATGATGTTCTCCTTGGAACCCGGGCTGAAACACAATCAATAGTTGTGCCCATAAACAATCAGTTACGCCCATAAAACATAGGCCAGATAAATCTATCTGGCCAGAAACGACGTAAAACTCATAATTTACTCAGCGCAATCAGCCGCTAATGGAAACACTCCACCGCGGCCTGCCTGTAACAGAAAAGCCTGGCGCATCAATCCATCGGAAAGAGGCCGGATCCGGAGCGTTCGATGAGCTCCAGTGCTTTTCCACCACCACGGGCTACACAAGTTAACGGATCTTCTGCCACAATGACTGGCAATCCGGTTTCTTCACTCAGCAAGCGATCCAGTCCTCTGAGCAGTGCTCCCCCACCGGTCAATACGATACCACGCTCGGCAATATCAGAGGCCAATTCAGGAGGCGACTGTTCCAGCGCACCTTTGACAGACTGAACAATCGCAGAAAGGGATTCCTGCAATGCTTCAAGAATTTCTTCACTATTGAGGGTAAACCCTCGGGGCACACCTTCAGCAAGATTTCGGCCACGAACATCAATCTCGCGCACTTCCAATCCTTCGTAGGCGCAGCCAATTTCCTGCTTGATGCGTTCAGCTGTCGCATCACCGATCAGGCTGCCGTAATTGCGGCGAACATAGGTGACAATGGACTCATCAAACCGATCCC
The DNA here is from genome assembly GCA_024234505.1 of Hahellaceae bacterium. Lineage (GTDB taxonomy): Bacteria > Pseudomonadota > Gammaproteobacteria > Pseudomonadales > Oleiphilaceae > JACKOD01. The sequence goes on along the minus strand of JACKOD010000005.1, from coordinate 330,598 downwards.
CACCAATCCGGACAGAATCAGCATACACAATACCGTTTAACGAGATGATCGCGATTTCAGTGGTGCCCCCGCCAATATCCACCACCATCGAGCCGCTCGCTTCCTCAACCGGCAACCCGGCACCAATAGCCGCTGCCATGGGCTCCTCTATCAAAAAGACTTCGCGCGCACCGGCACCTAGCGCCGATTCACGAATCGCCTTTCTTTCAACCTGCGTCGATTTACTCGGAACGCAAATCAGCACGCGGGGACTAGGGGTAATAAAGCTGTTTTCATGCACTTTGTGAATAAAATGCTGGAGCATTTTTTCCGTCACCACAAAGTCGGCAATAACGCCATCTTTTAACGGACGGATCGCCGTAATATTTCCGGGAGTACGACCCAGCATCCGCTTTGCTTCTGCCCCGACGGCGGCCACACTTTTCTGAGCCGCGTGATTACGAATGGCAACGACGGAAGGCTCGTTCAGCACAATACCGCGTCCACGCACATAAATTAGGGTGTTCGCTGTCCCCAGGTCGATCGACAAATCACTGGAGAAAAGGCCTCGAATTTTTTTAAACATGGGCAGAATTCAACCTGATAATAAGAAATTTCGGCAATAGGAGTGCCCGCAATGACAAGAAACCAGAAAATGGCGTTAAGTGCCCGATCAGACCGAAGCAGATAACGTACAGAAATGCGAGCCCCCGAGGTGTGCGGCAACTTTAGCAATGGTAGGATAATAGAGCAAGAAGAACTAACAATAATAAACAGTAAGTACCAATTAAACCTCAAAAAGCGCTCAAGCTGATAATATCGTACAAAAAATTTGCCTCTTTTCGACCGACAAGCTAGCCCCACAACTCAAGAATCCTGCTAGTATAAGCGGTCTTGTTTTTACCTTGCAGCATACGTCAGAACGCTAGATTAAGGGGGATTTACATTGGCTATTACACGAGGCGACGTAGAAAAAATCGCACATCTTGCCAGATTGCAGGTATCGGAATCGCAAATAGACAAACTAACCGGTGACCTTTCCAATATTCTGTCACTCGTCGATGAATTACAAGCGGTTGATACGACAGGCATTCTTCCGATGTCGCATCCTCTGGATGCCCAACAGCGCCTGAGAGCAGACATTATTACTGAGGAAAATCACCGGGACGAATTCCAGCGTATTGCACCTGCCACTGAAAACGGTCTCTACCTGGTTCCTAAAGTAATCGAATAGAAATGCTCGTAACCCAGTCACTCTACCTTGTGTGACGGTTCAGCGAAGTCGTCTGGTGCGGTAAAAAGTCGCTCAGCTCGATAATTCGACCCACTCCAAATACGTATCGAAACCCGAATATGATTCATAACAAAACTATTTCTGAATTGTCTCGCGGACTAGCCGCAGGTGAATATTCCAGTGTAGAGCTGACCACTCATTTTCTGAAGCGCATAGAAAATCTGGACTCAAATTACAATAGCTACATTACGGTTACCGCAGAGCAGGCCTTAAACGAAGCACAGGCCGCAGATGCCCGTCGAGCGGCCGGAAATGCCACGCCCTGGACAGGCGTTCCCTTTGCTCACAAGGATATTTTCTGCACGCAAGGCGTTCGAACCACCTGCGGTTCTCGCATGCTGGAAAATTTCATTCCCCCTTACGACAGCACCGTCGCTGCCAACTTCAAGCAGCATGGCGCAGTCTGCCTGGGCAAAACCAACATGGATGAGTTCGCGATGGGCTCATCCAATGAAACAAGCTATTACGGACGCGTAACCAATCCATGGGGAACCGATCTCGTACCAGGTGGTTCATCCGGCGGATCTGCGGCGGCCGTTGCCGCGAGACTGGCTCCGGGCGCTACCGCAACCGACACCGGGGGTTCTATTCGACAGCCTGCGGCACTCTGTGGCCTGACCGGCATAAAGCCCACGTACGGACGAGTATCCCGTCTCGGAATGATTGCCTTTGCATCCAGTCTGGATCAGGGCGGTACGCTCACCCGCACCGCAGAAGATTCAGCGATGATGCTGAACGTCATGGCCAGTTACGATCCTAAAGATTCTACCTGCATCGATAGAGACGTGCCCGACTACACGGCCACATTGAATCAGTCGCTGAAAGGTTTGAAAATTGGTCTGCCTGCGGAGTTTTTCAGCGAGCATCTCGACCCGGAAATGCAGACGCAAGTTCAAAATGCCATCAGAGAACTGGAAAAGCTGGGCGCAACACTCAAAGAGATCCGCCTGCCGCACTCTCACCTTTCGGTTCCCGCCTATTACGTCATCGCTCCCGCCGAGTGTTCCGCAAACCTGTCACGATTTGACGGGGTTCGCTATGGCTATCGCTGCGATAATCCACAGGATTTGCAGGACCTTTATTTACGTAGCCGCTCGGAAGGCTTTGGTGACGAAGTTAAACGTCGCATCCTGATTGGCACCTACGCATTATCGGCTGGCTATTACGACGCCTATTACCGCAAAGCACAGCAGGTTCGCCGATTGATCAAGCAGGACTTTGACAACGCATTTGGTGAAGTTGACATCATTGCCGGACCAACCTCGCCGTCACCTGCCTTTGCCTTTGGCTCGAAAGGCAACGACCCCGTAAAAATGTATCTGGAAGATATCTTTACCATATCCACTAATCTGGCCGGATTGCCTGGAATGTCAGTACCTGCAGGAATGATTGGCGGACTCCCCATCGGCATGCAGTTGATTGGCAACTATTTTGACGAAGCGCGGCTGCTGAATGCGGGTCATCAATTCCAGCAAGTGACTGATTGGCATACAAAAGCACCCTCAGGCATAGATGCCTGACTTTTACCAAACAAATGCAACGAGATTTCTCAAATCGAGCAAAAATTCTGAGATCCCGGACTCAACTACCGGAACTCACATGAGGTGAACACTGATGCAATGGGAAACCGTGATCGGGCTGGAAGTACACGTTCAGCTTGCCACCAAGACTAAAATTTTCTCGGGCTCCAGCACCGCCTTTGGTGCCGAGCCCAATACCCAAGCCAGCGCAGTTGATCTGGCCATGCCAGGCATGCTGCCGGTATTAAATGAAGAAGCGCTGAAAATGGCCATTAAATTTGGTCTGGCAATTGATGCGCATATCAATGAAAAATCAGTATTTGAACGCAAGAACTATTTTTATCCCGATTTACCGAAAGGGTATCAAACAACACAATCGGAATTACCTATCGTAGGCGCAGGCCATATTGATATTCAGCTGGCCGACGGAAGTTCCAAGCGGGTACGAATCCATCACGCCCACCTTGAAGAGGATGCCGGAAAATCCCTGCATGAAGACTTCCATGGCATGTCCGGCATCGATCTGAACCGGGCCGGCACCCCGTTGATCGAAATCGTCTCTGAGCCAGATATGAGTAACGCGGAAGAAGCCGTGGCATTTGCCCGCAAACTGCATACGATTGTGACCTCGCTCGGCATCTGTGATGGAGAGATGTCGCAGGGCTCAATGCGCTTTGATGTGAACGTCTCCGTTCGTCCGGTTGGCGAATCAAAGCTCGGTACGCGCACGGAAACCAAAAACCTCAATTCATTCCGGTTTATGGAGCGCGCCATTAAACTCGAAGTTGAGCGCCAGATTGATGTGCTGGAAGACGGCGGAAAAATTAACCAGGAAACCCGCTTGTACGACGGCGACAAAGACATTTCTCGTGCAATGCGAAGCAAGGAAGAAGCCAACGATTATCGGTACTTCCCCTGCCCTGACCTGCTGCCTGTTCTGATTGATTCGAGTTATATCGATGCCATTCGCGCCACACTGCCCGAATTACCCGATGCCCGTAAGCTTCGGTTCGTCGAGCAGTATGGCTTATCCGATTATGATGCCGGCATCCTGAGCGCAGACGCAGGTATCGCTGCACTTTTCGAGGCCACCACGGCGAAAAGCACAGACGCGAAGCTTTCTGCCAACTGGATCATGGGCGAGTTTTCCGCGCGACTTAACAGCGAGGAGAAAACGGCCAAAAACAGCCCCATCAATGCAGAACAGTTAGGTCAACTGATTCTACGCATCAAAGACAACAGCATATCGTCTGCCGGTGCGAAAAAGGTATTTGATGCGCTTTGGACGGAAGAAGGGCATGACGTTGATGCCATCATTGATGCCAAAGGCCTGAAGCAAGTCTCTGACACTGGTGCGCTTGAGAAAATTGTCGATGAGGTTCTCGCGGGCATGACGGCACAAATTGAGCAATACCGCGCCACGGATGAAGCCAAGCGAAAGAAATTACTTGGCGGATTTATGGGGCCACTGATGAAAGCATCGAAAGGCCAGGGAAATCCCAAACTCTTTACTGAAATTCTGGTGAAGAAGCTGGATGGCTAGAAGCTGATGACTGTAGGGCGAAATCTTTTTCGCTCTACGGTCATCGTTTTTTATTGCCGTGAAATTTGCCGAGATTGTTTACCTAAACCAGTTTGGCCCACAAATCGTGCTCATCCGCATCTTCCACTTCCACCTCAAGAAAATCACCCGGTTTGACGTGGGTTGCTCCATCAATAAACACTAAGCCATCAATATCAGGCGCATCCGCTTTGCTGCGGGCCACCGCGCCCTCTTCTGTCACCTCATCCACCAACACCTGAATCCGCTGGCCAATTTTACGTTGCAACTTCTCCGCGCTGATTTCTGCCTGCAATGCCATAAAACGCTCCAGACGTTCCTCTTTGACATCTTCATCAACCGGGTCTGCCAATTCATTCGCTGTTGCCCCCTCCACCGGAGAGTATTTAAAGCATCCCACCCGATCCAATTGCGCTTCTTTCAAAAAGGCGAGCAACTCTTCGAAATCCTGCTCTGTTTCTCCCGGGAAACCAACAATAAAAGTGCTGCGTAGCGTGATCTCCGGACAGATCTCTCTCCAACGCTTAATTCTCGCCAGGGTGTTTTCCGCTGCGGCAGGACGCTTCATGGCCTTGAGGATTTTAGGGCTGGCATGCTGAAATGGAATATCGAGGTATGGCAGAATTTTTCCTTCCGCCATTAACGGAATGACATCATCGACATGAGGATAAGGATAGACATAATGCAAACGAACCCAGGCTCCCAATTCGCCCATCGCCTGACACATTTCCAGCATACGGGTTTTAATCGGCCGCCCCTGCCAGAATCCAGTGCGATACTTGAGATCGACTCCGTAGGCACTGGTATCCTGAGACACCACGAGCAGCTCTTTTACACCGCTTTCAACGAGGCGCTGTGCCTCGTCCATTACACCACCGATAGGGCGACTCACCAGATCACCCCGCATGGAAGGAATAATGCAGAAAGTACAGCGATGATTGCATCCTTCAGATATTTTCAGATAGGCATAATGCTTCGGCGTCAGCTTGATTCCCTGAGGTGGAACCAAACTAGTAAAGGGATTGTATGTCGGAGGTAATTGTTCGTGAACCGCATTCACCACCTCTTCGTAGGCGTGCGGCCCGGTCACTTTAAGTACCTGGGGATGAACATTACGAATGTCATCTTCTTTGACCCCCAGACACCCGGTCACAATAACCTTGCCGTTTTCCGCCAAAGCTTCACCAATCGCATCCAACGACTCCTCCACCGCGCTGTCAATAAACCCACAGGTATTGACTACGACAATGTCGGCATCATCGTAACTGGGCACAATGTCGTAACCTTCACTGCGTAACTGAGTGAGAATACGCTCAGAATCCACCGTATTTTTCGGACACCCGAGCGAAACAAAACCCACTTTCCCGTTATTGGACGCCATACCACCCTCTACGTCGTTGAATTTAATGCCAATCAAAACAAATTACTTTTTAAATAGATCCCAACCAGGGTAAAACAAGACGCTTTCAGCTTCGTTTAGCGGTTTGGGCCGGGTATTTTAGCTGACACAGTTCACGAAAACACCTATTGCTACACACTGATTACCAATCCATACAGTTTTAATATTGTCACCCTTTATCTAACTACATAAAATCAATGTAAATTATATAAATGACAGGTTAATGCACAGTTATAAGTGCAACCCGTGGTAGTTCAGGGTTCTCCCCAATGGTTTAGGTAACCAAAGTTAACTGCCCGCGATATTAACTTGCTTTTTCCTGTTGTTAACTCGCTAGTCGAATGGCTCACATAAGGTAGATGTAACGTCCATGTCCGGATCATCACTGCTCAAAAAAAACCTCCGTCATTTTGCGCGCGTGAATGCACACTTCACGGCGTATCTGTCGACAGCCAAAGGCAATATTCGACATGCCGAGGTAGAAAATATTTCCCGAGCTGGCGTAATGCTTTCGTGCGACAGGGAAACCCTGGAAACCATTCTTCCCAACAGCCAATCGCCTGCGCCGTGGGATGCACTACAAATCGATTTGGCCTTCGAGATTCCTGTTGACGCGTATCATACCGAGACGGTGCAAAGTCAATGCAAGGTCGTTTATGTCCGTCGCCTGGCTCGTGACAAATTTCAGATAGGCCTGGGTTTTGGAAAACTCAGTGTGGATGGCGCAAATCTCGTTGCCTGTTACCTGAAAAACCAGAAGGGTGAAGGGTAACCGCCTGCCTGAAGATGCCTGTTAATTCATTGTTTCTAGCACCCCATTCATATCGTTTGCGAATTTAATAGCATATCAATATAAAAAACCTATCTTACTCTCACCCTTCGTATAAGTGTGTGATATTTGATATAGTTGCCACCACATAAACTGCCCAAGAGTGCGTGTGCCGATATTCCGGCCACATGCATGACTGCGGTCTTGATTTCCCTTTGCGTGCACGTGCCAAACGAGGCGACACAAGGGTCTCATTCTTATTTTTAGTACCAAACAGGCTTGCTACATGTCCGACTACAATTTGACCCACTTAAAGCAACTGGAAGCAGAAAGCATTCATATCATCCGCGAAGTCGCGGCCGAATTTGAGCGTCCGGTGATGCTTTATTCCATCGGCAAAGACTCTGCCGTCATGCTACATCTCGCCAGAAAAGCTTTTTTTCCAGGCAAACCACCTTTTCCTTTGATGCACGTTGACACAACGTGGAAGTTCAAGGAAATGATTCAGTTTCGGGACGAACAGGTTAAAAAACTAGGCCTTGATTTGATTGTGCACATCAATCAGGAAGGTGTGGACATGGATATCAGCCCTTTTGTTCACGGTAGTGCAAAGCATACTGACATCATGAAAACGCAGGGCCTCAAGCAGGCGCTCGACAAATACAAGTTCGACGCCGCCTTTGGCGGTGCACGTCGAGATGAAGAAAAGTCTCGCGCAAAAGAGCGCGTTTATTCATTCCGCGATAAAAACCACCGCTGGGATCCTAAAAACCAGCGCCCGGAACTTTGGAATATCTACAACGGCAAAATCAATAAGGGTGAAAGTATTCGTGTCTTCCCTCTTTCCAACTGGACTGAGCTGGACATCTGGCAATATATCTACCTGGAAAACATCGAAATCGTGCCGCTTTACTACGCCGCAAAACGCCCTGTAGTGAATCGTGACGGGGTTCTGATCATGGTGGATGACGAGCGCATGCCACTACAACCAGGCGAACAACCCGAAATGAAGTCAGTGCGTTTCCGCACCCTGGGCTGCTATCCGCTGACCGGCGCGGTAGAGTCAGAAGCCGATACACTTCCGGAAATTATTCAGGAAATGCTGCTAACCCGCAGTTCGGAGCGGCAAGGGCGCGTTATTGACCACGATCAGGCCGGCTCCATGGAGCAAAAGAAGCGCGAAGGTTATTTCTAACAGGTTGCGTGCCTACTTTTGCCTGCAACGCACGACCAAATTTCACAGACACGAATTTCTGAGTAACTGTTATGTCACACCAGTCTGATTTGATTAGCGAAAATATTCTCGAATACCTCAAGCAACACGAACACAAAGAGTTGCTTCGCCTGCTGACCTGCGGCAGCGTTGACGACGGAAAAAGCACCCTGATTGGACGCTTACTGCACGACTCCAAAATGATCTACGAAGATCATATGGCAGCCCTGAAAGCAGACAGTGCAAAATCCGGCACCACCGGAGAAGAAATCGACCTGGCACTGCTCGTTGATGGATTGCAGGCCGAGCGGGAACAAGGGATTACCATTGATGTTGCCTACCGTTTCTTCTCCACTGCACGCCGCAAATTCATAATCGCGGATACGCCGGGGCACGAACAGTACACGCGTAATATGGCGACAGGCGCATCAACGGCCGATCTGGCTATTATTTTGATTGACGCACGTTATGGCGTATTAACGCAAACCCGTCGTCACTCCTTTATCGCGTCTTTGTTGGGCATACGTCACATCGTGGTCGCTATCAATAAAATGGACCTCGTAGAATTCAGCGAAAGCCGTTTTAATGAAATCAAAGACGAGTACCTGCGCTTTGCGTCGCAGCTGAACTTACATGACATCCGCTTCGTCCCTATTTCGGCGCTTAAGGGTGATAACGTGGTGAACCTGAGCGACAAGATGCCCTGGTTCAAAGACGAGCCCTTGATGAGCGTGCTGGAATCAGTGGAAGTGGCAGGCGATCGTAACCTGGAAAACTTCCGGCTGCCCGTGCAGTACGTCAACCGACCCAACCTGAATTTCCGGGGCTATTGCGGCACCATCGCGTCAGGGATTATCAAGCCCGGCGATGAAGTGATGGCACTGCCTTCCGGAAAAACAAGTAAAGTCAAAAGCATCGTAACCTACGATGGCGAAATGGAAGAAGCCTTCGCAGATCAGGCCATCACACTGACGCTCACCGACGAAATTGATATCAGTCGCGGCGACATGATCGTCAAGCCGAACGATCGCCCCGCAGTCAGCGCAACTTTTGACGCCTATCTGGTATGGATGGCCGAAGCAGAACTGCAACCAGGCAAGCTTTACAGCTTTAAAGTGGGTTCCAATTTTGTTTCGGGCACGATACAAAAAATTCACCACCAGGTGGATGTGAATACCATAGAAAAATTCGACACCAGCACACTGCCGCTCAATGGTATTGCGCTGTGTCAGCTGCACGTCAACCAGCCGATTGCTTTTGATCCTTACCCTGACAATCGTGCCACCGGTGCCTTTATCGTGATCGACCGACTGACCAATGTCACGATTGGCGCCGGCATGATTGAGAAGTCCGTTGATGAGAAAAGCAGCTACAACGATATTCCCGTTGCAGCACAGGAGCGTACATTCCGCTTTGGTCATGCTCCCGCCCATATCAACTGTGAAGGTGCGGCAGCCGCCACGCTGGCGACGGCTATTGAGCGCAAGTTGTTCGATCAGGGTAAAAATGTCATTTCCCTTGATGCTACAGAAAGCTACCCTGAAACCATTGCTCTTTTACAACGCGCGGGTTTGATTGTCATTTCTGTCAATGCAAACGAAGCGGTCTATTCAGTATCCGCCGAATCCGCAGAAGAAATACCCGCTGTTCTCAACGGGCTTCGCCTGAGCTAGAGAGTGCTACATTAAAAAAGGGCAGCGTCGCAAAACGACCTGCCCTTTTTTGTCTTTATTTGCCTGCTGTTGTTTATGTCTGTTTACCCGGAGATCCGTTCGTGGCTATCAAATCCCTGATTATTAATAAAGTCTCCCGCTGGCAAGATGACCAGCCCGCGACATTGACCCTTCGCGACACCCCTCTCGAATCCAATGCAGACTATGAAGCTTTGCTCTCTCAGGAAAAAAAGCTGTTCAACGCTAAACCAGGAAAGAAATACGGTCGATTTTCTGATGAGGTGGCAGACTACCCCTTTAGCCGCTGGCTCAGTGAGTCGCTCGAAAACAAAATGAGCTTTACCCGGTGTTGTGAAGAATTTACCGGGCTTTTCAAACAACTTCTCGATGCGTCTCAAGTGAGCACCGAAGGTTATCTGATGTTTGCTGAAGACACCCGCGCAGATGGCGATGCGTTTTATATCTTCTGGCTCGAAAATGACTCCGGAATGCAGCTTTCACGCACACTGGAACTGGATATGTGCGATTACCTCAATACCAGCCGACTGGAAATCGCATCGCGCATTGAACTGGAAGACTGGCGTGGCGAACACCCCACAGATAACTATTTGACCTTGCTGGTCAGCCGGAATCAAAGCGAACTGGGTGAAGTATTTTCTCGCTGCCTCGGATTTCAAAGCAGTGTCGACACAGAAAAGGAAACCCAGACACTACTTGAAACACTTGAACAGTTTGCCTCCACCGTAGAGCCAAAATCTGCCTCTCAGATGTACAAGAAAGCCTACGATTTTTGCGCCGAACAAAGCGCTCGCGGCGAAGCCGTACAAATCAAAGAACTTTCGGGATTTCTGGATGAACAGGAACCAGCCCGCTTTGCAAACTTTGTGACGCAGGAAAAAGCGATGAGTGAAAGTGCTGAATTTTTTGCAGATCACAGAAAAATAAAGCAGCTCATCCGTTTTGCCGGCAAAGGGAAAGGGCTCAGCCTGTCGTTCAACTCAGATCTGATTCAAAATGCCATTCACTATGATCCCGATAAAGACGTGCTCACCATCACCGATATTCCAAAAGGTCTCAAACAGCAGCTCATGCGTTTTATCAAATCCAGCGATGAAAATGCCTGATCAGGTTTAAACAAAAAAAGGCTGCACACTGTGCAGCCTTGAGTCGTCATATAACGAAACTATTTGAATATAAATAAATTATTTGAATATAACGTCAGCCAACGCTTTGTATTCATAAGTTGTTTTAGCGAAGATTTGCGAGCTCGGTTCAGCCACCCCTGATGAGCTGGCCAGCAGCAGCGTGCGCGTTTTCAACAAGCCTGCCAGATTGCCATCATCACTTCCGTAATATTCATAAACCCAGATATAGTTTTTGTTGGTATTACCAAACTTTTCACTGATCGCAATTGAAGCTAACGGGTCACTGTAGGCGCTGCCTGACATTTTCGCGACCTGCTTTTCCGGCACCGATTCTACCCAGCCACCTGATGTAAAATCAGCGACCGTTACTGTTGCCTCCAGGACATTATTTACGCCGGCATAAGCAACCTCTGCACGTCGGAGATCTTGCCCGCCCGCTTGTAGCAGTGTCTTGCTCAGGCGTCCCAGACCATCATAACTGAATGCTACGGTTTTACCTTCATCACTGGAAACGCCCGTCAGTTTGCCATCCGTAAAGGTATAAGCGATGGACTTACTGGCTGTCACTGTCGGCTGGTCAGTCGAGTTATCCAGATAACGAATGTCCTGCTTTACGATTTGCCCCGCAGCATCATGCGTAAAACTGGTTTCGATATCCGCTTTACCATCAGAACCCCAGGAGCGAAGAGCATCGATATAGAAATGGCCGAGGGGAGACTGCAATGGATTTCCGTCATAGAACAATCGAATAGGCTGTTTGCCATCATCAAAAAAGTTCATCTGCATGTAGCCATCGATGGACATTTTGCTGAGTTCACCATTGGTTGCCCACTCATAAGTCACGCTTGTGTCGATATCCTTAGTGGTAAAGGTGTTGAGCTGAGATAGTCCGGAGGTTTCCGTAAAACTACTGTTTTTCTTGGTGTGCTCCGCTACCAGCACCATTTTATTTTCCAGAGAGATATTTACCTTGGGAAGCGTCAGACCATTAACAACATCCAGTCGCGCATAGTCGCTGGCCGTCGGCGCACTCCCCACAGCCGTATCAATATCGGTTAGCAGTTGAGAAGCAACACTTAAAATAGCCCGCCCGATGAGCAGGGTGGCATCCCCCAGATAAGGGTTTTTTCCGCCCGCGGCCAACTCCTCAAAGGTCGCAGAATTCAACACAGCCTGGTAGCTTTCCGGCGTATGAGACTGAATCACTGCCGCCAAGGCTCTGGCGTAGGCATGTAAACGCTCATCACTATCAATGGCGTAATTCTTGAAGAAGTTGTCGCCGCGCCCCACACGCTTGCGAAATGCCTGATGAGCAACATCAGACAGATTTCCCGTTAAAGCACTTAAACCATAATCCAATTCATGCTTAACCATAGTGGTTAAGGGAGAAATCACCTGCTGTCCCGGAGGAGAAAGCAAATAGTAACCACTTTGCAGCGTCGCCACGGTGGTGTTGCCATCAGCAATCAAGCCTTCATCAATCGTGACACCGGGAATAGCCAACAGGGCCGTCGGATATTTTTCCGGATCCAGCAGGGGTTGATTCAGGCCGGTGCGGCTTGCCTGCATCGCGGTCAGATCAAAAACATATTTGCCGCCGGTTCCCGAAATCGCATAGGGCTCGGGTTCACACGCATTGCTGCGGAGCTTATCGGCGAAATCCGTAGTACAAGTGTCATAGCGCTTGTTGTCATTGAGATCGAGCCAAACAAAGGCATTTCTCAGATAGCCATCAATAGCAACACCTGAATAGCTATTGGTATTAGTATTGTTAACCGGTGAAGTATCACGGTTATCGGAAGGCAATACGGTGGAAGTAGTATTATTGCAGGCAGCCAATCCTAGCAACAGCGGCAACATCAAAGCAGATAACGGCTTTTTCATCCTATAGACCTGGTCAATTATTATTTAGTGTGCACTGTACTTTATGCCAACGATCAATTCATTGAAACGCTTGGCAAAAAAAACTTACAAACACCCGGGTCGCCTCTTTCCCCGTGACGCCAAGTGAACAGGGAAAGATCAACGAACCTTCTGACCAGCAACCCGGACTTACAGCGAACGCGCGACAATTTCCTTCATGATTTCATTGGTACCGGCATAGATTCGCTGAACGCGAGAATCAGCCCATGCCCGTGCGATCGGATATTCCCACATGTAACCATAGCCGCCATGCAGCTGTACGCACTCATCCATTACCTTACATTGCAGGTCGGTTGTCCATTGTTTGAGCATTGCTGCGGTAGCAACGTCCAGCTTTTTGCTCAAGTGCAACTCCAGACAACGGTCGGCAAAACAACGCGCTGCCGTAATATCCGCCTTGAGTTCAGCCAGTTTGAACCGGGTGTTCTGAAACGCCGCCACGGGTTTGCCAAACGCTTTTCGTTCCTTGGTGTAGTCTATGGTCCACTGCAACGCCGCTTCGCAAGCGGCAACCGCCGTGAGCCCCACCAGCAATCGCTCCTGCGGCAACTCCTGCATGAGTTGAATAAACCCCATCCCTTCTTTAGGCCCCAGTAAATTCTCTTCCGGTACTTTCACATCCTGAAAAAACAGCTCGGATGTGTCTTGTGCTTTCATGCCGACTTTTTCCAGGTTTCTCCCTTTTTCAAAACCTTCGGTCGCGGTCTCGACTAACAAAAGACTGGTGCCCTTGGCACCTTCGGAAGGATCGGTTTTAGCAACCACAATGACTAAATCACACAACTGTCCATTGGTGATAAAGGTTTTTGATCCGTTCAGCAGATAATGATCGCCCTTTTTGATGGCCGAGGTACGCACGCCCTGCAAGTCAGAGCCTGCACCTGGCTCTGTCATGGCAATCGCGCCAATCAATTCACCAGAAATCAGCTTGGGGATATATTTCTGTTTAAGTGCTTCAGAACCGTAGTGAAGCAGATAAGGCATCACGATATCCGAATGCAACGACCAGCCAATACCCGACAAACCTAATGCGGACACCTCCTCCATTACCACCGCACTGTATCGAAAATCTGCACCCACGCCACCATAAGCCTCAGGGGCACACGGACACAAAAAACCCATTTCACCGGCTTTTAGCCATAACTCGCGCGATACCTGTCCGTCTTTTTCCCATTGTGCATGGTAAGGCACCGCTTCTTTTTCGAGAAACTTGCGTACAGAATCGCGGAATCCATCCAGATCGGCGTCAAATAAAGGTCTTGGCAACATAGGTGCTCCTCATCGTGCATTATTGTTATTTGAGTTTGGCAGTGCACAGGACGCTTGAAAATGTCGGGAACGTTCAATTCCAATGGCGGAAGGTGACAGGAAATCTGTTCACACACTATCCGCATCGGCGGTCTTAGGCGCCTCGTTGCTTGCACAATCTGTCTGATCTACGTTCAAATCACCGGCGGCGGAAAAATCAAACCCGACCTCCTCAGACAAATCCTCCGGGCAGTAACGGATACCACACCCTGCTTTTTGGGTTTTTGCCGTTTCTACCTGACCCAGTTTAAGATCCATACCCTGTCTCCACACGTATACCCCTGAAAGGGCTGCTGAAAGCGATTAATATTTAATCAAGTATACCGAAGATTGTTCGCATCACACGCCGTCTTACGAATATTAATGACATTGACCTTGCCCACGGCAGGGCTCTAGTATAATCCCCACTAAATTAATCAACTATATGACGACCATGCTATGCCGGAACTGACCGACGAACACAGCAGCAATCGCGCGATTCATTTTGATAATCAATTTCTTTCGCTGCCTGAACACTTCTATACCAGACTGAACCCCCAAGGGCTGACCACGCCGGTGTTCGCCAGTGTTAACCACAAGTTGGCCGCCGAACTGGGATTACCGGATGATCTGGACCAAAATGCAAACTTTCTTAAAGCCATGTCGGGTAATGCATTGCTGGAGGGTTCGGAACCGATTGCTATGAAATACACCGGGCATCAGTTCGGCTACTATAACCCCGACCTCGGCGACGGTCGCGGCTTGTTGCTGGGCGAACAGATAGACCGCCAAGGGCGGCGCTGGGATTGGCATTTGAAAGGCGCAGGCTTAACCCCCTATTCACGCCAAGGTGACGGGCGGGCCGTTTTACGCTCCAGTATTCGTGAGTACCTCTGTGGCGAAGCGATGCACCATCTGGGCATTGCCAGCACACGAGCACTCTGTGTGGTAGCCAGCCGAGAGAAAGTCTATCGGGAAAAACCGGAGACAGGAGCCATGCTGCTCCGCATTGCCAGCACCCATATCCGTTTCGGGCACTTCGAGTATTGTTATTACCGCAAAGATGAGGCCGGATTGCGACATTTGGCCGACCACGTCATTCTGACCCATTTCCCCCAATGGCAAGACTTGCCCGACAAGTATGAACGTTTGCTGCGCAACGCGATTCAACGTACCGCCACCATGATTGCCAAATGGCAGGCGGTTGGCTTTTGCCATGGCGTCATGAATACCGACAACATGTCTATTCTGGGCGACACCTTTGATTTTGGCCCCTTTGCCTTTCTGGATGACTTTCAGGCGAATTATATCTGTAACCGTACCGACACGGGCGGACGTTATGCCTTTAACAATCAGCCCAATATCGGTTTGTGGAATTGCCAGTGCCTTGCCCAGGCCATGCTACCGCTGCTGGGTACGCATAGCGACGGGGAACAAATCGCCATTCGACTGTTGAAAGAATACGAACCGGCATTTCAAATGGCCATAGTGAAAGCATTTCGTGCCAAACTGGGTTTGCAATCGGAGCAGGAAAACGATCATCAGCTGATCCAGTCACTACTGAACCTTATGCATGCAAACAAGGTCGATTACACCCGCTTCTTCCGCAATCTTTGCGAGTTTCACTCCACGCAAGAACATGGCGATCTTAGAGATCACTTCGTGGATCGGGAAGCTTTCGACATTTGGAGTCAACAGTACGGTCAACGACTGGCCAATGAGCCGATTGATCGGCCGACACGCGAGTCGATGATGCTGCAATCCAATCCCAAATTTATATTGCGTAATTATCTTGCCCAGCGCGCGATTGAACGAGCGGAAAAAGGCGATTTTTCTGAAATCGGCCGTCTGCTCACGCTCTTGCAAGCCCCCTTCGATGAACACGAAGGTTTCGCCGCCTATACTGCATCGCCCCCCGACGACAGTAAAGGCATCGCATTGAGCTGTTCATCCTGAGACAACTCTCAGGATGAATCCGGTATTTTGCTGCGACATTGGCCAGAAAGATCAATACCGGATAGATTCGATCAGTCCACAAGGTGGCGCTATCAACTACACTCAAGCGATTCATGAAAAACAGGATCGTTTATGCCAAACATACTAATTAGTGGCGCAGCCTCGGGCATCGGACTGGCTACCGCGAAACTTTTTTCCCGCCAGGGCTGGACAGTCGGACTGATTGATCTTGACAGGCACAAACTCGACCAGATTACGGAATCGCTGGGCGGTCCTCCCCACCGCAGTTATGCAATGGATATCTGCGATGAAGCGGAAGTCGCCTCCGCCGTCGCGCAATTTGCCCATCACCAGGGAGACACGATTGATGTGCTTTTTAATTGTGCCGGTCTGCTACGTACCGGACCATTTGAGGAGATCTCTCTGGCGGCCCACCGCCAGCTGATTAACGTCAACATTAACGGATTAATCAACTTGACTCATATGGCGTTTCCTTTTTTAAAACGCTCTTCGATTGCGAGAGTCATCAATATGAGTTCAGCTTCTGCACTGTATGGCACACCTCATTTTGCCAGCTACTCCGCATCGAAATTTGCAGTACGCGGCCTCACGGAAGCGCTCAATATTGAATGGGCCCCACAGGGTATTACCGTTACCGATATCATGCCGCCATTCGTGAACACGCACATGGTGGCCAGTCAGCAATTTGTTCCTCCCGTGATGAAGAAACTCGGTGTAAAACTCGAAGCCGATGATATCGCTAAAGCGGTCTGGCAAGCGGTGTCCGAGAATAGAGTACACCATCCCGTGGGTTGGGAGTTTAGGCTGGCAAAATGGATCAACAAATGCCTGCCTGATTCCGCCACAAAAATGGCACTGCGGCTGCTGAGCAAAAATTAACGGCGACCCGGCTGCAATGTTCAGGCAGCCCATGGATGACAGCAAGACAGATCAGATGAAGGTAAACCATGGGTCACCGAACCATGAGGCTTAGTTTCCCGGCGGATATCCTTCGAACATTTCTGCAATGATCTTGTTAATCAGCTCGGTGCGCTTTTCCGGCTTCATGCCTTCTGCCAACCGGCGCTCACTGATGGCTTTCCAAACCACCTTTTGTGTATCCGCACGAATAAATTCCAGCACCAGTCGATGTTCTTTCACTTCTCGCAAATCGGGGGGACTGGACACACCAAAAGCGGAACGACTCCCCCCGAATCCGATACCAAAACTGGTGCCGGTCGACTCAAGATGAGATTGCTCTTCAATCATATAGCGGGCAACCAAGGCGGGTGATTGCTCTAATGACGCCATGCCTTTGGCACTCATTTCACGCATGATGGCCGTTTCTATGCGAGAGGCATCCAAAGACAGCGCCTCGCTTTCTTTGGCCGGTCGCTCAATCTTATAGCTGTTCATCTGGGCAAACGGCGTCTGTAGGTCGTAATCAAACTTGACGGCTGAGCATGCCGCCAAAAAAACCATACACAGCACTGATAAAGTTAACCCTTTTAACATATCTTTAATCCCTCGCTAAACCGTTGATGTTGCACTGGTACCCCATAGTACGCCCAAGCCTCCTACTTTTAAATGTCTCAGGTAAATGTCTCAGGCTCTCACACCAGATCATCAAAACGATATCCTACGCCATGCACCGTTTGTATAATCAAAGGGGCTTTCGGGTCCAGCTCAATAATTTTTCGTAATTTGGAAATATGCTGATCGAGCGTTCGACTGCTCGGTAGATAATCGCGTCCCCAGCAGTGATTAAACAGGTCATCTCGGTCAACCACCTTACCGCGTTTCTGATGCAATAATTCGAGAATACGTACATCACGTAAGCTCAGCTCCAGGACTTGTCCGGATCTTACCGCGCGTAGCTCAGAAGGAATGACTTCGATATCGGACATCACAAATTTTTCGACAGGCTGCGACGGAACACCTTGTGTTTTCAGATATCGACGAGTCACTGCTCGAATGCGGGCGATCACTTCGCGGGTACCGAAAGGCTTCTTGATATAGTCATCGGCACCGAGTTCCAGTCCGATCACCTGATCAATTTCTTCCGATTTTGCGGTGATAAACAACACCGGAACCTGCTCATTCTGTTTGCGAATTTCCCGGCAAACCTGATAGCCATCCATCACCGGCATCATGATATCCAACAGCACAATTTGAGGTGACTGCTCACGAAACAGACGTAAAGCCTGCTCGCCCTGCTCGGCGCAATCGCACTGGTAGCCTTCGGCTTCCAGCAAATCCCGCAAACCTTCCCTGATGTGTTTATCATCTTCGGCAATCAATACATTCATGTGGTTGTTCCCGTAGCGAGATGGGTCAATGTCAGCTCAAACTGTGCACCGCTCGACGAAGGCAAAATTTTCAAATCTCCGCCATGTTGACGGGCTAACTCACGGGCAATATGTAACCCGATACCCGTCCCCGACACCCCTTCATTGAGTGCATTTTTGAGACGGACAAAGGGATCAAATATGACGGACTGATCAGACAACTGAATACCCTCCCCGTCATCAAGCACCTGAATACAGAACACGGGTTCCGACCTACCGGACTCCGGTGAGCTTGTCCGGTTCGTGACCAGACCTAATTTCAGGGTGACCCGGGTCCCTGTGCGCGCATATTTTTCTGCATTACTGAGCAGGTTGGATACGATCTGGTCAATTGCCACAGGATCGCCCTGCAATACAGGGACAGGCGCCAGCTCCAGACTGAGAGACAAGCCTTGTTGCGCTAACAATGAGTTAAAGCGGTTCGCAATGCGTTGTATCAGCTCACCCAAATCCAATGCCTGCGCCTTCAGGGCCAATTTTCCGTTTTGCTGTCGGGAAAAACTGAGCACATTTTCAATCAGGCGGGAAAGTCGTTCACTTTCATCGGTAATAACCTGCAAGTAGCTTCGAGCCTTCTCATCTTCATCCTCCATCTTTGCTTCGAGCAGTTCGGCATACAGACGAATATTGGTCATTGGTGTCTTTAATTCATGGGACACCTGATTCACGAAATTCACACGCTGTTGTGCCAGCACCCAATCACGCTGCTGCTCGCGGTACAGATAAGCCCCCAGGCCAATCAGTACCAGCGCCACTGCCAACAACGACATCACCCACCCGAACGTTTGGCCAGGAATCAAGGCTTGTGCAGGCGTGTAGTATTCTAAACGCCAGCTTCCGAAGGGATGAGACAAATGCAGAGAGGTTTGCGGCGATGTCATTTGCAAAGTGGCATCCCCCCATTGATGAATTACACTATCACGTTCATCCAACAAACGAATCAACGCGCCGCTAGCCAAATTCATATTGTGTTGATCTGGCAACAGGTTAATAAGATCGGACAACAAGCGAATCTGATTCAGTTCCAGCGCCACAAACCGGCCATCACTCAATCGCTGCCAATATATCAACGCCATGCCGGTCTGTGCATACCAGGCGCGCCATCCCTGCTGAAAACCGGAAGTCGTGGGCAAACTGTCTGGCCGGCGTAGCGTAAAACTCACCAAACTGTATTGCTCATCGGCGGCAGGCAGTGTTGTTTGCTTGAAGGCAGAAAGATCACGCCATAAATTTTGGGTTCGTTGTAGAAACGCGCGTTCTGCCGGTGCTTCCAGTGCCTGTGGGGGAAATAATCGCTGCCCGTCCATGGCAGCCAAATAAAGACCGTTCACATAAGAGGATGACCTTAAATAAGGGCGAATACTTTCTGACAGATCCGGCAAGTCAGTTGCCGCCAGTGGATTGATCAGGGTTTGAAGATCGCGCTCCAGTGACCGGGCCAGACGCGCCAGCCATTGTCCCATCAATTGATCCAGTTGTTTGAGTTCTGCCTCGCGCCATGCACTGGCCTGCACCGAGGCCTCGACACTTGCCTTTTGCTGCAATTGCCAACCCAGTCCGGCTAAAACCAATACCGGAAGCAGAACCATCAGCACAATCAGTTTTTTGGGTAATGTGTGAGTCAAACAAGCGCTCCTGGAAATCACTAAAGCTTGGTTAACGCCCAATAAGTAAGTGCGCGCTTTTGTCCGGATTACACCTGAGTCTACAGTTTTCCCGGCTCGGTATGTTGTGTTGTGTTGCCTCTAACCACAAAAAACGAGATGCCTCTTTGAATACTTCAAGTGCATCTCGCCGCTGTCTTTCACATTAATTCAGAAAGATTCCATGTCGCCTCAGTAGTTCTGTTGCGTTGCCCGCTTGTATTGCTTTTCCTTCAGTGATTTGCGGGTTTTGTTCCAGTCGGCCTCGTCCAGATCGTCCGCGTCCTTCAGCACTTCCTGACGCTGTTCTTCGAGTTTGGGGGAAGGCGCAATGGAGGCACTCTCTTCAATAAAGGCGGCACTGCTTTTAAGTACTTGCTGAGCCCCCATGACGTCCCCTTTGTCACGAAGTTTCACCGCTTCTTTGCTACGCTCGTTCACGACCTGCTCCACGGCATCCGCATACGCTTTGGTGTTCACATTCGCTTTAATTTCGCGCTCCGACTTAGTAAAGCTGACTTTTCCTGCGGCGGCCAATTTGTCTTGCTTCTTGTCAGAAAGGTTATGATAAGACACGTCGACTTTTACCAGTTCCTTGGCTACACCCGCTTTCTGCGGAGGGACTTCAACTTCGAGAATCAGGTACTTTTCCTGCTTGCTATACAATTGATTAAGCGTGGTACGCAGGGAATTTCCCTGAATGTCGGCGTCCCGACCGAGAATTCGTACAGGCTTAATGTCATCGGCACATTCGATATGTATATCCACTTCTTTGGCAACGACCGACATCACATCACCAAATTCGTATTGAAAAATCCGGGCCAGATCTTCTGCGCGTTCCACAAAGGCATGGTTGCCGTCACTGTAGCCTGCAAGTTGTGTCATCAAGTCTTCGTTGTAGCCCAGTCCCAGACCAATGGTGGTTACACTAATGCCTTCTTTACCCAGCGAACGTCCCAGTTCGGCCAGCTCGGTAGCCGATGAGGGGCCGACATTGGCCAGTCCGTCAGACAGTAAAATAACGCGATTCACCCGGTTCGCTTCAATAAACTTCCTGACTTCTGAGGCGCCCTTACTGACACCGGCAAACAAGGCCGTGTTGCCATCGGCGCGGATATTACGAATGCTTTGTGCAATCTGTGCTTTATCGGTTACCTTGGTCGCGGGCACGATGACATTCACAGTGGAGTCATAGGTAATCACCGACACAATGTCTTGTGCTTCCAATCGCTGTATCGCCATGATCGCGGCCTTCTTGGCCTGATCAATTTTGTCGCCTTGCATTGAGCCTGATTTATCCAGAACGACGGCGATATTCGCGGGCACGCGAGTCTGCTCGGTCTGATCCATCTCGAATCCGGTCAGCGCAATTTTGATGAACGCTGTCTGCCCCTTCTCGGCTTCCATCACCGGTGTGGCCAGATCAACCGCCAGATTGACTCGCTTATCTGCCGCCAATGCCATCTGGCAAAGCAGCAAAGCGAAGAGCGATAAAATGAGTTTGTATGAATTAACACCCAGCCGTTGCATAACATTTCTCCTTCCAGTTTTACTAAGCGTAGCTTCTGAACACCAGAAGCAGGTTGTGCTTACACTGTAGAAAAATGACGGACTGGTTTGGTCAGACAGATTTGAAAGAAATGTAAAAAATTTGTGAACGGCATGGCTGACCGATCAGCTGTCGAGCTTTGTTTTATCCTGAACCAGAACCCATGGCGCGATGACCACTGCCCAGAGTTCCTTTTGGGTATCAAACCATTGTTGTGCCTGTTCTGGCTCAATGGCGCCCACCAGCCCTTCCGCCATCCAGCCTTCGAATGTGGCTTTATTGTCCCGATACAGTTCAAAACCCACATCAATCAGATTCAGGGAGGGATCGACTTTGATTGTGGCTCCGCGAGCAAAATAACGCTGCAGATCCAGCCAATTGATTCGCGCCGTATCCAGAAGAATCTTGGCCCGTAAGGTGTCGTCGTCGGCAATCAAAAAAGGATCAATCACGGGAAGCTCCAAATTTCAGCGTAAAAACAGAAGGCGGGCATTTTAGCCCGCCTTCTCTGGCAAATAAACGATTTAATACCGCTATTGGCCTGCGGCCCTTGTTGGCAGGCGCTTAACTTTCGACAAACGCCCGCTCTATAACATAGTGTCCCACATCGCCATGCCGGGCTTCTGCAAACCCGCGCTTATCGAGAATCTCACAGGTATCCTTCAACATACTCGGGCTACCGCAAATCATAAAACGATCGTGTTCGGGATCCATGTCGGGTAAGCCGATATCGGCAAAAAGCTTGCCGTTATCCATCAGATCGGTCAAACGGCCCTGATTGACAAACGGCTCCCGTGTGACGGTTGGATAATAGATCAGCTGGTTGCTGACCTGCTCGCCAAAGAATTCATGCTTGGGCAGTTCTTCACGAATTGCTTCCTGATACGCCAGCTCCGAGGTGTAACGTACGCCGTGAGTCAGGATGACCTTATCAAAACGCTCATAGGTTTCCGGATCCTTGATAATGCTCATAAACGGTGCCAATCCCGTTCCGGTGGCAATCAGATATAAATTGCGCCCGGGTAACAGGTGGTCGAGCAGTAAGGTTCCGGTCGGCTTGCGACTGATAAAGATCTCATCCCCTACACTGATTTTCTGTAATCTCGATGTCAGTGGGCCGTCCTGAACTTTAATGCTGAAGAACTCCAGTTCTTCTTCATAATTCGCACTGGCGATACTGTAGGCACGCATCAGCGGACGCCCCTCAACTTCCAGACCGATCATAATAAAGTGGCCATTCTTAAAACGCAGTGACGGATCGCGGCTGGTTTTAAAACTGAACAGGGTGTCGTTCCAGTGATGAACGCTGACTACTTTTTCTTTGCTAATTGCCGCCATGTTTGCCTCGTCGTTGCTAACATCAAAATTCGTTGATGGCGAAAAATATACCGCTGATCTATCATATATGTGAAACAGATTATTTTTATATTTATTATTTAAAATACAAATTAAGAGCCGTTTATGAACTATACCCTGCGTCAACTCCAGGTATTTCTGGCTACGGCCCACTACGAAAATATTACGCTGGCATCCGAAAGCCTGCATATGTCCCAATCCGCGGCAAGCATTGCACTACAAAGTCTGGAAAAGCAATTTGATATTCAGCTATTCGACCGCGTAGGGAAACGCTTGCAACTCAACGAGCTGGGCCGAATGGTGCGTCCACGGGCCGAAGCGTTACTGGAGCGCGCACAGGATCTGGAGATGACACTGCGACGCCACAGTGAGATCGGGCCTCTCAAAGTGGGTGCCACCCTATCGATAGGTAATTATCTGGCGGTGAGTCTGGTCGCACGTTATATGCAGGAAAATCCGGGCGCAAAAGTGACACTGGAAGTGGCCAACACTTCGACAATTGCGGCCAAACTGGCCAATTTTGATATTGATGTCGGCTTGGTCGAAGGTGAGCTGAATCAACCCGGGCTGGAAGTCACGCCCTGGCGAGAAGATGAACTCGTGGTATTTTGTTCACCTCACCACCCACTGGCGCAAAAAATCCAGCTGGAAGATGACGACCTTGCCTCGGCAGCGTGGATTCTGCGCGAGTCCGGCTCGGGCACCCGGCAATCCTTTGACTGGGCGATGCACGGCCTTCTGCCCAAGCTGCAAATTCTGCTCGAGCTACAACACACCGAAGCCATTAAACGCGCGGTTGAAGCCAATATCGGCATTGGCTGTCTATCACGAGTCACGCTTGAAAACGCGTTTCAGCGGGGTGATCTGGTTCCTTTAACCGTTCCGCATCGCAATTTCAAACGCTGGTTTTACTTTGTACTAAACAAAGAAAAATATCGCAGTGCCGGCATTGATCGCTGGTTTCAGCTTTGCCATGAGGACAATGAAAGCTTAATCCCGCGAAGCTAGGGCATATTGGCGTTTTGCTCTGTGGCTCATCAATGGCTCGGCTGCAGGCAGCCCATCCTCGGGGCGCTTTTGGCTATTGTGGTTTACCATCAGTGCAATGACGCCCCTCGCTACAGGTGATATAGGCCAAGCTAGTCATATTGCGACAACATGGATTTCAGCGCGGAACGCACATCCTCACGGATTTCATCAGGCGCAATCACTTTGGCACTGGCCCCCAGTGAAAGTATCCAGTTACGCAACGGGATGGTTTTACGCACACTTGCCTCCAATTGCCACCGGTTTTCGGCTTGTTGAAACAGCTGTTGATCTTCGCTGACAGGACTTTCTCTCAAATCTTCAATCAGGTGGCTGTGTTCACTCACGCGTAATTCCAGCACCAGTTTGAAAACACCCCGCTGCTGACGCTCAACGAGCATGTCCATATAGCCGGCATCAAGCCATTGCTTGAGCGTAACGGTATCGTCCCCTTGAGACGCACGACTGTCGATATAGATAGAATCGATTTTGTGAATCAGAAAACTGCGATACGCTTCGGGAGTGGCGGTATCCCCGTCTTTGCGTGCAACCAGATAAAGTTTCGGCAGAAGTATCGCCACGCCCAATGGATGCAAGCGATAGTCCTTTCCCCGGTACTCCATGACTAACTGCCTGCCCTGAATAATTGCCCGGTAGATTGTATCCAGATGACTAATATCAAACTCCGCCGCCTGCAATCGCTGCCCGCGCTGATAGAACTCTACGGCTTGGGTTAATCGCTGGAGATGCTGCGGCGACAATGCCCGCTCTGACTTTTGTAAACGATTCTCCGCCTGCAGAAAAAATCGCTCCAACTCGGCCAGCGTGTTACGAGGCAATAAATTGCTCAGATGTTTTTGCGTCAACGAAAAAGCCAGCGCCAGAAATTGCGGCATTTTTTCATAATCGTATTCCAGTCTGGAATAGGGTGTCAGCGACCAGAGAAAGGTGCGCCCTTCTCCTCGTGTTACCTGAAGTCCAAAGTCGTTGTCGGGCGATTCATCCGGGGAACCGGCGGCATCTTGTACTTTTCCACCCAGAAGAAAAGTCATATCGCGCTGAATCAACCTGAGTAGCGTATTACCGTCGGTGCTTTCATCCACATAGCCACTGCCACGCAGATGATTCAATAGTTGCCCTGAGGTTTGGGGCGTTGTGGTCGCCCGCAGATAAGCCAGAATGGCCAGACGCCTTAAAAAAGTTTGCATTACGCCCCCAAATATCGTCTTAAATGACACTTATGGCGACATATTATGTCGTTTCGACACATAAACTCCATATTACAAGATGAGAAAACCCCAGCAACAACAATAAAACCGGAGTTCATTATGTATCGAGTTAACGCATTTACCCGTAAAGGCACCAAATTCCGCTTTCGCATTCAGGCAAAAAGCATTCAGGAAGTACGCGCCACACTGGATCAGATTTTTGCAGACAAGGAGATGCAGCTGGTGCTCGTCGAGCCACTCACACGCTGAGAGACGCACATGGTGTTTGCCAAACCGGTTTTCCGGCCATCGCTTATCCGATCACACATTCATTGTTGTCTCGAAAGGCGTGCCGGAAAATTATCCAAAACGCATGGAAGATGAAAAGAAAGCAGGAAGGAAGAAAACAGAAACAGACTTCGCGCCAGAATTATATCATTGTCACTTCAAGCGGAGCCTGCGTTGAATGCGATTGCAGTTCGGGGAGCCCCTGCTGAGTTTCGCCAAGTGCCTCAACCAGCATATCAAGAAACACACGTAATGCAGGTTTCTGGAAGGGTTCATCTTTGTACATGGCGTAGATTCCGCTGTCGCCCTCAGGATACATGGAAGCAGACCATTCAGGTAAAACCTGAACCCAGCCTTTTTTGTACAGCGGGTGCAAGGCCATCCAGTGTGCCGTAATTCCAATGCCCAATCCCTGCATCGCGGCCTGCATCAGTACTTCGCCACCACACCCGGTCAGATTACCACTCAAGGCCACACGCTGCTGCGTTTCACCTTTTCTAAAATACCAGTAATTCACCTGGCGATGCCGGTTCATTAGCAAACAATTGTGATGGCGTAAATCCTCTGGATTTTCCGGTTGGCCATGTTTTCGCAAATACTCGGGAGAGGCCACAAGGATATAGCGATTGATATTCAGCAGACGCGCCCGCAATGAGGAGTCGGCAGGCTGTCCGCTTCGAATGGCTAAATCCACATCCTCCTTATGCAGATCGACCATTCGGTTTTCCAATTCCAGATTGAACTCAACCTGAGGATATCTTTTCAAAAATTCTATGGCCACGGGGCACACGTACAAACGCCCGATCGATTCAAATACGCTCACCCTCAACGGGCCGGAAAAGGCTTCCCTCGATTGCATAAAGCGGCTACGAGCCTGTTGCCAATGCTCGGTCATCTGGGCGGCATAGGACAGAAAAGCCTGCCCTTCTTCCGTGAGCGTTAACTGACGGGTGGTGCGATGAAACAGGCGGCAATTCAGCTCGGTTTCAAGTTTCTCAATTTGGCGGGTAACCGAAGAAGGCGCGACATCAAACACGCGAGATACCGCAGAAAAATTTCCCAACTCTGCACTTTTCAGAAATATCTCTATGGCATCCAACATCGTTAACTCACCTGTCAGGATTTAGTTCTGACTGATCATTTGAGGCTGGTTGCGACACATGGCTTCAGCGCGCATCTTGCTGTGATTGCAAAGCTCACGTGCTGCAAGCGTGACGTCTGCCACGTAGTAAAGGGAGGCCATTCCCAGCTGTTTTTTACCCAGATTGTTGTATACCATCCCAAAGGCAATGTCACCGGCAGAAAAAGGTCGGTCATCTTTGGCATAAAACTGAGCGGGCAACGACAGATCGGGATCCGCCAGTAACGAACGAACACGCCCGACGCCACCGTGATAAGCCTGTATCAATATCAGGTCGTATAATTCTTTCTGTTTATGCGGCGGCAAACTGGCAAATTGCTGTTTGAAAGGTTCTTGCAGGAAACTGTGATTCTGCTCGGTCAGCTGCAGAGCACAATCGATTTGTGCAATACGGTTATAGTAATTACGCTTTCGCACACCACATTCTCGCAGTACGCTGGGAAGCAATTGCAGCACCCCTACCGCACGCGAAGACGATTTAACATCCCGCTTGCCACCACTTTCGATCAGTACCTGACCCGATAGATAACTCAGCTGGGAAGACGGAAAACTAAGCTTGCCCTGCTTCTGACGAGCGTCGTAAACGATTTTGAGCGCTTCATGCAAAGACACAGGCTTCTTGCGTGACCCCACCTTGATCCCTTTCCAGGAACCATAAAAGCGATCGGCGCGATCCTGCCCCAGATAGCGTTCGGTGGCGCCCTTCATATCCACTTCGGGTTGTTCACAGGCCAGCGCGAAAGGATAGCCCGGATTGGATAACTTCCCCGGCGCCCAAAACGCTATTTTGGCTTCTTGCGCCAAGGCTTCTCGCGCCTGATTTATTTTTTCCTGATTCTCTTTGCGCTCATCTTTTTTGGTAGGCACGTCGGTCAAAAAATTCCCGGTGCCATCAAACAGAATATGTTTTTCCTTATCAGCACAGGCCTCCTGACCATACAGCACCCATTGGCGAATGGATTGAATATTGTCAAACGCCCCTACCACAGCATCCATTGGGGTCTTTTGGGCCACCTCATGCCAGTTTTCCAGAGGTTCGACCGCCATTGAATTTCCGGCAACCAGCGCCAGACAAACGGAGCGGAGTAAGGCAGGAACACCAAAAGCTTTTGATGTTACGGAAGTGCTTTTGTTGCAGAGGGAAGATGTAATCACAAGGCTTCTCTTTGTAATCCGTCCCGCTCAACACACAGCGCGGGCACCGAGACATCAGTATAGATGTAACTTCAACTAATCTAGCAAAATTTTACAAATTTGTTCGTCCATTTTTGTTGTGGAATAAAGTACTTCATGTAGGAAAGTAAAGTGCTTTGGTAATTAAGTGAAGGCCATTTGTAATTTTTATTATTGCGAATAACGCAAAACAGTCTTTCATACTCACCTGTTTTTTGCCAGTTTCGCAAATATTATAGTGCTCACCAATGCCGGAGTCGTCACTACGCTTACCTCTTGCGGCAATTACACTTTTTCAGTCAATGCAATGATAAGGAAGCCTCCATGTTAAACACCGAAGATGCCATCCTGGTTCGCCGATCCATTCGACACTACGCACCAGAATTTGCCATTCCAGAGCACGATATCAACAAGCTCCTTCAATTGGCGCTGCATACCCCGACCTCTTTTAATATTCAGCACGAACGAATTGTTCGGGTGACTGACGTTGCTCAACGCGAACGACTCAAAGCGGCCGCGTGGAATCAGGAACATATCAGCACCGCCTCTGAGGTCTGGATCATTTGTGCGGATATTCAGGCCTGGCAAAAGACGCCTGAACGCTACTGGAGAAATGTGGATGAGCCCACCCGTTCTACCATCTTGCCCATGCTGGATGATTTCTACCGGGGCAAACCACAATTGCAACGTGACGAAGCACTGCGGACCTGCGGCATGGTGGCTCAAACGGTCATGCTGGCCGCTGCAGCCATGGGCTACGGTTCCTGCCCTATGATTGGGTTTGATGCCGACGAAGTGGCCCGCCTGATTAATCTCCCCGAAGATCATTTGATTGGCATGATTGTTACGCTGGGGAAATCGGTCCAACCAGAAAACCCTCGCAGCGGCCCCTTAGCCGTAGAAGAAGTGATCACGCATAACCATTTTTAAGATAGCGCCAGCGCAAGCACTTTGAGATAAGTTCAAAGTGCTTGATGATCCTCTCCTCGTTTTTCCTGCGTGACACGGGCTTAACAAAAACCTGTCACACTCTTGCGATCTCCCGATCGGTTCAATTCCTCCTGACAAGGCTGTCAGATAAATTTACAAAACAGGTCTACCCCGCCAATCTGTTCATTTTACAACCAACTGTTTTATGAGATACGCGTCACATTTTGCATGATTTATGCAAAGCATTTACTGGCAATAAGGTAAGTCACTGCTTGCCGGAAGGTGAGCGCCGGTGTGTTGGAGTTTGGCCATGAACAGAAAATTATTATCGGTCGCAGGCGTGTTGGTCGTGGGCGCAGGGTTAAGTCAATTTGCGACAGCAGGCGCGATTCTGCCAGAGCCTAACTGTGGTTTTACAGGCAACTGTTTAACCTATGGTGATTTTGATGTCTTCTCGCTCGCGTTTCTAAATACCGTCTCTGGCTATGGCTCCCCAACGTCCGGCGACCCCTTCTATGTCAAATCTACTCCAGGCGCAATTTCCCCGGGCGTGGTATTCGGAACCGGTTCCAGCGGTGGCCCCGTCACTGAGAACTTTGCAGGGATGGACGATGCTTACGCCACGCCCTCTTCAGCCGGTGGCAGTTCGACCCAACTGGAGTTCTCGACAGGCGCAGTAGCCGATCCAGGCACTTTGGGTACCGCGGGAGCCTTTGGTAGTGGCGATTATGCCAATACCTGGGATGCCAATATTTCTTCACTTCGTTCTTTTTTAGAGACCTCAGGTGGGGACTTTGTTCCGTACTTTAACCTGAATGAAACCGGAACTGACGGGCTAACTGGTATCGACATACTGGTATGGGCCGACTTCTGGGTTGAAGACCTGGATACCGGTGCAAACCAGCACTTCTTTCTCACCCAGGATAAGGCTGCGTCTACCGCATCGGGTGGCCCTGATGCGACAACTCCGGATGCAAACGACACTCGCTGGGTCTATACGTTTGGTACCATCTGTATCAACGGCTCTGCTGTGTTGCACTTAGGTCCTTGTACCCCGAGTGATCCTGCCGGCAGTTCCGATGTGAACCAAAACCTTGGCGCAGACAACGCCGCCTTTGCGATCTATAACAAAGATCTCAACGACATTATCAAGGATACCACCACCTCATGGGATGTATTGCATCTGGACTGGCGCATGAGCTACATGAATAACGGCTATGAACAGGCCTTTTTGCTGGCCGACACCTCCGTAGGAGATAACCGGACTCCCCTCCCCGCCACATGGTTGTTACTGGGTATTGGCGCTCTGGCGATAAGGGTGTTAAGAAAACCGGCGTGAACTGCAAAATCCAAGGGGCTCCAGAGCCCCTTGGATTTTTATGTCCCGGCGTTGGGCTGACCTTAGCTGCAGCCTTCTATGCGCTCACATCGCTCAACGCCATCTCGACAACCGTCAGACATTTTTACAGGTTCAAACCGCCTTCGAACGGCCTTCAAACGCGCTTTAAAACGAAGCGATTACACCGAAATAGACCCTTTGCGAAAATCAGAGGCCGCCAGCAGAACATTGACAACCACCGCTTTGCCTTTACGGGCAAGACGCTGGGCTTTTTCCAAAACCGGTACAATGTCCTCCTGCTTTGCCAGCAGCAAGCCCTCTCCACCATAACCTTGAGCCACTTTGTGGTAATCGCTCTGGCGTAGCATCACCCCGACATCATCGCCCAGCAATTCAACCTGATCACGCGCGATTTGATTCCATTTCGCATCATTTCCTATAAGCGCCACCATGCCCTTTCCGTGACGAACAAAAGTATCTATTTCGGACAGGGAATATGCTGATGATCCATCCCCCCAGATCACCCACACTTCAGCATCCGGACGGGAATAGCGAGCCCCCAATGCAAAACCGCCACCCACACCCAACGTGCCGTACACGCCGGGATCAAGCCAGGACAGCTGTCGTTTGGGTCGCAAGGTATAGGCAGCCGTAGCGACAAAATCCCCCCCGTCTGCCACTAATACACTGTTTGCGGGCAGAAGTTCATCCAACGCAAGAAACAACGCCAACGGGTTCACCCCCCCTTCCGCCGCAGCACGCTGCGATTGCTCCAGAATTTCCTGGTTACGGGCGGTGTCCCGCTCACGCAAACTCGCTAACCAGCCACTGTCTGGCGAGGTCGATTTTGGGCAAAGGGCTAATGCGTTCAAAAAGCCGGCCGGGTCGCCGTGTACCGGTACGGTCGGGATACGATTGCGTAATAGATCACCTGCGTGCCGATTCACACTGATCAGCGCCGCCTTGCGGCTGATGTGGCTTCCGTAATCGAGACGAAAATCGCAGGGAACACCCGCCAGAATTACCAAATCTGCATCTTTTAATGCCATTTTGCGTTGATGACGCATTTGCAACGGATGCTCCTCGCCCAACACCCCGCGCGCCATTCCCGAGAGATAGACCGGCACACCCAGTTTATTTAATGCATGAACCAATACCGGTACTTGCGCTGGCTCACACACGGCCTGACTGCCCACCACCATCACCGGTTTTCGTGCACGATTAAACTGTTTGACCGCCATCGACAGAAGGGGTTTGGCTATTTCTTGCTGCCACTGTTCCCGGCTGGCCTGAAAAAAGTACTGTCGGGTTTGCTCCACCTGTCGCTTTAACCCATCGCCGGCCGATTCGAACAAATGCGTCAGATGCCGGTTGAGATACCAGCCAATCGCCTTTTTAGTAATGCCTTTGCCTTGATCTCCCCCTTTCAGGCCATACCATTCCCGGACAAACTTTTCCGGGTACAACAGATCAATAGGCAGTTCAACAAACACCGGCCCGGGTACACCACTTTTCGCCACACTGAGAGCCTGATCCATCACCGATTCAATATCGTGGACTTTGTCGACCGAAACGGCCCACTTTACACACGACCGTACAATGGATAACTGGTCGATATCCTGTAACGAGCCGCGTCCCCGCAGTACCGTTGCACTGGCACCGCCTAACAGAATCAAGGGAGACTGCGCCATTTGCGCATTTTTTAAGGCGGTGATGGCATTGGTTACGCCGGGGCCGGCAGTCACCGCAGCAACGCCGGGGATTCCTGTCATACGAGCCATGGCATCGGCTGCAAATACGGCGCTCGCTTCGTGGCGAGCATCGACCACCTCAATTCCCTGATGCTTGCATCCCGCGAGGATAGGTGAAATATGCCCGCCGCACAGGGTGAAAATGGTCGAAACGCCGGCGTTGCGTAGCACCCCCGCCACAAGATCGCCGCCGTGGTTGTATTCTGCCTGACCCATGATTAGCCTCCTGGCTTGCCGTTTAACATTAAGAAAAGCTACTTCAAAGCTGCGCTGTTCTGAGCCTTGTTTCAAAAGCGAAGCTTACGCACTCGCTTGCGGTCGCGACTGAACAAGCGACAAATCAACAGGCGCAGAGAACGCATTAACCGCCTTCTGGTTGATATCAAAGTGTAGTTAAGCCTGAGCAGGCTACCAACGGTAAAGGGTAATTTGTTATCTGAAGTTGTGTCAGCCACGCGACAAACACATATACTTTGTGACTTAATACGCGACTGCCAGATCACTGAAACCAGGAATTCACTTATGCCATTTATGCCAGATATCCTCCCCGCGCTGGAGATTGAAACTGCCACCCCCATTACGGCTTCGGTCATCTGGTTGCATGGTCTGGGAGCGGATGGCCATGATTTTGAGTCGGTTGTTCCGGAACTCCGATTACCCAAAGACATGGGCGTACGCTTTATTTTCCCCCATGCTCCGGCAATTCCGGTCACCATCAATGGGGGATACGTGATGCCTGCCTGGTACGATATTCTGGAAATGGATATCGACCGGAAAATTGATGAGACCCATTTGCTTGAATCAGCGCAAGCCATCGCCCGCCTGATTGATCGGGAAATTGAACGAGGTATTCCCAGTCGGCGTATTGTGCTGGCGGGCTTTTCACAGGGAGGCGCAGTCGCTTATCAGACCGCACTGACATATCCGCAGCCATTGGCTGGCTTACTGGCGCTTTCAACTTACTTCGCCACTGCAAACAGCATCGTTCCACACGAAAGTAACAAGGCGATTCCGGTCAATATTCAGCATGGTACCTACGATGACGTTGTCCCCGAAGCGTTAGGCACAAGAGCCTATACCACCTTAACCGCCCGGGGATACCACGCGACCTACCACACCTACCCCATGCAGCATCAGCTCTGTCTGGAACAGATACAGGCTATCTCGGTGTGGCTGCAGAAAGCGTTGCGTTAAACCGCGATGCCCACGTCGAGTGTTGCCAGATAGCCCTCGCTCGTGGACCCTGTCAAAGTGGCCATCTGATAGGTGGTGCCATCGCTGAAGACATTGTCACGAGCAAAACTGGTCACAGACGTATTTTGCCCTTTGGCCACATACAGCAGCGAGTTGTAGACCGCCTGCGTAACCTCTTGCGGAAAGGCAATTTGCGAGGTGGCAGTAGCGACACTGCCACTAAACAAAAACACCTGAAAATGGATGTGTGTAATCCGCCCTGAATACCACCCCGGATAAATAGTCGTAAAGGTGACTTCGCCATTTTCATCCACATCCTGAATACCGCGACAAAAAGTCTGCCCCACCGTATTGGTTCCCGGCTGGGCATAGCCTGAATACACACCATCTTTGTCGCAGTGCCAGACATAGATGCTCGCTTGGGTGACGGGCTGGCAAGCATTGTTCACATCCACCAATTTGATTTTAAGCGTCAGCGGCACTCCGCCTTTACCTTCAGTGATATCCTTCCTGACCATCGCCGAGTTGCTCAATACCGCCGTCAAGGGATAAGGACCTTCGGTTTCCTGAGGAATCAATACGCAACTGCCACTGGTTGTGGTGGTAGTGGCCGATACGGTTTCACTGTCGGAAACACTATTGGTCAGGCTCTCTGCAGTCTGGCTATCATCGCAGCCTGTCAGCAATGAAGCCCCTAACACACTAAAGGCACTCATCACACCGAGCGCCCGACGGCGGTTCATAGTTAGCGGGTTTGGAAAAGTATCGCTCATGTCTTGTTCTCCCGGATTATCGCGTAACTCACCTCATTGAAGTGACCTCGACGACTAGCCTAGGGAGGAATTGCACAAGAAATTTCAAGCAAATGTGCAAATAATGTGCAGATACGCAAGGCGTGACGCAACCCACAAACTGCCCGGTTCAATCGTTCGCGTCGGGTAGCTCGAATTTATAACCCGCCCCATAAACAGAACGAATCGTATCGCCTTCAAATATGGGGTGTAATTTTTTGCGAAGTTTGTTGATGTGCGAATCAATCGTTCGGTCATTCACCACTCGCTGGTCAGCGTACACACGATCCATTAACTGCTCACGCGAAAATATTCGTTGCTTACCCCTAACCAAGGTGTCAAGTAATCGCCATTCGACCAGCGTCAACTCAAGTGACCGGTTTCGGTAATGCACACTCAACGTTTCTCTCTCCATTCGAATCGACTCACTCACCTCCAGGAGCGCTGTCCGGCGCAATACCGCTTTGACCCGGGCAACGACTTCACGTGGACTATAGGGCTTACAGATGTAATCATCCGCACCTAGCTCCAAACCAACCAACCGGTCCACTTCCGTCACCCTGGCGGTTACCATAATGATCGGAACGGATGATTGTTGACGAACCTCCCGACAAATACTGAGTCAGTCTTTTCCCGGCAACATCAGATCTAGTAACACCAGAGCCCAGGTCTGGCCTAAAATCATCTCAACGGCATTGGCCCCGTCATGCCGCACAACCACGTTAAATCCTTGCTGGCGTAGATACTCACTCAGTATCGTCGCCAATTCCTCTTCATCATCAATAATCAGTATATTCACACACGCCTCCGAATGGCCGCGGGTTCAACTTATAGGCGACTCAATGGTAACCTGATGGTGACCTGTAAGCCCCCAAGCGCGCTGTTCGCCAAGCTGATTTCACCATGGTGGGCAAGCACAATATTGCGACACAAGCTCAACCCTAAACCTGCTCCACCGGTCTCACGACTGCGTGACGATTCGGCACGATACAAGCGATCAAACAGCCGGTCGTGTAGCTCAACATCCACGCCGGGCGCACTGTCATCAAGCTGGATTTGTGCATCATTGCCATGCTGAGTCACACAAAGCTTTACCTCTCCCGGCGATTGCGTATATTTAAGGCTGTTTTTGAACAAATTCATCATCAGTTGCGTTAGGCGTTGAGTATCACCAAGAATAATCAATGGGCGGGCCGAAGACCGGAAATGAAACGAAAGACCCTGTGCGATCCAGGACGGTTGCATGATCGCGGCCGCCTCCGCAACGACTTCGGCAAGATCACAGCGCTCCTTACGATAAGTCAACGCACCGATATCTGACATCGACAGGTCGTAGAGATCGCCAATCAGATGCTGCAAACGTGCCACGTGATTTTGCAGACGCGACAACGCCTTCTGATCAAACTCGCGCACACCATCTTCAAGTGCCTCAAGATCTGCCTGCAGCACCGCCACTGGCGTCAGCAGCTCGTGAGAGATATCGGCCACCCAATGTTTACGATGATTTTCGGCTGCAGACAGACTCTCACCCAGATTATTCAAATGCGTAGCCAGCACGGCCAATTCATCCCGACCATCCGGGCGCAGTCGTTGCTCGTATTTTCCCATGCTGAACTGCCGCACCAGATTCAGCAAAGCCCGAATACGACGCACCAGCCAATGTGACAAAGGGAAAGCCAACACTGCGGCCAGTAGCAACGAAATCAATATCAGCGACAACAGGTTGTTCGCCAGATCCTGAGTAAAGCGATGAGCATAAAAATCGCGCTGCTCTGGACGAGGCGGCAACCCCAGAAAACCTACCGTTTTGCCATTTACCACCAACGGGCGCAACGCTGATTCGGGCTCGACATCATGTTGCCCGGCCACCGACTGTTTGTCCGCATCCAGCAGGAATAGCGGAAGGAGGGGGGGGCCGCCGTCCATATGTTCAAACTGATTAGGTAACCGAGGTGAATCCGGCGGCGGCGAGCCAAAACCTTCGGGCGGAGGTCGCTGCATAAAAGGTTCAGGGTTTACAGGCCCATTGTCTCGTGGTGCTGACACGGAAAAGCGCTTTACCCAAACCTTCCATTGAAACGGGTCGCGAAAATCATCCCAACTTTCACGTTCAAGATAATGTTGCTCCAACGCCTTGGCCAAAGGCTCAATATGTTGTTGCTCTTTTTTCTGTAAATAAGACCAGAACCCGATTTCAACACTACTGCGAAACACAACAAACAACAGTATCGCGAGCCCGCCACAGACGGCTAACGTGAGGGTAAAAATCTGATTACGTAGTTTCAATCCCAACACCCAAACTTGTTGCTTTAGTTTAGGGTAGTCAAGAAATGTGCAAAAAATATCGCGAAAATAAAATTCTGCGGATCGAACGCCTGCGCGACCCTGCGCTGATTACAAAAGGATGAGGTAATGCAGAGGTGTCAGCTCCACCTTTATGTGTTTTGGACAGGCCGCGGTTATGTGGTTAGTTCCGGTTACACTATATATTTTCATTAAAAAACTCATCCAGTTTATATTTTGTTTGAGCTGAAATCGCATGTCGCAACTCTAACAATGTATCAAAATACTGCTTTTTACCCTCCGAGTTAATTTGATATGTGGATGTTATCTTTAAATAATATTTACATTTGGTCTTATCATAACCGACAGAAAATAGAACTTTATGGGAACCCTCTGTTTTCAGATCTATAGACCACTCTTTAGACCGAATTAATTTTTTTATATTGCTGTCTGGAATCTCGACAATAATTTTCTTTGGTTGCACTTCAAAAACAGCAGTCGGATTTGGACCATACTGATTAGAACCTTTTGTTCCAGGTTTGATCGATAGGTACATCATTTGAATAAATGCGACCACAGGTACAAAATAAAGGAAGGCATAAATAGGATTAGCATCTATATCTTTTAGCCTCGCAATAGTGGCCAAAAATTGAACAACCATAATTGGTATAAAAGAAAGGAAACATATTATTATTGGAACAATCATCTCGAAGACAAAAATTAGACCACTACCTACTGGTTCTCGATAATTACTCGATTCATTCGAGGAAGTAACATAAAAAATAAACACAGGTACCGGTAACAATATTAACAACTGCGCAAGAATGTATTTACGCCTTTGCCATCTTCCTGCAAACCATGGATATTTCTCTGTTATTTTTTTACTATAACTTTGTTCATGAAACATCAATGAATTCATACCCTCTTTTCACATAACGAGCCTGTAGAAAAACCCATTTACGAAGGCTCATCCTTCGGGTGTATTTATATATTTTTAGCTAATGTGCCGTTTTCTGCAATTTGCCGCAACTTTATTTTTAGCCATTCCAAGTACACTAATTTTGGCGTAAAAAACACCAATAGCGAACAATCAGGCCGGTTATCTATGTCGTTAATTAGCCATAATTCTCCAACCTCTCAATGTTGTGCACCAAACAGTGCAGTTGACTTTGGCCCTGCACCTTGGCTTTGCCCTTTAAACCGAAGTAATTGGGTATTTTATTCTTGCTGATGTCAACAAATACCGATTCCACCACCGACAGGCGATGGCTGTAGATTTATCGCCCATAATCACTGTCGATTCGATGTGTCATCCAGTCGGCAATCAGCGGCCCAGTGAAATGGAGTTAACCTTTGGCATAATAAGCGAGGCGTGCCAAAAGTTAGCTTAGCGTATAGCTGGGTCTGCTGCATTGCTTTGTTACGCTCACATGCGTATGATTGTACAATGTTATTGTACAAGGTGTGAGGTAATCGGTCATGTTGACTGTAAACATTAGCGATTTAAGAGCTAACCTTCTGAAATATCTAGAAAAAGCCAGCCATGGTGAGCAGATTACTGTTACTACTAACGGCAGGATATTAGCAACCATAGCTCCGCCGACAGACAAGAAAGCAATGGCCAAGAAAAAGTTGAGTGAGCTCTCTGCTACAGCCAAAATCAATGATGTAATCAGCCCGATAGACACCCAATGGGATGTAATGCTGTGATTCTACTCGACACTTGTGCAATCATTTGGGACGCCCTTGATCAAGGTAAATTGACTGATAAAGCGAAAGCTGCGATTAAAAAAGCGGATGAACACAACGCTTTAATAATCTCTGATATTTCAATATGGGAAATATCAATGCTAATCAAACGCTCTCGCGTTGAAGTTGCAACAACCGCAGCAAATTTCATAAACCTGTTTCTTGAGTCTCGCAATATTTCTGTTATTTCTATTTCTCCAGAAATCGCAGAGCTCTCAACTAACTTTGGCTCTGAAATTAACAACGATCCTGCTGATCGAATTATTACTGCGACCTCAATTATTCACAATGCACAATTAATCACCGCCGACTTGAACCTACGTCAATCAGAGCTCATCGATACGATCTGGTGAGGCATAACGCCCAATTTAGTAGTCATCCTCGCCGAATCCCGCTTTTTTAAGCAAGCTGGGGTTCGGCGAGGGCGACTCTTTATGCTTAAGCACAGGACGGTATTCGATGAAAAACGATTCTTAACAGGTTAGTCACGCAATGAGGTGAGCCTAACGTCTAACTGGGCTGGCGGTGGAGTGTGAACGGTGTTTTCCGAAACGTCCCGTGTCGGCTGACTGAACATGCAGTTCGTCTGCGGGCTTTATACACCCGATACCTGAGCCCCGCACACTTGATTAGCCACCTCATTGGCGTGCATGAAAACCATTAACAAGGCGCTTACACCTTGCCCGAGCCTGCGTATAACTGGCGCGATGCAGCCTGCCCCTTGAATAGTGCCGGAGCGAGGTTAACCGATGAATGTCTGGTGCCCCTGACCCATCAAATGGATTTTACCGGTCAGGCCGGCGGGCGACCCCGCCATAAGAGAGCCCCTATATGTGTTTGCTGTAAGCTCCCCTTAACAGCCGACGATGACAGATGAAGCAAGGTTCTGATTTAGTGGTAAAAACCATTAGTCGCTTCGCGACTAAGAGGATCCCCTTGTCCCTTGACTCGGAGAAGGCTCATATGTGTTAGCTGAGCCGTTATTGCCACTGCATTTTCAGGTCACGGTGCGTCTGCGCGCAATCTCGCAGATACAGATTAATTAAGCTCTGATAAGGAATACCTTTATCTTCCGCCAAGCCCTTAAAGTATTCTACAGTGTCTTCATCCAAACGGATTGTTACCTGTTTTTTTAATTTCTTTGCGTAAGGGTTCTTAACTGAATTTGAAAAATCATAATGATCACGCATAACGATAACCCTCATATATTTTGCGTTCTCGCTTGTCTGCTTTACGTGCTGAAATTAACCTTATACTTTCACCCTCTCTCATACAGTGGCAGACAACCAGTAACTTTGATTCAATACTTTCACCTAACAAAATGAATCTATCCTCGTCTTCTGAATGGTCGGGGTCAGCAATCATTCGGGCGTACTCGTCAGTAAACACAGTCTTCGCTTCATCGAACGAAACCCCGTGCTTCTTAATATTCGATGCATTTTTAACTGCATCCCATTCAAAATTTAAGTGATCCATAAACTACATTGTATTTACATTACAATTATAGTCAATATGCTGTATTGATTTTCAGCTAACGAGCCTGTAGAAAAACCCATAAATCCGAGCTTATCCTTCGGCTTTCTCAATTTAGTTTTAGGTAATTTGCCGCTTTACTGCTTTTATCGCAACTTTATTTTCTGCAACGCCCAATGAATCGATTTTGACATTAAAAGCAGCCGTGATTGGGCATTCCGCAGGTTATTCAACTCGTTAATTCGTCGCCCTCGCCGAACCACGCTTTTTAAGCAAGTCGGGTTTTCATACTAATCATCATCGAAAGCTGCATCACTAACGCGACAATCGTTGCACTTACATCGTTCCCGGAATTCGAGCCCAATAAAACCTCTCGCAATTTGCGCAGGATCTTTCTCAGGTTGTAACCAACGGCACACAGTAGGGCGTGCACTTTGTCACCCGCCAATCCCTTCAGATAACAACGATCCATTAAGCCGTAGTTCTTCAGATGGCCTATCACCGGTTCAATGCCGTTTCGCCGATCTTGCTGCTTGTGTACTTTCCCTTTTCCTATCTTGCGCCCCGTAATATGCACTTGGCTGTAAAGGGTGTGTTCACTACCTTTATAACCTCGATCCACCAAGGCGTGATAAGGCATCTTGTGCGTATGCAGATAAACCCGTCGCAAGGCCGACTCTAAGGTATGCCCATCGTAGGGATTGCCGGCGAGGGCCTGACAGTCCAGCACAAAACCTTCCTCGGCGGTGGTCACCACACTCACTTTGCAACCAAACTCGTAGGGGGTTCTCGCCTTGCCCTTGGCAATACAGGCAACCTGCGGTTCATGCAGGCTATACAATCGTGGCCGCATCTCCGGCTGCCAGTGTTGTTGCAGCAATTTGCCTGCCTGATACCAGGCTTGTTGCAGTGCGGGTTCCTGATGTTCTACCGGGACTTGCCGACCTACCTCACGCCAGACCCGCCCCAGGTAGTTGCCGAGTACTTTTAGCAGCTTTCGCATACGCTTAAATTGCCGCGCATGAGCATAGCGGCCTATCCGCAGTTGCAAGGCGGGCAGCTCACGCAGATAGGTTTGTCGGAAGCGTACGCCCGCCTGTTTGGCGGCCCCGACCAGTTTGATCAAGGCCTTGCCCATCAGCTTGCTGTCTGTGGGATGACTGATCGCTTTGGGCATCACTGTGGTGTCGGCGACGACGATCCGGCAGCTCTCAGGGGAAATCACGCCGGTGGCCTCGCCCAGTGCGATCGACATTTTTAACAATGCGGCAGCACCTTCTTCTCCAATCCGTTGGCGAAATCGGGCCATCGTGCCGTCATCCATCGGCAGACGATGTTGGAATTCCTCTTCACCACAAAGGTATTGCCAGTAGGGGTTTTCAACCCAACGCCTTACCACGTCTTCATCAGAAAGATTGGAAAGGTGTTTAAGCATCTGCAAGCCAACCTGTAAACGAATGGGAGAACCCGGCTGGCCATTATTTGGGCAGTAGTAGCGTGCGAAAAAGTCAGCGGTGGCATCCCAGTCAATCCGGTGTGTTAATAACACCAGTTCATGACGCCTATCGATCATGTCTTCAAGATAATGCTTGAAGAGTTCTCGCTGTTTTTCGGGCTTCCTTTCCTTTGGGATCATAAAAAACTGCAACCTTTTGATGAAGAATAAGCAAAATGTTGTAGTTAGTTTAGCTGATAACTACTGTATTGGGCTGAATTTGCTGGGTTTTTTGGTTGTGCGAGGTCGACTCTTTATGCTTAAGCACAGGACGGTATTCGATGAAAAACGATTCTTAACGGGTTAGTCACGCAATGAGGTGAGCCTAACGTCTAACTGGGCTGGCGGTGGAGTGTGAACGGTGTTTTCCGAAACGTCCCGTGTCGGCTGACTGAACATGCAGTTCGTCTGTGGGCTTTATACACCCGATACCTGAGCCCCGCACACTTGATTAGCCACCTCATTGGCGTGCATGAAAACCATTAACAAGGCGCTTACACCTTGCCCGAGCCTGCGTATAACTGGCGCGATGCAGCCTGCCCCT
Organism: Hahellaceae bacterium; assembly: GCA_024234505.1. GTDB lineage: Bacteria > Pseudomonadota > Gammaproteobacteria > Pseudomonadales > Oleiphilaceae > JACKOD01. The sequence continues at coordinate 289,598 of JACKOD010000005.1, read as the reverse complement.
TGAATAGTGCCGGAGCGAGGTTAACCGATGAATGTCTGGTGCCCCTGACCCATCAAATGGAGTTTACCGGTCAGGCCGGCGGGCGACCCCGCCATAAGAGAGCCCCTATATGTGTTTGCTGTAAGCTCCCCTTAACAGCCGACGATGACAGATGAAGCAAGGTGCTGATTTAGTGGTAAAAACCATTAGTCGCTTCGCGACTAAGAGGATCCCCTTGTCCCTTGACTCGGAGAAGGCTCATATGTGTTAGGCATTTTACTTAATTGATACATATGTTATTTTCTACTCTGGCGAAACCAAAAGGGAGGGCCATATTTTGACCAAACTTTTGAAATCGTGGGAGTAAGCCGAAGTTATAAAGGCATTTACGCAATGGATGGCGTACAAAAAAGACTAAAAGCGTGGGCAATACATATTTATTTTGACGGTGACACTCAGGATATCCAGTAATTTTGGACATTGCTCGGACTCCTCTCAATTATCATTTGTACGTAAATTTCCACTTATGCTGGATTTTACGGTGATACCCCAGGTGCATCTATACCTTACTCCCAAGTTCTTGCAGGCCCTACTGAGGGGCTTTTTTATGCCTAACGAGCCTGTAGAAAAACCCATTTACCAAGGCTCGTCCTTCGGCTTTATCAATTTAGCTTTATGTAATTTGCCGTTTTACTGATTCTATCGCAACTTTATTTTCTGCAACGCTCAATGGATCGATTTTGGCATTAAAAGCAGCCGTGATTGGGCAGTCCGCAGGTTATTCAACTCGTTAATTCACCATAGTTCTTCAACTTCTCAATATTGTGCACCAGACAGTACAACTGCCATTGGCCCTGTACCTTGGCTTTGCCTCTTAAACTGAAGCGGTTAAGCCGTTTGTTGGTGCTAAGGTTACCGAAGACCGGTTCCACCACCGACATGCGATGGCTGTAGATTTGTCGTCCATAATCACTGTCGATTCGGTGTTTCATCCAATCGGTGTAAGACGGTGGACGTTTACCTGCCAAGATAAACGTCACCACCCGGCCATGGCCTTTGTTGTGATTCGCGGTTTCCGGGTTCTGCATGCACTTCTCTTTTAGCTGGCAGTTCCGGCATTGTTTTAATCGTCCTTCAAACCAGACTTTCGGGTTCCCATAGGCGTCGGTATATTCGCCGCGACAACTTAATTGCTCTCCTGCAGGGCAAACGCAGATCATATTTACTGAATCAAACGCGAACTCACTGGCCGGTATCACTGCTTTGGAACGGTGGCTTCTCTGCGATTTCGGCATGGTATTCTGGTGTCGCTTGCCATGCTTCCGCTTTTGTTCCGCAAACTTGGGATCGCGACTGCGAAACTGATTGTCGGGAATATAGCCATTAATCTGCTGCTCATGCAGATAGTTCATGTTGGCTTCGTTGGCAAAGCCCGTGTCTGCCGTGACGACAGTGCCCTGAGCATAGATATCATCGGCGATGCCCAGTTTTCGATAGCGTTTGGCAAGTCGTTCCAGCACGGGCTTGAGGGTGTGGTGCTCTTGCCCCTCAAGCAAATGCCCGGGTGCAGATTACCGGCTCACAAGTTCATACGTTGTCGTGAGATCCAAGGTGACCTCACGAATGGTATCTTCCAATATCACATCGACTGTCCAAATCCCTTTTACATCCCTAGGCTCAGCAGTGAACTGAATAACTGCCGGTGACAAACGTATATTTCTTGGTTCACCCCTTAGAGCACCATTCATGCAATCAAAGTCTTGTTTGGGAACTGATAAAGTCCCATCAGGCCTTGTCACCTTCAGCGAACACCTAACAACTGCATGACCGCTTTCATCTACCCCTGGGTTGGCGAAAAATGTCAGGACAACTAACTGGTCACCAACTTGAACTTCTTTAGCTTCATCATAATAGGGTACCGTATCCGGTGGAGTATCCCATTTTTCTTGCCAATCCATGTTTGGGGTAACCAAGAGCCAAGCAGCAAAATCATTTTTTACCTTTCTGGCCTCTGTCTGAGGCCAACTCGACATATCACGCCCCAAATACTCTTCTGTGTGAGCATTTAAACAAAGAAAAATTAGCATCAGTACGTAGCAATTTTTCATGATTTCATGGATACCAGCTAATTATACGAACCAATTTCATAGATCACATGTTCGCCTATCCTAGACATCGCTTTTTAACTTTTCCAGTAATTTCAAATAATTATAAAAACAATGACTAGGCGTCAGCGTTTTTTGCGAACTGAATTCGTATATCCAGTTAATTTAGTGTTCGTCTATCACATTGCTAGTTCATTGATTTATATTCACATTTTAAAAAATTCCGGGATATACGAATTGCGTTCGACTATCTCTGGACGTTCAAAGGCATCTATATTCGCTGTCAGCTAATCATTACCCCCGCCCAAGGGTGAATAACAGCCAAATAGTTAAGCTGACCATTCTCGCTCATAGGCAGTTCGAAAATTTAAAGGTGGCGACATTACAGACAGGTAAACAAAATCCACGTTACCTGTATTGTGGAATCCGTGAATTTCATTTTCCGAGAAACGAACAACATCACCGGCCTGAAATTCAAGTGTCTGATCCTCACTCAGCATCAATAAACCATGACCCTCAAGGGCGACCCATATTTGTTCGGAAGATTCGTGAGCGTGTCTGGGGTTTATGGTGCCGGGAGGCATTGAAACCTTTGTGATCGCAACACGTTCGGAGTTAGAGTTTTCGGGGAAAATCAGTTGCCTTGATATAACGCCAGAATTTTCAAATGCTATGATTTCATCAGAACGAATCACTTCCATTTAGTTTGCTCCTTGCTCAATGGAATTTGCATCGCGTTCGGTGACAAACAGATACGGAGGCTTCTATTGGCCCGCACGATGGAACGTCAAACCTTGTTCCGGGGTGTAATGGACGATGGAGCACCTCTCTATTTTTGTAGTCGGCGGTTTGCCGACAAAACATTATGAGAATAAAACGAAAGGTGCTCTGGCCGTTAAAATCGGGTTAGTGGGCGCAGCAAGCCACTTCTTCGGCTGACCCTGCGGTGAGCAGGTCAATTAGTTCCTGAGCGTGAACGGCCGTTTCCTGACCCATCGGGGTGAGGTATCCGCCATCGGCCTGAGTGATCAGACCTTTTGCAAACAGGCGTTCAGTTGCACTGATAATAGCCGGACTCGCGGTCTTGTGTACCTTGATACCTTCTTGAGTGGTGGAGAGGTTAAATTTGATGAGTACATTCAATTCGTCAACAAGTTCTGGGCTGAAAGGCATGGCATTCTCACTTTTAATTGTTTTATTCGGCTAATGGTTTTAATCAGTTAACACTGAATTCAGATAGTTTTAATGCTTTTATCCAAGACTGTCATAGCAGTGTAGTATTGATCGCACCAAACGCCATGATCCGAATCAAGTGTCATTCCCTGTTTTCCACGCCGTCCGTTTTCCGGTAGGTCAACAAGATTTGCGTTCCCCCGCCCGTTCGGTCTCGTACTGCCAGTTGCCAGGACAAGCGTTCGCATATCAGTGTCACGATAAAAAGCCCCAATCCACCGACCCCATGACTCCCGGGCGCGGGGCGGCTTCCACTCAGGGTCGCCTGCTGCACCAGATTCAGACCGGCACCCTGATCAGAAATGGCAATGACACCGTGCCCGATCGCTATCTGAATTTCCATACGTGTATGTTGCAACGCATTCTGTATCACATTCCGCAGTAACATTTTTACCAGCACCGGATCCGCAAACACTTTTTCATCCAGCACCTGAGTCATTTCAATACGCTGATAGACGTCGTAGGTTTCACCTAAATCTTCAAGTACTTCTTCCAGAATGCCCGGCAGGGATAACGTCGAGGACACAACCGCGCCTTCTTCGCGGCGCGACAGCTTCAGCAGCGTGCTGATATTGGATTGCATTTCATCTGCCGAACGCCGGATTCTCAGCAAGGTTTCTTTGTCTTTGGACGAGAGTAGATTGCGTTGTTCCATCACCTCAATCGCTCCCAGAATCACCGTAATGGGCGTGCGGAGTTCATGGCTGGCGAGATTAACCAGCGAAGATTCGCGTTTCACAAATCGTTCCATTTCAATCAAAAACTGATTAAAGGTTTGGGCAATCACCTGAAGCTCGGTATCTTTAAAGTTCAGGTTCAGGCGTGGCATGCTCTGCCCGACCGGAGTCTGGCGGATATGATCCGACAATTCCTTTAAAGGCAGAGTTAACCGGCGACCGCTAAAAATAGCCAGCAGAAAGCTAACACCGATAATGACACCGCTCACTGCGATCATCACCCAGAAGAAAAGTGATTCCCGCGCTTCAAACAGGGTGATGTCTCTTGCCAGATACAAACGGCCTTGCTGTGTGCGTTCGACATTGATCAGATAGCTTCGATCATTCTCGTCCCATTCTCCGGCATAGGGAGCCTCCAGCCCCTGAAACATCGGCGGGAAGGGGTAATCTTTCTGCATGCTGCCCGGCACATAGATGGCCACCAGATTGGCGGTATGCCAGTACAACTGTTGATCTGGTTTGTGCTGGCCAATAATAAAATCTCGCTGTGCTGCAAAATCGAGATTGAGCATGGTGTTTTCAAGGTCTTCATTGGCAGACACGACCGCCAGCACCATCACCAGTATGGCCGACAAGCTGAGAAGAAACGACGTGCGATAGACCCGCCGGGTAATAGACGCCATCACTGCTCTCCCGGTGAGGTAATGCGATAGCCCCGACCGTGCAATGTTTTAATCAGCACTTTTGAGAATCGCTCCTGTAGTTGCTTTCGCAGCGTGTAGACATGGGTTCGCAACACGTTAAGATCGGCTTCTTTGTCTCCCCAGGTGCGGCTCTGTAACTCTTCATAAGTCACAAAGTTGGGATATGCCCGGATCATGGCTTCGAAGAGTCGCGCCGCCGTGCCACTAAGCTCCAATGGCGGCGCGCCCTCCATATAAACCGTTAACGTACCGGGATCAAAGCTGACGTTTCCTGCCTCAAGTTTCTGGATTTTACCGCCTTTAACGCGTCGATTGAGGGCGTCGACCCTAAGCTGTAGCTCGCGCAGATGAAACGGTTTAACCAGATAGTCATCGGCACCCACGCGAAACCCGTCTTCTTTATCCTGCATCTGATCCTTCGCCGTCATCAAAATCACCGGCGTCGTACACTTGAGGTCTTCTCGCAAGCGCCGACAAATTTCAAACCCGCTCAGGCCGGGCAGCATCACATCCAGAATAATCACGTCATAGTGGTTCGTTGCCACCAGGTGCAGCGCGGTGAGTCCGTCGGAAGCGAAATCCAGCACGTATTGCTCTGATCCAAAAAAATCAAACAGGTTCTGGGCCAGAGCCACGTGGTCTTCTACGATCAGTAATCGTAAGCGCTCAGACGTCGCCATTGCCATGTATATCATCCTTAACTGTATAACCACTCGTGGAAGGTGCCTGATGTTCCGTTACCGGGGCAGGCAACTCGACAAGAATATAGCGACGATTTTCGAAGCGCTTTTGCAGTGGTTCGTGTAAGTATTCCGACACCTGTTCAAACTGATATTTAGGTATCACCAGATTAATTGTTCCCCGCGACTCCCTGAGCGCCTCAAGGCCATCCAACGTCACCCGGGTCGCATTGCCCCGGGAATAGAAGCGCGCAGAAAAAGGCAGCTTCTCTTCAAGATAGTATAAGGTAGTCTCTGATGTTACCTGTGTTTCGTTCGCACTCAGCGGTGCAGGCTCATCTTCGGCGACAAAGGCTACCAATCCTGCCTCTGTTTTAACCGAGTCCGGCTTGATCAATACCCAGCAGGTAAATACCAGCGTGGCCACCGGTAACAGCCAGGGTGAAAAGCGTACGCTCTTGTTGACCAGAACCATCGGCATGTCGATATATTCCAGGGCCAGCGCCAGCAGTAAGGCAAAGGCGGCCAGCGAAGGCAGTAAATACGTCCAGAGAATGTTGCCTGCGGGGGTAAAAAACAGTGGCGTAAACAGCGTCCAGAAAACCAGATAGCTGACCAGCGGGTTCGAAAACGCGTGCTTTACGTTGTTGCGCCCTTGCGCGCTGAACAAGCGGGGAATGAGCATGCCCAACGCAATGATGCCCCAGGGAAAGGTTGCCCAGAGCCATTGCATCCAGATCATGCCTTTGGGCTGTTTATGTGCACTACCGTAAAGATCCCCTGCCCATCCGGCATCAATAAACCGCATGAAATGTTCACCCACAATGAAATAATTCAGAAATCCGGGCGTTTTGAGTTCTGCGGCAATATACCAGGGCAAACTCACCAGCAACATCAGCAGTATCCCGCTGAACCATGGCAGCTCCTTAAGATATGAACTCATGACCGATACATTCGAGCCACGATTTAACACAAAACGATGCAGGCATTGCCACAGTACCAGAGGTGCAAAAGTAAGCACCAACGCAAGCGGCCCTTTGGCCAGTAATCCAATGGCCAGCCCCAAAAAGAATCCGTAGCGCCAGTACCAGACGCGCTGCGACGAGGCCAGAAAGAAAGCTACCATCGACCAGGTCGTGCCCAGGGTTAAAAAGGCATCGGTCATTACCGCGCCCGAGGCGACATAAACCAGGCTGGTGGTGCAATAGATAATCACCGCATTTTTGGCCACCCGACGCAGACTGACGGCCATCGCCATTTGCCACAGGAGCCATGCGGTTCCCAGGGTGGCCAGCCACGAGGGTAATCTGGCTGAAAATTCACTCACGCCGAAAAGTTTAAAAGAAAGCGCCTGCGCCCAGAAAGACAGCGGAGGTTTGCCCCAGAAAGGCACTCCCGGCTCAAACCAGGGGGTAATCCAGTCGTTGGTAACGAGCATCAGACGCGCTATTTCGGCATAGCGCGGTTCGGTGGTATCCGCCAGCGGTACCCACGCCATGCTGACAAAACGTATGACCAGCAGGGCTCCGATAACCCAGATAAAATTAACGCGTCGCAACATGGGTATCTACCTCCTGAAATGCTCTGGCTTGAGGCTTGGCAGCGGTCTGTAACGCCTGCTGGCCTTTCACCACATCGCGAATGAGATAAAGCGGGCGCTGTTTGGATTCAAAATAGGTTTTACCGACATATTCCCCCACTACCCCGATAGACAAGAGCTGGACACCGCCCAAAAAGGTCATCATTGCCATCAGCGAAGGGTAACCATGCACATCAATCCCCAGAAACAGGGTTTTGGCCACCACCCAAAGCCCGAAAAACAGACCCAGTAAAGCCGTTGCGAGACCCACACCGGTCATCCAGCGCAAAGGGGCAACCGAAAAGGACGTAATACCTTCAAACGCCAGCCCCATCAGGCCAAAATAATCCCATTTGGTGGTACCGGCCGCGCGTGGGGCCCGATCGTACTCCACGACTTCGGTGGGATAGCCCACCCAGGCAAACAGCCCTTTCATATAACGATTGCGCTCGGGTAATTGATTCAATGCGTCCAGCGCCCGACGACTCATCAGTCGAAAATCTCCCGTATCTTCCGGGATACGCACACGGGAGATGCGATTCAATAAGCGGTAGAACGCGTGGGCACTGTATTTCTTGGCCCAGGTTTCCCCTTCTCTGATTCTGCGCTTCATGCAGACCACGTCTGCCCCCGCCTGCCAGACATCCAGCATCTTGGGTATCAGTTCGGGCGGGTCTTGCAGGTCGGCATCAAGAACGATAACCGCCTCACCACTGGCCTGAACCAAACCTGCAGACAATGCCGCCTCTTTACCAAAGTTGCGCGAGAGTCTGACGGCCTTGACACAAGACGAGTGCATTGCCAGCTGCACCATATAGTCACCACTGCCATCGCGGCTACCATCGTCCACCAGCACCAATTCGTAGACTATTTTTAAGGGATCAAGCACTTCTCTCAAGCGCTGGTACAACAGGGGCAACACTTCACGCTCGTTGTAAACAGGTATCACCACCGACAATGTCGGCACGCCCCCCGGAACCGCGTCTTTCTGCCATTTATGAACGACTGCGCGCATGGAAAACCACCTTTTGATAGAGAAAGAAATTAAGAAAAGTCACCAGCCCCGTAGTGCAAAACTGTGCGATTGCGGCTTGAGGTAAAAGGAAATGAAACAGGAGATAAAATAAGGCCAGATTGGCCAGCCACCCCGCCACGCAGGTTTGCACGTAGGCGAAAAACACGACACGGTGGGGTTCACGACAACGAAAACTGTAGTAGTACTGCAAGAGGTAATTAACGCAGGCACCCAATGCGGCCCCCGCCCCCGTCGCCACAGTGGCATCGGTGCCTGATTGAATCAGCAGCCACATGAGCAACCAGTGCAGGCTGGTTGCCAGACCACCACTGAGCAAAAACCGCGAGAGACGGGAATAAAAAGGAGAATCTGAACTCAAAGCGACACCTCACTACAACGAATACGGCTATCGTAGCGAGGAGATCAACAAGGATTTATCAAATAAATATCAAGAAAATATCAAACAGGCGAATGGGGAGCTAAAACCCGGAATACGGCCTCAACGGAAACACTGAAATCACTCAGGCGAGCCGCGGCTGCTTTGCCCTCTTGGGTGGCACGAAACAAATGAGGCGTCATCAACAACAGATTCTGTAACGTCGGTTGATCCAGTGCCTCCGTCCGAAAACGCAGCGTTTCGCTATGGATCAGTTTCAAGCCTTGAGCTTGGGCTTTCTCCAGCGAGGGAACTTCCCGTTGTCGCACCTCCGGGTAAATCACTTCACGTAACTCCAGCAGATGAGCGGGGCCCGCATCCACCAGAATCACCACCCCGTTGTCACTCAGCAGGCTGCGGAATGCTTCCCAGACAGGAAAGCCAAACAGGCACATTAAGACATCAACCTGCCCTGGCCACAGAGGCGGTCTGGCATTGGTTCCCACCACCCAGTTTATCTCCCGGGTTCGGCGGGCCGCTGCCAGTATGGCCGGCTTGGAAATATCCAGACCCGTCGCACTGACGGCATGATCAGGCAGATGCGAGACCAAATAGTCGAGATAATAGCCCTCGCCACATCCGGCATCGAATACACAAGGTACGTCCGGTGTCTTTCGAGGTGCCAGATAGGATTGAACAAGTTCGGTCAGGCGAGCGGCAATCGGCGTATAGTGGCCCGCCTGCAAAAAGGCCTGTCGGGCGTCAATCATCTCCTTGCTGTCTCCCGGCGCTTTGGATTGCTTGTATTGCACCGGGTGGAGATTGACATACCCCTGACGAGCCACATCGAAACTATGCCGGTGTACGCACACCAATTGTTGTTGACGCGCTTGCGCCGGATTAGCTTGATTCAGCACGAGCGCCGCCTTGCAAAGAGGACAACACAATCGTGCGGCTTGTTCTGGCGTCATAGTCGTAATCCTTGCTGTGGATCGCCGGGAATCGTCCCAATCGATAGAAAAAGGGTCGCTACTGTAATCACTATCCCGCCAGATGTGAACAAAAAAGCAGCGCAAAGTCTGTCTTGCTCTGCTAATATTTCGCGCGTTGCCCCCCCCTTGCTGCTGCGCGTCGAAGTTCTGAATCGCTTTAAGCAGGTGTCGGAGGCCAGCAAACTGCACAACTCTTCTGAATTAAACGTATCCTGAATCGAACGCAAGAGAACAATGTCATGAAAATGAAAATGAAAAGGAAACCCGCACCCGAGCCAAACTTTGTGGCAAAGCATGCCCATGAGTTTAATAAATCCGTTGTATTTATTGATCGTAAAAAATCCCTCAAAAAAGGTTACCGCAAACACAAACAAGGGATCGAAAAGCTGGGAGGTCAGGGGTATTCAATCGCAGCATAAACCACCCTCTGATGTGTGTTGCGATTCAATACTCCTGCCCTATCAGCTCCCGGCAAACACCTTCCGGGAGATCTCAACGCCCAAGAACCGTTCTTAATCATGGCCCTTGAATCTGAAACTATTGCTTCGCTTGCCGCTGACCTTCCCATCGCGGCGGTACTTTCCGACCTGACCGACGCCCTGCAACAGCGCAACGAGGCCGTGCTGGAAGCGCCGCCGGGAGCAGGTAAAACGACGCTGGTTCCGCTGGCGTTATTAAATCAGGACTGGTTACAAGACCAGAAAATACTGATGCGTGAACCGAGGCGTCTGGCCGCCAAATCTGCCGCCTTGCGGATGGCTCAACTGCTGAATGAACCCGTCGGTGACACCGTGGGTTATCGCATGCGGCTGGAAAGCAAAACCGGCCCGGACACCCGTATTGAAGTCGTCACCGAGGGTGTTCTGACCCGCATGCTGCAAGCCGATCCGTCACTGGAGGGCGTCGGGTTGGTCATATTTGATGAGTTTCACGAACGAAGTCTGGACGCTGATTTGGCACTCGCCCTGACACTCTACGCGCGTGATCTGTTTCGAGAGAGCTTGCCCTTAAAGGTACTCGCCATGTCGGCCACGCTCGATGGCGATGCCGTTGCCAATCTATTAAATCAAGCGCCCGTCATTCGCAGTGAAGGCCGAATGTTTCCGGTGACAACCCGCTATTGTCCGCCCGCCGACCGCTACCGGTTGCTGGATCAGCATATTCCCCGTCTGATTCTACAGGCGCTGGACGAGGAACCCGGCAATCTACTGGTATTTTTACCCGGACAGTCGGAAATCCGGCGCGTGGCGACGACGCTCCAGCAGGAACTCGCTACGCATGCCTCGCACACCGGCACGGTGATGATGACACCTCTTTATGGCGATCTGGATTTAAACCGGCAGCAACAGGCCATTGCGCCCGCCCCCAAAGGACAACGTAAGGTGGTGCTCGCTACCGCCATCGCTGAAACCAGCTTGACCATCGAAGACGTGCGTGTCGTTATCGATAGCGGGCTGAGCCGATTACCCGTGTTTGATCCCAACACGGCGCTCACCCGACTGCATACCACCAAAACGTCTCAGGCCTCCAGTGAACAACGGCAAGGCCGGGCCGGACGAATAACCACCGGAACCTGTTACCGGTGCTGGGCGGCACACGAGCAAACCCAGCTACCGCGCTACACGCCTCCCGAAATGGTTCAGGCCGATCTGGCCCCCTTGGCATTACAACTCAAGCAATGGGGTGTGACCCCGGACGAATTAGCATGGCTTACCCCACCTCCCCGTGCTGCATGGGATCAGGCATGTGACTTATTGCAACAACTGGGCGCACTGGATGGGCAGCAACGCCTGACAGCCCACGGCGAGCGGATGGCTTCCCTGCCCGTGCATCCACGCCTTGGCCATATGTTGTTACTTGGCCAGGCCCACGGGCTCGGCGCATTAGCCTGCGCCGTGGCAGCGCTGTTGGGTGAGCGGGATTTGCTTCCGCAAAGCGCGGCGGATCTGCATGATCGACTGGCGGTACTCCATGGCGAACTGCGTGCACCCGTACAAAGTGAAGGCGTATTGCAGCGAGCAAAACAACAGCAACAACACTATTTGAAATTGCTCAACCGCCTGCTGGAAAACACCTCCTCACCCGCGAGCGTTGCACCTTCCCCCCGTGATCCTCAGTATCAACCGGGCCGACTGCTGGCATGGGCCTATCCCGATCGCATTGCCCGACAACGCGTTGCCGGATCAACCCAGTATTTGCTGAGCAATGGCCGGGCGGCGGCACTCGCCGAGGGGGATTCGTTAAAACAACACGAGTGGTTAGTGGTTTCATCGCTGGGCAGTCAACAAGGGCAAAAAGAAGAGCGGATTTATCTGGCTGCACCACTCAACTTTACGGACTTTGAAAACACCTTAAAGCCGCTGCTTACTCAGGAGACCCGGTTCGGCTGGGATCAGCGCAAACAACAGTTTCTGGCAGAGACGCAAACGCGGGTGGGAAAATTACTGGTGTTCACCGAGCCACTCACTCAGGTCTCTCCCGAACAGAAATGTACTGCCTGGATCAGCGCCCTTCGTGAGCAGGGTTTGAATATGCTCACCTGGAGCGACCCGGCCAAACACCTGCAGGCACGCATTAACACGCTGAATTCACTAAACCGATCATCGGGTCACACGGATTTATTGCCAGACTGTGAGCCCGCTGCACTGCTGGACACTCTGGAAGATTGGCTCGCCCCCTATCTGGCCGAGGTGAACTCGCTGCGACAATTGCAAGCGCTCAACCTCACCGAAATACTGCAATCGCGACTGAGTTGGGAGCAACAATGCCTGCTGAATACACAAGCACCGGAAACGTTCGAAGTCCCGACCGGTTCCTGTATTCAGATTGATTATTCCGTTTCCCCGCCCGTGCTCGCAGTCAAGTTGCAGGAACTCTTCGGGCTCACGGACACGCCCAGTATCGCGAAGGGTCGCCTGCCGTTACTGCTACATTTGCTCTCACCCGCCCGCCGACCGGTGCAGGTGACACAGGACTTGAAGCATTTCTGGGCGCACAGTTATCACGACGTAAAAAAGGACTTAAAGGGTCGTTACCCCAAACATCCCTGGCCTGACGATCCGTTAAATGCGGCGCCGGCAAAAGGCACCAAAAAGCAGGAAGCGCGCCTTTCACCAAAGGCATAAGTCCGGGGTGCAACCTTCCTCAGCCTGTAGCGATGGGCGTCCTCGCCCCGATAGCCGCGCTACGACACCCGAAGACGCCCGCTGCCCCGGCACGTTCGATCAGTACCCCCCTACCAGGTATGGATAATCACTTAGTTTAAAAAATGAGCAGCACTGCCATACTGTTAACTTAACTTTGAGTGATCGACTGATCAGGCAGTTGATTTACAGCGATCTAAAACCAATGTTTGGGGGCGAATATGGTCGATGCAACGCACAAAATGGCGCGAGTTCGTTGCACACATGATTGCCGGCCGGAGTGGGCAAAAGTCGCGGGCCGGATAGTCTGGGTGCTGAGCTTACTATGCTTGAGTTTACCTGCGGCTGTATCGGCCGAGTCATCAAAACACCTGGCAGTGTGTCAACACGATGAGGTTCGATATGCCTATCGTCTGGAATTAGCGAATCTGATTTTGGAGAAAACGGCGAGTACTTATGGACGGTCAGAAATTTTTCCCGCTCAGGGTGGTGACCCGACCCAGCAGCGCTGTCTGGCCTTATTGGGTTCGGGCCATGTCGATTTGGTTTTTGTTCCACCCACCGAAGACCGCCTGCGAGATTTTGATTATGTTCCGATAGATTTGCACAACGGCATGTTGGGATACCGGGTGTTTATCATTCATCAGGACGACAGAGATCTATTTGCCCGCGTGCAATCGCTGGCCGACCTGCAAAATATGGTGGGAGGATTTGGCAGCCAGTGGGGGGATTTTAAAGTATTTGCATTAAACGGCCTGCCGGTCGTTGGTGCAGCAAACAGTGAAAACCTGTTGGCGATGCTCCAGCAAAAGCGCTTCAACTATTTCCATCGTGGTCTGCATGAAGCATGGGCAGAAGTTGAAGCCTATCAGGAGCGTTACCCTGATCTTATAGTTGAAGAGCATGTCGCGCTGGTTTATCCATTGCCGGTTTATTTCATGTTTAACAAAGCCAATCCGAAACTCAAGCAGCGCTTTGAAGAAGGCTTTCGGATCATTAAAGCGGATGGCTCCTTTAAGTCGCTGTTCAATCGCCATTTTGGCCATCTTGTAGAAAAAGCAAATCTGCACCGCCGCGTGCTTATACCGATAAGCTATCCGAATCCGGAGGGATTGCCTCCGGTTGATACCAGCCTGTGGCTTCCTTAGGGCGAGTTCAGATACCGTGACACAGACATCGGGGCAAGGACGCCCCTTGCTACCGAGTTATCCCGGCAATGCTGAACTGGCTCTAGGAGAATATCCAGACACAGAGCAGAAGAAAAACATAAGGGTACGCCACCGTGGGCCGAAGGCCATTTTTGGCATATTCCAGCACTAACCCAAGCGTTCCGGGGCGCTGATTCAGCCATTCGCTGTGTAATTGACAAGCCTGTGTCGCATCCGAATTTTTTATGCTTGCTTCGAGCACCAATATTCGATCTCCCAAGCGGGCCTGATAGGTTTTCCATATCGCCTCCTGCCCCCAAAGCACCATCACCAGTACTGCCCCCACCCCTTTGTTTAAACTGATCACCGCAATGACCAGTGCGATGATCACGGCGACCAGTTTTATAACCAAGGCCCATCGTTCGTAAGTTTCATACTGTTGCTGCAACAACTGCCATTCCTGATGAATCAACTTCTGTCTCCTTTGTCAATCGAGGGTTCTGGATGACGACGCAGATCTTTAAATAACCAAACGGCCACGCCCAGCATCACCACGACAAAAACACTTAAACTCAACCAAAATGCCATTCTGGCATAATCCCAGGAGCTTTCTTGTGAAGGCTCCGACACGGCTACCGGCGCTTGCCAGTGAAGTTCGCCAGGAACCACTTCCCGGCTTTGAAACTGTCGCGATGGCTTCTGCGCCGAGGGTTCCTGCACCAATCGTTCGGCAGGAGAATCGGGGTAGCCAAAAGCCAGACTAAACGGGCCTTCGCCGTGGCGAAGAAAAATAAGATCCAGCGGTGCAAACTTTACATCCACCAAGGGGGGCTGCGTCTTGAAGCCCGCATTGCCTTCTGCAAAATCGAGTTTTAAATAACGCTTTTCGAGGCGCCCCAGATACACCACCGTATCGTCAATCTGCTGACCTTGATGATTAAGCTGCACCAGATTGGCATGCCGTTCAAAATGCCAGGGGCCGGTTGACGCTACCGAAGAGAAGAGATCCAGTGAGGCGACGGTGTTATCAATTCGTGAGGTGACTTTTAACTGTGACAGGATAAAACTTCCGCCGGTATCGACCAGATAACCCGACCCGTTTTCGAGTGGATTGACCTCAACCCGTCGCCAATGCAGATCATCCGGCTCCGGTGCTTCGTTGCCCGGTTCCAGCCAACTGGGTACACGATTTCCCCGAGCGTTGAAAACCGCAATTTCGTGATAGGGGTTGCGGGTGTTTTCGAAAACCGTAGGGGGTAGTTCAATCCGATAGGCGGCCGCATTCCCCCGTGCGTATAAACTTTGCACCACACTAAAATTTTCAATTGAGGGGTTGGCATAGGCAGTATTCGCTCCCGCCCCGCCTGATACTACACAAAGTGTCGTGAAAAAAAGAGATCGAACAAAACGGGCATTGATATTCAGGCTTAACCAACGTGAAGGGAATGTTTCACCCGGTTCCCTGGCGTTCAGCCCTGGTTTAATTAGCAGCACGATATTCACCCTAAGCACTCAAACGAGTCAGCCTTTTACGCAATACCTTTACCGTTGCCAATGGTCAGGCACAGTAACCGGAGTGCGTTTCTCAGGAGGAATATTACCATGACACAAAACGCCCCTGGCCACTATTCTTTGGTCAAAAGCGTTTTGGTCAAGGGCGCGTCGTATTGTTACTTTGAAAGGATAATCAGACGAGTTCGCAGAGCGTTTTATTAAATGCGGGCGAGGTGGAGCTGATTTCCAACAACGACTCCTCAAAATGTTTAACACCCGCCTTAATCAGCATTGAAACCGTAGTTCCCTGATATTTAAGTTCAAAGTCGAGATCCTGTTCGTCTCCCTGCTCTACATGTTCGAGCGCAACGACCGCCTGCTCGATTTTGTCCTCATCAATCGGCTGATCAAGAATGGCGGAAACTTTCTTGAGAAAACCGGATAACAAATCAGAATTCAGATTGATTGCATGTGTTTGCATAAGCATCTCCTTGTACATGATGACTACAACTTTAGCAGTTGATGGCGACATTGGTAGTATTGTCTGACATGGACGAGGTCGGAGTTGATATGCGTCAACTCCACACTCATGGCAGGTAAAACATGGCCCGATGCTATCGCGCTATATTACCCGGGAACGACTAAACCTCAGCCGCCTTATCCGCCGTTTTGTCCTCGCGGGCGGGCGGTACCGGCGCAAAGAATCCTACCAGCAACAGCACCAGACCGACCCCCAGGAAGGCGATAATTCGCGCGACCGTGCCGGTACCCGACAAATCCGTCACAAAAAGCTTAAGCACCGTCGCCCCCAGTAGGCAGGCACCGGCAATCCACACGCTCCGCCCGTAGCGACGTGCGCCAAGTAACATCGCCAGCGTGCCCAGCAGGCTCCAGAGCAAACTCAGGCCACTCTGCACTTTAATCGAGCCTAGCTGTGCATGGGGCGTGAAAGGAATCTCATCCAGATAGTAGAAGCCCTTGAACAACGCCATATTGATCCAGAAAAAGCCCAGCACGGCGGCAACTGCCCAGCGTAATACCAGTAAATTCTGCCCAAAATTAAGGTCGGTGGTTTTCCCCAAGCGCCAAAGCAGGGCAATCACCGCCAGCGAAACCAGATCCACCGGATTGAATACGGGCAGATAGAATTGCGCCGAAGTTCCCGTCACCTGCGTATTCGCCCAGACCATCCAAAGCGCCAGACTGACGCCCAGAATCAATGGCAACAGGGACGCCAGTGGCCAGGCGTAACGCTGCACAGGCCAGTGCCACGCCTGCCATTGGGACTGTCGCCATAGCAGCAACGCGGGAAGGGCTCCCCACGTGGCCAGCGCCATCCCCTGCTCAGACAGCAACGGTTGACTCGCAACCAGCGTTGCCATTTGCCAGGTGACCGCCCACAACACCAGTAAGACGGTGCCCAGGTGCAAATACCCCAACGGATACTGAGGGTAACGCTCCAGCCATCTTAGCAGGGCGATATGCCCCAACAACACCGACGGAAAAATCAACCACCCGGCACCTTCACTGAAGTACCGGTTGTGATCCACGAAATAAAACACACTGAATGCCAGTGCCGGCAAGGCCAATAACATGGGCTGAGAAAGCACCGGCCACGACACCCGTCGATGCGCTCCCACCAGAATCAATAAGAACAAACTCAACGCGACCAAATAGAGCGTCACCTCATAGGCGCCACTATAGTGTAGTTCGGTTTCCTGAAGCGTCACGAATAAAAATGCCCCCACGGCCAGCCAAAATACGGCCGTCAGGCCCGGAAGGGCATAAGGTACAAAATCGGCATGCTGATCCCGTATCGACCAGAGACAAAGGCTGATACCACAGCCAACCTGCAGCAACGAAGCTAAATAAAACATATTGAACCACGGCCATGCCTGGGATGCCGCGTAACCGCAAAGAATCAGCACCGGAATACCTGAGATATGTGCCAGTAGCCCCAGAGCCGAAAATACCGGATCGCGCTGTTTTCCTGCACACCACCAAGCGACAAGCGCCGTCAGGTTCAGGAAAGTCACACCAATGAATCGTTCAACATTGCCGTGAAAATGCTCATCAATATCCAGCCAGCCACCGACCAGCCACCAGAGCGTCCCCCAGATCAGCATGGCTTTACCCAGATAACGCCTCTCAAACATCCAAAGCGCCGTCTGCTCTGCGTAACGGTAAAGCAGTGTGTAGCCCCCCCATCCCGCCAGGGCGATCAACAAGCAGCCGATAAAGTCATTATTTAGCAAAAACAGGCTGTCGGCTCCGCTGCTCTGATCTGAAATATAGAAAACGCCGGAAACCAGCATCAGGCCCGTACCACTTAAACGAGGCAGCAGGCGCGATTGACGCAACCCCACCCAGAGTAACGCCAAACCTTCCACCGCCCACACGGCTGACGTGACCCTGCCTTCAAAACCTAATGGAATGGCGAGCGTAAGAAAGGCCACGGCAAGCGCCAGAAAACTTTCATTGAGCATTTGCATCACTGTGATGCGTCTCAACAGAATAACCAACAACAGATACCATCCCCCCATCCAGGCGGCGCTCCAAGCCAGTATATTTGGCATGTCACCGACCAACGCGGCCTGTAATCCAATGACCAGCGTAGGTGTACCAAACACCAGCGAACCATCAATTAACCCTTTAAGTTGGGGGGGTTGGCGTAAAGCAAATAATACAGGGATCAGCGTATAGAGGATAAAGAAGGCAATCAGAAACGGCTCGGTTGAGTTGAAGTATTCCGGAGCATAGAACCGGTAACCCCAGCTCATGCCAATCCCGAAGGTAAACATAAACCCTAACCAGTTGAGTACCCGCCAAGCCTTGAACCAGGACACGGCCAGAATACCCAGATTCAATACCAGATAATAACCAAATAACTCGACATGCGAACCGGTTCCCGTTGACGCCAGCAGGGGCGATGCAAAGCCACCCGCCACCGCGATGGCTGCCAGGATCATGGCATCCTGCAATAAGGCAATCCCTACCCCCATCAACACCACCCCGGTGAGTAAAGAAAAGCAAAGCCCGGCATTCATTAAATGATGGATACGGAACGCAGCAAAAATAACCAAATACAACAGTCCGATCGCGCCACCCTGAATAGCCAATCCATAGGAAGGCTTGCTCTGTCGTACCCGCCAACCCAGAATCAGCATGGCAGTGGCGCCCAGCAACACCGCAACGTAGCGCAGTTCGACAGGCACGTCGATGGTCTGAGCGGCGTACTTAAGCAAAAACGCGACGCCGAAAAACAGTACCAGCAAACCTACCCGCACGAACAGATTGCCGCCGGTAAAATAGTCAATGACCCATTGTTTACCTTTGTCGATCCAGCTATCCAGCCAACCTTTTTCCCACTGAGGTATCTGTACCCGGGCATCGGCTTCCCATGCCGATGGCGAAGGTGCTTTCTCGTTCTCGTCCACCTCATTATTCGAGTCAAGCGCACGAGCCTCACCCGGTTCATTAGGATCCCCGGTCACACTTTCTGTTATTGACCTGTGGCCCTTAAGATCGGAGGCCGAGGTTTCAGACGATGTCTGGTAAGCGGAGATCGGCATCTCCGGAGCATTCGCAGCAAAAGGAACTTCCGGAAGGGGCTCAAGGCTATCTGGAATGGTTTTGTCAGCGGGAGCGGACAAGTCATCAGCCTTCGCTAAGGCTTCGGTGGAGGTGTCTGGCATCGGAGCCGAATCGCGTCGGTGCAGATCTTGACGCAACCGGTTCAGATGCCTATTGAGCGTAGTTACTTCATCGGTAAGCGAGGTGACCTTACGCTGATAAGTGAGCAAACGTTGTGTGAGGCCTCCCAGGTACGCCCCCAATAAAGCGCCTTCGGGGGAATCCATCACCCCGGCTCCCACGAGGCTGCCCAACACTATCGCCATCACCAGTAACATGCCGTTTTCTCCCTTTAACCTACTCGTTAAACTACGCGGCCATGCCAATCTTCAGGCATAAAAAAATCGGGCGAATGTTGCGGCCCGATTTTTATATCCCCCGACTGCCAATGCCTTAATGCATCCAGAACCGGTTGTCGACAACGGGCACCTGATCTGCACCCTCATAGCTGACCGGAATGACGTTGCGTGATGCCATATTGGCTTGCGTGGCGATGTGACCAAAAGATTTATCAAACAACGCCTGAAAACTACCATCTTTAATCACCAAATCCAGACCGCTTTCCAAACGTTCCTTAAGGCGCTGATTTCCCTTACGTACCATAAAGTAAATGGGATATTGCAGCTCCAGCGCTAACGTATCTTCTACGCTGAGCGCCGGGTATTTATCTTTTTTGGCATCGACCAGCGTCCAGGCAGAGAGCAGATCGGTGAAGATATAGTCAGCGCGATTGCTTTCAATCATCTGCAATGACTGATTGACCGATTCGCCTTCCAGTGCCGGTAGCCGGTTGATCTTGTAAAACGCTTGTTCGTCGCGATCACGATAAACGCCTTTATAGGACTGTAGTTCTCTGAGTCCGTTCAAGCGGGCAAATCCGTTTTGAGCATTCTGATTAATCACCAATACCCGATAACTCAACAATCCGCGAAGAATATCGACAGGAATCACTTCAAAATCGGCAAGCAAGGTATCGGTGGGCGGAACATATACCAAATCAACTTTGCCTGTGCGTAACATAAACAGACAGCGACTTAGCGTAGGATCAGGCTCATGTGCAACCGGCGCAATTTTTGCCCAGCCATATTCCGTTTTGGTTTTCTTCAAGACCAAATTGGCCAATTCGATCCGATATTCATCCAGTTCACTTTCTGTCTGACAAACTTTTACATCCAGCGCGTACGACCATTGTGAGAGCGCGCATCCCAGCAACATGAGTGCAGTCAAAGCCAGCTTATTCATTATTCACCACTCGGGTTTGTTCCGTAATCATCCAATACCATCCTGGTTACCTTGCGATCCGTGCGTCCGTTTATTTTTCCGCAGTTTTTGCGGTTGATTATGTCGTTGCGTCAGAAATAACTTCTGCCCAATGACGCCAGTACACCCCCGGATTTGAATTCACGGGTCGGCGTGACACACGACCACCTGTGTTCTAAATCTAGTTGCAGTTTACTCGCTGTCAAAGATCTTGCCTGGACAACACCATAAAGGGCGGCAATTATGCCAGAACTGTCACAAATAGTCTCAAAAGAAGCCACCACGAGGGGCTTAACATGCTGACCCGCGTGTTGATGTTTACCAGGACAAAGTGGAGGGGGATTCAAGGAATGATTTCTATCGGTGTACCGGGTTCGACCGCCATCCAGATCTCGTCCATCTCTTTATTACGAACCGCAATACAACCCTCGGTCCAGTTGAACTGCTGTAGTTTACTTTCGGGCCAGACCGGATTGTTAGGCTGGCCGTGAATCATGATCTGCCCGCCGGGATCTACACCTCGTGATTCAGCCATCAGCCGGTCA
This sequence comes from Hahellaceae bacterium, assembly GCA_024234505.1. Classification (GTDB taxonomy): domain Bacteria; phylum Pseudomonadota; class Gammaproteobacteria; order Pseudomonadales; family Oleiphilaceae; genus JACKOD01. The sequence continues at coordinate 269,035 of JACKOD010000005.1, read as the reverse complement.
GTATCATTGGGATAGGATATATGTATGGCTTTATAGAAGGCACTATTTTGTCTTTTGTAGTCGAGCACATAGCTGCCCTCTGGCGTGCGTCTGTCTCCCACTTCCAGTTTGTGACCCACCGGATTTTTACCCAACGCAACGTGGTATTTTCGATACCAGCGCCCGCCCTTGACGAGATACAGCTTGGATTCAGACTTGGAAACCAGCACAAGGTCAGCTTTTGGCAAAGAACTGGCCAGCCCGGAGGTGGCCGACAACAAAAGCATCATAACGACAATGGCGAATCCTGGTTTGTGCATCTTCAATCTGTGCCTGCCCGATTTTTCAAACAAGAATCCCGGCGACCGGGTTAAAGATCAAAGTATGCCTTAGCTTTTTCGTTTTGAGTAGCCAAAAAAACAAACGTTATTATCCCGTTTCGAGAGAAAGCACGGCCGCCCTCATGCTTCATTCTGCCTGAGTTCGGGCGTTACTATGTGCGTCTCCCGGAATCAGGCATTTTATATAACTGAACCTAACAGGTGTGCATGCCTGAAAATGCGTCATCACGCAGAATAAGGTCAGGGTCTATGAGCGGAATGCTGGCACCATCCAGGACAAACCCCGAAAGTAATTTATTTTGCCAAAACCCGCAGGTATCAGGGCAGAAATCTTTTGACATTGCATCCTCCACCACCACTTTTTGCGGAGATTGACTCAAAGTTACCCCGATCACCGGTGTGTCTTTGTTCAGCGTAAACAGAAGCAGCACCGGCAAGGATGGCGGTTCCGCATAAGCTGGCTCGAATGCGCTGTGTTCAGCCGCTTTTTCCGGGCAGAGTTGCAAAACAGGTACCAGTGTCGACTGCCATTCAACTGCCCGGCAAAACTGGGGAAATGCACCGGGAATTTCAACCCACGCTGGCTCTGGCAAGTACTCGCAGACACAGATGGGTGCCAGCCCCACTTTACCTAGCGGTGTTTCAGCCAGCCAGACTGTCAGGGTCATAGCTGAAGTCTCTTTGAACATGAGCGGTCTCCAGAGCGTGTAGTAAACTTGCAGCGTCAGTCAGGTACAACCAGCGAGACTGATATTTCAGCATAGCCTTTAATGGGCTGGTTGTGGGTAAAATAAAGTCAGGCAACTTGTGCAATACAATACCCTCGGAAATTTTACTGACGTCTTTTCCGCTGAGTGCGATCGCGCCCCCCTGTCCGGAAAAGTTTGCTATTAACAGGCAATGTGTGTCTCCCAAGGCCGGGCCCAATCGGGGGCGCAATTCTTCCCCGAGACTGTATACCGGATAGAGTTTGTCATCCTGACCAACCACCGGTAGCTGTTCAACATAGCGAATCGCCTCGTTTTCCCAAAGACTCAGCACTTGGGACGCGGGCATGGCCAGCTGATAGCCGCCGCAGTTGAGGGTATAAAACGTGGGGTTCATTGGCTGTACTCCTAATCACCCTGTTCCTTGTTCATCGAATTGCGCTTAAACATGACTCAGGTTTACACCAAATCCGGTTCGAGCAGTGTTTGTAACGTGTCGAGCAAATCGCCTTCCTGATAGGGTTTGGTTTTAAAGGCGCTGACACCCGCCTTGCGCGCCAATTCGCGGTGTTTCTCCTGACTCCTTGAAGTAATCATCACGACAGGCAGTGCTTGCCATTGTGGTCGCTGCCGTAAGTGCCGGGTAAACTCCAACCCGTCCATCCGTGGCATTTCCATATCGACCAAAACGGCCGCCGCAAAGGTATCCTGCAGCTTTTCCAGTGCATCCACGCCATCAACGGCCGTCACAACCCGGTAGCCTTCATCCTGTAACAATTGTTTCAGCGTGGTGCGGACACTCAGCGAGTCATCGACCACCAGCACCGTGAGTTCTTCGTTCAATACACCTCGACTGGACTCGCTGACAGCCTCTCGCTCGCCTGCCGCTCGATACGCTCCTGCGCGCGGAGAGTTCTCTTCTGACGCAAGTAATTCGGCCAAATTAAGCACCGGAACCAACGAGCCATCGCCGAGAATACTTAACCCCGACAGCCCGTGCAGGCGAGGAAGTAACAGACCACTGCCACGCTGCACCAACTGCTCACCGCTCACCAGCGAGTTGACTGCCAGCGCTATCCACTGATCATTCCAGTGCAGTAGAATCATGGCTCTGCGGGCATCATCTGTGTCCCCTGAAAGTTGCAGACATTCAGCCAGATCTTCATAACGATACAGTTGATCCTGATAAGTCAGATAACGCTGCCCGCCAATCTGTTGGCAAGGATAGTGATCTCTGGGCAATATCTGCTGCAAATTGGCCGTTGGCACAGCAAAACGTTTGCCTGAAACAGAGACCAACAGCATATATTGTGTAATTTCTTTCACTGGCAGCCGTAACTCGAAGCCGCTGCCCTGGGCGACGTCTATCCGTCTTACCTGCCCTCCCAGGGCTTCAATTTGCGCTTTGACCGCATCCATTCCGATCCCCCGGCCAGAAACATGGGTAGCGCTATCGCGAGTCGAAAAGCCTGACAGCCAGATCATATTCGCCAGATCCGCATCCGTCGGTCGTGGACTATCCGGGCTTATCAACTTACGTGACAACGCTCGACGGTAAATGGCATCAAAGTCGAGCCCTCTGCCATCATCCTGCAACAGGATATTCAGAAAGCGGCCTTGCTGACTGAAGGTCAGCTGTATATTCCCCTCAGGTGACTTACCCGATTCCAGCCGCTGGATATCACTTTCGATTCCGTGATCAACAGCATTGCGCAGCAAGTGCATGAGTGCCGGAGCCAGCTTTTCGAGCATCTGTCGGTCAATGCCTAGTTGGCCTCCGGCGATTTCCAGCACGACTTGCTTGTCACACTGTCTGGCAGCCTGACGCACACAACGCTGCAGCCGCGGTGCAAGGGTTTCGGCACTAATCCGCTGCCGAGACAGGAGTTGATGCTGCAATTGATCAATAAAACGGTGTTGCTGCCCCATCAGTCGATCCATTCGATCCAGATGATCCTGCAGCTGCTCATTGAGTGCCCGGACATCGGCCACTGCTTCGAAGTATTGGTGAGTACTTCGATGCAGGTCGTCATAGCGATCCAGTTCCAAGGGATCAAACTCTTCATTCTGTGGCTCGACGGTGCGATGGGTTCTCGCCATGCTGCGACCATCGACCCAGCCTTCCAGGTCCATTCGACGTGCCTGTAACAAGTTATCCTGGCGTTTTAACTGCAATCCTACCGACTGGATGCGCTTGTAAAGTTCTCGCGTCTGAACATTGTTCACACTCATTTCTTCAGCGAGGAGCAACATTTCATCAGTCTCTTCTTCGTCATCCTCGCTTTCGGCTCTCGGCAATGCTGTCAACGCCGGTACCGTCGTCTCATTCGTTTCGGTTTCGGTCACAGACAACTCGCTCGATGCATTGAAAAGGTCCCCGCTTGCCGTCTCCTCTTCGGACAGACGCCCCGGTGCCGTCGGTGCTTCGATCAACGGTGCCTGATTAACCGCACGCCAGTCGCTGACTTGCCGCAGAATATCCAGCGCATTATCTGGCGCAGAATCCAGGCCCAGTAATGCGTCAATCATCATACTGAGGCAATCAATGGCTTCGTCCAGCAATCGCCGCAACGGTACACTTAAAGGCTGGTCGTCGTTCACCAGCCCTTCGAACGTATCTTCCAGCGCATGACTCAGGTTGGCAACGCCCTTAATTCCCAATAGATTGGCGGAGCCTTTCAGCGTATGACTGGAACGCTGAGCCTGATGCAGAAAGCCATGCAAGGAGTCCAGAGACTCACCCTGTGTCAGGTGCGAATTCAGTTGTGTCAGTGCCTGAGCCAACTGCGCCATTTGTACCGGGGCATCCTGTAAAAAGGCTTGCCATATATCATCGTTTGGATCCGCGCTCGCTATCTCGCCATTTTCCCCCAGCAAGACATCTTCTGCCTCCCAAACACGCACGGCAGGGGTTTCTTCGTCAACGTCCGGCAAGGTCAACAGCCCCACCAAAAGCTGCTGGCTTTCCAACAACTCAATTTTCTGTCCGCCCCAGAGATCATCATCAAGATAATCCAGCAACGCGATAGCGGCCGATTCACTGGCACCTTCCGTCAAATAAAGCTGCAAACGCTGCGGCCAGGTAAACAGCAATAACTGAAGATCGTCAGATGTTACGTTGCAATGCAACAGGCGTTCACACAACAGCGCCACAAAATGCCCCAAGCCTTTTAAGCCCAGAAATTCGGCGGTTTGAATCAGATTCTGCAACAAATCAACATAGCGTGAGATAGCCGTTGCATCCTCTCCCGCCTCTGCCTGAATTTCTTCCAGTTCCGGAAGCAAGTCTTCAACTTCGACCCACAACTGCTGCAACATTTCACTTTGTGCCGAGGTCAGAGGAGGACGACTTTCCATCGTCGCTGGCCAGGTCGTGGTATCAAACGCATTGTCGGATGCCTCTCTCACCACAGAATCACTCAACACGGAGAGGTCATCGTCCAACCTGTCCGGAACAGACACCTCCGGCACCATCGAAGACTGGTCAGACAACGCCTGCACGACTTCAGGCGTTTGATTTAGCTGCTCTTGACTCACCAGCCCCGCCAGACGCTTCAGCCAGGCCAGTATGCTTTTCGATTGCCGCTGCGATTGTTCCCGATCCGATGCGGTTCGCACTTTGGGTTCGGTCAGCTGAGCCTGCAATCGTTCACAGCGTTTCACCATATCCGTCATGTTGGCCATTTCCAGAGCCATGGCAACATTTTCCAACCCGCCGACCAACAGATCCGTCAGCGACGCAGAATCCATATCCGAGTCATATGCCAGTTGCTCTTCGAGATCAAGAATGACCGTTTCAACAATTTCAGTGACCATCTCCATCGCCTTCCCTGCCTCCTCAGGCCTGCGCACTTTGTCGCAAGTGCGCTACGTAGCGGTTCATCGGTTTGCCGGATTGATAAAACAAAGTGACAATCCAAATTGAAATGACAATCCAAATTAAAATGACAATCCAGATTAACGTGGCAACCCGGATTAACTTGCTGTCTTTAACAATGAATTGGACTCAGTGTCGGCCAGCGGTTCGAGATCGTTACCTGCCTCAGGCAGATCAAGTTCAATATGCTTGATTTCGGGAAGTTCAAACAAATCGACCGTTTTTTGCAATATTTTCGAAGCAGCACGCAGACGTTCAGTATGATGTGACTGGCGGGTCAGCTCCTGATCTGTCATTTGGGTACTTTTTACAATCCGCTCTGCCTGGGCCTTCAGCGCTTCGGCTTCACTGGCCTGCGCCAGCGAGTTCACCGAAATGCGCTCTACCGAGGTTACCAGCTCCCGTGTTGTGGTTTGCGTTTCCTGCATCTGTACACCCGCTTGTTCAGCCCGACGGGAACCATTCACCACCTGGGTAATACTTCTGTTCATCGTGTCTACGGCATCTGCCGTTTCCATCTGGATATTTCTGACCAGACCACTGATCTGCGATGTCGCGCCCCGCGAGCTTTCCGCTAAACGCTGAACTTCGTCGGCGACCACCGCAAATCCACGACCGGCATCCCCTGCGGCTGCCGCCTGCATACTGGCGTTCAATGCCAGAACGTGTGTACGTTCCGCAATGCTGCTGATAATGTCGACGATACTGCTGATTTCCTGTGACCGCTCAGACAAGCGCTTAATCCGTTTTTCTGTTTCGCTGATCGAGTCCCGGATTTCATCCATACTGCTGACCGTGTTACCTACCGCTTCAAAGGCTTTGTCCGTGGTCGTGGAGGCATGCTGGGCAATTTGGTTACAGCTTTGGCACCAATCGGAAATCCGCGCCATTTCCAGAGAAAGCACATCCAGCTTTTGTCTGGCCTGTTCTACAAGCTGGCGTTCCTGTGCGGCCACATGCACCACTTTGCGTGTTTGCTCATCCACCGTGACACTGGAAACACCCACGTAATCTCCCACCTTGCGAATGCTGACGAGCGCCTCTGACAACTCCTTCGTCATCAGGTTCAGCGAGTCGGCTACCGGGCCGGTTACGTCTTCGCGAACCACCAGACGATGGGTCAGATCCCGATCACTGAGTCGTGAGGTACTCTCCAGTAGCTCAATAACTGATTCATTCAGCGTTTCGTTGTCTTGTTCTGCCTGAATCAGCGCAGCCACTTTTTCATCCAGCAAGTGATCCAGCGCCTGCCCCAGTGCGGCCAACTCGTCCTGTCCGACAATGCCTGTACGGGCATCAGTGTCACCCGCCTCAACCGAATTCACTGTCGCCTTGATCGCTGCCACCGGGTTGACGATGGATCGACGAATAAAAATACCCAGTGCAATCGCCAGCGTCATCCCCAGAAAAATAATCAGGCTCCCCAGGTATAGACTACGAGTCAGTGTGGTTTCCGAGTCCCCAAAGGCTGATTGGCCTTCGGTTCTGAGGGCTTCTGTGTAAGCATTCGCAGCTGTTAAAAACGGATCAATCTGCGTCGAAAGGTCGTTCAGAATAAAGAGTTCCAGTGCAGCTCTGGACTGATTGCTTCCCAGGTTCTCGAATTCCGAGAATGCCGTGTTGACTTCGGCCACCCCGGCTTTCATTTTCATCCAGTTCGCATCGTTCTGGTCGCCCTGATAGCGATCACGAAGCACATTCCAGTCCGAACTAAAGCGGGCTTTGGTTGCGGCCACCGTTTTCGCGGCGTCAGACCAGGTCAACATACCGCTGTTCAGGTTGTTCAGGTTGTCTACAAATCCGCGTTGCAAGCCGCTCACCAATAAGGTGATAGCGGTGGTTTCATCCACTTTATGGTGTAAATCCAGCAATGTATGGCGGGCATAACTCAGTGAAAAGAACGCCAGTGCGGCAATAAGCGCCAGCACGCCCCCCATAGTTAACGTTTGTACCAGCAATCGGCGTCCGATGGACATGCCTGACAACAGATGGCGCTGACTTTTGCGGGCAGGCCGCGTTTCAAATGGAACGGTATCTGCGTTTGAGTTCATTTTCTTTCTCCATGAATCCATTAAACTCGGTGGTTTTCAACATGCCTTTGGGTTTGGAAAGAACCCGAATCAGAGGATTTCCCGCCACTGGTCCGGCCCGATCGCCTGATATTTCTTATCCTTGTAATAGGTCACTGTGACCAGATCGGAGCCTTGATTGTCTCCCTGAAAATCAAGCACGATACCGCCCACATCAAACTTGCTGTTTTTTACCACCTGCATGAAGGCGTCACGCGTGATCTCTCCGGGAATTTTTTCCAGCATGGCTACGAACATTTTTCCGACGATATAGCCTTCCAGACTCACATAGCTGAAACGATCTCCCAGGTCTTTGCGTGCCTGATTAATCAAGGGAATATTGGCATGCAAATCCGGAACAACCTGAGTCACAATGACCCGATCTTTCACGCCAAACTGTTCCAGTGTTTCACCCAGTACATCTGCCCCGGTAAATGACACCGCACTTATCAACCAATCTTCCCCCTTGCTGCGGGAATACGCGGCGAAACGCGCTATTGCATTGTAGGTGCCCACCGTCACCACCAGTTTGCAGCGCGCACCTTGCTGGCTTTCCCAATGTTTTAGCGACTCGTATCCCGCACGCGAGGTCAGTGTATTGCGCTCATAAACGCCCACGGGGCCTAACCCATTGCGAGCCGGGTTCTCACCGTACACCTCCAGCACCTGATCGAGTGTTTTCACTAAGTTCCGGGAGCGGCTCTGCAGCCTTAACGCTTGACGGATGCCTTCTACACCGGCCATACCGTAAGCATCGTTCTGGACATAAGCACAAATCTCCTGAGGTTCCAGACCGGCTTGAATTCCCTGTGAAATAACGGCGGCCGTTTCCTGGATATAGCTGGCACGGAAATTAACCACATCACCTTCGCCCGGTCTCAATAACCCTGCGCCAGTAAAGAACCCCACAGCAGGCACCTTGTTCTGAGCCAAAATAGGGAGGGCGACCTTCGCCGTGGGCGTACCGACATTCCCCAGCATCACAAACGCTCCCTCATCAATCATACGTTGCGTTTGTTTCACGGTGAGATCCGGCGTGTAGGAATCGTTTGCGGTGATAAATTCCAGGCGCCTGCCTTGTACCTTTACATCTTTAAAGGCGGCACGTACCCCTTCTTGCATCCCCAATCCCAGGCCACGAGAGTGGCCTTCGAGATCCATAACGCCCCCAACCACAATACGATCACTGTAAACACCCGGTGATGCGGCGATTGACAGCGTTGAATGGCTAAATGCCAGCATACAGAGGGATGAGGTAATCAGGCTTTTCCACTTCGTCATAACTTGTCTCCTGCAGAGATCATTTCCTGTTGAGCTCTTACACCTGTCAATGCGTACTTCGCGATGCAAAATAACGCCAAATCTAACAGGCATTCCATTTTAAAGAGACGAACCCAACCCGGCTGGATGCGATCGTACTCCTTGAGTGCACGACGAGTCGTGTACTACAAATTTTCTGATAACGACTGACAAAAACGCTTTAAATCCCATTCAACCCAAAGTCGTTCATGGTAAAAAAGATCGCCTGCACAACGCTGTAATTGAGTAGGTAAACTAATCGCTCGCGAAACTCGGGTTTCCTCTTTCAGCAACAGTTTTTGAGGAAAGCAATCCACTTCCAGTGCAAATGCCTTCCGTCCTTCGCCTACGCGAAGTAAATAGGACTGTCGACGTCCGGAACGGATCCAATCGGTCTTTTTCTGGACTTCCGGGTTTTGCGAGCGCGCACCGAAATCCAGATTGGTCTCCGTCAGTGCGTTCGAATTTCCCAGGCCGAAGTAACGAACCAAATCCACCACAGGCACTGGCTGGCTGCGTAAATTCACAAACCCTCGCAACCAGGCGGGTGCAAAAGGCACATCACAAAGAGGAACGGCATCAACCAGTTCTTTAGGCCAGGTGACGGGAAGAAGCAAACCCACTTCACCTAAGGGAAGCGCCACCCACTGCGTGGCGGTGATCTCGGAGGAAATCTGGGTTTTAACTGCGGATGAATCCAGACGACGGTGCAATACACTGAAGGCCTGCGAGGGTGATAACCAGGTGTTATCTCTCGGCCCCTCATTTGCCTCGGATTCGGCTCCTGCCAATGCGTGCCGGGACTCCCTTCTGGCGCGCTGATCTTGCACATTAAGTTCCTGATCCATACATCCCTCCTCCCTTTTTGACGCCGAGCTGAAGTAAGCCAGGCTGCCCCGCAAACCATAATTCCATTAATCGCCCTGGGGCAGTCAATCAGCCCCGGATCATTAACGACCTAACAGACAGGCGAATTCCCCATCACATCGACTGGCCGCCAACTGATCAGAAAACGGGATTTGATACCCTTCTTACCCAGCGCTGCTTCTTAGTCAGGCATAAGCCTGCAATTGCGTCAGAATCTCTTCATTCCGGTAAGGCTTGGTAATCAACGCTTTCGCGCCTTGTCGGTTTGCCCACAAATGATCTGCGCGCTGATTCTTGCTGCTGACAAAAACGACGGGGATTTCTTTAAGATCAGGATCCCGGGTAATTTCCCTGCAGGTACTGAATCCGTCCATGTCTCCCATGATAATGTCCATCAGTATCAAGCTGGGCTTTTCATGACGGGCCTTTTCGATGGCTTCTTTCCCGGAACGGGCCGTAATCGTGGTGTAGTGGGCTTCATTGACAATTTTTTGCAGATATTTCAAATCTGTTTCACTGTCATCGACGATCAGAACTTTTTTCATTGTTATCTCCTTTATCACGTTCGTGACGGTCACCCAATCGCGCCCGCATACGTTGATCTATGACCTGTTTCCTAGGTCTCCTGAACAAAATCAAACAGCTAGGCAGTGGCCCAGTGTTCCATTTCGGTCCTTGGTAACTTTTTGCTCAGATGCTTGCTGACGACCTGCATTAACTCATTATCATCGGGCGGCTTGGTAATAAAGCCGTCACACCCCGACATGTGAGCTTTAACACGGTTCAGCGTGGAGCTTTTACTGGTCAGCATCACCACTGGCATTTCCCGAATGGACTTAAGCTGCCGACAGGCGCGATACCCATCCATGCCATCCATCATCACATCCATAAATACCAGATCAAAGGTATTTGATTGCGCCATTTCCACCGCTTCTTCACCAGAGCACGCCAGCGCCACACCATAGGAGCCTGCATACAAATCATGCAGCTTTTGCTTCATAAAAGTGCGTACAGGTAAATTATCATCCACCACGAGAATACGGGGCTGCGAACTACCGGAGGCGCGGGACTGCTTAGACATGCTGGTCGCGTTGGTCAGTGCCTCGGTGAGGCGCCGGAAAACAATCGGCCTGCCAAGATGCTGCCCGCCAAGAGAAGCTTCGTCTGCCGAACGACCAATACTGATAACGCAGTCTTTAGGATAATGCGCCTGCATTTGACGCCACAACATGCGCGCACGCGGCTCGTCCTGATCAATGAGGATGATCTGTCCCTCGCTTGTCCCAGACGTGGCTGCCAATTCGAAATTGCCAAACCAGGTGGTATTTAGCCGAAACAGGTTCTTGATGAGCGTGAGATCTTTATCCTTCAAACCCAAATGAGAAATTACTATCTTGTCCATAAGTCCTTTTCTCCGTTGCTAGGGAAACTACCCGTCAACTGATAAGTACTAATATAGATAGGGGTTAGGAATCTTCAAAAAAAATCATGTAATTTTTCGTAAAGCTGATTCAGTCACTGTAATGCCGTGATTTAGACCATTTCAGGCTGTTACCAAGGTGCGTTTCCTGTGATAATTTCCTGCGACAAATGTACAAAAGTACCTGCAATATTATTTCCTTGCAGGCTATTGTGTCGGCATGTAGCTTCCTTCGGGAGGTTTTGTTGTCTAGTCCTCCTGATCCCTTACTAAAACACGACGACAGAAATATGGACAAATAGAAATATGGACATAAAGACACTCGCGGTGGTCACTACGGCCCCCCTACTGGGCGCAGCACTGACGGTCACTGAATGGATGAATATGACCGTCAAGATTAACCAGAGCCTGATTCGCACCCAGCTCAACGGGCTTTTTCCCATTGAAGGCCAGAAATGGGGAATTCAATATCTGGTTGACCAGCCCGACCTGAAGCTCAAAGCCGGCGGCGAAGTAGTCTTTGGCGCGGAAATCAGTATTCGCTATCTGGGCAGAAACTCTCGAGGGCGAATTACCTTAAGTGCCTGGCCTGAGTATCGGGAGGCCGATTCTGCCTTCTACCTGAGCCAGCTCAAGGTGGTGCAGCTGGATTGGCTCGCGTCGGATGAAGAAAAGGCCGTAATGAAAGAAGGCGCCCGGCAACTGGACGGGATAATGAAGATGTTTCGTATTGATGCCGACAAAATCAATCAGGTTAAATCCGAAACACTGGCCAGCCTGGTGGACTTTGTTCAGCGTAAACTCAGTGAGCGTCTGTCCAACCGGCCCATCTACCAACTTGATGCCAAAAAGCATTCCCATCGGTTAGCCGCTCTGACTATCAGCAACGTCTCGGTTGATCATGGCACACTCAATATTGAAATGTCCTGGTTGAAGGCTTTTCGTAAAGCCATGGGGTATACCGCGTTTATCCTGGCCATGTGCATGCTCGGACTGAGTGCCCTAAACGAAAAAACTCGCAGATAATTTGAAGAACGTATCAGGGGTTGACTAGACTGATGTTACCCCGGTTCGTTATTCAAGGCGCCAATGCAGACCACTCTGTTTTTCAGTTTGTTTTTTCTTTCATTCCGCTTGCTTGCTGCGGCCCCTCAGCCTGTCATTATTACGGCAGGCGCGGACCCCTGGCCTCCTTATATCGACGAACATCATCCCCATGGCGGAGTGTCGGTACAACTGGCCAATGCTGCACTAAAAACGCAGGGCTATGAGGTTCAAAACAAGATCATGCCCTGGGCTCGTGCGCTGGAGGAAACCCGCGCGGGTCGTGTGGATGCAATTCTGGATGCCTGGTGGACGCAGGAACGCAGTCAGGATTTTATGTTCAGCCGCCCTTATCTTGATGGCCCGGTAAAATTCATCAAGCGCCTCGACAGCGGATTTGAATATAACGGGCTGAGCAGTCTCAAAGGCAAAACCATCGCGGTAGTTCGAGACTACGGATACGACGAACAATTTCTGAAAGCTAACGACTATACGCTTTTTGAAGTCACCGAATTCACCCAGGGTATCAGTATGCTGGTAAAGCACCGAGTAGATCTGGCGATCGAAAACGAGCTGGTAGCCAAAACACGGATTCGCGCCTCCCTGCCAGAAAGCTACAAACATATTGCATTTAGTCGCACGCCGCTAAGTAACAATTACCTGTACGTTGTCAGTGGCTACAAAAATCCGAATCATACCGCGATCATTAATGCTTTTAATCAGGGCTTGAAAGCTATTCTTGCTAATGGAGTCTATGAACAAATATTGGCGAAGGAAGGACTTCCCATGCCGGAGATGTTTCAGCCTCAAACCGAATAGAATTTACCTCTAAGTCTGATTTCTGCAGCGTTCCGCCGGGATGGCCAATTGCGTTAAAAGAATACGGCGATTTAACACACCCCGATCATGGTACGACCTGCTCCTTTCAAACGCAAAAAAGGCGGAATATTCCGCCTTTTCTGAACCGATCCCAAAGACTTTCTACAACTTCCCGTCGCTGGCCATTTGCATGTACTGCGACGTAAATCGAAGTTTGATATTGCGCTTGTCTCCCAGAACCTCACCATTGTTCAGCTCAATTCCCACAAAATCAGGAGACGCGGCCGTCGCGCCGAATAATCCCTTGTCAAAACTAAACGCGCGGACGTATTCCATGGTTTCTTTGATGCTGCTCGACGCGGTGTACTGTGCCGCTTCTTGTGCATCATAGAACATGGCCGTGGTTTTTAGCTGCGCCTTGAACTCGGGAACGGTTGCCCCCGTGGCATTGGCCATAAACTCAATTGATTCCTTTTGCCCATCCCCTTTCATCATGGCCATGGTTTCGTACCAGGCCCCCGTGATAGCTTTTTTAAAGCGCTCATCGGTTGCGGTTTTAACGAAAGTGATGTCGAGTATTTCGCCGGGAATTTGTGAAGAATCAAAGATCAATTGCGCGCCTTTGGCGTTGCGAACCTGCTGCAACGGGGGATTCCATGTCACCACGGCCGCTTTGCTATTGGAAATAAAAGCACTCGCAATATCGGCATCCGAGGTATTCACAACGCGAACATCCCGCTCTGACATGCCATTCTTATCCAGTGCCCGTGCCAGCATGTAATGCGATACCGAAAACTCCACCAGATTGATGTCCTGACCTTTCAGTGCTTTAACGCTTTTACCCCCTTTGATCACAATGCCATCATTACCGTTGGAGTAGTCACCTACGATAACGGCTTGCGTATCCACTCCGCCCACCGCAGGAATCGTCAACGCATCCATATTGGTGGCCGTGACCGCATCGAACTCACCTGCCGTATAAAGATTAATAGATTCGATATAGTCATTAATCAGGCGTACATCGATTTCAATGCCGTATTTATCCGCCCATTTTTTAACAATCCCTTTATCAACCGCATAACCCCAGGGCTCCCAGCCAGTGTAGTGAGACCAGGCCAGTGCAAATTTGTCGGCGGCCATCGCTGAACCCGATACGCTGAGTACCAACAGCGACTGACACACTTTATTGATCAGCCTGTTTTTGTTCTTTTTCATACTTACCTCTTGTGATTCAGGTCATTCAATACGGCCGGGACAGTCCCGGCCGGAAGCAAACGGGCTTTATTTGTTGACATCAATTATTTCTATGGCGTCTTCCAGCGACACTTGTGCCTGTTCCGCCCCTTCCATTTTCTTGATGGAAGATTCCATCCGTCCGGTCAGGTCGTTCATCTCGATAATGGAATGCGCCATTTTCGGCAGCGCATCGCGACGGAAACTGCTGAGATCCTGCAACGCGGCCTCAACATCATTAAATGCCTGTTTCAATACATTAATATCCAATAAGGTCTGACTTGCCTGCTTCTGAATTTCAACGCCTTGCGTGCGCAGGGTACTGGCGGTACCGGCAATTAAATCATTGGTGGTTTGGGTTACCGACTGAACGCCTTTCAATACTTTCTTCTGCGCCTGCAATGCCAGCGCCAGTGTTGAAGCCGTCGACAAAGCCGTGACGGTGACATTAACCGCCCGATCCACACCACGAATCAATTCCTGATTATTTCGGATGATCACTTCCGACGACAAAACACCTTGTTGATTGACTGCCAGCATTTGCTGCAAGTCCATTACTCGCTGGCGTAAAGGAAACAAGACTTCCTCTTCAAGAAATTGCTTCTTATCGATATCACTCAGGCGTTCGATTTCGGCAGATAATTCCTGATCCATAATGCCGCCCAACTTGATGTAATCCTGTAAAAGGAACGTCAGCTGACGCATACGCTTTTGATCATTACGCAACGTAATATTGTCCCGCTCCAGCTGACCCTTGCCTTCTTTCAGACTGCTGACAATATCCTGAATCACGCCATCCACACTTTGATAGCGCGCGAACCAACGTGATATGGGGGTACCTACGCCGGGTAACTTGGCCAGCAACCGGCGCATCGAGCCCATGGTAAAATCAACACGGTTCGGATTAATTTCGTTCACTTGCTCCTGCAACGAAATCAGACCGTTCGCCACCGGGCCGCCATCTTCGGCATCACGCATCAGGTTAGCCATCGGTTGACGCAACATCGCACTTTGTTGTGCCATCTGGCGAGCAACCGAATCCCCCAGCGTGGATACTGCGCGACTCTGACGTTCACGCATATCCAGGTCTTTGAGATCGATATTTACCAGTTTACCCACCAGCTCATCGGCCTGCGCTTTTAACTTAGGATCGACCACTTCATTCTGAATTTCCTGCGTCGTGCTTCCCAAGACTTCTTTTTCGAGTTTTTCTTTATCTGCAATGACTAACTGATTCATTTTTCACTCCGTCGTTCCAAGGGTTCCATGTTCAGATTTTATTTGAGTATTGATGCGTATTTTCGATCAGGCGGGATAATTCCTGCATTGCCTGCTCCATATCCATAGCGGCCTGACCACTACGCAAATCGGCATTAGCGAGCTGGGTACTGACTTGATCGAGGCGAGTCAATGCCTGTTCGTTTTGTACAAAAAGCGTTTTCGCGCGATTCTGCTGTTCGCGGTACAAGGCCAAACGTGCCTGCAACTCGCTTCGCGTCTGTTGTGTTTGTTCGTCCTGACTGTCGGCCAGCCGCTTCAACTTGTCGTTGAGCAGGGTCACATCAATGCCGGCAACCGATTGCAACGCCAGCGCGGCCTTTTCAAGATTATCCAGCCCATTAAGATAAACCTGCTCCGCCGTGGCCAGATAGCGATTGAACGTCATCTCGGTGGCATCCAGTTTGCGATTCAACACATGATTAAAGGTAGAAAACTTCTTCTCGAAGAGTCCTAATTGCTGACTCCCATCCTGCATATCCAGCGAATGGAATTCCTGTCGCAAGCGTGTTATGGCCTCTTTTCGCTGCGACTCAAGGCGCTTTCGATAGGCTTCCAGATAACGATTCGCGTGCTGACTGCCTCGCCCGAAATATTCCCAGGCCCAACCACCGCCAGCGATAACCGCGCCGCCAATGAGTGCGCCCAGCGTCAATGCCGTGGAACCGAATAAAACCACCCCTGCACCACCTAAAAACCCCACCAGCGCAGGATAAAGTGCAGCCGGTTGTTGTAATGTGGTTTTAAGCGTTTCCCGTTTGATCTTCGCCGGCTTGATTGCCTGTGTATCCAATGCCATCGCTTAAATTTCCCCACTCACCAAAACAATCTCAACACGGGGTAGACGATAGCCATAAGCTCGATTCGACTCACCGGGAAGCATTGGTAACGGCTGCGAACCACCCAGGCCCACCGCGCGGTACCGATTCGCTTCCGTACCATAGGTAATATCAATGTACCGGTAAACCGCATCGGCCCGATCCTGAGACAACACCCGGTTCGCCTCTTCATCGCCACGCGTTCCCGTGTGTCCACGAATTTCTATGCGGAAATTGGGATAGTGCTGCAAGCGCTCCATCATACTGTCTATTTCACGTTTGCCATCCAGTGTTAAATCAGCCGTGCCACTGGCAAACTGAATCGGTCTTACTTTGAGCATACCGACCGCCCGAAGCTGTTGCCAATCTGCTGCACTGAGCGATTTGAAAACCCTATCCTTTTTGGCCGAGCTGTTTTGTGACTGAAAATCACCGGCAGACAAGGTCTCGTAAAGCTGACTGATCACCGAGGAATTAATCAGTCGGTAAGGGTTACTGTCAGGCAGCGGATTCCGACTGAAGACCTGATCATCCATCAAGATATTAACGGCCGAATTGATACTATCCACCAGATACTCCTGCCCACCTTGTCGGTTCGGCCCGCCATACCAGTCATGCATATTGTCGGTCAGCGTCTTCCAGTCTACCCCGTTAACCAACTGTTCGATCTGGCTGGAATTGAGTTTGTATTCGGCTTTGAGCGCATCCACCCACTCGGCAGGATTCTGCCGATAATACTGCTGCGTCTGAAACCAGGTTTTCAGAAAGACGCTCACAAGCTCGGGTTGGTCACGCAGCACTTTGGGATTGGCGATCAACACATCCACAATCAAATTTCGTGTATTTTCGGTTCCCAGCAAGCGAACGATTCCCGGCAAGGCCTGCGCCCGGGTAACATCCGGTTCCCAAAGCACCGCCACGTCTACCTCACCTTTCTTCAATTTTTCCAGGGCTTCTTCTGAACCCTGAACCGGCAGGCGCCAACGGCCGTTGTGGGAAAGCTGGGTGATATCAAAATGAGACCGGAGCGCTCTTAACAAATGTTCGCTGGGAGAATTCGGCGTAAACGCGACTTTAAAGTCGCTGGCGGTTTTGAACGCTTCAATGGAGTCGATTCGGGAAGCGCGCGCCACAATCGCATCGCCGCCTTTGGATTCATCAATGACCGCAACGATCGGTCCGGGATAACCGGATGCAGCACCATTTTGCACGTAACTGTCTACCGTTCCTACGGCAAACTGATATTCCCCTTTATCGAGCTTGCGAAAGCGCGCTTCATAATCTGCCTGATCATCCACACACTCCAGCAAATATCCCTGCTGTCGCAAACGGGTTTCCATTTGCGGCGAGCAGAGATGGAAATAGCCGACCCAACCATCCCGCGCAACGCGGATAGAACCTTTGGTATTTTTTGCGTCAGTCGTAAGCAACTGACGAGTCTCCTGCGACCAGAGCTCATAGGCTTTATAGCCTCCGAGTCCGACCAGACCCACGACCAGCAAAATACTGACTATTCGCGTATGAGCATTCATCCGTTTAATTCCCTAATCCTGACCCGACGGGCGGTTCCCGTCTCATTTACCAAACTCAATGACTGTGAAGTCAGGCGCTTCAGCCAGTACGTCGCTTAACCCTTCAGCCAGCCCTTTGGCATCGGATGCCGCACGGTAATAGGTTAACCCTTGCTGGTTGAGCGAATGGTATTCGTCCAGACAAAAACCGATGGTATGAATATTCACCGGGCTCGACTCCAGAATTTGCTGTACGTCGCTACCCGGCTCATATCCCTGACTGGCCATCCCGTCGGTAATTACCACCAGATGATATTCGCCATAGCCCAACTGTGCCTGAGCTTGCGCGGTTAACGAGGCATACCCTTTCTCAATGGCTGAAGACAGGGGGGTTCCGCCTCCTGCCTTAACCTTTCTGACTGTACTATTGATCTGGTCGCGATTACCGACACCCAGTGTAACCCGCTCATCCATCGCGTGTTCATCAAAAACATACAAGCCAACATTGGCATCCGCAGGCAACTGATCAACAAAGGCTTTAAATGCCTTTTTGGCGACGGCCAGCTTGGTTTGCCCGTCACCACAGTCTTTTTCCGACATGCTGCCGGACCCGTCAAAAACCAAATAATAGTTTTTTGCGAGTAAATTAGCGCTAATGGGGGCATTTCCTGCCGCCGGCCAGTGGTAGTCGCCCGCATTTAAGGCATACAGCTTTTGCGCCCCTTCAGCATTCGACAAGTCTTCGTCGTAGGAAACCGAAGACGGTTGCTCCGACTGATTAAACGCATAGATCAATGCGCCAGCCAGCACGATTGCCAGCCACCCATAGCCCTTGTTTTTCTGTTTGTCGCGTTGCAGCATTGCCCGATTTTTACGCCCCATGCGTGGTTACTCCCTGACATTCTGAATAAGGTGATCGCTCTGCAGGCGAGATGAAGGTTCGTCTTCTCGCCTGCCCCTAAATAATCGACACCACTACAGTGGCATAAATACGTCTGACTCGGCTTCTACCTGAATTATCCGGAACTCCACTCGCATATTGGAACGCCATTCCTGTTCTGTTTTTGGCGCACAGGGCTCACCTCCGCAAATCCCGGTTTTCGGGTTGGCGATGCCATTGCCTACCACAGCAAACTGGGAAGTATCCAAACTCAAATTCTTGGAGGCGGCATATTGAATAATGTTGTCACGTACTTCTTGCGCCCGCGACAAACTCAAATTTCTCGCCGACTGCTTGATCCGCCCCAACACGACAGGCACTTGCCCCCCCTTACGCGCGCGCAGATACTCCATGGGATCAGAGTTGCCTTCTACTGTGATGATCGCGCCACCATAAGTACTGGCTAACTCCAACACCCGATCAAATGCCGTCTGATATAGGTCGATGGAAAAAGACTTCTGATTCGGTGCAAAAAATACTTCAAATGAAAACAACTCACCCTGCTGCATGCTTTGCTGTTGCTGACGTTGATTGACAAGCTGGGCCACCTTGCCTTCATCAAACCGGGGCTTTGCACTTTCAGCGAGAACATTGCCACCATTCGCCGTGATACCGCTGGCCAGAAAACCGTAGTCAAACGAAGCCTTGGCCAGCTCGACACCTTTCTTGACAATACCCGCTTGCTGTAAACCGACATTTATTTCCTTGTTCAGCACTTCAAGCCTGCGCGGGTAGTTCGCTTGTGCGAAAAAGCTCTGATTTCCGGCAACCCCCACAAAGTTGGCGTCACCATACAAACCTTCTACGTCGGCGGTTGCCTGCTCGCTATCCAGCAATATTTTGGCACTGGCTTCGAGCATGGAACGATAAGCTTTCGCTTCTCCCGACTGGTTTTTCACCAACGCCTTGAGCGCAGCCTCACCTTCCATCAGTCCTGACACAAAGGATTCGACCTTGTTTCTATGGCTCTTGAAGTAGTCTTGTCGAACCGCGTACACGTCGGCGATCACTTTATCGGCGGTGCGTGTGGAGAGTAAGATGCGCGCGCCTTTTACCGAATCTTCGGAACCCGTGCCCACCGTGCCGCCCGATGTTAACGCCAGTGCATCCGGGATGATGACAAAGGCGGCGTCGATATCACCTTCATAAAAGGCCGCGGAGGGGCTGTTGTTGCTGCCGGTTAAATCAGGCAACCAACGCACGGTGACATCAGAAAAGCTCAAACCGGCATCTTTCAAAATGCGAGCTGCATAATCCACATGCGGGCCGTAGGCCTGCAAGGCGATGGTTTTGCCTTTCAGATCCTTGGCACTGCGAATCGCTGGCTTCACCACCAAGGCATCTCCGCCGGCCGACCAGGTCATTTGGTAAACCACGACCGGTGCGGTACGGGGATCACCATTGAGCAATTCGGCCGCCGCACTGATCATTCCCACCGTACCACGCAGATAGGGGGTTTCGCCCGCCACATAGCTTTTTACCTGTCGGGCAAACACATCTTCACGATAGAGCTTCAGCGATAATCCTTTGCGTCCGAAAATGGAGTCAGGGGTACTTTGTAACTGGTTTCCATTCGCGAGAATCGTTGCAATATCGCCCCCCCAGGTAATGACCGGAACTTTCAGGTTACGATCATTTACCTCACCGGGCTTAAGCGCGACCACATCGGCCAGTGGCTTGTAATCGACATACTGGGGCTTGGCCATTAGCACACTGCTCAGCAGTATCAGCCAGATCGCGACGATGGGTTGAGTTAACCTGTTGCTCATGATTTTGTCCTTTTCCCTGATGATGGTGCGCTACCGGTCAGCGCAGGTAGTCATTGTCCGGCGTTGTATTCACTTTGCAGCAGCGTCTGGAATGAATCCGGATGCTTGAGATTAAAATCTTTAACGTGTTGACGAAAGTCGGGATCAAATCCCTCTTTCTTTACTTGTTCAATCAGCGCCCTGAATGCTTCTGAATTCATCACCTCGGTACTGGTTGCCATTTTCGGCAACGCATGATCCGAGACGATCTTTCCACCACGTTTTACGTCTGCTCCCATGCCCCGGTCATCGGAATAGTATTGCGATAACACCAGCAATCGGGTGCCCAGAAAGCAGGCTTCCTGCATATCATGGGTAACAAAAAAGATGGTCAGTTTTTCCTTCTCCCACAGTTCAAGCAAATAGAGCTGCAAATCACTGCGGGTATCCGGATCCAGCGCCCCGAAGGGTTCATCCATTAAAAGTATCGGCGGTCGCATGATCAATGCCTGGGCAATCGCGGCGCGTTGCTGCATGCCACCCGAAAGCTCATGCGGATATTTACCCGCCGCATCTTCCAGGCGGACACGTCGCAAAAACTCCATGGCTTCTTCTACATGGCTCTTGTTTCGATACCAGGGATTCCACCACTGACCTTCAGTCAAGGTTCGGCCCAGCATCACATTTTCCAGCACGGTTTTATGTGCAAACAAGGTATAGCGCTGGTAAACAATCCCCCGTGTTCGATCAGGCAATGCGCCCTGTTGACCCTTGATTTCAATCCGCCCTTCAGACGGTTCCTCCTGCCCTAAAATCAACCGGAGCAAGGTAGATTTCCCACAACCGCTCGGCCCGACCACGGTACAAAACTCGCCTTGACTCACGGTCAGGTCGATATTGTCCAGAACAAGCTTGTCGCCATAGGATTTATAAACATCTTCGATATGCAGCAATCTTGTCATGCGTGTTTCCCTCTCATCCCTGATACCACTTATAACGCCACTTCAACAGGATTCGCAGGAGTAAATCCATCAAAAAGCCCAATAACGTAATCCAAAGTACATAAGGAATAATGACATCCATTGCCAGATAACGCCTGACCAGAAAGATGCGATATCCCAGGCCGTCGGTCGATGCAATGGCTTCCGCTGCAATCAGAAACAACCATGCAGCCCCCAGACTCAAGCGCAACGCGGTAATTAATCGCGGCATAATCTGCGGCAATAATAAGGTACCCACCACCGCAAAATCCGAGGCGCCCAGTGTTTTCGCTTTAATAATCAGTTCTTTCGGCATGCCACGCACTGACAACGCAACATCTCTGGTCATAATGGGAAAGGTGCCTATAAAGATCAATGCGATTTTGCCCACTTCGTCGATACCCAGAGAAATAAACAATATGGGCAACAATGCCAACGGTGGCACCATGGAGATAAAGGTGAGAAAGGGATTGCCCAATACAAATAAGCCGTTAAATGCCCCCATCATTACACCAACAGTAAGTGCCACCAGCGTCGATAAACCCAGCCCGGTCAGAAGGCGTTGCAAACTGGACAACGTATCCTGCCAGAACAAATAGTCTCCCGTACGCCGATCGGGCTGGAACGCCAGACGGTCAATCGCATCCACCATCTGTCCCACACTGGGTAGCAATTTATCATTAGGATTGGCCTCCAGACGAATATCCGAGGCAACCAGATAGGCCACCAATAACAACACAAAGGGTAACGCCGCCAAAACTATTTGCAGGGCTTTGGGTGGCTGGGCAAACAGCCCCAAAAACACCGGTCGCTTCATTAACTCATCCTTTTTATAAGTAGCAGCAAAATATATCCTTCCCTCATCTGCAAAGACGAAGTGCAACCGCTACAGCAATCGCTGGGAAGCACGGGCATCCGGATAGCGCTTTTTCTCTATAGCATAGTAGGCTTTTAACAAATCGACCTCTATCCCGATGGCCTCCCGTGCCTGCGCCAGAGTGAGGTGCGACAGCGTGCTGAAGTCAACGGTATCCAGTGGCTGGCAGTCAGAGATATATCCCAGCTTGACGGCATCTTTGTAGATGGCTACATCCTCATCATCCATACGATATACCTTGGGATACAGGTATCGGGTAAAAAAGGTGTACAAACGTTCTTCCGCCGTCGAAACCCGATTGGTACTGCCCATGGTGAACCCCAGAACAAACGCTTCGTCCTTGGCCAGCACACCTCTTCCAAGAAGCAGATGGATGTAGTCGTGTGCCTTGAGATCGGTCGCACCACGAAACAGATCAATGCCGGGCAAATCAAATTTCGGATTCTCTACCAGCTGCACCATCAGCGGAATATCTTCCTGCTTGAGTGCAATTTTCTGCATTTCTGCAAAAGCGTCTCCCAACGTCATCTGATCTTGTGCGAGAGGAATAATCCAGTTTGCGATCGGTTCCGGCAGTGCCATTGTATATATCCTTTTTCCTAAGGCTGTGCGACAGCAAGATGATCAAACCCGCCCGGACTTTTTGTTTGCCACCATATTGTATGTATCCATTCGGACTTATATGTATCCGTACGTTCTACAAAAAGCGTCTGGTGGCCAGACAGGTTCGCATTTCCCAGTTAAAAATATGTTATGGCACAGGAGAACGCAAAATTTTTTAATCCTGACGCTGCTTTACTGAAGATTTCCGCGTAAGTTTGCGGCCAATATCGTCGTAACTCACCTGCTCGTTAATCGAAACACCGGTTCCCGGTGCCCCCACCGAGAATCGAATCCCGCGTTTACCCAGCGTGATCGTCCAGCCACGGGGGCCGAGCGAGATAGAAATGCCCGTTTTGGACAGGTTCAGATATAACCATCCGGGGATAAGAGATATACGACGGAAAAAGCGGATATGTGCCATGCAGCCTTCCTTGTGCCATTGAAATAAAACGAGACAGATCACTAGTGTGCCGTAAATGACTGACAGGCTCCAGTCTTGTGTCCGGTTAAAAAACTTGAGTTTTTACTCTAATTTGTAAGACAATCCAACGATATCAACACAACATGATCACGGCTGGCGAAGTTACCTTACCAAGCCTCGTCTTACTCAAGGAGCGACACATGACCCCATCCATCACCAAAGATAAGGGCGACAACCC
Source organism: Hahellaceae bacterium (assembly GCA_024234505.1). GTDB lineage: Bacteria > Pseudomonadota > Gammaproteobacteria > Pseudomonadales > Oleiphilaceae > JACKOD01. The sequence goes on along the minus strand of JACKOD010000005.1, from coordinate 245,966 downwards.
GGCTTTCGACTTCGATTATGTGATCATCGGTAGCGGTTTCGGTGGATCGGTATCCGCATTACGGTTGTCCGAAAAGGGCTATCGGGTACTGGTGATCGAAAAAGGAAAATGGCTCAAAGCCCAGGATTTTCCAAAAACCAACTGGAATGTTAAGAAGTGGCTCTGGGTGCCTGTTCTTAAATGCTTTGGGCTGTTCAAGCTGACTTTTTTCCGTCATGTCACCGTGCTCTCAGGGGTGGGTGTTGGAGGCGGCTCATTGGTATACGCTAACACGCTGCCCATTCCCAAAAAGCCGTTTTTTGAATCGCCAAGCTGGCGTCATCTGGCAGACTGGGAGCAGGAATTACTGCCACACTATCAAACCGCCAGACGCATGCTTGGCGCCGTTCCCTCCCCAAGAATCGAACCGGGTGACGAAGCCCTGAGAACGCTTGCCACCCAAATGGGTAAGCAAGACAGTTTCGAGCCTCCACACGTAGCCGTGTTCTTTGGCGACCAAGGCAAAACGGTCAGCGATCCTTATTTTAACGGCAAAGGCCCGGAACGTGCAGGATGCACCTATTGCGGCGGTTGTATGCTTGGATGCCGGTTTAATGCCAAAAACACACTGGACAAAAATTACCTGCATCTGGCACAACAAGCCGGAGCAAAAATTCAGGCCGAATCCGAAGTCGTCGACGTGATTCCATTAAACGAAAATCAGGGTAAATCAGGCTACGAAATACACTGGAAAGCCTCCACCCAATTGTTCGGCTCGAAAGGTCGTATTCGCACGCAGGGCGTTGTTTTCTCGGGTGGCGTTATGGGTACGATCAAGCTATTGCTCAAATTAAAAGAAAGCTCCCTGCCCCAATTGTCTGAGCGTTTAGGTCAGGGAGTGCGTACCAATTCAGAAGCATTAATTGCGGTGACCTCTGCCGACAAGCAGCAGGATTTTTCCAAAGGCATTGCTATTGGCTCCATCATGCACCCCGACGCCAACAGCCACGTCGAGCCGGTTCGTTACTCTGCCGGGGCCGGTTTCTGGCGTCTCACCATGGTCCCCATGGTCAGGGGCGGCAACATTCTCACCCGGGCGGCAAAATTACTGGGCTCCTGGCTACGCCACCCGATCACCAACTTTAAGGTGGCCACCGTGGACGACTGGGCAAAACGCACCCAAATTCTGCTATTTATGCAAACGCTGGACAGTACGCTTAGATTTGCCCGAGGCTGGCTAGGTATGGGATCAAAACTGGCCAGCGGTCCGGCACCGACTGCCTTTATTCCGGAAGCACAGGAAATTGGAGAAAAGTACGGAAAATTGATCAATGGCCAACCAACGGTGCTTCTCTCAGAAACCTTGCTGGGTATTCCTACCACCGCCCACATCCTTGGCGGAGCCTGCATGGGGAAAGATGCTTCGGAAGGCGTCATAGACAAGCAACATCGGGTTTTTGGTTACGAAAACATGCTGGTCTGCGACGGTTCCTCTATTTCGGCCAACATTGGCGTCAATCCATCTCTCACGATTACCGCGCTCACTGAACGCGCCATGAGCCTGATACCCGACAAAACCTGATCCGCCGTCGCCCATTCACATAAGAGGGGAAAGCGCCCACGTGGCGTCTTTCCCTTCAACCGGGCCAATTCCGAGGTGTTGCCACTCCGGTCAGACAGGGGGCGCATCGACTTCAACTGCACACAACGCAATTGCGTCCCTGGCTTTTTGCCTGATACAGCGCGGCGTCTAGCCGTTTTAACAATTGATCACGATGCTCTCCCGGCACAAATTGAGCCACCCCCATACTACAGGTAATATTGATTTGCCCTGCGATTTCGGTGGATTCAATTTCCATTCGAAGTTTATTCGCGATTGCCTCAGCCTGTTGCAGCTTTGTTTCAGGGAGAATAAGAACAAATTCTTCTCCTCCCCAGCGAGCCGCGACATCTGTAGCCCGAATATGCGCTTGAATCACTTGCGCGAGCTTTTTTAAAGTTACGTCACCCTGAGTATGCCCATAGTTGTCGTTGATCTTTTTAAAAAAGTCGGCATCAATTAATACCAGACTCATTGCAGATGAATAACGCAACGCCCGAGAGATCTCTTTTTCCAGCTCTTCATCGAACTTCCGGCGATTATGCAGTTTTGTGAGTGTATCGGTATTGGCATCCAGTCTGGATTGCTCCATTTGACGCTCTAAACGCCGGTTCAGTGCTTCCAGCTCCCGGGTTCGTTCTCTGATCACATTTTCAAGGTTAAAATTATCTTCGAGCAGCATTTTGTTTTGTTGCTGCAGTGTCTGTTGAGCAATGTGCTGCTCATGGACATTGGTGTGAGCACCGATCATTCTGGCAACGCTGCCATCCTGGAAGCGCTCCACTACGTTGCCATGATCGACTATCCATAAATAGTCACCATCACGCTTTTTACAGCGATACTCGACCTCATACTTCGGAGTCGCACCACGAATATAGGCTTCAAAGACATCCATTACCCGCGGGTAGTCGTCCGGATGGATAATATTTTCCCAGGTCAGTACGTTATTATCAAAACTATCGACCGGGTAACCGAGCATACGATACCACCCGGGGCTTCGCTCTACCTTACCGGTACGAGCATCCCAATCCCAGACACCCTCTTGAATAACATCTAATACATAGCCTAAGGGAAACACTGATTAATTCCCTTGATGCCAGACTGTCTATAAAATAAGCACCCACATTCACCACTATTAGTTGTCCTCTATGAGCCAAATTTCCTTCTCCCAAGCAGAATTTTCCAGCAAGAAAAAGACTACGCGTCGAGAGCGTTTTCTCATGGAGATGGAAACACTGGTTCCATGGCAACGGCTATTGGATGCCTTGGTGCCCCTGTATTTTCCGAAATCAAAGGGTGGCCGCGGTCGTCCTCCGGTGGGCCTGGAGCGAATGCTGCGGATCTATTTTCTGCAACAGTGGTATGCGCTCGCCGATGAAGCATTGGAAGATGCCATTTATGATAGCCAATCACTGCAAGCCTTTGTGGGAATCGATTTGTCCCATGAATCCGTACCGGACGCGACGACGTTGTTGAAGTTCCGCCACTGGTTGGAAAAACACAAACTGACCATGACACTGTTTAGAGAGATCAATACCAGTTTGCATGAGCGTGGAATGGTGATGCGCGAAGGCACCATAGTAGACGCCACCATTATCGCAGCAGCGTCATCCACCAAAAATAAGGACAAGAAGCGCGATCCGGAAATGCACCAAACCAAGAAAGGTAACCAGTGGTACTTTGGCATGAAAGCGCATATTGGCGTGGATGCCGCCTACGGATTGGTTCATAGCCTGGAAGGCACTGCGGCCAACGAAGCAGACATCTCTGTCACCCACAAATTGTTACAAGGTACGGAAGGCGAAGAGGTTTATGCTGATGCAGGCTATGTAGGTATCGAGAAGCGCCCCGAGGTGGCTAACAAGAATATTCAGTGGCATGTGGCGAAAAAACGAGGGCAGGTCAAGACCATGGAGGATGGCGAGAAAAAGGACTTGGTAAAGAAGGTTGAGAAGATCAAGGCCAGTATCCGCGCCAAAGTGGAACACCCTTTTCATGTAGTGAAGAACCTGTTTCGGCATCGCAAGGCGAGATATCGAGGCCTGGAAAAGAATACCGCTCAGTTATTCAGTCTATTTGCTCTGGCGAACCTGGTACTGGCGCGGCGCGCATTGGGAGTAGATGGAAAAGTTGCGTTCTGAGGGCTGAAAAAGCCTCAAAGGGAGTAAATCAATCGACAGATTGATAAAAATATGGCCATAAAGCCGATATTTTGGGCGACGGATTTTAAAAAATGATCAAGACTCGTCGCCAAAATGTAGAAATCAAATTAATCAGCGGTTCCTTAGAGTGGTTCACACTCTAACGTGCTGTTTACATTTGTGTTGGTCAGTGACGCTTTCAGACTTGCCAGATCCGCACAACTAAAGTGTGCTGGCTTTAACTCCAGGCTGAGTGTTAACAAACCGGTTAAATTCGAGAACACTTCATAATTCAAGTCGTCGGCATCAGCAAACTCAAGTATTTTCAAGGCACTCATTCGCTCAAACACACTTAAATCGCTTATCGACAAATCCGCATAAACCATTTCTTCAAGTAAAGGCAATTCTGTCAGTACATCAATATTTGTAATATCGCTGCGCCCTAACGATAGTCCTTTTAAAGAAGTCATAAAACGAAGGCTGCTAACATCCGTAATGTCCGTTCGGAATAACTTCAGAATCTCAACCTTGGTCCAATTCGCCAGTACATCGGCATTCGTCAATGGCACACCGACAACCTTAAACAATGAAAGATTAACCAAAGGCGCCAGAGCAGAAATATCGGTAATCTCGTTGTTGTAAATGCGAAGCTCTTCCATGTCCACCTTGGAAGACAGGGTATCAACCGAAGTGAGGCCATTGCCGTCTAATAACAAGGATTTAACCGGCAGGTTCTGGAGGAAGTCCAGGTTGAAAGCCGGTACATTGATCAAGTGCAAAAACGTCAGGTCGGCTACCGACGCAAGCGAGGATACGTCGGCGTTAGGCATATTAGACAAGTGAATGGAGTTCAGGAAAGGCAACAGCGCCAATACATCCAGATTCTCTACCTTGTTTCCGTAAAGGTATAACGTTCTCAGTTCCGGCAAATCGGCCAAAGCGGAAATGTCTGTTAGCTCAGATAATTCCGTTTCCGAACCGACAAAAAACGAACGTAACGCACGAAGCTCGCCAAGGCCCGTCAAATCGTTCACCGGCACATCAATACAATCAAGCTCGGTGATATCCATCACATCACGCCATTTCTGAATCGTCGGATCATTGGCATTCTGCATTTCATTCAACGTTCGGGCATTATCAATACACGATTTCATGCCACTATCGGCAAACGCAACATCGTTCAGTTCTGCATACGCGGTAATGGTCACCGGATAGGTGCGCACCGTCGTCAAACCGCTTGAGTCTGTCACAATCAACTTAAGTTCTCCGGTCTCGGTATCGCTGAGCTCCAAGGCGGTCAGGTTAAACTCAAGCCGGGCGTTTTCCCAGTCCGGTCGCGCTTCAGTTTGCAACCCGCTCATCGTGTTGACTAACTCAAAGGTTAATGTTCGGTCCAGGTCATCCTGAATTCGAATCTGTATCGTTTGCGTCTCCCGCTCAAACAGGTTAATCGCACCAATATCTTCAACCACCGGCGGAGCACCGTTTTCTGACGAAACCGAGCAGGCTTCGAATAACAGCGCCAGTGATATGATTGCCAAACGTATACAAACCTTCATATCTCCCATGTCTCCCTTATTGAGCTTCGATACTGACGATGCGTTTATTTTTCAGAGTATGCTCCAAAATCATCCCCTGCACAGACTGGATATCCCCCAGAAATGCAGTGTGCAGCCCAACCTGAAACGCCAGGTCATTATGTCCCCATATCAGCCTGAATGCGTTCTGAGACCTTAAAAATGCCCCCGGTGTTTTGTGAAACTGGTTTCGTACAATAACGGTGCTACCTGCCGCTGGAGTATCTGCGTTATCAAGCAATACCGGATATTGTCGGTTGGCAATAAAGATATTTCGGGTCAGCTCGCATAAATCCGGACAATTCAGCACCACACCGGAGCTGTCATTATGGGCAATCACATTGCCGTCAATTTTTACCCCTGTCGGTGAATTCGATTGCCCCGCACTGCGATCAACTTGCAAACCATGTCCATGGTTGTCGATGATTTGATTACCAAACACCAGACCAGAATTCAGGTCACCCTGAATCCTCACCCCCACGCCCGATACGCCGGTAACCTTGTTACGAATCAACTGCACCGTTTTGCCGCTGCTCACGCGTATTCCGTCCAGAGAGCCTCCCTGAACGACATTATCTTCCATTCTCAGTTCAGACTGTGAAATATCAATGCTACGAGCCTTGATTGCACTAAATTGATTGTTGATAAGCATGCCTTGAGCATGACCAATAACCAGACCAGAGGTCATGTTTTCAAAGGTGCTGTTCGCGACCTCTACCCAGGTATCCAGACGAGACCCTGTATCGGTGCTGGAATGACGTGCGACGGTAATGCCACCGGAAAGATAGGCGTCATACCCCAGATTGCGAATATGGGAATGCTCTATGTAGGTTTCGCTGCCCTGCCAGGCAATAACAAAGGGACGGAACGCCGGGTGCTGTCCCACCCCGGTCATTTCGGTGTTTTGCACCACCAGGGTCCCCAGATTAATGATCGCTGCGCCCGCTTCGGCCCGTAGCTTCAGGGGAGAATCTACCCTCAATGCGGCTCCCGACTCAATAATCAGGGGGTAAGACAGTACATACTCTCCGTTCTGCTCAGACAGGATCTCGGACTGCTGTAAGGCTTGCTGTAGCTGGCCCAGGCTCATCACGCCCTTTTTAAGCACAATCGCTTTCGGGTGATGTGGCTGATATGCACTGATCACCTTGAACAACCCGTTGTTTACAAACGACTGGAATAACCAGCTGCCATCCTGCGAGGCGAACAATATGCGCTGATCAACAGTGGCCTTTTTTTGTTTACCTAACTGAGCCAAACGTTCTGCCAGCCGGGGGCGTCCGCAACAGCTTTGGCGATAATCCGCCGATAACTGGTCAATATAATCCCCTTCCAGAACCTGTACTTGTGGCGCTGCCGTGACCGCCGGGGCAAACCCCCAGAGCAAGAGCACAAACGCGGACATAATGGGATTTGTGGCACGTTGACGCACATCCAATGATCGACACTTCATTATTTGCTACCTTCAACCGGATACAGCTGGCTTAACTTGCCACCTAACTGGCTGTATCCATCAACATCACCCTTTTCGGAATCATAGAGCGCTCGCACCGGCTTGTTGTCTGGATGCATGGACAAAAATACCTGGGTCCAGGCAAGTTTGTAACCTGCAACCGGCGACTGCTTGTCACCCAGATAAGACTTCAGGGAGCCTGGATCGGTCACCGCGACACTGGCAAAATTGGCTAACGCGATCAAAGTGCCGGATTGATCTGACGAAAGCGGGTAACCGGCATTGGGTAAATAACGAGCCAACATCACCAGTGGCGTTAACGAAAAATGCGTATAGTTGGTTGCCAAATGCTTTCGTGCCAATTCGTTGGGGAAATAGGCATACTGATGACGCTTATCAAATACCGCTTTATCCAGAGCCAGGCTAAAGACCTTATAGCCCCACGCCATCATCTCTTTGTCATTGCTTAAAAGTCCCGATGAAAATACCGACCATGCCGCCCAATGATCATGGTTATTAAAGTATTTAAAGCCGGGGTCGAGCCTTGGAGAGTAATCCGTCATCACCTGCCGACCCAGTCGGTTAAACCAGTTTCGGGTGGTAGTGGATGCCTGCCATTGACCGTTCGTTAATGCTTCGGTTTTCAAGGCTACCATGGCCAGCGTCGCGAGTGTCCACTTTCTGACCGCCTGTCCGGTTTTACTGGTGTCGTCGGTTTCAAGCGCATGATCATTTGCCCAAGCGTCCAGCCATTGGGTCAGACAAGCCTCTGCTTGCTGAGCTTTCCGGTCACTTGCATCTGAAACCGCGTAATCCGCCAGCCGAACAACCCCTTTGGCATACTCCTGGATTTGCGACTGGATTTCCTCAGACTCATCATCGCGTTTGGCCAGCAACGTCGATTTGCTTTTATCTGACTGATCGTACTTGCTCTGTACATTCAAAGCACCGCGGAACGCCTCGGGTACGGCTTTCGGACATGAAACATCTGCGACTTTGCGAGACATTGCAGACGCACTTTCGTGTGGCTGGGTGTCACGTGGTTTACAGGCGCTCAAGGAAACGGCCGCCATTAATACAGAAATACCCAGGTATCTTAACGGCATAAGCTGATCTCCATGTGCGTACCCTCTTCCATCGGTTCAGACGGTTCAAAAAAAACGGACATCAGATTTGCCTTACGGAATTGTGATTCCTGTGACAGCTCCAGATGATACGTTCCGCCATCGACCACATTGGGACGGCGATACCACACCTTGTCCCGCTCACCGTTGTCATAATAGGTAATCAAATAAAAGTCTTTCACGTTTTTGTTCGAGAACGTCAGCTCGAAGAAACCTTTTGTGCCCTTCAGGTTTTTCTGGGCACGGCCTGCGTTTGACAATATTTCCACTCGCTCCCCCTTTGGCAAGGCACCGATGTCATGCGAAGCTTCCATCAGTTTGGCAGAGGCCGTACTGCACCCCCCCTTAATGGCAGGCAATAGTTGTCGATACATCAAAGGATCATCCAGATGATAACTGGCAGGCAACTCCCAAAACACCAGCTTGGGCGCGTTTGCAGGATCATATTCCGGTGACAACAGATATTGCTGGATGGCACCATCCTGCCCACCGCCCGGCAAGGAGTAGTTCAAAATATCGAGCGACAGATACTCTTTTAAAAAGCCGCTGAAGTTGTAGTTTTTGTAGTCGTCATCCCGTTCGGCCGAGTTACTGGTACCTACCAGTACCACTTGTGGATCGGAGGCGTCGCCAAACAAGGCATCTTCTCCACTTTCCGCCGGTACCGTCTGGAATCCCGGCACATACTGAAAACCGAAGTTATTGCCACAGATGCGTCGCAAGGCGCCATTCATCGTTCCATCTTTCGGCAAATAGGTACCCGGTTCGGTAATATAGGCCTTTTTTTCCAGTTCATCATACACAGGCATGGCAATGATGGTATCGGCCACCATACGAGCCGTTTCCGCGGCTCCCGCAGGTGTCCAGTGGTGATCACGGCGGAAAAAGTAGTCCTGCTTTCGAGGATACGACAGCAACGGCATCAAGTCCGGCACCACGGCGCCTTCCTTGGCTAATTGTTTGAGAAAGCGCTGATAATTTTTGCGCGCTTCGGCAAAATCGAAGCCATAAGCAAATCCGGGGTCTACCGAGTCGGCTTGCATCAGCCCCCGTGTGGGCTGAACAATCATCACCACCTCGGTTCCCTGATCCCGGAATGCCTGTATCAGTCGACGAAACTCTTTACGATAAGGCTTGGGTAAACCAAAATCGTTACTCAGATCATAATCTGAGCGGAACAACCAGGTTCCCTTACCCGGAGCAATAAAGCGCATGGCTTTCATAATGCCTTCGGCGTAATGATGCTCTTCAGCCAACCCGTCACACACAAGGCATGCGCGATCATTACATTCGTTTTCATTTGCCACACCAACAACCGGCAAACAGATAAACAGGACTATTCGTAAAAGAAATTTCATGGACGACATTTCAGCAATGATATGAGTTACTCGATACTGGCGACTTTATTGGCAACAACCTGAGCGACTATTCCGCCATTTTCTTCGTAGACAACATAAGAATAGGATCGCCCTTTTTTAAGAAAGGTCTCGTCAAATGTCGCGACACTCTTTCCATCCTGGTAGGCCGAAAACACCATTTTGATTTCATTGACCTCACGAAAACCGCTATCGCCAGGAGTAACGCTTTTCACCACCTCATGCTTGCCATTCGCTGTTTTCAGTGCCACTGCCTGCGAGCTGAAGTTATATAAACCCACACGGGCTTTTTTGACACTTTCAAACAGACTGTCGTTAACCACTTTTAATTGGGTACCGTCAAATAACAGCGTTTTCACTTCATTCTTGCTGAACGAAAGGCTCACATTCAGCGAACCCAGCGCAATGTCATGCTGGCCTTGCGCCAGAAAAAGATAATCGCCCATTTGATAAGCCGAAATCGGTTGCGCGGCCGACTTACTGCTGACCTTCACATCAATCGCGGCATTCGTTAGATTGAACACCCGCACGTAGGCCGAATCGGCTGGCGCAGTCGCGTCATACAATGCCGCGTTTCCATCGGCAGCATATACGGACGATCCAGAAAACAAAACGGCCAAAGCCACAACCATTTGCATAAACCATTTCATAACATTAATCACAACCCATCTCCTGTGGAAATTTAAAAAAGATCATCCATTGTTGCCTGCCAGGCATTTCGCGACTGGTCGACGCCAATCAACGCCCTTACCGGAAGTTCCCAAATAACCTGTTGTATGTCTGCATCGGCCAATAGTTCACTGTCCAAAAACTGCTGCATGGAAACAAATGGCCCTTTCTCCTTAATCGACTTTGTCACAAGGTCTCGCTGCAGGTGCTGCTTCAAAAAGCCCTCAAAGTGCCAGTCGTCAATGGCGGTATAACTCGTTCCCACCAATGCCGTGGATACGGTATTTTCCCCGAACAAACCTGACGCATCATCAGTAGAAGTCTGTTTAAGCGTTTCATACCCTGCCACCGACTCGGGCGTTTTAAGTTCGCCTGCCAGCCAGTCACTCACTTTTACAAAGTTCAACAAATCACCCTCTACAGAAATATCGCCACCATTATGGGTTTCGTAGTTGACTTCACCTATCAGATCCGGAAAGACCCTGGCGACTTCTCGGGCAGCGAGCTCCGCTCCCGCTGGCGTCCAATGTGTATCTTTTTTCAGAAATAGCAATCCATCGCTTTTTGCAGCCATAAAAGCAGCCCGTAAAGGAACGGTCGCAATATTATTTTGCTGAAGATGGCGAACAAACGATTCGTATAGCGCCTGACTCTGAGCCCCATAGTCAAACGGCGAAAACTCCGCATAGATATCGTTCTTCATAGGTACAGGAACAATAATCAGTCTTTTCCCGGCGTTAGCCAACGTCTGGCGTACTTGTTCAATCTGCGCGAAACGCTGCTGGAGCCTTTCGTCCATATTATTCGGAAACGTGTACTCTTCCTTCGAAAACAACCAGTCATCATCGCCGATCAATACGCCTTCCAATCCTTCAGAAAACAGTAAGTACCGAAGATTTGCCCAGTACTCAACCGACAATTCACGTAAAAAAAGTTGGGTATCGTAAGACTTTTCAAACTTCCTCGACAACGCCCCATCCAGATACAGACTCACCGCCTGATCTTCTTTTTCGGCAAACTCTACAACGCGAGGCAGAGAATAGGCCAGCATCACAACCATCAGGAGAACAAATGCCAATCCATTGACTTTACTGGCATATTTCATAACAGGAAACATGTGTGACTCCTAAAACTGGAAGTAAAGAAAAGGTGAAAAACTACTGGCAGCCAGCTTGGTCACCGCCAATCCGAATGCACCCCAAAGGATCAGAGCTTGCCCTCGAGAGACATGGCTCATCACATACACGTCCTGTTTCAAGCGGTAGAAACGACGATTAATGAAGCCGGTTACAACGAGCCAGATAACGGAAACCAGTAAAAAAGCCAAGGTCATTTTAGAGGTTCCGATCATCACAGTATCCAGGCTTCCCAAGCCATTCAAGCCAAACGCGCCCGCGTATATTTCCATCGAATGATAGGTATTAGCGGTGATAAACAAGGGCATCGACAACACAACCAGTACGACGGCCAGAAGATTGCGCAACGGCCGATAAGGGCTGGTGATATTGGTGTCCCAACCCATTTTTTTCTCTAGTACCATAATGGCACCAAAATACACACCAAACAGAATGAACGAAAAACTGGCCCCATGCCACAAGCCCGAAAGCGCCATGGTGACAAACGATGCAACCGCTGCGGTTACCAAACCGGTTTTGGCAATTGGAATAAAGATGTAGTCCCGTAAAAACTCGGAAAGCGTCAAGTGCCAGCGACGCCAGAACTCCGTCAGGCTCATTGAAAGGAAGGGTTGATTAAAGTTTTCGGCAAACCGGAAGCCCATCATCATCCCCAGACCAATGGCCATATCACTATAGCCGGAAAAGTCGAAGTACAACTGCACTAACGACCCCAGGCAGCCAATCCAGGTCTCAATCATCGAGGGATCAGGCGTGGCCATGATGAAGGAGTTTAAGGGCGCAATGGAATCGGCAATGACGACTTTTTTGATAAAACCCAACATAAACCGGCTGGCGCCCAAAGAAAACAGTTCCATGGAATGCGTGCGCTCACGCAGCTGGTCGGCAATGAGTCGATAACGTAATATAGGACCGGCAATCAATTGAGGGAACAATGAGATAAATGCCGCAAAGTCCACAAACCGGTTGGTTGGGTCAGCATCGCGACGATAGATATCAACAATATAACTCAGTGCCTGGAAAACATAGAACGAGATGCCCAAAGGCAGAATGATATGCTCCATCGTGAAGGTATTTAATCCAACCGACGACATGGCATTGGCCAGCACTTCTGCCCCGAAGTTGGCATATTTGAAGTACCCGAGCGTCGCCAAGTTGCCGAGCACCCCGACCACTAGCCAACGAAAGGCCTTTTGGCGTTCGGTGTCGCGGAGCTTATAGATTTTTAACCCGAACAGGTAGTTCCAGTAAGTAATACCGACGAACAACAACAGGAAATCAGGCCGCCACCACGCGTAAAACGAGTAACTGCCAATCACAATAATATGAGAGCGCCAAGAGAACCGGGCACCGTAGTAAAACAGCAAATAGATAGGTAAAAAGAGAAATATAAAAATATTGGATGTAAAGATCACTGTCGTTCCCTCTGTCAGTACCGAATATTGATACCAATGCTGACCTGATAGTCGTTAACACTTCGCCCGATCGCATTTTCGTTATGGAAGTACCCGGCCGAAGCCAGATAATCAAAGGTGATACGCTTCTGCTCGTAGGCATAGGGGAATATCCGGCCCGAATAAAACACGTCTACCAATTGCCCGATGTGATCACCCTCTCCGGTATCAAGACCGTTATCGTAACGATCACCTATGGATGCAGATAACGGTAAATCCTTATTCCTCTGGTACAAATCAAAGACCATCACTTCTATGCTGTTTCGCGCCGACACAAAGCGACGATACGTGGCGCCAGCAAACAAGATATTGGAGAAGCGAATATCCAGAAACGAACCCGCTAAAGACGTGCTGTAACGACCATTATTCGTCACTCGGTCAGACTGAATTTCCAAAAGTTTTGAGCCGCCAAACCGACTATCCGGGCTATCCGTCACACCCAGGCGAAAGGCCAGTCGATCGCGACTGACGGGTTGAGCAAACGAGTACCCCACCTCGCCCAGTACCTGCCATCCGAACGTATTGACAGTGTCATTGATGAGTCCGCCACTGTTAACGTGCTGATGCTTGCCCGTCAGCACGGCCGCATCCAGATAATAGTCGAAACCCGGACTTTGATCGGGATTCTTTTGCTGGATAAATCCACCCAGTTTTACGCCGTGAAAGTCGGATAAGTCCGAGTTATCGTTGGGGGCAGACACGTCGTACTGGTAGACCGTTCGGACACCGTATCGCAAGCCTGCCCGTGGCTCTTTCCAAAACTCGCCAAACACATAAAAAATGTCTCGTTCGGCTGCAGACAACTCGTTTACATCGCCATCCAATCCCACATTGTACGAGTGAAATTTCTGTCCTAAGGCGATAAAGCCCCCGATATTTGTCTCGTCAAATGCCAGGCTGACAGACTCAATGCTGTCATCCCACCATAAACCATAATCACCCTGGTACTGTTGACGGCCAATGCGCAAGGTATAAGCGGGATCACCGAACACACGATTGTGCTGATAATAAAACTCTCTCAGTTCAACATACTCACCCTCGAACTGAGTTCCTCCGGTTGAAAATAACTGAAATTGCCGGTCTTCCGCAGCACTCACCAGCCAGGGACGCAACATAACCTCCCAATCCGGCCAGTTTTCATCACCATTGAAGTAGCGGAAATAACCTTCGTATTTGACGCTGTGCGATAATGACTGGGTCGGATTCAGTGTATCCGATTCCAGGTAGGTCGCCTCCAACGTCAGCTTATGAGTGGCAGTCCAATGATCAAACACCGAGGGTGTCACCGCATCAGCAGCAACTGAAAGTGCGGGACAGAACAAACACATCAAACCGGCTCGAATAGAATTCAAATGCATTTATCGAGCCTCCAGGTGATACTGGCGACGTAAATCCAGATGAAGCACTTCCGCCTGCTGCAGCTCTTCCGGGCTCATTTCTTCGCTTAAAGAACGAATAAAATCACCCGACAATGCTTCGTCGTAACTCCCCGCCAATCGGCTATAAGCCAGTGCATAAGGCTTGCTGTGACAAATACCACGGCCACTTCGATAAATGACCGCAATTTTTTGATAGCCCACAAAGGCACCGGCTACGGCGGCCTGCTCATACATATCAATCGCCTTTCGTTGGGCAACCTCGTCAAGCCCCCCCATGCTATATAAATCGCCCAGCCCCAGCGTTGCTTCTGTATGTCCGGCGTTATATAACTCGGTCAGAATTTGATGGGCTTTCGGCGGATTCAGATGTTTCCACTGCCTTACAGTCAGGGCGGATGCCTGTAATAACTGCCCTTGCACCGGATCAACCGGTAGTATCTGAACAAACTCTGCCTCAGCTTCCTGATAGGAATAGTGGTCAGGGTACGAAAGCATATATTGCACTTTGTTGATACGCGCGCCAATAATGCCTTTCTGCGCCGCCTGGTCGAACCAGAACATCACTTCACGATCATATTCGGTACTGTAAGCACGCATACGCGAGCCAATCTGCTGAATAGCCCCCGGCGACATCTCTTCAATAAAGGGTTTCAGGCGCTCGGCAAACGTTTTCAGGCGCTCAAGTTTGCCATCCCCCTTTTCGATCCAGTTGGCATAAAGCCGAACGGCTCTGGGAGAAACCTTGGCCGCTTCAAAATACAAGGACTCCGCTTGCTCCATATCACCAGACTCGGCCCGATAAGCAGCCAGATATAGCGTGCCATTACAGTTTTCGATACAGGATCGCTCATGCAATGCGATGAGTGATTCCATGGAATGATTCGCAAACAACGCCGGATACACCAGAAATACCTCTAATACTGTCCGTACGCTTTCCGGATCACGAGCCCAGGCAAAGCCTTGCAGAGATGCTTGAAAAAACGCCCGCTCCTCGTCAACCATGCCTGGATACTGGCCAACCAGCTGCACCATTGAAGACAGCGCCCGGACAACCCCATATCCTTCATTGAATGATTGTTTATATAACTGAACAGCCCTCTGCACACTGGCCATGTCATCCCGTTCCGCCAGCAGATCGGCCAGCGTCAGCCGGGCATCCGGATAACCACTATCGACCAGCCGCTCAAGCTGATTGAATACATCGTCCTGGGCGTTACGGTACAGGCGATAACGTACATCCACCATACCGCCCTCCAGCTCAGGGATAGCAGCCATCGCCCCCCCGGAAACCAGTGACAATACAATCATGTTAACTATCAAGCGCATTCCATTTCCTTGTTCGAAACGTCACGAAGCAGGTGGTTAGCGAGCTGGAACCAAAGCCATGGCTTCTGATACCAGAGTACTTCGCATCCATGAAAATCCTGTGTCGATGTACACGGCCGCTGGTTTTCCGAAATCACTCATCGCTATCGGAGTTTCTGGCTTGATATAGACAATAAGCATATGCGTATCACGATCAACTTCCGAACGCACCACTTCGCCCGGAATCGCCTTTGGCTGACCTAACACCTGCACGGAGACAGATCGCAAGGTGTTTAACTTGTCGATTTTGGTGAACGGAAACGTCGCTTTAACATAAGGTGACTCGCTCTCTCCAAACAGATGCATTAAAGGCTGGTCTTTATAGGCATAACGGGATAAAGGCTTATCTACATACTGAACCACACAGTCACAGGGACTGGTTATGGTTGTTTCCACAAAAGCCTTGCCCATCAGGGTTTGCAAGTCGGTTTCCGAGATCTCAGATAACGCACGAAGATCATCGGCGGTATTAAAGTTGGTATGCAGCTGAGTTGAAACAGAGGCAATGGCCTGCCCTTTTTCCACCTTATGGGTGCCGCCCGGAAGCAGGTAAGATACATAACCGTTTTCAGGCATTTGCACCAGATACGTATCTGCCGTTACGGTTGCATCCAACGCGTCAACCCGGAAGAAATACAGATAGAGTTTAAACGCCAGCAACGAAAAAATGGCCAGGCCTGCAGAAAAATACAGCGCGGTTCCAACAATCGCTTTTAGACGATCACCCAAGCTACGCTTCGAATCCGCCTTGACTTTGCGTTGCTTGATCAGGTTTTCACGTTGAACCACGTTCAGAACGCCGTCAACATTGACCACATCGCCAGATAAATACGACGAGATAATGTAGCGAAGGGTATCGGATTTTTTCTTCTCGATATCCACAAACGACATGCCATAGGCGCCGTTTTTAAATGACACGACCTTGGCAGACGCATCAAGATTGATATCAAAGTTTTCGAAGTCAAATTCAATGACCACCGGCACGACCTGCCCCACTTCCAACGCTTCAGACGCTGATATAGACATACCGCCCAGGGATATGTCATTCAATTCGCAAGCAACGCTTTTTCCATTCAACGTTAACCTGACCATTGATCGCAATTTCGTGCGTACATGTTGTCGCTCATCAATAGCTTCGTGAACAACGTTCAGTGGCGAACCGGATTGGGTACTCATGTGTCAACTCTCAATTAGCTATATTCGAAATATCCAGCAGGAGCGCGACCGCTCCGAAAAAAATAGAAACTGCCGAGAACAGCATGGCCTTCGACGACCATCGGTTCAGGACTTTGTCAAAATTGGCACTGCCTGTTTCAAGTGTTGTTTTTTGTCGTGTCCAGCTTTGCTGATCCATGTGCATCATGGTGTACACCTTCATAACGGAGCCAACAACCTGGTTGTAATACAGCGCCAGAGGGTACATGGGATCAATTTTATGTCCGGAAAAAATAAACAACCCCGTCACAATGGTACGAGACGTCACAATCCAGAACAGATAAACCAGCAAA
Organism: Hahellaceae bacterium; assembly: GCA_024234505.1. Classification (GTDB taxonomy): domain Bacteria; phylum Pseudomonadota; class Gammaproteobacteria; order Pseudomonadales; family Oleiphilaceae; genus JACKOD01. The sequence continues at coordinate 229,205 of JACKOD010000005.1, read as the reverse complement.
TACTCAAACGAGAACAGCAAAGACGCACACAGCGTTGCCGTTAAACCCAGCAGACAAGTCCACATGGATACACGCTGATCATACAAGACATAAGTTGTAAACAAACCCAGGCGTTTCCAGCCCAACAGTTTCACCGAACGAAAATTCTGCCGGAGCGAATTACCATACCAGCGATACATCAGTTGGCGGGTAGCCTTGAAAAAGTTGTCATCGGGCGGATGCTCAATCGTTAACGTATCACTGTCAGGTACGTAAAACGTATCCCACCCTTGAGACATCAAACTGAACCAGGAGGACTTATCATCTCCGGTCAGAAACTGAAAACGTCCAAGACGCCAGTGATCGAGATAGTCGGCTTCAACATCTTTGATAAATTCCGGCTGAATCATAGCGCTGGCACGAAAGAACGACAAACGTCCGGTCATGGTCAACACCCGCTTCGATACCGCCATCGAGCACATATTGATATGGCGCTGGACAAAACGCATGGTGTGCCATTCACGCACCAACTTGCCGCCTTCCACTTCACAATGCTCGTTGGTTGTAATGCCGCCCACCGTTGGCAGATAACCAAAAAACTTCACGGCATTATCCACGCAACCCGGCAACAACAGAGTGTCTCCATCAACCACACCAACAACGGCATCGTCATCCGGCATTTGCCGTGACAGCGCTCTGAAGGCGTGTGCAAGACCATCCCGTTTCCCGGTTCCCCGGGCCCGAACAATCACCAGACGCACCTGTTCGGGATCAATCACTTCTTTCTCCATGATTTCCCGAATCAGCCGCTCATCGCCTTTTTCAACAATCGAGACAATGACCGTAACTGGCACAGAGACGCGCTGCGACTCCCGAAATACCGACTGGTATACCTTGTAGGTTGTCTCGGCCGGAATGCGGAAACTGGTCACCACCATATAGACATGGGACGGTAATACCGAATCCCCCAAGGCATCGACAGCCTTGCGCATACGAGGGAATTTCCAATGCAAAAAATACATGCCTCGCACGTAATGCATTGTCGCGTTGCTATATCGCCAGATCCCGACCGCACCTAGAAAAAACAGGAACTTTTTATGGTCAGGATCGAGATATGCGAAGTCCAGAAAGCTCGCCAGCAGTGCTATTACACTCAACAGCACCGACCAGCCAAAGAATTTTTCGGCATTCGAGCGAGAAAACACACTTCGCAGAAATTCCATCGTATGTACCAACGTCACAACCTTTATTTACCAGCCAAACAAGCTTACCAACAAATACCGTTCTGGAATGCGTCTGTGGTGCCTTCCATAAAGCCCACCAAATCCACAACAATCTTGTCAGGATACTGTTGCTGAACCAGCGTTTTGAATTCTTCTGCCGGGTTACCGATCACAATTATTTCGGCATGATCAATGACCGCCGACATGTCGGAGTTCAACAGGTTCGAAACGTGCGGGATAACGTATTCGATATAATCGCGATTCGCACCATGCAGACGAGCGTAGTCAACGTTCTTATCGTATATCTTGATTTGGTATCCCTTGCCGTACAGCTTCTCAACCAGATCCACCAACGGACTTTCCCGAAGGTCATCAGTACCGGCTTTAAAGCTAATGCCGAAGAAGCCGATTTTCTTTTTACCAAAGGAGGATATGAGTTTGTAACCCTTGGTAATGTGAGACTTGTTACTCTCCATCAATGAATCAAGCAACGGCATCTCGACATCCAGGTGGCGCCCCAGATGGGTCAGCGCACGAACATCCTTTGGCAGACAGGAGCCACCAAAAGCAAAGCCTGGACGCATATAGTAAGACGAAATATTCAACTTTTTGTCTTCGCAGACAATTTTCATCACGGTACGACCATCAACACCGACGGCCTTGGCAATACTGCCTATTTCGTTGGCAAAACTGACTTTTGTGGCATGCCAAACGTTACAGGTGTATTTGATCATTTCCGCCACTTCAATGCTTTGGCGAACAATGGGTGCCTCGATACCCGCGTACAGGTTTTCCAGAATATCACCCGAACGCTTATCAAACTCACCGATGACGGTCATTTCCGGCTCATAGAAGTCCGCAATAGCCGTACTCTCGCGTAGAAATTCCGGATTCATGGCCAAGCCAAAATCAACACCTGCTTTCTTGCCAGACTCACGTTCCAGTATCGGCAGCAGAACCTCCATAACCGCACCCGGCAGGATCGTGCTGCGAATCACCACCAGGTGGTAATCAGCCTTTTCTTTCAAAGCTGTCCCGATTTCATGGCAAACCTGCTCCAGATACCGGGTATCAAGACTCCCGTCATCCCGGCTTGGCGTTCCAACACAAACAATAGATACTTCCGTTTCAAGCACGGCGCTCATTGAGTCTTGAGACGCACTCAAACGCCCGGCTTCAACCACTTCGGCGATCAACTCAGGCAAACCGGCCTCAACGATCGGGGCACGGCCCGAATTGATCAGCTCAACTTTATGATCACTGACATCAACGCCAACAATGCGATGGCCGCTTTTCGCCAAACACGCACCACAAACAGTCCCTACATACCCAAGTCCAAAAATACTAATTTCCACGTCGAGTGATCTCCAATATCTATCCTTTAAAACCCCTGTTAAATTCGCCAGGCAAAGCCTGGGGAAGACCAACCAAAGATAGCACCCTTATTAACGACCTGCCAATCCAAAATATACTGTAAAAATAAACAGTATAGTGCTATAACTTCGTTCATGGAAACGAAGACGCTACAAGGATTGTTGAGTCAGCACCTGCCCAAAATCAGGAAGCAGGTCAGACTCCCGGTCTATCAACATAAAGCACTGGATCGCCTGTCGGTCTGCCGGACGCAAGCACTGGGTGGACATACCCAGTATTGCCCGAACGGGCATGTGAATGGTGTCTGGTATAACTCATGCAAACATAGAGCATGCCCGCAATGTCAGGGGCGGGCGAGCGAAGAGTGGCTGCGTAACACACAATCCATTTTATTGAACTGTCCCCACCATCACGTGATATTTACCATTCCGTCCGTCTTGAACGGACTCTGGCAATATAACCGGGCACTTTTGTCAGGCCTCTTGTTCAAAGCCGCACAGGACACGATCAAACTCTTTGCAAAAGATCCCAAATACCTGGGAGCGACACCGGGCGTCCTGTCTGTTTTGCATACCTGGGGACGCAACCTGTCCCTGCATCCCCACATCCATATGCTGATCAGTCATGGTGGACTGGATGCCCAAGGGCAATGGGTTGTGCCGAAAAAAGACAGTCTGTTTCCCCAAAAGCCGGTCATGATGGTATTTCGTGGAAAGTTATTGGCCCTGCTCAAGGCAGCATTAGCACAAGGCACCCTGGTGTTACCGGCAGACAAACAGAAACATCAGATAGAGGCGCTGTTTAATCAACAGGGGCGACAGGCCTGGGTGGTGCATTTTTGCAAACGTTATGAGCACGCTCAAGGCGTGGCTAAATATCTGGCGCGCTACGTGAAAGGCGGGCCTTTTCGAAATCAGCAGATTCGGTCAATCACGGAGAACGACTTAATCTTTAGTTACCAGTCTCATCAGACGGGGCGACGCGAAAAACGGAAGCTGACACACGAAGCGTTTATACAGCATTTTGTGCAACACGTTCCGTTGCCAGGAAAGCAGAGTAGTCGTTATAGCGGACTGTACACCGCCACTCAGCGAAAAAAACTGAATGCTGCCCGTAAACAGTTGAAGCAAAAACCGGTGCGGGCGCGAGTGCCACTGGATTGGCAATTATATCTGCAAGGCAAAGGCATCCGACTCGCCTGTAGTACCTGTGGCTTGCCAATCCATCATGGAGAGGAAACGAGCAAGCGTTCGACCCACTAACGGAAAGAAATACATGGCGTTAAGGCGGTGGGCATTGTTGTGCCTGAAAAAAGCGTTGACGAAAGATAAAGTGCGATGCAGACTTGGTTTGTTAACGGTCAGGCTGTCATGACCGAAGTTTTGTGGTAAGTTCGACGACCTCAAATCTCCATAGATTGGTATCGAGGCTTCGAATAAGGTGGCTGGCAATTTAACCAGTAGATGCAGCGGCCTCACTCGGGATAGTCCGGTGCAGGTCGATTTTTTTGTGGCCGAGTAAGGACGCTGATCTAAGCGATACATGCCGACAAAACCGACACCGACGATACATTTAGTAACGCCACGTTACATTTTGCAACAAACCAGAATTGCAGCGCATTATGCAATAAACACGCCTTAAATAAAATATTCTTCAATAACAATATCTTATAAATTTAGCCAAGCTTACAGCGAACGCCAATCAAATCAAAAACCTGCCTTGCACATTTGTTTCAACTTCAAACGTGTACCGACAACATTTCGCAACACTTCGAAACTTACGACTTCGAATCCGCTACAAATTCAGTCATCACAACACTGAATAAAATCAGTAACATACACTTAAACTACTCAACGAAAGGGATTTAAGACATGTGCTCAAAACACGTTCTGGCAAGCGTTCTATCCTTGATTTTTTCTCTATCTGCCTTGGCTGGCACCCAAGAACAAGAGTCGAAAAAATGTCCGTATACCGCACCAATACCGTTCACTAGCGCACTAAATGTGAACAGCAAATATGATCCCAATGATCCAAGTCGTTCAACCGAAATAGACGTTGACGCCAACTCCCTGAAAATCCAGCAACATATCAACCGATTTTCTTCAGGCATCAGCTACTTTGGCGATTATTACCTGACAAAGCCGAACACAAGTAATGCTCTGATTGCCAGTGCCTGCCTGAACGAATGGCTAACCGCCTGGGCCTCATCCAACGCCCTGACATCCACTGACAGCACCAGCACCGGCAAGGCTATTCGGGTCTGGGCACTATCATCTATCGCATCCACGCTGTTAAAAACACAAACCGCCGAAACACTACCGACCACGACCGTTCAATGGCTCGATCAGATCGCCAATCAGATCATTAACGACTACGATGAGCGACGCTACATCACGCCAAATAGAACCAACAACCACGACTACTGGGCCGCCTGGGCCGTGGCCGCCACCGGGCTGATCAACCAGCAACGCACGATGACTGACTGGGGCTATTCAATGCTTTTACACGCGACCAATCAAGCCTATTTCGACCCTATCAGCGGCACATACTACTTACCCAATGAACTGGCGCGCGGACACCTGGCTGCGTTCTACACACATTTTGCACTCGCTCCCCTGAGCATGCTTTCGGCCTACTTACCAGAGGCAGGTTACACTCTGGACTACCATGCACTGCAAACACTGAGCGGACTGGGCTCAAACGCATATCTGCTCACCGAAGCGCCCGATTCACTGGCTCATCTGGGCATCACGACCCAAAGTCAGGTATCACCTTACGTTTTCGCCTGGACTCACCCCTTCAACACTCAGGCAGACTTACAAAACGATGCAACCACGAGCCTTGAAAGCCAATACCAATCCAGCTTTACAAATTACCCTCAACTCGGCGGAAATGTGCAATTATTGCCGCTTCCAGCGTCCCGCTAACCACCCCATACCGGCGCCTGTCAACAGTAGCAAAAACACGGCAGGCACCGGAACTGCAGACGCTCCGGTCAAATAGCTGGCTTGATCAAAAACAAAATAGGCCGACTGGGAAGCCACCGAAAAACCGACTCGACCATTTATCGGCGCCACACCACTCAACTGCCCCTGATAAACCAAAGAACCCGCATCTACAACCGAGTAAAATAACGTACTTCCTGACAACCCAACCGAAAAATCATATGACGCACCAGAACGCCAGAATACGTCATAATCATCTAGTAAAGTTTTTACACCCAAGGATTCCTGATAAAGAGTGATGCCGTTATAAACACCGACACCGCCGCCACCCCAGCCCAGAGCATAGGTGTTATCCATGTCCTGCCAACCAAACACCAGCCCCATATAATCGTTATCACCAGAAGCGGTGAGTTGTGCTGTAAACTGGAAATCTCCAGTTGTTACAAAATCGCTGACCAGAGCGCCAAAAACATTTCCGCCACTGTGCACTCCATAGGGTGACGATACCCAGTTTGCGGTGTTGTAGTTGGTAATAAAATCGGCCTCTGGCTGCCAGTTTGCCAGCACCTCGGCGTCCGATAATGGAGTCGCATGAACACTCATGCTTCCCAAAGCCAGTGCTCCAACAGACAGTAGTGATTTGAAGTGATGATTCATGCGCCGCACTCTTGATCGAGATCATTTAAAAACAGGCGCAAGAATATCGGCGAAAATTAGGTAAATCTACTTATTAATGGAAATTCTGGCCACTTTTTGCAAAATTTTCACAATGTCTGCACGTTTGCATCAGCCGTGAAACAAACAGCTCACCCGGCTGAATAAGGACAAACCGGCTTCGTACCATGCCACACCGGCAGTGCCATATCTTCAGGCTCTTCATTGGGGCCTCCGTTTCGGGATTTGTAAGATCCTTCAAGAACGGTCAGTTTCATTAATGCCGTGGCCTTTCTCTCCAGCGTGTTGGGTGCTCTCACATTCTCCCAACGTCCAGGCTCCATCTGGTTGATGACGCTGGCGAACACTCGATCAAACTCGACATCGTCCAGCACTCTTTCACCTGTGCAAAACAATACCGCCGATCGATAGTTGGCACTGTGGTGATAAGCAGACTTGGCAAACACCCACTCCTGATATTCGGCAAACGACAGACAAAACTCGGCACCTGCCTCCAAATGACGCTGTAAACGACTTTTGTTGGCGACATGAAAATACAGATACTCATCGACTCGCCAAACAGTCATGGGAATGACAATGGCACGACCATTTTCCACAAAGCCCATATGTCCAAGTTTTACGTCATCCACCAACTGATAAACCAGCGCTTTGTCGTAACGGCCTCGCTTCGCCACACGTTTGACCGTACTGTGCGCGCTGTGCGCAAACTCAGTTTGACTCTCGTTATCCATCTCTTTTTGCTCCTGTCATACAAACCATCTCATATCGCTTCTGGCGATTTTGTGTCTGCGATTTTTTTCGGTAGCGAGGGGCATCCTCGCACCGATAACCACAGATCATTTCACCCGAAAGCCACAACACGCTATGATTGTGCCTGACCAACTGGCATCACAAAAAGATCCAGTTTTATCTAAAGGATGGAACCAATTTGCAAAGCCCGGCACTCTCATCGCTGACGTTTGACGACACTCAGCCCTTACAAAAACAGCTTTACCAACAGCTCGCCGACTACATCTGCTCAGGCCGTCTGCTACCCGGCACACGCCTGCCCGCATCCAGAGCACTGGCGACTGAGCTGGGCATCAGCCGAAATACGGTCAATTTGGCACTGGCCCAGCTCAAGGCCGAAGGTTTCCTGCAAAGCCGACCGGGGAGCGGCGTATACGTTTCGGATGAACTCCCCAAACACAGCCAAGCCCTGCCCCGAACCGACTGGACCGCAACCGACATCACACCCAGCCTTTCGGACTTTGCGCAGTACCTGCAACAACAGCCATTTTTCCAGCACGGTCAGGATTTGCCTTTTACCCCCGGCGTTCCCGACCTGGCGGCCTTTCCGCTTCCGATCTGGAACCGTTTGCAACGCCGACACCAGGATCGACGGCGCCTGCTGGGCTACCACGGGCATCAGGGGTATGCGCCGTTACGCACGGCACTTTGCGGCTATCTTGCCGCCTCAAGAGGCGTTCGCTGCGACCCCGAACAAATCATCATTACCCAGGGTGCCCAGCAGGCCATTGCCTTGTGCGCGCAGGTCTTTTTAAATCCCGGCGATTCGGTTCTAGTGGAAAATCCAGGCTACGTTGGCGCTCGCAAAGCCTTTCTCACGCAAATGGCCAATCTCATTCCTTGTACACTGGGTGCACACGGCCTGGATGTTGATAAGCTGTCACACAACAGCGTTGAGGCGCGCCTACTTTACCTTACCCCCACACACCAGTATCCCTTGGGTGGCATTCTGTCGGCATCGGAACGTTTGCAATTACTTGACTGGGCCTCACGCCACCGCACCTGGCTCATCGAGGACGATTACGACAGCGAGTTTCACTTTTTTCAAAAACCGATTGCGGCATTACAGGGCATGGCCGAGCATACCCCGGTCATTTATATGGGTAGCTTCAGCAAGGTCCTTTTTCCGGCGCTACGCCTGGGTTATCTGGTGGTGCCCAAAGCCCTGGTGGATGTATTTATTCAGGCCAAAAGTTATATGGGGGGAGAATCGCCAACATTGACCCAGGCGGTGGTGGCCGACTTTATTGAAGAGGGGCACTTTGTTCGACACCTGCGCCGAATGCGTTTGATTTATCAGGAAAAGTGGCAGCATCTGCAGACGCTGATCGATACCCGGCTAAATGGCCTAGCCTCATCCATTGCCGCCAGCGCCGGAATGCATCTGGCCATCGAAACTCATTCAAACGATACGCAACCGATAGATGACAAAGCACTCAGTCAGGCCTTCAAAAACGCCGGTTTTGGCAGTACACCGCTGTCCTTTTATTATCTGACACCACCGGAAAAGCGTGGTCTGGTACTGGGTTTTGCCAATACCCGTACCACCGACCGGGAACAAGGAATCAACACCTTAAGCCGATTGCTTGGCCAATAAGCCCTGATCTGCTTGCGGCCAGAGCGCCTGCAGTTGTTCGAGCCAGGCTTTAATCAGCGGCTCGCTAAAACGTCGGGCCTGCGTGGCCACACTCAAGCGGATCGGAGGAGTTACGCCCGTCCAACGAACGCCCCAGCCTTCATCAACGGCGCGGTCGGCGTCGTCGGCACGTAAAAAGGCAATGCCGTTGCCGCTGCGTACAAACTCACGCATGGCGTCCTCGTTATTCACGTAGACCACCTTGGTCAGGTCTTCGGCCCGCTCACCAAACATGGCTTCAACAATCTGAATAAAAGGGCAGCGCTCCGACGAATAAATCCACGGCAACCCACACAGATCATCCTGTGAGGCATGTTCAAAACGGTCGGCCCAGGCCACCGGTGCCAATATGGCCGAAGGCACATCGGCCAGTGGAACCACCTGCAAATCGAGTGTATTACCGTCGCCAAAGAAAAAGCCGCCATCCAGTTGGCCCTTGCGAATATCGTTAAGAATATCCGGCGACATGCTGTTTTCGATGGTGAGATGCACGTTGGGATGATGCTCCCGGAGGGCGGCCATTAACCCTGGAATCTGTAAAAAACCACAATCGGAATTCACTCCCAGTTTCAAATCGCCCATAACGGCACCTTTAAGTGCTTTTGCCTCGCTCAACATATCGCCAGCGGCGGCCAGAATGCCTTGGGCCTGGGCCAATAATCGCTCACCGGCCTGCGTCAGGCGCATGCCCTTCGGGGTTCGATCAAACAGCGACAAACCCAGCGCCTCTTCCAGCGCCTTGATTTGCGCACTTACCGCCGGCTGACTGGTGAACAAACGCTCGGCGGCTCTCGTCAAATGGGCTTCTTCGGCCACCACCACAAAGGTTTTCAGATGATTCAAATCCATGGCTTTCCTCCTTTATGAAACCATTGAACCCGATCCCCCCTTAAAAGGCCATCACAATTTCAAATGCCCCCCATCAGAAATCACGATTGGAATACAAAGCCACTCGACGTTTGAATAAAGAGCAAGCAAAAACGAGAGATTATTTGAGGAGGCGCCATGAAAATATCGTTGAACACACTGGATCACAGGCAACAGATCGACAGACCATTCAACAAAGCACAAGCATGGATGCAGAACACATTGATTCGCGCACACTGCTTACTGCAACGAATAAAACGTTGGCACCAGCGATACCGACAACGTCAGGCACTGGCCCGATTAAGTGCTTACGAAATGAAGGATATGGGATTTACCCGCGCCGACGTGCTCGAAGAGGTCAACAAGCCCTGCTGGCGCGAGTAGTGCGGTTTTATATTAATGACCGTTTTTCTGGAACGGATACACCGGGCCAATGCCCAACAAGCGAGTCAGTTCGTCCAGGGCGGTTCGGGATTCGTCCAGCAGCGCGGGGTCGGCCAGATCTTCCGGCGCCATACGATCACGATAATGCCGGTTAACCCAATCGGTAAGCACAGTGTAAAGCTGCTCCGACATCAGCACCTGACGTTTTACCAGCGCCAGTTCAGCCTCGTTTAACACCACTCGCAAACGCAAACAGGCCGGGCCGCCACCGTTTTTCATGCTTTGTTTCAAGTCGAAGGTATGCACCGACTGAATCGGGTTATCCATCGCGACCAAAGCATCCAGGTAGCTCGACACCGAGTCCATCTCCCGGCATTCTCCCGGCACAATCAAGGCCATAGAGCCATCGGGCCTGCTCAGTAACTGGCTGTTAAACAGATAGGAGCGAACGGCATCGGCCACCGATACCTGATCACTCTGCACACAAACGGGTATCAAGCCCTGAGCCCCTGTTGCCACGAGCTTGCTGTCGAGTTCGCTTAACACCTGATCGGTATCCAGAAAGGCCTGCTCATGATAAAACAGCACACGACCGTTGCCGACGGAAATCACGTCATTATGAAAAACACCGGCGTCGATCATGGCCGGATTCTGCTGGGCATACACCACCTGCTTGTTTTTTAATCCGTGCAAACGGGCAATCGCGCGACTGGCCTCAAGGGTTTGTCGGGCCGGGTATTTCTTCGGCTCCTGCGCGCCCTCGCGAAAAGCCTCACGACCATAAACAAAAAACTCGATGCCAGTGGCACCATAATCCGCACAAAAACGGGTGTGGTTGGCGGCGCCTTCGTCACCAAACTGGGACACGCCCGGCAGAGCTGGGTGATGGGCAAAGTGCGCCGGGTCCTTGAATATCGCCTGTAAAATACGGGATGTTGTTTGGTGCTCAATCGCCCGATGCACCTTGGCGTTCAGGTTAGCGGCGGTAAAATGCACTCGGCCATCCGACGTATCGGCACTGGGCGATACCGTTGCAGCATTGGCCGTCCACATGCACGACGCCGAGCTGGCAGCGGCCAATATCACCGGTTCGGCCTTGGCCGCCTGGCGAATCACATCGCTGTCGGAACCGCTGAAACCCAAGGCTCGCAATGTATCCACACACGGCCGCTCTTGCGGCGGCAAGACGGCCTGCTTAAAGCCCATGTCGTGCAGGGCCTTCATTTTCGCAAGCCCCTGCAGGGCCGCTTCGCGAGGATTTGAGGTCTGCCGAATATTACTTTGGGACGCGACATTGCCGTAGGATAAACCGCTGTAGTTGTGAGTCGGCCCCACCAGACCATCAAAATTGACTTCGTAAGCCTTCATGAATTTCCCCTGCTAAAGCGACATACCCGGCGACAACTGTGCCGGTAAACTGACCTGTTCATCTTCCAGTGACGCGACCGGATACGCACAATAATCGGCCGCATAATAAGCACTCGGACGATGATTACCACTGGCACCCACGCCACCAAAGGGCGCGGCACTACTGGCGCCGGTGAGCGGCTTGTTCCAGTTCACAATACCGGCACGGATATTCAGCAGGAAGTGCTCATAGAGTGCGCGGTCACCGCCGATCAAACCGGCCGACAGGCCATAACGGGTTTGATTCGCCTGCGCCAGCGCCTCATCAAAATCACGGTAACGAATCACTTGTAATAACGGCCCGAAATACTCCTCATCGGGAAGGTCTTCCAGACCCGTCACGTCGATAATCCCGGGCGACAACAACGCGCTGGCGTCTTTCAGGCTTTTGACTCGAACCAGGCTGGTGCCACCCCGCTGGAGCAAGGCCTCTTGTGCCGCCAAAATATGATTGGCGGCAGCCACCGACACCAGCGACCCCATAAAGGGCTGGTCGTCGGCATCAAACGCCCCAACTTTCAGGCGGCGCGTGGCATCGACCAACACATTCAAAAACAGGTCGCCATCTTCACCCACGGGCACAAACAAACGGCGGGCACAAGTACAACGTTGCCCGGCCGACACAAAGGCCGAAAACAGGGTGTGATGAACGGCGGCCTTGAGGTTGTCGATGGGGCCGATGATCAATGGGTTGTTACCGCCCATTTCCAGTGCCAGAATTTTTTCCGGCTGACCGGCAAATTGTTTATGCAGCAAATGGCCGGTGGCAGAACTGCCGGTGAAGAACAGGCCGTCAATGCCCGGATGCCCTGCCAGCGCCACCCCGGTTTCCTTTTCGCCCTGAACCAGATTGATCACACCCGCGGGCAAACCCGCCTGCTCCCACAGTTTCAGGGTTTGTTCCGCCACATACGGCGTCAGTTCGCTGGGCTTGAATACCACCGTATTACCGGCGATTACTGCGGGCACAATGTGCCCGTTTGGCAGGTGTCCCGGAAAATTGTAGGGGCCAAATACCGCCACTACGCCGTGAGGCCGATGGCGCAATACGGCGTGTCCGGCGGCCACATCGCTTTCCTCTGTACCGGTGCGGTGTGCATGAGCCGCCACCGAAATGGCCACCTTGCCGATCATGGCCGTGACTTCGGTGCGTGACTCCCACAAAGGTTTGCCGGTTTCCTGGCCAATGGTAAAAGCCAACGCTTCCTGGTTTTCTTTCAGCAATTCGGCAAAGCGCTGCACCAACGCAATACGCTCATTCAACGGCGTTCGTGCCCAGCCAGGAAATGCGGTACGCGCCGCGCCCACCGCACGATCCACGTCTACTGCATCGGCCGCCGAGCCTAACCAGATTTTCTTTTGAGTGGCCGGACAAACCGAGTACAGCTCATCTCCTCGACCCGAGCGCCATTGACCATTGATCAGGTTACCCTGACTGACATAATGCTCACTCACCTTAAGTGAAAGTTCGCCAACTATGAACGATGGCGAACTAGTACTTTCGTTGTCTACTGAAGTCTCATCGCATCAAATTGAAGAAACGTTAACAAGTGTAGGGTACTCATTTGACGACGTTAGAACTATTCGGCAAGGAAAGGTAAACCTCTCGCTCAATGCATCCGACTGGTCAAGTAGTTGTCCAATTTATCTTAGGGAAACACTGATTAATTCCCTTGATGCCAGACTGTCTATAAAATAAGCACCCACATTCACCACTATTAGTTGTCCTCTATGAGCCAAATTTCCTTCTCCCAAGCAGAATTTTCCAGCAAGAAAAAGACTACGCGTCGAGAGCGTTTTCTCATGGAGATGGAAACACTGGTTCCATGGCAACGGCTATTGGATGCCTTGGTGCCCCTGTATTTTCCGAAATCAAAGGGTGGCCGCGGTCGTCCTCCGGTGGGCCTGGAGCGAATGCTGCGGATCTATTTTCTGCAACAGTGGTATGCGCTCGCCGATGAAGCATTGGAAGATGCCATTTATGATAGCCAATCACTGCAAGCCTTTGTGGGAATCGATTTGTCCCATGAATCCGTACCGGACGCGACGACGTTGTTGAAGTTCCGCCACTGGTTGGAAAAACACAAACTGACCATGACACTGTTTAGAGAGATCAATACCAGTTTGCATGAGCGTGGAATGGTGATGCGCGAAGGCACCATAGTAGACGCCACCATTATCGCAGCAGCGTCATCCACCAAAAATAAGGACAAGAAGCGCGATCCGGAAATGCACCAAACCAAGAAAGGTAACCAGTGGTACTTTGGCATGAAAGCGCATATTGGCGTGGATGCCGCCTACGGATTGGTTCATAGCCTGGAAGGCACTGCGGCCAACGAAGCAGACATCTCTGTCACCCACAAATTGTTACAAGGTACGGAAGGCGAAGAGGTTTATGCTGATGCAGGCTATGTAGGTATCGAGAAGCGCCCCGAGGTGGCTAACAAGAATATTCAGTGGCATGTGGCGAAAAAACGAGGGCAGGTCAAGACCATGGAGGATGGCGAGAAAAAGGACTTGGTAAAGAAGGTTGAGAAGATCAAGGCCAGTATCCGCGCCAAAGTGGAACACCCTTTTCATGTAGTGAAGAACCTGTTTCGGCATCGCAAGGCGAGATATCGAGGCCTGGAAAAGAATACCGCTCAGTTATTCAGTCTATTTGCTCTGGCGAACCTGGTACTGGCGCGGCGCGCATTGGGAGTAGATGGAAAAGTTGCGTTCTGAGGGCTGAAAAAGCCTCAAAGGGAGTAAATCAATCGACAGATTGATAAAAATATGGCCATAAAGCCGATATTTTGGGCGACGGATTTTAAAAAATGATCAAGACTCGTCGCCAAAATGTAGAAATCAAATTAATCAGCGGTTCCTAAGGTTTTTTTTGCTGCGGCATCATCTGAATTTGTCACTTCACCCTACTCCCTCATCAAGCGTCGATAAGCAATACCCACGCTGACCGGTTGTATTCCTGTATTACTCTAATACTATAGGCTAATTAGTTCCGGAATGCTTTTTCAACAGAGACATTCAAATGCCTTTTACACCGCTCCATATGGGGCCAGGAATGCTGGTCAAAGCCTTACTTCAAGGCAGTTTCAGTCTGACCTTGTTTGGCTGGACTCAAATCTTGATGGATTTACAGCCTTTGCTGGCAATAATTACCGGAGAAGGGCAACTTCACGGGTTCTCTCACACCTACCTTGGAGCCAGTCTGATTGCCTTAATTGCGGCGCTCACAGGTAAACACCTCGCCGAATGGGGTTTGCGTCTAATGCGCCTGCCTCATCTCCCCTCCTCCTCAATCATTACTTGGCCGGTCGTTTTTTTCAGTGCGTTTGTAGGAAGTTACAGTCACGTCGTGCTGGACAGCATCATGCACTCAGACATGAGCCCCTGGTTTCCTTTCAGTGACGCTCACTTTCTCTTAGGCTGGACATCTATCGAAGCGCTCCATCAGTTTTGTCTCTATAGCGGCCTGATCGGGGCAACGTTGTTCTATCTGATTCAATGGTGGCAAGCGAAACGACACGCACGCCACCACTAGGCTCTGACCGGTACCATGTGCGAAAGCGTCAGGCAGTTAAAAACAAACTGATAGCGCCTTGCAGTTCGGCACTCTCTTCCTGAAGGCGCAGGCTTTTCCTGGCGGTTTCGGTTGAGGAATTTCGTGTCATCTCACAAATATGATTAATGCGCTGTACATTGCTATGAATATCCTGTGCAACCGCCGCCTGTTCTTCTGTCGTGGTTGCGATCTGAGTCGTCACATCACGGATACTGGAAACCGCACGCCCGATGTCAGCAAAGGCAAGGCTGGCTTGCCGGCTTTTCTGCTGTGTCGCGCCAGCCAGTACACTCTGAACCTCTACACTGTCGACACAGCGGGCCGTGACCGACTGAATGCTTTCAATGATCGTCCGTATTTCGGTGGTTGACTGTGCAGTTTTCATCGACAGCGTACGCACTTCATCAGCAACGACCGCAAAGCCACGTCCATATTCGCCCGCTCTTGCGGCTTCAATCGCGGCATTCAGTGCGAGCAAGTTGGTCTGCTCGGCAATCGATTTAATAACTTCCAAAACCGCACCAATGTTGCCCGCACGGGCGGCAAGCTCCCTAATAGCATGACCCGTTATGTCTACCTGTCGGGCCAGCGATTCCACTTCTGCTACCGATTCATCCAGCAGAATCAATCCATGAGACGTGGCCTGATCGGCATCACTGGCAGAAATGGCGGCGTCTGCGGCGCGTTCTGCCACCTCGTTAAAAGAACTGGTCATCTGACTCATGGCCGTCATTATTTGCGTGGTTTCATAAAGCTGTTGGACCATTTTCTGGTTAACCTCTTCTGACGCTGCCTGAACCTGCTGCCCTTCCTGCACAACCAATCCCGACTTGAATTTTATTTTAAGAATCAAGTCTGCGAGATTGTCCCGTAACGTATTCGCCGAGTCTCGGAGTGCCTTAAACTCAACAGTTCGGGCCTGCATGTTGACAGCCTCGCGCAGATCACCTTTGGCATATACCGATAGAAAAGGCACCAGCTCACGGATACCTTTTGCCACTTTGCGCTGTACGATATCGACCACCATGGAGAACAAAACCAACAGTACCAGTACTATTACCATCCCTCGCTCCATGGTCCCGATTACGTGGTCAAAATGCTGGTTGACTTCGCTTCGAGCCGACGCGTTCCCAGCTTCAATCAGAGAAACAAATCGCGCAATCCTGTCATGACTCGACTTCAATCTGGCTTTCATTTTCAGTGTGTTCGCAACCTCCAGGGGATAGCGCTGTATCAGTGATTGAAGGTTAGCCAAAATATCATCGGCTTTCTCCAAGGCCGGAGCCTCATCTGACCGGCCAAGCATGAGCGCAAACTCATCGGTCTCGGCCTGCATCATAATGCCCAACCTTGGCAAACTGGCTAGCTCATCCAACACATTCAACATAGCGTCGTTAAGCGTGCTCACGGCCGTGCCTGCATCCCGAACCTGGAGCGCACGCTGCTGGCTTACCAAATCATGCTGCTGGTTTACCAAATTATGTTGTTGGTTTACCAGATATTGCTGCGTTGCCAGGGAGCGATCCTGCATCTGCATGAGCAGATTCAAGATGAGCTTCCTGTACTGCCCGGCTAAAGCGAACTGGGCCTCAGTCGCCGCTTCACTATAGTCGTACAGACGACCCAACTCGTCACGGGTATCGCGCTCATTCTGGAACAATAACGCCATTTCGTTGCCTGAAAGCTTACCGGCCGCTCTCGCCTCGGTAGCCAGAAAAGCTTTGAACTCTACAAGTGCCTGACGCATCAATTCACCGGCCGAAAGGGAAGGATCCTCCAGCAGCGTATCAATTTCAGCCTCGGCCTCAGCCAACTGCAACGCATTTCCCGAACCCAGGTAGTGGCCAATGACTTGTACTACCCCTTGGTTAATACGTGCCTCAAGAGCAGAAATCGTATCCATTTTTTCCAATGGCGATTTCAGCGACTGGACGCCCAGCCAGGATGCACCGCCCAATCCCAAGGCAAGCAGTATGAGAAGTACCGAGTTTAATCGTGTCAGCGTGGCAATTTTCATAAGACGAATTCAGTCATTTCAAAAAAGGCTAGTGTCGCGCCTCCACCATGACAAATTCATGACAGTTTTATAGGGATTGGTTCTATTAGGTAAGCTTATGTAGTCCGCTAACCGCAGTATGTGCATCTGACTGCCGCACCATTTGACTAAAGTGCGTCGAGTAATGCGAGGAAGGTCAGAAAGCAGCTGCCACAAAAACACAGCGGAAGTGACAAGGCAATCATGCTCTCCGGAATACCTTTAACGGAGAGCACGTTTACCCGCCCGGGTGACTATGGGAATCGCCGGACAGGCTTACCCGGGCTGGAGCTTAAGCGCCTTTTCTGGTGTTCTTTTTGACTGTTGCCTTGGGTGTGGATTTCGCGACTGGCGCGTCGACTTCGGGTTGTGCCGCCAATGCGCTCTCTACCACAGGTGTCACCGCGTCACTGTTTGCACTCGGTACTTCCGGTTCAACCACTGAATCTGCCACCGGCGCAGACACCTCCGCAGAAGTCACAACTTCTTCTGAGGACGAGGGCTCGGCCACAGTTGCAGCGGCAGCCTCATCAGACACTGGAGCCACTTCGCTTTTAGCCTGAGTAGCGGTTTTTGCCGCCTCTTGCTCTTTATGCACCTGGCTGGCAAATTGCCCATCTTCCAGTGCTTCAAACAAATCAGACGCTAACTCGCCCACTTTGGCGTTGACCGAACGGATCGTGCCATAAATTGCACTGATCAACTCCTGCTGGCGCTCCTTCGCTTTCGTTTTTTCTATGGCTGTCATGCCATTCTTTTCCAACTGCTCCAAAGGCATATTGGCAATGGCAATATGAATTTCTTCAATACGGGTAACGGTGGTATCGACCGCCGTCTGAAGTGTATCTTTGATAACCTCAAGTTGATTCAACCAGCTCATCGCATTTTCCTCATAATATGAACAAAGTAGGTTTAATTTTGGTTAAGCGGCGCTATAAACAGGTGCATTCAGCTTAACGACTAAAGAGTTACAACAACACACTTTATATCAAATTCTGTCGCAAAGAATCTGGCACTTTCACCCAACTTTAATCAATCCAACCGCAAATCCTAAGCCGTCGTCATCGATAGGTCGGGAGCGGTCGCAGGTTTACGCGCAAAACGAATTATGCGTTTGAGCACCGTTTTATATTGACTCCAGAAGCTTCCGGTATTGTAGGGCAAACCATGAGCCTCGCAGATTTCACGTACGCGAGGCGACATCTCTGCATAACGGTGAGCAGGGATATCCGGAAACAGGTGATGCTCAATCTGATAACTCAAATGACCACTCAGAATATGAAGTGCCCGTCCGCCTTCAAAGTTACCCGAACCCAAAAGCTGACGATAATACCAGTGGCCTTTGCTTTCATTTTCACACACCGAGGCAGGGAATGTTTTTGCGCCTTCCGTAAAATGGCCACAAAAAATCACGGTCGATGCCCAAAGGTTTCTAATGAGATTAGCGATCATATTCCCTGCCGCCACCTTGAGGAAAAACGGCCCGGCAAGCAACGGGAAGAATACATAATCTTTAAAGATCTGCTTGAAGCCTTTTTTGGCAAACGCTTTTAGAAACGGCTTTTTGGATGCCAGCGTAATTTCTCTGCGTTGCAGTTTTTCAGTTTCCAGTTCGTGCAAAGCCACACCCCACTGAAAAAATACGCTAAGCGCGACATAGTAACCAAACTGGAAGCGCCTCATGGGATGCCATGGCTCGTCATCCGACAATCTCAGCACCGCGTAGCCATAATCCCGATCCTTGCCGATCACGTTGGTGTAGGTGTGATGTTCGTAGTTGTGAGTGCGGCGCCACGAATCGGCATCACAGGCGGTATCCCATTCGTAAGTAGTGGAATGCAGCTTGGGATCATTCATCCAGTCA
Source organism: Hahellaceae bacterium (assembly GCA_024234505.1). GTDB lineage: Bacteria > Pseudomonadota > Gammaproteobacteria > Pseudomonadales > Oleiphilaceae > JACKOD01. Next base: position 210,465 of record JACKOD010000005.1, on the reverse strand, counting down.
TACTGACCATGCATCACGTTGTGTCCGATCTCCATGTTTTCGATAATTTTGGCCACTCCCAGCGACATCACCCCCAGCGCGAAAGGAATCGGAGTAAAGCTGAAGTGAATTAATCCGCGACCGGCAATTTCCAGCGTTCTTTGCAGCTTGATAATGTTCCTGATATAGCGGGCATCTCTTTCGCCCAGATCGGCGTGCACTTGCGCCTTGAGTGAATCCAGTTCACAGGCCAGACTTTCTAACGTTTTTTCTGACGGCGTATCATAACTGGCTGACAAATTGGTATAAGCGTTCATAAGTGCTCCCTATGAGAGTAATCCTGACTATTTGTATATAAATAAATTTGGTAAAGCCGCTTTGCGCTGTGGTTCAGAGACCAAGCTCGACATCGGAAACAGGCACTGAAACGCAAAGCTGAATGGTTTCTTCTCCTGCATCGGATATTTCCCCTGTCAGCACATTTTTTACTCGTCCTGATTTCTTCTGGCATTTGCAGGTATAACAAATCCCCATCCGACAGCCGGATACCGGTGAAAGGCCCGCCGCTTCAACCTGATCCAGCAAATTCATCTGGGAACTGACCACCACCTGACGATTAGATTTTGTTAGATACATCTGATGCTCCTGGGCATCTTCCGACGAGCCCATCGCAATCGGGCTCAAACTAAATGCTTCCTGATGAATGGTGGCATTGGGGCACACCTTCTGAAGCAGCGAAATCGCCGATTCTCTAAAGCCGCCAGGGCCACACACATAAACCTGCTCGGGCGTGTCAATCAATAGCTTCTGTAACTGGGATAGCGAAATTTGTCCTTGCTCCTCTGTGGCAATCAGGTGCAACGTAAACCAATCGTACTGACGAGCAAAAAGCGACAAATCACGGGAGAAAATAAAATCTTCTTCACGATTTGCATAGAATACGAGTGTGACGGGCACCATTGACGTTTGCTCGGTAGCACCCGACTCAATGCTCGCAACATACTCCCGGAGATGCGACATAATGGGTGTAATACCAGAGCCCGCTGCTAAGTAACCTATGCTTTTAGCGTTCACTGGTGGGGTAAACTCCCCTTGCGCCGAACTGAGACTAACGATCTGTCCCGTGCGAATATTTTCGTGTATCCAACCCGTAACTTTACCTTCCGGTATACGCTTGAGCGTGACACTCACTATGCCCTGAGACTTCCATAAACAGGGCGCAGACGAAAGACTAAAGGTTCGCGTCATTCGTGAACCATTGATCTCTATTCCAAGCTGTACAAACTGCCCTGCTTCAAATCCTGTCCAACGTGCAACGGGCTTTAGAACCAACGTTACTACACCGGGCGCTTCCTGAATCACTTCAATGACCTTGGCGCGGGTTTCAGACAGCGACCAAAGCGGGTCTACCGACTCAGCCAGAACATCAAAATAATCCGCTGCCGTGTCGGTGTTAAAAAGCGCCTGAGATAGCCATTTCCCTGCGGCCTGTAGCCAATCAGTTTTGGGTTGCGTTGATGATGAGTGTATTGATGCCATAAAAATTCCTCCTGCGAATCTATGTGAACATTTGTACACCTAACAAATATCAAGCGTCAACACAAATTTACAAAACTTTTTACGAAGTAATTTTTAATATTTATTATTCAATAAGTTAACCACGCTAAATCAGTGTACATACAATCACTATTTAAAGACTTAAAGATTATTTTTCTTTGCATTAATGAGCCTTTTTGTCATATTTTTTTTGTTTTTTACATATGCCCGTGTACAATCGGACACTGAATTTACAGCGAGAAGCCCATGAGCATTCGATTAGAAAAGAAACAACAGACCCGTCAGGCCCTAATGGATGCCGCTCTGGCATGGGTCGATGAGGGTCAGGACTTCTCATCCATCAGTATCCGCGAAGTAGCAAAACGCGCAGGCGTCGTACCTACCGCGTTTTATCGACACTTTACTGACATGGAGGATGTTGCTCTCAATCTGGTAGATGAGCTCAGCATTGCGTTACGCAAACTGATGCGAGAGGCGCGACAAAAAAGTCGCATCACTGAAAATATGATTGCAGACTCCGTCAATCTCTATGTCGCCAATCTGCTCAGCCATAAAGCCTTGTTCCGATTTATGTCACAGGCCTTAAGCGGTGGTTCTGCCACGCTACGCCGGGCCGTTCGAAATGAAATGCAGTTTTTTGCCAGAGAACTGGAAGCCGACGTGCGAGCTATGGGTTTATTATCCAATCTATCTGCACACATGCTTCAATGGGTCACACAACTAGTCATCAATACCGTGGCCGGTATTACCCTGGAACTGCTGGATATTCCGGATAATCAGCCCTCTCAAAAGCAAGAGTTAATAGAAAAAACCATTTGCCAGGTAAAAATCGTGCTAATAGGCTCGGTTCACTGGAAAGAACCAACGCAACCTCCCCAGTAAGGCAGATCGGATTTTGCCAGAACAACATATTTGGTCTATTTGTTTAGTATCCATAATTTTTGCATTTTATGGCTCGACAGGTAGCACGAATGATCACCCCTTGGCGCTGTAGAATCTTCTCAAGCACATTACTCTGCCTGTTATTTCAGATAGCGACCGCCAATCCTTCGTGCCCAAAACCCCTGACAGCTGGCTGGGATATCTGGCCGCCATACCAATTCAGGGATGAACTCGGTCGTCTGACCGGGCTGGATATCGATATTATCAATTCGATTGCAGCGTCGATCGGATGTGAAGTGCGTTTTGTGGATATGCCCTGGAAACGGCAAGTAGAAGAAATTAAAAGTGGTCGACTGGATCTCGCGGCGGGCGCATCGCTAACTGAGGAGCGACAACACTTTGCCTATTATTCACAAGCCTATCGACAGGAAAGCATGGCAGTATTTGTGCTAAAAGATCGACGACCGCTTTACCCCTATAGCAAACTTGAAGACCTGATTGGCCAGCCGTTTCGACTAGGTGTTACGCTCGGCTACTACTACGGCGAAAACTTCGAACGTCTCGTAGCGCGTTACGACTTCTCAAACCAACTGGAATCGGTGCCTAACGACCAGCTCAATTACTATAAGCTTTTGCGGAGTCGCATTGATGGTTTACTGGCCGACCCATTTACCGTCGCGAGCCAGTTGAAACAATTGCAACTCAACCCCATGCTTGCCCAATCGCTTTTTCAGCTTTATTCAAACGACGTACACATTATTTTCAGCAAAGCATCTGTTCATACCCAGCTAGTGAGTGAATTCAACCACGGTCTCCAGACTATCCAAGGAAACGGGCTATACAGCTCGATATTGCAACATTATCTACAATAAAAATTAACGAAAACTCGGAAAACTCGGGACAGGCACTCAATTGACAGCATTTTGCTGAGCTTTCTCTAACCCAGAAAGCTTCGCCCTAAGTGCAGATTGCGCGTTTACATTTTCAACACCAGTGCTTGCCTTGTTTGTAACATTACTGAATTAGATCAATTCAGCTTCAAGCCGATACCTTCAATCAAGTCGCTCAATTCACCTTCAGTTACCGGTTCACCCCATGCATCTTCACCTTTAGCCAACTTATCAAGACTCTCAATAGGCGGCAATTCAAGACCAAGGCTTTGCACGATGCCAATACATTTTTCCAAAAACATTCTAGGTTGTTCCGTACTAGCACCATACATATCGACAATTCCCACTTCTACACAACATTCCACCAGAGTATTGAATGTATTTTTATAATTTTCTGGGATAGCCTCATCAACCTCAGCTGGTACAGGATCACCTCTACCAGTAATCGCAATACCTGTACCTGCCTGCTCCCAATCAGGAAGGCTCTTTGCCGTTGACAAGGAAAACAGATGTTTTATCAATTCAGTAATCGCACTATTAGTAACGCGAATATGATCGCAAAAAACTAGCAGGCATATAGCTGCATAAGCCTGCATTTGACGAACATTAAGGTTATTTCTCATCATTGCGTATATTTAACCCCCAACTGGTCAAGAACGCTTGAACAAGTAGTACAAGGTGTTTTGGGTGTCCCATGAATTCCAGATGTACTTCCTGCACCTCTAACATTCGAAACGGATATGGTTGCCCCATCCAAACTTCTACCCTTATTTAGAGCGCGAGAAAGAGCATTGACTTCCGCACATTGGCCAGCGAAGCAATTTGCTGGCGCATTATCTAGTGCATTTTGAACAGTAGAGTTTTGATAACCACCCTGATTTCTACCCACAGTGACGGTTCCATCTTTATGCTTTATAACAGCAACTGTATTTGGTCTTTGGGAAGATGGTAAGCCTTGAGCTTTATCTGCCAACCTAGACGCTGGACTCTTTGTAACATTAAATTCTCCATGTCGAAAGAACTACGCCTTAACATGCTCAAAATTACTATTCAAGAAATCTCCGAGATCAGCCGCAGACTCAACATACATTGAACTACTGTCATGCAAACCAAATTTAAAACTTTCTCCATTAGCAAGCTCAAACTCAATATCTAACCAATACAGAATTTCTTCGTCACAACCCAAAAGCTCTTGAACCTCTTCAAGAGTAGCTGTCACTTTATCTTCTGGACTAAACAGTTGCTCATCCCATGATGATACTTTTTCGCCATAACCTTCTGCACGATGAACTGAAACTTTCAGTACCTCGCTACACAGAAAATTTATTATGAGGTTCAACAGGACTCCCAATGGGAACCCTGTCTTAGAATCATCTTTATCGTAAATCCAATATCTATTTATCATTGCAATGGCTCGCCATCCCCTCTTCTGAAGCCACCTCTGGGTGCTGTTTTTGGGTTATTAGGAATTAATGGGTGTTGATGAGGAACCCATGGATGCTGATCTGGATACCCATGGTCAGTGAAGTCAATGTCTTTCTTGGGAATTAAGTTCCCATTCGCATCATAGCCCCATTCTCTTGCTTGAGGCTCCGAGCCATACTTTGGTTTAGACCTTCCTAACTGAGTATGGGGCAAGTCTGAGTCAGGAATATAATCCCGACCATTAGTAGGCAACTGCCTGTCTGGGGTATATGAACCAGGCTTTCCACCCTTTGTAACAACCCTAGCCTCTAAAGACCTTGCAACCCCCAGCAAACCCGAAAACATTTTACCGCCAATCGTCCACTCTAAAGCGATCCGATCTGGCTCTACTGCGACTGCGCCACAGTCACCAATTGTACAGGCAAAGTCTTCTACTGCACGACCCACTTCCTCTCGGTAATATCTTGCCGCATCGACTGACACTTTTCCATTGAAGTTAGCGATTCGTTCTCCCAGGTGCAGCTGCGCCACTGATATTCTGGACGCCACATCGTTAAATAGGGATGGATCACTGCTCGCCCTCGTTAAAGCCCAATTTAATCCAACTTGATCCACTCGGCTCAGATCAGGTTGTAAGCTTGGGCCAAACGGCGAGTTGCCGGCAATCTGATCCAGCCTAGCCTGTTCAGCATCAACGCTCTGAAGCGGGGAACTGTATGTAAGGGTGTAACCTGCAGCATCATCTGCATATACAGTAATTGGAGGTAAAATCGTAACACCATAATTATCGAGTACTATCGTTCCACCAGCATAACCACTCGGATCCACAGCACTCAGCGGGTTATTCCAAACATACGAATACCGGTTATACGACTGCGAACTATAAGGAGCCTGCACATAAGGGTCCGGACTCAAAAACCGCCCAATAACCGGATCGTACACCCGCCCGTTCATATGTATGCGTGCGTTTTTTGATCAGCACATAGAGCATCAAATCAACTAAATTTTCTTGAAAAATCAAAATATTAAAGAGCCAGGCCTATGATATAGGCTTGCAATAATTAGGGGGGGATATTGAAGGGGCACTAGCAAAATATGTCTAGAATGAATATTTTGTTTAACGTCTTAATCACACGCTTGAAGATTTATTCGTAGAAGCGTTAATCTCATCTTGAATCTTCCGAATTCGCTCAATTATCACATCGAATCCATCAGGCGTATTGAAGAACATTCCACCATCAATGGCTTCTTGATGATCTTTCGCGATACCCGTTAGCCGATCGCAGTCGGGCACCAACTTTAACCCACCACTTGAAGCTAAATGGTAATCAACGCCTTTCTCAGCCCAACGATACGCCTTCATTTCAACCACATCATTCATTGCTTGCTGCGACGAGAGTGGATCGGCAAATCCAGCTTGCAACAAGCAATCAACGTCATACCAATGACGCGCAAGCCGATTCATGTTCGGATCTCGCTCTTGCGTTGAAAATTGATGCAATGCAGTGAGTTTTTCCCAAAGAACATAGTCAGCATCATAAGCTTGAACATTAGCTTCAGGGCACTGAATCACAGAGAGCTCATCCACTTCCGAAAGATAGCATTTCACCTCATGAAGCTTGGTAGGGCGTCCGCGATTTCTGCCGCCAAACTCCAACAATACATAATCAAGCTGATAGTCGCTATCGTTCGCGGTCACCCTTGGGAAGTGAATATTGACCTTTTCACCTTTTGAATCTAAATCCAGTTCGGCCTTAAGCTCATCAATACCATACTGAGCAAATCGTTCATTGAGCTTTTCGACCAAATTACCCGACCATACCATTAATCGATCTTGCTGCTGCTTCCTGAATTTTTGCTGCTGATTGCCACTTTGCACAGACGCCTTCCATGCCTTGGTCTCATCTTCTGCTGCTGCCAAATCAGCCCAATGTATAGACAGGTCAATATCTTCAGAAAATCGCTCGATCGCCTTCCAGCACTTACTCAGTGCCGTTCCGCCTTTAAAAGCAACCGACATATCGCCGAGAAACTTTTCATCGTATAGCAATCGAAGAATTTCAGTTACCCATATATCTTTTTCCAGAAAGTTAGGTGGCAAACCCGCTCGATGCTTTTGCCCTGCAAGCGTTAATAGCTCTTTTAGTGCTTCTCGTTTTTTTGATGATGTATAGAAATCAAGAACGTTCATTGCACGAGCTGCCTTTCAAATTCTTGCAATTTATCACGCCAATTTTGAAGCACAGCTAACCCACTCAGCTTGTGCAGCATCTCTACAGCATCTTGCCCGCTTAGCGACAAACGCTTGATTGCGAGTTTAATGCTAGTGAGTTCAACAGATTCCGGCGACATTACAAGCAGGCCTCTCAGAAGAGTGCCTTCAGGTTTTCCAATCCACTTCAGTTTTTTCTCGATGACATGTTTTACCTGAACAACTTCATTACCAATACGAAATTCTCGTGATGGCCCGTTGGTCCATAGGATTGTTTTAACCGGTGCCTGAGTTTGCAGCCCTAGTCGGTATGCTTCCTCTATGCCTTGGCTCACCAACTTATAATTATTCTCTTTGGCCCAAGCTTCAGCTACTTTTTCAGCGCTGGTGGTTATTTTAATCGACGGAATATGCGCGAAGGGTTTCGGGCGCACATAGTACCCTTTAGACACCCTTGCTACGACGCCCTCTTGGGTAAGGCGGCTCATAGCCTTTTGTACAGCCGTCTGAGCGCCCAGCTTATAAAAGCTGTGAATACTGAATGGAGTACCGCGCTTCATTCTAAGAACACGAGTATGAACTTGCTCTGAAACAGACATATTTTTCTGACAAAATTATTTAATGTAGAACTTACACAAGCCCCTATTTCACAGGGGATATAGAGATTTTATGTCAGGATATTTGTAACGTCTAGCAGTTGTTTTATGAACTACCATTCATTTTTATGGACGAACTAAGAATAGCAACTCAAATAATATGGATCAGAGCAGTAAACGTCGAAGGGGCCGCTTTCTTGATTAAAAGACAGCACAATTTGCAAACTTGAACGGTATAGACCTTCAAACAAAAATAGAATAAGCATTCATTTTAACCGGCCCCTACACCTGTAGGGACTGGCTCGCCGTGCAACTCATGCTGTAAAGGAATGACAGGTCAAACCGGAAAGTGTTGCAAGGGTTGCTGGAAAAGGTGCCCCCCTTTGATCATTTTCTACCTGCAAAACGATCTGGGAGGGGATTACAAGGTTGGTCATCAATTAACGGGGTCATAAAATCAACGACTCTGAGCCCCTTTGATCGGGCGGACTACACCGGCAGGGCCATTCACCCCAACAAGCGTGGCTCAATTCCGGAGCATTTACCGCCCATTCTGCAGCGACTGGAAATCAACGCTGGAGACGGGTTAGAGCACGCGACGAGTTTTGAAAAACTCTACGAAAAGCACCATTCGCGACGATGTCGGGCAAAACTACGCAATAGTGCTTAGTCAAGCCAAGCCAAGCCAGCCCAGCGCTACAACCCTTTGTCAGCAATCAGCGCCATTGCCAGGCATCGCTCGTTCTGCATCCACCTGAGACGTGAAGTTGAGTTACTTTTAACGAAAAATACCCCTTTGCTCCCGACTTTCACCGCCATTCAGATTCAATAGCTTGATTTGGCCGGCGCTAATCTGATGCTTTGACACTTTCTCCTTATCAGTGACTGTCCTTAATATTGGCGCCTGTCCCTTATCTTTCCTTATCAGTGACTGTCCTTAATATTCGCTCCTTCGGTTTGAGAGTTTTTCTTCGCCATCGCAGAAATAATTCGGCTAGGATTACCAGACGTTGGCGTATAGACATCGTACCTAACTCCATCAACCAACATGTCTGAAGTACCACCTCCAGCTCTTGTTCCCACTGGCTGTCGTAGGTGAACTTTCTTCCCTTGGCTAGCCATATGCCAAGCGGCATCAATTTCACTCTGAGAGAAGTCTCCGCTGTCTATGCGGAGTCTTCCCTTTGTAACAACAAATTAGTCCACTAAACGATATAAGTCTCCACTTTTTTTCAATAGCTGACCATCTAATGCCATATCAAAAACCACTTGAAGGTAATTTTTATCTGAAAAACTTACGAACTCGGCACATATTTTTTCATTGTCACAGACGAAAGACCACAACCGCCAAACGTCGAACCCACCAACTTCACCATCCACATCAAACTCAAAATCCACTTCCGCTTCAGGAGAAATAATATTGCAACCTGTGCCATGAAAAGCGTAAGAGCAACCATCATCAAAATTACCCTGAACCGGAATACCTTTTGATCGCCAGTCAGTCAATTTATCTAGCTTGAAAAAATGAGAGAGCTTGCTAGAAAACAAAAACACAGTGCTCACATATAGTTTGATGAGTCGAATTAACGACTCAACATTTTTGGAATCAATATTGTGAGTATTCAAGGTCTGCCTCCGTTTTGTAGCCTTTATATGGCAATTCAACTTTTTCAGCGGGAACTTCATTAATACCTTTCTGCCGAGCCAATGCTTGTCTGTGATGACCGTCAACTAAATACTTCTTTCCATCTCGTTCTACATATTTTAGAGATTCAGTGATTTCTCCCGCTTCATCAATCTCATTGCTAAGTCGTTTCATTTGCTTTCTTGACTTAGTAAGTGGCTGGGTTGGAATTAAGTCGTTAGGATGTACCTTCTTTGTAACCTTTGGCAGCAACTTAATTCCAAACACGGATGCATATTTTAGCATCCCCGCCGGAATATAATTCGTCCAATCAGTAGCCTGTTCATCAATAAAATTACCGGTGCCCGATATCGCAGAATTCATGCCCTGCGCAGTATTTACAAGCCTCTCTTTAAAATAGTCGCGCCCCATCACCGACTCGATAAACTCGGGATCATCACCATTTGCAGCCATGAATTCGCCAAATTTCACAAAATCTGACTGAGTCTTGTAGTCGGTAAACGTTCCAACTTGTCCAGAAACGCTCGCCACTTCTGAATAGCTTGCAACCGGCTGAAATGTTCCGACAATGTTGTTGATATAGTTTGAAGGATTCTGAATAGCATTGGCTATCGTCTGGTAGAGCCAGCCGCTGTCAATTGTATTTGGAATATAAATATCACCCAGAGAGAAGTTGGCATCCATTTCATACCCACTAGGATCCGTCGCACTCAGCGGATTATTCCAAACATACGAATACCGGTTATACGACTGCGAACTATAAGGCGCCTGCACATAAGGATCGGGACTCAAAAACCGCCCAACTACCGGATCATAAACCCGCCCGTTCATATGAATCAGGCCGACATCGTCCATATGTTCGTGATCGGTAAAGCCCCGGTCATCGATGGTCGGCGCGGTAGTACCCGCCGGGCGCGTGTCCTCGGCGCGCTCACCAAAGGCTTCGTAAGACATGCGCTCTAGAACGGACGCCTGCAGGTCGTCGGAGACATCGGCATCGACTATGGTATCCACGGAGCCTAAATGATCCCGCAGTGTGTAAACCTGAGTAACCTGCTCGCCGACGCGTTTATCGATCAGGAAGTCACCCACATATGACTTCAGGGTAGTCACCCCGCCCTCAATGTCTTCCTCGTACAGACCGCCAGCCAGATAGAAGGTTTCGGTAACGTCGGTGCCCGACTGCTTACGCTGATAGAAGCGGTCGCCATTCGGGTCGTAGAGGTACTGATAGCTCACGGCGCCTTTGGTAACCTGGGTCGGCAGATTGTCGGCGTTATAGACCACCTGACGATCTCCGGCATTGACCTGGTTACCGAATTTGTCGTAACAGAACGCTTGTCCGTTGGCCTCGCGAACGGCATGGGGGCCGGGTGTAGCAATGTGGTTGCTGCTCGACAGGTAGCATGAGATCACCCCTTGGCGCTGTAGAATCTTCTCAAGCACATTACTCTGTCTGTTATTTCAGATAGCGACCGCCAATCCTTCGTGTCCAAAACCCCTGACAGCTGGCTGGGATATCTGGCCGCCATACCAATTCAAGACTCCCGAATAATATCGAACACCAGTTCGTCCAGCATTTTCAAGGTTAATCCCCAGATACGATGCCCCTCATAAAAATAGCAAGGCAGGGTCATACCAACTCCTTTACGCTCCCATCGCATGCTCTCGCGATTATCCCTGTTCGCAAGAAACGACAACGGCAGCCAGACCACGCGGTCGACCTCATGATTCAATGAAAATTCAGGCTCCCCTTCAACACTAAAAATATAAGGCGAAACAACCATCGGCTTTTTTGTGCCATGCGCCAACGTCATAACGTCGGATAAACGGCCCAGATAATTTTCCAGTGGCAAGGTATAACCAATCTCTTCTTCCGTTTCGCGAATGGCAGTTGCCCGGGTGTTCATGTCTTCAACTTGCACGCGTCCGCCAGGAAAGGCCATATGTCCCGACCAGCGGTCGCCTTTTCTTTCCGCACGCTTGATCAGAAGCACCTCAAGCTGGCCATGATTTTCCCTGATCATGGCCGCCACCGACGAACGAATCATAAACCGTCGTAACAGTTGTGTTTTAGCTCGCCGGTAATGCAGTTTATGCTGTATTTGCTCTAATGAAATCATCGCTTTAGCGCCTGAAGCTCTTTGTTTTCCAATCAGAGTAACACACTCGTCCCTGCATTTCCCCGGCAAGCCCTATGTACGCTACGCGGACTGCGTCATCGACGCGGACACATCTGCCGTTTCGTATGCCCCGCCAAAAAAGCACAACTGAAGCTCCTGATGCAAACACGCAAATCCGACCTGCAACTGATCCATAAAATGCTGAAGTTCTGCCTGCTTAAGCTTCTCTATTTCCACCGCATCTAACTGACGCTTGATCCGGTGAATCGCCAACAATGGCTTTTCATGACCCGGCAAACCTTTCAGAGAGGCTTCGACCTCATTCATACAATGCGCAATGGCCCGAGGGAACGCCGTCGAACGAATCAAAAACTTAAGGACTTCCTGACGCTGGATACGAACCTGCATTTCGCGACGGTACATCTGATATCCGGTCAGGGATTTCAGCACACTCATCCACTGCAGATTATCGTAAGTGGCTTTCGTGGTAGTCGCGTCAGGAACCAGATTAGCGGATCGTGTATCAATAATCCGGCTGGTCATATCTGCGCGTTCCAGATTTCGCCCAATTTTCAAAAAGGTATAACCCGCATCATGATTCATGGTACCGGCCAGAATCCCGGTAAGCATTTGGGTACTGGTTATAATGTCCTGAAGGAACGGGTAGCGCCCACGCTTCGTCAACGCTTGCGGAGCATTGTCTTTGGCATTGAGATACGTCGTATTAATACATTCCCACACCTCCCGAGGAATGACGTCACGAATCGTACGTGCATTTTCCCTTGCATAGGAAAGGCACGCGACAATCGAACACCAATTGCTGGTGTCACTAATCAGAAATTTCAGTACCGAGCGTTCCTCATAATCGCCTTTGTATACATCACCCGCCCCGGTGATCGCCACCAACTGCCCCCAGATAGGAGACAGCCCCTTGGGCAGATCCAGCGTGAGATTGGCATTAACGTTAATCAAACGTGCCATATCTTCGGCCCGCTCAAGGTAACGTGCCATCCAATAAATATTGCCAGCTACTCTCGAAAGCATGTTAAGCCTCCTCGTCCACAATCCAGGTATCCTTGCTGCCACCGCCCTGGGATGAATTCACCACAAGCGAACCTTTGCGTAGCGCCACCCGAGTCAGCCCGCCCATAGTGACATGCGTTTGATCACTGGAAAGAATAAAGGGTCGCATATCTACATGGCGAGGCTCGGCCTGGCCATCAACCAGAGTTGGCACCGTACTCAGATTAAGCGTGGGCTGCGCAATATAATTACGCGGGTCCTCCTTGATCAGTTCGGCAAACTTCTCACGCTCTTTTTTAGTGGAAGCCGGGCCGATCAGCATGCCATAGCCGCCCGACTCATTGGCCGGTTTTACGACAAGTTCTTCCAGATGTTCCAGCACGTATTTCCGGTCATCATCCTTCATACACAGGTAGGTTGGCACGTTTGGAATCAGCGCCTCCTCGGATAAATAATAGCGAATCATGTCCGGTACAAAGGCGTAAACCACTTTGTCATCCGCCACCCCTGCTCCCGGCGCATTGGCCAGCGCAACATTCCCTTTCAGCCAGGCACGCATCAGACCGGGAACCCCCAGCATGGAGTTAGGGTCAAACGCTTCCGGATCAAGGAACAGGTCATCAATCCGCCGATAAATCACATCGACGCGCTCCAGCCCGTAGATGGTCTTCATATAAACACAGTCATCGGAGTTCACAACGAGATCACTCCCCTCCACCAGCTCACATCCCATCTGCTGTGCCAGATAGGAATGCTCAAAGTAGGCCGAGTTATAGATACCGGGAGTCAATACCACCACCTGTGGATACTCTGCCGGTCGTGGCGACAGGGCGGCTAGCGTATCAAACAACTGGGACGGATAGTCATCCACCGGCATGATGCTGTAATCACTGAATAAATCGGCGAAAACCCGCTTCATCACCTGACGGTTTTCCAGCATGTAGGAAACACCGGACGGTACGCGTAAATTATCTTCCAATACGTAGATTTTACCATCCGAGTGCCGAACCAGATCAGAGCCGCAAATATGCGCCCACACACCGTGAGCCGGACTCATTCCCATACACTGGGGACGAAAATTTTTGGACTTTGACAGCAACTCTTTGGGAAAGACTTTATCCTTGATGATTTTCTGATCGTGATACAAATCATCAATAAACATGTTGAGGGCTTTGACACGCTGCTTCAAGCCAGCTTCAACCACGTCCCATTCTTTTTTGCTCACAATACGCGGAATGATATCGAAGGGCCATTGACGGTCGATCGACCCGCCTTCTTCGTTGTAAACGGTAAAGCTGATGCCCATTTCCTTAATGGCCAGCTCTGCCGTGGATTTAAGGTAACCAAGCTCGTCGTCTGCAATGGTTGCCAGATGTGCTGCCAGCTTTTGTGCTACCAGTTTAGGTGAACCGTCTTCATTAACCATCTCATCAAACAGATGAGGATATTTATATTTACCCCAGTTAATACCCATACCCGACTTCCTCTTTGGATATCCGTTCTACCGTTACCATCACTTCCGGCTGGCGTTTTCCACCGCCGTAACACAATCCTTTCAGCGGAGGAACATCTCCATAATCCCGCCCCAGTGCCACTGTTATATGTTCGTCTTCAACCCAGATATTATTGGTAGGGTCCGAGTGCAGCCAACCGTAACCCGGTACAAAAACGGCGTACCAGGCATGTGATGCATCCGCACCAACGCGCTTTGTCTCTCCTTCTGCTGGGTGCGTTAGCAGGTAGCCGCTGACGTAGGCCGTCATCATCCCCAGACTACGCAATGCCGTCACGGCAATATGAGCGAAGTCCTGACAGACGCCTTCACGCGTTTCCCACACTTCACTCACCGTGGTATCTATATGTGTAGAACCAGTGCAATACTTGAAATCGGTGTAGATGGCTTGTGTGAGTTCTGAGACCAACAACAATATGCTTTTTCCTGGCACGGCCAGCGCCGCCACATACTCGGCGATTTCGGGATGCGCCGGTGCTTGCTGGCTGGGATAGGCAAATTGCGTAAACTGGGCGCGCAAACGCGCGTCAGTCAGCGCCTCAAACCGACAACTTTCCCAGGAAACCGCCACCAAAGGCTCTCTAGATCGGTACACGCGCTCAACCATCGCATCACTCACGACCGTTAGCTGGTGATGGGGCTTATGTACTTCGAAATACGTGACTGTGTTTCCAAAAAAATCGACTTTTGTCGTTTGGTATTTTGGCTTTGGATCAATTCGTATTTTATGCTGCAAACAATTTTGCTGACGGTCATTGAGCGGTGTTTGCCATGCCAATTCGTAAGCAAGCGAAGCCGTGCCCCGATAGTCATATCGGGTTTCATGGCGCACTCGCAACATACTTCCCTTACCGGAAGTGTCGGGTAACGGGTTGGGCGTGTTTGAAGTATTGATGCTCAATATCTTGTCCAAACTGAAAAAGTGATTGCTTTAGCTGCAGCAAGAATGGAGCCAACTTGCTTTTCGACAGCTCGGCACTGCTCCACTCTGACGCATCCGCCAGACGTAACGGTGTTAATACGGCAAGGATGCGCTTTTCCAAACCCATGAGTCCCTGATGCGGATTGGGATTTAATCGTTGCAACATCGGCTCCAGTTTCCGCAGCGAATAAACCAGTGAACGCGGATTGGTCGGTTCCAGAAGAATATGATGCCAAACGGTGTAATAGGTCAGCTCGGTACCATATCGACGTCGATGACTGTTAAGACAATCGTGAGCTTCCAATATCACTTCACGCAGCCCGTCCTCGCAGCTCTCCGTACACTCCAGACAGAGATGGTAAATACTGGTCAAAGTATTTTGAGCCCGTTCTAATCGCCGACCAATCTGCAACCACATCCCTCCCTGATCTGCCGCCAGACTCTCCTGTGCCGCCCCCCAAAATGCAAGCAATGCGGTAAGAAAGGGCTGTGTAAACTGATCCAGCGCCAACACACTCCAGTTTCGCTCACTGTACTCCAGCAATTCCTCAAGCTCTTCTACTGCCCGCCAGCAGTCTCCGGACCACAAGTCTCTGGCCGTATAGGCACTCTCAATGGCCGCGTGCAGATTGAAGGACATCCCGCCCACTTGCTGCGCATTCAATAAAAAGGCTTGTACGGCTTCGATACGCACCAAGCGGTTTTTACCCATGGAACAATACATATCAAATTGCGGCTTTAAGGCCCCCAGTACTTCCAGATCAGACTCAAAACCATAGTCCTGATAGCTCTCCAACCGCTTTACATAGGCTCGAATCAGACGCAACAACGACTCCGTCCGCTCCAGATACCGCGCCATCCAAAACAAATGCTCTGCTGCACGACTGGTCAACACGGCGGCCGAAGTGCGACGCTGCCTAGGCATTTTAACGCTGGCCAAATCCCGGCTTGCGGGCATTTTGCTTAGCACCCAGGCGTCTTTACTTTTTCCGCCCACCTGCCCGGACACCACAAAAGTATTGACGTCAGGACTCACTCTCGCGAGCCCTCCGGGCATCACATCGTAATGCTCGCCATCCCCTACCGCGAAGGTGCGCAACACCATGTGCCGGGGTTCGATGCTGTTCGATGTCAGGGTAGGCACAGTCGAAAAACTGATCATCTGCTGCCCGACATAGAGCCAGGGTTGCGCCTTTATTTGCGCCTTCAACTCAACCTTCTGTGCTTGCGTTAACTGCCCGCCAAAAATAACCTGAGCGGCACGATCGACGGTTTTAATCACCATTTGATCGAAGTTCGCCAATACATGACTACACTCCGACTTCTGCCCGCACCACCAGGTCGCCACATTGGGCATAAGCAGGTCTTCGTTAAGATAGAATTTCGCCAGCTTGGGCAAGAAAGGCAATAAACCGGGCGATTCCAGTAAGCCTGCCCCCAGCGGGTTGGCCATGCCGACTTTCCCCAGAAGCTGGGCCTGCGCCAGTCCGGGCACGCCCAGATAGGAATCGGAACGAAAATTTAGCGGGTCGCAAAACAAGTCATCGACCCGGCGAATAATGACATCTACCTGCCTGAGATCATCGACCGTTTTAAGATACACCTTACCCTGACGAACCGTGAGATCGTCACCCTGCACCAGCGTAATACCTAGCTGAGCAACAAGGTACGCATGCTCAAAGTACACTTCGTTGCCAATTCCTGGAGACAACAACACAATGGTAGGATCGCGCTGTTTATCCGGCGATAAGGCGGCCATATGTCGCTTAAAATGCTGAAAAAAAGGTGCCAGCGGAGCGATAGGCAACTCCCCCGGCTCTGTGCCCAACACCCGTTTGCCGACAATGCGTGCCTCCAGCACATAGCCCGCCCCCGAAGGCCCTTGCGTACGGTCGGCCAGTACCCACCATTTCCCATCAGGTCCACGGGTAAAATCTGTTGCAAAAAGACTTAACGGCTGGGGGACCCCCGCCATCATTGAATTTAAAAATCCGGGATGCATCAGTATCAGTTCAGGAGGGAGAATCCCCTGTTTGAGGGCACGCTGAACCGAATAGATATCTTGCAGCAAGGCCGAAAACAAGCGCGCCCGCTGCTGAATACCTGCGTCCAGCTGTCGCCAGTCCTTTTCATCCAGAAGCACAGGCAGTGGATCCAGTTGCCAGGTCCGGCGCATTCCCTTGGGGTCATGGTAGACATGGTAATTGACGCCCTGCTCTTTCAGTCGCCGCTCGGTTTCCCGGGTCAGACGGGCAATTTCCGCCGGCGTCATGCGGGAAAAATAGCCAGCGAAACGCTGCCAGTGATCTCTGACGCCTGCGCCGCTGTCTACCATCTCGTCATAGGCGCCGGATACCGGTAAATAAGGTGTGCCCGTCAGATCCAGAGAAGCCTGCTTCAATATTCTCTCCGCCAAAATAACATCAGACATACATAAAATTGCTCAGCCGTCGCGCGGCTCAATTAATCGTAGCGCAAATCCAGCGTATAGGGATATTTCGGATTCGCTCGCGGCGGTGGCGGATTACTCCCTTTCGCGGGGGCACCATGTCGATAGAATTTCCCGCCACCCTCAACCACCGGCCGGGCAATTCGCTGGCCTGCGGTGTGCCCCAGCTCGTCGAAGCGATTAACCCGTCTGGCTTCGGCTTCCAGAGCGTTAACAGGAAAGTGTTCGTAATTCCTGCCACCAGGATGAACCACATGATAGGTACCTCCTCCCAGTGAGCGCCCGCTCCAGGTATCAAACAAGTCGAATACCAACGGAGAATGTACTCCAATGGTAGGATGCAGCGCCGAATGTGGCTGCCAGGCCCGATAACGAACACCCGCCACAAATGTACCTTCCTCATCCGTCGGCACCAACGGAATCGCCTTGCCGTTACAGGTCAGCACATAGCGCTGGGGTACCGCAAACTTCACCTTTACCTGCAAACGCTCCATGCTCGAATCCACATAACGTGCAGTCCCGCTCCCCGTCGCTTCCTCACCGAGCACATGCCAGGGCTCAAGAGCATGACGCAACTCAACCTGAGTGCCCTCCAGCTCAAAAACGCCTACCCGAGGACAACGAAACTCCAGAAACGCATCAAACCAATGATCCTGCAATGGATAACCTTCCGTGCGCATAAAGCCCAGTACGTCTCTGAAATCCTGCCATAAAAAATGAGGCAACATATAGCGATCATGCAGCGTATGTCCCCAATCTACCAGCTTGCGCTCGTAAGGCTTGCTCCAGAAAAGCGCAACCAGAGCTCGCAAGAGAAGCATTTGCACCAGACTCATGCGCGCATGCGGTGGCATCTCGAAACCACGAAACTCCAGAATCCCCAATCGTCCGGTGGGGGAATCGGGCGAATAGAGCTTATCGATACAAAATTCGCTCCGATGTGTATTTCCGGTTAAATCCGTTAACAAATGTCGAAGCAACCGATCAACCAGCCAGGGCTGAGGGACTTCTCCATGCGGCATTTGCGAAAAGGCTATCTCCAGTTCATACAACCGCTCTACACGCGCCTCGTCAACCCGCGGCGCCTGACTGGTCGGTCCGATAAATACGCCACTGAACAAATAAGACAAGCTAGGATGATGCTGCCAGAAGGTTAACAAGCTACGCAACAAATCAGGGCGTCGCAACAAAGGGCTGTCTGCGGGTGACGCGCCCCCCAGGGTAACGTGATTTCCGCCACCGGTGCCGGTGTGCCGGCCATCCAGCATAAACTTCTCAGTGGCAAGGCGACTTTGACGGGCTTCCTGATACAGCGTTTCGGTAATATGTTTCAATTCGCTCCAATTGGATGCGGGCTGTATATTCACTTCAATCACGCCAGGATCAGGCGCGACAACCAGTTTCTGAATGCGGGGATCATGAGGAGGCGCATAACCTTCAATCCGCACAGGCTGGCCAATCAATTTCGACGCTTTAGCCATGACTTCCAGCAGCGTCACATACTCTTCCAGCGTAGAAACCGGTGGTAAAAAGGCATAGAGATAGCCGTCTCTCACCTCGGTACAAAGTGCGGTGTGAATCGCCATCGCAGCCAGCGGTTTCGCCGCCACCTGATGCAACGGCGTAATTTCCTGCGGTACCGGAGCAAAGGGGTCACGCGGATGAACTTCAAAAGCATCACTTAATTCGTGGCGGGACAGACTTGCAAGGGGCAGTCGGTACCCCAAGGCGGAGTTACCTGGCAACAAATAAAGCGATTTCTGACGAAAACGCCACAAACAGCTTTGCCAGCGCAAATTGACCGCATCAAAAGCCAGCGGCAAGCAATAACCTGTCACATGATTTAGCCCGCGCTTCAGTATTTGCGCCAGTGTCCGCTTTGCCAACTCCTCGTGCCCCACATCCAAAGGCTCGTCTATCGGCAATTGACCATCGAGCCAGAGCGAATGAAAGGGATCTTCATAACAGGGATGAATGGAGCTATCGGCAATTCCGAGCGATTGGCAGAACGCAGCCATCAGTGCGCGCGCATCTTCAGGTTTGGCTGTCCCCTGCAAAACGTCCGAAGCCTGATCGAGATCCGCCGGCCACAAAGGTATCCCGTCTTTTCGCCAGTACAGGGAGTAGTTCCAACGAGGAAGCGGCTCACCGGGATACCATTTTCCCTGCCCATAGTGCAGCAAACCGCCTTGTGCAAAGTGTCCCGACAACCGCTGTATCAAATCGTAGGCCAGACTCCGCTTTTCCTTGCCATCGGCATCCGTATTCCATTGGGCTGACTGCATATCATCAATGGAAACAAAGGTTGGCTCACCTCCCATGGTCAGCCGGACATCGTGCTCGTCCAACTGCGCGTCCACAAACTGGCCTAACGCGTCGATATCATCCCAATCGTGATCGGCAAACGGTTTGGTAACACGCGGATCTTCACGCAATCGGGTGACTTCATTACTGAATGCAAACTCAACCTCACAGGCATCAACAGCACCATTGATAGGTGCCGCATCTGCCGGCTCCGGCGTACAACTCAGGGGAATATGACCTTCGGCAGCAAACAACCCGGATGTCGGGTCCAGCCCCAGCCAGCCAGCGCCCGGCACATACACTTCTGCCCAAGCGTGGAGATCCGTAAAGTCGGCAACCGGGCCGCTCGGGCCATCCAACGATTTCTGATCGGCAGTCAACTGCACCAGATAACCCGACACAAAGCGTGCCGCCAGCCCCAGATGACGACATAGCTGCACCATGAGCCACGCCGTATCTCGACACGACCCCCAACCAATTTGCAATGTTTCTTCAGGGCTTTGTACGCCGGGTTCAAGACGGACGGTATATTTTATATCGCCCCACAAGCGCTGATTGATACTCACCAGATAATCAACTATGGCGGTTTTTTTCCGGGGCATTCGTTTCAGATAAGCGTTGAATTGCTTGCCCCAGGGCTTGGCATCCAGAAAAGGCGCCAATTGCTTTTTCATGCTTTCGGGATAATCAAACGGATAATGCTCTGCAAACTCTTCAACAAAGAAATCAAACGAGTTGTAGGGTGTCAGATCCGCAACCAAATCAACATCAACCCGCAACTCTGCCGTCTTTTCCGGAAAAACCAGACGACCAACATAGTTGGAAAACGGATCCTGCAACCAGTTCAAAAAATGCGGTTTCGGTGAAATATTCAGGCTGTAACTGACAATAGGTGTACGGCAATGGGGTGCAGGACGCAACCGAACCGTGTGCGGAGACAGATTTACCAGTCGATCGTAGGTATAGGTCGTCGTGTGACGTAAGCCAACCAGAATACTCATGCACTTACACTCCCTGAAGGAAACATTTTACTCAAGCTAGCAGATTTCGCGCCAACCGCATTTAACCCATGCGGTTGGGCACAACAATGCCGGTTGTGTGCTTATTTTTCCCACTCAAACAAAGGCAAATCATTAAACAAATCGATCAACCCTTCACCCCAACGTTTACGCAGCGTAGCGTAGTAGGGAGAATTGAGTTTGTAGCGCATGACATGAGCGGGCTCGAAGCGATCTTTCTGGTACATCATCAAATCAAAAGGAGGAGCCACAGAAAGATTACTTCGCATGGTCGAATCCAGCGATACCAGCGCACAGCGGGCCGCTGCTTCAAGCGATGTATTGTGCTTGATAACCCGATCAAGTATGGGCTTACCATACTTTGTCTCACCTATCTGCAGAAAAGGGGCATAAGGGGAACTTTGAATATAATTGCCTTCAGGATAAATCATGAATATTTCGCAGGGCTGCCCCTTGATTTGACCACCGAGAATCAGTGTGCAATCAAAGTTAGCGCCCTGTTGCAGATCATGTTTGTAATAGTTCTTGGTATTGACCGACAAGGTACCAATATAACTCGCCACGTCGCTCATATCGTCGTAGGCGGCCAGCCCTTTGGGCTCATCCTCGGTACTTTCCTGCAAGTCCCGCTCGATATGTCTCACCAACGCCTGCGTGGTCGCCAGGTTGCCTGAGGTCAGTAATACAAAATAGGCTTTGTCCGGAATACTGTAGGTGTACATTTTAGGATAGGTGTTTACGTTATCCACGCCCGCATTGGTACGCGAATCAGACGCGAAAACTATTCCACTATCGACAGCGATCGCAAGACAATAAGTCATAGACACATCTCTTGAAAAAAGAACCCGGTCGGTCGGCATCGCGAGACGCTGCCCCGACGACACCAGACGACTTAATAAAGTACGTCACTCGGGACGATAATAGAGACATCCTATGAGTGGTGCAATACGAAACACGGGTATTTTAAAAACCATTTAACGCCTGGGCTTGCGGGCCGAAAACAAGAGTACCGTACCCACCAGTTCGGTATTCACCTGATCAAAGCATCGATGCAATTCTGCACTGACCGCCTCGGGCGTATCGTAGTGATTTCCGAAAATCCCTTTGTGATTATAAATGGCCATCACCACCGATGCGGCCATGGAAGCCTGGTCCGCTTGAACGATGGTACTACCAAAGCACACCCCATCATCAGTAAGCACCTCCTTGATGTGATCAAAAACCACCCCCTTCTCTTCGGGCTTACCCGGCAAACAATGAATCAGATAGTTAATTCCAACAGAATCAAATGATCTGGCTTCCAGCGGAAAGGGCTCTAGGGCATTGGCTTTTACTTTTACGGGATTGAATCGCTGTACCCGTTTTGCCGTTGCATCGAGGCTATTTTCATTCAAGTCCAGCAAACACAATGATTCAAAAGGCGAGTGCACGCTCAATTTATCCAGGTAATACCCGGTACCCACGCCTATTTCCAAATGGCGCGGGGTGACAAAAGCATTGTATTTTTGTTGAATCTGATCGGTAGGGCAGCGCCAGAAATAACGATTGGATAAGCCTAACACGTAGATATCATAAAATCGCAGCGACAGCGTGCTATAAACGGCCTGCCCCGGCTCGGGGTTTAATCTGGTTGACGGTAATGCCATGCAATAAATTCCTCCTTAACTCAGTGAACGCGACACTGCCAGAAATGTCATAGCCCCAACGCGCGCAAATCAAGACATCCTTGTTCATTCATCGGCGGACACCAAAAATACGCCCCCGAGATCGGCCGGGTAAACTGAAAGAGCGCATCAACTATCCCATCTTCCATACCACACATTCGCGCTAATTGCGCCTCAAAAGGCTCAAATGAAGACGCGAATGCCACAAACATCAACCCCGAGTTTCTGCCATCTGACCATGGCATGGAGCGCCGGAGCAAAAAGGCCTCAGGATCAAAACTCTCCTGAGCGGTACGTTTGACGTGTGCACTTTCAGGGGCATCTTCAAGCTCTTCATTGTCTGCTTTACGCCGACCAATACTGTCATCCTGCTGGGACGGTGTCATAGCGTTAAACTGGGAGAACTCGTGTAGCCATTGCTGAATGGCCACAAAGCTTCCACTTTGTAAACCGGCAATCGAATCACTGACAAAAGCCGCATCAATTGCAGCGTCCGCAGTCGGATTTTCGGTTCCATCTTCGTAGCCGGTCAGATCGCGACCCGAACCATGACGAAACGCGTCGACCGCGACTTCAAGTCGAAAGGCCGGGGCCAATAAGGCTTCAAGTGAATGCATTTCGGCAATAAGCGCACCACGACTGTCACCGCGTAACCAGCACATCAAAGCAAAAGGCGTGGATGGCACGGCGACGCCATTGGCCGCCAGAGACGGAAAATTTGCCAGCCCGGGCAAATCTACATCCAGCGCATCGGTCAGCAACGCCCCCAATCCCACGACACAATGATCACCATCAGCGGCCTCTGCCAATAAAGACAGTGCTTTTGCTGCTTGGCATGATTGCTTCAGACTGAAAAACAAATAGCGCCCATGAGCGGGAATATCTGCCAAAATACCTTGTTGAAAACATTGAGTCATGCAGCGCCCTCTATCATAAGTCACGTTAATGATAGAGGATCTTAGCATCAAATGAGTTAAAAAAGGGAGCGGGTCCCTGGCTGGCGGGCCGTTGTATCCAAACGATAGATGAGCTACCAGTTCACAGGAATATCGTAACCCAGCGTCCAGGTAAATCCGGCAAGGCCAAAAACAATCAACTGCGAGTGAAAGTGCTCGTATCGAGCCCCGATCAAAGGCAGAACCACTGGCGCAGTGCCATGATCATTAAATGGAATTTCTTCTTTATGTTCACCTCGGTAGCCGTGAATAAATCCGCCTACCAGACTCACATATAGCAAATCATTGGTATTGGGAATATCCCACTGACGACCAAAATAACCAAATTGGGATGACTGATGAAAAGAGTTCTTAAAAAACGATGCACCCAATAAATAACCACTTTTCCAGTGATAATCTATCCCGATCAGATTCTGCTTGTTGTTATGCTCTTCCTTCGGATGAAAGTGCACCGTGGCCAGACTGGTTTGAAAATAGACATAATCGCTTTCATCAAAGATGGATGAAAACAATCCCGTCTCGTTGGTGTCTGCCTGAACGTTGCCAGCGCACGTCAGCACCAGACACAATAAAGAAAAATACAACGCCATTTTAGAGCGAACCATCTTAAAGGTCATCACGCCACATCCATTCATATTCCAAGCTTCACAGTGGTTTAACTACTGAAACTGATCATTGTTAAGCCACCCCTGACCTGTTGACGCAAAACCACACTTTCGCACCAAAATCCAAGGAGGCGGATTTTAGCAGAAGATTTCGATTTTCAAAGAATATTTGCGAATTTTTTAATCAACTTTTCGTCCTTCACGCGATCAGACGGACAGGATTAACAGAACAAAACCTGATTACAGACATCTGGTCTATAGTTATTTAATCCGCTTTAACTACGTTAAGCCATTCCTTGGAGCAACCGTTTCAAAGACTCATTTCGCGATTCACCCAAAGGAAAAAATCATGTCGAACCATAGCGTAAAGTTAGCGAGTCAAAAGCAACTTGAAGCACTGGGTATACGCAAGCTCAAGTACATTGATAAAACGCGAAACGAAGCAACGCCCTCGGCACGACTGGAAATGACCAAAAAAGCCGGAGAAGAATTCAGGGAATATATGCTGGGGCTAAATAAAACCGTCAGTTACTATCGTACCGTAAACCTGATCAGAGTCCCCTACCCCACGCGCTATGGTTTGCTCAATGCGGCTCGCGTGGCGTCACCATTTATGCACATTATTAATCGTGTATTTATCGTACAAATCGAAACCACTGAAGGCTTAAAAACACTTCTATTTTCGCCCTCAGACATTGATGCCAACAGAGAAACCCCTTTTTTTAAAAGACTGGCCAATACCTACGGCCCATTCTCGGGCGTAATTGACAAATTCATCGCCCCCGTTTCCAACCGTGTTGAAGAGGCATTGTCCCAGTGTGGACTCACTCCGCAGGACGTGGACTTTATTTCTTACGACCACCTTCATACTCAGGATTTACGAAAGTGGCTAGGCTCGGAACAAACGCAGGCCTTCTTCCCCAACGCAAAGTTACTGGTAATGAAACAGGAGTGGTATGCCACGCAAGGTCTGCTACCGCCACAATCAGACTGGTACTGCCCTCACGGACTAGAGGGCATTCCTGCCGACAAAGTAATTTTGCTGGATTCTAGCATCATGATCGGTGACAGCGTGGCACTCATCCAAACCCCCGGACACACCGAGGGAAACCACTCCCTGGTTGCCAACACGCCCGAAGGACTTCTGGTAAGCAGCGAAAATGGCGTCTCCGCCGACAGTTATAGCCCCACTCACTCCAAAATACCCGGCGTAAAACAATACGCCAGCGAGACGGGTGCCGAAGTGATTCTGAACGGGAATACACTGGAAAGAGGCCTGGATCAATATATTTCGATGGTGCTGGAAAAAACCATTGCCGGTCCAAGTCAGCGTAATCCCGACTTTTTTAACGTGGTGCCTTCGTCCGAACTCACAGAATACTGGGGATTTCCCGGCCTCAAACCAACGTTTCTATTTGGGGAGCTGGAGTTTGGAACAGCCCGATCATTTTCAAAAGCGCCTTAGGCATGCCGCGCCAGATAACGATCAAGTTCATTGGCAAATAACTGCTTATCCTGTGCACTGAAAGCAGCAGGGCCACCCGACTGAATGCCGCTGGCACGCATGGTATCCATAAAGTCGCGCATATTCAGCTTCGCTTTCACATTGTCCTTGGTATAAAGCGCACCTCTTGGCGTCAAAGCCAAAGCGCCTTTTTCGATCGCTTCAGCGGCTAAAGGAATATCCGAAGTAATGACCAGATCATTGATTTCACTTCGGCGAACGATCTCGTTGTCAGCAACATCAAAGCCTTTTTCAACCTGAAGTGCACGGATAAACCGGGAAGGAGGAACCTGAGTCAACTGATTGGCAATAAACAGGGTTTCCACCCCTACCCGCTCGGCGGCACGAAACAATATTTCTCGTACCGGTTTAGGGCAGGCATCCGCATCGACCAGAATTTTCATTTTTGAGTCTCGTTTGTTCACTTACCAGATAATATAAGGTATTTTCTACAGGTTATGAATGACCCGACTGTGATTGATCTTCCGAAACTACAAAAGCCGCAACTTCCGCGAGGCATTACCTCTCGCGAGATACTCAATGAACAGCTCAACGAAATTCTCAATTTTCCGCTCACGCTGATCTCCGCGCCTGCCGGCTTCGGAAAGACAACCGCCATAAATTTTTGGCTGGATACACATCGAATTCCTTACGCATGGGTATCGCTTGACGAAACAGACAATCAACCTGCAACTTTCTGGCATTCTATTTGTCTGAGTTTATGTCGACTGGATAAACCCTTTTTTCTTCGGCTCGCAACGCGTCTTTGTGTTAACACGGAAGATAATCCCGTTCACATTGCCCAAATATTTCATGCCGCTCTCATGGAATATTCTCGAACCTGGAAAAGCCCGCCACAATGGATTCTTGTACTGGACGATTTTCATTTAGTTAACCATCCGGATATCCATCGGGCTTTCAATCACCTGCTTGATCATATTCCCTCTTTTCTAAAGGTTGTCATGACCACCCGGCACCAACCCTCATTAAAGATTCCCCGACGAAGAGCGCGCGATCAGATTTTAGAGTTCGGAAGCACTCAACTCCAATTTGATAAAGAAGCATGTCGCCAGTTTCTGAAGAACCGACACGAATTACAATTAGGCACTCAGCAGTTAGACATTTTGTTCGAAAAAACCGGAGGCTGGATTGCCGCCCTGCAACTCGCCGCGATTGCCCTCAAAGATCAGGGAAAAGCAGGTCACACAATCAACGATTTCAACGGCAATCACGCCCTGATCACCGATTATTTACTAGACGAAATTTTTGACGACTGTTCGCCCGAATGGCGTCAATTTTTAGCGGTTGCAGCACTGTTTCCGCGCATCCACGTCAATCTGATGAATCACGTACTGGAAATTCACGACAGTCAGGCCATGCTGGAAGAGATGAGTATAAAAAATCTACTGGTACTCTCTTTGGATAGTGAAGGCCGCTGGTTCAGACTCCATGAACTATTCAGAGACTGGTTAAGAGCAAACGTTCCTGTCACCCCGCAAAAAAATTCGATTCTTACCTCTGCCGCCCGCTGGTTTGCATGCCGTAAAGATTGGACCGCTGCAATCGCACTTGCATATGAAGGCGATGACAAGACACTCGCGGTTCAACTACTCATAGAATCCTTACCTGATCTGGTCGCAAATGGTTTGTTAATTTACCCTGGCCGCATCATTGCCCTTTTCGATACGCATTGGAAAAATAACAATCCGTGGATTTGCTTTCTGGATGCGCTGCACGCCTTCAATCAAGGATCGCATGCGCTCACCGAAACCAGATTCGCGCGAACCCAGTGGCTATTGAACACTACATGCGACTACGCAGGTTGCGCCGACATTAACCCCGTGCAGTTGAATGAAGCCAAGAATTATTTACAAAAAGTACTCACATTCGCCCGCATGTATGTCTGGATGTTGACTGGAAATCTTTCCGCCGCACAGCATTCAAGCACGGCACTTGAGCCGGAAGACTGGCAAAGCCATCCTCAGTTTCACGCGTGGATACTACAGTTAAAAGGCGTTGACGCCTTTTTTCAGGATCATATTTCAGATGCCAGCATTCACCTCAGCCAGGCGCTGGAAGCCTCAAAAGCGGCAGATGATTTGCTCGGTGTCCTTACCACATTAAACTGGCTGGTACCCTGCCTGTCTTATCAAGGTCAAATCGCTTTTGCCGCGCAACTGCTGACGGAGACGCAGGAGAAGCTCCCGGCATTCTGGCTCGACCACCCATTGACATCCAACCTGCATTATTTACGTGCGTTTATACAACATGAGCAAGGCAACTTCGACCTGGCAGAAATCTATCTGAATCAAGCCTTTGAAACTGCCAGTGCACATATCAGCCCTTTAAATCTGGTCTATTTTCATTTTCTTCGCTGGTCTATCGCATGTTTCAAAGAGCAACGAATTATCAGAAATGAATCGGTAACGTACCTCCTACACCAACAACGTCTGCTTGAAGAAGCGAACGGATGGAGTCACGCCTTTCCTGAACCCGTGTTTCTGGACGCCGCCGGTAGCGCTCAGGACGGGCATTTCTTGCCCATTTTGCAATGGGGGAAGCATTTCTCTGCACGCGATCCCTCTGGCCCCAGATGCCGATATTCCGAAGAGGAAGTGCAATGGTTAAGACTGGAAACAACACGAGGCATCAACAAGGACGCAGAGATCAGCGAATTGTTGCGAATCGCAGAATCCCACCAGTTTGTGCGTCGTCAAATTCAATGCTGGCTCCTGCTCACCATCAGTGCCGATTTGCGAGGTCAGACGGATAAAGCGGCCGCCTGCTTTAAAGAGGCGCTAGAATGCTTTAATCAGTCCGGCCTGCTTCGGTGTTTTAGTGAATTTGCAGGCGTAATCAGACCCTATCTTGAACGCGCCCGACAACATCTGCAAACAAGACATACGGCCACTCAGATTTTACGTCACCTCGATAGTCTGCAGCAGGTGCAGGCAACGGACAATACACATTCGCCTAAGGACACACTAAGCGAAAGAGAGCGAGAGGTGCTTACCCTGCTTAGTGCAGGACACAACAATCAATCCCTTGCGGCAACGCTTTCCATTTCGCTTGCCACCGTCAAAACGCACCTTCGCAACATTTACACTAAACTGGACGCGAAAAACCGCACGCAAGCCCTCTCAATTGCTCGGGATATCGGGTTACTCTGAATATCACCGTCCCCGCTAAAAACGTGCGATGCAGCACATTTTTAGCGTACATCTCATCCTTTTAATCGATTCGTCAACCCTCCAAAAAAACGTAATGTATCGCTGTGGCTGATATAACAAAACGAATGAACAGCCAATCATTACTAATTAAAAGGAGAGTTACCATGAAAGGCCTGCAAAAAATAACACTCGCATTGGCAATTGGCGCAATCACCGCCAATGCTTACGCAGAAATGAAACCCCTTGATGACCAAGCAATGAGTTCAATGACCGGTCAGGCGGGTATTACTATCGAAGTTGAATATCAGATGGATTTAGGTGCATTTCGGTGGACGGATGAAGGAAACCTGAGCATTAACAACCTACATGTCGGTGGTATCGGAGGAACGCTTGTAGACGACGTCCAGATAGACATTGATGTGATGGCTGACGGCGATGCGGTCATTGACATGCACTCTATATCGGGAACTCCAGTCGATTTCAATATGACGGTAGGCAGCATTGAGCTCAACGGTCTGGCAGGTGAAAACACTCGCCTGGCAAGCAATATGAACATGGAAGGTTTGGTTAGCGGTGTTAATCTGAGAATTGATACCGCCACTGACGCACTGATTGCCACCGTAGGCGTTCGCGTTACAGATTGGGATATCGACGTTGACTTTCTAGGGATAGGACTGGAAAACATGACCGTTAGCAGTGATAACTCTGCCGGCTCGGTGACTGATGCCAACCTGCAAGCAGATATAGCGGCTCACGGTGTATTTATCGTTCAGGGCACCCTGTCTAAAAAAGCCAATACCCGCGCGGCAAGTGGCGAAGCACTGGCCTTCGACCTGCGTCCTCTGGAACTGGATATGCAAATCGGCGCGGTTAATATCGGCGGCCACAGCCTGGGTTCCATTGGCATCACCGATCTGGTAGTCAGTAACACACACCTGGAAGTTTACGGACACTAAACCATTTTATAGTATTACATTCAGCCCAATTGCCCCGCCCAGGCGGGGCTTTTTTATAAACACAGACCAACCGGAATAAAAAACTACTTCACACCCTTGCTGCGTAAAAACTCGCTGTATTCTTTATCGGTCCCATTGATATGACGGATAAGCCACTGCTTCAGAAAATTAAGTAGTTCATCTATGGTTTTGTCACTGTCCTCTTCGTAAGCTTTTACCATCGACATTACTTTTTCTGCCATTCGGCGATGTTCCTGCTTGTGACTCTCACACGTTGGATAACCATGTGTTTCCATCAATTTTTCTTCGTTGGCAAAGTGATACTTGGTGTACTCGATCACTTCGTTAAGTGCGTCTTTATCGAAATCCTCGCCCGTGTAATACAGTGAAGCCGTCTGTAACTGGTTGATCAGATTCAGCAGTTTTTTATGCTCTGCATCAATGGAAGCAATCCCTACACTGTATTCATCCCTCCAGACCAGAAAGCTGTTGTCAACGGCCTTTTTATTGATGTACACCACACCGATTAACATGGCAATGGCCACCCACGGCATAGGATGCGTCAGTCCTAGTGTAAATCCGAGAAAAACCGCTGTAATCAGGGTCAGCAGCAGAAAGGCCAAACCCAAGGCTTTTAAACTTTTTGTCATTTGCATGTTCAGCTCCGCCTGAAACTATTTCACCGATCCAAAAAAATACTTCAATCAACTAATGATCCAGCGAATACGGTAGTTCCAAACGACAAAAAACGACTTGCCCAAGATCAATAAGGCCTGCGAATGCTCACCATTTTGCATAATGGTCTTCAGCAAAGCCCGGTACAGACTTGAGTGTAACCACTTTTCCGGCATGGTCAGTCAGGGTTCCGGAATAGTATCCAAACATTTGCCGAAAATTTGAGGCTAACAGCCCGGCGTTCAGCTTCTCTTCACGCTTCCCCTTAGGCTCAAACAGCAAATTCACCAGACCATCCGAAGTCCGGATATTCCAGCACTTCTCCGGCGCGTAGCGATCAAAGGTAAAGACCGCCAAATCAAGCTTGGTTTTAACCTGCCCTATCCAGAGTACATTTTCAGTCACGCCGGTTTCGTTCACCCCCGAGGCCAGGTTTAGGCCCACTACTTCACCCGTGGTGGCGGTTCCCGACAAGCAAGCCCAGTTCCAGCAGGTTTCCCTGCGCATGAAACCAGCACTCCAGTCATAACTGCCAAAACTTGATTCGGGCAATAAGCGATACTCTCGTTGCTTGCAACGTATTTTTCCCGTCACTGACAACCCGGCAGCTTTTTGAGTAAAAACCCATCCTGCATATCCCGCCCGGGAACACACGCGTAAAGGATCAAATGCCTCATGCTCTCTGAGCGTCAAATCAAATTCGCAATCTTTTCCCACCATGGCTCGCACTTCACGCATGTTGCCTCTGGCGTCGAAGCGCACCTCCACCCCGGGAGATTTAAAGCGTGCAACACCGTGATCCGGGCGAATACCCATTTGAGTGCCCAGTGCCAACGGCGAAATCAAACTTTTCTCATACAGCTCGCCACTTTCACAATCGTAAACATAGAGAAATGCATTACTAAGCCATTTGAGATCAACAATCGCCAAACCCGCAATCAACTGCTCGTTCATCACACCAATAAACTGAAACTGATTGAAGCCCATCTGTTTGCGCAAACGCCCCAGCTTTTTGTCCATCGGGGTGCGCAAATCATAGTCAGGATAATTTATCTCCCCCACCGGAGTATCCATTACTCCAAACAGGGGCTGACCATTCTCCTGAATTAATTTTTGCATATGGCTTCTCTCCAGGTTCAATCTGGTAATTTATACGGGTAAGTTCAATTAAAAACGGAACGAATTTATCAGTTTAGGCCAGACTTAAGGTGGTACACTTGCGGCCATCCACACAGGGATGAACCTGCATAAAATACAACGACTTTTATCAAGGATCGGCACCTCGCCAGCTTATGACGTTATTTAAACAGAACAACCTGAAAGCCAAAAGGACTGTTCACGCAAACCCTATCAAAAAAATCTCTCGCAACTATCTTTTCGGATTACTGGGCCTGCTATGCACTTCCACTGCATTCGCCGAGATTCCCCTCAATGCGCCAGACTGGAAAGAAATCGAACAAGAAGACAATATCACCATTTACACCCGCCATCAGGAAGGTTCAAGCTTTGAGGCATTCAAAGCGGTTGCCATACTCAACGCCCCTTTCACCAACATTATGGCAGTGATGGCCAATCCGCTTTCGTGCCTTGAGTGGGTACATGGCTGTAGCAAGGTCTACGGCTTCGATGAAAACAGCTTTATTGACCGCTACGCATACTCTGTCAATGATTTACCCTGGCCGTTCAAAGACCGCGACTATATTCTGAAAGTCGAAATCACCAGTGATCCGGCCACTCAGGAAATTAACATGCATATGGTGGCGGCAAACGACAAAATCCCAGCAAATGATGATTATGTTCGTGTGACCATCGCGGAAACCAGCTATCTGATTTCTCCTGTCAACGAGTCGCAAACCAAAGTGATCTGGTTACAACACACCGATCCGGGTGGCGTTTTGCCGGGATGGCTGGTAAACACGTTAGTGGTCGATATACCGGTCAAGTCACTGCAGGCACTGGAGAAGGTCGCGCACATGGAAAAATACCAGAATGCCGAAATCATCTACGATGAGCAGGGACATATCCAGGCCGTTAAAGCACCGTTTCAGACGAATGCCGGCAACTGATACAGCTCAAGAAGGTTAACCATCCATTGCTTGTATAATTTGGCCTTATATAACTGATCTTCATTTCCAAGGGTATTGGGGTTAGAATCCGTTAAGGTTCAGCCCCACAGGAATAGGACGCCAATAAATGACTTTAGTCGCCCGCGACATTATGACACCCAGCATCAAGTCCGTTCCTCAACACTGGACGATGCAACGATTTGCACGATTCCTTTCAGAAAATGAAATATCTGGCAGTCCCGTGGCAGATGAAGATGGGCATCTGATCGGCATTGCGACACTGAAAGACATCGCAGATTTCCATCTGAATAATGTGTCAGGTGATCATGACAAACGTCTGACCGACGAAGAAGCCCGTGAAGCCCGAAGACTCAGAGCCTTTATTTTTGAAGAAATGCTCAAAATGCCCGTAGAGGTTCGGGACATTATGACGCCCATCATCTTCTCTGTGGATGAAGATGCGCCGATTAAAAGCGTGGCAGAAACCATGATGAATGAACACCTTCACCGGATTTTCGTTAAGAAAAATGGTGTCGTATCCGGAATTATCACGACCTACGATTTGTTGAAAATTATTGTCAACGATAAATGAAGGCTTTCATGGCTAGTCAGTTAATGAGTTGAGCCGTGTCACGGGACACAGCTCAACTATGCAATCCCTCTCTCGTTTTTTGCTTAACCTCTCCCATTACTGCCAAACATCCTCCTGAACCCCTTCAAATTTGTGGTTGATTCCCGCTTGTTCCTGTAAAGGCACATTCGAGTAGTTTTCTTTTAGTTATTTAAGGTTATTATGAATTATAAAAGCCGACTAAAAGGAACTGCTCGCTCATGGCCTCACCTCGTAGCAAAAAGAAAGCTTACGTTCTTGATACCAATGTCCTGATTCATGATCCAAATGCCGTGCTTAATTTTGAAGAACACCAGGTCATCATACCAATGACCGTGCTCGAAGAGCTCGACAAACTCAAGTCAGGAAAGCAATCCATTGCCGCAGATTGTCGTCAGGCCATTCGCATGATCGACCGACTGCTCGGTGACGCGACACCAAAGGAAATCGAACGTGGCGTACCGATTCATCGTCTCGCAAGCAACACCCATCAAGGTACGATTTCCATATTGATGAACACCCGCTCAAGTGGCGGTCCACATCTTCCTGACACACTGAATGACAACCGCATTATCAATTCGCTTTCCGATCTGCAGTCCCTGCATAAAGGCAGGGATATCATTCTTGTCAGCAAAGACATTAATATGCGACTCAAAGCGCGCGGATTTGGTATTGAAGCCCAGGACTATCACAACGATCAGCTCGTCGATGATGTAGACATGCTCTCCAAAGGCTACATGGAATTCCAAGGCTCATTTTGGGATAGCATTACAAAAGTAGAAACCGTACAGCGCGAAGGTGTCACTGAACACATTCTAAAACGGGAAGGAAAGCTCGAAGCACTGAACATCAACGAATTTGTCGTCGACGCCCTCGGTTTTGTAGGCAGAGTCGCCGATCTGGATGAGGAAAAACTGGTCATTGAAGATTTACGCCATGACGATCTCATGCGCCAGGAAGCCTGGGGGCTCGTACCTCGCGATATTTACCAGGCCATCGCTTTACATCTTTTGCTTGATCCGGACATCCATCTCGTCAATTTGACCGGGGCGGCAGGCTCAGGAAAAACCATTCTTGCACTCGCCGCGGCAATAGAAATGACGGTTGCCAGCAAAATCTATAAGCGCATTATTGCCACACGCAGCGTACAAGGACTGGACGAAGACATTGGTTTTCTGCCCGGCACGGAGGCCGAGAAAATGGAGCCTTGGTTGGGCGCTATTACCGATAATCTTGAGGCGCTGCATGAAGATGACGAAAATACCCATGGCAGCGTGGACTATATTCTCAACAAGGTACCGCTGCAGTTTAAATCAATGAATTATATTCGGGGCAGAAGTTTTCAACACAGTCTGATCCTGATAGATGAGTGTCAGAATCTCACCCCACACCAAATTAAAACGATCATCACTCGTGCAGGCAATGGCAGTAAAGTGGTCTGCCTGGGGAATCTGGCTCAGATAGATACACCTTATCTTAGCCCAACCAGCTCGGGACTGACCTACATGTCTGAACGCTTCAAGAAATTCCGTCATGGCGGGCATATTCACCTGAAAGGCGTGCCCCGGTCGATTTTAGCCGAGTTTGCTGAAGCCAATTTATGACATCTGGGGCGTTAATCGCCCCACTGACTACTCAGGGAATAACTCAAAAGTCATAAGACTGGTGTTCTATTGCGCGGCTTATCGATAGCCGGGTTCGGGAGGAAGCATTTGGGACTGCACATTGATCGTAAATATTTCACGATTTCCCGGTTGTTGGTTAACGGGAATTTGAGGTTGCGCCGACTGCAATGACTCCATGCCCATCGCTTCTGCTAACCGCCTCATCTCCTCTTCAGAACCTATGCGCGCCGCCTCCGCTTTCTCTTTGGCCTCATCCTGCACGTCGGCCGTTTCCTGCACATCATCTTTTTCTGTGCGGATAGGCTCACCCGGTGAGATGGTAAGATTCATCAATTTTTTCTGATCTTTCTTTGGATCTTCCTGTTTTCGCTTTGGCGCGACAATAATAGTCGAATCTTTGATATAGGTTTCTGTTAAGTCATCATTATCCAGCGACTTCACGTCAGCCATCAGAGGCCCGCCCCATCCCATCATCCATGCCATGGCCATGCCCATCAGGCCTTGGCAAATCGTCCCTGACACTCGACCAGAACTCATTTTTAACAACATCTTATTCATCTTTGCGCCTTTATCCATGAGTGCAAATCCAAGCGACTCATTTCATTACTTTTGTACTATTTTACGCCACATCGCTACGTAATTCTGCTACATACCTTGCATACGGGATCTTTACGCAAGCGCATGGTGCGCCATTCCATTGTCATCGCATCCAAAATCTGTAATTTACCGGTTAAAGGCTGACCCATTCCAGACAAAACCTTGACAGTCTCCATCGCTTGCATACTACCAATAATGCCCACCAGTGGTGCCATCACCCCCGCTTCAGAGCAAGTTAACGCTGCCTCATCCATCTCTCCATACAAACACTGATAACAAGGCTGATCGGCCTCAAAACCACGAAACACCGAGAGCTGACCTTCCATGCGTATCGCCGCACCGGATATCAGCGGTTTACATTGTTCAACACAGGCCTGATTGATGGCAAATCGCGTAGCAAAATTGTCACTGGCATCCACGACAACATCAACCCTTGCCACTGTCTGTCGTAACAATTCGTCCTGAAGCGGCAGCGATTCGGTAACAACCTCCACCTCAGGATTCAACCGACGAACCTTGTCGGCCACTGAATCCACTTTAAGGCGCCCCATATCCTGCTGGAAATGTGCAATTTGCCTCTGCAAATTGGAGAGTTCAATTTTATCGAAATCAGCTAAGACCAGTATTCCTACACCCGCTGCTGCCAGATACATCGCGACGGGACAACCCAAACCACCTAATCCAACCACCAGCACACGGCTTTTTGCCAGTTTCTGTTGCCCTGCAATATCAAAGCCTGGCAACATAATTTGGCGACTGTAGCGCAATAGCTGAGCGTCAGAAAATTCCGGATCCATCATTAGCTTACTTCCCCCTGCATTGAACACCAGCAACCACCGGAGACCCGATCATTCCCACCGTAATCCTGCCAGCTTTCAGCCTGAACAAAACCTCGCGCGGTCAAAAGTGCACGCACGGACGACGCCTGATCATAGCCATGTTCGAGCAATAACCAACCACCGGCGGCAAGCCAATGCGGTGCTTCCTCCACAATGCGTTCAATATCAGCCAACCCTTTATTTCCTGCAATAAGTGCACTGGAGGGTTCAAAACGCACATCACCTTGTTTCAAGTGAGGATCGAGTGGATCGATATAAGGTGGGTTACTCACAATCAAATCAAACGATTCAGCAACTAGCTGATCAAACCAGTCACTGATCAGAAAGGATGTATTGGACACTTGATTCAGTGAAGCGTTTTCGCCTGCCAGAATAATGGCTGCCGGCGACTGGTCTGTCCCGGTTACCCGCCAACATGGCAGCTCTTTGGCCAGCGCCAGTGCGATGGCTCCCGTCCCGGTACCTAAATCAAGAATTTTTCCCGATGAATGATCCTTTGCCGCTGCTTTTTCCAGCGCGACTTCCACCAGACGTTCTGTATCCGGTCTTGGAATCAAAGTGCAGGGGCTCACTCGCAATCGCAGATTCCAGAAATCCTGATATCCCAGCAAGAAAGCAATGGGCTCTCCCTGGCGACGACGTTTAACTAACGCCTGAAACTCGTCCCACTGCGCCGGTGTAAGTATTTTTTCTGGCCAGGTATGAAGATAGGTTCGGGTCTTTTGCAAAACATGGGCTAACAACAACTCCACATCCAGTTTGGGTGACTCCGATGCGGGCATATGGGTGTTCGCCACCACCCACGCAATCGTCTGTCTGCCCTGCGCCTCGGGAGCGTCAGATATAGTCACCAATCAGACACCTTCGCTGAGGCGCGTCAGCTGTTCGGCCTGGAATTCCTGCAACAATGGCTGAATAACCGGGTTAAGATCCCCTTCTACAATTTCATCAAGCTTGTAGAGGGTCAGATTAATGCGATGATCCGTTACACGCCCCTGAGGATAGTTGTAGGTGCGAATTCGTTCAGAACGATCGCCACTCCCAACCAGACTCTTGCGCGCATCGGCCTGCTCCTTGGCATGGGCATCCTGTTCTGCCTGGGAGAGCTTGGCATACAGTAACGACATCGCTTTGGAACGATTCTTGTGCTGGGAACGCTCGTCCTGACACTCAACAACAATACCCGTGGGTAAGTGTGTAAGGCGAATGGCAGAGTCGGTTTTGTTAACGTGCTGTCCGCCCGCACCCGATGCCCGAAAGGTATCGACTCGTAAATCGGCTTTGTTTATTTCTACTTCTGCCAACTCATCCGCTTCAGGCAAGATGGCGACGGTACAGGCTGATGTATGTATCCGCCCCTGAGATTCTGTAGCAGGGACCCGCTGTACGCGATGTGCCCCCGACTCAAACTTCAAGCGAGCATAAACATTCTCACCCACCACTCGACTGATAATTTCTTTGTACCCGCCATGCTCACCAGGATTCTCACTGACGACTTCAACCTTCCAGCGGCAGTTTTCGGCATAGCGCGAATACATACGAAACAAATCACCGGCGAAGATCGCGGCTTCGTCGCCACCGGTTCCTGCCCGAATTTCGAGGAAGACGTTGCGGGCATCGTTGGGATCCTTCGGCAATAACAGCTTTTGCAAATCCATTTCAAGGGCTGGCAACTGCTCTTGGGCTGACGCTAATTCCTCTTTCCCCATTTCCCTCATATCCGGATCAGAATCCGCCATCAACAACCGGGCTTCTTCTATGTTGTCCTGGACCTGTTGATATTGCTTAAAACACTCAACGACAGGCTCCAGTTCGGCATATTCTCTGGAATATTCGCGGAATTTATTCTGATCGCCAATTACCCCCGGATCACTCAGCAATGCAGCTAATTCTTCATAACGTTCGCAAATATGATCAAGCTTGGCACGGATTGATGCTTTCATGTTTTCGGACACAACCAGAGAGTAAATGGGATAAAGCAGAGACTAAGCGAATACCGGCCAACGCATCGGATGCTGACACCCGAAAAACGAAAAGTCCGGTCACAGTCGCTTAGCTAATTTATTTCGAGTATAAAAACAGAACTCAAGAGGGGCATTTTACCGCATACAGGCAATTTTGTCCGTTATGTGTCAGGAATTCATTGCCTTTGTGATATCAGTGACCGTTCCTGAGTCATCACCTTCTGTCATTTCATCTGAAGGCATCACCAAGGGCGTCCCTTTATCAACTTTCAAATCAAATAACTCCCTTAACCATTGCGTTGCCTCATCCCGCCCTCCAGCCGTCGCTTTACGCACCTGAACCGTCGGACTATGAATCAGCTTGTTGGTTAACCCGCGTGCCAGTGAACGCAAGACCTGTTCGGGATTGACGCCATTTTTTAGTGTGCGCAGGGCTTTTTCCAGCTCCTGATCGCGCAACATTTCAGAATGTTCACGAAATGCCTTGAGTACTCCAGTCGCACCCAGCGCACGCATCTGCAACATGAATTCGCCCGCACCGCTTTCCACGAGGTGTTCCGCTTCGCGGGCAGCACCTTCGCGCGATCGAATATTTTCATCTATCACCTGGCGCAGGTCATCGACGGTATACAAAAACACATCGTCCAACTCTGAAACCTGAGATTCGATGTCTCGCGGAACGGCAATATCCACCATAAAAATAGGCTTGTGACGGCGCTTTTTTAATGCACTCTCTACCGCACCTTTTCCAAGAATAGGTAATGGGCTCGCGGTTGACGCAATAACAATATCGGCCTGATGTAAATAATCAGGAATATCAGATAGCAAAATAGCCCGGCCATTAAACTCCGACGCCAGTTCCTGTGCACGCACCAGCGTACGATTGGCAACGGTAATATCCTGCACACCCGCTTCTCGCAAGTGCCGGGCAACCAATTCCACCGTTTTACCCGCACCAATCAATAACGCCCGATTCTCTTTCAAAGAGGAAAACAATCGTCCGGCCAAACTGACGGCCGCATAGGCAACTGAAACGGGGTTTTCACCAATCGCCGTATCGGTTCTAACACGTTTTGCAACAGAAAACGCCTGTTCAAACAAACGCCCCAGCTCAGTACCTACCGTCTGAGCCTCTTGCGCGGTGGCATAAGCCGACTTCAGCTGACCAAAAATCTGTGGCTCACCTAAAACCAGAGAATCGAGCCCGCTGGCCACCTTCATCATATGTCTCGCGGCGTCCTCATCCCAGTGCACATAGCTACAGGGGATAAGCTGCTGGGTATCCAGTCCGTGATAACGCCCCATCCACTCAAGCAATGCCCGACTACCCGGAAGCTCGGCAACACAGTAGAGTTCGGTGCGATTACAGGTGGACAAAATCGCCACTTCACTGACATGCGATACCTGACATGCCTCCTGCAGCGCAGCAATCACCTTATCCGGTGCGAACGCGACTTTCTCCCTGACAGAAACAGGAGCCGTTTTATGATTGATGCCCAATGCAAGAAAAGCCATGTCGCCGCGAAAAACCTCGATTACGTAATGCCGAGAGCCGATTTTAATGATGAATGACCAGGATGACCAGATTTACCCGGGTAAAGATTCAGATTCCCAACAATTTTGAGTCTCATCACGCCCTACCTTAGTCAAATCCATGATCATCAATTCAATGCATCATCTGACCACTAGAACAGTCGCCACAATACGTCATCCCGCCCTCTGTATCCTTGACGAAGGCCAAAAAGAATGACGTTAAACAGAAGCCATATAGTCCAACGCCAGGTCCGTATGAATGAATTACAGCGGATCATTAGTCTGAATTAGAGGATTTTAATAAAAAACGCTATGGGATTATGGCTATCCTTATGCCATTATTAGGCCAAATCAAGCGATAACAAAAAGTATATATGACATTCCAGAAATCCTTTTCTCGCCGCATCGCGCTTGCCAGCACCTTCTCGCTTCTATTTGCCGGCTGCTCACAATTAGGCCTCAAATCGCACCCCACCGCCACCAAAGCAACTGAAACACCGACGGAAAGTAAAGCAGATACGCCTGTCAGCTATTCGGAATTCGACCCGGAAACACTATACGCCCTGATGACCGCCGAAATCGCCGCACAGCGAGGCCGATTTGATGTCACCCTGCTGAACTATGTGCAGCAGGCCAAACGCACCCGAGATGTCGCAGTCATTCAACGCGCTGTTCGAATATCCCAGTTTCTGAAAGCAGAAAACGCACTGTATGAGTTATCCAGAATCTGGGCAGAAGTAGAACCGGGAAACATCGAAGCCAACCAGCTAGCTGCATTTCACAGCGCACGTAAAAAAGAATATGAAGCGGCCATAGGCTATATGGAGAAGACCCTGGGCCTGGGTGGCGAAGCAGACTTTGATGCACTGGCGGTTCATGCCCAAAGTCTTTCACCAGAAGAGCAAGCTGAATTACTGGCGCTCTACAAAGCGTTGCACGAGCGTCATCCAGACACCAAAGAAGTCATTTATGGCTACGCATTAATGCAGAAAGCGGCACAAAATTCTGAAGATGCCTTAACAACGATTACGCCCCTGCTGGAAAGTGCGCCAGACTATCAACCTGCAATTATTCTTTATGCCGGACTGCTGTTTGATACAGGGAAGCTTGATGACTCCCTTAATTACTTACGCAAACAAACACGCCGCTTCCCGGATAATAAAAAGATGGGCACACTTTACGCCCGCATGCTAATCGATGCCAAAGATCTGGAGCAGGCACAGGAAGTATTTTATGACCTGATGACAAGATTTTCGGACACCCCCAGCCTGAAGCTGTCCTACGCACTGGTATCACTGGAAAAAGGCGACCGAAGCATCGCCAAATCCCATTTTGAAGAACTGCTTGAGAATCAGAATCATACTAACGAGGCCCATTTTTACCTGGGGCGAATCGACGACCAGGATGGCCACAGCGAAGCAGCCATAAAACATTATCTGCAGGTAGAAAGCGGCACCCACTATTTTGCTGCGCTCGCCCGGGTCAGTTATCTCAGAGCAATCAATAATGATTTGGATGGCGCGCTGTCCCAACTCGAGCAGGAACGCCAAAAGCATGAGCCGCAAGCCGAAAACATTTGGCTGATTGAAGTAAATTTGCTGCTCGATCTGGGCAAACACCAAATAGCGACCCGATCCCTCAACGCCGCGCTCAGCGCGTTTCCTGATAACACCAAGCTGCTATATTCCCGCGCAATGCTGGCAGATCGACTGGGAGATCTTCCAGCCATGGAACAGGATCTCCGGAAAATTATTGCATTGGAACCCCAAAATGCTGTCGCATTAAACGCTCTCGGCTACACACTGGCGGACAAAACCAAGCGATTAATGGAAGCTTTGGAACTTATTTCAACCGCCCACCAGCTAAAGCCCGATAATCCGGCCATTCTGGATAGCCTGGGATGGATTTACTTTCGACTCGGCAATCATGAAGAATCCCTCGACTACCTGAAAAAGGCCTTTGACAAGTTCCCTGACCCCGAAGTGGCCGCGCATTTGGGAGAAGTCCTGTGGGCGACAGGCAACAAGGAAGAAGCACTGAAAATCTGGCAGGACATACTGAAAGATTTTCCAGACAACAAGCTGATCACCGAGACGATGACTCGTCTTGGTGCCGCGCCTGCTTCCAACTAGACCCCATTAATTGTTATGTATAGCCATGTCGACTATTTCAAGCATGCCTGAGCCCGTCCGACCGCACTCATCAAAACCTGTCCTGCGGCTCATCGGATGGGCGAGCATGCTTTGGCTGGCGGCGTGTAGCCAAATCAGTACCATGCCGGTGAGTCACCCTGCCCAGAATAGTCAAAGCTGGGATCAACATGCAGAACAGCTTAACAACCTGCAACACTGGGAAGTCAGCGGCAAAATCGGTGTCAAAACTGCCGACGCCAGCCAGTCAGCAGTGATCAATCGCTGGCAACAATTCGGTGAGCATTATGAAATTGACCTGTCCTCCAGCCTGCTGGGTCTGGGCAATGTCAAACTGGAAGGCACCAACCAATTCCTGATCATCATGGCCTCAGGAGAGCAGCCCGTATTATCCAATGACCCGGAGCAACTGCTACTTGAACAGACTCACTGGCGTCTACCGATCAAATCACTGCCCTTCTGGGTCAAAGGGCTGCCGTCGCCGGATTCGCCCGCAGATTTCACACTGGACAGTGCAAATCGGCTTGCAACGCTCAGCCAGGCAAACTGGACAATTCGCTACCAGGATTACACTGTCATTGATAACCTATCGCTACCTTCAAAACTTGTGATAACCCAGGGTAGCAATAAAATCACGCTGATCATTAAATCATGGCAGACCCTACTGCAACTCTAATCGGCCCTGTCCCAAACCTGTTGACAAGCCACCTTGCCCGGAAGTCCGTTTTCCATGCTTAATCCCATGCTTACACTACCTGCTCCCGCAAAACTAAATCTGTTCCTTCATATTACCGGGCGCAGAGATAATGGCTATCACGAACTCCAGACGGTATTTCAGTTTTTAGACTACTGCGATGAACTCTCATTTCGACTCACTGAAGAGGACGTCATAAACCTTCCCGACACAATGAAAGACGTCGCTCCTACGGATAATCTGATATACAAAGCCGCCTCGAAACTCTTACCCTACAAGAAGACAACCCAGGGTATTGAAATCAGGATTAACAAGATTATCCCTATGGGCGGTGGATTGGGAGGCGGTAGTTCCGATGCCGCTACCACGCTGGTCGCAGTGAATCATCTTTGGCAATGCGGCCTTACTACGGAGCAACTGGCACAGATGGGGCTGTCCCTGGGTGCAGATGTTCCTGTATTTGTGATGGGGCATGCCGCCTGGGCTGAAGGTGTGGGCGAGAAGCTCACCCCGATTTCTCCCCCTGAAAGCTGGTACCTGGTAGTTACACCTGAGGCTCATGTGAGCACTGCTAAAATTTTTTCAGATAAACGGTTGACAAGAGACACGCCCAAGATCAAAATAGCGCCCGCTTTCGAGGGAAACGCCCAGCGATACAAAAACGACTGCCAGGCAGTAGTTTGCGAAGAGTATCCAGAAGTGCAAAAAGCACTGAAACAACTGGAGAAATTTGGTAACGCACTAATGACGGGCACTGGAGCATGTGTCTTCTCAAAATTTGAGACAGAAACACAGGCAAGGAACGCACAGCAACAACTTTCCTCGAATCTTGCATGTTTTATCGCCAAGGGTCTCAATATATCACCCTTGTATACGAGACTGAAAAAACAGGAATAAACAGCAAGATGACTCTACTGGGGTGTCGCCAAGCGGTAAGGCAGCAGGTTTTGATCCTGCCATGCGTTGGTTCGAATCCAGCCACCCCAGCCATACTCCTCTCATCTCCCATGCTAAAGATATCCCACGTTGAACATAGGTGACATTGTGTCCAAGTTGATGGTATTCACTGGCAACGCTCATCCAGAACTTGCCGAAAAAGTTGTCAACGCGCTCCACATCCCGATGGGAGATGCATCCGTAACAAAATTCAGTGACGGCGAAATTTCTACGGAAATTACCGAAAACGTTCGTGGTCGCGATGTATTTATTGTGCAGCCAACCTGCAACCCTACCAACGACAATCTGATGGAACTGCTATTCATGGCCGATGCCGTGCGCAGAGCTTCGGCTTCCCGGATTACCGCGGTAGTTCCCTACTTCGGCTACGCGCGCCAGGATAGACGAGTGCGTTCAATGCGCGTTCCTATCAGCGCAAAAGTCGTTGCCGATATGATGACCGGCGTTGGCATCAACCGTCTGCTGACCGTTGATTTGCATGCAGATCAGATTCAGGGCTTCTTTGACATCCCTGTAGACAACATATACGCCACCCCGGTATTAGTTGATGATATCGAGCGCCAGAACTACGACAATTTTGTCGTTGTTTCTCCCGATGTAGGCGGTGTGGTTCGCGCTCGAGCCATGGCCAAACGCCTGAACGATGCCGATCTGGCCATTATCGACAAAAGACGCCCCAAAGCGAACGTCTCTCAGGTAATGCACATCATCGGCGATGTTGAAGGCAAAACCTGTATTCTGATTGATGATATCGTGGATACCGCCGGCACACTTTGCAAGGCAGCCAATGCACTGAAAGAGCACGGCGCCAAAAAAGTAGTTGCCTATATTACGCACCCTGTCCTTTCTGGCCCAGCCATCAGCAACATA
Source organism: Hahellaceae bacterium (assembly GCA_024234505.1). Classification (GTDB taxonomy): domain Bacteria; phylum Pseudomonadota; class Gammaproteobacteria; order Pseudomonadales; family Oleiphilaceae; genus JACKOD01. The sequence goes on along the minus strand of JACKOD010000005.1, from coordinate 166,491 downwards.
GAAGAATCCCTTCTGGACGAACTGGTTGTATCAGATACCATTCCGCTTAGTGACAGGGCGAAAAAATGTGGTAAAATCCGCCCCCTCACAATGTCCAAGCTGCTTGCAGAGTCCATTCGTCGCATTAGTAACGAAGAATCTATCAGCGCCATGTTCGACTAACACCGACACCAAGACATTTAACGGGAAATTCATAACACTTGGAGCTCCGGCTATTTATAGCGGGGCTCTTTGTTGTTTTAAACGGCGCCTGCGCCATACATCACCCACATTGCCATCTGGTCGCAAGAGACAATGTGGCTATTAGAGGAAATAACAATGTCAAACGATTTCATCGTTGAAGCAACACTCCGGGCTGACCAAGGGAAAGGTGCGAGCCGCCGCCTTCGTCGCCTGCAAGGCCTGGTTCCCGCTATTATTTACGGCGGCGACAACAAGGAACCCGTTTGTCTGAGCATTGCTCACAACAAACTGGTTCACGCCCTGCAAAATGAAGCCTTCTACTCTCACATTCTGACCATCCAGTACGATGGCAAAAAAGAGAGCGCCATCCTGAAGAGCCTGCAACGTCATCCCTCAAAAGATGAAATCATGCACGCTGACTTCCTGCGCGTTAGCAAGGATCACGAAATCCATGTTCACGTACCAGTTCACTTCATCAACGAAGAAAACTGCAAAGGCGTAAAACAAGGCGGCGGTGTTATCTCTCACCAGCAGATCGAAGTTGAAGTCATCTGTTTGCCTGCTGACCTGCCTGAGTTCATCGAAGTAGATATGACGAACGTAGGTCTGGAAGAAATTCTTCACCTGAGCGATCTGAACCTGCCCAAAGGCGTTAAGCTGGCCGCGCTGACTCACGGCGACGATCACAACCTGCCTGTTGTGTCTGTTCACAAGCCTAAAGGCGCCAAGTCAGACGAAGAAGAAACTGCTGCAGAGTAATTTCTCTCAGGAGTTACCATTATGGCGGATCATATCAAACTCATTGTTGGCCTGGGCAATCCGGGCGCACAGTACGAAGATACCCGTCATAATGCAGGTGCCTTGCTTGTCGAGGCACTTGCAAAATCGTTTGCTCAAAGTCTCCGCCCGGACAAAAAGTTTCATGGCCTCTACGCCAAAATTCTTATCCAGGGGCAAGAACTGCACCTCCTCAATCCCACGACCTTCATGAATCGAAGCGGGCTCGCGGTACAGGCCATCTGCCAGTTCTATAAAATTCTTCCTGCTCAGGTACTGGTTGCACACGACGAGTTAGACATTCCCGGCGGTACAGCCAAACTGAAATTGGGCGGAGGGCATGGCGGCCACAATGGGCTCCGTGACATCATTCAATCCTTCGGCGGCAATAAAGACTTTTACCGACTTCGACTAGGCATTGACCACCCCGGCAGCAAAGAGCAGGTCGTTGGCTATGTACTGGGTCGACTAGGCAAATCTGAACGCGAGCAACTCAATGCAGTCAGCGACGAAGTCGAACGCATCCTTCCAGAAATACTTGCCGGCGATTGGCAAAAAGCCATGAATCGTCTGCATTCATTTAAAGCATAGCCTCACCTCATTCGCACAGGTATAATGCGGCCTATTTTTCGAGCATATGACCGATGGGTCAGAATTGATTACTCATTCGCCATCACCAAGGTCGACGCCTCTTAAGGGTTTTGGGCATTCTATTCAGTAAACTCACTTGGTAACTCAAACTCAATTGGTAACTACAGGAATACATTATGGGCTTTAATTGCGGCATTGTTGGCCTGCCAAACGTGGGAAAATCCACACTATTTAATGCACTCACCAAAGCAGGCATTGGTGCAGAGAACTTTCCCTTTTGCACCATTGAACCCAATGCCGGCGTAGTTGCCATGCCCGATCCTCGCCTGGACAAGCTCGCCGAAATTGTTAAGCCACAACGCACCCTCGCAACCACGATGGAATTCGTAGACATAGCAGGCTTGGTCGCGGGAGCCTCCAAGGGTGAAGGACTTGGCAATCAGTTTTTGGCAAATATTCGCCAAACGGATGCCATCGCACACGTGGTTCGCTGTTTTGCCGATGAAAATGTCATACACGTATCAAACAAAGTTGACCCGGCAGCCGATATTGAAGTAATCAATACCGAGCTCGCCCTGGCTGACCTCGAAACCGTGGACAAAGCAATCAAGCGAATTTCACGCATTGCCAAGGGTGGCGATAAAGACGCCAAGCTGCAAATTGAAGTACTCGAAAAGCTGCTGCCTTCCCTAAACGAAGGAAAGCCGGTTCGTGGCATGGGATTGAGCAAAGAAGAGCTGGCCGCCATTCGCGAACTCTGCCTGCTAACCATTAAGCCTACGATGTACATCGCCAACGTACACGAAGACGGTTTCGAAAATAATCCTTACCTTGATGTGGTCAATAAAATCGCTGCCAGCGAAGGGGCCGTCGTTGTGCCCATCTGCAACAAACTTGAAGCAGAAATTGCCGAGCTGGAAGACGACGAAAGAAAAGAATTCCTGGCCGACCTGGGCATGGAAGAACCCGGACTGGATCGAGTCATTCGCGCCGGCTACAAACTGCTTGGACTGCAAACCTACTTCACTGCGGGCGTAAAGGAAGTTCGTGCCTGGACTGTAAAAGTTGGCGCAACCGCTCCTCAGGCTGCCGGAGTCATCCACACCGATTTCGAACGCGGTTTTATACGGGCAGAAGTGACCGCCTACGAAGACTTTGTGAAATTCAACGGTGAGCAAGGCGCCAAAGAAGCAGGGAAATGGCGCCTTGAAGGCAAGGAATATATCGTACAGGATGGCGATATCGTGCACTTCCGCTTTAACGTCTAACATCAGGTATCGTGCTGACGCAATGACTGTTCAGCACTGATTTAAAAGTTAAATTGGTAGCTTTTCGGGGGTTGACAAGCGCCCCCAAAAACACCAAAATACGCGCCTCTTGAAGTGGCAAGATAGCTCAGTTGGTTAGAGCACAACACTCATAATGTTGGGGTCGGCGGTTCGAATCCGCCTCTTGCTACCATTTCTACTAAAGCATTTCTCCGTAATTTTTATTTATTATTATTTAAACCCAACCCCCCCATACGTATATTGTCTTTGCGCTAACTACAGTCTTTGTACTATCTGTAGCCTTTGTACTATCTATAGCCTTGCTCACCGACCCAAAAGTTATTTTTTTATCTCAGCTGACGCTTGCTGCGACCACGCTGTAGCTAGGGGCGCGCCATAGTAATCGAACGCCTCCCAGAGACGGGGCGCCGACGACCGCATTGCAGTGAGCAGAGGTGTCATTCATTACGTAGCAAATCATCAACACACGCTAAACGTAGTTTCTGATCACAAATGTATGAGTTCGTTTTTCTTAGGCACCATGCCTCAGATACTTTTCGTCGACATAAAGCAAAGGTATTCTACTAGCCAACCTATTCACTCCTTGCGACATTGGATTAGAGAACATGGAATACCGAAAGCTAGGCAAAACCGGACTTGATATTAGCCTGATTGGTTTAGGCACTATGACCTGGGGAAAACAGAATACTCAGGCGGAAGGGTTTGAGCAGATGGACTACGCGCTTGAGCAAGGCATCAATTTTTTCGACACCGCAGAGATGTATGCCATTCCGCCCACCGCCGAAACCTACGGAACAACCGAAACCATTATCGGCCACTGGTTCAAGGCTCGCGGCCATCGGCAAAAGGTAATTCTTGCCTCCAAGATGACCGGACCGGGACTCCCCTGGATACGTGGTGGCAGCCTGATTACCCAAGAGACTATCCGGCAAGCGGTCGAAGGCAGCTTAAGTCGTCTACAAACCGACTACATCGACCTTTATCAACTGCATTGGCCCAATCGAGGCTCTTATCATTTTGGCAAGACCTGGCATTTCGCTCCGAACTTCAATCCTAAAAGCGAAGAGGACAACTTTCTTGAAGTATTGAACACCCTTCAGGAATTAATAAAGGAAGGAAAAATTCGTCATATCGGCCTTTCAAATGAAACTGCCTGGGGCACGAGCAAATGGCTACAACTGGCTGAAAAGCATGACTTGCCACGCATGGCGTCAATTCAAAACGAGTATTCACTACTTTGTCGAAACTTTGAACCCGATTTAGCAGAGATTGCACTAAGCGAGCAATGCGGTCTGCTGGCTTGGTCCCCACTTTGCCGAGGCATTCTCAGCGGTAAGTACCTTCACGGTGCGCGTCCGGAGGGGGCGCGCCTGAGCATCGAAACCCGCCCAGAGCACCGCGTCGGCGAGCAAACGGATCTCGCCACTCAGAAATACATTGATTTGGCCCATCACCATGATCTGGATCCCTGTCAAATGGCGCTGGCATTTGTGAACAGTCGTCCTTTTGTCAGCTCGACGCTCATTGGTGCCACCACGATGGAGCAACTACGGAGCAATATTGACTCCATCTCGATCAAACTACCCGACGAAGTACTGAAAGGAATTGCGGCGATACGCCGCGAACATCCCATGCCTTATTGAATTATCCGGCGATAAAGCGGCCCTCCCTGTGCAATAGCAACCAAGCGGGACGCGGGGGCTGTTGCACCATTGAGATCCGGAATTTGACGCATTACTCAAAACTAAAAATATCTTGGATAATCATACAGGTGGCCAACTTTGTAACCACAAAAACGCTAACTAACAAACAGTAATCATTTGTAATATTCTGTAGCCTAACATGCATTATTCATCAGGAGGATTAAGTTGTGATTACTGAACTGCGGGCAAGAACACGTATGCCGACAGCCAATCTAAAATCGTCCATACGTGTGTCAAAAGGCATTCTCAAAGACATTTGGGAAGAAGCAAGAGCAAAAGACTTTTCATTTTTCGGAATGTGTCTGAAGACTAATCGAATATTTGAAGTTGACGATGTGATTACCCTTTCACTCAATCTTGAGCTCGATGTGGGAAATATCGGTGTAGCACAAATCAACGCACGTATTGCTCGTATTAATAAATTAGTGGGCTTTTACGAGTATGGCGTAGAGTTTGACAAGAAAGTGATTAAAAACCCGACCGGCTCAACCGCAAAGGATTTATTGCGTATCGAAAACTTTCTGACCCGGCAAGCCGCACTTACGGCAAGACTGTCTGAACAGAAGATCGCCTGATATATCAGACTTCATCCTTTCTTAATTCAAGCAAAAACGGGGCAGACTGCCCCGTTTTACTATTCCATCCTTTGCTACAAAATCATCCCTGGCAACTTTTCAATATTGCTATTTCAACGGATACTGTTGCTGGTTGAGATGCGCAGGCATGTTGTTCAGTAACACGGCCACCGGATCCGCCTGCCGTAAAGCCTGATTGAAATGAGGAAAGCTAACCCCGTTATATTCAGGAAGCGGGTAGGCTTTAAGCATGCTACGGACACGCGGTAAATGATGGAAAGGCACCGTGGGATACAAATGATGTTCCGTGTGAAGGTTGAAGTGATAGCACAACAACAATGACCCCCACGCAGGCATTTGCGCCGACCGACAAAACGTGGCCTGCTCGTGCAAAGGCACCGACTCAGGATGAGATTCTGAATGCAAGGTATAAAGCCCGGCGTGATGAGTCAGATTAATCAGCTCATACCAAAGAAATGAAAAGAACAAGGTGGGCAAAACATAATTCAGGTAGAAGGCTGCACCGGCATAACCCACTAACGCTACATGTGGCCCCAACGCAATTAACATTGAAAACAAGGCGGCCACACTACGACGTGCTCTCCCCTCTTTCAACAACCGTATCGGATACCCCCACATTACTTGTACCGTAAACAGAATGGACGGCAATGGAATGCGAAACAACCAAATAAATCGCAGTAACGCCACCATCCAGCGCGAATGTTGCTGTGACCGCTCGAAATCAATCAACCCTGCCGAGGTCGGATCTTTATCGATCACTCCCACCCAGCGATGGTGTTCAAAATGAATATCTCTCCAGGCAACAAAAGGCGTCAGGGTAACGATGCTCGCCAGAGAGCCAAACCAGCCATTCAAACTACGCCGACCAAACAGACTATAGTGGCCGCAATCATGCATCAAAACGAATACACGAAAAACACTGGTCCCCAAAAGAATCTGTACCCCGACAAATGCAAAGGACCAAGGCTCCAGATGCGTTAGCAGCGCAAATCCACCAACCAGCAAAAGGGTCTCGACCAAAAAGGCCCCTATCCCCACGGCATTACTGCTTTTCAGCATTCCTGCGCTGGCCAACTGCTTTCGTAAGGCAACATAATCTGTCTTTATCATTTAATTCCGAACCTGACTAACTTAGGTAATATCAATAAGCAGAGGATTTTCAACTCCACGCCAGAAGCGTCCTGCACCGGTATTAGTGCAGCGCCATTTCAAATCCCGGATGTTGCGTACGCAAGCTCTTGCCGTGCCAACGAGACTGCTCATTGGTAAACGCAATGAGCTCCATGGCAACCGTTTGCACGCGAAACTCTTTAACTGCGGCAGAAAGCGCCGATCCTTCCGGAATCATCAGACTCATAAAGTGCAGCTTTTGATCCTGAAGCCTCTGGTACAACCCTCGTAACAGCGCATTGAGCCAAACCGGGTTATCATCTTCCACCTCGGTATGGGTAAGGTAGACGAAGTTGAAGCAATGCCCCTCATCCGGCAAAGGCGCAAAACCCCTGAACCGGGCATCAAGGTTAAAGACTTTTCTGGCCACCTTCATCATGCCATTGTATTGAAGCACGCGCTCACGACGCACATGAGGGCTGCTATCCCAAAGTGCGGTACAGGCAACCATTTTGCCTTGTGCATTACGGACAAAGTAAAAATTCTCGATGGAAAAATCCGGCCAGTCATTAAAGCGCTTCTGCAACCATTCCTGAGTCACAACCTCTCCAAACAAACGCTTTTTTTGTTCTGCGGCAAGCAAGGCAACCAGCTCAGGAAGATGCTCCTGCGTCGCTTGCTCCACCGCCACTGTGGGCGCCGCAACCTTGCCGGTAAACTGAATCGACGTCATATGGTACGGCGTCATCACCTGTGCCATCGGCTGACCCTGCCGTTGCGCTCCTCGATTGAGCAAGGCGTTGCGACCCCGCTGATTGGAACTCAGTACCGCGCTGTACATCAGATCAATGCCTTCGCGGCGCTGCATGAACTTCATAAAGTGTTCGATCACCTCGGGGAAAATCCGCCCATTGCGATGTGCAGACTCGATACGAAGATCGGAAGCATAGCCGATGCGCTGAACATTTCCGTCTATCCATGCATCCCGTGCCATGATACTGGCACATCCAAAAGCCTCTCCACCCTCAGCCGGTTCGAGCAGACAGGTGTAGCTTTGCCCCCCCTGCGCTCGCTGCAAAGCAAAAAAATCGGGATCTCTTTCTTCGGCAAGACAAAGCGCCGCAGACATATCCACTTCACGAAACAACGAGCACAAACGCGCGTTATCGTCAGCGGTTGCCAGACGCATTCGCCATCCTGAACCCTGATAGATCAGATCCAAAATGCAACCTCACGCACCATCGGTTTCGGCGCCTCGCCCTCGTTATTGCTTTCGGCATATTCACGCAATGACTCAATAAACACATGAAGTGTATCGGCCGGCGTACTCTTGAAACTGGCTTCCGTTTCTTTCAGGGCTTTGCCCTGATTTTCCATAATGTCCACATCTTGCTGTATCACTTGTCTTGTATACCAGGGCAAGAAGGTTTTAAAGAGGTGATTAGCCAAACCGAATTTGTAGCAAATCAGCGTAAACACTCTGGTTTCAAACTCACTCACCGGCGTACAGGTGCTGGTAATGACAAATCCACGCTGATTATCCCCGTAGATATAATCCACCCGGGTATTATTGGGCATATAGAATTTATCTGTGTGCGTCATGGGTAAACCGGTCGGATTGAGCACTTTCTCTGTAAAACCAATGGCATCTTGTGCGTGGTAAGTTACCAGCACACTGTCTTCGGTGCGCTCGACGGTAGAATCAACTTTCAGTCGTTTCCGATCCCGAAACCAGCCTTCGTGCACAAAGACGGTGTGCGGCACATCCATGAAGTTCTCAACCAATGCGGTCACGCCATTGTTGAAATCGGTTTCCATGTAGTATCGGTTCCAGCCCTTCTCGTCATAGTGGGGCATTGGGAAAGGCTCTTTATCGGGCGCAACCTCCCCGCCCATCCACACCCAGATCAACCCATAGACTTCCTTGACAGGAAAGTCTTCCACCTTACGACCCGCAAACGCTTTACCATCCGGACCTTCAGAAGGCACATTCACACACTGCCCTTCGGCGTCAAATGTCCATCCATGATAGGGACATTTCAGGCAATTGTTCTGCACCTTACCTTCACTCAAGCGCACATTGCGATGAGAACAGCGATCACGCAGTGCCTGGGCTGTCCCATCCTTTTTACGCCAAAGGGCAATTCTGGTCTCCAGAATGACCACACTGACGGGTTTATCTTTAAGGGTTTCTGCGCGCGCGGCGGCATACCAGTAATTTTTGAGCGTTCCGCAACGCTCACGCATTGTCTGTTTACGAGATGAGGCTGTCATAGATACCTTTTTTTCAATTCCGGAGTGGTGTGAAAATCTTTACACAGATCATTCGGCAGAAGCTGGAAGCGGCTGCAACGTATGCTTAAGACGCCGGCTGTATCTACGCCACATTTTTACGCTCAATTTGCCGATATAGTAGGCGGCCAGTTTGGCGTCAATTCGTCCTACACAGCACAGCTCATCCCCCTTGGCGTGTCCAGGATTGCGCTCATTGAAATAACGAATTTCATCAACATTGAGTAAGTCCGGATAGATCGGTGCCACACCTTCTTTTAGCCTGCCTGCCGGATCAGCAAACTGAATCACGCCCAATGCCGGCTTCCAGTCGTCACCGAACTTTTCCGTCGCCAGTGCATTAATGACGGCGGCAGGCCAGACTGGCGTCGCTTTGTCATGACGCGGCCAATACTCGGGGCATCCTCGTGCCATAAGCATATACGTCTTATAGCCTTTGGATATCAGGAACCACCACACAGTGGTCAGAGGATTTTTCAACTTGAGTTTCATCAGGAACACAAAGAAGGCTTTTTGCAATGCCGTTTGCCCCCAATAATCGCGATGTATCAGCGTGTCGCCGGAATATACCGAGATAAAGTTCTTACCCAGGACTTCACGCTCAAAAACCTGGATGGTTGAAAAGCCTTGCACAGACGAGTCACCGCGATCGAGTAACAAAATCAGATATTGCTTGTTGCTCAAGTCCTGTAAAAAGCGCTCGCGAGTCACATCCGCATAGTAGTCCCCGAACAACGACCACATCTGATCAATCTCCGTTTCCGTTAACGCAGAAACCGGAAGTGTTCTGGAACACAATTCACCATTTTTTACTGCCATCACTACTACTACCTTATTGCCATCCTTGTGCGCCCAAACGTGCGAGCCACAAAAGCGTTGATGAAAAAATGATCTGAAACCCAAGAAAGTCACCGCAAGCAACAAATGTTCGTTTACGAAATCAGATGTTCTTTTATAGACATTCAATGTGGATCAATATTACAACAAGATCAATTATTGCACAATATTTATTGTACATATGAACCAAATTTGCTGTAATACGCATACCGCTTTCGTAAAAGCACATTTTTGTTGTTTTGTCGGACAGTCCGGCAGAGCACAAAATTCCCAACCGGCTATATGCAGTAAATACAGGTGAAACCAACATGCCGTCAGCAGTAGTACCCCCCCAGCCAGGGATCATTAAAAACACCGACCATATTAAGCAGACAGCCGTCAACACCGGCGTCGACTTAACCGCAGAACATTTGGTAGATAATTTGGAGGCCGCACTGCTGGAAGCGGGATCAGATCGCCCTCAACTGGATCGACGCAATGTCCCGACCGAATTGTTGGGGCGTGCCAGCAATTGGCGCCTGGTACGCTACACGCTGATCGACTGGGTCTGGATTGGTATTTTCTGGGCAGGAATGACCATGAGCCCGGCATGGCTCTATCCGCTTTGGGCAATTCTGGTTGCAGGCCGGATTCACTCGTTTGGCGTCATACTCCATGATGCCTGCCATCAGTCTGTACGTAAAAAGACCTTACCAATGCGACTGATCGAAGTGTTTGCAGGCTACCCTATGGCATCGACCCTCAATGCCATGCGCTACCACCACATTCGTCATCACCGCGACAGCGGTATGCCTGAAGATCCTTACTTTAAACCGTCTGTCGCCGGCAACCCCTTGATGTTTGTTTTAATCTGGCTACGTCATCTGCTGTTGATTCCGTTTTGGATGATCCGCGGATTTTACGGCTCTATCGCCTATTTTGTTCCGTCCATGCGTAATGGCTACGCAAAAGCGTTCCTGCAGGAAAAGTCCTCGGAAGACCTGACGCATCAACGCGAGCTGATTGACTGCACCCAAGCCGAATTTGGGCAAGCGCTGATACACACAGGATTACTCGTATTCACCGTAATGCATCCGGGAACAGCACTGTTTTATTACTTTATTCCTGCATTGGTTGCAGCCATGCTGGCCGGTCACCGGGTGCTGATTGAGCACAATTACGAAGCAAACGCCGACCGCAAAATGGAAACCATCATTCGTACCACGGTAGATCACAATCTGGGGCCTATCGGGCGCCTGTTCTTCGCGCCACGTAACATTGGTTACCACATTGTGCACCACCTCCACCCGCAGGTGGCATTGGAAAATCTGCCGCGCTTACGCCAATGGTATATAGACAATTATCCTGATCTTTACCCTGGCCCTTATAACAGCAAACTTACCGTGCCTAATCATCCTGCGGGAAATCAGGGTGGGCAACGATGAAAGCACTTAAATCGAAAAAGCTGAAGGAAAAGTCCCGGTTGCGCCAGAAGTACCCGATTCCGGATCGACTGAATACCCTGCTCAGCATCGTTCAGATTAGCGGAAGTTTGGCGCTGCTCATGTGGGCAAGTCAAAGCAGCCACTGGCTGGGCGTTTTATTCGCTGCCTTGTTGTTCTCCTATCTCATGCAGATGGGATTTTCACTACTGCACGAAGCGGAACACAACAAACTGCACTCGCAGCGCCTTGTCAACGACGGCTTCGGTTTTTTGCTGGCAGCCATGTTCCCGGGCAGCTATCAGTTGATGAAAGTAGCGCATCTGAATCATCACAAGGTGAACCGTTCGGATGCCGAGCTGGTTGACTACATAAAACCGGGCGAAAACAGGTTTTTCAAAGTCACCCAATACTATGCACTCATTCATGGGTTAATCTGGCTATCCGCCCCACTGGTGACGTTATTTATTTGCCTGGTTCCGGGGTCATTCCTCAAGGCATTTTTTTCCAGAGCCGAAAATAGCGCCGTCAGCCGTTACCTTGCCTTTATCCAAAAGGTGGGAGCGACCCGGGTACGCATCGAGACCCTGGGGACACTGGCATTTTGGGCGATTGCCATCAGCGTGCTGGATCTGTCGCTGACCGGATTAATCGTCTGTTATCTTGCGTTTGGTTTTTCCTGGTCGAGCCAGCAGTACGTTTATCATGTCAGAACCCCGCGACATTTAATTGAGGGCGCTTACGACCTGAAACTCTGCAAACCTTTACAGGCACTGTACCTTAATTTTAATTACCATCGTGCACATCACCGTGCCGCCAGCGTTCCATGGATCTTTATGCATCAACTCTACGATGAACAGCCGACACGCCCTTATTTGCGAACCTATCTGGCCCTCTGGCTACCCCCTGAAACCATAGATCAGGCACACCCGGTCGAGTTTCAGGCGAAAGGTCCTCTGGTACCCAAAAGCGCGATCAACTCGCCTGACTCAGAGCAAGCTTCGCACACCTCTCATTTACAAACAGCCTGAGAAGGCTTCCCGTGATACAGAGCACTAGATCATGATACAGAGTACCGCTACACAGTGGGTTGCCCCGGCATTAATCGCTACCATGATGCTGGGCATGGGGATGGCGATGGTGCCCAATGACATTCGCCGGATCTGGCAACAACCCGGAGCCGTTTTTTTCGGCTCGCTGGCACAACTGATTCTTTTGCCACTGATCGGGTTGGGGCTGGCACTCGCCTTTAACTTGCCTCCTGTGCTGGCGGCGGGTCTCATGATTCTGACTTTTTGCCCGGGCGGTGTCGGGTCGAACATGTTTTCCCTTCTGGCGCGTGGCGATGCCGCGCTGTCTGTGACACTGACCTTTATCAGCAGTAGCGCCATCGTGCTGACACTACCAACACTGGTTAATGCAGCACTGGCATTTTTTATGGAGACGCAAACCGAGGTGTCTCTACCGGTGACCGATACCATTGTCCGGGTCTTCTTTCTGACCCTGGTTCCCGTAGCCATCGGTATGACTATCCGCCAGCGATATCCCGAGCGCGCGTTACGTGCACAAGGTATTGTGAAATGGACGGGCTTCACCCTGATGGGGCTGTTAGTTGCCGGAGTCATATTGAAGGAGTGGCAGGCGCTCACTGCCTATGCCCACCAGGCCGGCTGGGTATCCTTAACCCTGTGTAGTCTGGCTATGCTGACCGGATTTACCGGTGCACGTTTGTTGCGCTTGTCCCGGCCTCAGGCGACGACCATCGCTATAGAAGTCGGCATGCAAAACAGTGCACTGGCTATACTGATATCAACGTTACTGGATATGCCAGAGCTGGCAATCCCGGCCATCATTTATACCGCGATTGTCTCCGCCTTGTGCCTGATCTGGGTTATTGCCAGTCAATGGCGATGGCCGGGCTCAAGCCGATCAGTGAAGGCCCTACAGCTCACGTCCACCCAAGCAGAGGCCTGACGCTCATCATGCTGAATCTCATACATAAAGCTTATTTGCTAAGCCTCAAGGGCAGTCATGATAGATTCAACCGGGCATTACAGCGTCCGGACGTAGCACAGCAGGCCAATTTGCTCTCACTTCTGTCACGAAATATCGGCGCCTCTTTCGGACAGCAGTATCGCTTTCAGAACATCCGAAGTATTCGCGATTTTCAGCAGCAAATCCCCATCCACACCTTCGACGATCTGGTGCCATGGATACACCGGATTGAACAGGGCGAACAGTGCGTTCTGACCCGCGAACCGGTGAAAATGCTCGAACCCACCGGCGGATCGACCTCGCTCTCCAAGCACATTCCCTATACCCAATCCTTACTGGACGATTTTTCTTCTGCGACGAATCCATGGCTTTACAACCTGTTCAGTCAGGTTGAGGGCCTGCGCGGCACCCGCAGCTATTGGTCGATCTCGCTGGCAAAACAGGGGAATCGCCAGACGGAAGGCGGCATACCCATTGGTTTTGACGATGATACCGAGTATTTTAATCCGCTCAGTCGATGGGTTCTGAATAAAATGATGGCGGTTCCTGGCCATGTGGCTCACGCCGCTGACACAGAAACATGGAGACATGAGACCGTAATTCATTTACTAAAATGCGAAGATCTGGGGTTGATATCCGTCTGGAGCCCCACGTTTCTTACGCTGTTTATGGATTACATCGCCCATCACTGGGAGACACTGGCAGACAGCCTGCCACCATCGAGACGCCAGTCGATTGCGCAGCGACTGCAACAAACCGGACGAATGACCGGCGAAGCGCTCTGGCCACAATTAAAGCTCATCTCCTGCTGGACCGACAGTACCGCCCGGCCATTTGTGCAAGCATTGGAGAACTACTTCCCTCAAACACTGATTCAAAGCAAGGGCCTGTTGGCAACCGAAGGCGTCGTCACCGTGCCCATGTTTGAAACGCGCCAGCAAAGCGCTGCGGCATGGGATTACGAACGCGGCGCAGAAGTGGCTATTACCAGTCACTTCTATGAGTTTATCGATTTGCAATGCCCGGACAAAAGGCCTCTGCTCGCCCATGAATTACAACTCGGCGCCCAGTACAGTCCGGTGATCAGTACGGGAGGTGGCTTCTATCGCTACAATCTCCGAGACATTGTTACCTGCACAGGCTATACCGGAAAAACCCCCCGATTGCGCTTCGACGGTAAATTGGACCGGGTCAGCGATCTTTGCGGTGAGAAGCTGCATGCCGGACAAATTGAACAAGCGCTCAGCCATGCCAGACAACAACTAAACATAAAAGACAGCTTTGCGCTGGTCGCCCCTGCAACTGACCAGCAGCCCCCATACTATTGCCTGTTTTTGGAAAGCGACGCAAGCGACGCCAAATTACAGCAATGTGCCCGCGTCATGGATGATTACCTGACAGGTGCACACCACTATCATCTTTGCCGTAAACTAGGCCAGCTTGGCCCGCTCATGGTTCAACGTGTTGACTCCGGCTGGGAACGTTACCAGCAGACGCTGATTCAGGGCGGTCAGCGGGCCGGAGATATCAAGCCCACGCTCCTCGACAATCGGCATCCGTGGGCGAAAATCTTTTTTCCTGATCTGGCTTAATTCTTTTTCAACCCGATACGCCCACAATAGTTATTCGTCTATATTCATCCTGAAGGGATTGCCAGGAGAAAACGAATGACACAAATAAAAGCCAATCTTGTCGATGTGGTAAAGCGGAGAATTTTCTCCGCTCAACTTGTTTATGAAAACGGCCACATTGTCAAAATTCAGGAATTAGGGCCGGAACACCCTGGAGACGCGTATCTGGTTCCAGGATTTGTAGATGCCCATGTGCACATCGAAAGCTCGATGCTGATTCCGGACGAATTTGCATTTGCCGCGATGGAAAAAGGAACGCTGGGGTCAGTCTCCGATCCTCACGAAATCGCCAATGTGCTGGGCATGCAGGGCATCGAGTTTATGCGCCAGCGCGCGGCGCTCACTCCATTTAAAATCATGTTCGGCGCCCCCTCCTGCGTGCCCGCCACCCCCTTCGAAACAGCCGGAGCCACCCTAAGCGCACAAGATATTGAAACTCTGTTTTCCTCCGACAGTGTTGGCTACCTGTCTGAAATGATGAACTTTCCTGGCGTCCTGCATCAAGATCCCGACGTGATGGAAAAGCTGGCGGTCGCACAACGATATCGGGTACCCATTGACGGCCACGCGCCGGGACTCAAAGACCTCGCCGCGCAAAAATATACCGAAGCCGGAATAAGCACCGATCACGAATGCACCACACTGCAAGAAGCGCAGGATAAGATTGCCGCCGGAATGCATATTCTAATCCGCGAAGGGTCGGCCGCCCGCGACTTTCAGGCCCTTCATTCCCTGCTGAGCAGCCACCCCCAAAACGTCATGCTTTGCAGTGATGATAAACATCCGGACGACCTCCTCGAAGGCCACATACGAGAACAGGTAATTAAAGCGCTCGATCTGGGGCACGAGCTATTCGATGTGCTGAATGCCGCCACCCTCAACCCGATCAGGCACTACGGCTTGCCCCTGGGTCTTTTACAGGTGGGCGATAGCATGGACGCCCTGCTGGTCAAAGATCTCTCCTCGTTTTATATCCAGCGTGCCTGGATTAATGGTGAGGTCGTTGTCGTCAATGAACAGTGCCAACTGCCTTCTCATCCGGTCTTGCCACTCAATCTGTTCAATGCCTCTGAGATTTGTGCCGAAGCGTTGAAACTCCCGCATCCCGGTGGTTCATGTCGGGTGATCGAAGCCGAAGATGGCAAGTTGTTTACCCGCCAAATCGTTGCCAGCCTGCCTTCAGCAAACGGCTTTGTTACCGCAGATATTGATCAGGACATTTTGTTTCTTGCAGTGGTGAATCGATATCACCCGGCCCCGCCCGCCGTTGCGCTCATCAAGGGGTTTGGGTTAAAAGAGGGCGCAATTGCCAGTAGTGTCGCCCATGACTCACACAATATTGTTGCAGTCGGCACTTCAGCCCAATGGCTGGCCGCTGCAATCAACCAGGTTATTGCTCACAAAGGCGGCCTGGCCATTGCCTCTCCGGCACATCAGGAAAGTATTGCGCTTCCGGTGGCAGGGCTTATGTCTGATCTGCCAGCAGCAGTCGTTGGCCCTGCCTATCACCGTCTAAACTCCGCCGTCCAGCATTTAGGCAGTCCGCTACACGCGCCCTTTATGACCCTTTCCTTTATGGCACTGCTTGTCATCCCCGAGCTCAAGCTCAGCGACAAAGGACTATTCGACGGAACCCGATTTCGCTTTTGCAGCCTGTCTGCCAACGACTCCGAGCCTGATATCGAAACCTCATTCCCTAAGGATGACCCGTCATGACGATGGAGTTCGATCTCAATGGTAAACGCCATACAGTGGCCGATACACCTCAATTACTGATTGACTGGTTACGTACGGCACAACAACAGACCGGAACAAAAGCAGCCTGTCGCGAAGGTGATTGCGGCAGTTGTCAGGTGCTGGTCAAAGAACCCGGGCTTGATCATCACTTTCGGGCACAACCCGGCTGCCTGATCCGGGTTCAGGATTTACACCAGTGCCAGGTATTGACGATCGAAGGCCTCCTCAGGCCCGACGCAAAACCTCACCCACTGGTGATGCTATTTACCGAGGAGGGAGCGGGGCAATGTGGCTTTTGTAGTCCCGCACTCATCATGGCGTCTTTGAATTGGCTGCTGCACGGCCCCGCACTCACTCCGGAAGAAGGCGAAGCCTGGTTAAATGGTAATCTTTGCCGGTGTACCGGGTATATGGGCCAACGACGAGCCATTGTACAAATTGCCTCACGGTGGGCCACGGCGCTGTTGGCGAGCACAGACCGCCAAACAACGCTCATTGCGCTGGACTTACTTCCCCCATACGCAGCGATCCCACCCTGTTGGCACTCGACGCGGCCTACCATATCGGAAGAAACACCGGAAGTATCCATTGTACTGGGAGGAGGAACCGATCTTTATTTAGAACGCCCCTTAAATCAACTCACTCAAGCGGTTCCCTGCTCCTCGGGTAAATTGCAGCCCCCATTCAAAGAGCACAACGGCGAAATCTGGCTGAATGCACAGTGGCCAATTCAGGCCCTGGCGGATGCCCTTTTGGCACAGAAGCAACTTCCATTTTTTTCCCGATTCAATTTCTTATTCGCCTCGCTACCCGTGCGCAACCGAGCGACACTCGGGGGAAATCTGGCACACGCCTCGCCGATTGGCGACGCGATGACCTTAATGATGGCACTGAATGCCACCCTGCATACGAATCGACGAAGTATTCCGGTGCAGCATTTGATTACCGGATTCAAGCAAACCTGCCTGGCCGCAGGAGAACTCATTGAGTGGATTGCGCTTCCACCAGAGGTGGGCGTAAGTTACATCCACTTCGATAAGGTTAGCAGACGCTCAACCACCGATATCGCCGCACTTAACTGCGCCGGTTGCTGGCATGTTGAAAATTCCCGTGTGACCCGGGTTCGCCTGGTCATCGGCGGCGCCTCCCCCTGCCCCTTGAGACTCCCCGAACTGGAAAAGCAATTTATCGGCCTCCCGCCAGATGCTCTCTGCCCGGATCCAACCCCATGGCTAAAGGCCGCATTGTCTCCCCGAACCGATCATCGAGGCAGTGAATCCTATCGTTTTTTACTCGCAAAACAGCTTATTCTGGCCCAGTGGGATGCATTGAAACAACTCACGTCGGCAGGCTCAGAGGTGACACCATGAGTTCAAAAACACTAAAAACGCCACCGCAATCTGAGTCATCCCCGCTTAAACACCGCACGCTTCAAGGGCATTTTGAAGGCAAAACCCTGTTTACCGACGACTTGCCTGTACCGGAAAGCTGCCTGTATGCCGCGGTTGTCACCTCGCCCGTAGCGCACGCCGAATTGACGGCCATCGTAACCTCAGAAGCCGAAAAGTACCCCGGAGTCGTCGCCATTTTAACCGCACGCGACATCCCCGGAAGCAATCAGATCGGGGACATTGTTCAGGATGAACGCCTTTTAGCCGAGCATCACCTGAACTTTATAGGCAAGCCCGTCGCATTGGTTCTGGCAAACACCGCCGAACAGGCGCACCAAGCGGCTGACGCGGTTCAGCTGCAATACCATGAAAAGCCATCCACGCTGGATGTGAAGACGGCATATCGCGAGAACAGCACCTTTGGTGATGAACGCCATTTTCAAAAGGGCGATATTGCACACGGCTTTGAAGACGCCCAATGGGTTGTCGAAGGCGATGTCGATACACAGGCTCAAGAGCACTTGTATTTTGAAACACAAGTCAGCCTCGCCATTCCCATGGATGGCCAACACCTTAAAATTTTCTCCGCGACGCAAAGCCCTAGTGCTGTTCAAAAATTCGCTGCCAGTGTACTGGGCTTGCCAATGAATGCCGTCGAAGTGGAAGTGCTTAGACTCGGAGGCGCCTTCGGAGGAAAAGAAGAACAGGCTAAGCCCTGGGCGCTGCTTGCTGCACTGGGAGCCTTTGTGACACAAAAGCCCGTTAAGCTCGTGCTCTCACGACACGAAGATATGCACTGGACCGGAAAGCGGCACCCATATCATTCCCATTATCGACTTGGCCTGGATTCGACCGGAAAAATACTCGCTTACGACGTGCAGTTTCTTCAGGATGGCGGGGCTGTCGCTGACCTTTCTACCGCGGTACTGGAGCGCACCCTGTTTCACGCAACCAATGCGTATGCCATTGAAAACGTGAACGTCAAGGCCGTCAGCTGTCGAACCCATCACCCCTCCAACACGGCATTTCGGGGCTTTGGCGCTCCCCAGGCAATTTTCACACTGGAGAGCGCCATTGACCATGCGGCTCGTGTTATGGGCTGTCCTCGCTGGCACATCCAGCAGGCAAACCTGCTTCAGCCCGGCTATAAATTTGCCTACGGCATGACCTACGAAACAAATGCCCTGCAACAATGCTGGAGCAGACTTTGGTCAGAAAAAAGCATTGCCCGGCGCATGAGAGACCTCGAGCAGACAAATCGAAGCGCACCGCGCTATCGTAAGTCGATCGCCCTAACCCCGTTGTGTTTTGGCATTGCATTTACTGCCACCCATTTGAATCAGGCGAGTGTGCAGGTCAACATCTACACGGATGGCAGTGTCGGCATCGCCACCAGCTCGGTAGAAATGGGCCAGGGCGTCAACGAAAAAATCCGCGAAGTGGTTGCCCGGTGTTTTGGCATCTCATTCGACATGATTCACATTGACTACACCCACAGCGCCCGCACGGCCAACATGTCACCGACGGCGGCCAGTGTCGGTGCAGACCTTAACGGCATGGCTACGTTACAAGCCTGCAGCAAACTGAAATCACGCCTTCTCAAATTCTGCTCACAAAGGCTAAAGCACCCCGTCGAACACCTGACGCTACGCGCAGGAAATGTGATGACGGATCAGGGGGAGGTACTTCTCGAATGGCGAAAGCTTGTCACCGAAGCATATCTTTCCAGAGAGCACCTTTGTGAATTAGCCCACTATGCTACGCCCGATCTTTACTTTGATCGTACCCGCGAACAAGGACACCCTTTTGCCTATCATGCATGTGGCGTCAGCGCCATCGAAATCACGCTGGACACATTATTGGGAACCTACCAGGTAGAGCACATTGATGTCGTTTATGATCTGGGCGAGAGCCTTGACCCGCTGGTAGATCTGGGCCAAATGGAAGGCGGTCTGGTGCAAGGCGTAGGATACGCAACACTCGAAGAAATTCTCTGGGATTCAAACGGCCGATTAATTACCGATAGCTTTGCAACCTACAAGATTCCCGACTTAATGTATTCGCCTCGAATTTCAGTAGACTTTATACAATCCGGACGAAACCCTTATGGCCCCTTTAGCTCGAAGGCAATCGGAGAGCCCCCATTATTACTGGGTCTGGGCGCCTACTTTGCTATCACCGATGCCATTCGATCTCATACTCAAACTACCGAGATCCCCTATCAGTTGCCCATGACACCGGAAAAGGCGCTCTCTGCACTCTATCCTTCATTCACTGCCACCAGTTAACACACCATGCCCTTGCACTATTACTTAAAGGATGTACTCGCCGGGCTGCTGATTTACGGTACCGGAGATACCTGTGCCGCCTTGCTTTCCGGCGAGCAAAGCCTGACCAGAACATTGGGCATCTGTCTTATTGGCGGGCTGATTTACGCATTTGAAATCCCGAATTATTTCCGTTGGATAGTATCGCGCACCCAATTACTATCTCCACAGAAAAGAGTCTGGTTGCGCACCAGCCTGGCCATTGCCTACTTCAATCCACTCTGGATATCACGCCATCTGGCGTTTATCACCTTGCTTAATGGGCAAGCTGAAAGCCTTTCGTGGCACATTATTTATGTCGCCACACAGAGCTTTTTATTCGCGCTTCCCGTGACGCTCTGCGCCAACCTGATCATCCAAAACGGGCTTGCCCTGCGCTTTCGCTTTATCGGCAGTGCGCTATTTTCCAGCGGCATGGCCATTTACTACCCACTCAGTGCCGCATATTTGTAGTTACCCATTAATGCACAACAGCTTCTTTAGCTCGTAAAGCTGCACTTTGTGTTCTTATCCAGACCTCAACTTCGTCATGCAACTCATCACGATTCCGGCCTTCGGTAGCCATAACCGGCCCGATCACCACCCGAACCGTACCGGGACGTTTTATCACCGAACCAGCCGGCCAACACTCTCCGGCATTGTGTGCGACGGGCAACACATCGACTTTGGCTAAACATGCCAATGCAACGCCCCCCTTATTGAATTTACCGGTTTTGCCCGGTCGGACGCGAGTGCCTTCAGGAAAAATCACAACCCAGCGACCTTCTGCCAATCTCGATTTACCCTGCGCTAATAGCTGTCGTAATGACGCCGCGGGTTTGCTCCGGTCAATCGCAATGGGCGTCAGGTAACGAAGAATCCAGCCAAATACGGGGATGCTCAGCAACTCCTTTTTTAACACCGTGGATTGAGGCTGAAACAAGGCGCCCAAACAATAAGTCTCCCAGGCACTCTCGTGATTGCTCACGACAACACAAGGGCCCGCAGGAATATTTTCGCGCCCGGTAATGTCATAACGAATGCCGCAGGCAACCCTGGCCCACCCCAGCAAAAGCCAATCCACCCATTCGAGCAATTTGACTCGCTTTACCTCATTCAAACAGGGAAAAAGCACCAAAGACACCAGGCCCAGCACCCCGATAATGGTTGCGTACCCAACATAGAAAACCAGTGACCGAAGCAAATACAGCATATCCCGCATCAGGCGTATCCTTAAAATAATCGCGTACTTTAGCAGTTGATACTTGGAGATCACAATCTAGTTGCAACATTTGCTCATTAGACTTTTGTCCGCTTTGTTACTACTCCAATATTTCGCTAGAATACGGCGATAGTCCGTATTCCCAAGTGCGCTCAAACGGGCACACCCT
The DNA here is from genome assembly GCA_024234505.1 of Hahellaceae bacterium. Lineage (GTDB taxonomy): Bacteria > Pseudomonadota > Gammaproteobacteria > Pseudomonadales > Oleiphilaceae > JACKOD01. The sequence goes on along the minus strand of JACKOD010000005.1, from coordinate 145,241 downwards.
CAATGAAGAGAACGTCAATGCGTAGAGTTGTGGTTACAGGTATAGGAATTGTCTCCTGTCTTGGCACATCTAAAAGTGCCGTACTGGAGAGTCTCCAAAACAGCACGTCTGGTATCCGGTTTAATGAAACCTACAAAGAAAAGGGGTTTCGCAGTCAGATTTCGGGCAGTATTTCTATCGATATTGACAGCTTAATTGACCGGAAAGTCAGGCGTTTCATGGGTCAATCCGCCGCATACGCCTATTTGGCAATGGCAGAAGCGATCCAGGATGCAAACCTGCCAGAAGAGGTGATAAGTCACCCCCGCACAGGCATTGTCGCAGGTTCAGGGGGTGCTTCTTGCGAATATCAGCTGGAAGCCAACGAAATATTCCGGGAAAAAGGCGTGAAACGACTGGGTGCCTTTATGGTACCTCGCGTGATGGCCAGCACGGTGTCTGCCTGCCTGGCCACTGCATTCAAGATCAAAGGACTGAACTACTCCATCTCTTCTGCCTGTGCCACCAGTACTCATTGTATCGGTCATGCTTTTGAACAGATTCAAATGGGCAAACAGGATGTTATGTTTGCCGGCGGTGGAGAAGAAGAACACTGGTCTCAAACCATGCTGTTCGATGCCATGGGCGCACTCTCCACAAAATACAACGAAACACCAGAAAAGGCATCGCGTCCCTTTGATACTGACCGCGACGGTTTCGTCATCTCGGGCGGCGGCGGAATGCTGGTTCTCGAATCACTGGAACACGCACAGGCGCGAGGCGCATCTATTTATGCAGAAATTGTCGGATACGGCGCCACTTCTGACGGGTACGACATGGTGGCGCCTTCCGGAGAGGGAGCCATCCGCTGTATGCAGCAGGCCCTTTCCACGGTAGAAGGCAAAATCGATTACATTAACGCCCATGGTACCAGCACCCCGGTAGGCGATGTATCAGAACTCAAGGCTATTGCCACCGTTTTTGGTGATGATCAGCCCTGGCTGTCTTCCACTAAATCACTCTCAGGACATGCCATGGGGGCAGCAGGTGTACACGAAGCCATCTATTGTTTACTAATGATGAAACACAGCTTTATCGCCGGCACCGCCAACCTGACCAATATCGCAGAAGAAGGTCTGGCGAATCGGCTGGCGACCAAAAATGTGGAAGGAATCGACCTTCAACTGGTCATGTCCAACAGTTTTGGATTTGGCGGCACCAACGGTTCATTGGTATTTAAAAAACCAGCGTAATGAGTTAGTGAGGCTCTACGGAGCCTTACGACACCTCCCTACAACCCCTATTCACGCACCAAGTAGGGGCAACCCATTCCCCCCCCCCTTGTCTACGCCCATTTTATGGGTAGTTCTAACCCGCTTGACCTAAATCAAACCGTTGTTTCACTCAGGATTTAGACTTCCCTCTGAACATATTTTCCCTGCGGCGCGCTAAACGCCTGTTCACCTAAAGCACAGTGCTACTCACCCAATGAAACTAGACATACAACCTGACAGTTGGCTTTTCTGTATCAACCGGTTCAATTTTCCGGCGGCATGCGCTCAAAACGACATTATTCTAGACAGGGATTTTACGGCGCAAAACCTTTGCGATCTGATTCAAAACAGCAACCGTTACCACAGTGATTTTGGAATCTTTTTAAACTTTCCTTCCCAAAATACGCTGTGGAGTAAAGAGCAAAGCCACTCATCCGACACACAGCACGCATTGATTCGAAACTATCTCAATCATGTGATCAGCGAAATTCATTTACTTGGCAGACTGATCCCCAAAACCCGCCAGGTTTCGTTTATGTATTGGCAGGCTGGATTTCTTACTTACCTGAGCACGGCAGAGTGGACCGAGCTCATGTATACACTTAACAAAAGCTTCAATCTACGCAGCCATCCAGAGCGTCGCCTCATTGCAGAACTGGACAGTTTTCCACAAGAAGAGGCCGATCTTGCGCTACTTACCGGCCTTGGATTCACTCATCTGGGCTTGCGATATGAAGAGAAAACCGATCAGTTCAGCGAACAAATCAAACTCATCAGAAGTTACGGAATGAATGTCATTCTGGATATGTCTGTCATTCTTACGCCCCTCGCGAATGACAAACAAGCCGATACGCTACGGACGTTAATTCGTGCGGGAGCCAATAACCTGTGCTGTTGCGATGCCGCGTCTGCATCTTCCGGCATTGTCAGACAAGTTGCGCTGGAAGAAGGGATGCACCACGTTTCGACTAACGACTATAGCCACAACATTACCCCTGAATATCAGGTGAATACTGATATTATCGGTATGGGTACGCATGCCATGACCCTGATAGATAATTGTATTTGTATCAGTGCCGATCAGTTAGATCAGTACTATCAAAAACTGGAATGCAATACACTGCCACTACAGTACGCCGGCTACATCAAAACCTTATAGGTATCCAATAAAAAATCAACCTACTCATTTATGGTTATTATCCATAAGCATATCTCAAAAATGCAGGTTGCAGGTTTCATATTCACCTTTCATCATATATCCTTACCAAATTCTAATCTTTATGAGCCACAACAATGAGTGAAACCTTTGCAAGCACAGCCAGCAAGGCAAAAGGGCTACAGCAGTCCTGTATGCACTGTAGCTTAAGTAATCTGTGCGTCCCTTTTGCTGTCAGCCATGACGAAATCGAGCGACTGGAAGACATTATCAAGCAAGGCAAAGTAGTTAATCGCGGTGAGCACATTTTTAAAGAGCATTCTACGTTTCGCTCGATTTTTGCCGTACGCTCTGGAGCTATCAAAACCTACTCAGTCTCTGAAAACGGAGAAGAGCAAGTTACCGGGTTTTACCTGCCTGGAGAAATTATCGGGCTGGACAGTACCAATACGGACGCGTATAGCTGCTCGGCGAAGGCCCTCGAACGATCAAGCGTCTGTGAAATCCCCTTTGAGCAGGTAGAAGACCTGGCCACAAAAATTCCGACGCTTCAGCATCACTTTTTCCAGCTGATGAGCAAAGAAATCCAGCAGAGTCGTCAGCTCACCATGCTGCTGAGCAAGAATACAGCAGAAGAAAGAATTGCCTCACTGATTGTAAGTTTGTCTGAGCGATTTAAGAAGCGCAAACTTTCCAATATACAATTCAGACTCCCGATGCCGCGCAATGATATTGGCAGCTACCTGGGTCTGGCGGTCGAAACTGTAAGTCGCGTATTTACCCGATTCCAGAAAATGGGGCTGATTTCTGTGCAAGGGCGCGAGCTCGTCATCGAGAACATGCCCGCATTACTGGAAATCATCAAAGGGCATACCCGCTGCATAAAAGATGAATAATTCCGCAACTTAAGCCCTCCCCAAAAGCACCGACAACCATCGGTGCTTTTTTTATGCCCAAAAATACCCCTTTATAAATATACCCACTTAATTGATATCTGTCATATTTTAGCCTCTATTAACTGCTTGACAGCTTTTGCTGCGACTTCCGAATTGACATATCTCAATTTCATTATAATAACCACACGTAAAATGCGCCTTAATTAAGTCTCTTCCAATCCCACTATTAATTTGAGGTAACAACATGATAAACAAGCTTTTTTCACTCGGCTTATTAGGCAGCATCATGATGAGCGGCGTTGCCTATGCACATGATGCGGGCGACATTATCATCCGCAACGGCCTGGTATCTGTTCAGCCGATGGACAGTAGCAATGATTTATACATCGCTGCTCCTGAATTAGGCGGTATCTCCAATGGCAAGGTTAGTGTGGATAGCGATACCCAAATAGGGTTAAGTCTGACTTATATGATCAGCAGCCAGCTAGGTATCGAGCTTCTGGCCGCCACACCGTTCAGTCATGACATTAACGGCTCAGGCGCATTGGCAGGTGCAGGCAAGCTCGCGGATACCAAACAGCTGCCCCCAACCCTTAGCGTTCAGTATTACTTCCTGGAGCCCTCTTCTGCGCTTCAGCCTTACGCAGGCATTGGCATTAACTATACAAATTTTTTCCAGGAATCGACCACTTCAACGCTCACTAACTCCATTGGCGCTCTAGCGGCAATGAAGGGGGCAGCCGGTGTGACGGCAACGAGTACGGCGCTGAAGCTCGACGACTCTATCGGCATGGCGGCACAAGTTGGGGTTGACTATAAAATGACTGAAAATATGGGTCTGAATGCCGCCGTTTGGTATGCGGATATTGCAACCAGTGGCACGATCATTGCCGATACCAACGTGGGCGAAGTTCGCGCGAATATCGACGTTGATGTTAATCCGATGGTTTATATGGTTGGTGCATACATCAAGTTCTAACAGGACTGATCTGCCAGGCGAAATACGCCGGAAACAGGTGTCCGCCCCCTGTTTCCGGAATTCTGCACCCGTTTATTTTCAATAAACCTGACATAACTTCATAAAAGCTATTAATTTGCTCGCTTTACCCGCTAGCAAACTTGACACTGCCAGCCCCACCCCCTAGCATTCTCGCCCAAGCATTATTCTGTTTATTTATAAGCCATTTATCCATCCGAAATTGCAGCCAAATCTATGCTAGCCCAGCAGATATTAGAAACTGTGACCGCCGACTTCGAGCAGGTCAACCAACTGATTCGAACGCAGCTTTTCTCCGATGTACCTCTCGTTGAAAAGATCGCCCACTATATTGTTGAAAGTGGCGGTAAGCGCATGCGGCCCATGCTGGTACTGCTTACCACCAATGCGCTCGGATACGCCGGACAAGATCATATCAAGCTGGCCACCATCATCGAGTTTCTGCACACGGCAACACTGCTACATGACGATGTTGTAGATATGTCTTCGCTACGCAGAGGGCGGGAAACCGCTAACGCTCGCTGGGGAAATGCCCCAAGCGTCCTGGTAGGTGATTTTCTATATTCACGTGCGTTTCAGATGATGGTTGAAATCCAGAGCATGCCCGTCATGAGCATTCTTGCCAACGCCACTAATGTGATTGCCGAAGGCGAAGTGTTTCAGCTAATGAACTGTAAAAATCCGGATGTAACGGAAGCGCAGTACATGGAGGTCATCAAAAACAAAACCGCCATGCTTTTTGAAGCGGCCTCGCACACAGGCGCCGTACTGGCGAGCGCCAGCACCGAACAGGAAAAAGCGCTCCAGGACTATGGTTTAAATCTTGGCCTGGCCTTTCAGCTGGTGGACGACCTGCTCGACTACCAGGGCTCGGCAGAAACCATGGGTAAAAATGTGGGTGACGATCTTGCGGAAGGCAAACCCACGCTTCCCCTGATATTTACGATGCGCAACGGTACCGAAGCACAAAAGCAATTGATTCGAAAAGCAATTCGCAAAGGAGGTCTTGACGACCTGCCTGAGATAGTCGATGCTGTGCGAGCATCTGGCGCATTAGCCTATACAGAGAATCTTGCTCGAGAAAAAGCCGAAATCGCTATTGAGTGCTTGAGCTGCCTACCGTCTTCACGTTACAAAGATGCACTTGAAGGACTGGCCAGACTTTCTGTAAACCGCAACCACTAAAATCAGCCAGATTACAGATCGCCTCTACTGCCGGTCTGTTGTTTATTGCCGCCCTTTTAGCCGTGCGTGGGAACATCCCACTGCTTTCGTTTGTGTGTGAATCAATACAGAGGACCCTGCCATGCGACAACTCAGCGATCTGGACGCCTCTTTCCTTTATCTGGAAAGCGAGCGCACCCCAATGATCATTGGCGGGCTATACGTCTTTGATACCAGTGAACGAAATACTGATGTCACCTTTGAAGAATTCTCTCAATTTATTGCAGCGCGTGTTCACCTCGCTCCCTTTTTTCGCCAGCGCCTGGTCGAAGTTCCACTAAAGCTGGATCATCCCTACTGGATTGATGATCCCGAGTTTCAGCTAGGCCGTCACCTGACTCAACTCACCTTACAACCAGGCGACACTGAAACCAGTCTTAATAAATTTGCGGCCGATTTATTTGCGCGCCCGCTGGAACGCGATCGCCCCCTCTGGTCGATCACTTACGTTGACGGCTTGGAACATCTACCGGAGTCATCGCTACCTGCACGCGGTTTTGCAATGATTGTACGCTTGCATCATGCGGCTATCGATAGCTTGAGCGGCGATGAAATAATGAGCACTTTGCTCGACTTTTCTGTCACACCGCGAAAATTACCTCCCACCAACCCCTGGCGACCGGAGCCGCTGCCCTCGAAAGTGCGCCTACTTAGTAGCGCCTATGGCAATGCAATCACGTCGCCTTTTAAACTGGCCACCTTCGTCAAAGGTACCGCGGCGTCGGCATTTTATACCCTGCTCATTCAAAAGCTCCGCAACATCAACATTCCTGTTTCCTTGTTTAGCGCTCCCAGAACCTTATTCAATAAAAACGTAAATCAATCCAGACAGCTTGAGTATATTGAGCTTCCACTGAAGCAACTTAAACAACTCCGCAAATCAATCGGCGGAGAGGTGACGATTAACGATGTGGTTACCGGAATTTGCGCGGAAGCACTTTATCTGTACCTGAATGATCAGAATGAGCTTCCGACACCGCCACTTATCGCGATGACGCCTATTTCCGTACGCTCTAAAACACTCAAGGCGCGCACGGGCAATCAACTGTCGGCAATGTTAATCTCCCTGGCCACCAATATTCGCCACCCGATTGTTCGCATCAGAAAAATACACGACAACGCAATCATCTCGGAAAACTATAGTCAGGCGATCTCAGCAGACCGACTCACCGAACTGGTTCCATCCAGCATCATTGCGCTCTCAACCCGTATCTATACCGAGTTTCAATTGGCACAGAGGCATAAACCACTTTTCAATCTCCCCATTACAAATATACCCGGGCCACAGACACCGCTTTACTTAAATGGAGCCAAACTGGTTCGACAGGTAGGCACCGCCCCCTTGTTTGATGGTATCGGCCTGGTACTGGTTGCGGTGAGTTATGATGGAAAAGTAAATATCAGTGTGACTTCATGCCCCACCCTGCTGGAAGATAAACCGCCGTTTGGCCCTTACCTGATGCGCGCGGTCGAGGCCATCGATTCAGCATTACAAGAGCCGTTCGAAGCGTCTGAATACGAAGAAGCAGAGAGCACCAGGGAGCAAGGCGCTGGCATTATTGACGATGTAATCAGTATTTTTAGCAACCTGTACAGCAACCTGTTCAGCCGGGAAAAAGTATTAGCTGAAAAACAACTTGCCGAAACACCAGAAAGCCCTGTTTCTGAAAAGCCAGACGCGAAATAACAGGCCATTCAAAGCCTGTTGACGCCAGCCTCTATCACGCTGTAGAAGGGGCGTCCTCGCCCCGCGCGAATGAAGCCACCCAACCCGATGACCGTACCACGCCCTTGCGCCCTGAGGACCGGCCGCTACCGTCCAGCCGCTGTGTGCGGGGCTTGTTAGCGGATTACAGGATAGAACGTCAACACACCCTAGCGCTTCTCGGAAAAAGTTATGGTTTCATAGGTAGAGCACCTTACAGCAGGGCTCCAGAAATCCTCGGGCAAACCTGCCTTGCGCTTTAAGGCAGCGACAAAAGTCGCCGGATCCTTCAGCTGACGCCAAACGGTGGGAAGAAACGTTGCTTTATGCCATTCAAATTCGAGAATCAATCCATGTACACCCGGCAACAAGTTTTCGATCAGCTGCCGTTCGGTAGACACCGCTAACGTCTTGGGAATACCTAATACCGAGATTTCAATCTCAAGCGCATGCACTTCGTCAGCCCCCACCTCATCAAAGCGAGGATCCCGAAACGCGGCCGCATAAGCGTTTTCCGCCACATCCTCGATTAAAGCTCTGCGGGCTTGCAATGTGCCTATGCAGCCCCGTAGCTGCCCGGAAAGGGTCAAAGTCACAAAACTGGCACCCGCTTCGGACAGATACGGAAAACGCTTCCGTATCGGCTCAGCGGAGGGAGACGGACGTTGCTCCACCGCTGACAAAATAACCTTTCGAGCCAAATCTAACAGGGCCTGCCCCGCCGCCTCGCTAATGGATTCCAAAGGCAAAAGCGCCATAGCCCACCACTCTCTGTTTGTCGCCTGCAGTATCTCCGGAATTAGCCAAAGAAACCAATTCAACCGCCATCCCTCGATCGGCCGCCACTTTGAGCAATCCATTGACGGCATAGCATCCGCATGCCTGCTCCCCCTGGAGAGAATGATCCAGTGTCAATATCGTATCTGCCGTCGACTGATCGATAAGGGATGCCTGAGCATAGCTATGGTAGTGACTCAAATCGGAACTGACGACCACCAAGGTGTCCTCAAAGTCCATGAAATAATTAATCAGTGCGGCCACCTCGTTGACAGAGGTGGCGCCTACAACCACGGGTATCAGACTAAAGTGATCCAACACCGACTGCAGAAAGGGTAACTGTACTTCCAGGCTGTGCTCCAACTGGTGCGCAGCATCATTGACAGCCACCCCTGGCCACTGTTCTGCTTCAAGACATGCCAAACGATCGACCAACACCTCTCCCAGAGGTGTTGCAAAATAATCTGCAGAGCATGTTGCCATTCCCTCAAGCGGTACCCGGTGACTTGGGCCCAGCAAGAGTACTCGGGAGATACTGGTTCGGAGGGGTTCGAGCGTCGCATACCCTGCGGCAGCAACAATCCCGGAATAAATATAACCCGCATGGGGCACGATCAGCGCTCTGGGGTTGAAGGACAGCTCACCTTCCCCGGATAATTCCGCATCCGCGAGATAGCCTGCCACCTGCGCTTTAAGCGTTGCTGAATCTGATGGATAAAAAAGCCCGCTCACGGCGGGCTCTCGATGCTTTAGCATTGGCGTCATCCTTCGTAACCGTCTGTAAGTTAGTTTGGATGGCGCCTTTCACTTTAGCAAATATGTTGATTATTATTTAAACGCCCAGCGAAGAAACTCCTTTTTCTCCTCCGCCGTTGCCGAGCCCCACAGCACCTTAAGTGCATCAATTTTCGGTAAATTCGAAGCAGCGGGCTGTACAGACTGGTATATCGGTGCAGGAGAAGCTGTTGTCGCACTTGCCTGAACCTCCTGGGCCTCACCCTGCGTCACGACAGGCGCCTCGGCAACCAAAGCCGCCGAAGTGATCGGGCTTGCCGTTTTGGCAAGCTCGGCCCCTGTCGCATCAACAAGCACCGCATTAAAATTATCTGCTAATGCCAGCGCGCCTGATTTACTCGTCGCGTGGTCGAATTGAATTCGATACTCTACACCTGCCATCGCAACAAACCGAATGGCCTTAACCTTTGATCTGGCAACCAAAGGCGCATTTTTACCTTCTTCATCTTTCTTCGCGCTAGCCCACACCGACTCATAACGTAGTTCGATCGTCGTATCTCCCGGCTTTATTTGATAATCAAAAGCCATATTATCGATCAAATAGTCAGGTGTACTCTTACCATTCACCGAAAGTATTCTGACATCGGCAGGCGCTTTCAGTAGCGCTGTTTGCTGCAAACCCAGTTTGTCCCCTTCCCAAGTCTGAATCGGACCACTGGCACAACCAGACAAACAAAAATAAATGACGGAAATTAATCCGAAGACCAATGAACGATGCTTGAGCGTCATGAAATTACCTTTTTATAGATAGATTAATTGTTTACCGACTCGTCGGTTGTGCAAGCAACGCCACCCGGCTTGCACAGGCAGCCAAAACAGCATTCTGACTACTGCCTGCAGTCGATGCAACGGTGAACCGTTAAATCCTGGCCCCCAGAAGCTGATATTTCAGGAATTTTGTAACAGTCGGTCTATTTCTGTTGAATTTTTAATCAAATATTGTAAATTAGATAAAAGACTTTTTGTGTGGTAATCACTGTGATGGACTTAATGAAGCGCAACGGTGAAGATGTGGCATCTCCTGTCCCATTTCGGAGCAGTCGTTTTTTTTGTGTAGGAAATAAGTGGTATTTTACTACCCGAGAGGGCTTTGACAGTGGCCCGTATGCCGATAAATTACGTGCGGAACAAGGGCTTCAGCGTTTTTTACATATTGTGAGTTTGCTTCCTATACGCTCTGCCACAACAACACATTAGATGCGATTACTTCCTGATTCTGACGCTCAATTCCGGCAGGCTGTTACCTATTAGCTATTCCCCACCCATAGTAGTTACTAAAGAGTAGTTACTACAGAGTAGTTACTGCACGACCAAAACGCTCAGCTGTAACACAATAGCAGCGTAGACGCCGGCCAGCACATCATCTAGCATAATTCCCAACCCGCCATGGACATGACCGTCTGCCCATCGAATCGGCCAGGGTTTCCATATATCAAAAATCCTGAAAAGAACAAAGCCCCAGAGCAGCCATAGCCATCCTGTGGGAGCCGCAAACATGGTTATCCAGAATCCGACAAATTCATCCCATACAATGCCGCCATGGTCATGCACGCCCAAGGCGCGTGAGGCTCGCTCACAAATCGCAATGCCCGCGACAAAAGCCACAATAATAATGGCTAGCTGCCAGGTTAGCGCCAGTGGTTGCAAAGGAATATAAAGTAATAGTCCCGCCAGTGTTCCCCAGGTTCCAGGAGCCTTGGCAAAACATCCGCTCCCGAAGCCAAAGGCCATTAAGTGTGCCGGGTGCCGCAGAAATCCTTTAGGAAGTGGTGTGAACAGCATCAATTTGTCCAGCACTCACGGCTGGCCTCCTTACCTAACGTTAATCTAAAAATGCTTATATCCAACAGGATTAATGCACATTATTTCTCCGCGGTGATTTAAGCGACGTAAGCCGGGGGTTGATACGATGCTGCCTATTTCGGTAAATCTCAATGTCGGCTCCCGGTCTCTTAACAACGCCAGGTTGGATTCACTAATCGTAAAGCAAAGTTCGTAATCATCCCCCCCTTCCAAGGCGTGGGTTAGCGGATTAATCGCCGTGCCCCGCAACGCCTCGGAAAGCGGTATCGCGTCATCCCGAATGACTGCACCGCAGCCTGATGACTCCAGTATGTGCGCGAGATCTGCCAGTAGCCCATCCGACACATCAATACAGGCTGTCGCAAGGCCGCTAAGGGCCAGCCCTTCCCGAAGACGTGGCGAAGGTTCATAGTAGCGGGACAAGAAATAGGATTCCCATTCCGCCGGGTTACCCTTGCCAAGTATTCCAAGGGCCGCATTTGCATCCCCCAGCACGCCGGTGACGCAAATCAGATCTCCCTTTTGCGCGCCCGAACGGCGCAATCCTTGCCCAGCCGTAACCACCCCCTGCACCTGTATCGTGATCGAAAGCGGTCCACGGGTCGTATCCCCGCCGACCAGACGAATAGCATATTGGCGTGCAGCACGATCCAATCCACGGGAAAACGCCTGCAACCAAAGCTCATTGCTCTCCGGCAAGGTCAGCGCGAGCGTAAAACAAAGCGGCTGAGCCCCCATTGCAGCCAGATCACTCAGATTTACAGCCAACGCCCGATAAGCGAGACGATCCGCCGGCGCATCCGGTAAAAAATGAATACCCGACACCAGCGTATCGATAGACAAACATAAATCAAACTGAGGCGGGATACGTAAAATAGCGCAGTCATTGCCGATGCCCTCCTGAATTGCCTGCGCCAATGCAGGCAGCTCAGGGATAGCACCAATATCTGAAAAGTAGCGTTTTATGAGCGCAAACTCATCCATGAGTCAGATCTTATTCGCTGTCAGGCTTGCGATACTTATGACGAGTTTCAGCGGCGCGTAACCGTAATGCCATTTTATCCAAAATACCATTGATAAATTTATGGCCATCCGTACCGCCAAACTTTTTAGCCAGCTCGACGCCCTCATTGATTACAACACGATAGGGAACATCCACTCGCTTCATCAGCTCGTAGGCCCCCATACGCAACAATGACAACTCTACCGGATCAACATCATCTACCGGACGATCCAGAAAAGGTGCGAACTGTGCTTCCAGTTCCGATTTATTCATCGTTACGCCACGAAGAATTTCACGAAAATAAGGTACATCAACCTTGGTCATGTCATTATCGACAGCAAATTCCGCTTCGATCTGAGACACACTGCTTTTGGCTAATTGCCATTGATAGAGGGCCTGCAACGCCAATGTTCTGGCCTTACGACGCTTGGCCGCACTCGGCTGATTACCCTGATGCTCAGCGGATGACTGCTCACTCACAACGACTTACTCCCCCAACTGGCTCAGCAAGCTGACCATTTCCAATGCCGACATGGCTGCTTCTTCACCCTTGTTGCCCGCTTTGGTACCGCTGCGCTCGATCGCTTGTTCGATGCTATCAACCGTCAACACACCAAAGCTCACAGGAATTTCAGCGTCCAAAGAAACAACACCCAACCCTTTGGCACACTCACCCGCCACAAACTCAAAATGAGGAGTACCGCCACGAATCACAGCACCTAGCGCAATAATTGCATCAAAGCGACCGGACTTTGCGATTTTCTTGACAGCCAGTGGAATTTCGAAAGCACCGGGAACGCGGAAAATTTCGATATCGTCATCCTCAATTCCATGACGACAAAGACTATCAACTGCACCTTCCAGCAAACTTTCAACTACAAAACTATTAAAACGCCCTACAACAATGGCGAACCGACCTTCACAGTTACGAAAAGTGCCTTCGTAGGTTTTAATCGTTGACATGCTTAATCTCCAGTAACATTTATAGAATTTCCTGCACACCATGTTTGGCTTACTGAGGTCACGAGCAAGCGCGTTTGAGTATTCTCATATACGCAACTGAACTCGCTTTCGCCTGCCATCACATTTATGCCTGATAAGGAATATATTCAACCACTTCCAGATCAAATCCGGAAATGGCAGAGAACTTCATGGGTGAACTCAGCAAGCGCATTTGCCTTACACCAAGATCACGTAAAATTTGAGATCCGGTACCTACGGTCAAATACACCCCACTCCCCGTGGCAGCGGTGGTTCTTGGCCGACGATTCGCGAAGAAATCACTGATACTTTCTTCCAGATCCGCCTGCTCGCCCACATCCAGTAAAACCAATACGCCCGCACCCTCTTCCGCGACTTTCGCCAGTGCCTTGTGCAATGGCCAGCTATTCACCCCCGGCTTCAACGCACCAATCAAATCCCGTAAGGTATCGGCAACATGAACGCGAACCAACGTAGACTGCCCTTCACTCACGCTACCTTTTTGCAATACCAGGTGCGTTCCGTTCTGGATCGTGTCTTTATAGGTGATGAGATTGAATTCACCATGCTCTGTTTCAATAACATTTTCATGCAGCCGTTCGATTGTATGCTCGTGCAGCGTACGATAGTGAATCAAATCGGCGATCGTCCCGATTTTGAGCTGATGTTCTTGCGCAAACTTTTCCAATTCAGGCCGACGAGCCATCGTGCCATCGTCATTCATAATCTCGCAAATTACACCGGCGGGTTCAAACCCTCCCATTCTCGCCAGATCGCAAGCCGCTTCGGTATGACCTGCGCGAGACAACACGCCCCCAGGCTGCGCCATTAGCGGGAAAATATGCCCAGGACTGACAATATCTTCAGCCTTTGCCGTTCTCCCTGCCGCAACCTGCACCGTGCGGGCACGATCTGCTGCAGAAATGCCTGTGGTTACCCCTTCTGCCGCTTCAATGGAGACCGTGAACTTGGTACCGAATCCAGAGCCATTGCGCTGCACCATGAGCGGTAACTTCAGCTGTTCACAACGTTCGCGAGTCATCGGCATGCATATCAGGCCTCTGGCAAAGCGGGCCATAAAATTAATATGTTCAGCGGTAACGCACTCAGCTGCGATGATAATATCGCCTTCATTTTCACGATCTTCGTCATCCATCAGAATGACCATTTTACCTTGACGAATATCGTCAACAATCTCTTGCGCTGTATTCAGCTCCATGGAGCTATTCCTCTTCGCTGTGGCTTTCTTTAATTCATAACGGACTAGTACCATCACGGCCTGTGTATCGAGGCAGACTTACCGCCGCCGCGACAAGCCCTGGCTCAGTACCCAGGCGGCAGTCAAAGGAGGATTTTCTGTAGATTGATCCGCTGAACATGTCATCAGTCGCTCAAGATAACGCGCAATCAAGTCTACCTCCAGATGTATTCTGGCCCCGGGCTGGTAATATCGAATAATGGTTTGTTCAACGGTGTGAGGCACGATATTGAGCAAAAATAGATGCTTATTCAGCTCATTTACCGTGAGACTCACACCATCAACGGTGATTGACCCTTTTGCGGCAATGTATTTTTGCAGTGATGCCGGCGCTTCAATCCAGAACCTGACAGAGCGGGCATCATCGAAGCGTTCGCGGATCGTTCCCAGCCCGTCAACATGTCCACTGACCATGTGCCCACCCAGTGGTGTGGACAAGGTCAGCGCTTTTTCCAGATTCACTGCCGAACCGATTTTATAATCCAGCATTCGGGTATGCTTCAATGTTTCATTGGAAACATCTGCCCAGAATCCCTGAGCGCCCAATTCGGTAACCGTGAGACACACCCCGTTGACGGCAATACTGTCTCCCAGACACACTTCACGCATATCAAGTTCTGCGGTATCAATCTGAATACGCAAATCACCCGACTTCTGCTGCAGAGAACGGACCTTTCCTACCGCTTGAATAATGCCTGTAAACAAATCAAGACTCCTTTGCAACAACTGTCTGAGCAGGCTCAGCCTGCTGCCCGGAATGGTCGGGAGAATAAATCATGCGAATATCCGAACCCAGCATTCGCATATCCCGTAATGACAAACAGAGCCGGTCGGCCATGGATTGCAACGGTAGCTCAAGTAACGGCCGGGCTTCACTCCCCATCAGTACGGGAGCCATATACACCCACAACTCATCCACCAGTTTCTGCTGTACAAACTGGCCACACAAACGCGCGCCGGCTTCCACCAGCACTTCGTTACAATTTTGCTTGCCCAGCCAATGCAATAACTGATTCAGGTCGATACCTGTGCCATATTGCGTTTCCTGAACCGAAAAAGGCACGACACTTAAGCCCTCAATACTTGCCAACTCGTCTGGAATATAGGCACCATGCGCCGTTGCGATAACACACGCCCCGTCTTGGGTAAGCACCTTGGCTTTGGGATCCATCTGACAATCGGAGTCTAATATCACCCTTAACGGCTGTCTTAAGCCTCTACCAGCGACATTCCCCGTTGCCTGCAACGAATCAGATCGAACGGTTAACGAAGGATCATCGTGAAGCACCGTCCCCGAGCCGGTCACGATGGCCGAGCTACGCGCTCTCAACCTTTGCACGTCTTCTCGCGCATCAGCCCCGGTTATCCACTGACTTTCTCCTGAACGCATTGCTGTGCGCCCATCAACACTCATCGCAAGTTTGATCCGCACCAGTGGCAATCCGGTACGCATGCGTTTCACAAATCCGGGATTTAACGCCTCGGCCTCCTGTTCCAGCAGGCCGCTCAACACCTCAACCCCGGCAGCACGCAAACGCTCGAACCCCTGACCCGCCACTTGCGGATTCGGATCCTGCATCGCCGCAATCACCTTGCTAACCCCCGCCTCAATCAGCGCATCCGCGCAAGGTGGTGTCTTACCAAAATGACTGCAAGGCTCCAAAGTGACGTAAGCGGTTCCACCCCGGGCCAGCTCACCTGCAACGCGCAAAGCATTCACTTCTGCGTGAGGTCCTCCGGCGAATTCATGCCAGCCCTCACCGACTACAAGCTCGTTATTAACGATGACACAACCTACCCGCGGATTAGGATCAGTGGTATATAACCCTTTACGGGCCAGCCTGATAGCCCGGGCCATGAACTCGCGATCTTGGATACTGAACATAACGTCTTTCGGTTCCGGATTGTTCAGATTTTTTCAGATTGACGCGACAGGCGATCAATCTCAACTCTAAACTCGTTGATATCCTGAAAGCTGCGATATACAGAGGCAAAACGCACAAAAGCAACCTGATCAAGCTTTTGCAGTTCAGTCATCACATCTTCACCAATAGCGATGGATTTAAGTTCACGCTCACCCGTCTGTCGCAGACGGTATTTTATTCGCGTAATGGCGGCTTCAACCTCTTCGGTACTCACTGGGCGTTTTTCCAACGCCTTCAGAATACCCATGCGTAATTTTTCCTCATCAAACGGCTGGCGGGTGCCATCCTGCTTGACAACTCTCGGCATGAGAAGTTCAGCGGTTTCGTAGGTGGTAAAACGTTCCTTGCAGGATACGCATTCCCGACGACGACGAACCTGATCGCCATCTGCAACCAATCGGGAGTCGATGACTTTGGTGTCGGCGGCGCTACAGAAGGGACAATGCATAGTTTAATCCTGGCAAAGCATAATTCTGGCGTAAGACCATTTGTCAGCCGCCCCGAAAAGCGGAACTCGGTGACGCATGGCGCTTAAAGAACAGACAGGCCCGCAGGCCTGCCTCAATCCTGACTGCCGTGTAGTTTAGTTGCCGTACACGGGAAATCTAGCACAAAGTGCTTTTACCTTTTCTTTCACGCTGGCAATCACGGTCTCGTTGCTAATGTCATCCAGCACATCGCAGATCCAACCGGCCAGCTCGCGCACTTCGGCATCTTTAAAACCACGGCGAGTCACGGCGGGCGTCCCGATCCGCAGGCCGCTGGTCACAAACGGAGAGCGTGGATCATTGGGTACCGCATTTTTGTTAACCGTAATGTTAGCGCGTCCCAAAGCGGCATCCGCGTCTTTACCGGTAATATCTTTCTTGATCAGATCGAGCAGGAACAAATGGTCATCGGTACCATTAGAAACAATATCGAAACCTCTGGACTGAAAAACCTCAACCATCACCTGAGCATTTTTGACCACTTGCTGTTGATAGGTTTTGAATTCGTCTGACATGGCTTCTTTGAAGCACACTGCTTTTGCCGCAATAACATGCATCAAAGGCCCACCCTGACTTTCAGGGAAGACGGCAAAGTTCAGCTTCTTTTCCAGCTCTTCATTGGCTTTAGCCAGAATCAGACCGCCGCGAGGTCCCCCCAGTGTTTTGTGGGTCGTCGTTGTGGTGACGTCAGCGATATTCACCGGGTTAGGATAAACACCCGCAGCCACGAGGCCCGCAACGTGCGCCATATCCACCATCAAATAGGCACCGACTTCATCAGCGATGTCACGAAACTTCTGCCAGTCAACCACTCGGGAATAAGCAGAAAAACCCGCCACAATCATTTTCGGTTTATGCTCACGAGCGAGAGCGGCTACTTCTTCGTAATCAATTTCACCCGTAGCAGGATTCAATCCATACTGAACCGCTTTATAGATTCGTCCGGAGAAGCTGACTGCTGCACCGTGAGTCAGGTGACCACCGTGAGCCAGGCTCATCCCCAATACCGTATCTCCCGCCTTACACAACGCCATATAGACGGCCGCGTTGGCTTGCGAGCCTGAGTGAGGCTGTACGTTGGCATAATCTGCACCAAACAATGCCTTGGCGCGATCAATGGCCAGCTGCTCAATCACATCTACATGCTCACAACCACCGTAATACCGCTTGCCTGGATAGCCTTCGGCATATTTGTTGGTCAGCACCGAACCTTGCGCTTCCATGACACGAGGGCTGGTGTAGTTTTCTGATGCAATCAGCTCAATGTGTTCTTCCTGGCGCTTGGCTTCTGCCTGAATGGCAGACCAGACCTCATTATCAAAACCGGCTATGGTCATATCACGAGTAAACATGTATCGCCTCTACTCTTGCCCTACTCTTCAGGGCGTTTTTAAAACAACTGCCATCGGTGTCTTCGTTCTTCCAGTAATGATGAATTGCAGACAGACTATCTGCCCGTACATCACCACCCGGCATCACAATAAACACCCAATGACAGGCGTGGGTCTCGGAAAGCCGCATATTTTAAACTATTAAATGTGTTTGCGGAATTGCTTAATCAAACTCCATTTGCCCCTCAGATTGCCTTTATTAGATTTATGAGCTACCTTTCGCCCCAAATCCTCCCTGCTACAGGTATCAAACTTCCATGGCTCAATACGTTTATTCCATGAATCGGGTGAGCAAAATCGTGCCGCCCAAGCGTGAAATTTTAAAAAATATCTCCCTGTCTTTTTTCCCCGGCGCAAAAATTGGCGTACTTGGTCTGAACGGTGCGGGTAAATCGACCCTGTTGAGAATCATGGCCGGTGTCGATACCGAAATTGATGGGGAAGCCCGCCCGATGCCCGGCATCAAAGTGGGATATTTGCCCCAGGAACCCCAGCTTGACGCATCAAAAACCGTCAGGGAAATTGTCGAGGAAGCCGTAGATCAAATCAAAGATGCACAGCGTCGTCTGGATGAAGTCTACGCGGCTTATGCAGAGCCAGATGCCGACTTTGATGCGCTGGCAACTGAACAGGCCAAACTCGAAGCCATTTTGCAGGCAGCCGATGGCCACAACCTAGAACGCCAACTGGAAGTGGCGGCCGATGCACTTCGACTCCCACCCTGGGATGCAAGCATTCAGCACTTATCCGGCGGTGAGAAACGCCGCGTGGCGCTTTGTCGCCTGCTACTTTCAGCCCCCGACATGTTACTGCTTGACGAACCAACCAACCACCTGGATGCCGATTCGGTGGCCTGGCTGGAACATTTCCTTCACGATTTTCCCGGTACCGTCGTGGCCATTACACACGACCGCTACTTCCTGGACAACGTCGCTGGCTGGATTCTGGAACTTGACCGTGGTCACGGCATTCCTTATGAAGGCAATTACTCGGGCTGGCTGGATACCAAATCTGCCCGTCTGGCTCAGGAATCCAAGCAGCAATCGGCTCATGAAAAAGCGATGAAGCAGGAGCTTGAGTGGGTAAGACAAGGCGCCAAAGGTCGTCAGGCAAAATCGAAAGCCCGTCTGGCACGCTTTGAGGAAATGCAGTCCCAGGATTTTCAAAAGCGCAACGAAACGAATGAAATTTATATCCCTGCGGGCCCACGCCTGGGTGACAAGGTCGTTGAATTTCATAATGTCACCAAAGGCTTCGGCGATCGGGTACTGGTAGACAACCTGTCATTCAGCGTCCCCAAAGGGGCGATTGTAGGTGTGATTGGCGGTAACGGTGCGGGTAAATCAACACTGTTTCGCATGATTACCGGCCAGCAACAGCCCGACAGCGGCACCATTGAACTGGGTGAAACCGTAGTGGTGGCCAGTGTTGATCAAAGTCGCGAACATCTGGAAGACGATAAGACCGTCTGGGAAATGGTATCGGATGGTCAGGATATTATTCGGATCGGCACCTACGAGGTTCCCTCCAGAAGTTATCTGGGCCGATTCAATTTCAAAGGTTCAGACCAGCAAAAATTTGTCAAAGAGCTTTCCGGAGGGGAGCGCGGCCGCCTGCATTTGGCTCTCACGCTAAAACAGGGAGGCAACCTG
This sequence comes from Hahellaceae bacterium, assembly GCA_024234505.1. GTDB lineage: Bacteria > Pseudomonadota > Gammaproteobacteria > Pseudomonadales > Oleiphilaceae > JACKOD01. The sequence continues at coordinate 125,937 of JACKOD010000005.1, read as the reverse complement.
CTGTTGCTTGACGAACCATCCAACGACCTTGATATCGAAACACTGCGCGCACTGGAAGATGCACTACTGGCCTTCCCGGGATCTGCCATCGTTATCTCACACGACCGCTGGTTCCTTGACCGTATTGCCACCCATATTCTGGCCTACGAGGATGACTCGCAAGTTGTTTTCTTTGAAGGTAACTACACCGAGTACGAAGCAGACCGCAAAAAACGTCTCGGGGATGCGGCCGCACAACCACATAGAGTTCGATACAAAAAGCTTGCCTAAGTAACCCTTGAATGACTTCAGGTCCTACCCGGCCTGAAGTCACTCCCCTCTGCCATACTTCACATTCAAATAACTTCCTTTTTATTGCTGCGCAATGACGGTACTGCAGGAAATTTTAGTAAATAACGCTATAGTTAACTCATAAAAAGCCAGCGATAGAGCCCAATACTCAGCCATACAATGAGAGGTTAACGTGACAGAAAAAGGCGGCCAAGAGAGACGACAATTCAGTCGAATCACCTTTGATGCAGGGTGTACGCTTCATCATGGAGAAGAGCATTGGGATACGGAAGTACTGGATATATCCATGAAGGGAGTACTGCTAAAGCGGCCTGACGACTTCATTAAGTACGACGATAAAACCTATGAAGTGACCATAAAGCTGACAGAAGATGGAGAGGCCATCGTCATGTCCATCAGGCTGGCTCATGAAGAATCCACCCTGCTAGGGTTTCACTGTGACTATATTGACATCGACAGCATCACGCATTTGCGTCGTCTGGTCGAACTCAATCTGGGTGACGGCGACCTGCTCAATCGAGAGCTAGTCGCATTAAGTCACGACCAGCCCCTACAGTAACACCCGATTATTAGGGAAACGCCCCGCTTTTTTTGCAACGCAACCACTTAAAGGGTTGTCGTTTAGACAATATCAAGCACTTGAGACAGGCGCTCAAGTGCAATCACTTCCATGCCGTCGATCGGCTTCTTAGGGGCATTCGCTTTAGGGACAATCGCACGACGAAATCCGTGCTTTGCGGCTTCATAAATGCGCTCCTGCCCACTAGGAACCGGGCGAATCTCACCTGACAGACCTATTTCTCCGAATACCACCACATCGGCAGATAAGGGCTTATCCCTGTAACTGGAGAGTATCGCGACCAATAGCGCTAAATCCGCCGATGTTTCGGTCACTCGAACCCCGCCCACCACATTGGCAAATACATCCTGATCCCCGGTATGCACGCCCCCATGCCGGTGTAAAACCGCTAGCAACATCGCTACACGATTAGCATCCAGACCCACAGCAACACGGCGGGGATAATTTGACTGAGAGTCACTTACCAATGCCTGCAGCTCAACTAACAATGGCCGGGTACCTTCCCACAGCACAGTCACAACGCTTCCTGGCATCTCCTGGCCGCCGCGATTCAAAAAAATCGCACTCGGGTTGGTAACCTCACGCAGACCGGTCTCAAGCATGGCAAATACACCCAGTTCATTCACTGCACCAAAGCGATTTTTGATGCCGCGCAAGGTTCTGAATCGACTGTCATCCGAACCTTCCAACAGTAAAGAGCAATCAATCATATGCTCCAGTACTTTTGGGCCGGCAATGGAGCCATCTTTAGTCACATGCCCAACCAGAAAAAGCACGGTTCCTGTTCGCTTGGCAAATCGTGTCAGAAATGCAGCACACTCTCGAACCTGCGATACGCTTCCCGGTGCAGATTCAATATCATCCATGTGCATCACCTGAATACTATCTACGACAATCACCCTCGGCTGCACCTGTCCCGCGATATCTATCAACGACTCAACTCGCGTTTCGGATAGCATTTGCAGGTTGTTTGTTTTCAAACCCAGCCGTCTCGCGCGCATTGCCACCTGTTGCAACGATTCTTCACCGGTCACATAGAGTGCGGGCATTTGCCCTGCCAAACTGCACATCGTCTGCAGAAGCAGCGTACTTTTACCCGCCCCCGGGCTACCGCCGATGAGTATGGCTGAACCCGGCACAAGGCCGCCTCCCAAAACCCGATCAAATTCATGGATACCACTTGAAAATCTCGGCTGATCTTCAAGGTTAATACTATCAAGCGACTGCACCTCCGATAGCGCGCCAGCGTACCCCTCATATCGAACACTCCCAGCCTTAGGCGACTTGCCTAATCGAACTTCACTAATCGTGTTCCAGGCATTACAGCTGGCGCATTGGCCAATCCATTTTGAATAATCTGAACCACATTCAGTACAAACATAGGCTGTGCGTGCTTTTGCCACCACGTACTCCCGGGAAGGATCCGTTCTAATCTAGAGAAAAAAGAGGGTAAGAAGATATCTATAGCAGATGCGACACCACTGAAGCCCGGAAAACCCAGGCTTCAGCGCTTTGCGTTATTGATGGTATTTTGCGCTTAACTCGTGAACGGCATCAACGAATGCCCCTGCTCTGGCCGGATCAACAAACTGATGAATTCCATGCCCCAGATTAAAGACATGGCCACAACCACTACCAAAAGACGAAAGAATCGTTTCAACTTCTGCACGAATAGATTCATTAGACGAGTACAGAACACATGGATCCATATTCCCCTGCAACGCAACGCGATTACCGACCAAACTTCTTGCCTGCCCGATATCCATCGTCCAGTCCAGACCAAGCGCATCGCACCCTGTGTCCGCCATTGAATCCAGCCACAACCCGCCACCTTTGGTGAAAAGAATCACAGGAACTTTTCGCCCTTCATGCTCACGAATCAAACCATTTACAATTTTCTTCATATACGCAAGCGAGAACTCGAGATAGGCGTTGTGACTCAAGTTGCCACCCCAGGTATCGAAGATCTGTACGGCCTGCGCCCCTGCCCTGATTTGCTCATTGAGATAATCAATCACCGACAACGACAACTTCTCAAGTAACGCATGCATCACTTGTGGCTGATCGTACAACATTGCTTTAACAAAGCGGAAATCTTTGGAAGACCCACCTTCGACCATGTAGGTCGCAAGCGTCCAGGGACTGCCCGAGAACCCTATCAAAGGAACGCGACCGTTCAATTCTCTACGTATCGTGCTCACGGCATCTAATACATAACTTAAGTCCTGCTTTGTGTTCACAATCGGCAGCGCGTCAACATCTTGTGCCGTGCGTACAATTTTGCGAAACCGGGGGCCTTCACCTGTTTCAAAGTACAACCCCAACCCCATCGCATCCGGTACCGTTAATATATCGGAGAACAAGATAGCGGCATCTAACGGATAGCGCTCCAAAGGCTGAATGGTCACTTCACATGCCAGCTCCGGATTTTTGCAAAGCGCCATAAAATCACCCGCACGCTGCCGCGTTTCGCGATATTCGGGTAAGTATCTTCCGGCCTGGCGCATCATCCAAACAGGCGTTACATCTACTGGCTGACGCAATAACGCTCTGAGAAAACGATCGTTTTTCAATTCGGACATCAGTTAAATCTCTCTGTCAGGGAGTCTCTTAGCTGGCCATTATGCCAGATACGCCGCGTTGCAATCTGCCTAAAATCAATATTGAAATCACAACATGGAAATTGGTCACCGGGCGAACAAGATACACCCACCTAAGTCGGTCTGGTTATCGGATATAAAAAAGCACGGTTAAAACCGTGCTTCAATCATATGTTGGTGAAGATAGATCAGACTTCCAGAAAATCCAGAATACCTTCCGCAGCGGCCCGCCCTTCTGCGATGGCAGTTACCACCAGATCAGAACCACGCACCATATCACCACCGGCAAAGATTTTTGCATTGGACGTCTGGAATGGGAATTTCCCGCCCTGTGGCGCCAATACGCGTCCGGATTTATCCATTTCAATGCCTTGTTCGCCAAACCAGCTTGCCGGGCTGGGCCGAAAACCAAATGCAATCAACACGGCATCTGCAGGCAATACCTCTTCGCTACCCGGGATAACTTCCGGAGCACGACGGCCATTGGCATCGGGCTCACCCAGACGGGTCTGAACAACTTTGACACCTTCAACTTTATCTTCACCAATAATCGCCACAGGCTGACGATTAAACAGGAACTGCACTCCTTCTTCCTTCGCATTGGCTACTTCACGACGCGAACCCGGCATGTTTGCCTCATCCCGTCGATAAGCACAAATGACGCTTGATGCACTTTGCCTGATCGAGGTGCGGTTACAATCCATCGCTGTATCACCACCACCCAAAACAACGACACGCTTACCTTTCATATCAATGAAATCTTCTGCAGATTTCTCAAATCCAAGGCGGCGATTAACATTTGAAATAAGAAACGGTAGTGCATCATAAACACCAGGTAAATCTTCACCCGGAAAACCACCTTTCATGTACGAATAGGTGCCCATTCCCATGAAAACGGCATCGTATTGATTCAGTAAATCATCAATTTGTACATCTTTGCCGATTTCAGTATTGAGGCGAAACTCAACACCCATCGCTTCAAAAACTTCACGACGACGGGACATTACATTCTTTTCAAGCTTAAACTCCGGAATACCGAAGGTCAGTAACCCACCGATTTCGGGATGTTTATCAAAAACAACTGGTTTTACGCCGTTGCGCACCAGAATATCGGCACATCCCAGACCCGCGGGCCCCGCACCAATGACCGCAACCTTTTTATCAGTCCACACCACTTTGGACATATCCGGACGCCAGCCCAGCGCAAAAGCGGTATCGGTAATATACTTCTCTGTCGCACCAATGGTAACGGCACCAAAGCCATCATTCAGCGTACAAGCACCTTCACACAACCTGTCCTGAGGACACACCCGGCCACACACTTCAGGCAGTGAATTGGTCTGATGACACAAATCAGCGGCTTCGAGAATATTGCCTTCCGAGACCAGCTTCAGCCAATTGGGAATGTAGTTGTGAACCGGACACTTCCACTCACAATACGGATTTCCACAAGCAAGACAACGATGCGACTGGCTCTCTACCTGATCCTTTTTAAAAACTTTGTATATCTCACCAAACTCTTGCTTCCGCACTTCTGCCGGCAGCTTATCCGGATCCTGACGGGCCACTTCCACAAACTGAAAGTCATTATTTAAACGCTTTGTCATCACCCAAACCTCATCATTCTTTCACACGCACGTTACTGATCGACTTTTACCGACAACGCTTACTCGGGGCGGGCCCGGGTGCTGTCCAGCAATGTCTTCAGGCTTGCCGCCTTTGGCTTAACCAGCCAGAAGCGCCCAACGTAGTCGTCAAAATTATCCAATATGTGCTGTGCCCATTCGCTCACCGTTTCTTCTACATGCTGCTCGATCACACCACGAAGATGATTGCGATAGGGTTCCATTTGCTCACTGGAGATGCGGTGAATTTCCACAAGCTCATGATTATATTTATCGACAAAGGTATTTTTCTGATCCAGTACGTAGGCAAATCCACCCGTCATACCGGCACCAAAGTTGTAGCCGGTATCGCCCAGTACCGTGACCAATCCCCCGGTCATATATTCGCAACAATGATCTCCGGCACCTTCGACTACCGCAAACGCCCCAGAGTTACGCACACCAAAGCGTTCACCGGCCGTACCAGCAGCAAACAGGCTTCCACCGGTCGCACCATAAAGACACGTATTACCTATAATCGCGGCCTCATTTGTTTTGAACGCACTACCCGCAGGGGGACGCACGACCAACCTACCGCCAGTCATACCCTTACCCACGTAATCGTTGGCGTCGCCTTCGAGGTACATATTCAGTCCACCAGCGTTCCAGACACCAAAGCTCTGGCCTGCGGTACCCTTCAATTTCAATGTAACCGGCTTGTCGGCCATACCCTGATTGCCATAGCGACGAGCTATTTCACCCGAAATTCTCGCACCAATAGAGCGATCACAGTTACACACGTCATAAGTAAACTCACCGCCAGATTTGGCATCCAGCGCAGCGGCAATATCCGCCACCATACGTTGTGCAAGCTCCCCTTTATCAAAAGGTTCATTGAAGGCTTGCTGACAAGTCTGAGGCTTATCTGCGGGAATGTGGTCATTTCGTACGATTGGCGACAGATCCAGCTTGCTCTGCTTCTCGGTCATGCCTGACATCAGCTCAATCAGATCCGTTCTGCCAATCAGCTCTTCCAGAGTACGAACACCCAGAAGCGCCATCCACTCCCGCGTTTCTTCTGCAACAAACCGGAAGAAGTTTTTGGCCATTTCAACGGTGCCAATAAAGTGTGCGTCCCGCAAATGCTGATCCTGTGTGGCTACGCCCGTTGCACAGTTGTTCAAATGACATATACGCAAATACTTACAGCCCAACGCAATCATCGGGGTAGTTCCAAAGCCAAAGCTTTCTGCCCCCAGCATGGCTGCTTTTACAACATCAAGGCCGGTCTTCAAGCCACCATCGGTCTGCAAACGCACTTTTCCACGCAAATCATTGATCCGCAACGCCTGATGCGCCTCACTCAAACCAAGCTCCCAGGGAGAGCCAGCATACTTAATCGAGGTCAGCGGGCTGGCGGCTGTGCCGCCATCATATCCAGAAATAGTAATCAGGTCGGCGTACGCTTTCGCCACGCCTGCGGCTATGGTGCCTACGCCTGGCTCAGATACCAGTTTTACTGATACAAGCGCGGTGGGGTTAACCTGCTTCAGGTCGAAAATCAACTGCGCCAGATCTTCTATCGAATAGATGTCATGGTGTGGTGGTGGAGAAATAAGCGTTACACCTGGCACCGCATATCGCAAACGAGCGATCAGCTCATTCACCTTGCCACCGGGAAGCTGGCCGCCCTCACCGGGCTTCGCTCCCTGCGCAACCTTGATCTGTAGCACTTCGGCATTCACCAGATAGTGAGGCGTTACACCAAATCTACCTGACGCCACCTGCTTTATTTTGGAGCTCTTGTTCGTGCCATAACGAACAGGATCTTCACCGCCTTCACCGGAGTTGGATCGACCACCCAGCTCATTCATGGCCATGGCCAGCGCTTCATGCGCTTCAGGAGACAACGCACCTAATGACATGGCCGCCGAGTCAAATCGACGCACAATAGATTCTACGGATTCGACCTCGTCCAGAGGTACCGCAGTGCCACTTGATTTCAATTTAAACAAATCACGAAGCGTGGCCACCGGGCGCTCATTTACCAGCGCCGCATACTCCTTGTAAACGCCATAATCACCAGACTGAACTGCCTGCTGAATGGTTTTCACCACATCCGGGTTAAAGGCATGGTATTCACCGCCATGCACATACTTTAACAACCCGCCGGCTTCAATTGATTTGCGGGTTTTCCATGCCAGCGTTGCAAGTGCCTCCTGATCTTTCTGCAAATCATAGAAGCCCGCACCTTTGATGCGACTGGCAACGCCTTTAAAACAAAGCTCGACCACTTCGTCTGACAGACCAATGGCTTCAAACAGCTGTGCGCCACGGTAAGATGCAATGGTAGAAATCCCCATTTTAGAAAGGATTTTCAACAACCCCTTTCCAATGCCTTTACGGTAATTATTTTTCGCTTCAATGGGATCAATCAACATTTCCCCTGTTGCAATCAAATCATTGAGCACCTGATAAGCAAGATAGGGGTATACCGCCGTTGCTCCAAAACCAAACAACACAGCAAAATGATGAGGATCCCGAGCAAATCCGGTTTCTACAATTATATTAGCGTCACAACGCAGGCCTTTCTGGGTCAGGCGATGGTGTACCGCCCCTGTGGCCATAAACGCGTTCACAGGCAGCGCATCCGCACTGATGTTCTTGTCCGACAAGATAATCAAAACCTTGCCATCACGCACAGCCTGCTCTGCCTGATCACAGATATTTTCGATCGCATTTTCCAGCCCCATTTCAGGCTGGAATTGCAAAGATACCGTTTGTGCACTGAAACCAGGTCGGCTCAGTGAGGATATGCGTAAAAATTTGGCTGGCGAAAGAACCGGCGTTGCAAGAATCACCCGCTGAGCATGCTCTGCAGTTTCTTCAAATACATTTTTCTCTGCACCCAAACAGGTTTCCAGCGACATGACAATCGCTTCACGCAAAGGATCAATAGGTGGATTGGTTACCTGAGCAAATTTCTGGCGGAAATAATCAGCGACCGATCGCACTTTGTGCGAAAGAACGGCCATGGGAGTATCGTCACCCATTGAGCCAACGGCTTCTTGTGCGCCCTCTGCCATTGCACGAAGCACCTGATCGCGCTCTTCCATGGACACCTGAAACATTTTCATGTGCACAGCAAGCTCATCTTTCGACATGAGCTTGAATTCAGGTGATTCCTTATCCAGTGTAGCTTCAACGCGAAGCGCATTATCTCGCAGCCACTGTTTATAGGGATGTGAGCTTTTGAGGCGATTATCGATATCTTCTGCCTTGAGAACCTCGCCCGTCTCGGTATCAATAGCAAGAATTTGCCCCGGACCCACACGGCCTTTGGATACAACATCCTCAGGCTTGTAATTATGTACGCCAATCTCAGACGCCAGCGTGATATAGCCATTTTTGGTGACCACCCAGCGAGCCGGGCGCAAACCATTGCGATCCAACAAACAAACAGCATACCGGCCATCCGTGAGTACGATGCCCGCAGGGCCGTCCCACGGTTCCATATGCATGGAATTGTATTCATAGAAGGCGCGCAGATCAGCATCCATGGTATCCACGTTCTGCCAGGCAGGCGGAATCATCATGCGCACAGCACGGAAAAGATCCACGCCACCCGCCAACAACACCTCAAGCATATTATCCATGCTTGAAGAGTCTGACCCCGTACGGTTAACCAGCGGTTGAATACTTTCGAAATCAGACAATTCCGTCGAGCTGAATTTTGACGTACGGGCTAATGCCCAATTGCGATTTCCTTCTATCGTATTAATCTCACCATTATGCGCGAGATAACGAAAGGGTTGTGCCAAAGGCCAGCGGGGCATGGTATTTGTCGAAAAGCGCTGGTGAAACACGCTAATTGCTGTTTCCAGTCGAGGGTCAGCCAGATCAAGATAGAAATTCGGCAAATCCACCGGCATCATTAAGCCTTTATAGGAAATCACCTTCTCTGATAAGCTGCAAACATAGAATTCTGTGTCTGAAACCAGCGCATTTTCTGCTTTTCTGCGAGCAACAAAAAGCTTGATACCAAACTCTCTGCTCGATAACGTGCCGCCGTCTACGAATACCTGCTCAATCACAGGCATACACTCTAGCGCCATTCGACCAAGACACTCGGGATTGACCGGAACTTTACGCCAACCCACAACAGTCAGTCCTTGATCAACCAACTGACGCTCAACTTCTACGCGAGCTACATTTTGGAGAGCTTCATCGGCAGATAGAAAAATCATACCGACGCCATAACGATCACCTAACGCTGCACCAAAGGTTTCCTCTGCGACCAAGCGCAAGAATGAATCAGGTTTTTGCAGCAACAAACCACATCCATCACCGGTTTTTCCATCCGCATTGATGCCGCCTCGATGGGTCATGCACGTCAGCGATTCGATGGCGGTAGACAACAACTCATGACTCGCACGCCCTTCCATTTGGGCAATCAAACCGAAGCCACAGTTGTCCTTAAACTCACCAGGATGGTACAAGCCTGTCATCATATCTCACACTCTCGCGTTTAACTCTTTAATAATCAGAACGTTAGAATAATTACACCTTACTAAAACCGATCTGATCCTCAAAAATGGGGCTGGCTATTTTACACGCCAGATAGCAGACAGACAAATATATTGCAGAATTTGGCCCGAAACCGGTATCAAAACGGACGCTTCAGGTCAAAAAATAAGCAACTTCGTCAGAAATGAACACTCAGTGCATCGCCGATAGGCGCTCAGAGAATGAGGCTTTGCATCAAATTCCTTATTGCGGCAGAGTCGTTTTTATTGTTTCAAAACTTCGAATCCAGGGTTTCTGCTTTCTAAGAAAAGCCGGCATATCTTCTACATGCCCAGTTGCCTCCGCTTTGTTTGCGAAATCGCCGTAAAACACAACAAACCAAGGCTTACCTTTCAAACGAGCCTCACAATAAAAAAGCCTGACTTTAGGGTTGTCAGCAATAAACCGCTGCGCCGTAGTCTCGTTATAACTCCCTAGAACCTGCATTGTATAGTGTTTATTGTTTCTCGATTTCATCCAATCAGTCGAACGCTTCCCCTGCGGAAAACTCAATTTGCCACTTTTATCAGAAGAAACATCATCCGGCGCGACAGGTGTCGGAACAACATCTTTGACACCCGAGTTATTCTTCCTGTCAGCGGGCACCACGTTTTCTTTTTCGGCAACAACCTTCAGTGGCACGACAGGTACTTCTAGTATTTCGCTACCACTCACTACCGCTTTCGCAGCCCCCTCCGCTACGTTTTGAGGTTGCTCCCGCACAACATTCCGAACCGCCACGACCACTTCAGCAACAGGTTCAGGTAGTTGAGAGTGTGAGGATTCTGGCTCCACCACTCCCTGTTCGAGCGAGCTCAACGCTTCATTAACATCAATCACTTCTGCCTTTTCAGCGACTTGCGCCAGCTGATCTTCTAAGGACACGGTTTGCTGCCCACCGGATTCTGTCACCGAACCAACGTCATCACTATCATCAAACAGGTGATATTGGTATGCAATAAGAAGAAAGGACAACAGCAAAGCAACTGCCAATGCAGCAATAAACTTTCCAATAAATGCGCTATTCAGGTCTCGCTTTTTATCTGCAACTGCTCGGTCCAATAAAACTGCGGTCGCGATTCGATTAATTCGCCCCGGATTCCCCTTACCTTTGTCCATTAGCATCGAAAGCTGTACCGGCGACAAAGATAACTCGCCGTGATACCCCGCCTTTATAAACCTTAACTGCAGATAGGTGATTAAATCATTTTGCGAAAATGGCTTTAACTGAATCTGATAAAGCCAGCGACATTTCTCTGGCTCTACCCCCTCAGAAGTGACCTGAGCAATCAATAATGGCTCGCCGGCAAGGCATAGCACAACGCCATTGTCGCCCTCGCGCGACTCCTGATTACGCCGGCGAAACACATCCATGAGAACATGCAGGAGATCTTTAGGGAGACGATGCGCATCATCAATCGCAATAAAAAGTCGCCCCACCTGCGCACAACCCTCATCACAGGTACGTAACAGGCCGGACAATGTGATTTTGGCGTTAAGCGGTTGCTCCAGCTTTGCGGCAAGCCTTGCAATCAGTGTTGTTTCATTGGCCAGCTCCGCACCTGAAAGCCGCACTATTCTGACAGAATCTCGGAGCAACGAAATCAGGGCATCCAACATCATCGTCTTACCTGCCCCTCTGTCACCGGTCAGAAGAAGAACCATGTCGCCAAAGTTGGCCAAGTGCTGAAGCGTCTCGAGATTATGTTGTCGCTGCGCGCCCTGATAAAAAAACTGAATTTCGCTTGAAAACGGATTTCTTTCCAGACCGAACTTCGTGATTAACTGGTGCTCCAAGGCAACAGCATTCTCAACAGCCGGAGTTCGGTTTCCACTACTCACGCTACCACTCTCTCGTTAGTTATCACTTTTTCCCAATGTTTGCTGTAATAAATCCGAATTAAACTTTCCTGTAACTTCAGCAAACCCAAGGGACATTAATAACACCAGTCGCAAGGAACCATCCAACACTTTCTTGTCCACCGACATCAATTCAATAAAATGCTCCGGCGTCATTTCCTCTGGCGGGAACACAGGCAGACCAGCTTTACGAATCAAATCAACGGACCACTCATACTCAGGCAGTGAAATCCATCCATGCCTCATAGAGAGATCCAGCGCCATCGCCATGCCGGCTCCCACGGCCTCGCCATGCAACCAGTTGCCGTATCCCATAAAGGTTTCAATAGCATGCCCAAAGGTGTGCCCGAAATTGAGGATAGCCCGAACATCTGCCTCCTTTTCATCTTCGGCTACCACACTCGCTTTGCACTGACATGAGGTATAAATCGCATGCGTTAGCGCCCCCGGATCCAAATCACGCAAAGCACCCATTTCATCATTCAGCCAGGTTAAAAATGCCGGACTGCGAATAAAACCATATTTCACCACTTCCGCCAGACCAGCTGAAATTTCACGCTGAGGTAAAGTGTTCAACGTATTTGTGTCAATAAGAACCAGTTTTGGCTGATGAAATGCGCCAATCATATTTTTGCCACGGGCATGGTTAACCCCGGTTTTACCACCAACAGAGGAATCTACCTGGGACAACAGGGTGGTTGGAATCTGAATAAAATCAACCCCACGCTGATAACACGCTGCCGCAAAACCCGTCATATCACCGATGACACCGCCCCCCAGCGCTACGAGCGTGGTTTTTCGGGAATGCTTTGCGGCAAGCAATGCATCAAAAATCAAATTAAGAGTATCCAGATTTTTATATTGTTCACCATCAGGCAATACAACGGTATCCACGTCAAATCCTTGGAACAAGGCTTTGACTTTTTCAAGATAAAGCGGCCCAACAGTCGTATTGGTTACGATCATGACCTGCTTACCGGCGATCTTTGACACTACAAGATCCCGTCGAGCTAACAAGTCCTGACCAATATAAATGGGATAACCACGCTCACCCAAGTCTACATACAATTCTTTCATTCACCTACGACCCCAATCTCATCCCCACACGCGCGCCTTAAATGATCTACGATCTGCTTAACTACAGTTTTCGGGCTTTTTTTATCGGTTAAAATTACAATATCTGCAAGCGACTGGTAAATCGGATCCCGAATTTCAAACAATTCAATTAACACCTGTTTTGGGTTTTCTTTTTGTAACAACGGACGATTCCGATCACGGCGGGTTCGTTCAAATTGCTGCTCCACAGACGTTTTGAGATATACAATTTTGCTCCGAAATTTGAGATTTTCGCGATTCACAGAATCCAGCACAGCACCTCCCCCGGTAGCGAGAACCAAGCCAGACTGTCGGGATAACTCCTCTATTGTCTGGCGCTCCCGTGCCCTAAAGCCAGCTTCACCTTCAACATCGAAAATCCAGGGAATGTTGGCACCGCATCGAGCCTCAATTTCTTTATCTGAATCCACAAATGCGTAGCCTAGCTCTCTTGAGAGCAAACGCCCAATCGTGGTTTTGCCTGCCCCCATCGGGCCAACCAACACAACTTTATCAAATGCCACTGTATCCAAGTTCAGAACCAATCCTTTTACCTAGCAAAATCATAAAAATTATTCGCTAGAATAACATAGCCCGGACCATGCACCAGCAAACATATTATCTTCTGCGGCACAAAAAAAAAGCCACTAATCCAAGACTAGTGGCTTTTTATATCGCCTACCGACTATTGATCTATCAAACCCTGCTTAACAAGCTTGGGCGTAATAAAGATCAACAACTCAGAGCGCTCATCTATCGACTCATGCTTCGTAAATAAGGCACCTAAGTAGGGAATATCGCCAAGGAACGGGGTTTTGGTGACAGTATTCGCAATCTCAGACTGGAATATACCACCGAGTACAACCGTCTCACCATTACCCACCAAAACCTGAGTAACTACTTCATTGGTTTCAATACTTGGTATTCCCGCAGTAACTTCACCACGATTATCCTGATTAATTCTCAAATCCATAATAATTTTGTCATCAGGAGTAATTTGAGGAGTCACCTCCAAAGAAAGAACAGCTTCTTTAAAAGAAACAGAAGTAGCTCCACTGGACGATGCCTCCTGATACGGAATTTCCTCACCGGATTTAATCGTTGCAGTTTGACGGTCGGCCGTAATCACCTTCGGCTGAGCAACAATTTCACCCTTACCATCAGACTCCAGCGCTGAAAGTTCCATATTAATCAGAATATTGTTATTGCTATAGCCAATCGCAACAGAAGACGTATTGGTTTTCTTTACACCCAGATCCACTGCTAATGCGTCAGGAAAAGTAATCGTATTACTATTTCCAGCCGCCACATCTGTCAACTCTGCCAATGTTGAAGTTGACCCCCCAACACGATAAAGGTCGCTACCATGGCGATTCATATAGCCGCCACCCCACTCAACCCCGAGATCTCGAGCTACATTCGTTCTTGCTCTAACAATACGGGCCTCAATTAGCACCTGCCGAACCGGAATATCCCATGTAGTAACCAAGCGACGAATCTGCTCCAGTTTGTCCGCAGTTTCTCGCACACTGATGGTGTTTGTGCGCCCGTCAGAAGAGATAAACCCGCGAGAAGAAATCAACTCTTTATCCGATTTCAATAAAGTTACAATGTCTTCGGCTTTTGCATAATTAACCTGGATAATTTCAAGTCGAACCGGAGCCAATTCTGCGACCTGTTTGGATGTTTCCAATTCCAGCTTTTCTCTGGCTGCAATTTCATCTGCAGGAGCCACTAATAAAACGTTACCATTTTTACGTTTATCCAAACCTTTGGTTTTTAAAATAAGCTCCAACGCTTGATCCCAAGGGACATTTTGTAAGCGAAGCGTAATTTTTCCACCCACAGTATCGCTCGCTACCAGATTCAGACCGGTAAAATCGGCAATCAACTGCAAGACTGAACGAACTTCAATATCCTGAAAATTGAGCGACAATTTCTCACCGGTATAAGGGAATTTATCTTTTTTCCGCTTATCAACCTCTTCTTCAGTTAGAGACTCAACGCTCACCGTAAACTGGTTATCTGCCTGATAAGCCAGATAGTCAAAATTTCCTGTGGGCTTGATGAGCACAACGGCGGCGTCCCGCTCGGCAAATGCATCAACACGTTGTACCGGTGTAGCAAAGTCTGTTACATCCAAACGACGACGGAGGTTTTCAGGCAACTGCACACCCTTCATTGCTAAACGGATATTTCCCCCTTCTTCAGACATATCTATATCAACTTTGGGTGTAGAAAATGTCAGAACGATTTGTCCATCGCCTTTTTCCCCGCGCCTAAAGTCAACATCCGTTATCTCAGGCAATCCCGCCGCCATAGTCGATTCACTATTGGCGGTTGACGCCACTGAGGATGCCATTTGTGCTGCATTACCATCGCCAATAACCATGACCAGCTTATTACCGGTGACGGTGGTCGTGTAGGGAACCAGCTCAACCAGATTAACAATAATCCGGGTTCGGTCCTTAGCTTCAATGACCGTCAGGCTCTTGGCATTACCCACCCCAAGATTGTGGTATTTTTTGCTCAGCGAACTGGAAACCAAAGGCAGATCCAAAGAAATTCGCGCAGGCTGCTCAATCGTATAGCCCTTTGGCTCAGGGGGAGCCTCATCAAATTCCATCGAAATCTCGGTTCGATCTCCCGGCAAGGATGCAAAATTTACAGCCTGCAAAACACTTGCTTCAGACTCTACGGCCAACAAGCCCCCAACGACAAAACCTAGCAAAACGCGCGCACGAACAACCATATGTCTTTTCAACCCTAAAGTGCGTTTTTTATTCAAATAAATTTCTGTTTTCATTCTGCAGCCCTCAAGAGTTTACTGATCGCTCAGCGCGATACTTCTGGGGCGCTCCAACCAGCCACCATGCCCATTTGGAACAATTTCTACGAGATCAATCTGTCCTTCTTCGATGGATTGCACTCTGCCATGGTTTTTACCCATGTATTGCCCTGCTTTTACACGATGAATGCCGCCTTCACCATCGGAAACCAACGCCCAGAGAATCTGTTCGTCCTGCTTTTGAAGGGTGCCCACCATTTTTAACGAGGTAATGGCAAAAGACTCCAGAAGCTCCCGCGGCCGGTCAAGATCAGGCTTTACCGAATTCTGTGCCTCATCCTCGACAACATTAACAAGTTTTACATCAACAGGGACAGAAAACGGCGAGCGTCTATTAGCCGCACTATAGTTGAAAGCCTGATACGCCACAAACTCCGGCATCGGCTCGATGACTCCGCGTGCATTCTTATTTGCATCGCTCATAAAACGATCCAGGTCATCGAAGCTACTATTGACACCACACCCAGAGAGAAATAAGACACTGCTCGCGAGAAGGATTTTATATTGCATACTACTTTTTCCTCCCTGCGTTATAACGATAGGTTCGGGCAGTAATGGTCATTTCCAGAACCTCCTCATCACTCTTCGCTACAGGTTTGATCGTAAAATCATGGAGCGTCACGATACGAGGCATGCCTGCCACACCACTGACAAAAGATGCAATCTCGTGATAACCCCCAACGACTTTTATCTCGATGGGCAGCTCAACATAAAACTCTCTGGACACTTCTGGCTTCAAGGTGATCGACTTAAACTCCAAACCATTTCCAATTCCGGTATTGGTAACATCCTCAAGCAGACCCGGCACTTCCGTATCGGTAGGCAACTGCTTAAGCAGCGCACCAAACGACTCTTCCATTTCTACCATTTGCTGCTTGAATGCCGGGAGATTTGCCACTTTATGCGCCTTACTTTCGTACTCTCTACGCAACTCCACTTCCTTCTGCGCAGCACCATCCAGAATGGCAAACTGATCCTGAATCAGAAACCAGTACCCCCCCCCAAGCAATGCAGAAAAAACAATGACGAATACAATTAACTGAATTAAAAGAGGCCATGTACCTGCACGATTAAAGTCGAGATCATTAACATCAAATTTCTTCAGACTTTCCAGAGACTCAGCAAAACTCATTATTTAGCCTCCTTTGACGCCTTCGACTCCGGAGTCTGCTGCACAACAGACATATCAAACTTGCTTGCAGGCTCCCCCTTGGTTATAGCGGTCACCGCGGTTAAATTAGGCCCCACAAACCACTCCGATCCATCAAAATTACGCATCAATCCGGAAATACGGCTATTAGACTCTGCAACTCCATTGATAGATAACATATCGCCCGTCTTCTTCAGCGACTCATAATACAAGCCATCAGGCAAGGTTCTGACCAGCTCATCAAACACTCGCACAATAACCGGCCGCGTCCCCTGAAGATCCTGAATAACCTTCATCCGAGAAACCAGCTCTTTGCGCTTTTTCTGCAGCTCACTGATTTCTTTTATTTTTTCATCAAGCCCCTTCATTGCGGATGACAAATAGTTATTTCGCGCATTCTGATTCTCAATCTGGGACTCCATGTGGCTATTCCATCCCAAAACCAAACCGCCTGCTAATACGGCAACCCCAACCAGTGCAGACAGAAACTGCTTTTGCTTTTCTGCACGTAACTCTTCACGCCAGGGCCTGAGATTAATTCTGGCCATTAGTCAAAACTCCTTAACGCCAAACCGCAAGCTATCATCAGTGAAGGCGAGTCATTGCTTAATGCGGATGCATTTACCTTAGAACTTATCGCCATATCTGCAAATGGATTTGCAATGAAAGTCGGTGTACCGACCTTGTCCTGAACCTGCTCGGCAATTCCCGCTACGGAGGCTGTCCCCCCCGCCAGGACCACACAATCCACCTCATTGTACTGACTTGAAGAGAAGAAAAACTGCAATGCTCGAGACACCTGAAGTACCGCAGCCTCCTTAAATGGTGCTAATACTTCTTGCTGATAGTCATCTGGCAAACCACCCTGCTTTTTCGCAAGTCCGGCCTCTTCAACAGACAAACCATACCGGCGCTGAATTTCTTCAGTGAGCTGTTTTCCGCCGAATAACTGCTCGCGCGTATAGATAGTTTTCCCGTCTACCATCACACTCAGCGTAGTCATGGTTGCACCGATATCAACAACCGCTACCACAGGCGTATCGGCATCTAACGCTAATTGCGACGCCAATAGTCCGAATGCTCGTTCCATGGCGTACGCTTCAACATCCACTACTTTTGCCGCCAGCCCGCCAATTTCCAGTGCATCTTCTCGCATTTCGACATTTTCTTTACGGCATGCGGCCAAAAGCACATCGACCATTTCCGGATTCTGGGCCGACTCTCCGACCACTTCAAAGTCGATAGCAACCTCGTCCAACGGATACGGAATATATTGATCAGCCTCAACGGAAATCTGACTTTCCATTTCCTGGTCACTCATCCCCGACGCCATCTGGATGGTTTTCGTAATCACGGCAGAACCTGCCACCGCAACCGCGGCCAGCTTGCTCCCCGAACGTGACTTGGCGACGACTTTCGCGATTGCATCACCAACAGCTTCGGGATCAACAATATTCTTCTCAACCACCGCACTGGGAGGAAGAGGCTCGACCCCATAACTTTCAACTTTGTAACGGTCACCACTTCGACTCAACTCCAGTAACTTGACCGAAGTTGAGCTTATATCGATGCCGAGTAGCGAAGCAGACTTCTTACCAAACAAGCCCAACACAGCAAAATCCTTTCAAAAATGGAAACCAGACTAGCGCTCGCCTCAAGTGAGACCAACTTTTTTATTACTTATAAACACTTCTTCACTAAAACCCGACATCAAAAAAAAGTATAATCGGTGTCTTAGATCCTAAAGCGATTTCTCAAATAATAGACCTATATTCAATAGTTGTCAGGAAAAACATGTTCCGTTTTGTGAGTTTCTGCCGGTTTTTCGGCCTTTTCATTTTAGCTACGGTGAGCCTGATTACTCTTGTGTCAAGTTCGTTTTATCTTTACCTGCAACCCGGATTGCCGGATGTTGAGCAACTGAGGTCGACGAAATTCCAGGAACCGTTACGCATCTATTCTTCTGACAATAAACTAATAGCAGAGTTTGGAGAAAAGCGCCGCCAACCTATTGCAATTAGTGACGTGCCCAAAGATATGATCAACGCATTCATCGCGGCTGAAGATAATCGTTTTTTCTCGCATAGCGGCGTTGATATCAAAGGCTTAAGCCGAGCGGTTGCCCAGTTGCTTAGCACCGGAAAAATTCAATCCGGTGGCAGCACCATTACCATGCAAGTGGCAAAAAATTTCTTTCTATCGCGCGAAAAGACATTTTCCCGCAAATTTAACGAGATACTACTCGCACTTCAAATAGAACAAGAACTGACCAAACTGGAAATACTTGAGCTTTATTTCAACAAAATCTATTTAGGCAATCGCGCTTATGGCATTGAAGCGGCGGCGCAGGTTTATTACGGGAAAAGCGTGAAGGAGCTCAGCATCGCCCAGATTGCCATGATTGCCGGACTACCTAAAGCTCCCTCAAGATACAACCCGCTGGCAGACTCGGACCGAGCACTTGTAAGAAGAAACTGGATTCTCGACCGGATGCTCGAACTCAACTTTATTGATCAGGCTGCCCACGACAATGCCCAAGCTGCACCCCTTACCGCAACCTACCATGGAGCAAAGCCAGAAGTAGAAGCATCATATCTTGCGGAAATGGCCAGAAATGAAGCTATTAACTTATATGGACGTGACGCCTACAACGATGGACTCCGCATCTATCTCACTGTATCCAGCGATTTGCAAACCGCGGCCAACCTGGCAGTTCGGGAAGGGCTCAACAGCTATGAAGAGCGTCATGGCTACCGCGGACCTGAGCAATTGTTGGATCCCGCTACGCTGAACGATACGGCAGCGCTCGCGGCACACTTGAGCAAAGTCCCCGTCTACGCAGACTTATTTCCTTTTGTCACTATCGAAGTCGACAATGATTCTGCAACACTCTTTAACCCGACGTACGGACTCGTCAAGATCAATGACAATGGTTTCAAATGGGCCCGGCGCTTTATTGATACTGACAAGCGCGGTGCGACACCCAAGACAGCAAAAGAGGTGTTAAATCCAGGAGATCTCGTCAGATTGCGACCTGTCGAAGGGGAGGATCATGCAACCTACTGGCGACTGGCTCAACTGCCCGAAGTACAAGGTGCGCTGGTCTCAATCAATCCCAGCGACGGCGCCGTCCTGGCACTGGTTGGCGGGTACGATTTTTACCACAGTAAATTCAATCGTGCACTTCAGGCCGCCCGACAGCCAGGTTCAAATTTCAAACCGTTCATCTATCTATCCGCACTTGAAAATGGCATGACCCCTGCCACGTTAATTAATGACGCCCCCATTGTTTTCGAAGACAGAAACCTGGAAGAATCCTGGAGGCCGGAGAACTCTAGCGGCAAGTTTTATGGCCCAACCCGACTCAGACAAGCGCTTTATAATTCACGAAACCTGGTTTCTATTCGCTTGCTCAGGGAAACAGGTATTAGCAAAACACTCAATTACGTCACCCGATTCGGCTTTGATGTAGCGAAATTGCCCAGAGATCTTTCTCTCGCTCTGGGCAGTGCCGCGCTAACACCAATGGAAGTGGCGACTGGCTACAGCATTCTGGCGAATGGCGGATTTAAAGTAGCCCCTTATTTTATTCAACGCATCGAAGATGCCAGTGGAAAAGAATTATTCAAAGCAACACCGTCAACCATCTGTCGAAATTGCCCACCCAAAAGCGCTGACGAGTCGGAAACTTATGCAGAACGAGTCGCCGACGAAAGAAGCATCTACATTATGCATTCCATCCTCAAAGATGTTATTCGTAAAGGTACCGGCACAAAAGCAAGAAGGCTGAATCGTCCGGATCTCGCCGGCAAAACCGGCACGACTAACGACCAAATAGATGCCTGGTTCTCAGGCTTTAATACGGCGATAGAAACGACCGTATGGGTAGGGTTTGATCAGCCAAAAACGCTTGGCAGAAGAGAGTATGGTGCGGCAGCGGCGTTACCGATATGGATCGACTATATGGCGACAGCCCTGAAAGGCTCGCCCATTGCGAATCTGGCACAACCCAAAGGCATGACGAGCGTTAAAATCAACCCTGAAACCGGCAAACTGGCAGCACCAGGTGACCCGGACGCCATATTTGAAATATTTCGTGAAGAATATGCCCCTAAACCAGAGGCCGTCAACTCACCCCAAATTAGCGCCCCATTGCAAAATAAAGGTGATACCAACCAGACTCATCCAGCCCCTGAAGAAATATTCTAATAACAACAGCGCACAAAACAAAAAAAGGGGCTACAGCCCCTTTTTTTGTTCTACCGGTGACTCAACCCGATTAGTGAGTTGCACCTTCTGCAGCTGCCGCCTGTTCCTGCTGGCGACGCACCGCTTCTGCGTAAATGGCATCAAAGTTTACCGGTGCAAGCATCAACGCAGGGAAGCTCCCCTTAATTACCAGCGCATCAACAGATTCACGCGCATAAGGGAACAACAAGTTAGGACAAAACGCGCCCAGCGTCTGAGCAAGTTGCTGCCCTTCAATCCCCTGAATCATAAATACGCCAGCTTGTTGAATCTCAACGATGAAGGCAACTTTGTCTTCAAGCTTGGCAGTGATCGTCAGCGACAGCAAGACTTCATACTGAGTTTCGCTCACCTTTCGATTGCTGGTATTCAAATCAAGATTGATTTGAGGCTTCCACTGCATCTGAAAAACTTCAGGAGCATTAGGTGATTCAAACGAACTATCCTTGATGTAAATACGCTGGAGTGCAAATTGAGGCTGTTGAGCTTGTTGTGTCGCGTTATCAGTCATTTTGATTCCTTTTTCGTTATATTGTTTGTAGATATCAGCTTAACCCGTTCGCTGTGGCGAACTTACCAAATTTTGATACTTGTATTTTGATACTTATATAGAGCATATTCTATCTGCCCTATCTATCAATGACTCATCAGGAGTGCATCCAGACGACCGGCACGTTCAAGCGCATAGAGATCATCAAAACCACCCACATGCGTGGCCCCGATCCAAATTTGCGGGACAGTCCGTTGCCCACTTTTACGCATGATTTCCTGACGAAGCGTCATATCATTTTCAACGCTTACATCTTTGTAGGGAACACCTTTGCGTTCCAGTAACATTTTTGCACGAACACAATAGGGGCATATCCGAGTAGTGTATATAACAACTTCCTGCACGCCAGCTCCATCCTGAATATCAAAGAATTGCGACTATAGAACAGTCTCGCCTTAAAGATTGTGATGATTCCTGCGTTTTCAACCCAGATCAATCATACATCTCCGACAATTTACTTTTTAACCAGCGGCAAATTCGCATTTTTCCATTCTGAAATACCGCCACTTAACCGGGCAACACGCGTAAACCCCTTTTCACCTAACTGCTTACCTGCCATTGCCGAATGCTGTCCGGCCTTATCCACCAAAATAACGCATTTCTCGCGATATTTTTCCAATTCAGAAGCCCTATCCTTCAGCGCGGTGAAGGGAATATGAATGGATCCGGTAATTTTACCTTCTGAAAATTCCTTCTTTTCCCGAATATCTATAACCACAGCGTCATCGTTATTCATTAAATTTACCACTTGCTGAGGGCTGAGCGACGCTCCCGACTTTTGCCTTTCAGTCAGAAACAGCGCACCTAAGAGCCCAAGAAAAGCAGAAACCAGTAACCAGTGATGAGCGACAAAATCAAATAATCTATCCATTTTCCCCAAACCGTCAAAACATCAATTATGTGAGCACGCATTATACACAGGCTTATCTGGTCGCTAAAGGCGCAGGGTTAGCCTTGGCCCGCGAATCAGGGTAAAATTGCCGCCCCTTTACTTTTTAATCTAGTTGAAGCGTTCACCATGACAGCACCTCGCAAGCCTACTGCATTGATTATTCTTGATGGATGGGGATATCGTGAAGAACACGATGCCAACGCCATTTACCATGCCAACACCCCTTTCTGGGACAAAATCTGGGCCACTAACCCACACACACTTATCGAAACGTCTGGCATGTCAGTGGGTTTACCCGATGGTCAAATGGGAAATTCTGAGGTCGGGCACATGAATCTGGGTGCCGGCCGCATTGTTTATCAGAGCTTCACGCGCATTACCAAAGAAATCCAGGATCGGGACTTTTATAGCAATCCGGTATTGAATAATGCCATTGACAAAGCATTGGCCAGTGATGGCGCGGTACATATTTTCGGCCTTCTCTCTCCTGGTGGCGTCCACTCTCACGAAGACCACATCCTTGCCGCCTGCGAACTGGCAGCGCAAAAAGGCTGCAAAAAATTATATGTTCACGCTTTTCTGGATGGTCGCGATATGCCACCCCGCAGCGCGGAAGCCTCGCTGATTAACACCGAAGCCAAACTGGCGCAGCTGGGTACCGGAAAAATTGTCAGCATGATTGGCCGGTATTATGCGATGGATCGGGACAATCGTTGGGATCGGGTAGCGGCAGCTTACAATCTCTTAGTAAAAGGCGAGTCGTGTTTCCATGCAGCAACCGCTCAAGAAGCACTTTCTCAGGCTTACGCCAGAGGAGAGGACGACGAGTTTGTGCAAGCCACCGCGATTGGCGCAGACAGCGCATCACCAGTCTGCATTAATGACGGTGACAGTGTGATATTCATGAACTTTCGTGCAGACAGAGCGAGAGAACTGACGAAAGCTTTCGTTGATGAAGACTTTGATGGGTTCCCACGGAAAAAAACACCCAAACTATCTGATTTTGTCATGCTCACAGAGTACTCGGCTGATATCAATACCAGCTGCGCCTATCGTCCTGAATCGCTGAGCAACAGCATTGGCGAATACATGGAAAAACTGGGAAAAACGCAGTTACGTATCGCTGAAACCGAAAAGTATGCCCACGTAACCTTCTTTTTTAGCGGTGGACGTGAGGCGCTTTTCTCAGGTGAAGATCGTATTTTGGTACCCTCACCGGACGTCGCCACTTATGACCTTAAACCAGAAATGAGCGCACCCGAAGTTACGGATAAGCTGGTCGCTGCGATTGAGAGCGGTAAATATGATCTTGTCGTCTGTAATTATGCCAATGGCGATATGGTTGGCCATACCGGAAAGTTCGACGCAGCCGTAAAAGCGGCAGAATGTCTGGATCAATGCATTGAGCGTGTGGCACAAGCCATTAATCGTATGAACGGGGATTGCCTGATTACTGCTGATCACGGTAATGCCGAACAAATGCAGGATCACGAATCCGGACAAGCTCACACAGCGCACACGACAACGCCAGTTCCCTTGGTATATGTAGGCAACAAGCAAATATCACTTCAGCACAACGGTAAGCTAAGTGATGTAGCGCCCACACTCCTGGCGCTCATGGGCCTCGATATCCCAAAAGAAATGACAGGCCAATCGCTCGCTATACCCCAATAACGAAACAATACTGTTGCCGGAATATCGCTGATATTCCGGCTAATCCGAGATATCCCCCTTGCATAAAGCACTCGCTTCATGGAAACACATTCCAATGGCTGCTCTGGCGGCCTTTTGCATAGCGCTGCTTTCAAACCCTGCAATGGCTGCGAGAAAAAGCAACGAAAGCACGAGCCCGGAGGTATCACAACAACAATTGGTAGAAATTCAAAAGGCCATTAGCAATGTCAACTCGTGGCTCAATAAAGCTCAGGCAGAAAAAGGCTCTCTAGAAGCTGAGCTGCGCGATATCGAACGTAACGTCAGCCGAACCAGTCGGGATATTCATAAAATTTCAGCACAACTCGATAAAACCCAGGAGCGATTGCTCTCTGACGAAGCGCGAAAGCGTGATTTGACCAAAAAACTGCTTGAACAGGAAAGGCAGCTCAAGCAACAAATAAACACCACTTATGCTTTAGGTAATGAACCCGCAATTAAAGCATTGCTGAGCACCAAAACGCCTCAGGAATTGGGAAGAACCCTAGTATATTATGACTACCTCAACGACGCGCGATCTCAGGAAATTGTTCGTTTTCGGGAAACATTGCAAGCACTGAACCAAACGACCTCTCGTATACTGACCGAAAATCAGACCCTGATCAGTCAAAAGGAATCACTATTCGCCAAACGTGATCAACTCAGATCACAGCAAGCCAGGCGAGAAACGACAGTAAAGCAGCTGCGTGGCTCCATTGCAGGAAAAAACAAAGAACTGCGGAAGCTCACGCAAGATCAGGAAAGATTGATTCAATTACTGGCTGAAATTGAGAAAACCATATCGACACTCAAGCTCCCTCACGAAGACCAACCCTTTGCCGCCCAGCGTAAGCAGCTTCCTTGGCCACTAAAGGGAAAAATTGGCTACAGTTTTGGCTCCAGCCTCGATGAATCCACCCTCAAAGCCAACGGCATCCTGATAAAAGCGGCGGAAGGTTCGCCGGTGTTAGCCCCTCATTACGGTCGAGTTATGTTTGCAGACTGGATTCGCGGCTTTGGTCTCATGTTAATTGTTGATCACAACGATGGTTATATGACAATCTATGGTCATAACAAAGCGCTTTTAAAAGAAATCGGTGATTGGGTTAGCCCTGGTGACCTGATTGCATACGCAGGAAATAGCGGGAACCTGACTGAGAGCGGTCTATACTTCGAAATCAGAAAAGACGGCAAGCCTCTGGACCCGATAGCATGGCTTGAAAAACACAAATAAATCAACGAATCCGTATCTAAACCTGCTTGATTACTGATCTTGACAGTGAATGGAATAATTACAAATGAAGCTCAATAATGCCTCGCGCGCGCCCCTGGCAATCGACGGAAACGCCGCCTCAAAAATTTTTCAAAACAAACGCAGTCTGTTCACTTTAGAAAAACTAGCCCCTCTTTCACTCGCAGTACTGTTATTCACGGCGAGTCTGACAAGCAATGCGGCAGATGAAAACAACACCCCTGCGGAACCCGCGCCTGGCCCGAGCATCAAGCTGCCTGATCCTGCTACCCAGCTTCCATTGGATGATCTGAGAAAGTTCACTGAAGTATTTGACCGGATCAAGAAAACCTATGTGGAAGAAGTGGATGACAGAACACTCCTAAACAACGCCATTAAAGGCATGCTCTCGGGACTGGATCCCCACTCAGCTTATCTGGAAGCATCGGCTTTTGAGGATCTCCAGGAAAACACCAGCGGACAGTTTGGTGGACTGGGCATTGAAGTCGGTATGGAAAATGGCTTTGTAAAGGTCATTACACCGATTGATGATACGCCAGCTCAAAAGGCGGGCGTCGAAGCCGGAGATGTCATCATCAAACTCGATGATCAACCCGTAAAAGGCCTGTCACTGGATGACGCAGTTAACATGATGCGGGGCAAACCGGGATCAAGCATTATTCTCACAATTGTAAGAGAAAATGAATCTGCGCCTATAGAAATAAAAGTTATCCGGGACGTTATCAAAGTCACCAGTATAAAATCTACCACGCTTGAAGCAGGTATTGGCTATGTGCGCATTACACAATTTCAGGCAGGAACAGGTGAGGATTTCAGCAACAACCTGAAAAAGCTCAAAGAAGAAAATGGCGGACATTTGAATGGACTGGTGTTAGATCTTCGCAACAATCCGGGCGGGGTACTCCAGGCAGCGGTAGCCGTATGCGATGCGCTAATGGATGATGGTCTGATCGTGTATACCGAAGGACGAATCAAGAGTTCGCAATTGCGCTTCAGTGCAACCGCCGGCGACGAGCTGGATAAAGCCCCTGTTGTTGTTCTCGTCAATGGAGGCTCGGCCTCAGCATCAGAAATTGTTGCAGGCGCCCTTCAGGATCAACACCGGGCCGTGGTCATGGGCACGCAAAGCTTTGGAAAAGGCTCAGTTCAGACCGTCATGCAATTGACTGAAGACAATGGACTTAAGCTGACCACAGCGCGTTATTACACCCCGAGTGGACGATCTATCCAGGCATTAGGAATTGTGCCCGACATTGAAGTGAAGCGCGGTAAATTTACGGAAATTGAATCTCAGGCATTTTATAAAGAAGCCGATCTTGCAGGACACCTGACGAATAACACATCAAGTACAGATAAAAAAGGAAAGAACAACAGCGGCACATCCGACGCAGAATCGACCCAGGATGAAAACGAAACCAGCAAGACGCCTTGGGAAAGAGACTTCCAGCTAAGAGAAGCGCTCAACCTGATTAAAGGACTCAAGATTCTCAATACCAAAGCTGTCATAACCAACCCGTCCTGATATGACCGCATCAAAAAGAAAGAAGCCACACAGAGCCAAGGCATGCATTACCGCATGCCTTTGGCTACTGATGAGCACCGCTCATGTCGTCGCCGCAGATAATCCCACCATTGCCATTATTATTGATGACATGGGCAATCACTTTTCAGAAGGGCGTGAACTCATCAACCTGCCCTATCCGCTGACGCTGTCTTTTCTACCCTACCGAAAACATACACAACAACTTGCAGAAGAAGCTTATTACTCTGGAAAGGAAGTCATGCTTCATATCCCTATGGCAAATACGCGAGGTATGAAGTTGGGTGCAGGCGCACTCACACTGGATATGCTGAAGCCGGAAATCGTGAATGAACTGACAAAAGCGCTGGCGGCTGTTCCTCACATCATGGGACTCAACAATCACATGGGAAGCGCCTTTACCCAAAATACCGAAGCGATGACCTGGGTATTACAGGTGGTCGCACATCGCCCACTGTATTTTGTCGACAGCCGGACCATTGCCAGTACCGTCGCCGCCAGTGTTGCCGAGCAAAATAACATTCCCAACCTGAGTCGGGATGTTTTTCTGGATCATGAGCAAGACCGCACAGCCATCCACCAACAATTTATGAGGCTTCTCAGTATTGCCAGAAAGCATGGCACCGCGCTGGCAATCGGACATCCCCACAGGGAAACGATTGACTACCTCAACTATGTATTGCCCAAACTGGACGAAAAGGGCTTCAGCATGGCGACGGTCAGCGGCCTTTGGCAGGTTCAGCACCAGAGTGCGCATATGTTTCCGATAGCCGATCCAAAAACCCGTCCTCCCAAACTTGCCTCTCAAGAACGCTCATTATCAAGTAAGGATATTTGAGCAATCACGCATTTCACTTGGCCGATAGCCGAAACTACTTCTATACTGCTTTTGTAGTTCAGTCTCTGACTTCATACCCTCATATAAATCCAGATTGATGATGGATGCCTTATCCTGATTTATCGAGACTCGCTAATACCATGAACGGACAATCTATAGATCAACTATTTAAAGATAATCGCATCTCAGTAATTACGTTTTCCACAAGAGATGCCACCTTTGCCATACCTCTCGAGCAGGTACGCTATATCGAGAAAGATGTGCAGCGAAATATTCAGGTTGGCAAACTGGACAAATTCAACCACGAAGTGATCACTTTTCAAAATCGTGCCGTACCTCTATACGATTTCAGCGTATTGACCGGAAGTAAAACCCAGCTGGATGAAAGCTTGGAACTGATTCAAACCTTCACGGATCGGGAACAGGATCATGTCGACTGGCTAGATTCACTGGAACAAAGTATCCAGATGGGAGCGCCCTTTACCAAAGCAACCGACCCCAATAAGTGCAGCTTTGGCGTTTGGTATAACAAGTTCAAAACCAATGACTCCGATCTCAGCGAAATCCTGGATAAATTCGATGAGCCACACAAAAAAATTCATGCGCTGGCTCACGAGCTGTTGGAACTGGCAAAAAATGACAAAAGCGGTGCACTGAATAAGCTCGAATTTGAACGAAAGACGACCTTAGCCGGGCTACGTAAGCTATTTGGCAGTGCGAGAGAACGCGTCATCAACAACATTCGACCCATTATCGTTTTTGTCGAACAGAACAACCGGAAAATTGCCGCACTACGACTGGATAATATTAAAGATATCGAGTCTTACTCAATTACCAATTTTTCCAGAGATGACACGACAGATGGCGTCATGAAAAAGAATTCTTCTGAATTTATGATTGAAGGATTTCTGCGAAACGGAGACAAGCCACCCTGCATGCTTATTAATTGTCAGCCTTGTGTTGGCTAGGCATTAATTTCTAGCAGCAATGGCGTATAAAAAATGCGGCGCATTAGCGCCGCACTTCAATCCCCTGATTTTCCATAAATGACTTGGCTTCGGGAATGGTATGCTGACCGAAGTGAAAGATACTCGCAGCTAAAACGGCATCAGCGCGTCCCTCGGTAATTCCATCCACCAAGTGTTGCAGGTTTCCGACACCACCGGAAGCAATGACGGGAATAGAAACGGCATCACTAATGGCACGAGTCACGCCCAAATCAAATCCATTTTTGGTCCCATCGCGATCCATGCTTGTCAGCAAAATTTCTCCCGCACCAAAATGAGCCATTTTTAACGCCCATTCAACGGCATCCAAACCCGTCGGTTTACGTCCGCCGTGGGTAAAAATTTCCCAACGATCCACTTCTCCCGGCTGACTGACTTTTTTCGCATCCAGCGCGACTACAATACATTGACTGCCAAAACGTTCTGCCGCCTCGCGAACAAAATCTGGGTTGAATACTGCCGCCGTATTGATGCTTACCTTATCCGCCCCCGCATTCAACATCCGCCGAATATCCGCCACAGTGCGAATACCGCCGCCCACCGTGAGAGGTATAAACACTTCACTGGCCATACGCTCGACCGTATGCACTGTCGTGGCACGATCTTCATGACTCGCAGTAATATCAAGAAACGTGATTTCGTCAGCGCCTTGCTCGTCGTATTTTCTGGCAATTTCAACAGGATCTCCCGCATCACGGATATCCAAAAATTGTACGCCCTTGACGACACGCCCTTTATCTACATCCAGGCAAGGAATAATACGTTTAGCGAGACCCATAGCTACCCCATCAAAATCTACTTAAGCAGAACTGCTTGTTTCTCTTAATTTTACTCAGAAAGCTGATCACAGTAGGCCTGAGCCTGGGCGACATCCAGGGTGCCTTCATAGATTGCCCGACCGGTAATCGCCCCCGCGATGCCCTTGCCGGCAACCGCTGCCAGCGCGCGAATATCGTCCATATTCGTTACGCCACCCGAAGCGATCACAGGGATACCACAGGCTTGCGCCAAGGCCACCGTCGCTTCCACGTTCACCCCTTGCATCATCCCGTCACGAGCGATATCGGTATAGACAATGGATGAAACGCCATCAGACGCAAACTGACACGCCAGATCTGCAGCCTTTACCGAGGATACTTCTGCCCAGCCATCGGTAGCCACCCAACCCTCTTTCGCATCGATTCCAACAATGATATGACCCGGAAATTTGGCACACATTTCTGCGACAAACGCAGGCTCTTTCACCGCCTTGGTACCGATAATGACATACTCGACACCGGCATCCAGATACGCTTTGATGGTTTCTTCACTACGAATACCCCCACCAATTTGAATAGGCAGGTCGGGAAAACGCCTGCTAATTGCATTAACAATCTCCCCATTGACGGGTTCACCTGCAAAGGCGCCATTGAGATCGACCAAATGTAAACGGCGAGCGCCGGCAGATACCCAGCGAGCAGCCATTTCGACAGGATCATCTGAAAACACGGTGGAATCATCCATTCGTCCCTGGCGCAAACGAACACACTTACCATCTTTAAGATCAATTGCGGGTATCACTAGCATGAGCAAATAGTTTCCAAAAATATATGAAGTAAATTAGAGCTGTCCGCTCCAATGAGCGAAGTTACGCAACAGCGTCAACCCGGCATGCTGGCTTTTCTCGGGATGAAACTGCACGGCAAAAATATTGTCCCTGCCAACGGCGGCGGCAATTTGCTTGCCGTAACTGGCGCTACCAATAACAAAAGAATTATCTGCCGAATCCACCGCAGGATGGAGGGCATCAACGTAATAGCTGTGCACGAAATAAAAACGTTCGTTCTCGGGTATATCGTGCCATAGCGGATGATCAACCAGATGCTGAACCTGATTCCATCCCATGTGTGGCACCTTCAAGCGTCCACTTTCGTCCGCCAGCGAATCACCAAAAAACCGGACTTCGCCCGGAAACAACCCGATACAATCGACACCGCCATTTTCTTCACTATGCTTCATCAGCGCCTGCATACCCACACAAATACCCAGCAAAGGTCGATCCTGCGCGACTTCTTTGACCAGCACATCGAAACCGAGACGACGGATCTCGGCCATGCAATCCCTGATCGCCCCCACTCCAGGTAAAATCACCCGATCCGCTTCGCGAATAATATTCGCGTCATCGGTTACCAATACCCGGGCATCCGGCGCAACATGCTCCACGGCTTTCGCCACGGAATGGAGGTTGCCCATACCATAATCAATAATGGCCACTGTATTCATTATAAAATTCCGGAATTCTGTCTGTGATTTGCCTTAAGTTGCTTACAGGCAACCTTTGGTCGAGGGCATTATGCCAGCCATTCTTGCATCAGGCTCCAAGGCCATACGTAATGCGCGACCAAATGCCTTGAATACCGTTTCAATTTGATGATGCGTGTTTTTACCACGCAGGTTATCGATATGTAGCGTCACCATGGCATGATTTACAAAACCCTGGAAAAACTCATAAAACAGATCAACATCAAAGCCTCCAACCGCACCTCGTGTAAAAGGCACGTGCATTTCGAGACCCGGGCGTCCGGAAAAGTCGATCACAACACGGGACAAGGCTTCGTCCAAAGGAACATAGGCATGCCCATAACGACGAATCCCTTTTTTGTCGCCCACCGCTTTGGCCACCGCCTGACCTAGTGTAATCCCTAAATCTTCGACGGTATGGTGTGCGTCGATATGTAAATCGCCTTTAGCTTGTGCATAGATGTCAATTAATCCGTGGCGGGCAATCTGATCCAGCATATGCTCAAGAAATGGCAAACCTGTAGACAGGTCGGCAACCCCGGTCCCATCCAGATTTATTTCAACAGAAATTTGCGTTTCTAAAGTATCACGCTCAACTCGAGCCTTACGTTCTGACATGCTTTGCTCCGCCAGTGCAGGATGCGCTTGCATCCGGATTAAATCAGTATAAAACCGAATTATACCGACTTTGCCAACGCAACCATAGCAAAAACATGAGGTCTGCATTTAAGCTTCAAACATGAAGGGCCGCCATTTGGCAGCCCTTCATGTTTACTTAAAAAACCTCTGATGCCTATCAGGCATTAAAGACGTCTTTAAGATTGTCTGTGTAGGTATCGACAAGCGCATTAAACTCATGCTTTACCACCGGGCTGATCGCGAGTTTGAGCAAGCCAGGCAAAGGCAACGTCAATTGGCCTTCGGTATGGAATTTAATATGCGTTCCCTTGTCGAGCTTTTCAATTGTCCAGGAACCGGAAACGACGCCATTTCCTTCCCCGGTAATCGGCGTCCAGACGATCGAGCCTTTCGCCTTATCCGATATATATTTACAGGCATACACTGTTTGCAAGGCATGCTTGTCTACACCGAGCTTTTCCATCTCCCATCTAAACGTGTTGTCACCCAAATCAACCAACTTGTCTACCTTGGGAAAGTGGCTGGCAGATTCCGGGACATTCGCCAGAAGATCGAAAACCTGATCAAAATCAGCCTTAACTTTAAAGTCTCTTTTTACTTCGATGCTAACCGTAATAGACACAGGTACTACTCCTTTCCTTTAACCGTTTTAATTATTACGCAATGACCTACTGAACCTTGCTGATTCCATATGCTGGTTCATGTTAGCCATGCTAATCGAAAAAAGCTATGTTTTAGCGCCTGCGTGCCAACTCCCGCAACTATTTTGCGTTACCGGAGTTCATCACAAGCCAAGCTTTGCCTATACTGTATCCCAATCATTATTAAAACTTATTGGCCGTCAAGTCTGTCGTACCTTTATTGCCAGCCATGTTATATCTCAATGAAGCCCCCAATCGGATAAAAATCTAAGGAAAGGCAAGGATAAAACCATGACGCGTGTTCTAAAATTTCTCATTTACAGTATTCTGGGTTTAATCGTTTTAGTGATCGGGGCTGTTGCCGCTACACTCATGATTATCGATCCCAACGATTACAAACCTGACATCGAAAAAGCAGTCGCGGACAATACCCAGCTTACGCTTAAAATGACCGGAGACCTGGGTTGGTCACTGATACCACTCGGGTTACGTATTGGAGAAGTTTCAACAACAACCCCTGACAACAAAGAATTCACCCGACTGAACCAGCTGACTGCAGAAATTGACCTGTTTTCACTCTTTGAAATGGCGCCACGCATTCAACGCGTCATTATCGATGGACTCACACTGAACCTTTATAAAGACAAACAAGGCGTAGCGAACTGGACACAGATTACAAAGCCTCAGACTGATCAGCCACCCTCACCAACCGAAACAGCGCCTGAAGCAAAAACCGCTGCCGAGCCCGCTGCCGCCGATCAAACAACGGCTGGCGAACAGAAAGCGCCCCTAAAGTTCAACGTTGACGAAGTGGCTATCACGAATACCACCGTCAATTATCAGGATGACATGGCCGGTCAAAAAGTTTCACTGAAAGGCTTTAATTTGCACACCTCCGCCATCGGGCTGGACAAAGAATTCCCCATCAGCATTACCTTCGAGGTTCAGAACCAGCAACCCAAGCTGGATGTTAATGCAGACATCAAAACCAGGATTTTTCTGGCCAGCACCTTCAAACAAGTCAGGATTCCCGAGCTGGATGCAAAATTCAGCCTTGCAGGCGAACCCTTTGCAGGTAAATCCGTCAAGACGTCTGCCAATGCTGCACTGGCGGTTGACCTTGACACCGAAACGCTCGATTTAGAAAAACTGGTCTTGAAATTTGCCAATTTGCAGCTCAATTCACACCTGAAAGTTAAAGGATTCAAAGGTACGCCCAGTATGACTGGCGACCTGGCAGTGGATCCCTTTTCATTACAACAATTGCTGCAATCTGTGGGACAGGCCACGATACCCACAACTGACCCTGACGTTTTGCAGAAAATTGCGTTTTCGACCCAAATCACTACCCCCAAAAACGAAATTCAGCTCGCAAATTTAAAGCTGGTATTGGATGACACGCTATACAACGGAAAGTTCACACTAAAACCAGAAAAACCCTACTTTGCACTCACGCTGGCTGGCAACGAGTTAAATGCTGATCGCTATATGCCTCCGGCAAAAGACCCGGTAACGCAAGTTGCTGACGCGGTCAATCAGCAGACTCAAGCGACTCCCGCACCTGCAGAAAAAGCAGTGACACCGGCAACCGCTTCAACTACGCCCGAAGCGCCATTACTCCCCCTGAAAACAATCAGAGGCCTGAATTTTGATGTTGATTTCAAGCAAGAGCGCCTGATCGTCAAAAACCTCAAATTAAACCAGCTCAAAGTACTGGCCTCCGGAGCCGATGGGCTTATCGAACTCAAAGAAGCCAGCGGAAAACTGTATGAAGGCGGTTTCACCGCCGCCGTGCGTATTGATGCCAGAACCGATGATGTCAAATGGCACGTAACCAAAAAAGTTACCAATATTCAGACACTCCCCCTGTTAACCGATTTGGCGGAAATAACCGTCTTGTCAGGCGGAGTCAATATTGATGCGGATGTAAAAACACGTGGCAATACCGTTAGCGCGCTCAAAAGCAATGCCAAAGGCGAAGCCGGATTTAACTTCGACAAAGGGATAATTCATGGGTTTAACCTGACGGCATTGACCTGTAATGCCGTCTCAATGATTAACAAAGACAAGATGGATACCTCAGGCTGGCCGCAGCAAACCAACTTCCGCGACATGAAAGGCCGCCTGCTGATTGATGGCAACACCTATACCAACAAACCGCTGGTGGCATCACTTAGCGGGATCGAACTCGCTGGTGACGGAGTGATTCATATGGATGACTCTACACTGAATTATGGTGCCGAACTTAACGTCGTCGGAGAGCTGGGTGACAACGCTTGTCGCATCAATGACCGGGTTAAACAGGTGCCGATTCCCGTACGCTGCAAAGGCAAGCTGGATGCACCTGAATGTGGCCTCGACATGGATCGGTTAAGCGGAGCGCTGACTAAACTGGCAAAAAAAGAAATCGAACATAAAGCCGAAAAAGAAATAGACAAGCAGCTTGATAAGCATCTCGACAAGTATCTTGGAGGAGAAGACGAAAAAAGCGGCGCCAAAAAAGAGATTAAAAAGCTCTTTAAGGGGCTCTTTTGATACTGCATCTACCCGCTGGATTCAGCACGCGCTTGTTAGAATGGTTTGATCTGTATGGCAGGAAAAACCTGCCATGGCAGCTCAACAAGACGCCTTATCGGGTCTGGGTATCGGAAATCATGCTGCAGCAAACGCAGGTGACTACGGTTATACCCTATTTCGAGCGCTTCATGACCCGCTTTCCAACATTACGGGCACTGGCTGAAGCCCCTTTAGATGACGTACTGAATCATTGGGCGGGCCTTGGATACTACGCCAGGGCAAGAAATCTGCACAAAGCGGCACAGCAGGTGATTGAAAATTTTGATGGCGATTTCCCATCCGATATCGCCCAACTACAACAACTTAGCGGTATCGGAAAATCAACCGCTGCCGCAATAGTATCTCTGGCCTACGAAAAGCCCGCCGCCATTATGGATGGCAACGTCAAGCGAGTACTCACTCGCGTCTTTGCCATTGAAGGCTGGCCCGGAAAGGCCGAAATAGAAAATCATCTCTGGTGGCTTGCGGAGTCATTGGCCCCCGAACAACGCTGTGGCGACTATACGCAAGCCATTATGGATCTGGGCGCCACGCTTTGCACAAGAAGCAAACCCAGGTGCACAGACTGCCCCCTGCATGCGCTCTGCAAAGCCTTTGCGAGCAATTCACAGCACCAATACCCTGCCCCCAAACCCAAAAAGGACATGCCGGAAAAGCACTGCTGGTTTCTTGTCATAGAAAACAACGACCAGCAACTCTTACTGGAACAGCGCCCGCCTACAGGTATCTGGGGGGGGCTGTGGTCTTTACCGCAGATAGATAAAACTGATACTACGACCGACGCGATACACTACGCACAAAAACTCGCAAAGCTCCATAAAGCACCGGAATCCGTTGAAGAGTATGCCCCGTTACGGCACACCTTCAGTCATTATCATCTGTATATCTATCCACTGAAATTATGCTTCGCAGAATCAACTACGGGAATCAGAGGGTCGCAGAACTTTCGCTGGAACGATTACAAGCAGATTAAGCAGCTGGCGCTACCAGCCCCGGTAACCGCATTTTTAAAAAAGGCGGGCTATCTGGAAACCCGGCCACTGGCGGAAATATCAGAAGTGTAAGTTACGAGACGGTTGCGGCCCTCCTGCTTCGCCTTGTATAGCGCCTTATCTGCACAGGCGATCACATAGGTGGCAGTCACACCTTGTGTCGGTACGCAGCAATAGAGCCCCATACTCAGCGTCACCACCGAAGCGGTGGCGGAAGCCGCATGAGGTAACGCTAACTTACGAATACAGGCCAAAATTGCTTCAGCCCTGTCCTGGGCATCTCCTTCCAGACTGCCCGGCATGACAATGCAAAATTCTTCACCACCAAAACGCGCCACGAGGTCAGTGGCTCTGCGCGTTTCATCCTGTAAGACAGACGCCACCATTTTCAAGCAGTCATCCCCCTTCAGATGACCATAGCGATCATTGTATTTTTTAAACTCATCAATGTCGCACATGATCACAGCCAAAGATTCTTGCGAGCGACTACAGCGAGCCAGTTCGTAAGGCAATCGCTGATCCAGCAAACGACGATTAGCCAAACCAGTCAACCCGTCAACATCCACCAAACGACGCAACTCGGCATTCGCCACTTCAAGCCGGGAAGAAACATCCAACAGCTGCGATCGCATCATCGCAATACGACTCATCGCCTTGACCTTGGCCGCCAGCACTTTCTGATCGATGGGTTTGGCCAGATAATCATCACCACCGGCATCAATACCCGCCGCGATATCATCCGCACTGAACCTGGCACTTAAAAAGATAATTGGAACCCAGCTGTCGCCATCCATCTGACGGATAATCTGAGCTGCCTCATAACCTCTAACTTCGGGCATAACCTCATCCATCAGCACCAAATCCGGCTTATGCTGCTGGTAAAGATCGATTGCCTGTCGACCATTCTCACCAAGAATGACTTCGTGCCCGAGCTCAAGCAAAAAAGCTTCAGCAATCACCCGATCGACAGGCGAATCATCGACCAACAAAACTTTCATTAAATAGCGACTCCGCTTTCGCGCAATAGTTTTTTTAGTGCTTTACATGAATCAGTATAGATTGAATACAACGTTTGACTATCTGCAAATACCGTATCCAAATGACCAAGCGTCAGGTTCTTCTCCACTTGCTCAGCGACCCTCCCTGCCTCATCCAGACCAAACGAGCGACAGGTAGATTTCAGACTATGGGCAAGCCGGATAACCCCTTCCGCCTCCTCAGCAGTCATTGGCAATGACGCCGATAACGCTTCCAGCAACTGATCCATCAGCATTTGAGATTCTGTAAAAAATCGTTCAACCAAATCAGGAAAGCGTGCCTTAAGCATAGAGCGAGTACTGGCAATGCGATCTACATTCAATAGCGAATGATTTAATTCCGAGTGACTCAAAACAACCTTCCTCTGGATTTTCTAATAAAACATATCGGCGCAGCAATCACTTTCATTAGAGCCTATGCGGACGCTTGTGCACTACAGACATACCACCAAGAGAAACCCTGCCAGTCATCAAAAAACCGTCAGAGACGCCTACAACGCGTCTGAACCTCAATCAAACGCCATCCATCAGGATGGGATTCCTCTCACAGGACTGACGTTCATCTAGCCAGTGATTTTCACCCGCCTAATATAGCCGCCACCCGCAAAGATCGCTAACATTAACGCTACAAACTTTAGTAACCAATCGGGGCAAACATGAGCCGTAAAGTATTCTGTATTAAATACCAACAGGAAATGGATGCACTTGACTTCCCTCCCATGCCTGGCGCCAGGGGTGAAGAGTTATTCAACACGGTATCCAAACAAGCCTGGCAAGACTGGCTAAAACACCAGACCATGCTGATCAACGAAAAGCGACTCAGTTTGATGGATCCTGCCACCCGAGCCTATTTAAGCGAGCAAATGGCCCTGTTTTTGAGTAATCAGGACCATGACCTGGCCGATGGTTATGTCCCTGAAAATAAATAATTTCAACTGCCAGAGAAAAAACGCTTGACTCATCCTCTCCTCTCTGGCTAAATACGCCCCCGTTGACGCCCAGATAGCTCAGTCGGTAGAGCAGGGGATTGAAAATCCCCGTGTCGGTGGTTCGATTCCGCCTCTGGGCACCACCATTCAAAAAGCCTCGCAGAAATGTGAGGCTTTTTTCGTTTAGGGCTTCTGGTCGATATCTGGTCGGAGCAGCGTCTAATTCAATCCAGCAGAAAGCAATCACACCCTACCCTTCTAGCCACACCAGAACGAATGTCAGGCATTATTTTTACTTATCACTCTGTAACAATGGATATTTAAAAAAATAGCCTACAGCGCTTTCTGAGAGATTTTAGGGAGCCTGGGCCTTACCAGACCTATTATTGATACGCGTCTCGTCTTTTTACATATCCTGTTCAAATCCATGCGCAAGGCCCCCAAGAATTATTGGAGAAGCATTCATGACAGCTCAGCTTGCTGAAACACTTATCTATCAAGGTCATACAATGGGTATGTGCACCACACCACTGAATGACTATTTTGCGCTGGGTGGCAACAAGCCTGATTTTGCCGGTGCAGGTACTATGCTATGGCGACGCTATGTCGGCACGTGGGAAGTCGTTAACGAACGCCTGTATCTGATTGCGTTGCGAGGAAATCTCACTAACGGTACCGAAGCCAATTTAGCTACCCTTTTTCCAGACTACCCTGAGCGAGTATTTGCGCACTGGTATTCTGGCACGCTAAGAATCCCCAAAGGCAAACTTATCAAATATGTCCATGCTGGCTTCGCAAGTACTTACGAGCAGGATCTCTATCTGGTAATCGAAAAAGGCATTTTGACAAACAGCGCTGTGCGGGAAAACGGCACTTCAACAAGAGTAGACGCGCCCGTTGGATATGGTATCGGTGGCATGCTGATTCCTTCGAATACCAAGCCTCAAGGGAGTGATGCATCATGATCTACCTTTATACCTATTTCTTGGTTGGCGCGATCTTGGTGGTCACAGTCCACATGCACCATAAATTCACCGAAGATGAAAATGAACAATCACTGGAAAAGATCCAAAACAGTCTTAGGCCCGCAAACAATAGTTTGTGGCTCTGGTTGCGTGGCCGTATATTTGAACTGCTGATGACTACTTTCATCCTGATCCCGTTATGGCCATTCCTTGCACTACTCAAAATTTGGCAAATTATTGGTCCGAAGTCCCTAGCACACTATGAGGCAGATCCGGTTTTCTCGGTGAAGCAGGGTGACCTGTGCAGCCAACTTAGTATTGAGGAAATTGAACAAATCGAAATAGTAGAAGATCCCTTTCATGCAGCCCCGAGAATCCCATTCGGCCATCTCAATTCATCCTGGAAAAAGTTTCTGGAACAGCTACTGCCTACTGATACACTTTGGTCGTTTGAGGTGGAATGGGATGATGTGTTTGTCCCCAAATTAATGCGGGGTTATGTCATTGTACGAGAAGAGCAGCCGGGGCCTTTTGTCGTCACATATCGTCGAATGATCGACAAAATGTGTCAATAATAGTTCTAATCGCTACGGAAGCTGCTTTATTAATAATAATGAGGGGAACTATTTATACCACTGAATTGAGTCGCTGTGATAGGATGCCACCTAATAAATAATACTAGGTGACTTATTCGGCTTATATGATTAATCAGCATGAATAACAGCGCTCTTGCCAACCTGAACCAGACACAGCGTGATCGAATAGCGCACATAGACTTCACCCTCTTTTTTAAAGGGGAAGCTAACCGCGCAGATTTGGTCGATCGCTTCAACATCACACCCGCCCAAGCTACCAAGGACTTCACCCTTTACCGCGACCTGGCCGCAGAAAACATCATTTACGACCAGAAACTCAGAACCCACTTACGGGGGGCGAAGTTCAAGTCGCTATTTGACTACGACGTGGATCGAACGCTGTCTACTCTAAGCCATGGTTACGGCGATGGCTTTGCTGGCAAATTTAAGCCTCCTTTGGCCTGCGAGGCGCCGTATCATTTGAGCAAACCTAGCTTGGACGTCGTAGCTCAGGTGACTGAGGCCATCCACAAAGCTCGTGCTCTGGTTATTACCTATGTGTCTTTATCTAGTGGAGAATCCCATCGCGAGATTGTTCCACATACGTTAGTGGATAATGGATTGCGCTGGCATGTCAGGGGGTTTGATCGCAAGAATGGCGAATTTCGGGATTTTGTTCTCACGCGAATAAAGAATGCGTCGGTGAATGAAGCCTCAACCGTAGAAGAGTTGGAATTTGTGCTACAGGATCGTCAATGGAACCGATTTGTGGATTTGGAATTGGTTCCGCATCCCAATATCAAGCACCCAGAAGCCATTACGCTTGATTATGGTATGGAAGATGGTGTTTTGAGAATAGCCGTTCGAGCCGCTACGGCAGGCTATTTGTTGCGACTATGGAATGTCGATTGTTCTAAAAATAGTCAACTTGTCGGTACCGAATACCACCTATGGTTAAGAAACCGGCAAACCTTATATGGGGTCGAAAATTTGTTTATTGCTCCAGGGTATTGCGAAAATACGACTAGAGTATCGTCACATTCTGGCAGGGAGGCCGATTAAGGACGCAATATGTTAAAACTCGAAGACATCAAGAAAAATGCTGCCATTTCAGGTGTTGAGCCTGGGCAGGTGGTACGCATCGTGACCACTGAACCTGTTGGCGATAATGCCCTGACTGTTTATTACAAAACGGGAGATGGCCAGCTGTTTGAACGCATGCTCTTTCGAAATGATGAAGCAAAATTATCATTGGCGGAAGCCGGTCGCCCTTGGGCCTTTGATGCAGCTGGTGAGGATTTCAAGCTGGCAGCCGAAGCTTATCGCATCGACCTGGCTCACCTTTTTGATCCAATGATGGCAGTCCACACCTCCAATGT
Source organism: Hahellaceae bacterium (assembly GCA_024234505.1). Taxonomy (GTDB): domain Bacteria; phylum Pseudomonadota; class Gammaproteobacteria; order Pseudomonadales; family Oleiphilaceae; genus JACKOD01. Next base: position 85,310 of record JACKOD010000005.1, on the reverse strand, counting down.
GGAACCTTTGCCGCACCAGATTACGGCCGTTTACGAGTCCATGCTACTACGACAGCCTTTACGTTATGTATTGGCTGACGATCCGGGTGCAGGCAAAACCATTATGGCCGGTTTATTGGTGCGTGAATTGCTCATGCGCGCAGATGCCCAGCGGGTACTGATTGTTGCACCGGGAAGTTTGGTGGAGCAGTGGCAGGACGAAATGTTTGAAAAATTCGGCTTGCACTTCACCGTATTCTCTCGAGAACACATAGAAAACTCCCGTAGCGGTAATCCTTTTGACGACTTTGATCTACTGGTTGCACGCGTAGATCAATTGTCTCGCAGTGATGAGCTTCAGGAAAAACTGCGACTCTCTCAATGGGATTTAGTGGTGGTGGATGAAGCCCACAAGCTTTCCGCCAGCTACTTTGGCAACAAGGTTAACAAGACAAAGCGTTTCCAGTTGGGTGAGCTTCTTGGCTCGATCTCGCGTCACTTCCTGCTGATGACGGCGACACCACATAACGGTAAGGAAGAAGACTTCCAACTGTTCATGTCATTGCTGGATTCCGATCGTTTCTATGGAAAATTTCGCGACGGAGCTCACAAGGTAGATGTATCTGACCTGATGCGGCGTATGGTGAAAGAAGAAATGCTGCGTTTTGACGGAACTCGGCTATTCCCCGAACGCAAAGCGTACACGACCAATTACAAACTGTCTGATCTTGAAGCTGCGCTTTACAGTGCCGTCACAGAATATGTCAAAGAGGAAATGAATCGTGCTGACCAGCTGGATGGTCAGCGAAAAGGCACCGTTGGTTTTGCACTAACGGCGTTGCAGCGTCGCTTGGCTTCAAGTCCCGAAGCTATTTATCAGTCCTTAAAACGCCGTCGTCACAAATTAACAAGGCGAGTAGAAGAAGAAAAACTGCGCCAACGCGGTGAGCTACTCGCTGAAACATTAAGCCCTTTGGGTATCAGCTGTGCGGCAGACAGCATCTGGGAATCTGACGAGGCACTTTCCTCCGAAGATTATGAAAATTTTGAAGAAACCGTCGTCGATCAGGCTACGGCAGCAAGAACAATTCAGGAGCTGGAAGCCGAAATTGTTATCCTTGAAGGTTTAGAAGAACAGGCCCGACAGGTCGTCCACGCAGGGCAAGACCGTAAATGGGACGAACTTTCGCGTCTGCTGCAAGACACGCCTGAAATGCGAGATGCTTCTGGCCTGCAACGCAAGCTCATTATCTTTACCGAACATCGTGACACACTCAATTATCTGACCGAAAAAATTCGTGGTTTGCTGGGAGATGTCAGCAATGAAGATGCTGTCGTAGTTATTCATGGTGGCGTTAAACGTGAAGAACGGCGCAAAGTACAGGAGATGTTCCGTAACGACCCTTCGGTGCGTGTACTCATCGCAACCGATGCTGCCGGTGAAGGTGTCAACCTGCAAAACGCTAACCTGATGGTCAACTACGACTTGCCTTGGAACCCGAACCGCCTGGAGCAGCGTTTTGGCCGTATTCACCGTATCGGCCAAACGGAAGTCTGCCACCTGTGGAATATGGTTGCCAGTGAGACCCGTGAAGGGGATGTATTTCAGCGCCTGTTCGACAAACTCGAAGTCGAACGAGAAGCTCTGGGAGGACGTGTATTCGACATTCTGGGCGAAGTCTTTGAAGACCGCAGCTTAAAGGATCTGCTAATCGAGGCTATACGTTACGGCGCCGACCCTGAAGTGCGTGCGCAACTGCACCGTAAAGTGGAAGGTGCTCTCGACACCAAGCATCTGGAAGACATCATCAAGCGAAATGCCCTGTGTGAAGAGGTGATGGACGAGCGACGACTGTTTGCAGTGAAAGAAGAGATGGAAAAAGCCGAGGCCCGCAAGCTGCAGCCTTATTTTATCCGCGCCTTCTTCAACCAGGCCTTTACGCAGTTGGGTGGCGAGCTACGTCCACGCGAATCGAATCGCTACGAAATTACCCACGTCCCGGCCAGTATCCGTGAGCGCGATCGACAAATTACCGGTCGGGATCGTCGCAATCTCGACCCGGTACTACGAAAATACGAACGCGTGTGTTTTGAAAAGCAATTTGTTCGTCTCGCCGATCGGGTGGGTGCTCCCATGGCCAGTCTGATGCACCCAGGGCATCCGTTAATGCAATCTGTGACCGATCTGATAATGGAAATGCACCGCAACAAGCTCAAGCAAGGCGCTATTCTGGTGAATAACAACGATACCGGAATTACACCCAACGTCATGCTTATCATTGATCACTCGGTAAAAGAAGGGGCCAACCCAACAAGGGTTGCCTCGCGCCGGATGCAATTTGTCGAAATCGATCCACAAGGTCGCGCCACCAATGCAGGGTGGGCTCCACACCTCGACTTAGAACCCATTGATAATACCGACTTACCACTGATTGAGGACGTTCTCAGTGCCGCCTGGATAACTCAGAATCTGGAGCAACAAGCATTGGCTCACGCCTCTATCGATCTGGTGCCCGAGCATTTCGATGACGTGCGCCTGCGCAGAGAAGCCCATGTAGACAAAACACTTAATGCCGTGCATGAGCGATTAGTGAAAGAGATTAGCTTCTGGTCTGATCGCTATATCAAGCTCCAGGACGACAAGGCAGCAGGAAAAGACGTGCGTCTGACGTTGGAGAATGTGCGCCGCACCATCGACGATCTTACAGCCCGCCGCGAAAGCCGGGAAAAGGAATTGCTCGGTATGCGTCATGTGGTTTCGGCCACACCGGTGGTCGTCGGAGGCGCACTCATTATTCCTGCCGGGCTACTGGCTCAGCGCCAGGGCCAATCTGAAAAGGCCGGTACCTGGTCAGCTGACGCCGAGGCGCGTAAACGCATCGAACGCGTCGCGATGGATGCGGTAATGAACGCTGAACGTGCCTTGGGGAATGAAGTGATCGATGTTTCTGCGCAAAAATGTGGTTGGGATGTCACCAGCATGCCCAAAGCCATCAATGGCAGGCTGCCCACCTCGCGTCACATTGAAGTTAAAGGCCGCGTCAAAGGCGCCAGTACCATTACCGTCACACGAAACGAGATTCTGTATGGTCTGAACCAGCAGGACAAATTCATTCTGGCTGTTGTATTGGTAGAGGGTGATGAGCACGAAGGGCCGTTTTACATTACCAACCCCTTCACCCAAGAACCAGATTGGGCGGTTTCCAGTATTAATCTGGATCTGGCCGAATTGCTAAGTCGTGCGGAGACACCATGCCAAATTTGAACCTGCAGAAACTGAGATTGTGCGATTACCGCTGTTTCGAATCGATTGATATTGAGTTCCACCCTCAGCTCACCGTATTGGTTGCCGCCAACGGTGCAGGTAAAACCTCAATCCTTGATGCTATTTCAGTCGCTTTAGGCCCCTATATCGGCGCATTCGACGAAGCGATTGGAAAACATTTTGAACCCAGCGATATACGTCTGGTGCAAGCCAGGAAAACCGCGACCAACGAAATGGAGTATGCACCCAAAGGCGTTTCTCTGAAGGCTACGGGGTTCATTCCGGGCAGTTTGATCGATGGTCTGGATAGCGCTCATCTTCCGTCAACCTGGCAACGTGCCCTGACGAGCCCAACCAAGGCGAAAACCACCATCAAGGATGCCAAAGAACTGGCTGACTACGGAAAGCGTATGCAGGAGTCTGTGCGAACGCCTGATGTTGACGTTTTGTTGCCTCTTATTTCGTATTACGGAACAGGGCGGCTTTGGCAGCAAAAGAAACTCACCGTTGGCAAAAAGCTTGCGCGTACTTCACGCACCATAGGCTATTCTGACTGCCTGGACCCTGCATCCAGTTACAAAACCTTTGTTGAGTGGTTTCGCTACTGGAGTATGAATGCCAAGGATTTACAGCTAAAAGAACAAACGGCCAGCCCTGCCTATGCAGAATTTAGCGGTTATATTGCTTCTGTGAAAAAGGCAGTGAATGCATGCCTCGTTCCGGCAGGCTGGAATAATCTTGAATACAGCTTCAAGCTTGATACGCTGGTGGCCCACCACATCAAAAATGGCGAACTACCCGTCGAAATGTTAAGTGACGGTATTCGTAATATGATCGGGATGGTGGCAGACATTGCTTTTCGTGCGACCAAACTGAACGGACATCTTGGAGCAAATGCTGCCGCACAAACGCCTGGTATTGTGCTCATTGACGAAGTGGATATGCACCTACACCCTGCCTGGCAGCAGATCGTATTAAAAAGTCTCGTGGATGCATTCCCCTGTATTCAGTTCATTGTTACCACCCACAGCCCACAGGTGTTAACCAGCGTGCCTTCTGAGTGCATTCTCATCCTGAGCGATGGCAAAGTACACTCAGCGCCGCCGGGGGCCGAGGGGGCCGAGCCAGGAAGGTTACTCAAGCAAATATTGGGGTTGACGGATGTTCGGCCGCCCAACAATGACGCAACACGGGAGTTACGAGAATACCTGTTCTTGGTTGATCAAGATCAGTGGAATAGTCCTCGGGCATTGGCGCTGCGGCAGAAGCTCGACGCACGCTACCAGGGTACAGAACCGGAACTTTTTGAGGCAGATTTGCGCATCGAAAACCGCAAGTGGGAGTTGGGCGAATGAAGCGCGTGCTTAAAAATGCAGAGCCTGCTGAACTTGCCAGATATAGACAGTCCGCCCCACAGAGTAATTGGGATGGAATGAAGACTGACACGCATTTTGGTGGCCCGGTAGCCTATGATGCCTGTCGCATGAAGTTGCTGGCCGACCAGGGGGGAATTTGCGCATTTTGCGAAATGGGCATCCACGATAACGATCCGCTCAAGTGCAGAGTGGAGCATTTCCACCCCAAGTCGGACATTACACCCGCTCATAACTGGGCGTTGGACTGGGACAACCTCCTTGGCGTTTGTGCCGGAGGCTCCTACAAGTATGGCACTGCACCCCATACGCAGGAACCGCTCAGCCAAAATCTGAGTTGCGATGCCCATAAAGATCAGATGATTCAATCTGGGAAGCTGTCGGAGCAATGCGAAGGTTGGATTCTGAATCCTTTAGACATCATGGCTAACCCCAGTTTATTTGTAATCGAAAAAAGTACGGGGAGATTGCTGCCCGATACGGCTCAATGTGCCACTTTGCCAGCCTGGCCAAACAATCGACATGCAGATTTGCAAGCATTAGTTCAAAACACGATTGACATGCTGAACCTCAACTGTGATCGCCTGAGTCAAGCCAGGCTCGCACTCGTCAGAGATATTGAGCACAACAAAAAGAAACAACGCGAACAGGGATTTTCCCCACAACAAGGTTTAAGCAATCTGGCTGCCCATTACTTTCGCCAGCATTGGCCACAATTTTTCACCACCATACGAATTTGTTTAGGGGCCTATGCAGAAAGCCACCTGGCAAGTATTGCATTCCAAGGTTGAACATGACTCTCATAAAAACACCTAAAAAGCTCATCGAAGTGGCGTTGCCGCTGGATGCCATTAACGCTGCTGCCGCACGAGAAAAGTCAATTCGCCACGGTCACCCCAGCACGCTGCATTTGTGGTGGGCGCGTCGCCCTTTGGCCGCTGCGCGCGCGGTGATTTTTGCGCAAATGGTGAACGACCCCGGCTACCAGCAAGGCGGCGGTTTTAAGTACGGCATGAACAAAGAAAAGGCTGCCATCGAGCGCGACCGTCTGTTCAAGATCATTGAAGACCTGGTGCTGTGGGAAAACACCAACAACGAGCAGGTGCTGGCCCGCGCCCGCACTGAAATTGCGCGTAGCTGGCGCGAGACCTGTGAGTTGAATAAAAACCACCCTCAAGCCGCCGAACTGTTCAACCCGGAAAAGCTGCCGGCTTTTCACGACCCCTTTGCTGGCGGTGGTGCGCTGCCACTGGAAGCCCAGCGCCTGGGGCTGGAAAGTTACGCCAGCGATTTAAACCCGGTGGCGGTCACCATCAACAAGGCGATGATCGAAATCCCGCCCAAGTTTGCGGGCACCGCGCCCGTAGGCCCGGAAATCCCCATCGACAAAAAAGGCAAAAAAGCCACCAAGGATGCCTTTGAAGATTGGGCTGGCGCACGCGGACTGGCCGAAGATGTGCGCCGCTACGGCCACTGGATGCGCGAGCAAGCCCAGCAGCGTATAGGGCATTTATACCCCAAGGTGGAAATCACTGAAGCCATGGTGGCCGAGCGGCCCGACCTGAAACCGCTACTCGGCCAGCAGCTAACTGTGATTGCCTGGTTGTGGGCGCGTACCGTGAAAAGCCCCAACCCGGCCTATTCCCATGTGGAAGTACCGCTGGCCAGTACCTTTGTGCTTTCCAGTAAGAAAGACAAAGAAGCTTATGTGGAACCGGTGATTGAGGGGGATAGTTATCACTTTGCGGTAAAAATGGGTAAGCCACCTGCAGACGCAAATGGCGGCACTACAGCAGGGAAACGCGGTGGCTTCCACTGTTTAATGTCCGAATCTCCGATGGACTACAAATACATTCGCGCTGAAGGTACTGCTGGGCGGATGGGCACAAAATTGATGGCTATAGTCGCGGAGGGCGTGAAAGGGAGAATTTACCTCTCTCCGACCACAGCGCAGGAATCGAGTGCAGAATCTGCAAAGCCCGATTGGAAACCGGAAGTAAAGCTGCACGGTAAGTGTCGCGTCAACGTCTCGAATTATGGTTTCGATGTGTATGGTGATCTCTTCACCCCACGCCAACTGGTTGCGTTGACAAGCTTCTCTGATCTGGTACAGGAAGCTATCGAGCATTGTCGACAGGATGCCATCAAGGCAGGCATGAAGGATGACGGTATCGGTCTGGATGAAGGAGGAACCGGTGCCACAGCCTATGCGCAGGCGGTTGGAGTTTATTTGGCGTTGGCGTTAAGTCGTCTAACAGACATCTGCAATTCTCTTTGCCGATGGGAAACTAGTAAGACACAAGTGCGCAATCTCTTTGGTAGACAAGCGATCCCTATGATGTGGGATTTTGCTGAGAACAACGTGTTTGCTGAAGCGGCAGGAGATTATGGTGTAAGTCTAGGGAATTTAGTTAGGGCGCTTGAGGAGGTTCCATCTAAGGGGGAGGCCTATACCTCCCAATCAGATGCTCAAACCCAAATTATTAGCTCACAGAAATTAATATCAACTGACCCTCCGTATTACGACAATATTGGGTACGCAGATCTTTCTGATTTCTTCTATGTATGGTTACGTAAAGGGTTAAGAGATATTTTTCCTGCTCTCTATGCCACTCTTGCAGTACCTAAGGCCGAAGAGCTTGTTGCAACGCCCTATAGGCATGGAAGCAAAGAAGAAGCAGAAACCTTTTTCTTGGATGGCATGACAGAAGCAATGCACAACCTTGCTGTGCAGGCTCATCCCGGATTCCCAGTTACCATCTATTACGCTTTTAAGCAGAGCGAGACTAAGGATGATAGTGGTACCTCTAGTACCGGTTGGGTCACATTTCTTGAGGCCGTGTTAAAAGCAGGTTTTGCACTGACTGGCACTTGGCCCATGCGCACGGAATTGGGCAATCGCATGATTGGGTCATCTGCTAACGCGCTCGCCTCCAGCATCGTGCTGGTCTGCCGCAAACGCGACGCCGATGCTGAAACCATCAGTCGCCGCGAATTTATCCGCGAACTCAATGCCGTATTGCCCATCGCCTTGGATGAAATGACTCACGGCGGTATTAACTCGCCCGTTGCTCCGGTGGATTTAAGTCAGGCCATTATCGGCCCGGGCATGGCCATTTTCAGCCAATACGCCGCTGTGCTGGAAGCCGATGGCTCGCCCATGTCGGTAAAAACCGCGCTGCAATTGATTAACCGCTTTTTGGCTGAAGACGACTTCGACCACGATACCCAGTTCTGCCTGCATTGGTTTGAACAACTGGGTTGGGGCGAAGGCAAGTTTGGTGAGGCTGATGTACTGGCCCGCGCCAAGGGCACCAGCGTTGGCGGCCTGCAGGAATCGGGCGTGGTGGAATCCGGCAGCGGCAAATTGCGCCTGCTGCGCTGGGCCGAGCTGCCCCGCGACTGGAACCCAGAAACCGATAACCGCACCCCGGTATGGGAAGCCCTGCACCAGCTGATCCGCGCCTTGAATCAGGATGGTGAATCGGCAGCCGGTGCCTTAATGGCCCGCATGCCTGCACTTGCCGAGTCGATGCGAGCCTTGGCATATCGCTTGTACACCTTGTGCGAACGCAAAGGCTGGGCAGAAGAAGCCCGCGCTTACAACGAATTGGTCAATGCCTGGAGCGGCATCGAACAGGCCGCTGGCGAAAGTGGCATTGTCGGTTCCCAAGGCCAACTGGATATTTAAGGGCCACGGCCTTTAGGAGAAAGCAAAGATGAGTCTGAAACCATGGCGTGAAATTGCCGTTCCCCACGAAGATGTATTAAAGGGAACCTTTCAACAGGCTGAATTTGCGGCGGACCTTTCCCGCGTGCATGAAGGTACTGCGACTGCGGAATACCAGAATGCCAGCCTGTTTTTCCAGCGCACCTTTATCACCGAAGGTATGCGACTGCTGTTAGACAGCGTGGTCAAACGCTTGGCCGGCCAGGGTGGCGACCCGGTGATTCAACTGCAAACCGCCTTTGGTGGTGGTAAAACCCACACCATGCTGGCGGTTTATCATTTAGCGAAAGGCGAAGCACCCGCCAGCGAATTACCCGGCGTATCCGCGATTTTGGATGCCGCCCAGGTGACTGAGCTGCCACGTGCAAAGGTGGCGGTGCTCGACGGTATTAAATCCTCCCCTAACCAGCCGCAGCAACGCGATGGCCAGCGCATCAATACCCTGTGGGGCGATCTTGCCTGGCAATTAGGCTGCGCTGAAGGGTTTGCCTTGGTGGCAGAAGCCGACGCCTCGGGTACCTCACCCGGCAAAGGTCTGTTAGAAACCCTGCTCAAACGCTTCTCCCCCTGCGTGATTCTCATCGACGAGCTGGTGGCTTATGTGCGCCAGTTTGAAGAGGGCAAAACACTGAGTGGTGGCACTTTTGATTCCAACCTCAGCTTTGTGCAGGCACTGACCGAAGCCTTAAAGGCCGCGCCCACAGCCCTGTTGCTGGCCTCATTGCCCGAATCAAAAAAAGAAGTGGGCGGGACGCGAGGCGAACAGGCACTGGATGTTCTGGAGCACTGTTTTAAACGTGTTCAAGCGCTGTGGAAGCCGGTGGCTACCGAAGAGGCCTTTGAAATTGTGCGCCGCCGCCTATTTGCCAGCATCAACGACAAACTGGCCGCTGAATCCGTGTGCCGTGGCTTTGCCGATTACTATGTGGCGAACAGCGAAGACTTCCCCAGTGAAACCCAGGAAGGCCGTTATTTTGACCGCTTGATGCACGCCTACCCGATTCACCCAGAAGTGTTTGATCGCCTGTATCAGGATTGGTCATCGTTACCCAACTTCCAGCGCACTCGTGGCGTGCTGAAGTTAATGGCCAAGGTGATACACCGCTTGTGGCGCGATAACGACAAAGACCCGCTGATTATGCCCGGCAGCTTCCCGCTGTTTGATGGCGACACCCGCAATGAAATGATCAGTAACCTGCCACAGGGCTGGGACCCGGTGGTAGAGCGTGATGTCGACGGTGATATTTCCGAAACTGCAAAGATCGAAAACCAAGACCCGCGCCTCGGCACTGTACTAGCCTGCCGCCGCACCGCGCGCACCATTTTCCTCGGCAGTGCACCAAGCACTGGCGCGCAGATGGTTCGCGGTATTGAGCTGGACCACGTGATTTTGGGAGTGGCGCAACCGGGTCAACAAACGGGCATCTACAAAGATGCATTACGCCGTTTGGGCGACCGACTGCATTACCTGAACAGCGGCAATAATCGTTTCTGGTTTGACACCCGGCCCAACCTGCGCCGCGAAATGGAAGACCGCAAGCGCCGCTTCCAGGATAAGGAAGATGTATTCCCAGCCATCCGCGAGCGCGTACAGCGCACTTTCGCCAGTGGTGTTTTTAGTGGCATTCATGTGTTTACCCAAAGCAGCGATGTACCAGACGACTGGGCACTGCGCTTGGTGGTGTTACCGCCTGATGCAGCTTTTAGCCGCAGCGGCCAAAGCCTGGCAACCGAGCGCGCCACGCAAATTTTAAAGACACGCGGCGAGCAGCCTCGGTTTAAGCAAAATCGCTTAATTTTCCTGGCAGCCGACTACGATACCGTCAGCCGCCTGAAAGACCAGGTACGTTCCATGCTGGCCTGGCAATCGATTGTCAGCGACATTAAAGACCTCAAGCTCAACCTTGATCAGTTCCAGTCGCGGCAGGCAAGTAAGAGCCTGGATGATGCGAAAGATGCGCTGCAGCGCATGATCCGCGAGTCCTATAAATGGCTGTTAGCACCAGTGCAGGAAGCCCGCCCAGGAAAAGGATTGTCGGATGTACTTTGGGAGCATTTCCAGGTAAACCCTGGCGCACAAAACTTGACGCAAGAAATTGAACGGGTACTGAAAGAAAACGAATTACTGATTACAGAATGGGCACCGATCCATTTGGCAACCGTGCTGAAAAACTGGTTCTGGAAAGATGGCGTCAAAGACATCAGCGCCTTGCACGTTTGGCAGCAAACCTGTCACCAGCTCTACTTGCCACGGTTGAAAGATGATCATGTGTTTCAGCGCACGGTTCAAGCGGGCTGCGAAAGCAAAGACTTCTTCGGCTACGCCCAAGGCAAAGAAGACGGGCGCTATGTGGGCTTCAGCTACGGTAAAAACACCTCCATTTTTATGGATGCTTCGCCGCTGCTGATTGAACCGCTCATAGCCGCCGCTTATCTGCAAGAGCTCACTGAGACACAACGTGCTGCCGAAGCCGCACGACCAACTTCGGCAACCACAACAACTTATCCGAACAACCCTGGCACACCAGAAAGGCCAGTGGCAGAACCCGCTCCAGAGGATTCACCCGTTACAGGTACGACGGCACAGGCACTGAAAAAGCAGTTCTATGCCACCATCGAGCTCGACCCTATTCTGGCGAAAAAGCAGTTTGCTGACCTGATGGAAGAAGTGGTTCAGCAATTCACGTTGCGCCCCGGCGTGAAAGTGAAAATCGCTGTGGATATTCAGGCTGAGTCGCCCACCGGCTTTGATGATGGGTTGCAACGGGCCGTAAAAGAAAACTGCAGTGTTCTGAAATTCAAGAACGCTGAGTTTGAAGAGTAGTAAACGGCACAAAATAGTCAATCCTAGTCGTTCCGACTAAAACAAACAGGCTATTTTAAAATGAGAATATCGTAAGCAATTAAATCAAACAGTTGAGTGGAAGTGCGTAATTTCTAGCTGATACTCTTCCTCTGTCGCCGCTCGAATTTTAAGCGGCGACATTGAGCAATTATCTTTCCCTTCTTTAACAGCACTTTTGAGCAAAAAGCAGATTGAAAGAATGTACTATGTTGCTTATACAAAATGAGATTACTACGAATCAAATTCAAGTAACTTAAAATCAATCATAAATAAAATCAGTTAATTATTTATGGGGCACTAGTGGGACACTAACTAACAAAAAACCACAAACAGGAATGTCATCCACAACATACGACAACACCTAACCCTCTGTTTTCGTGATATTTATTTTCATATCATTTTGTATAGAGTTGAAATTTCAGGATTGAAAATCCCCGTGTCGGTGGTTCGATTCCGCCTCTGGGCACCACCATTCAAAAAGCCTCGCAGAAATGCGAGGCTTTTTTCGTTTAGGGGTTAGTCAATATGCTTTTCGGATTTCTTCATTAACCCCCCCCTCGTCCGTAAAATCACTAGAATCAGGCAGCCAAACACTTCGCGACATTCAAATGCCACCCAGAATGCAGCAAGGTTGGCAAACACCAAATAAAACTTGCAATTTTTCTGCGACGCAGAAACAATAAGTTCACATTTCAGACAAGTGGATGGTCTGGCATCGTTGACAGGGTAAGTCTTACTCCTTTTCGAACGACGGCCATGACGCACTGCTTAATCAGTTTTCATCAAAGTGCATATCAGCTTCCCACGGCGATCCAAACGCCGGTTGTTGTGCATGCCTTTCCGATGGCCAGCCCCCACCCTTCTCCCGTTGCCAAGTTAGTACTGGCAGAAGTGCACGACGAATAGTCCTTTCAGTTTGCTAAGGGCGGCTTGAGTGTTGATTTCTGCGACGCACTTAGCCTGCCAGAATCTTATGCTCTGCGTGTTCAAAGTTAGGCAAATTCCGATTTCTTGTTCCATACTGACTAGTTATGGATTTGTCTGGCTATCCACGGAAATCGCGTGGGTCGGGTATCTCAAACCACAGAGTTTTTATCATCTACCAACCCCAGGAGACTACTATGGGAGAAATCGCTCCCCTGGTCGTAAATGATCTCCATAAAACCTTTAATGAGCACAAAGTGCTTCGCGGCATATCCATCGAAGCTCATAAAGGCGATGTTATTTCCATGATTGGGTCGTCGGGCTCAGGAAAAAGTACTTTTCTCCGTTGCATTAACCTGCTGGAAATTCCAACGCAGGGTGACATTATCTTGCACGGCGAGGCGCTACGATTTTGCAATGACAAACGCGGTGTTCGCATTCCGGCAGACATGCGTCAGGTTGAGCGCGTCCGGGCCCGTCTCTCGATGGTTTTTCAGGGTTTTAACCTCTGGTCTCATATGACCGTGCTAGAGAATATTATCGAAGCGCCAGTCAATGTACTCAAAGTCCCGAAAAAAGAAGCAATTGAGCGCGCACACGCGTTGCTCGAAAAGGTCGGCATTTACGAACGTCGTGATTACTATCCGTCCCAGATGTCAGGTGGCCAACAGCAGCGAGCGGCCATAGCAAGGGCGTTGGCCATGGAACCTGAAGTGCTGTTGTTTGATGAGCCCACTTCTGCACTCGATCCCGAGCTGGTCGGAGAGGTTCTCAAAGTAATGCGTAGCCTGGCCGAAGAAGGTCGCACGATGATCGTGGTCACTCATGAAATGGCTTTTGCCCGCGACGTTTCCTCCCAAGTGGTATTTTTGCATCAGGGTCAAATTGAAGAACAAGGGCCGCCGGCAAAGGTGTTTGACAACCCGGAATCAGAGCGGGTACGACAATTTCTGGCGCCAAAATACTGAGTTATAAAAACACAACAAACCTCGGAGTTCGTTTATGAAAAAACTGATCACTGCCCTCACCTGCGCCATGGCTGTCAGCGGTCTGGCCGAAGCTAAAGACTGGTCGAATGTACGGATTGCGGTTGACGTACCTTACGAGCCTTTTGAATTTAAAGCCCCGGACGGCTCGTTGACGGGCTTCGAGATTGAGCTGGGCAATGCCGCTTGTGCAGAAATCAAGGCAAAATGCGAGTGGATCATTCAAGCCTGGGACGGCATTATTCCAGGTTTGCTGGCACGTAAATATGATGCGGTCATGTCTTCCATGTCTATTACCGCCGAGCGCGCCGAGAAAGTTTTATTTTCCGAACCTTATTACAACACGCCTTCCGCCTGGTTTGGCAAAAAGGGTCTGACAATCAACACCAGCAGCAAGGCTGATCTAAAAGGCAAAGCGATCGGTGTTCAGCGCGGAACCGTGCAAGACACTTATGTCACCGAAAACTTTAGTGATACCGCCGATATTAAACGCTATACCACCGCCGATGATTTGGTGCTGGATTTAAAAGGCGGCCGACTGGAGATGGTTTTCCTGGACTACCCCGTGGGTGAGCAAACAGTCGCAAATGATCCGGAGTACGCCGCCGTAGGCGAAATGGTGCAGGTAGGCGAAGGAATCGGCATGGCCTTCCGCAAACGAGACAATGAACTGGCAAACAAGTTCAATGCTGCGCTGAAGAAACTCAAAAATAATGGTGCTTACGACACCATCATGAATAAGTATTTCAAATATAACATTAAGATGTAATGCTCTCCGGCACAGTCTGTTTTCCGGTTCATCCGCAAGTGATCCAGCTCGGGTGACACACAGACAGTGCCGGTACTTACCGGGTCGTTAAAATGAGTCCATTCTGCGAAAGCGTGCCATCGACATTCGTTAATCTTTGCCAATACGGCCCGCCGATTATCGATGGAGCCATCATTACGATTGAGGTGGCTTTTCTCTCGCTACTGCTTTCAGTGATGCTCGGGTTACTGGGAGCATCCGCCAAGCTATCGTCCAATCTTATTCTCAAAGGTATCGCGACAACTTATACCACGCTGATTCGCGGTGTACCTGACCTCGTATTGATGATGCTGATTTTCTTCGGCGGACAAATGGCAATGAATAACCTGTCCGACTGGCTCTACGACACCTATGAATGGGAAATATTTTTTAATATTAATGAGTTTTTTGCCGGCGTCGTCACAATCGGTTTTATTTTTGGCGCCTATATGGCTGAAACATTCCGGGGAGCCTTCCAGGCAGTGGAGAATGGCCAGATTGAAGCCGGAAAGGCGTATGGCATGACACCATGGCAAATATTCATACGTATTATGTTTCCGCAAATGATGCGCCATGCCCTACCCGGCATAGGCAATAACTGGCTGGTTCTGTTGAAAACCACCGCACTGGTCAGCGTCATCGGCTTATCGGATATGGTACGTTTGGCATCTGAAGCCTCCAAAGCAGTTCACGAGCCCTTTATGTTTTTTATTCCGGTGGCGATGGCCTATCTGGTTTTGACTTCACTTTCTGAGTGGATGCTTAATAAACTCGAACGAAAATATAGTGCGGGCATACACCGGGGGGCGACCTGATGGAATGGCTAAATGCGCTACTCGCACAAAACGACATTTTTAATGCCACCACGCTGGCTCATTACTGGTCGGGATTCGTTACTACCGTTCAGCTGGTATTTGTTTCTCTGTTGATTGGTTTGATCATCGCGGTTCCCTTGGGAATTCTGCGCTCGTCAAAAAATCCCTGGATCAGCCGCCCAATCTGGCTCTATGTGTATATATTCAGAGGCACGCCATTACTGATCCAGCTGTACATGATTTACTATGGCGTTACCCTGATTAACGGCATTCAGGAATCGATCTTCTGGCCGATTTTTCAGGATGCCTTTTATCCCTGCCTGATTGCCTTTGTGCTCAACACCGCCGCTTACACCGCTGAAATCATCCGTGGTGCCATTGCCACCACACCACGTGGCGAAATCGAAGCAGCTAAAGCCTATGGCATGTCACGAGCGCTGATGATGCGGCGGATAATTCTACCCAGCGCATTTCGTCGCGCCCTACCTGCGTATGCCAACGAAGTCATATTAATGGTTCATGCCAGCTCGATTGCCAGTGTGGTGACGATCGTTGACCTCACCGGCGCCGCCAGAGATATCTATGCACGGTTTTACGCGCCGTTCGAAGCGTTCATTTTTGTCGCAGGTATTTATCTGTGTATTACATTTTTACTTATCTATTCGTTTAGAAAACTCGAAAACCGGCTGCTGGCGCATTTGAAACCTCTGTCCTAAATTTATTTGAGGAATCGGCGTTTCCTGAGTTCCGAGAGTGGAAAAGTATGCACAACCAAACAGAGCTATTTGATCACTATCGCGATTTTCTGAGCCATACACTGGCACATGCCAATTGTGATCTGCCGGCAATTTCTACGGTGCAAGACAATGGCATTGTCGCCGAACGAGTCAGCACCGGCATCCTTCGTCTTACCCCCACCGACAAGCAGTGTCAAAAGCGAAAAGTGGTACTATCTTCCGGAGTGCACGGCGACGAAACTGCACCAATCGAACTCTGCAATGCGCTGGTGAATGGCATACTGAGCCAGCAGATACCGCTCTGCTGTGATGCACTCTTTATCTTCGGTAACCCACCCGCAATGACACAGGGTTTGCGACATATCGACTTCAATCTCAATCGCTTGTTTTGTGGCAAGTACCGCCAGGAAAGCTACCGGGAGCATGTCGAAAGCCCGAGAGCCGCAATCATTGAAAAAGCCGTATCCGATTTTGCGAAAGACGCGGAAAAACTGTTCCATCTGGATTTGCATACAGCAATACGAGGGTCGGTCTACGAGCAATTTGCGCTCTACCCCTACGTGGAAGACCGAGTGTTGGCCCAGACTCAAAAACAATGGCTTGAACAAGCCGGTATTCAGGCAATCGTGCTCCAGAACAAGCCCGCCTCCACCTTTTCTGCATGGACAGCACAAACCTTCAATGCAGAAAGCTTCACCCTGGAATTAGGCAGCATCGGCCCCTTTGGGAAAAATGATCTGACGCGACTGAATGCCCTTCGACTACAACTGGAAGCGTATCTGTCCAATCGCATCCCCCCCGCCTGCGAGGCTTCGGCAGCTCGGCTATTTTCGGTCTGTCACGAGATTATTCGGACTTCGGACAACTTTGAGCTCTGCGTTGACAAAGCGTCGGCTAATTTTACTGAATTTCCTGACGGATCGTTGATCTGGAAAGATTCGAATCAGCAATATCAGGTGGAAGGCGACAGCCAGTATCTGATTTTCCCTAATCCGGTGGTGCCTGTTGGCCAGCGCGCCGGTCTGATGCTTAAGCTGATAAACCCTGCCTGATTTCCCGCTCAGCGCCTCAACGGGGTTGCACAGACTCGCTATTTCTCTACAATGCGCCTCAAATAGTGTGATCAAGTTCATACTGCATCCGTGTGCACAGGCAAAGAGGGCCCTTTTGTAACGCTTTCCCTCTTTGCCTGTACACATTCTGCAGGATATAGATTTATGCCAAATCATCATATTGTTATTGTGGGTGGCGGCGCCGGAGGCCTGGAACTCGCCACGCGGCTCGGAAACCGTCTGGGCAAAAAGCAGCGCGCGCGCATTACGCTCATCGACGCCGTACTCACCCACGTGTGGAAACCACTGCTACATGAAGTCGCTGCGGGCTCAATGGATTCCAATGCCAATGAAGTTAATTTTCGTGCTCACGCAAAACAGCATGGCTTTGAATTCCAACTGGGCCGCATGACCGGACTGGATCGCACCCAGCGAGAAGTCGTACTGAGTCCGATTCTTGATGCCGAAGGGCAGGAAGTCGTGGCGGAACGCCATATTGCCTACGATACGCTGGTGATTGCCGTCGGTAGTACCGCGAATGATTTTGGCACCCCTGGCGCCAAGGAACATGCGCTGTTTCTCGACAATCTGAGTCAGGCCCGACGTTTTCACAAGCTGTTGCTGAACTCTTTTTTGCGTACTGAGCACAGCCCTAAAGGTACACCCAGAAAATTACGTATTGCCATTGTGGGTGCTGGAGCCACGGGTGTGGAATTGGCGGCGGAGTTACGCCATGCGTCACATGAGCTGCCTTTTTACGGATTGCATCACGTTCATCCGCTGGATGTGGAACTCACGGTTATCGAAGCCACCGATCGGATATTGCCGGCGCTGCCCGAACGGCTCTCCAAGGCCGCCACGCAAGAGCTGACCAATCTGGGCGTCACGGTTATTACCAGTAATGCCGTGGCCAGCATTGATGCTCAGGGACTCACGCTAAAAAATGGTGACGTTCTGCGTGCAGACATTAAAGTGTGGGCCGCCGGAATTAAAGCACCCGATTTTCTGACGACGCTCTCAGGACTGGAAGTCAACCGAATTAACCAGTTGATGGTGACACAGGCACTTCAGACCACAGAAGATGCAAATATTTTCTCATTTGGTGATTGTGCCGCCTGCCCGCAACCAGGTCAGGAGCGTCCCGTTCCTCCTCGCGCCCAAGCTGCACACCAACAAGCCATGACACTGGCATCCACGCTGGAGAATCGGCTACAGGGCAAGGCTCCTGTGAATTATGTTTATCACGACAGAGGCTCGCTTATTTCATTCAGCAAATATACCGCCGTAGGTAATTTGATGGGCAACCTCAGCGGCAAAAGCATGATGATCGAAGGCAAAGTCGCGAGAATGTTCTATATTTCTCTGTACCGGATGCACCAGATTGCCCTTCATGGACTTTTTCGTACGGGACTGATCTGGCTCAGTGACCGGATTAACAAAGCCCTGCATCCCCGCCTGAAACTCCATTAACTTCGAAGGGGTGCTGCAGCAATCAAGAGACGCGGGAGATCAATTCTGTAGGATTTGATCCCCTGTCGCTGGCAGGAGCAAGCAATGACCCCCGGAGAAAGACTCGCCACCGCCAATCAACGCTGTGTAGAGCAAGCCTTGCCACAACGGGTTGACGTCGGTGGTCGGGTGCTGGCAGTACTTGAGCAAGGAGACCCGGAAGGTTTTCCGGTTTTTTATGCTCACGGCAATCCGGGCTCACGCCTTGAATTACTTTATTTCGATGAAGTTGCCCGACTCAAAGGTTTCCGACTCATCACCTTCGACCGGCCCGGATTTGGAGGTTCAGATTTTGTTAGCCCCTACGACCTTCACAGTTTTGCAAACGATGTTGCCACGGTTGCCGCCAGCAAGGGCATTGCACGTTATGGCTTACTGGGATGGTCCAGCGGCGCGCCACCAGTGATTGCAACCACCTATTATCAACCGGAAGCCGTCGCGTTTACGTTTGCCATTGCCGGCTATACCGACTTCAGCCGCTTTCCTGATGCGATCAATTTTATGAAAAGCCGTGGATTTCCGGGTGCCTCGCTCTCCAAACAGCATCCACTGATTTTCACTTCCATACTGAAAATGATGCGATGGGCAGACTTATATCGACCACAAACCTATTACCGGGAAGCCACCCGACTGATGCCGGCCTCTGATCGTCGATTCCTGTCGTCACCTGGCCCTGCCGATTTATTCATCCGGGGGCAGCAGGAAGCGCTGATACAGGGCACCCGCGGTTCAGAGCAGGATTTACAGGTGCAATGGCAGTACTGGGGATTTGAAATGGCTGATGTCACCGCGCCTGTGGTAGTGATTCAAGGCGAGCAGGATTCGTTTGTTCCGCGTGAATTTCCAGAACACATCGCCCGGCAACTGAGCAATGCCTCGCTGGTAATGATTCCTGAGAAGGGGCACCTGCTTCCACTGGATCGCGCCTTTCAGGATCAGTTGTTCGACAACGCCCGCCATCTTATCAATGGCCAATCAAACCACACGCTACACTGGAATCTGCCCCATTAAGTACCGGAACAATATTGTCGAGGTACTTAGCTCGCTAGTCGCTATTGGAATGGATACACAGAACCTAAACGCATAATTTGCGTCAGCTCATCCAGTGCCGTGCGACTTTCTTGCAACAGCGCCGGATCGGCCAGATCAGCCTGAGTCAGGCGATCCCGATAGTGCTTGTTAACCCATTGGGTGAGCTGTTGATAGAGTGTCTCAGACATCATAACACCCGGATTTGCGGCTAGCCGCTCCTGCTCGGTAAGTACTACCCGCAAACGCAAGCAGGCCGGCCCGCCGCCATTTTTCATACTTTCCGTCAGATTGAAGACCTTCACTTCATCAATCGGGCCGCCCGAGGCAATTAACTTGTCCAGATAATTGGAAACCTGAGTCACTTCACGACATTCATGTGGCACCACCAGTAGCATTTTACCATTCGGTTTGGTGAGCAATTGGCTGTTGAAAAGGTAACTCTGCACCGCATCCAATACCGACACTTCATCATTGCGAACGCAGACGGGAATCAACGAGGCGCCTTGGAGTTTATGCTGTAAATTGGCCAACACCGATTCGGTATGTAAAAAGGCTTCTTCGTGATAAAACAGGACATTCCGGTTTCCCACCGCAATCACATCATTGTGAAACACCCCTGCATCTATGGTCGCCGGCTTTTGCTGAGCATAGACCACCCTTTGTTCAGGCAGCCCGTGTAATCGGGCAATGGCCTCACACGCTTCACGGGTTTGGCGTGCTGGGTAACGCTTTGGCTTGTCCTGGCTTTCATCAAAGGCCACGCGTCCATACACAAAGAACTCCACCCCCTCTCGGTCATACTCGGCGCAAAAGCGGGTGTGATTGGCTGCACCTTCATCGCCGAACTGTGCGACTGCCGGCAGTGCGGCATGATGAGCAAAGTGGTTTTCATCATTAAATATAGCCTGGAGAATTCGCCCGGTTTCCCGGTGCTCCAATGAGCGATGAAATTTTGCATTCAGGTTGGCGGGCGTAAAATGAACACGGCTATCCTGCGTATCGGCACTGGGCGACACCGTACACGCATTGGCAGTCCACATGCTGGAAGCAGACGAGGCCGCCGCCAATAAAATCGGAGAACGTAAATAGGCCGACTGCAGCACTTCTGCTTCGCTGCCAGAAAAGCCAATATCCCGCAGCGCTTGTATCGATGGCCTCGCCAGCGGCGGAATGACCCCCTGCTTAAATCCCAGGTCATGCAATGCCTTCATTTTTTGTAGCCCCTGTAGTGCCGCCGCTTTAGGATTAGACAGGTCACTACTGTTTATTTCCGAGGCCACATTGCCATAAGACAGCCCGCTGTAGTTATGCGTGGGGCCGACCAGACCATCAAAATTTACTTCATGGGCGCGCATAGCACTCTCCAATGATGACTGTGGGCCTTAGCGGGCACGGGCAGGACTCGACAACACGGCCACCCCCCTCAAAGGCAGGTTTACATTTAAAAGTTCATGCCCGGTGACAGCGTAGCAGGCAATGTCAACTCTTCGTCTTCCAGCGACGCGACCGGGTAAGCACAATAGTCCGCCGCATAGTAGGCACTGGGGCGATGATTGCCACTGCTGCCGATTCCGCCAAAAGGCGCGGCACTACTGGCACCGGTCAGCGGTTTGTTCCAATTGATGATTCCTGCGCGAGCATGTTCCTGAAGGAGTTCATACTGCGCGCGATCGCCTCCCAGTAATCCGGCGGCTAAGCCAAACCGGGTTTGATTCGCGATTTCGATGGCGTGTGCAAAAGAACGGTACCGAATGACCTGCAATAGCGGGCCAAAGAACTCTTCGTCCTTGCATCGGGTGGCATGAGTGACATCCAGAATACCGGGCGTAAGCAACGCGGTATCGGGTCGTGCTTCGCGCATTTCCAACAGTGCGACCGCCCCATTGGCGAGTAATTGCTTTTGTGCAGAGAGTAACCCTTTCGCGGCGGCTACCGATATCAGCGCGCCCATAAACGGAGGGGGGTCATCATTGTAGGCACCGACACTCAACCTAGCGGCCCCGGCAACCAGTGCCTGCAAGAAAGTGTCCCCTTGTGCGCCCTCCGGAACAAGTAAACGTCGGGCACAGGTGCAACGCTGTCCCGCCGAAACAAAGGCAGAAAACAACGTGTGGTGCACCGCCGTTTTTAGCGCACTCTCTGTCGGAAGGTCAGACACAATCAGCGGATTGTTACCGCCCATTTCCAGTGCGAGGATTTTTTCCGGCTGGCCGGCAAACTGGGCGTGCAGCTTGTGCCCCGTCCCCGAACTTCCGGTAAAAAAGAGTCCATCCAACTGCTTATGTTGTGATAACGCCACGCCCGTATCTACGGCACCCTGTAGCAGGTTCAGCACGCCATCGGGTAATCCGGCCTGCTGCCACAACCGGACCGTCGCCTCGGCCACCGCGGGGGTCAATTCACTGGGCTTAAACACCACTGTATTCCCGGCCAACAATGCCGGAACAATATGTCCGTTTGGCAGATGTCCCGGAAAGTTATAGGGACCAAACACGGCGACCACGCCGTGGGGGCGATGCCTTAATACCGCATGGCCTGCCGGGCCATCGGTTTCTTTTAAACCGGTACGCTCCTGATAAGCCGTCAGGGAGATGGCGACCTTTCCAATCATCGAGGCGACTTCGGTGAGCGCTTCCCATAAAGGTTTGCCGGTTTCGATACCAATGATCTCGGCGAGATGCGCTTTGTTATCGCCCAACAACGATGCAAAACGCTGCAGTATTTCAATCCTCGCCGCCAGCGGCATACGTCGCCATGCAGGAAACGCTCTACGCGCCGCCTCCACCGCGTCATTGACATCCGAGGTGATGGCTTGATCACCTTGCCAACAGGCCTGCTGGGTGACCGGACAAAATGAAAGCAACGGCTCCCCTGCCCCCTGACGCCAGCGACCATCAATGTACAACTGTCCTGTTAAGGTTTTGATCAGGCTCATTTCCGACTGCTCCGAAGATCGCGCAAGCTGACTATTCTTACGGTATCGCCCGAACATATCTGCAACTGCTCGGCGAGTTCTGATGAGATATCAATGGTGTCATGACGAATGCGTGATGCACGCACCAAACCGACCCTGAATCCGGAAAACGAACGATTGGAAACCATATACAGGTCATCTTCTAATTCGTCGCTGGAAGGCACATGGCGCACCACCATGGCGTGACGTTTGGTGCTTTCGCGTACCGCCCGGATGTTATTGGTAAAGGCTTCGATCACGGGGCCGCCATCAAAAATATCCACAAAGCCATTAAAGTTAAAACCTTCCGATTCCAGCATGGCTCGGGCGGGGCGGGTGTTTTCATGCACTTGCCCCAATGCACGCTGTGCCTCGGAACCCAGCATGGGAACATAGATGGGATACTTGGGCATGAGTTCTGCGATAAAGGCCTTATTGCCTACGCCAGTGAGGTAATCGGCGCGAGAAAAATCGAGCGAGAAAAACTTCTTACCGAGTGATTCCCAAAAGGGTGAATTTCCATTGGCATCAGATACCCCGCGCATTTCGGCAAAGACTTTTTCACTGAAATATTGCGGAAAATCAGCCAGAAACATAAATCGTGATTTGGAGAGCAGTAAACCGTTCCCTCCCTTACGATAATCTGCTTCCAAAAACAAACTGCAGACTTCTGAACAATTGGTCAGATCATTGGTTAAATACAAAGTAGGCGTTTGCTGATGGATTGCCAGATCGGCAGAGGCGTTGACTGTGATGCTGATGCGGTAGTTGTACCAGACATCTTCCAGGCCCACGCGGGCTTCAATCCCGCAGACGCCCACCACGCGAGACTGCGCCGTATCTTCCAGAACAAACAGATAATGGCCGCGTTCCGGAGAAACGGATTCGTTGAAAGACTTAACGGCTCGTTCTATTTTGTCCTGCAGCTGATCTCGATTTGCAGGCAAGGTCGTCACCCCTACACCGGCATTTACGGCCATGTGGTATAACGCGTCCAGATCCTTCTGTTCAATCGGTCGGATAATCATCATAACGCCGCCTTGTGAACTTTTAACTGGTTACATCTGTCGTCTGAACACCTTCCAGACACGGCCTTGCCAGTGCCCCCCGATTACAGCGGGGCAAACACCATTGCTTCGTTGTCGGTCAGTTGCAGCAATTCCGCCACTTTGGGCTGAACACGAATAACATCTCCCAGGCCATCAGTCATTTGTGCGATACCACAACGGAAATCACTGAAGTGTGTATTGCACACCAGATATCGCGCACCGGCACTCACATTACCCGACCTGACCCTTTTACGTTGTGCGCTGTTAATCGTCGTGATGTGACTGCGCCAGGCACTCAATACGGGGCCGCCATCAAATATGTCGACATGTTTGCCGACCCGGAATCCTTCCCGATATAACAGTTGGCAAGAGGCTTCAGTCGCTTCATGAGGATGCCCGATGGCTGCTTGGGCTTCCGGGGTCAGCAGGGGGACGTAAATGGGATGGGGAGGCATTAATTCTGCGATGAAAGTTTTACTTTTCACGGCAGAGTAGTAATCGGCAGTCGCAAAATCCATATTGAAGAAATGTCGGCCAAGACTATTCCAGAACGGGGATTCGCCATCCTCTCCTTGCACACCTTGAATTTCGACAATCAATTCGTCGGCAAACAAATGATTAAACAAATCAATAAACAGCAAGCGCGCCCGAGATAACAACTTATAATTTTCGCTGCTTCGAGCCGATTCCGCGAGCGTAAAGGAACACAGCAAGGTTTTGCCTGTCAGCTCATGCGTCAGATACAGCACCGGCACCCGATTGTGTACCCCCAGCTGATGAGAAGCATGAATCAATTCATCCTGACGGTAGTTGTAAAACGGGCTGCCATTACCTGCAATCGCATCAACACCAGCGCTTCCCAGCACCTCGCCCGTTTCCGAATCTTCAAGCACAAACAGGAATCGCTTTGCTTCGCTTTCTTCGCCGGTTAAAGCGGCCTCACCGCCCGCCTGAAAAGCCTGACAGGAGAGCTCGATACGCTCTCCCAGCTTGTCAATCTGCTTGGGTAACGTCGTCACCTTCGCCGCATGACTGGTAACCAGTTTTTCTATCGCTGCCGTATCGTGATGTGTTGCAGGCCGGACAATCAGCATGCGCGCTCTCCTGTGTTAACGCTTCACTCAGTACCCTAAACTACTAGCAATACCCTTAACTACTTGCTTGTGGCGACCCATTCTCGGGTCGCTTTCGGCGACAAAACTACGCCAGCACCCGCTTGACTGCCCGTTCAAATCGCGCCAGCCCTTCGGCAATATCCTCATCGGCAATCACCAGCGAGGGTGCCAAACGAACCACGTCCGGACCGGCGACAAGAATCATCAAGCCCTCTGCCAACCCCGCTGTGGTAAAGTCTTTGGCGCGCCCTTTTAACTCATCTTTCAGGGCACAGCCCAATAACAAGCCACTGGAGCGAACGTCACTAAATGCGCCGGTACGTGCATTAATCGCATTTAGCCCCGCAACCAGCTTTTCGGCGCGTGCCTTTACGCCGTTCAACACCGATTCCTGACTGATCAGGTCAATAGCGGCTTCTGCCACCGCGCAGGCCAGAGGGTTCCCTCCGTAGGTACTGCCATGTGTGCCTACTTTCAAACTCGCCGCCACGGCCGACGTTGTCAGCATGGCCGCGACCGGAAATCCGCCCCCCAGGGCTTTGGCACTGGTCAGGATATCGGGTGTCACCTGCGTTTGCATGTAGGCATACAAAGACCCGGTACGACCCACACCGGTCTGAATTTCATCAAAGATAAGTAATGCATTGTGCTTATCACACAGCGCTCTCACACCCTCTACAAACTCCGCCGACGCCGGAATTACTCCACCCTCGCCGATCACCGGTTCCATTACAACGGCACAGGTTTTATCAGAAATAATCTTTTCTAATGAGGCCAAATTGTTATATTCCGCATGCTGAATGCCTGCGGGAACCGGCTCAAACCCTTCGCGATATTTCTGCTGACCACCCACCGATACAGTAAACAATGTTCTGCCATGGAAACTGTTATTGAATGCGATAATTTCATGCTTATCCGGGCCATAGTGCTCCCAGGCATAACGACGCGCGAGTTTAAAAGCCGCTTCATTCGCTTCTGCCCCCGAATTGGCAAAAAATACGCGATCGGCAAATGTCAGGTCGCACAATTTTTTGGCCAGCCGCAGCGCGGGTTCGTTCGTCATCACATTGGCCACGTGCCAAAGCTTCTGGCTTTGTTCGGTCAACGCCTGCACCAGATTCGGGTGACAGTGTCCCAGTGCCGTTACGGCGATGCCGCCGGCAAAATCAATATATTCTCGCCCTTGCTGATCCCACACGCGAGAGCCCAGACCCCGCACGGGAATAATTTCTGGCGGGGCATAATTCGGGCACATAACTTCGTCGAAGAGTGACCGGGAAACAGGAAAATGACTGGACATAATAGCTCTCAACCTAAAAATGAAATCGCTGATTCATTCAGCTCTGTATGAATAGTAGTCAACTTACAAAAAGCAGGCTTACATATTTGCGCCAAATACTTCTCTATATGCGCCATTTAATAATATATCCGAGAAGGTGGAGCGTTCGTTATCTCACCCACGAACACGAATTATCGAGGGAGCCACCGAATAGTGTGCCCGAAAGGCCGAGCTGAAATGTGCCGCGGATGAAAACCCGCACGTCGAAGCGATTTCCGCCACACTCAGTCGGGTGTTCAGTAACAATTGACGCGCCGTGGATAGACGCAAATCGAGGTAATATCGTGACGGTACGGCATCCAAATGGGCACGGAACAGTCGCTCCAACTGGCGACGAGAAAGACCGACATGAGCGGCAATGGCATCGGTACTCAGGGGCTCCTCTATATTGCTTCGCATCAGTGCCAGCGCATCTGCCAAACGTTGATCTTCCTGATGAGGCAGAGACGCGCGCTCCCCCTCCACGGACACATCGCCCCCCAACCTTTCTGCAATAAAGTAGCGTGCTAACGCGTTTGCCATCGCCACCCCTTCCTTACGCGCTAGCCAAAACATCATCATATCCTGCGCGGCCGTCCCGCCACGACAGGACATACGAGCCAAATCAACCACAAAGGGTTCATCTGCCAACAATGCGCCGGTGCGTGCAAGCGCATGATGCAAATCAGGCACGGTGATGCCATCGGGCCGCTGAAAGCTCAATCGCTGGCCAAACCAAAGTCCTTGCTGCGCCAATAAATACCCGGCCGTAGCCACTGCGCCCAACATGTGAAAATGCGCTCTGTTTTCGTGCAGCCAGCGTGCCATACCGACATTCGCTTTGTAGGCCCGAGCAGCACTACCCACTACCACCATTATCTGGGGGCATTGCTGCGTCTCCGGTGGGGTATCCGGTATCAGGCTTTCGGTTTGACAAACCATCCCTTCTTCTGACGAGACCCCTCCCATCCTCCAGCCAAAATAGCGAATCTGGTATCGAGGTACGCCCATCAACTGATTGCATGCCATCAAGGGAGCCACCACCGAAGCGAGTGCCAAAGACGAAAAGGAAGGCATTAACAATATCCCTAGCGAGACCTGTGCATCTTGCGGCATTTCCGTGGGGTTTCCTTGCATTTATTTGCTCACTTTTTAGCCACGCATGAGCTATACCTAAATAAAGAGGTGCCGCCTGTCGCCCGCGTTTTCGGGAGGCCGCCTTGCTAATCAGTATTTTTAATACCATAGACAGGAACGGAGCAGACTCCGATGTCGTTACGCAAAACGACGCCTTTGCAACTCACGATAGCACATCGTACTCTGCTGATGAGCGGGGTTTTCTTAGCGATATTGCTGATGGCGTTTTACCAGGTGCAGATTAATTTCTCCCGAATTGTGAGCCAGGTAAATAGTGCGACCGCGAATACCCAGGCACAAACTGAAGCGGTGATCAAACAGAATCGACTGGTTTCAGAGCAGGACAGGCAAGTGTTTTTACAATCCATCACACTTGAAGCCTATGCTGCCTACTCGTCCTACATCAATTGGCGTTACGATGCGGTTCTCACGTTGGACTCCCGTTCACTGGCGGAAGCCAATCACTCGGAACAAAAATTACGTCAAAAACTCACAGAAATATCAGAACTTGAACCCGAACTGGGGGAAGCCACCGAAGTGGTCGAAGTCTATCTTGCCGACTTCAATAGAACCATTGATGCGGCCATTAGTCTGCTAAAGGAAGAGGCTCCCAAAGGCCGGGTCCAGGGTAAAGTAGGTGAATCCCAAAGCCATCGGCAAGCGATGAATGCAACCTTTGATGCCATCTTGGAACAAACCGCGAATGCGGTAAAAAAAGCCAGTGCGGGCGTGCGGGAAGCCGGCGGTGCTGTGGACGCCGCCGCAGATAAACTCAAGGCCAGCGGCGAGGAAACTACCGACATTGTGTCCCATCTGAATCAGCAACTCTGGTGGATTATGGGGATTGCGGCGTTAGTCAGCGTGGTCGCAGGCGTGCTCATTGCCCGATCGATCTCACGCCCGATCAACCGATTGGTGACCGTCATTGCAGAAATAGAAGCCACTTCGGACCTCACCAGACGCATTAACTATCAGGGCCATGACGAGATCGGAAAAATCAGCACGGCTTTCAATGCCATGCTGGAGAAGATACACCGCATCATTCAAAGCGTTGCCAGTGCCACAATGCAACTCAGCCAAAGTGCGGAAGAAGGCACCCGGGTCAGTGAATCGAGCCTCAACAATGCGATTCATCTGCAACAGGAATCCGAATTAATCGCCACCGCCGCCAATGAGATGGCCGCCACCGTGAAGCATATCAATGACAGCACCACACAGGCGGTTGAAGAAACTCATGCAGCGCAACAAGCTTGCCAGCAAGGTAAAAACATTATCGGTGGTACCACAGAGGCCATCGCCGTGCTGGCTGAAGATATTAAACAAGGCAGTGAGACGGTGGCACAAATGGCCATCAACAGTCAGGAAATCGGATCGGTGCTGGATGTGATTCGGGGAATTGCAGAACAAACCAACCTTTTGGCACTCAACGCGGCGATAGAAGCCGCCCGCGCAGGCGAGCAAGGCAGAGGGTTTGCCGTTGTCGCTGACGAAGTTCGTACCCTGGCACAAAAAACCGGAGCCTCAACCGACGAAATACAACGCATGATTGAACTGCTGCAAAATAGCGCTGCAAACGCCGTCAGGCAAATAGACAGCAGTCGAGACAAGGCACAACAGACATTAACACAAGCGCAAGGCACGACTCAGTCGATCAGCTCCATTACGGATGCCTTTCGTAAGATAAACGCAACCAGTGAACAAATATCCCAGGCAACGGAAGAGCAAACTAATGCTGCGGAAAGCATCGATCGCAGCATCATCAAAATGAACCATCTGGCTGTAGAGTCTGCCGAAGCGGCGCGTCAGAATGCGATTACCAGTGAACATTTGGCGAGGCTGGTGGATGAGCTCAACGAACAAATCCGTCGATTTCACTTTTAAAAAATATTAGTCAGATAAAAAAGTAAAAAGGCACCTCAGTCGATCAACACCACTCAACAATATCGACCCACACAACAAAAAGAAGAGATCACCGTTATGAAACGACAGACACTCAATAAGATCTTCGCAGCGCTCACACTTTGCACGGCCAGCACCCTTGCGTGTGCCGCAGAGCCTGTCACATTAACGTCCCTTGATTGGCCTCCCTATACAGGTGAAGACCTTCCGGATCAAGGTGCGAGTGTGGCAGTTGCCAAAGCGGCTTTTGCCGCCGCCGGTTATACCCTGAAAGTGGAGTTCTATCCTTGGCAAAGAGCCGTGGCATTAGCCAAGGACAGCAGCAAACATGACGGCTATTTTCCCGAATACTATGCGGATGAGCTGAAACAGGACTTTATCCTGAGTGAACCCATGGGATCCGGGCCGCTGGGCTTTGCGGAACTAAAAGCTAAACCGGTCACATGGCACACACTGGATGATCTGAAAAGCACAAAAATCGGTGTGGTTCGCGGGTATGTCAACACCTCTGAGTTCGATGCACGCATGCACTCGGGAAAACTCAAAACAGATGCCACGGGAGACGATCTGAAAAACCTGCAGAAGCTACTTGGCGGAAGAATCTCGCTGGCGGTGATTGATAAAAACGTGCTGACTCACCTCATGAGTACCACACCGGAACTCAAAGGCGCATCAGACAAAATTCAGTTTAATGCTACCTTACTGGAAGATAAAAGCCTGTACGTCTGCTTCAAAAAAGGTGCGCGAGGACAAAAGCTCGCGCAAGCCTTGAATGAAGGAATGCTTGACATCCTCCCCTCGCTAAAGCAAGGGGATTCCTACTGGTTCACACCATTACTGGCGTGATACCTTCGGCGGGTTCGTGCTTCATCGAGCAGTCTTGTTGCACCCTCTCTCCACACGCTAATACGGCATGTCCTGCCGCTAAGATATTCATTGCGCCCACTAAATCAGCGTTATTGGCATAGCCACATTCCACACATTCAAACTTGGCTTGCGTGGTGCGGTTTTCTTTGGCGATACGCCCACAGCATGGGCAAGTACGGCTGGTATTGCGTGGGTTGACCGCGATCACGCTCCCGCCTAGCCATTCTTGTTTGTATTCAAGCTGTCGTCTGAACTCAAACCAGCCTTGGTCCAGGATGGAGCGGTTTAAGCCGGATTTGGCTTTGACGCTACGTCCTTTTGCTTCGATTGTTCCCTTGGCACTTTTGCTCATATTCTTTACCTGCAAATCTTCTATCACGATCATGGCGTGGTTTTGGCTGATGGTGGCAGTCGTTTTGTGCAGGTAGTCGCGTCGGGTATTGCCGATACGGGCATGGATTTTCTGGATGCGGGCTTTTGCCTTTTTCCAGTTGTGGCTGAACTTCTGTTTGCGGCTCATGGCTCGCTGAGCCTTCGCCAAGGCGATTTCCTGGCGTTTGAAACTGTTGAGCGGAGCGAAATAACTGCCGTCGCTCAGCGTGGCAAAACGGGCAATCCCCATATCGATGCCCACAATGGCGGTCGAGGGATGTACCGGCGCATCGATTTCGCGCTCGGTCTGGATCGAGATGTACCACTTGCCTTGTTTGCCGGACACGGTGACGTTTTTCACCGCGCCCATCAATTCCCGGCTGTTGCGGTAGCGCATCCAGCCTAGCTTCGGCAGGAATATCCGACTATTGGCCTGATCGAGCTTGCAGCCTTGCGGATAGCGGAAACTATCCGACTGGCCTTTCTTCTTGAAGCGCGGGAAGTCTGCGCGTTTCTCGAAGAAGTTTTTGTAGGCTCGTTCCAGGTCTTTAAGCGTTTGCTGCAAGGGTTGGGAATGGGTTTCAGATAGCCATTGCGTTTCACTGTTCTTCCGCCACTCGGTCAGATGTTTGCACAAATCGGCATAAGACAGCTTCTTTTTGCCTTCTGCATAATGTGCTTGCTGCAACGCCAACGCCTTGTTGAATACAAAGCGGCACGACCCGGCAAAACGGCACATATTGCGCTGTTGTTCGCCGTCCGGCATTAATTCGTATTTGAAGGCTTGAAGTCGTTTCATGATTCAATCATACTTTGGTCTATGAGCAATGACAACGATATTAGGCACGGCAGACACTGCGTTTTTAAGATGCATGTTCATCTGGTCTTTGTGACGAAATACCGCCGCGGCGTATTCACAAAAGCCATTCTGGAAGACCTTCAAGAAATCTTCGCCAGTGTATGCTCAGACTTTGAGGCGGAGTTGGTGGAATTCGACGGCGAGGATGGCCATGTGCATCTTTTAGTGGAATATCCGCCCAAGGTGGCGGTGTCGAAACTGGTTAACAGCCTGAAAGGTGTGTCCAGTCTTCTTATCCGAAAAAAGAACTATCCAAGCATTAAGAAGAAGCTATGGGGTGGCGCTCTATGGTCGCCCAGCTATTTTGCGGGGAGTTGCGGAGGCGCGCCGATTGAGATCATTCGGCAGTATATCGAGCAACAACAAATGCCCCACTAACAATCAGGACACTATCGTGTCCGCGCTATTCATCCCCGCCCTGAACGACGGGGCTTTTCGCGCATTCCGGTAAAATAGATATCAAAGCCATCATGAGCCAATACTTTTAAGCAGGGCCAGCGCAGCGCGGGCCGCGTTCAATTATCGCGACCCGCCGCATCACATTGACTCTGCCCTCAATTTGGCCGCTATAACAGCAGTTCTCTGATATCGGCCAGCAATGTGCCCAGCAACGTTGTAAAACGCGCCGCATCGGCGCCATTCACCGCCCGATGATCGTATGACAACGATAACGGCAGCATCAGTCGCGGTTGAAACTGCTGACCATCCCACCACGGTTTGATCGTCGCTTTTGATACACCGAGAATGGCCACTTCAGGGGCATTCACGATGGGCGTAAAGGCTGTGCCCCCCACACTTCCCAAACTGGAAATCGTAAAACATCCACCTTGCATATCCGCCGGTTTTAACTGGCGATTTTTAGCTTTATTGGCCAACTCCAGTGTTTCCTGAGCCAGGGACCAGATGCTTTTCTGATCCACATTCCGTATAACGGGCACTACCAGCCCAGCAGGCGTATCCACCGCCACTCCGATATGGCAGTAGCTTTTCTGCACGACCTCCCCTCGCCCCATGTCCAGCGACACATTGAACTGCGGCAAACGTGTCAGCGCGTAGGCACAGGCCTTAAGTAAGAAAGGCAGGATGGTCAGCTTCAGGTCTTTGGTTTTTGCCACGGCACTCTGCGCTTTGCGAAAACTTTCGAGTTCAGATATATCCGCTTCATCAAACTGCGTCACATGCGGGATATTAAGCCAGCTGGCCGTCATATTGTGCGCGGTTGCCTGATGAATCTTGCTCATCGGTCGACGCGTAACCGCGCCAAACTGACTGAAATCCGGGAGTTTGATCGCGGGCAACGCCGTCCCTGCCAAGCCTGTCGTCGCGGCAGCCCCGACTTTCTGCAAACTCTGTTTTACAAACCCCTGCAGATCCTCTTTGAGCACGCGGTCTTTAGGGCCGGAGCCTTTTACTTGCGCCAAATCCACCCCGAACTCCCGGGCAATTTTGCGAACGGCAGGGCCGGCATGAACCCGGGGGTCACTCCGTTCATTCTGCGCGTCAGTGGCGGTTGCCGCTGCCAAGGTATTCCGGTGTACCGGTGCGGTATTCAACGAGACATCAGACAACACCGGAAGAGGCACTGCTTCAGGAGGATGATCCTCATTCGGGCGGGCCTGAATCAATAAAGTGGCCACCAGATCGCCTTCCTGAACTTCATCCCCCAAGGCCAGCGCCATGGACTCCAGCACCCCGGCTTCGGGCGCGCCAATTTCCATGGAAGCCTTATCCGACTCCAAAACTACCAACGGATCATCTTTTTCAACCCGTTGGCCGGGGCGGGCACACACCTCGATAACCGTAACACTCGACGCTCCACCAAGATTCGGAATATTCACGATTTCTAACGAGTCTTTGACCTGCTGCCTAGCACTTACGGCAGGGATTGCGGAGACAGGAGGCGCAGGCACGGCATTCTCAAGCACCGGCACCAGATCACTATCTTCGACGGCGGGAGTATTCATTAAGTTATCGACTACCGGTGCCACCTCGCTGCTTTCGGCGGATTCCAGAATAAGCAGCACACTACCCTCACTGACTTCGTCCCCCACACTGACACACATTTCCAGCACTGTGCCGGCCTGTGTGGCGGGCACCTCCATCGTCGCTTTGGACGACTCCAGTACCACAATCGAGTCATCGACCTTAATGGTTTCGCCGGGAGTCACACACAGTTCGATAACCTCTGCGCTATCGCTTCCAATATCCGGCACACGCATTTCAATTCTGCTCATGCTCTGCACTCCCTAACATGTGGCCGGATTCGGACGATTGCGGTCAATCCCGAGCTTGCGAATCGCGTCAACCACCACCGATTTTTCCAGTTCACCCCGAGCCGCCAGGGCATCCAGCGCCGCAACAGCGACATAGTGGCGATCCACCTCGAAGAACCAGCGCAGCTTTTCCCGTGTATCACTACGTCCGAAACCATCCGTACCCAACACGCGATAGTCCGAGGGAACGTAAGCACGAATCTGCTCGCCATAAAGTTTGACGTAATCCGTAGAGGCAATCACCGGCCCGGCCCGATTTGACAGACATTCAGTCACATAGGGAACCCGCGCCGGTTTATCGGGATGCAGCATATTCAGGCGCTGTACGTGCATGCCCTCACGTGCCAGTTCGTTAAAACTAGTCACACTCCAAACGTCGGAGGCGATACCGAAATCACTTGCCAGCATTTGTGCTGCCGCCCGCACTTCGTTGAGAATGGCACCACACCCCAACAACTGCACGCGCAAGCCAGTGGCCGTCTCGGGCTCAACACTTTCAAACAGGTACATGCCTTTGATGATCCCCTGAGCGGCACCGTCGGGCATGGCCGGTTGTTCATAATTTTCATTCATCAGTGTGATGTAGTAGTAAACGCTTTCGTTTTGCTCATACATGCGCACCATTCCGCTTTGCACAATCACCGCCAGCTCAAAAGCGTAAGCCGGATCATAGCTCAGACAGTTCGGAATGGTTCCAGCCAGAATATGGCTGTGTCCATCCTGATGCTGTAACCCTTCTCCGTTCAAGGTCGTACGACCAGAGGTTCCTCCCATCAGAAAGCCGCGGCAGCGCATATCACCAGCCGCCCAGGCCAAATCCCCCACTCGCTGGAAACCAAACATGGAGTAATAGGTGTAAAACGGAATCAGCGGGTAATCATTGGTGCTATAAGAGGTAGCACACGCCATCCAGGCGGCCATCGCCCCCGCTTCATTGATACCTTCTTCGAGAATCTGGCCTTTTTTATCCTCGCGATAGTACATCACCTGATCACGATCCATGGGCACATATTTTTGGCCTTCCGAGGTATAGATTCCCAACTGACGGAACATCCCTTCCATCCCGAAGGTGCGGGCTTCATCCGGCACAATGGGTACAATGCGTTTGCCAATTCGGGCATCTTTGGTCAGCGCCGAAAGAATTCGCACAAAGGCCATGGTCGTTGAAATCGCCCGTCCCTCGCTGCCTTTTAGCTGGGCATCGAAAATGTCCAGCTTAGGAATTTGCAATGGCTGGCTATCTTTACGGCGTTTTGGATAGTAGCCACCCAAGGCCTCCCGGCGCTTTCGAAGATACATCATTTCCGGACTATCCATGGGGGGCCGATAGTAGGGCGTAGATTGCAAGGCATCATCTGATAATGGCAGCCCGAAGCGGTCGCGGAACGCTTTTAGCGTTTCGATATCGAGTTTTTTCAGCGAGTGTGTCGTATTTGATGCTTCGCCCGCCTTACCAAAACCATATCCCTTGATCGTATGCGCCAGAATCACCGTAGGTTGCCCCTTATGCTGACTGGCTGCGTGGTAAGCCGCATACACCTTGTAGGGATCGTGGCCGCCACGATTCAGGTTGTTAATATCGGCATCCGATAAGCGTTCAACCAACTTTGCCAATTCCGGATTGCGTCCGAAAAAGTGTTTGCGGGTATAAGCGGGGCCATTGGCTTTGAAGTTTTGCAAATCACCATCCACCACCTCGTCCATGGCCTTTTGCATTACACCATGCACGTCCTTTTCAAACAGAGCATCCCAGTGTCGTCCCCAAACAACCTTGATAACATTCCAACCCGCGCCGCGAAAAACCCCTTCCAGCTCCTGAATAATCTTGCCATTGCCACGCACCGGGCCATCCAGACGCTGTAAATTACAGTTCACCACAAAGACCAGATTATCCAGTTTTTCCCGGCCCGCCAGCGAAATGGAACCCAGCGTTTCAGGCTCATCGCATTCACCGTCGCCCACAAAGCACCACACCTTGCGTGGCCCCATGTTGAGTAGCTCACGGCTGTGCAGATATTTCATGACATGGGCCTGATAAATCGCCTGCATCGGGCCCAATCCCATCGACACTGTGGGAAATTGCCAGTACTCCGGCATTAACCAAGGGTGCGGATACGACGACAACCCGCCACCGTCTACCTCGTTTCGGTAGCTGTCCATCTGCTCTTCGGAAATGCGCCCTTCCAGAAATGAACGAGCATAAATACCCGGTGCAGAGTGTCCCTGGATATACACCAGATCACTGTCACGTTGTTCATCACCGGCATGAAAAAAGTAGTTGAAACCGATATCGTAAAGCATCGCAATCGACGCAAATGAAGAGATGTGTCCACCCAATTCACCCGGACGCTGATTGGCACGTAATACCATGGCCAGCGCATTCCAGCGAATCAAAGAGCGAATACGCCGCTCCATAAAAAGATCACCGGGCAGTTGTGCCCCGGCAGACACAGGAATGGTATTTCGGTAAGGCGTAGTCACCAGATAGGGTAATTGCGCGCCATTTTTGCTCGCGCGTTCCGACAACCTTGTCAATAAATAAACCGCTCGCTCCACTCCCTCCTGATCCAGAACGGATTCCAGTGCATCTAGCCACTCCCGGGTTTCTACCGGATCAATATCACTCTCCATAAACACTCCCGCCAATCGTGTTGTTAGCTTTTTATATTTGGTTTTCGAAAAAAGCGTTTCAAAAAGTGTAGTTGCAACACGGGTTTTAACCAGCGCGGGCCAACCCGTGTTATGAAGCTGCGCGCAAGGGCTCGGGCGACCAGACTCATCCACCCTCGCTTCTCGAACCCAGCCTTAAAGGGGGTTCATCCTGGCGCAACGATAAAAACAATACAATTGTGCTTATGTCGAGTTTCCAAAGCCCACACTTGAACCTACAATGGTGACTCCGCTGTCTGTGTTTACATGCAGACAATTCCTTCGGTAATTATCAGGTAACTCACCTTGTCGACAGAACGCCGCACCGATAACGCTGCAGCCCGCCCAACACAATATAAACCCCGGCAGGTCTATCTGTTTGGAACCTGCCTGGTAGATGTTTTCTATCCCGAAGCGGGCATGTCGGTGGTGCATCTTCTTGAGCGAGAGGGCATTCAGGTAATCTACCCGCAAGATCAAACCTGCTGCGGGCAGCCCGCGTACAACTCCGGGTTACCTGAGGCTGCTCGTGCAGTAGCCAGTGCCCAGCTGGCCCTGTTCTCCGATCCATGGCCAGTGATTGTTCCCTCTGCCTCCTGTGCGGGCATGTTTCGCCATCACTACCCGCGATTGTTCAAAGGCCACGCGCAGGAACACGCTGCCACCGAACTAGCCTCGCGCGTATATGAGTTTGCGGAATTTCTGGTGGACGTATTAGACATTCGGCTTCAGGATACCGGCGCGCCCACTTCGCTCGCACTTCATCATTCCTGCAGTGCACAACGGGAAATGGAGGTGACGCACCCCACCGAACAATTATTGAAGCAGTTGGAACAAGTGACTGTACTCAAGCACGAATATGCACATGAATGCTGCGGCTTTGGCGGCACATTTGCGGTAAAATCCGACGAAATTTCTGCGGCTATGGCCGCCGACAAATGCGTTCATCTGCAGGCAACCGGCGCAGAGGCCTTTATTACCGGCGACTGTGGCTGCCTGCTCAATCTCAATGGCACGCTGGATAAACAGTCTGCCCCCAAAGTTACCCATCCTTCGGAGCGTTTTCGCGGGACTCACCTGGCCACTTTTTTGTGGCAACGTACCCGAAAGTAATCGCCCATTAAAAACCAATCCATAAGGCACAGACCATTCAAACTCCAATGCAAAATACACCTGCTGTGACGACTCAAACACCCGAAAAAGAGGCCATGCGCCTTGACCGGTTTCTGTGTGAAGCTGCAATGCTGACACGCTCCAATGCAAAAAAATTACTGCATCGTGGCCTGGTCGAAGTGGACGGCATCGTGATTAAAAAAGGTGATCTGCATATCACGAATCAAAAGGTGACACTCGAAGGACAGACCTTGTCGCTGCGTCCCCCGGTTTATGTCATGCTGAACAAACCCACCGGTTATATCAGTTCGACACAAAGCGAAGACTGGCCTTCCCTGCTGACGCTTCTGCCACAGGCTTATCAGCAAGGCGTACACATCGCCGGACGACTCGACGTCGATACCACAGGTTTAGTGCTGATCACCGATGATGGTCAATGGTCTCATCGTCTGTCCAGTCCGCGAAAGGAACAGGGAAAAACCTACCGGGTGACATTGGCCGAACCGGTAATGGATACCGCCATTGAACAGTTTGCTCAAGGTGTCATGCTCAATGGCGAAACCAAGCCCACCAAACCGGCGACACTCGAACTGTTAACCCCCACGGATGTCAGGCTGACACTTCACGAAGGGCGATATCATCAGGTAAAGCGCATGTTTGCCTCGATTGGCAATCGAGTCACCGCCTTGCATCGCGAAAAAATCGGGTCCATCACGCTGGATGCCCACCTGGAACCCGGTCAATGGCGTGCACTCACCTCTGACGAAATCAACAGCCTGGACTAATTAACGGAGCCCCACTATCCATGTCACAGGATTCGCGCGACCGCTTTAAAGTACGCATACATGAGGCCTTAGGCGATACAGAACTCAGGCAGAACTTCCGCGGTGCCATGGATTTTCTCACGGGCAAGCGCGCAGCCATGTTTCCGGATGCCGACGCTTTGGAGAAATTGCGAACCCAGGGCGCCAGCATACGTAAACGCGCGCTGGCCAAACTCCCTGATTTACTGGAACAGCTGGAAAATCGCTGTACGAGCCAGGGCATCCGTGTGCACTGGGCGGAAACCGCCGACGAGGCCAACCGGATTATTCTGGGCATTGCCCAACAGCGCAAAGCCCGGCTGATGGTCAAGGGCAAGTCCATGGTCAGCGAAGAAATTGATCTGAACCATTTTATGGCCTTGCAAGGCATCCGCTGTCTGGAATCAGACATGGGAGAGTACATAGTACAGCTTGCCGAAGAAACCCCTTCGCACATCATCATGCCCGCCATTCACAAGAATACGGCGCAAATCGCGCGCCTGTTTCACGAACGCATTCCTGCGACCGACTACACCGAAGATGTCGATGCACTCATTGGTATCGGGCGTAAAGTGCTGCGCGAAAACTTTGCCAGTGCTGACATAGGTCTGTCGGGGGTCAACTTCGCTATCGCCGAAACGGGCACGCTCTGTCTGGTCGAAAACGAGGGCAACGGGAGGATGTGCACCACCGTTCCTCCGGTGCATATTGCCCTGACTGGTATTGAAAAGGTCATTGAAAAGCTCGATGACCTTCCACCGCTGCTCACACTGCTCACACGCTCAGCCACAGGACAAGCCATTACGACCTATGTGAATATGATCAGCGCCCCCCGCCAGCCCGGAGAAAAAGACGGCCCGGAAGAAGTGCATCTGATACTACTTGATAACGGTCGCTCAGGCATGTTCGCCGACGCTGAACTGAAGGAAACCCTGGCCTGTATTCGCTGCGGCGCGTGCATGAATCACTGCCCGGTCTACACCCGCATTGGCGGACATGCTTACGGTTCAACCTATCCGGGCCCGATTGGACAAGTGCTGATGCCACGCCTCAATGGGCTGGACAAGGACGGCAACCTCGCAGATGCCTGCTCTCTGAATGGTGCTTGTGGCGAAGCCTGTCCAGTCAAGATTCCGCTGCCAGACCTGATTCGCCGGGTTCGCACCGACCGCCTCGCCCCCCGCACGACCTCAACACGGACACAAAGCTGGCTGGAAAAACAACTTTGGCGCGCCTGGCTTTATCTTTACCAGCATCCACCGGCATACCGTAAGCTCACCTGGCTGGGTGCGCGTACTCAAGCACTGATACCTAAAAGGCTGGGACTCTGGACAAAAACCCGAAGCGTGCCCCTGCCTGCGGCAGAAACCCTGCATGAACAAATGCGCCAGCATCAACTCCGGCGTCGTGAGTCCAGGAGTGAATAACTAATGTCATTGTCAGAGAGAGATTAACGCCAATGTCCGCCCGACATCGAATTCTTCAACGCTTAAGAGAAGCGCACCGTCCTACCAGTTGGCCGGCAGTGAAAATAGAGGCCTCGACCCCTGCAAACGCCGCATTGCAACGGGAAAAATTCTGTCACGCCCTGCAAAACGCCCACGCGGAGGTGATCGAATGCGACAGTGAACGTTGGCCCCAATTGCTGACCACACTGGCAAAGGAAAGACGTTGGATGCGATGGTTGGTAGGGCAAGAGGTTGAATTGATTCACCCCTTTGAGGTCGCATGCGGCCTGCATTCTGAATTAACGCTGTGCCATTACAATGCCCCCGTTGAAACATTAGATGTTGATCTGTTTTCGGACGTGGACGCGGCGCTCACCACGGTAAAAGCGGGTATCGCAGAAACGGGAACGCTTGTACTCTGGCCCGATGAGCAGGAACCCCGGCAGATGTCGCTGGTACCGCCAGTGCATGTTGCTATCCTTCGGGCCAGCGATATTTACGCCTCTTTCGCACAACTAATTTCAAAACAAGCGTGGGCTGACAACGGAATGCCCACCAATGCACTGTTAATTTCCGGTCCCTCCAAAACGGCAGACATACAACAAACCCTGGCCTATGGCGCACATGGCCCCAAAATCCTTCTGGTATTTGTGTTGAGAGACCGGTAGCTGGAGGCTATATGGTTGATCGCAACGATTTATCAAAATCACTGACGTGACACATCTCTCAAATTTATTCAATTTAATTAATGCGCGCGCACCTTATCTACCTTTTGCTTGTTCTAGTGAACACATGTACGTAGAATCAAAACGTAACGAACTGTCACTTTATGCACAATGGTACCATTATGAATGCAGCGCGAATTCTCCCCATTATGTTCGTATCATCTCTTTGCATGGCAGCGGAACCCATGAACGAAAAAGATCTGGGCTCGGTCGCCTACAGCAACCAGCACGATATTCTTAACGTGATGGGTGCCTCCGCCGCAGGTGATGCCGAGGTCGTTCTGGATACGCAAGCAGACAGCGATGATGGCAGCATGAGTGGCGCAGTCTCGCAATCCGAAAGTAAAGCGAAGGACAGCATTGCTTCAACGGTTCGTACCGATTTGCAAAACGAAGGGCGTGAAGTCCTGCCCGCAGCGATAGTAGATGACACTATCAATGCAGTCACCAGCAAGGCTCGCGAAACCTTGAATGGCTCAAATGTCAGCTTTCAATATGATACTAAAAAGCATCAGTCCAGCTCTGTCGCGGGTGAAAACAGTCTCAGCATTTCGCACAATGTCGCCATAGATAATATTCAGATTCAACAGCTTCAGGATAATACTGGTGCGATACGTGGCAACTACCAATATCAGGATATGAATGTGCTATCTAACGTAACGATTCGCGGTAACAATTGAGTCGTAGCAACAAACAATTGAGTCGTAGCAACAAACAATTGAGTCGTAGCAACAAACAATAGAGGCGCACCTGTTAAAGGCAGCGCCCAATCGAAATGAGAATAGCTTAAGCAGGGACCGCTCGCCCCGCTAAATCGCCCTAGTGCAGCAAAGCGTAGAGCTTGCGACGGTACTGTGCTACCCGCGGATCAGCGGCTCCTAATAAATCAAACAACTGAATTAATCGAGCCTTCGCCGCACCATCGTTCCACTGCCGGTCTCTCGCCAGAATATCCAGCAAGAATTCCATTGCCTGCTCGACACTGTCCCCTTGTACCGCTCGCTGAGCAAGATCAAAACGCGCCTGGTGATCATCAGGATTCGCTTCCAGACGCTGCATCAGCAAGTCTGTCGAGGGCAGCTCGTCATTGCGAGTAAACTGCAATTGCGCCTTTAACTGCTTCACTTCCGGGCGCAAACCCACCTCTACCGGCAGGGCATCCAGAATCGTTTGTGCCTCGTCGGATTCTCGCCGTAACACCTTGATCCGGGCGATATCAACCAATACTTCACTGTTGGCCGGATCGATTTGATTGGCCTCCTGAAGCACCTCATACGCTGCATCCACCTGATTCTGGTACAACAAGTCTTCAGCCTTCAAGCGAAGTTTTTCTGCTGGCTTAACTACGTGCTTGTCTATCACCGCGCGAATCTGGTTTTCCGGTCTGACCCCATTGAACTCGTCAACCACCTGCCCCTGACGAAAGACTTTTACCGTAGGCAAATTACGCACGTTAAAGTGTGCCGCAAGCTGCTGTTGGGCTTCAGTATCGACCTTCGCGAGCAAAAATGCCCCCTGATATTCTTCCGCCAGTTTTTCCAGAATGGGCATCAGGGTTTTACATGGATTACACCAATCTGCCCAGAAATCTACAACAACGGGAATCTGGAGCGAATTCTGCAACACCAATTGCTGAAAATTCTCCAGCGTGGCATCGAAAATATAGGGAGAGTCAGACATTAGGCTTTATCCTGGTTAACGCTAAAGAGGAGGCATTGTAGAAAATGCTTGCCGGCGATACCAGCAGAACACAGTTTCTTACTGTCCGACATTAGACAACACGGCCAAACTTAAATGTGCCTTTTGAGCAAACGCAACACCCGGTGGGTAGAAAATGCCAACAAACCAAACTCAGCCAGCATTCCCAGCCCCGCAAGAATGGCGAGTTCAAAATAGAAAATCATCAGAATGATCAGGCTCAAATTTAGCCAGTGCAATTTAACCAATCCCAGACTGAAAATTTCGGGAAGAATATCACGCGTGCTTGGCAAGGATTTAATTTTTGAAAAATCGCTCCCACAGGCGCGCTGCATATGCAAATACGATAAAAAGGGCAAAATCTTTAACTGCATCCCCAGTACCACCGCGAGAATCGTACCGAAAATCAGCATCCCTCCCGCCGCAAGCTCCAAATGTGTCACCCACTCCAACGGCCATAGCCACATTAACCCGGCATCCCTGGCAGCTAAAACCACAATAAACCCTAAATAGCTGCCAATCCCGGTCCACCAGGCTTTCACAGAAGCATCTTCCAGTTTTCGTTTACGTTGTTTCAGCGCGCGAGCTAACTCCCCCACATAACCCAGAAATGCAAACACATTCAGCCAGCGAGCCCAGGTTGCAAGCATGCTATCCGGAAATAACCACCATACAACTGACGTTAACAACAAAGAAGCCATAATCAACAAGGGATAGATTTTCTGACGCTGTGCTGCCAATGCCGGAGTCACATGAAACATGGGCACCACCTGATAGCTGACCCCCATGACAAGTAATCCAATCCAACCCCCGACTCCCCAAAGCAAATGAATATCGGTCAAATGACGATCCAATGCATAAGCCGGCCACAGCATCGCGCTATACCCACTCACCTGTAAGGCGCCCAGCAACAATACGAAAACGAGTGAAAGCAATGAACAGCGAACGGCAAGCAAAGACCCTGACCATTGAGATTCCGGCTTCGCGGCACGCAGCGCAGATATTGAAAATATAAGAAGTGAGACAGGCAGGAATGTCAGGCAAGCGACCCAAAATAAACCTATGGAAGTTGTCAACCCTCCGACCAGGCAAAGCAATCCAAGATTCAGCAGCCACATCACGGTTCGTCCTCCCGTGAGACCACCACCAATCAAACGCCCCCCCAGTACGGGTAACACTTGATAGAGCGCTCCAATCATGGTCTGGGCAACCACACCTAACACCAGACAATGAACGCCCGCTATAAGCGTACTTTGCCAGCGACTTGCCCATGGGAATCCATCCCCGAAAACAACGCCAACACCTGCAGCACTCACCAACAAACCCGCCACGATCCCCCACAAAGGAGCCATAGAGAAAAACCCGAAAGGGATACTCCAGCTCGGCAGATATTCAAAGTTAAGGCCAGAACCCGGGCGCATGAATCACCTGATCTTGAGTGGCACGCTAAAGTGATTCAAATTCTGCAGTGACGGCATCATCGTCCGCATACCAAAAGCGAATTTCAAATTTACCATCATCGCGCTCCAGTACACGATGCCGGAATCCACCTTCTGCCGCAGTTTGATATAACGGAAAAGGCTCTCTGTAATGAAGAAAAGCCAAATATTCCCCTCGATTCAAAACCGCCAGCGCATCCAATGCCCGATCCAGCGGCTCCGGTGGAGCCAATGCACTCACATCCAACTCTATTCTTGTTGCTATTGTCATTACGTTGTCCTCACATCAAAGAGGCGTACCCTACGGGACTCTCGACCAAGTCGAGAATCCATCCTTAGACAGCGCTCAGCTTCTGCTCAATTTCTACTCAATTTCCGTTCAACCTCTTCGCAGGTAGACTCTGCGGGAAGATGCTGATTTAACATGGGATAGAGAATCTGCTCTTCCTTCATATTATGCTGTTGCATATACAGCATGAGCGACTCGCAATGGCCTAGCGCACCTCTCGCGTCATTTGCATCAATAGCCGCAGAGACCGCACTCAATAATTCACGCATGATCTGATGCTCATTGCGCATCACCGCGGTGGGCCCCGACGTCATACCGGTGGCGGCTTCAAAACCTGGAAACAACACTCCCTCTTCGAGTTGGAAGTGGCCCTCGGTTGCAG
The DNA here is from genome assembly GCA_024234505.1 of Hahellaceae bacterium. GTDB lineage: Bacteria > Pseudomonadota > Gammaproteobacteria > Pseudomonadales > Oleiphilaceae > JACKOD01. The sequence goes on along the minus strand of JACKOD010000005.1, from coordinate 41,888 downwards.
AGACAAAGTCGCCCCATGCTGCTTTCGCCGTGTCAAAATCCTGAGCATCAATTGCACTTTCTGCCGCGGTAAACAAGTCATCACAATGACGATGATCCTGCGACATAAGGTCGGATACTTTTGCCATAAAATCGCTTCTTCTGTGTAAATAGATATTGTTATTAATTAACCAGATCTTCAGTATCTGCAAATAAAGCACGAACAGCCTCATTGCAGGAGGCCGGACTCGACCGGCCAACTGTTTCCAGTATCTTTAACTGAACGGCTCTCAGGAATGATTTACGTCAAACACGAATGAAGCAACAATTAAGAACCAAGCCCCGCAGTGATTTGCTTCAACATTTCTACGTAAAAAATATCTACATCCGAAAATAGGTAGGGGTATTTTCGTATATCAAGAGACCGCTTTCGCCCCTACTATTTCCACCATGGTAAGCGTTTTACTTTCCTGTCATCTGAGAAGAGCCTTTGGCACCCAATTGCGGTGCCATTTTTTTATTCCAAGCACGACAACTTCGTTGATCCAGCTACACTAAACAGGTTTGCCACATTGAAAAACTGGCCCGATCAGTGGACAAAACTCACTTGACCGGTCAACACCTGCACGGGTATGACATAATCTGTAACCTATGGCAGTCGTAGCAACACATAACAAAAACTTAACAGGATCAACAGGATGAAAAAATTGAATAAAGCGCTTCTGGGTTTGGGAGTCTCTGCTGCAATGTTTGGAAGCCTTGCAGCCAATGCAGACACATTGAAAATTGCACTTGCCGGCCCTGTCACAGGCGATGTCGCACAATATGGTGATATGCAGAATATTGGTGCGCTCATGGCCATAGAGCAAATCAATAAAGCCGGTGGCGTCAAAGGGATGAAGCTGGAAGGTGTCGTATACGATGACTCTTGCGACCCAAAACAAGCCGTTCAGGTCGCCAACAAGGTGGTCAATGACGGCATTAAGTTTGTAGTAGGCCACCTCTGCTCCAGCTCTACACAGCCCGCGTCAGACATCTATGAAGACGAAGGCGTGCTCATGATAACTGCCGCCTCCACCAGCCCGGACATCACCGCACGCGGGCATAAAATGATATTCCGCACCATCGGACTCGACAGTCACCAAGGCCCCACTGCAGGAAATTACATTGCTGATACCCTTAAACCCAAGCGCATGGCCGTTATTCATGACAAGCAACAGTATGGCGAAGGTATTGCCACCGCAGTAAAAGACACTGTCACGAAAAAAGGTGTGAACGTTGTGTTGTTTGAAGGCATCAATAAGGGTGATAAAGACTTTTCTGCCCTCATCGCCAAACTACAGAAAGAAAATATCGACTTTGTTTACTACGGCGGATACCACCCCGAATTAGGCCTGATTCTGCGTCAGGCTGCAGAAAAGGGCTTCAATGTTAAATTTATGGGTCCTGAAGGAGTAGGCAACAGTGATCTGAGTTCTATAGCCGGCGCTGCGGCTGAAAACCTTTTGGTCACCCTTCCCCCCAGCTTCGATACCCGTGCCGAAAACAAAGCACTGGTCGATGCGTTTAAAGCCAAAGGCCAGGATCCCAGTGGTGCCTTTGTCTTAACCGCCTATTCCGCCGTGCAGGTGATGGCAGACGCGATCAAGGCCAGCGGCACGACAGACACCCAAAAGCTACAACATACATTACGCGAAATGACCTTCAACACTCCCACAGGAAATATCGCATTTGATGCTAAAGGCGATCTTAAAACATTTGATTTTGTCATTTATCAATGGCACCAGGACGGTAGCAAGACACTGCTGAAATAATCCCCGCCTAACCACATCACACCTTCGTCTCTTACCGGGTCGAAGGTGTTTTTTTAACTCACTGGAGAGTCAAGATGTCAGAGTCGTTGCTCTACTTCGTTCAGCAGCTGCTCAATGGCTTAACCATGGGCAGCGCCTACGCCCTGATCGCCATTGGCTACACCATGGTGTACGGAATTATCGGCATGATTAACTTCGCCCATGGCGAAATCTACATGATCAGCACCTATATTTCGTTTATCGCCATTGCCGGTCTCATGATGCTCGGAATCACCTGGCTTCCTCTCTTGCTCATTCTTGCACTCATCGTCGCCATCGCCGTTGCCAGTACCTTTGGCTGGGCAGTGGAGCGCGTAGCCTATCGCCCCTTACGAGGAGGCAATCGCCTGATACCACTGATATCTGCCATCGGCATGTCTATTGTTCTGCAAAATTACGTCGCACTCGGGCAGAACAACAGAGATGTCGCCATGCCACAACTTGTGAAGGGTGGCTGGCTTTTCGGTGCCGAACAGGGCTTCGAAGTGTCGCTGTCATACATGCAGCTCATGATCTTTGTCGTCACACTCATCGCCATGGCGATCCTGACGCTCTTTATTTCGAAATCTCGTACCGGGCGCGCCTGTCGTGCGGTGGCACAAGATATGAAAATGGCCAACCTGCTGGGAATTGACACCAATAGAGTGATTTCCATGACCTTTGTGATCGGTGCAGCATTAGCGGCCGTTGCCGGCCTTCTGCTAGGCTTATACTACGGTGTAGCCAACCCTTTCATTGGCTTTATTGCAGGGCTAAAAGCCTTCACCGCCGCCGTACTGGGCGGTATTGGCAGCATTCCCGGTGCGATGCTGGGTGGATTGATACTCGGCACCTCTGAAAGCATGACGGCGGCCTATCTAAGCACCGAATACAAAGACGTCGTTTCATTCGGCCTATTGGTCGTTATCCTGCTGTTTCGACCCACTGGCCTCCTGGGCAAACCTGAAGTGGAGAAAATCTGATGTCTGGTTTACCCTCCAATGCCTACACTCCCGACTCTAAGCTGACTTCCGCCCTGATTGCCAGTGGCGTTACCTTCGCCCTGGCTTTTGCCATAATGGGCATGAAATTACAGGGAGGACTCTCGCCTACTCTGGAAGCGGCTTCCACCCAAACCTATGTTCTTATTTTTACTGCCACTGCACTGGTCTTCCTTTTTCAAATGACCAGAGAAAAAATCAGCGCATTTTTTAGTTTTATTCCCTGGCCCCGGCTTCCCCGTTATTCAACTGCCCATCTCTCTCAGTCAAAACGAGACCAGCGTGAGAAAGTAGTGACTTTACTCTTTGTCATCGCGGCACTCATTTGGCCTTTTATTGTGTCTCGCGGTACCGTCGATCTGGCCACACTGGTTCTTATTTATGTCATGTTGGGCCTCGGGTTAAACATTGTTGTCGGCCTCGCGGGGCTACTTGATCTGGGCTATGTCGCCTTCTATGCGGTAGGTGCCTATAGCTATGCGCTTTTGAATCAATACTTTGGCCTGTCGTTCTGGGTGTGTCTGCCGATTGCAGGACTGCTCGCGGCATCTTTTGGCTTCATCCTCGGATTTCCCGTGCTCAGGTTGAGGGGGGATTACCTCGCTATTGTAACCTTGGGTTTTGGCGAAATAATCCGCATCCTTCTGAACAACTGGACCCAACTCACCGGCGGCCCCAACGGAATAGGGGGAATACCCAAGCCAGCGCTTTTCAATCTGGAATTCGGCCGCAGAGCCAAAGAAGCCGGCAACCAACCCTTTCATGAATTCTTTGGCATTGATTACGATACCGGATACAAGGTGATCTTTTTGTACATTCTGGCCATCTTGCTGGTACTCGCCACACTATTTGTGATTCGTCGTCTGACCAGAATGCCTATTGGCAGAGCCTGGGAAGCGTTGCGAGAAGATGAAATCGCCTGCCGCTCGCTGGGCCTCAATCGAACCATCATCAAGCTTTCGGCATTTACACTCGGCGCCTCCTTTGCTGGTTTTGCCGGAGCCTTCTTTTCTGCTCGCCAGGGCTTTATCAGCCCGGAGTCTTTCTCATTTATCGAATCTGCAATCATTCTCGCCATCGTCGTTCTGGGAGGCATGGGCTCACAATTAGGCATCATACTCGCCGCCGTTGCGATGACCGTTCTTCCAGAGCTCGCCAGAGAGTTCGCCGAGTATCGCATGCTGATGTTTGGTCTGATGATGGTTTTGATGATGATATGGCGCCCACAGGGCCTGCTACCGATGAAACGCCCGCAGATGGAGCTTGAGAATGTTTGACATCGTATATGAACATCGCATTAAGGGGATCTCAACATGCTTCAGGTAGAGAATCTGAAAATGCAATTCGGCGGCCTTCTTGCCGTAGACGGTGTGGCTTTTGACGTTGGCGACAAGCAAATAGTATCCGTCATCGGCCCAAACGGCGCCGGTAAAACAACCGTTTTTAACTGCATCAGTGGATTCTACGCCCCGACGGGAGGAAGCATTAAATTCCAGGGCGAACCTATTCATGGCCAGGCGGACTACAGGATTTCCCGTCTTGGAATGGTTCGAACATTCCAGCATGTGCGTTTATTCAACAGTATGACTGTGGTTGAAAATCTCCTGGTTGCCCAACACCGCCACGTTAATACCAATTTCTTTGCCGGTCTTTTCAAGACGCCGGACTACCGCCGTCGCGAAAAAGAAGCCATGGAACGTGCCGTTTATTGGCTCAAAAAAGTAAACCTGCTGGAGCATGCCAATCGTGAGGCCGGTAACCTGGCCTATGGTCAACAACGCCGTCTCGAAATTGCGCGCTGCATGGTTACAGAACCCAAATTACTGATGCTTGATGAGCCCGCTGCCGGATTAAATCCAAAGGAAACCAAAGAGCTTGATGAACTCATTCTCAGCCTCAAAGAGGACTACAACATTTCGGTATTACTCATCGAGCATGATATGAGTCTGGTTATGGGAATATCCAATTCGATTGTAGTGATCAACCAAGGCCGCCCACTTGCGCTGGGTACTCCCGATGAGATCCGAAACAATGCGGCTGTGATTAAAGCCTACCTGGGGGAAGCCTGATGCTGCGTATTGAGAACGTACACACCCATTATGGCAAAATTGAGGCGCTTCACGGCGTTTCACTAGAGGTTAATGAAGGCGAAATTGTCAGTTTGATTGGTGCCAATGGCGCAGGTAAAAGCACGCTGCTAATGACGATCTGCGGTGATCCTAAAGCCAGCGCAGGTAAAATATTTTTTGAAGGCAGGGAAATAACGCAAATCCCTACAGCAAATATTATGCGCAGTGGGATTGCCATCGTGCCGGAAGGTCGTCGGGTATTTTCTGCAATGACCGTGGAAGAAAACCTGCACATGGGGGGATTCTTCTCCAGCAAAGCGGAGATCACAGCGCAAACAGAATATGTCTACAACCTGTTCCCGCGCTTGCGGGAAAGACAAAAGCAACGCAGCGGCACCATGTCAGGCGGCGAACAACAGATGCTCGCCATCGGCCGTGCGCTGATGAGCAAACCACGACTCCTGTTTCTGGATGAACCCTCGCTCGGGCTTGCGCCTTTAATCATCGCTCAAATTTTCGAAATCATCGAACGATTACGCGAAGAAGGAATGACCATATTCCTCGTAGAACAAAATGCGAATCAGGCACTTAAACTAGCTGATCGCGGTTACGTCATTGAAAATGGAAAAATTGTACTTCAGGACACAGGCGACAACCTACTGGTCAATGAAAATGTGCGTAAAGCTTATCTGGGGGGATAATCCCCCTCGCAGATTAAGTCATTACTGACCGTTCCGAGACCTCTTTCATCAAATCAAAAATAGAAACGGTAGCTCGCTTCTATGAATGGACTTTCAACATCCCGCACAAACTCAAGTCCGGCATCCAACCTAAGCGCATGCTGCGTACCCAATACCCAGTTTTGCTTGATATCCAGCCTGGCACGATAGCTATCGTCAAGGAAATAGGTACCCGAAGCCTCCACTTGCTGCGTCCCCCAATCGGCATACCATAAATAACCCAGCCGTGCGCCAACACCGGTATTTATGAATGCTTTCTGTATCGAGGTATGCTCTAGCCGCGCTTCGGCCAAGGAATAAATCTTTGAAGCAGCCATCGGCGCGACCGCCAGCCCCACCCCCGCATTCACCTGATAGGCACCGTCACGATTTTCCTCCCCCACCATCACTCGCTCGTACCCTGCCTGTACTCGCCATGAAGGACTGTGCATAAACAAATTCCAATCTGACAATGAGAAAATATCAATCACATCAAGTCGCTCTAACTGACCCAGCCCACCTTCATAATGTCGGTAATCAAGTCTTCCCGCCATAATGGCTGCACCCTGCTGGTAACCCTCAATGCGGTCCAGCAAATCATGATAGTTGTAGCGATACGTTAATCGAGAGTAAAACCGGTCGTCCTGATATCCTCCGCCCACACCCAAAAGTGACGATTTGTGACCCAAATCCGGTGCGGCGGGGACAGGAACAGAAACCGGCTTGGAAGGTGTCTTATTCAACGCCTGAAGCAGCTGAAAACTACGCTTTGCCATTGAGGTGTCACGCGCCACTTTCCGTTGCTCAAAGCGGGCGTAGCTATATGCCACTTGCACCACCTCACCTTTTCGATCATCGCTCAGCGAGAGAAAAGGCTCATCGTCAAGCAACGTAGCATCTTCAGCCAGCGCCTTCGCCAAACGCTTTTCGTCATCATTTAATCCATGGATTCTTTCATTCAGAACCAAAGCCTCGCTGGGGCGAAATACTCGCCGCGCAACAAACTCCTCTTCAATCACGGCCCTGACGGTATCAATGGGAATCGTCGCCAAAGGAAACTTTTCTATCAACCGGCTTTCTGGTCGAACCAGCTCCAGTAACTCAAGTAAACGAAAAGAACAGTTCTCATCTAAAAAATAGTAATCAAAATTAATATTTTTCAACTCCCACACGTGAGAAAGCATTCGATCAACCTCATCTTGAGTCAGATTAAGTTGGTACTCCCACATATCTCTATTTTCCATGTAGTTGTACTCTTTGATCTTTTCAAAATAACGCATCATGTTGTAAACCCCCGGATAGCCCCCCGCTAATCCACGATACGCATAAAAGAGTGAGTTATCTTCCATATTGATGTTGGCACCAAAATTCAGTGCCCAGGATAACCAGTCGCTTCCTGAATCGACATCAGCAGGATCGAACCGTAGCAAGGTATGACCGAACATCGATGAGGGGCTGTTAAGATAAGCCGCCGGAAAAATAAGCGATGCTTTTACCGCATTTACCTGTTCCCGCCATTGCTGGTAATCCGTGCAGCTCACGTCAGGGAAGTCATTAGCTGAAATGCCCAGCTGTTCCTGAATCCATTTTGCCCGGTATGGAAAGCGACAAATAGCGTGCTCGTCGGGCTGGGTTACCGCTGCGAATAAGGCATTGATCGTTGTCAGCAGCTCGGCCTGTGGGTCCGTTTCGCCACTAACCGAGAGAAAAAAACCAGCATCATCTACGTAGCTTTTAAAACCAGATGAACTAAAAGTCGCAGGATAGTAGTGAATTAACGCGAGCCAGAGAGGATCATTGGCGAGTGACAATGCGATAGCCTTTTGTTGATAAATCGCACTGGATGATTTTACGACCGGCTCTGCAAGAATGGGGAAATTAAGAAATATACCTACAATGAACACTACGTATCTAAACAGCATTCGCAACCCTGATTGGCATCCATGTTAAAATCAAGTGCAAAAAAAACGCCCGACAACATGCCGGGCGTTTTCTGCATAGGCCGATTAGGCTGCGTATTTCGCCAGACGGCTGTCGGACTTCATTACAGCAAGAACGTTAACCATAACGTCTTCTGCTGTCATATCCTCTGCCGTAAAGATAGCGGTAAAATTCTCGTGCATGACCTCATTAAATACAACGCGATCTTCTGCTTGAACATCCAGAGCTACCGCGATTGTTGTCATGGCATCACCGTGGCCGCGTGCTACGTCTTCTGAAAACTCATCCATGATAGATGAGAGATCAATCATAGACTTGCCACCATAGGTTAACGTACCACCTACAGAACATCCGTTAGTACCAGATGTCATACCAAAAGTGTTGTTTCCTGAGGTACCGTTGGTAATAGTTGCAAGAAGATGCATCGGCAAGCCTTTTTGGCCATTCAGGAGCATATTCCCCCATCCACACCCAGGACCACCTGGCGCTTCAGCAAAAGCAGTCAGCGACGCCGTCATTAAACCTGCAGCAACTAACAATTTCTTCATAGCAAATCCTCTTTGATTTAGAGTTATTCCAGTTCTCCATTTCGCAACGCCTATGTGCGCCGCCCCATCTAAGACGGACACATTCTATTTCCATACCCTGGAAAACTTAAAGCATGTCGCGAGGAGTGCTTTTATTAAAGAAGATAAGTCTGTACATTTCAATTCAATTACCATATTTAATCTTTATTACTCGCTTTTGTGACTACAAATCAACCAAATGACTGTTTTTCGTACACTTATAACGAGCTATTCAATACTCCGTTTAATATTCTTTTGCGCATCAGCTGCATTTTTTTCCGGCTGCAGTAGCCTGTTGTTTTATCCATACCCAGCGCATGTTTTCACCCCTGAAGAAGCGGGCGTTAACTACCAGGACATCTATCTTGAAAGCAACGATGGCGTTAAATTGCATGGCTGGCTGTTAAATGCCCCCTATCCACCCAAAGGTATCGTGTATTATTTACATGGCAACGCAGAGAACATCAGCACGCATGTTGCCAATGTGATCTGGCTTCCCGAGCGAGGATACAGCGTATTTTGTCTGGATTATCGCGGGTTTGGAAAATCGGAAGGCTCGCCAGAGCTTTCTGGAGCCATACTGGATGCCGCTACAGGCTATCACTGGGTTACCCATCAACCAGAATTTACACACACTCCAAAGTATCTTATGGGGCAAAGCATGGGGGCAGCCATTACCATTGTCACAGCGAGCGCCCAACACTTACCTGAAGACGGCGTAAAAGGAATTGTTATAGATGCAGGACTTACCGGATTTCGCGCCATCAGTCGGGAGAAACTAGGTCAATTCTGGCTGACATGGCCATTCCAGTACCCACTATCGTGGCTCATTACAAACGACTACGAGCCCATCGAAAGCGTTAGTCGGCTTTCCCCTACACCCACGCTATTTATTCATAGCACCCAGGACGAGATCATCCCTTACGCACATGGAATGTCATTATTTAAAGCCGCTCGGCCTCCCAAAGCCCTACTCACGACAGAAACCAGACATACGGCTACTTTTGCCTACCAAAACTTTCGCGAGACGCTGCTGAAATTTCTCGATGACCCCATTGCTTTTACTACTGCAAAATCCAAGTCTCAATAACCTCAGGTAGAAAACATCCGACACAAAAAAGGCGGCTCAAGGCCGCCTTTTTAAATGTAACGGAATAGATCAGGCGCCAGCCTTCTCATCCTCTGTCACATCTTTCATGCTCAATTTGATGCGGCCACGATTGTCTATGTCCATGACCTTAACAAACACTTCCTGACCTTCTTTCAAATAGTCGGTCACGCTATTAACACGCTCGGTAGATATTTGTGAAATATGAACCAAACCATCTTTACCGGGAAGAATATTTACGAAGGCACCAAAGTCGACAATTCGCTCAACCTTGCCTTTGTAGATTGTGCCCACTTCAGCTTCAGCAGTAATTTCCATAATACGGTTTTGAGCCGCCTGTGCCGCACTCGCCGTCTCGCCGTAAATTCGAACACTACCATCATCTTCCAAATCAATGGACGCGCTCGTTTCTTCGCAAATAGAACGAATAGTTGCACCGCCTTTACCGATCACTTCGCGGATCTTATCTGGATGAATTTTCATCATCAACATCGTGGGCGCTTTATCCGACACTGCATTTCTTGGTTCGTTGATGACTTTCGCCATTTCACCAAGAATGTGCAAACGCGCTTCGTGAGCTGCCTGCAACGCATTTTCCATAATTTCTTCGGTTATACCTTCAATCTTGATATCCATTTGAAGTGCCGTCACCCCTTCCGAGGTTCCCGCAACTTTAAAATCCATATCGCCGAGATGATCTTCATCACCCAGAATATCGGTTAAAACCGCAAACTCGTTACCTTCTTTAACCAGCCCCATGGCAATACCTGCCACAGGCGCGCTTACTGGTACACCCGCATCCATCAGAGCCAGGCTGCTTCCGCACACGCTGGCCATAGAGCTGGAGCCGTTAGATTCAGTAATTTCAGAAACAACGCGAATCGCGTAGGGGAAGTCTTCGGTACCAGGCATCACAGCTTGAACACCGCGTTTGGCCAATCGGCCATGACCGATTTCACGACGACCGGGTGACCCCATACGACCGCACTCACCTACCGAGAAAGGAGGGAAGTTGTAGTGCAACATGAAGTTGTCTTTACGCTCACCTTCCAGTGCATCAATCGTTTGTGCGTCACGAATGGCTCCAAGTGTAGCCGCGACAATCGCCTGAGTCTCACCACGAGTAAAGAGCGCAGAACCGTGTGCATTAGGCAACACGCCCACTTCAACCTTGATAGCACGTACCGTTTTATTATCGCGGCCATCAATACGTGGCTCACCCTTAATAATACGGCCACGAACAACATCTTTTTCCAGTACATTGAAAAGAGACTTCACTTCATCTGCTGAAGGCTGACCCTCATCACCGGAAAGCGTTTCAATTGCCTGTGTACGCAGCTCGCCCAGACGACCATAACGCTCTTTTTTATCACTGACAGTGTAAGCGGCACTAATCTGTTCACCAAATGCTGAACCGATCTTGTCCAACAGTTCAATATTTTTAGCGGGTGCTTGCCAATCCCATTTCGGCGTCCCCACCTCAGCGGCGAATTCGCTCACAGCATCAACCACAACCTGCATCTGCTGGTGTCCGAACAATACCGCGCCAAGCATTTCGTCTTCAGTTAACTCCTTAGCTTCGGACTCAACCATCAACACAGCATCTTTTGTTCCAGCTACCACCATGTCTAGCAAAGAGGTTTCCAGTGCTTTGAATCCGGGATTCAAAACATAACCATCTTCATCAGTAAAACCTACACGCGCAGCACCAATTGGCCCATTAAAGGGAACACCGGAAATAGCAAGTGCCGCGGAAGTACCAATCATCGCAGCAATATCCGAATCGGTTTCCTTGTTTGCAGACATAACGGTACAAACAACCTGAACTTCGTTCATGAAGCCGTCAGCAAATAAAGGACGAATGGGACGATCAATCAGACGAGAGGTCAGTGTTTCTTTATCACTGGGACGACCTTCCCGCTTGATATATCCACCAGGAATACGCCCTACCGAATACATTTTTTCCTGGTAATGGACAGAAAGTGGGAAAAAGTCCTGTTTGGGTGACACATCTTTAGCGGCAACTACTGTTGCCAATACCACGATATCATCCATCGTGACCAATACCGCACCTGTAGCCTGACGAGCAACGCGGCCCGTTTCCAAGGTGACTGTTGAATTACCATATTTAAACGTTTTTGTTACCGGATTCACGGTAGCTCCTTTCCAATTTTATATTCTATCGTGCCTCGCATCGGCACACTATTTACAGGCTTGGCTTGAATTTGTTACGTACGTCTCTTACGAGCGCTTTAATTCTATTTGCGAACCAAACAAGTCAGGCAATGCGTTCATCCACCTGCACTTCTATTTTGCATAAATTCTTTTGGCGCCATTCCAAGTTACGACTACTAAATATAGCGTCAACTCTGAACAAACACTCAACAATTTTTATCTTTTATAATGGCTTGTGCTTAAAAAAAAGAACCGGGCATCGCATAAAGCGATGGCCCGGCTCTTTTATAACCCGAACATGGTTTGCAATTAACGACGCAGACCCAGACGAGCAATCAAATCAGCGTAACGAGCAACATCTTTACGCTTCAGGTAGTCCAGCAGCTTACGACGCTGGTTAACCATACGAATCAAACCACGACGTGAGTGGTGATCATGTATGTTGCCTTTAAAGTGGCCCTGAAGTTTATTAATGTTTGCTGTCAACAACGCAACCTGAACTTCCGGAGAACCGGTGTCAGCCTGGCCGCGCTGATAATCGTTAACAATCTGTGATTTTTCTTCGGCATTAAGTGCCATGTTTTTCTCCTCAATATGCTTATCATTAAGAAAAGGCGCGACCACGCATATTTACAGCCACAGCCTATAGCTCAAAACACTTCTTTTCCAACAAACAGGCCTGACTGATCAGGTCAATTACTGGAAAAAAGTCGTTTTGGAGCTAATACATCATCCTGGTCAACTTCGCCCATTCCGACAAAGTCGCCTTCAATATAAATTCTGCCCATACCGGGCATAAAACCGGACGGTATTTTAACGGGTTGGCCATGTAATATCGACCTGCCAAGCTCAGAATTTATACTTATTTTCGGAAAATCTGCTAAAACAACGTCTACCGGAAGCAAATTCATGTCAATCAAAGCACCACCGCCTTGCGCTCTTTGATCAATCAGCTGCTCCAACGTAAAGCACTCATCAATCCCGAAAGGGCCCGCTTTAATCCGGCGCAACATGGATACGTGAGCACCACAACCCAACACCTCACCGATATCTTCTACCAGATTGCGGATATAGGTTCCTTTGGAGCAATACACCTCCAACGACAAGGTATCGGAAGTGCTCCCCAAGAGCGTCAACGAACTGATATTGATCGATCGAGCTTCTCTCTCAACCTCAACCCCCCGGCGAGCAAGCTCATATAGCGGGCGACCATGGTGCTTCAGAGCCGAAAACATGGAAGGAATTTGCTGTGACTCACCACGAAACTGATTCAAGACGTCTTCGATAAAGTCCTTTGAATATTCCGGCACCACATTCGTGCGAAGGATTTCACCCTCACTATCGGACGTCGTCGTCACAACACCCAACGTCGCCGTGGTCACATAGGCTTTGTCTGCATCAAGCAAATATTGCGAAAATTTGGTGGCTTCACCAAAACAAATAGGTAGCACACCGGTAGCCAACGGATCCAGGCTACCGGTATGACCTGCTTTAGCAGCACCATATAGTCTTCGAACACGCTGCAAGACATCATTACTGGATAATCCCATAGGCTTATCCAGCAACAGCACACCATTAAGCAAGCGTCCCTTATGTCTACGCGCCAATTCGATTACTCCTCTGGCGTCCCTGATTCCTCAGAGACATCACCACGACTTTGCGCATCTTCCTGATCTTTTTCACGAGCTTCGCGAATCAGATAGCTCATATGACGCCCATAGCCTACCGAGCTGTCAAAGTGAAAACGCAAACGAGGAATCACTCGCAGCATCATCAGGCGCCCCAGTTCAGAGCGAAGAAATCCGGCCGCGTGATTTAACACGGCCAAAGTCTCTTTTACTTCCGGAGACGACTCAAAGACTTCATCAACACTTAGCAAAGTAATATAAACGTCAGCGTATCCTAGATCTTTCGCAACACGCACACCATTTATCGTTACCATACCCAAACGCGGATCTTTCATTGAGTTACGAACCAGATTAGCAAGCTCGCGCTGCATCTGATCCGCTATACGGTCTAAACGACTAAATTCTCTCGGCATTTTAATTCTTCACGTTAATCAGAGATCAAGACAAGGTGCGTTCAACTTTAATTTTGTCGAAGACCTCAATCTTATCGCCAACCTTAACGTCATAGTTCTTCACACCGATACCACATTCTGTCCCTGCACGAACTTCACTAACATCGTCTTTAAAGCGACGCAATGATTCCAGCTCGCCTTCAAAGATAACGATGTTATCCCGCAGAACACGAATACGCTTATTACGATGCACTGATCCTTCAAGCACCATACAGCCCGCTACCTGTCCAAATTTCGGTGAACGGAACGTTTCGCGAACATCAGCAATACCCACAATATCTTCACGATATTCAGGTGCCAGCATCCCGGTCAGTGCCTGCTTGACATCGTCAATGATGTTATAGATGACACTGTAATAGCGTAGATCCATACCTTCATCTTCGATCAGCTTCTTGGCGGTTCCGTCTGCACGAACATTGAAACCAATAAGAATCGAATCGGTCGCAAGTGCGAGGTTAGCATCTGTTTCAGTAATACCGCCTACACCGCTGGCTACGATCTTGACCTGAACTTCGCTGTTACCGATATCAGCCAATGACGCAGTCAAGGCCTCAAGAGAACCCCGAACATCCGTTTTTAGTACGATATTGAGACTCTTGGTTTCGCCATCTTTGAGATGCTGGAATATATTTTCCAGTGACGTCGTTTGTTGGCGCTGCAAGCGGCTGGCACGATGCTTGATCTGTCTGAAATCAGCCAGCTCACGCGCTTTGCGCTCATCTGCGACCACAACAAAATCATCACCCGCATCAGGTGTACCATTCAGACCGAGAATTTCTACTGGTATAGATGGGCCCGCTGATTCTACTCGCTTGCCATTTTCATCCAGCATCGCCCGAACTTTACCGTAATACATTCCGGCAATAACCATATCGCCCTGACGCAAGGTACCGTTTTGTACCAATACGGTAGAAACCGCTCCGCGACCACGATCAAGACTCGACTCAACCACTACACCTTTGGCAGGCGCAGAAGGAACGGCTCTCAGCTCAAGAATTTCTGCCTGAAGCAATACTGCATCTAACAGATCATCAATACCTTCACCCGTATGCGCAGACACATTAACGAACTGAACGTCGCCGCCCCAGTCTTCAGGCACAACATCACGGCCCGCTAATTCATTTTTTACTCTATCTGGATCAGCAGCAGGCTTATCAATTTTATTGACAGCAACCACGATAGGAACACCTGCTGAGCGCGCATGCTGTACCGCCTCTTCAGTCTGAGGCATCACACCATCATCTGCGGCAACAACCAATATAACGATATCAGTACATTGTGCGCCACGTGCACGCATCGCGGTAAACGCTGCGTGGCCAGGCGTATCCAGGAAGGAGATCATGCCGCGATCCGTTTCAACATGATATGCACCGATATGCTGGGTAATTCCACCCGACTCACCTGCGGCAACCTTCGCACGACGAATGTAATCCAACAAAGAAGTCTTACCATGGTCAACATGCCCCATGACACTGACTACAGGTGCTCGCTCCACCTGCTCACCTTCGTAATCAATCGCTGAAAGCACAGCTGTTTCCAGCGCATCTTCCTTCAGCAATTTAACCTTATGGCCCATTTCTTCAACAATCAGCGCTGCCGTTTCTTGCTCTATCGCCTGATTGATAGTGGCCATTACCCCCATTCC
Source organism: Hahellaceae bacterium (assembly GCA_024234505.1). Classification (GTDB taxonomy): domain Bacteria; phylum Pseudomonadota; class Gammaproteobacteria; order Pseudomonadales; family Oleiphilaceae; genus JACKOD01. The sequence continues at coordinate 26,774 of JACKOD010000005.1, read as the reverse complement.
CATTAAGACCTTGATCACCTGAACAGCCTTAACGGACATTTTATTGGCCAGATCAGCAACGGTAATGGTTTCAGGGATAACGACTTCATGCACCATTGGAGCCGAGCTAATCTCAGCAGGACGCTTGCTCTTGGTCTTTTTCCGACGCTGAATGCGTTGAGGCCGACGAACTTCTTCCTCTTCGTCATCAACAACAATCGCAGCTACAAAGACTTCATCTTTTGCCTTGGGCGGGCGATGCCCTGCAGACTTCTGCTTTTCACGACGCGGCTTATCATCATCCGAGTCAGCATCAAGCGGTCGACCTTTTTTCTTATGAGGCTTCTTCTCTTCAGCGGTTTCAGTGCCCTTAGGCTGAACCTTGGCATGCACTTTTACTTCTGGCACGTCTTTTTCAACAGCTGAATCATCAGAAATAACCGTTTCTTCAACAGCAACTTCTACTGCTTCTGCGGCAGACACCTCGCTCTTCGCCAAATCAGCTTCGGGAGCACTGACTTCCGAAGCAGGTGACGCGACCGCCACCACCTCCGACTGAACCTCCACTTCGGGAACAGCCACTTGTTCGACTACAGGAGACTCTGCAAGCTTCTCTTGCTCCACTTCCTGATTCGACATAACCTCGCTGCGTTTAACATAAGTACGTTTTTTACGCACTTCGACATTTACAGTTTTGGTCTTTCCCTGATTACCCGCCATCTTTAATGTAGTGGTGGTCTTTCTGGTCAGGGTAATACGGCTCGGCTCGGAATCTGCTTCCCCGTGACTACGCTTAAGGTGCACCAATAACGACTGCTTTTCAGTATCAGAGACTGCATCGGTCGCCGCTTTTTGCGGTAAACCTGCATCAGCAATCTGACGAAGCAATTTATCTATGGGCACGCCCACATCTTGGGCTAATTGTTTTACAGTAACTTCTGACATAACCGGTTCTCCTAAACGCGTCCCTTATCTATTGATTTTCAAACCAGGGAGCACGGGCAGTCATAATCAGTTGCCCTGCGCGCGTTTCGTCCATACCTTCGATATCGAGCAAATCCTCAATGGACTGCTCAGCAAGATCTTCCATCGTTACAATGCCACGACTGGCCAATACGAGTGCCAAATGTTTATCCATTCCCTCCATAGAGAGCAAATCTTCAGCTGGCTCACTACTTTCCAAAATTTCTTCTGATGCAAGTGCCTGATGCAACAATTTATCCTTCGCGCGAGACCGAAGTTCATTCACCAAAGCTTCATCAAAACCATCAATTGCCAACATTTCCTCTAATGGAACGTAAGCGATTTCTTCCAAAGATGTAAAACCTTCCTCAACCAGTACCGCAGCCAATTCTTCATCGACTCCCAACCGGTTCACAAAAAGTTTCACGTAACGCCCAAGCTCTTCTTCCTGCTTGCGGCCAGCCTCTTCCTCTGTCATGACATTGAGTTCCCAGCCAGTCAACTCACTGGCCAGTCTGACGTTTTGCCCACTGCGGCCAATAGCCTGAGCGAGATTCTCTGCAGCCACTGCCACTGCCATCGAATGAGAATCCTCATCAATAACAATGGAAGCCACTTCAGCGGGTGCCATAGAATTTATTACCAGCTGAGCAGGATTGTCATCCCACAATACGATATCAATCCTTTCGCCACCCAGCTCACCAGATACCGCCTGAACCCTGGCGCCACGCATACCTACACAAGCGCCAACAGGATCAATTCGACCATCATTGGTCTTGACCGCAATTTTTGCACGAGATCCGGGGTCGCGAGCTGCGCCGCGAATTTCAATGACTTCTTCAGCGATTTCGGGCACCTCTATCCGAAACAGCTCCATCAGCATTTCCGGACAGGTACGGCTCAGCATGAGTTGCGGACCACGAGCGTCCATGCGAATTTCACGCAACAACGCCCTTACCCGATCCCCCATGCGAAACACTTCGCGAGGAATCAACTGATCTCGCGGCAACAATGCTTCGGCATTATTACCGAGATCAATTATCAAATTGTCTCGAGTTACTTTCTTGACCGTACCCGCAACAAGCTCACCCACTTTCTGGCGATAACCATCAACCAATTTTGCGCGCTCAGCTTCCCGCACTTTCTGAACAATTATTTGCTTAGCTGCCTGAGCCCCGATACGACCAAACTCAATTGAAGCGACTTTCTCTTCGTAGACGTCGCCCGCTTTTAGCGATGCATCTTTCTCCGCCGCCTCTTCAAGCGTCAAATCGGTACCCAGTGCAGGCACAGAATCATTATCTACAACCGTCCAGCTACGGAAGGTTTCATACTCCCCAGTTTTACGATTGATAACAACGCGAATGTCTGCTGTCTCTTCCTCTTCATAGCGTTTTTTAGTGGCCGTCGCCAAAGCAAGTTCAATTGCTTCAAAAATTACGCCTTTATCAACGCCTTTTTCGTTGGAGACAACTTCTACAACTTGCAATATTTCTTTATTCATTGCGTTTTCCGTCCTCAACCCTTTTCTTTATTCAAACTGCGGTACGACATTCGCTTTTTCGATACTATCCAGAGGAAGCAGGTACTCATGATCATCCACAACAAGTACAATATCTTCGCCTTCGACATCTTTCAGCAAGCCTTTGTATTTGCGACGCCCTTCGAAAGCCATCCGTAACTTCAACTGAACAACACTACCAACCCAGCGTTGATACTGACTTAATGTAAAAAGTGGTCTGTCCATTCCGGGAGAAGAAACCTCCAGCGTATATTCCTCGCTGATTGGATCTTCAACATCCAGCACACCGCTTACCTGACGACTGACAACCTCACAGTCCTCGAGCAGAATTCCGGCTTCTTTGTCGATGTAAATTCTCAGCAACGAGTTTTTGCCTTGAGCAATAAACTCAATACCCCAGCACTCGTACCCTAGCCCTTCAACAACAGGCCGAATTAATTCATCCAATAAACGAAATTTCGCTGACAAAAACCCCTCTCTCTGCAAACCGCACGCACGACACAAACAAAAAATGGGCATAAAGCCCACATCACATAACAAAAAGCCCCTTCTTTGAGGGGCCTTTTACACAAACCTCAGAATCTCCCAAGGATTGCGCGTAGATTATAGGTCCGTAAAACTTTTCGGTCAAGTTTTAACCAAACCGCCAATCAAATAATGGTACCGAAGGCCGGACTTGAACCGGCACGGCTTACGCCACTACCCCCTCAAGATAGCGTGTCTACCAATTCCACCACTTCGGCATTTCTTTTTATTGGCTGAGCACATCAACCAATATTTAAAACTTATTCCAGAACAGGGGCCTTATTGTCAGCTTCACTTGAGGTGGAAGCAGGCTCAACCAATACTGGCTCTTTCGTCGCCGAATTTTGTTCGGCTTCGTTAGCGGGCGCATTTTCCTCTTTAACGACAGGAAGTGCAATACCTTGTTGCATAGAAATTTGAGCTTTTTGCTTTGCAAATACACCCAGAGAAAAACTCGTGATGAAAAAAATCACAGCAAACCAGGTTGTCAGTCGAGTTAAGAAACTACCGGTCCCCTGACTACCAAATACAGTCTGTGACGCACCACTACCAAACGCTGCACCTGCATCCGCGCCTTTGCCATGCTGGATCAGAACCAAACCGATCAGCGCAACGGACACGAGCACATGAACGACCAAAACTAATGTCTCCATCCATTCCATAATATCAGCTCAGCAAACTACAAATTCTACTAAAATCTGACGCATCCAACGATGCACCACCAATTAACCCGCCATCAACATCTTTTTGCGAAAACAGTTCCGACGCATTAGAGGACTTAACACTCCCGCCATACAAAATCGAAATTCTTTCTGCAACATCACCAGCAATCGAAGCCAGCACCCCACGAATGTGTGCGTGCACTTCCTGAGCATCCTGCGGAGAGGCTGTCTTTCCTGTACCAATAGCCCATACAGGCTCATACGCCAAAACCACTCGACTGAGCATATCAGCAGACAAATGACCAACCGCCAACCTTACCTGCTGCTCAACAACCGAAAGCGTCAAACCGGACTCTCGCTGCTCAAGCGTCTCACCCACACAAACGATAGGAACAATACCCACCTCATGCAGACGATCTATTTTTAAAGCAACATAGGCATCTGTCTCACCAAACAACGCACGCCGCTCAGAATGCCCAACGATACAATAAGAACACCCTACGTCAGCCAGCATTGATGCCGATACAGCACCGGTAAAAGCGCCATTTTCGGTATAAGCAACATCCTGTGCCGCCAAACTCAGTCGATTGGATCCAATTGCCTGAGACACTGACAGCAAGTACGGATACGGAGGAGCAATGACTATGGCATTGCCATCGGCAACAGCAACATTTTCTAGCGCGGGAATAATTTTCGCAATGAACGCCGAATCGCCATTCATTTTCCAGTTACCCGCTACTATTTTCCTTCGCATCACAATCTCCGATTTTACGAGGCGCAAATACTACCCAAGTTAAAACCAAGATACAAGGGAAAGATAAATGACCACCCGACCAGTTAAAGCCATGCCCAAAGTAAATCAATCACTACTTGCTTTGGCAACGACACCGGCAAGATGCTCAACCAACTCGTGCACCAACGGAGCATCAAAACCTTCCACCATCACGCGAATCACGGGTTCAGTACCGGACGGCCGCAACAGAACCCTTCCTTGGCCATTTAAACGATCGGTGACCATACGCATTTCTCGCTCCACCAACGGATTCAACAGCGGATCAAACTTCTTGGCCACTCGAACATTGAGCATTTTCTGCGGCAATTTTGTCATACCTGATTTCAATTCACCCAATGTACGACCTTCCTGCCACATAGCCAGAAGCACCTGAAGCGCAGAAATAATAGCATCACCTGTTGTAGCATTATCCAGACAAACAATATGCCCGGAACCTTCCCCCCCAAGCAGCCAGCCATTTCTCACCAGCATTTCCATCACATAGCGATCCCCGACCTTTGCGCGCTCAAAGGGAATCCCTAGCTGCGCAAATGCAAGCTCGGCTCCGAAATTTGTCATCAGTGTGCCAACAACACCACCACCCAATCGGTTTGTCCGATGTCTATTTGCTGCAATAATATAGATAAGCTCATCACCATCAACAATAGCGCCATCCTGGTCAACCATCACCACCCGATCACCATCCCCGTCAAAGGCAATACCAAGATCAGCCTGATTATCTTTTACTGCTTGAACGAGGCTTTCAGGATGAGTAGAGCCGACACCATCATTGATATTTAACCCATTCGGCTTTACGGCGACCGGGATTACTTCTGCACCCAGTTCTTCAAAAACCAATGGTGCTACTTTATAGTTCGCACCATGTGCACAATCCAGCACTATTTTCATGCCCCTCAAGGTCAAACTTGAAGGCACCGTACTTTTACAATATTCAATGTACCGCCCCTCTGCATCATTCACCCTGAAAGCTTTCCCCAGCTCAGCAGATTCCACCACTTTAATATTCTGCTCCAGACGGCGCTCAATCTCATTCTCAACAGCATCATCCAGCTTATGACCCGTTGAAGAGAAAAACTTTATACCATTGTCATAATGGGGATTATGGGATGCACTGATAACAATTCCCGCTGACGCCCGAAATGTCCGTGTTAAATAGGCAATCGCAGGTGTTGGCATAGGCCCCAGCAATCCAACATCAACACCTGCTGCCGACAAACCAGCTTCTAGTGCCGACTCAAACATATACCCCGATATGCGAGTGTCCTTGCCAATTAGAATCTTGCTACGCTGCCCTTTAGTTTTAAAAAGGCAACCCACAGCCCAACCCAAACGAAGCACAAACTCCGGCGTTATCGGACTATCTCCTACTTTTCCGCGAATTCCATCGGTACCAAAATACTTACGCTCGCTCATAACATCCTCATCTACATCAGAGCATTAACAATTTTCAACGCGTCACGAGTTTCTGAAACATCGTGAACACGCAAAATATTTGCACCTTTTAGGTTAGCCAGCGCAGCTGCAACCACACTACCAACCATCCGATCAGCAATATCTCGCCGAGTGATTGCGCCAATCATCGTCTTGCGCGATACCCCCACGAGCAACGGAACTTCCAAGTCCAAAAAGCGATCCAAAGCTCGAAACAAGCACTGATTATGCTCTAGCGTTTTCCCAAAACCAAACCCGGGATCAATAATGATCTGACTCCGATCAAACCCTTGCGCGGTAAGCGCATCAATGCGCGACTGCAAAAACGAAAACACTTCGTCAACCACACGCTCATATGTCGGCTCCACCTGCATTAACGCTGGATGCCCCTGCATATGCATCAAACAGACAGGAACGTTCAACTCCAACACCGTCTGCTCAGCACCGTCCCGGGAAAGCGCTCTGACATCGTTAATCATGTGCGCTCCCACAGACACTGACTCCCGCATAACCTCTGGCGAACTAGTGTCAACAGATACAACCACGTCGAGGGAGGAAGTGATTTTTTCTACGAGAGGGCAGACTCGGGCCAACTCCTCCTCTACCGAAACGGGCAACGCGCCAGGACGAGTAGATTCCCCCCCAATATCCAAAATAGTTGCACCATTTAGCACCATTTGTTCCGCATGCTTAAGTGCGTTTTCAACATTAGTAAAGCGCCCCCCATCAGAAAATGAATCAGGCGTTGCATTCAATATTCCCATGATGTGTGGGCGATCGAATACCAATTCACGCCCACCAGACAAACGCAATGAATCTAACACGTCAACCACCCGTCGCATCTTACACACATCAAACCAAAATCTTTCCGAATAAAAAAGAAAGCGCCCGCAAGGAGCGCCTTCTTTAATTCAGTATTGCAGAACCAAAGCCAACAATTGGTCAGTGCTCGCCCGCCGCATTCCCAATATCAACCTCAGCCTCTCCCTGTGCACCAGAAGATGCTTGTCCACCCGCACCGGTAGACCCACCATTGCCGGTCCAGCCCTTAGGCGGCTTGGGGGCTTTGCCCTGCATAATATCATCAATTTGACTGGCATCTATGGTCTCATAGGTCATGAGCGCCTCAGCCATTAAATGCAGCTTATCCATGTTCTCAACCAGAATAGCTTTGGACTGATCATAGCAGGCATCAATAATGGAGCGGATCTCTTCATCAATACGCTGTGCCGTTTCTGGTGCAAACACCTTGTGATGTGCGCCCGCGCTACGCCCCAGAAACACCTCTTCCTGATCATCATCATACATCAGAGGACCCAGTTTTTCAGACAACCCCCATTTGGTGACCATGTTCCGCGCAATTTCCGTAGCACGCTTAATATCATTCGATGCCCCGGTGGTTACTCCCTCAAACCCTAGCGTCAACTCTTCTGCGATACGGCCGCCAAAAAGGCTACATATCTGACTATTAAGAAAACGTTTGCTGTGACTGTAACGATCCGCCTCTGGCAAAAACATAGTTACCCCCAATGCACGCCCACGGGGAATAATACTTACCTTGTATACAGGATCATGTTCCGGCATTAAACGACCGACGATGGCATGCCCTGCTTCATGATACGCCGTGTTTCGCTTCTCGTTTTCGGACATCACCATAGACTTGCGTTCTGCGCCCATCATGATTTTGTCTTTCGCTAACTCAAACTCCGCCATTGACACAGTGCGCTTATTGGCTCGTGCTGCAAATAGGGCTGCTTCATTTACAAGATTGGCCATATCAGCACCGGAAAAACCCGGAGTTCCCCTGGCAATCAACGCAGGCTCAACATCATCATCCAATGGAACCTTACGCATATGCACTTTCAGAATCTGCTCCCGACCAATCACATCCGGCAATCCAACCACGACCTGACGATCAAAACGTCCCGGCCTTAACAATGCAGGATCCAATACATCGGGACGGTTGGTTGCCGCAATAACAATAACCCCTTCGTTACCCTCAAAGCCGTCCATTTCGACTAACAACTGATTAAGTGTCTGCTCCCTTTCATCATGCCCGCCACCCAAACCGGCACCACGATGACGCCCTACAGCATCAATTTCATCGATAAAGATGATACAGGGAGATTGCTTTTTGGCTTGCTCAAACATGTCTCGAACACGAGAAGCTCCGACACCAACAAACATCTCAACGAAATCAGATCCGGAGATAGAAAAGAATGGAACTTTTGCCTCTCCAGCAATAGCCTTTGCCAACAGAGTCTTACCTGTTCCCGGCTGCCCCACCATCAGAACGCCTCGCGGTATCTTTCCGCCCAAACGCTGGAACTTGCTGGGATCCCGCAAAAACTCAACCAACTCTTTTACATCTTCCTTGGCCTCATCGACCCCTGCCACATCAGCAAACGTAGTTTTAATCTGATCTTCACTCATTAAGCGGGCTTTGCTCTTGCCAAAGGACATCGGCCCTTTTCCGCCTCCGCCCCCTTGCATTTGCCGCATAAAAAACATAAAAACCGCAATAATGACCAAAATTGGAAACGATGCGACAAGCAACTGAGTCCAGATGCTTTGTTTTTCCGGCTCCTTTCCTTCGATAGAAACCTTATACTTGAGCAAATCATCTATCAGATTTAAATCAGGTGCGCCCGGACGTACCGTTTCAAAGTGTGAGCCATCTGGCCTGACACCCTCTATGCTGAGGCCATCTATCACCACCTTGCTTACCTGCCCCGTCTCATACATTTCAACAAATCGGGAGTAATCCACTGATTCCGTTGATCTTGTCGCACTAAAATTATTGAAAACCGTCAACAATACTGCTGCGATTATCAACCAAAGAATCAGATTTTTTGCCATATCGTTCAAGAGAGACTCCTCTCAGCCCTTATCGACTATTTTACACCCGGAAAAACATACTACATGTATGCACAGCAAGCCAGCAGACATGAATAAATTCGAGACAATTTACCCAGACCTAAAGCGATTTAATTACAAACAGTCGAGCAATCAACACCGAGCAGCACCAAACTCACTCACTTCGTCCCTTGAAGCCCTGACAAACCTGATAAATCTCTCTTGATCGGGAACGAGATGCATCCGGCTTACGACTATAAACCTTGGTAAAACTCTGACGCATCTGACGCAACAACTCATCAAATCCTTCTCCCTGGAAAACTTTAGCAACAAACACGCCCCCAGGCTTTAATACCTGCTGAGCCATATCCAATGCCAGCTCTACCAGAAACATTGCTTTCGGAATATCCACCGAAGGCATGCCACTCATATTGGGGGCCATATCTGAAATTACAAGGTCTGCCTGTCGCCCATCTAGTGAAGAAAGGATTTTTTCCATCACCTCCTCCTCAGTAAAATCACCCTGGATAAACTCAACACCCGCGATACTATCCATTGGCAATATATCACTGGCAATCACTTTGCCATGATCACCTACTCGCTGCATTGCCACCTGCGACCACCCACCCGGAGCCGAACCAAGATCTACCACCAACATACCTGGCTTTAACAAACGATCTTTGTCGTCAATTTCGAGTAATTTATAACTCGCACGTGAACGATACCCATCTTTTTGAGACTTTTTTACGTACGGGTCATCGAAGTGCTCTTTTAACCAGCGACCACTGGACTTTGATCGGGCCACAACTGTTACCTCATATTTAAATGCATTACAGAGAATTCTCTCTGCGACTTCAAACTGCTAGAATAGCGGACAAATTGAGTCACATTATACGTGAACCAATGAACAATCCCTAACCTAACGCCGTGCTTAAGTCACAAGACATCGGACACAGCTTAAGGTATAAGGACCACAACCGACATTCTTCGGGTTATTTATCCGAACATTGATAGCGAGATTCAACATGCCTTTGACGGCAGCCCAAAAAAAGCAATACCGAGCCATTGCACACGCGCTCAATCCGGTAGTTATCGTTAGCGAAAACGGCATCACCGATGGCGTAAAGGCGGAACTCGAAAGAGCACTCAATGACCACGAACTTATCAAAGTAAAAATTGCCCTCACTGAGCGGGAAGATCGAGCCGCACTTATTGCCGAACTGGTACAAGAAACCCAGTCAGAGCTTATTCAGGTGATTGGAAAAATTGCGATAATCTTACGCAAAGCCAAACAGCCAAACCCAAAACTATCCAATCTGCAGAGAAACAGCGTGAGCAAGTAACGCTGCTAAAAGCCCTTGAGGATAATCAGGGCTCCTTTCAGCCCAATAAAAAAGGGAGCCACGCTCCCTTGTATGTCAACTTCAGGAATTCAAATTACAAGTGCTCAACCAGATCGATTTCGTATTCTACAATACCACTTGGAACCCTGATAGAAACGACATCACCTTCCTGCTTCCCGACCAAAGCCCGGGCAATTGGCGATGAAACCGAAATTTTTCCACTCTTAATATCCGCCTCATCATCCCCCACGATGCAGTAGGTGACTTCTTCATCGGTATTCACATTTATCAAACGCAAGGTTGTCCCAAATATAACCTTACCCGTCTTTTCAATTTTAGTAACATCAATGACTTGAGCCATAGAAAGTTTCGATTCGATTTCCTGAATCCGACCTTCCGCAAAACTCTGCTGCTCACGCGCGGCATGATATTCAGCATTTTCTTTAAGATCCCCGTGCGCCCTCGCGTCCGCGATAGCCTGAATAATTCTCGGTCTGTCTACTGTCTTCAGACGTTGTAATTCTTCTCGCAGTGCCAGTTCACCCTTGACGGTCATTGGTACTCTAATCATAAATTTTCCCTACCATAACGACGAAGCGAGCGATGGCAAACCAACGCTCGCTTCAAAAAATAACTAATAGATTAGTGCAAATCTTGCAGGCGACGCACAGTTTTTTCCTGACCGAATTTGATAGCTCGACAGAAAGCTTCACCACCCGCCAGCGTTGTAGAATAAGTGACCTTTTTCTGCAGCGCTGATTGGCGAATCTGCGCAGAATCTGCAATAGCGCGTCGCCCTTCGGTTGTATTGATAATTAACGCGATTTCGTCGTTCTTGATAGCATCCACAATGTGGGGCCGCCCTTCGTTCACTTTATTAATATAACGAACGGGTAAACCAGCCGCCTCAAGTGCTCGCGCTGTCCCACCAGTAGCGATCAAACTAAAGCCAACTTCAATCAAGTCGCGTCCAAGCTGAGCCAAACCAGGCTTATCTGCATCACGCACACTGATAAATACCGTTCCCGACGCTGGCAATACCTCACCTGCAGCAAGTGCGCCCTTAGCGAAAGCTTCATCAAAGCTGTCACCAATCCCCATCACCTCACCGGTTGACTTCATTTCCGGCCCAAGGATCGGATCCACACCAGGAAACTTTTTGAACGGAAAAACAGACTCTTTCACACTGAAGTGTTTGGGAATGATTTCCTCAACAAAATTCTGCGCTTCCAATGACGTACCCGCCATACAGCGGGCGGCAATTTTTGCCAACGATACGCCAATCGCCTTGGACACAAACGGAACGGTACGTGAAGCTCTTGGATTGACTTCAATAACATAGATCTCGCCATCCTGATACGCCAACTGCACGTTCATCAGGCCAACAACACCTAATTCCAGGGCCATTTTCTTCACCACTTCACGCATACCATCCTGCACATCTGCCGGCAAGGTATAAGGAGGCAATGAGCACGCCGAGTCACCAGAGTGCACACCCGCCTGCTCAATGTGCTGCATGATGGCACCGATTACCACCTGCTGCCCATCACAAACCGCATCAATATCCACTTCGATGGCCGCATTCAAAAAGTGATCCAGCAAAACAGGGCTATCATTCGAGACACTAACCGCTGTTTTCATATAGCGAGTCAGTTCATCCTCTTTATAAACAATTTCCATTGCCCGTCCACCTAACACGTACGACGGGCGAACCACCAGCGGATATCCGATCTCGCGCGCAGCAACAATTCCCTCTTCAAGACTGCGAACGGTCGCGTTGGACGGCTGCTTTAAACCCAAACGGACAATCATCTGCTGGAATCTCTCACGATCCTCAGCACGATCAATCGCATCCGGATTAGTCCCGATAATCGGCACGCCGGCATCATCCAATCCTCGTGCAAGCTTCAGCGGTGTTTGGCCGCCATAATGCACGATTACCCCTTTAGGCTTTTCCAGCTCAACAATTTCGAGTACATCTTCCAAAGTAATCGGCTCAAAATAAAGCCGGTCAGATGTATCATAGTCAGTTGATACCGTCTCAGGATTACAGTTGATCATAATGGTTTCATAACCATCCTCTCGCATCGCCAGTGCGGCATGCACACAGCAATAATCAAACTCAATTCCCTGACCAATCCTGTTGGGACCACCACCAATCACTACAATTTTTTCACGATTAGTTGGTTGCGCCTCGCACTCCTCCTCATAGGTCGAATACATATAAGCCGTAGAAGAAGCAAATTCAGCCGCACAAGTATCCACCCGCTTGTAAACCGGTCTGACCCCAAAATCGTGACGCATGCGACGGAATTCCTTTTCAGAAATACCCATCAAGGCCGCCAGACGCGTATCAGAAAAACCTTTGCGCTTCAGTCGGTACATCGCCTCTTTATCCAGCTCAGCTTTGCCCATCTGGGAAACGCGCAATTCATCTTTGATTAAATCTTCGATTTGCACCAGATACCATGGGTCGATATGGCTGTAGCTATAGACTTCAGCAACGCTCATTCCAGCTCTGAACGCATCACCCACATACCAAATACGCTCTGCACCTGGCGTCTTCAATTCACGTACAATGGTGTCTTTCGCTTCATCCGAATCAAAATCCACCTTGGATTCAAATCCGGAAGAGCCCACCTCCAACCCACGCAAAGCCTTTTGCACAGATTCCTGAAAGGTGCGACCAATAGCCATCACCTCACCCACAGACTTCATCTGGGTCGTCAGTCGACCATCAGCCTGAGGAAACTTTTCAAACGTGAAGCGAGGAATTTTTGTTACAACGTAGTCGATGGATGGCTCGAACGACGCAGGTGTCTTTCCACCAGTAATGTCATTCATCAGCTCGTCCAGGGTATATCCAATCGCAAGCTTCGCCGCTACTTTGGCAATGGGGAACCCTGTTGCTTTAGACGCCAGAGCCGATGAGCGAGAAACCCGGGGGTTCATCTCAATAACGACCATCCGCCCATCTGTTGGACAGATACCAAACTGAACGTTGGATCCACCGGTCTCTACGCCAATCTCACGCAATACCGCCAAAGAAGCGTTACGCATGATTTGGTATTCTTTATCCGTTAAAGTTTGGGCTGGCGCTACAGTGATAGAGTCGCCCGTATGAACGCCCATCGCATCGAAATTCTCAATAGCGCAAATAATAATGCAGTTGTCCTTTTTGTCTCGAACAACTTCCATTTCATATTCTTTCCATCCAATCAACGACTCATCAATAAGCAGTTCTTTGGTGGGCGACATATCCAGACCGCGCGCACAAATTTCTTCGAATTCATCACGGTTATATGCAATACCTCCTCCGCTGCCGCCCATGGTAAATGAGGGGCGAATAATGCAAGGAAATCCGATTGAATCGAGAACCTGAAGCGCCTCTTCCATGCTGTGTGCGATAGCAGAACGAGGCGTATCGAGCCCAATGGCTTTCATCGCCTTATCGAAACGCTCACGATCTTCGGCCTTATCAATGGTATCTGCGTTCGCGCCAATCATTTCAACGCCATATTTCTCTAATACACCATGACGCTCCAGATCCAGTGCACAATTCAGTGCAGTCTGCCCCCCCATGGTCGGCAACACCGCATCAGGGCGCTCTTTCTCGATAATTTTCTCAACAGTGCGCCAGGTAATAGGTTCAATATAGGTGGCATCAGCCATTGACGGATCGGTCATGATGGTCGCAGGGTTAGAATTCACCAAAATAACCCGAATACCTTCTTCCCGGAGCGCCTTACAGGCCTGTGCACCGGAATAATCAAACTCACAGGCCTGACCAATCACTATCGGTCCAGCACCCAGGATCAGAATACTTTTTATGTCGCTACGCTTTGGCATTTTGCTTTTTCCACTTAAATTCTGAAGTCACAATCTGTTTCTAGTCCCAGTATTCGTGTTACTTGCGCGCCTTCATGGCATCAATAAACTGGTCGAACAGCGGTGCAACATCATGCGGCCCCGGACTGGCTTCTGGATGTCCCTGAAAACTAAATGCAGGAACATCTGTACGACGAATTCCCTGAAGCGATCCATCAAACAGGGATTTGTGAGTTGCCTGAACATTGGCGGGCAACGAAGACTCGTCCACGGCAAAGCCATGATTTTGACTGGTAATCATTACAACACCCGACTCAAGATCCTGAACAGGGTGATTGGCACCATGATGGCCAAATTTCATTTTTACCGTTTTGGCTCCACTGGCAAGCGCGAGCAATTGATGCCCCAAACAGATGCCGAATACAGGTGTGGCAGTAGCAAGAATTTCACGAATCGCCTGAATTGCGTAATCACAAGGTTCCGGATCACCGGGACCATTCGATAAAAATACGCCATCAGGGTTCATTGCCAGCACTTCAGATGCAGGCGTTTGTGCTGGCACAATGGTAAGCTTACAGCCACGAGCGGCCAACATGCGAAGTATGTTGAATTTCACGCCGAAGTCGTAGGCAACCACATTGAATTTCGCTTCGGATTGAACATCATAGCCGGATGCCAGATCCCATTCTGCCTGATCCCACGACCAGCCTTCTTTACGGCAGACTTCTTTTGCGAGATCCATTCCCTTTAGTCCGGGAAAATTACGCGCCATTGCCAGCGCATCTTCCTCTGATATATTGTCACCCGCCACAATGCAGCCATTTTGCGCGCCTTTCTCTCTCAAGATTCGCGTCAGCCGACGAGTATCAATATCCGCGATTGCGACTATATTGTTTTCTTTCAAATATTGATCCAGTGACTTCTGGGATCTCCAGTTACTGGCAACCAAGGGCAAATCACGAATAACCAGCCCGGAAGCCCAAACGCGATCAGATTCAACATCTTCGTCATTGACACCGGTATTGCCTATATGGGGATAAGTCAGTGTTACGATCTGACGAGCATAAGAGGGATCCGTCAATATTTCCTGATACCCTGTCATGGCGGTATTAAAAACCACCTCACCACTGGTCTGACCATCTGCTCCGATAGATACGCCTTTGAAAATGCTCCCATCCTCAAGAGCCAGAATTGCCGGTTTAATCAATGCCATATCCTCTCAAACTAAAACGATAGGCGTCCATGAATGCCCGAAAAAGTAGAATTCAGGTTGCAAAAAAGCGAGATGGAGCCATTTACTGCCCCACCCCGCTTCATTGTAATTATTCCTTTTTCGCGGCTTTGCTCACGGACGCACAAAAAGCGCGCACAAACCTCGTTATTTTACCGATAGAACACCAAACTGTCTATGCAAAAGGATGCTTCATTCACAGGCACCAACCCCCCACAAAAAAAATAGCGGGTCCAGCTACTAACTTTAAATCTCAGACAACAACAAACAACTTCAAACCTAGTGCAAATTTAGCACATCCCGCATATCAAAAAGACCACACTCGCGCCCTTTTAGCCAAGTAGCCGCTCGCACTGCGCCTTTGGCAAAAGTCATCCGGCTACTTGCCTTATGCGTTATTTCCAACCGCTCACCTTCGCTGGCAAAAAGCACGGTATGATCACCTACCACGTCTCCGGCCCTTACCGTCGCAAAGCCGATGGTCTCTCTTGAACGCTCTCCTGTGATTCCTTCTCTGCCATACACCGCACAACTTTTGAGGTCTCGACCCAGAGCTTCGGCAACAGCCTCACCCATTCGCAAAGCCGTCCCTGAAGGCGCATCTTTTTTGTAGCGGTGATGGGCCTCAATAATCTCAATATCTGCATCATCGCCTAAAACTTCTGCCGCAATTTTCAGAAGTTTCAACGCCAGATTCACGCCCACACTCATGTTTGGCGCAAACACAATGGGAATGTCAGCGGCCGCTTGATTCAATCGTTCTTTCTGCTCCTCCGACAATCCAGTCGTACCAATTACGATACCCTTTCCTGTCCGTCGACAGAAATCCAGATTAGTCATGGTCAGCTCTGGCGTTGTGAAGTCAATTAATACATCAAAGTCGTCAACCACCTCATCCAGCGCACCGGCAATAGTCAACCCCAACTTCCCGAGACCCACCACCTCACCGATATCTGCACCCAATAAACTGCTGTCGGGCGGCACAATTGCCGCCCCCATTTGTGCCGAATCAGCCAATTGAACGGCCTCGACGAGCACTTTACCCATACGCCCGGTGGCGCCAATGACTGCTATTTTAACCATTCGTCACGCATCCTTCTTATTTGGAATAACTGATCTCAGAATTTCATATCATCGAAAAAGCTTTTTACACCTTCAAACCATGAATGCTTTTTAGGCGCGTGCTCTCCACTCTTTCCGGAATCCAATGTTTCCTGAAACTCCTTAAGCAGATCCTTTTGACGCTTTGTAAGATTTATAGGTGTTTCGATAATTACACGACACAACAAATCTCCCGGAGCTCCGCCTCTCACAGGCACAACCCCTTTGCCGCGCAAGCGGAACAACTTGCCCGTCTGCGTCTCAGCCGGAATCTTCAGCTTGACTCGCCCATCGAGAGTAGGCACTTCCATTTCGCCACCCAATGCGGCATCCACAAACGTTATGGGCACATCACAATAAAGATTTTTACCATCACGCACAAAAATAGGATGTTCTTTAACCGACACCTGAACATACAGGTCGCCTGAAGGGCCTCCATTGACCCCGACCTCTCCCTCTCCTGCCAAACGAATACGATCACCCGTATCTACACCGGCAGGAACCTTCACAGATAAGGTCTTGTCTTCTTCAACAACGCCCACACCATGACACTTCTTACACGGATTCTTTATTGTCTTACCACGACCCCGACAATGGGGGCAGGTTTGCTGCACGGAGAAAAACCCTTGCTGCATGCGTATCTGGCCTGAACCACGACAGGTACCGCAAGTTTCAGCCTGTGTACCTTTTTCAGCCCCCGAACCTTCGCACCCTTCACAACGCACATGAGTTGGAACCCGTATCTTAACCGTCGTGCCACGCACTGCACTTTCCAGGTCAAGCTCCAGGTTGTAGCGCAAGTCAGAACCTCGAGTTGAACGAGAACGACCACCGCCACCACCACCAAAAATGTCACCAAACACATCACCAAAAATATCGCTGAAGCTGCCGCCACCAAAGCCACCAGCACCTCCTGCGCCTTGCTCTACCCCCGCATGACCAAACTGGTCATAGGCAGCTCTGCGCTGCTGATCAGAAAGCACTTCGTACGCCTCGGTCGCTTCTTTAAACTTTTCTTCAGCGCTCGCGTCATCTGGATTTCGGTCTGGATGATATTTCATGGCCAGACGCCGGTAGGCCTTTTTGATTTCCTTTTCATCAACGGTGCGAGCCACACCGAGCACTTCGTAATAATCGCGTTTGGACATAATCTACTTTGACACTTTCGGATGAATTTGATGTAACAATGTTACGCATATCGTTGCCTGATCCACAACGACGCGCGGGAGTATAGACTCCCGCGCCACATTATTACCATTTTCAGGCGCGCTTTGGCGCCCTTATCTCAACGAATTAACGCTTATCGTCTTTAACCTCTTCAAACTCTGCATCAACCGCATCATCAGAAGCCCCGCCAGTATTCCCCGCAGCACCTTCTGCATCAGGTTGCGCCTGTGCCTGCTCTTGTTCGGCATAGAGCTTTTGAGCCAACTGTCCGGACGCTTCTGTTAGTTTTGCAGTTTTTGCTTCAATGTCAGCCTTGTCATCTGTTTTGACCGCTGCTTCCAGATCCTTTATCGCTGCCTCAATTTTCTCTTTCTCTTCCGCGGTTGCCTTGTCTCCGGCTTCAGTCAAAGTTTTACGCACAGCATGAATCATACCATCCGCCTGATTACGTGCAGTAATCAACTCTTCAAATTTACGATCTTCGTCCGCATGACTCTCTGCATCACGAACCATGCTTTCAATCTCGTCTTCAGACAAACCAGAAGAGGCTTTGATCACGATTGACTGCTGCTTGCCCGTTGCCTTGTCTTTTGCAGAAACGTTCAGAATACCATTCGCATCAATATCAAAAGTCACTTCAATCTGAGGCATGCCGCGCGGCGCAGGAGGAATATCTGCCAAATCGAATCGACCCAAAGACTTGTTCTGAGACGCTTGCTTACGCTCCCCCTGAACAACATGTATGGTAACAGCAGTCTGATTGTCGTCCGCCGTTGAAAACACTTGTGACTTCTTCGTTGGGATAGTCGTATTCTTTTCAATTAGCGGCGTAGCCACACCACCCATCGTTTCGATACCCAGAGTTAAAGGGCTCACATCAAGCAGCAAGACATCCTTCACATGACCAGACAATACGCCCGCCTGAATCGCTGCACCAATGGCCACCGCTTCATCCGGATTGACATCTTTACGAGGCTCTTTACCGAAAAATTCAGCTACCTTGCGCTGAACCATAGGCATACGAGTTTGCCCGCCTACCAGAATAACCTCATTGATCTGGCCTTTATCCAAACCTGAATCTTTCAACGCAACACGACAAGGCTCAAGACTGCGCTCCACTAACGTCTCAACCAAGGACTCCAGTTTGGCACGAGTCAATTTTACATTCAGGTGCTTAGGCCCAGTCTGATCAGCAGTAATATAAGGCAGATTCACATCGGTCTGCTGGCTGCTTGACAGTTCGACCTTGGCTTTTTCACCTGCTTCTTTCAAGCGCTGCATGGCCAGCGGATCACCAGTCAGATCAATACCGGTATCCTTTTTAAATTCTGCTGCCAAATACTGAATAACAAGCAAATCGAAATCTTCACCACCAAGGAAGGTATCACCATTGGTCGCCAGCACTTCAAACTGCATTTCACCATCAACGTCAGCAATTTCTATAATAGAAATATCGAACGTACCACCACCCAAATCGTATACTGCTACGACAGAATCGCCGCCCTTTTTATCCAAACCATAAGCAAGAGCCGCCGCTGTTGGCTCGTTAATAATGCGTTTTACATCAAGCCCGGCAATACGGCCTGCATCTTTAGTCGCTTGACGCTGTGAGTCGTTGAAATAAGCTGGTACAGTTATAACCGCTTCGGAAACTTTCTCACCCAGAAAATCTTCCGCAGTCTTCTTCATCTTCTTCAAAATTTCTGCAGAAATTTGTGGAGGTGCCTTTTTATCTCCCTTGACATCCACCCAGGCATCGCCATTTTCGGCCTTCACAATACTGTAAGGCACCATTTTGATATCTTTCTGTACGACATCATCCTGAAAGCGTCTACCAATCAAGCGTTTGATAGCAAACAAGGTGTTTTTAGGATTGGTAACTGCCTGACGCTTGGCTGGCTGGCCAACCAAAGTCTCTCCGTCATCGGTGTAAGCAATAATGGAGGGCGTGGTGCGATCGCCTTCAGCGTTCTCAATAACCCGGGTTTTATCTCCATCCAATATGGCAACGCACGAGTTAGTTGTTCCTAAATCAATACCGATAATCTTGCTCATTTCATTACTCCACAATCTAAATACTTTCTTCACCTGGATCAGCAGTCAGCTTTGAGTGGCCTGCATATCCATAACGTTCTTTATGGTTTGGCATGGGGCTCTATATTGGAGTTGTTTTCCCGTTTTCAAGCCTGCTCATTAATTTTTGGTGCACCTTTAGACACGACCACCATCGCAGGACGAACCAAGCGTTCATTTAGGGTGTATCCCTTTTGTACGACAGCTACCACAGAGTTAGGCTCTGCTGCCGGCGCCTCAACCATTGAAATGGCCTCATGCAATGCAGGATCAAAGGGCTGCCCCATGGGGTCAACCTGCTCAACATTAAACTTGCGCACACCCGACAAGAACATTGACAACGTGAGCTCTACGCCCTGTCGAGTGGTCACTGTTTGCTCATCATCACCCTGAATACTATCTACAGCCTTTTCCAGACTATCGATAACAGGCAACAACTCCTTCGCAAACTTCTCTAATGCGAACTTGTGAGCTTTTTCGACATCCTGCTCCGCACGACGCCTCACATTCTGCGCTTCGGCCTGATTGCGTAACATCTGATCTTTGAGATCTGCAACTTGTTGCGCCAGCAATTCGGATTCCTTTTTCCAGTCTTTATCTTCAACTGAAGTGGAATTTTCTTCCGCCTGACCAGACTCTGTGGCAGATGCCTCAAAACCTTGCTCTAACTCTTCTGCGGCGACTTCACTAGCTTTCTGATCTTCTACACTCATGCTTGCCCTTTCCCATACATAAATAAGGTTTTTTCCAATGGCGTCCTATATGCGGTCAGTATGAAAACTTTCAAGTCTAAAAATGAATAAAAATACAGCGCTTCGATCTTGCCAGAAACACCCCAAATACTGTATATATAACCAGATTATTATCCTAGCGAGCCTTCTTTAATGTTGCTTCAACTCACCGTCAACAATTTCGCCATTGCAGATCATGCCGACCTTCACTTTGACAAGGGAATGACCGTAATCACAGGCGAAACCGGCGCGGGTAAATCGATAATTCTCGATGCACTTGGTCTCGCATTGGGAGATAGAGCCGATGCAGGTCTGGTTCGCCACGGAGAAGAAAGAGCAGACATTTCCGCCATCTTTGACATACAGTCATTGGACGCCGCCCAAACATGGCTGGCAGAAAACGATCTGGATCAAGCCGCTGAGTGCATCTTACGAAGAGTTGTGACCAAAGAAGGACGCTCTCGCGGCTATATTAATGGACAGCCGGTTTCATTAGCCGCATTAAAAGAACTGGGAGAGATGCTGATCAATATTCACAGCCAGCATGAACACCAGTCGCTACTAAAGAAAGATACCCATCGCCAATTGCTTGACGACTACGCACAGCAATCAACGCTCTCTGAAGCTGTGCGGGCGTGCTATAAACAATGGTTCCATAAATCTACAAAATTGGAACAGCTAAGAAACCACCACGACGAACAGGATGCCAGAGTGCAATTATTGCGCTACCAGGTTCAGGAACTGGATCAACTTGGACTTGCAGAAAACGAAGTTGATGAGCTTGAGAGTGAGCAACAAAGCCTGAGTAACGCCGAGAATCTCTTAGCTACGTGCCAACAAGCCAATAATATAGTGAGTGAAGGCGAAACAACTGTCTCACAGTTGCTGTCACACGTAGTAGGCCTCTTGGACGGTTTGCCAATCCAAAACAAATCGCTAGATGAAGCCAGACAAATGCTGACCGAAGCGCAGATTCAGGTCGAAGAAGCCAGTCACAATCTGCGCCATTTTGCAGATAGCTTTGAAGCTGACCCACATCGTCTCAGCTTAGTCGAAGAACGTCTTGGCATTATTTATCAACTTGCACGCAAACATCGAACCACGCCAGACAAAATAGCTTCACTACATCAACAACTTAGCGCAGAGCTGGCCCAACTGGAAGATGATGATCATGATTTGGATAAACTAAGTGCAGAGTGTGAGAGATTGAAGTCTGCTTATATGGAGCAAGCACAAAGACTTACTGAAACCCGAACAAAGCATGCAGCATCGCTCGCACAGCAGGTATTAGAGCAACTCAAGGCATTACATATGCCATCTGTGCAATTTATTGTGAATTTATCTCCACTTCCCACAGATACGCCACAACCGTTTGGCATGGAAGACGTTGAATTTCTAGTTAGTGCCAACCCGGGACAGCCCCCCAAACCCCTACACAAAGTTGCCTCAGGTGGAGAGCTTTCAAGAATTAGTTTAGCGATCCAGGTCATTACAGCGCAGACATCAACGATTCCTACACTGGTTTTTGACGAAGTGGATGTCGGCATCGGCGGCGGTACGGCGGAAGTCGTCGGAAAGCTGCTCCGTCAACTAGGGCATCAAGGACAAGTACTCTGTGTAACACATTTACCGCAAGTTGCTTCTCACGGACATACGCATTTGTTTGTTAGCAAAACACAGGAAGGCAATGTTACGAAGTCTCAAATTTCTCAGTTGAACGGTCAAAATCGAATCGAGGAAATCGCTCGCATGCTAGGCGGCTTGCAAATCACCCGCCAAACACTGGCTCACGCAGAAGAAATGCTATCAATTCCAGCTTGACCAGCAACAATTGTATACTTGTCGCCCGCATTTTTTTGTTGTCTTGCAAATCTTGCAATAAAAAAGCCCCTGTCATTTGAGAGCAGGGGCTGATAGAAAAACCAAAATTCATACGAATTTAAATTACTATTTTTTGGGTTTAACGTAGAGCGTCAGGCTATGGCCAATTAATTCGTAGCCATGCTCCTCTGCGATTTGATGTTGTCTCGCCTCAATAACCTCATCACAAAACTCGATCACTTCACCATTATCCATTCTGACCATGTGATCATGATGATCATCCCGATCCAATTCAAAAACCGCATGGCCGCCTTCAAAGTTATGTCGAAGTACCAATCCTGCAGCCTCAAATTGAGTCAGCACTCGATAGACAGTCGCCAACCCAACATCTTCACCCGCTTCAAGTAGTGCCCGATAAACATCTTCCGCGCTCATATGGTGTTTATCAGAGCTCTCAAGCAGGCTAAGGATTTTCACTCTCGGCAATGTAACCTTCAGACCTACTTTGCGCAGTTCAACGTTTTCACTTGTCATTTATGCTTGTCTCTTCTCAATGATTCCACTTCGGTATTGATACCCGAACCGGAAAAACCACTTCGCGGTCAGACCAATGATCAGGTATCATTCCAAGTTCATTATTGCTATACGCTTGGCTAGATTTTCAAACGCCGGGATGTAGCTTTCGCCCAAGATAGTGGAATTAAAGTACAGATGCAAAACTTCTTCAGAATCATTCTGATCTGCACCCTTTGTCTGAGCGGATGCAGCTTTCCAGGTGTTTACAAAATAAATGTCCAGCAAGGGAATATTGTCACGCAAGACATGCTGGAAAAACTGAAACCAGGTCTGACACGCAGACAAGTACACTTCGTTTTAGGTACCCCCTTGATCCGGAATACTTTCAGTAGTCAATCGGATAGCTATATTTATACCTTCGAAAAAGGTGGTGAAAAGATTGAGCAACAAAGTATCACTGTTTACTACGACAACGATGTAATGACCCGCGTTGTCAATTCAGCACTTCTCTCAGATACACCAGCATACTAAGTCGCTTGGATCAACCAACAAATTCGCATCCAAAAGGCGTTATTCCGCCTTTTTGGCTGCACGGTTAAGCCGGGCCTGCTTTGGATCGATCTTCAGTGGACGATAGATTTCGACCCGATCCCCTTCTCTCAAAGCATGAGCTTTAGGATTCTTTACGGCCTTACCAAAGATGCCCATAGACTGTGTATCTGGATCAATTTCAGGGAATATTTTTTGAATCCCTGATTGAATGACCGCATCATACATACTTGCGCCTTCGACAATATCCAAACCTACAATACGCTGTTCCTGAGGTGTTGCATAAGCCACCTCTACATGCACTTTATTAATACCCATAAACTTCATTTGCCCGCTTACAAAATGCGTCAACCATGGAATTTGCAGCTTGACTAAACACAGCCCCCACGGCCATTTTCGCCAACAACCCACTAAATTCAAAGTTAAGGCTTAACATTACCTTACAGGCTCCAGCATCCAACGGAAGAAACCGCCATACCCCCTGCAATTGGGAGAATGGTCCTTCTACCAATTCCAACTGGATTTCATTCGGTACGGCAAACATGTTTCGAGTAGTAAACTGATGACGCAACCCACCTTTAGCAATCTCTAACATGGCAACCATGTGCTCATCAGACTTTGAAAGCACGCTGGATGAGGCACACCACGGCAAGAATTTTGGGTAAGAATGAACATCATTCACCAATTCAAACATACGCTGTGCTGAGTGCATGACCAGTGCACTACGATCAATGGTCTGAGTCATTCCACCGTCCTGCCTTCGAAACGTCATAAGGATCTATTTTGAGATCTTTCTATTTTACTCGCTTAACAGATTTTTATGTAGTTCCACTCATATATATCTAAAAGCACAGGCAAGGACATCAGAAAACTCACCAACTCAACCGATCAAAGGAAGCAGCAAGTGAGCCGACAAATTCAGCTCAACCAATATGCTAGAAAGACACTGATTACGCATACAGGGGACACCCAGCGCAGCAAGATCCGCCACAAATCAAACTGCCAAGGTTGCCTTACACCAAAACCAGGTTCAATAATCTTTCGCGGGACAATCCAGCCGACATAAAACGCAATCATCACACCAGTTACAGGCAGAACGATTTTGGAAATTACGAGATCGATCAATGAAAAAAATGAATAGGAGGCAAACCTCATCGAATTCTCGCCTTCAAACGATAGAATGGCTGCCCAGGCAATACTGCCCGCAACCGTCCCCACCAAGAATGTCGCCAAGCGTCGATTTCCCCAAAGGATCGCCGATAACTCAGCAACCAATGGTTCCATCACTGCGATCGCTGAGCTCCAGGCCGCAAAAGACACTGCAACGAAGAATACCACTCCGACAAATTGCTCCTCCCCAAACCCCGTCAGAGCCAAAGGCAGAGAATGAAACAAAAGCCCGAATCCGGACGTTAGTGTCAACCCCTTGCTCAGCAGTAGTGGAAACACAATAAGTCCGGCAAGCAGCGCAATGAGTACATCCACCAGACCAATTAGCACAACAGTCCTTGTGATAGGCATAGACTCTGGCATATAGCTTCCTAATGACACCATAACGCCCATACCCAGTGCGAGCGTAAAAAATGCATGGCTAATCGCCTCAAACCAAGCACTGACAGGCAATCCAGCGCCCTCACCAAACAGGGCGTAAAAACCCGTAAGAAATGAATCCAGTTGATAGCTATGCCAAAACAGCCCGATTAACAGCACAAGAAACAGCGGCATTAACAGTCGAAATGCCCTCTGCAGACCTCTAACGATGCCTTTTGAAGAGACCGACGCCACCAACACTAAAAATAAAAGCATCCACGAGGTCGAAATCCAAGAATCCTTTTGCAGCGATGTAAGTACTCCCGCCACTTTATCTGACGAAGCAGAGACAAAGTCCCCCAGCGCAAAATGAAAAATGTACGCCAGAGACATCCCCCCAACCACTAGATATAAGGACAAAATAGCGATTGCGGCGATGAGTGAAAGTAAAGGTAACAATTTCCAGACAGGCAATGTATGAGAAACACTGATAGTAGAGGAAACCGCGCCCACTAATGACTTGCGCGTTGCCCTGCCAAATACAATCTCCGCTGCCATCATGGGCACACCAACCAGCAACAAGCACAATATATAAGCCGCTATAAACAAGCCGCCTCCGTGGCTGGCGGCCACGTAAGGAAACTTCCAGAAATTCGCCAACCCAATGGTCGCGCCTGACGTCACCATGACGAAAGTCAACCCACTGGTCCACTGCTTTGGCTGCGCAGAAACACGCTTTTGCATCAACAATCCTTATCAAAATGGGAAATCATCCTACTTTTATAGCAGGTCAATCCATTTCACCAACCACAAATAGAAGTTTTCCCCTTGATTGTAAAAGATTCGCCCTCATCAATTAAGAAAATCCCTCGTTATGAGATAGAATACTTCACCTTTTATGAACCCCTACGCTTTTTTACACTTTCTGACGGGTTCAGCACCTTCAAAGAATGCGGCCGGATAACAACATGGCAAAACAGAAAAAAAACAGTATCGGTAATGGCACCATAGCACTCAACAAAAAAGCCAAATTCGACTATCACATTGAAGACAGATATGAAGCCGGGTTGGCTTTACTTGGCTGGGAAGTGAAGAGTTTAAGAGAAGGTAAGTGTCAGCTCGTGGACTCCTATATTCTATTCAAGAATGGTGAAGCCTGGCTTCTCGGTGCTCACATTACGCCATTGAACACAGCCTCAACACACGTTATTGCGGACCCCACGCGGACTCGAAAACTGCTCCTGCATAAAAAGGAAATAGCCAAACTACTAGCTGGTGTAACTCAGTCAGGACACACTTGCGTGGCACTGGCACTCTACTGGAGCAAAAACAAAGTTAAATGCGAAATTGCGCTCGCAAAAGGTAAAAAGGAATTTGATAAGCGTGAAACCGAGAAAGAGCGCGACTGGAGCCGAGAAAAAGCACGCATATTTCGTAAAGACATGTAAAAGTTTATCAGGATAGTGAAAATAGTTAGTGTGGTGGTTGAAACCAACCCAACAACCCCCATATACTGACAAGACATTTTTGGGGACGACATGGCTTCGACGCTGGTAACGAAACCAAAGGTGCATGCCGAGAGCGTAACGAATCTCGTAAATTAATCGTTACAAACAATAGTCGCAAACGACGAATCGTACGCTCTAGCAGCCTAACGGCTGCCAGCATCCGACCCAAGGTGCTTGTACCACGGAATCGGATGTCATTTAGAACAAGCTAGTTGGTTGATTGGTTCCGAATCAGCTTGCGAAACTTAAGGAACTCGCTGCTTGCACCCTGACCTTCGGGTCGCTTGTGGTCAAATCAATTGAAGGACACTAAGCATGTAGAGCCGATGGCAGAGGATTGGCGGACGC
Organism: Hahellaceae bacterium; assembly: GCA_024234505.1. GTDB lineage: Bacteria > Pseudomonadota > Gammaproteobacteria > Pseudomonadales > Oleiphilaceae > JACKOD01. The sequence continues at coordinate 297 of JACKOD010000005.1, read as the reverse complement.
GGGTTCAATTCCCGCCGTCTCCACCAAATAACGAAGGCTAATCACTTATCTGAATATCGTGTACAGATGGTGATTAGCCTTTTTTATTGGCGCGACATAATTATGCCCCCCTCCTTAAACAGTTAAGCTGATCATGTTTGACTCATGTAAATCGAAAAATCCAACAAATAGTTCCCAAGAATATCTGTCATTCCAACACGCTAGCCAGCTGCTTGATCAAAACTCACTATGTTGATATCGCTATCGCTGTGCATCATGTGATTGACCCGCTGAGCGCGCTAAGCGAAGGAGGGGGAA
>JACKOD010000004.1:465000-702418 GCA_024234505.1 Hahellaceae bacterium | reverse complement strand
TACTCAGCACCAAACTTACTCTGCGTATTCGTTAGGCGAGCAACCCTACCATCCAACCCGTCGAGTATCATCGAGACAAAAATCGCAATAGCCGCATTTTCGAAATTTCCATTCATCGCTGCCACAATCGCATAGAAACCCGAAAACAGCGATGCGGTAGTAAAAAGATTGGGCAATAGATAGATGCCGCGGCGGCGAATTTTTGACCCGCCAACCACCTCTTCCTCAACAACCTCAGCAATATGTAAATCTACCTCTGGAACATCATCTGACGACGCGGAAATATTTTTTTCATTCTGCGGTTTGTGTGGATCATTCATGCAAACGCAACCTTATTAAGTCAATTATTAAGCAGTGGCGATATGTTATCACCACTGCTTAGCTGTAGACAGTCCATTAACGATTACTAATTCTCGGCAAAAAAATAGCGGCTCCAGTCTCCTGGGCCGCCATTTTTTTTTACAAAACCAAAATTAGTTCTTGGACTTATCTACGATTTTATTCGCTGTAATCCAGGGCATCATGCTACGCAATTTTTCACCAACCACTTCGATCGGATGAGCGGCATTATTACGACGGTACGCCGTCATTGATGGATAATTGGTCGCCCCTTCCGAGATAAACATCTTGGCATATTCACCATCCTGAATACGCTTGAGAGCATTACGCATTGCTTTACGCGACTCCTCGTTAATGACCTCAGGCCCAGTAACATATTCGCCATACTCCGCATTATTGGAGATTGAGTAATTCATGTTAGCGATACCACCTTCATACATCAAATCAACAATAAGCTTCAGCTCATGCAAACATTCGAAGTAAGCCATCTCAGGAGCGTATCCAGCCTCAACCAAGGTCTCAAAACCAGCCTTGACCAACTCAACTGCGCCACCACACAGTACCGCCTGCTCACCAAACAAGTCAGTCTCGGTTTCATCCTTAAATGTTGTCTCGATAATACCGGTACGACCACCACCTACACCACTGGCATAGGATAAGGCCACATCTTTTGCTGTGCCGGAGGCGTCCTGGAAGACAGCAATCAAATCAGGAATACCGCCACCCTTCACAAACTCAGAACGAACCGTATGGCCCGGAGCTTTAGGTGCAACCATAATTACATCCAAGTCTGCACGAGGTACGATCTGGTTGTAATGGATAGCAAAACCATGAGCAAATGCCAAAATTGAACCTTTCTTCAAATTTGGCTCAATTTCATTTTTGTATAACTGAGCCTGAAACTCATCCGGCGTCAGAATCATAACAACATCTGCACCTGCAACCGCCTCAGCAACAGGCTTGACTACCAGGCCATGCGCTTGCGCCTTAGCGACTGAAGATGAATTGGAACGCAATCCCACGGTTACATCCACACCTGAATCTTTCAGATTGCAAGCATGAGCATGTCCCTGCGAACCATAGCCGATAATCGCAACCTTCTTGCCTTGAATGATTGAAAGGTCACAATCTTTGTCATAATACATTTGCATGAGTTTCCACCTATTTATTGCCACACCCACCAGCGGGTGAAAGTTAACAGTTTATTAAGAAAGCCCAATCACAGGCTAAGTACTTTTTCGCCACGAGCAATACCGGACACACCGGAACGCACCACTTCTAGAATGCTGGTCGCACCAATCGCCTGAATAAACGCATCCAGCTTGTCACTATTACCAGTCAATTGCACTGTATAGGCCGCACTAGTGACATCCACAATCTGACCGCGAAAAATATCAACCGTCCGCTTGATTTCTGCGCGCTGTGAACCGCTAGCCTTGAGCTTGATCAACATGAGCTCACGCTCAATATGAGCCCCCTCGGTCAAATCGACCAACTTTACCACTTCAACCAATTTATTAAGCTGTTTGGTAATCTGCTCAATGACCTTATCAGATCCACGCGTAGTAATTGTCATGCGAGACAGGGTTTCATCTTCGGTCGGCGCAACCGTCAACGTTTCAATATTGTAGTTGCGCTGTGAAAAAAGCCCTACGACACGCGACAATGCCCCTGGCTCATTCTCGAGAAGGACTGAAATAATTCGACGCATCAGGTTCTCTCCGTTTTGCTCAGCCACATATCTTTCATTGCGCCACGTGCTACCTGCATAGGATAGACATGTTCGTAAGGATCAATATAAACGTTGATAAATACGAGGCGATCTTTTATAGCAAAAGCCTTTTCAAGCGTCGACTCAAGATCTTCAATTTTGTGCACCTCAAGTCCTACATGACCATATGATTCAACCAGTTTGGTGAAATCCGGCAATGACTCCATATATGAGTGAGCATGACGCGACTCATAATTCATATCCTGCCATTGCTTGACCATCCCCAATGACTGGTTATTAAGGCACAAAATCTTGACCCCCAGATCATACTGCTTACAAGTCGATAATTCCTGAATATTCATCTGTATACTGCCTTCGCCAGTAACACAAACAACATCGTTATCAGGAAAATTCAGCTTAATTCCCATGGCAGCCGGCAAGCCAAACCCCATAGTCCCTAACCCACCGGAATTGATCCAGCGATTAGGCTTATCAAACTTGTAATACTGCGCGGCATACATCTGATGCTGGCCTACATCTGAAGTAACATAGGCGTCACCTTTTGTTACCTTGTATAGTGCTTCAATCACTTGTTGCGGTTTGATGTACTTTTCGCTGGTCTCATATCTGCCGCCATGATATGCACGCCACTCATCAATCTGCTTCCACCATGCACCCAAAGCTTCATCATCTGGTTTCTGCTTACATTCTTTTAGCAGCGCAAGCATATCTTTTAGAACCACATCCACCGGACCAACGATAGGCACATCTGCATTAATGGTCTTAGATATGGAGGCGGGATCAATATCGATATGCACAATTTTGGCACCCGGACAGAACTTTTCGGTCGCATTGGTCACTCGATCATCAAAGCGTACACCAATGCCAATCACCAAATCACTGTGATGCATAACCATATTCGCTTCGTATGAACCATGCATACCCAGCATGCCCAACGATTGACGATCTGTACCAGGATAAGCACCCAACCCCATTAGCGTATTAGTAACAGGGAAATTCAGCATCTGAGCCAACTCAACCAGTTTGTCGGAAGCCTGACCCAGGATGACGCCGCCACCCGCATAGATAACCGGGCGACGCGCTGCAAGCATCATATCAACCGCTTTCTTGATCTGACCTGCATGCCCTCGAACCGCCGGGTTATAAGAGCGCAGCTTGACCTTTTTCGGATAGACATATTCAAAGCGCTCATTGGGTGTCGTCATGTCTTTTGGTATATCCACTACCACCGGACCCGGACGACCACTTGACGCAATAAAAAATGCTTTCTTTAACACTTCAGGAATTTCAGTCGGATGGCGCACCGTCATATTGTGCTTAACCACCGGCCTGGAGACCCCCATCATATCGGTTTCCTGGAATGCATCTTCCCCGATCAAATGTGAAGGCACCTGCCCACACAAAACGACCATTGGAATGGAATCCATAAACGCGGTAGCAATACCGGTAATCGTATTGGTTGCTCCTGGACCAGAGGTTACAAGAACCACTCCAGGCTTTCCGGTTGCTCTTGCGTATCCGTCAGCCATATGAACAGCAGCCTGTTCATGCCTAACCAATATATGTTTTACTTTATCTTGCCTAAACAAGGCGTCATAAATATGTAGCGCGGCACCGCCAGGGTACCCATAAATATATTCAACACCTTCATCCTGCAGGAATCGGGCGAGCATATCAGCGCCAGACAATAGCTCCACGGTAAACTACCCTCTCGTTCGCGTTAGTTCATTAATTAATTTAACAGGGGAGCCTGGATGCTGTGTTCTTTTGAAAAACAACATCAGGAAAATATTGTTGCGTCGTATGTCGCCAGCCAGATGCCTGAGCGGTAGCTCTTTCTGCAAATCAGGAGAAGGTTAGCTCCAATTTGCACGATGGTTGGTCTGGAGCCGGCTATACACAAGTTTGTATAACCGGTTCGCGCAACTTCAATATTACTGCTCGGGGTTGCCTGCCGTGATATCCCCCTGATACAAGCAACCGACAATTCTGACAGCCTGAAAAAAGGAGTCAAGCAGATGTTGGAATTTAAAGGCATTTACTCCTCAAATTTCCAATATTTATACATATTAAAAACAAAATCCTGCGTCATGCTTTTCAAGATGTCCTATAGTTTCAAGAGTACCTGTAGTTTCAGGAGTACTTGAGGTTATTGCTAGCATGAAGTGAGCGACTCGACACATCTCACTCTATAATGATTAGTACAAACACTGTTTAAACTCTGTCTGGACTGTAGACGCAAAAATGAAACGATCATCGAAACACGCATTTGTCACCGCGCTAGCGATTAGCGCTTCGCTGCTGAGCCACAGTTCGCACGCAGAGAGAATTTATAAATGGGTAGATCAAGATGGCAGTATCCATTATGGAGACAAGCGTCCTGTCGATGCTACCAGTGAAGAAATGACGGTAAGAGCACAAAAAGGCACACCTGATGTGCCGAAAAAGACAGAGGACACTCAAACAAAATCCGCTTCAGAAAAAACGGCGCTTAACCCGGAAGCCAAAGCAGAGCTGCAGAAATACTGTGATCAGGCCAAAGCAAATTTACAAACACTTGAAACCCGCTCGAGAATTCGAGTCCCCGAGGGCGAAACCTTTCGTTTTCTAACCCCCGAGGAAATTACTGCCAAAAAAGATGAGATCGCGAAAGCCATTGAAAAGAATTGCTCGCCTCAATAGCACTTCATTCAGGCTGTGAGGCGGCCATCTCGAAGGCCTGACCAATAGCTGAAAAGGCTTCAAAGCGTATATCCTCCGACTCATTAACCATATGATGTCGGCCAAAAGGCAATTTTAATAATGACGAGTTAGGGAATTTTTCCTGAATCACTTTGACGTTATGTCGCCAGTCGACGGTAAGATCCAGCTTTCCCTGAATGATGGTGACCTCATTCGCGACAGCGTCAGCAGCCTCCACCCTAGGCACCCAGCGCTTTAGAGAAGAAATCCAGTCCACCCCCATGATTCGGGACTGCAGAGGATCATGCTCCCGAATAAACTTCACGAACATCTGGTCACTGCTATTTTCCGAAAATGCCCGCTTCCAAGTCTTTACAAATGGCTGCATCATGGCATGAAGCAATTTTCCGGCCTGCCAGCCCATAGGTCGAATCAGTGGTGCCAGTAATGCCACATGAGAAAATGGCGTTACTTTCCCTTTACGGGGCGCAAACAATAAATGATCAATGAGTACCGCGCCTCCGGTACTTTGCCCTACCGCATACCAAGGCCTGGGCATCAATGGCTCGGCAAGACTCAACACTCTTTGCAGCACAGCCTGATATTCTTCGAAACTCTTGATTGCTGCCAGCGGCCCACTGGACAGACCGTGCCCCGGCTGGTCATAACATACAACAGAGTAATTATGCTCAAGAAGGTAGCGAATCAAGTGGCGGTACAATCCCACATGATCAAAATAGCCATGAAGTACGACAACGGTTCCCCGGCTATTTTCCTTTAGAAATGACTGGACAACGACCTTGTAACCCAAAACATCTGTCCACCCAATCCGATGTGATGTTTGGGGCATTTTTTTCGCAAAATCGATCTCGTAGTAACGACAATAGCGCTCAACCTGACTTCCTGTTGGCGCAACGATTTCGGCAGAATAAGTGCCAATCTCTGCCAGCACACCTTCCCTTGACCAATCGGGCTTCATATCTACTTCCAGTTAAAACAGCAAATTTCGATAATTTTAGCACGACCAAACACTCAAATACCTTCCAGAAGTCACCACTTCCTCACTAAATCCTTGCCCTGCAATTAACCAGAAAATACAAACTGTCGATTAGAGGTCAACATACTTCCGACTTTGTGCCTGTTTCTTTAGCTTGTCCTGCATCACCTGTGCAACCCACTTTTCTATCAACATTTCGAGCGACGTCTTGTATTCGCTTTCGTGTACCTCTTTGTGCTCCGATCGACTCTGCAAAAGCTCCGCCACATAGCCCTTGAGTGACAGACCTTCTCCAGTGCCTGCAATCAGCCCCCGATTCTGATCCGTTAGTGCTCCTCCTGTCGCTACCGTATCCATCGCAAATGTTTGCTTTCTGACTAAGTCAACCTCCTCCGCAGTTCGTACTTCACCGCTCTCCATCAAAACAAGGCTTTGTGCTTTTACTGACCCGAGCAGACTACCGCTTCCGCCAATCAAATCATAACTAGTCGCGTGTGCACCTATAAAAATTGCGCCTATACCCAGCGATTTCAAATCAGTGAGTTTGCCGCCTGAAGCGTCCTGTGTCCAAATTTGCAGCTGACTAAATATCGCGTCATTTTCATCAATCCAGCCATTACGGTCAGTATCACTGGTTGCGAGTTCTGCGAAACCACTACCCGTGGCAGGGCCAAACAATTCTGTGTTTGAGTCAACTTTACCGTTTCCATTGCGATCAAATACCAGGAAACCGCTGCCTGAACCTAATTGTGCCAACTCCTCAGAGATGCCATCACCATTGATATCGAACTTGAAATAAGTATCTGTTAACGCGACTGACTCAGCACCAAAGTTTATAACCAACGGATCCGAGCGAGGGGGCATACGCATGACAAGCGATTCAGAGGCTTTGTATTGAGCCGAGCTTTCGCGTTGCAGATATAACGTAAAGTTGATATTGCGGCCATCTTCCGTGACAACCTCTCCTTCACTCGCAAAAGTGAGTTTTTGATTGGATTCAACCACCTGAAACCGGGAATGATGTAATTCAATCGCGCCTGTGACGGTGGCAGGTGGCGCTGCCACAAACGGCATCTGCTGTATTTGGGTGACAGAAAGCGCATCCTTTCCTTGTAATAGCACGGTAGCAAAACTTTCGACATAAGTCTGGCGATCTGAAAGGGGGGCACTACCTGCCACCGATGATGTGGTGAGCGCGCCTATTTTTTCTTTCGATTCGAAACTGTAAACCAAGTCACTGCTCGCCCCCCCTGCCGAAACATAGCCACTCGGTCCAGACGCATTACCCGAAGAAGCCAGGCGTTCATTTGGAGCTACAGAATGAGTCGACAAGCGGTCAGAGCTACTCCGATTCAGTTGTTTTTCCGAGGTTGTCGCCAGATTTACCGTTGAGGTTTCAATGCGCATAAGCTCCCCTCATTCAACAGCATAGTAATACTCAGACTATCGGCCAATCAGGATATTTCTTGAGCAGCGAGAGTAGAGCAACTTAGAGCGATTAAAACGAAAACTTTAACTGCACAGACAAACTGTCCTCTGACACACTAAGATCATAAGCGACCGGAGGTTGGTACGCGTGCACGACCTGAGCTTCACTGGCATCCAAGACGCCGACAATTTCCAAGGCGAAGGTCAACACTTTCGTAGCAGTACTCACGGAAATCTCAGGGGCACTTTGTGAAACAGACAGATCATCCGCCACAGAAAGGTCGTGAAGCTGGTCGGCAACACAGATTTGGATAGGAGTAGCTGAAAGTACGGCAGTTAATAGCGTATTTCGCAATAGCGTTTGGCGCTTAAGTCCCTGATTGAGTTGGCGACGGGAAATCAACCTCATTTCCAACAGCACTTCGCCAAGCGGCTTATGGCAAAAGCGTTGTTTTTCGATGGCAGCTTGCAACTGTTCAGACGAAATTAATTGACGCTGAACCAGCAAATCCCCCAATCTGGTTGCCCGCACTTCATTTAGCATGATGTTGCCCTGACAGATCTTGTGCTGTACAAACATTATACGCTCATAGTGCGCCGCACAAAGACTTACTGGCTACCAAAAACCGCGAAAGGAAAACAGAAGAGTATAAACACACTCTTGGCCAGCGCTCCCGTTAGTTAAAGAACGCCAGCCAAGACATAACCGCTTAACTGATTTTAGGATTCAATGAACCACTCTGATAGCGTGCGAACATATCATCCAGGGAAAGTGCTTTAATTTTGCTCGCCTGCCCCGCAGTACCAAACGCTTCATACCGAGCCACACAAATTTCTCTCATGGCTTTGACAGACACGGCCAGATATTTGCGCGGATCGAACTCTGACGGATTTTGTGCCATAAAGCGACGAATGGACCCGGTCGATGCCAGACGTAAATCCGTATCAATATTGACCTTACGCACACCGTGCTTAATACCTTCGACAATTTCCTCAACCGGTACACCATAAGTTTCGGGAATTTCACCGCCGAATTCGTTGATGACCGCAAGCCAATCCTGAGGAACCGATGACGAGCCATGCATTACCAGGTGAGTACCTGGAATTCGCTCGTGAATGGCTTTGATACGATCAATGGCAAGAATATCTCCGGTGGGCGGGCGAGTGAATTTGTACGCGCCGTGACTGGTTCCGATGGCAATCGCCAATGCATCCACACCGGTAGATTTTACAAAATCAGCCGCCTCTTCTGGATCAGTCAGCATTTGGCTGTGGTCCAGCGTTCCTTCCGCACCGATACCATCTTCTTCACCTGCTTGTCCGGTTTCCAGCGAACCGAGACAACCCAGTTCACCTTCAACAGAAACACCACAGGCATGCGCCATTTCAACCACGCGACGAGTGACATCAACATTATATTCGTAACTGGTCGGTGTTTTACCATCTTCACCCAACGAGCCATCCATCATAACCGACGAAAAACCCAATTGAATCGAGCGCTGGCACACGGCTGGCGAAGTACCATGATCCTGATGCATACAGACGGGAATATGCGGGAATTCTTCGATTGCCGCTAAAATAAGGTGGCGTAAAAAAGGTGCCCCGGCATATTTCCGGGCGCCAGCTGAAGCCTGCACGATAACCGGGCTGTCGGTTTGATCAGCCGCTTCCATAATCGCACGCATTTGTTCGAGATTGTTCACATTGAATGCCGGCACACCGTAACCAAACTCTGCAGCATGATCCAGCATTTGACGCATACTAATTAAAGCCATTCTTCTCTCCTTAACTCGAATTCTTGTCTCAAAACGACTAGCCCAAACGCTTGTCGAACCTATTTACGCGCCGCGTTCCTGCAACACAGCAACAGCAGGCAATACCTTGCCTTCTACAAACTCTAGGAACGCACCACCACCCGTGGAAATATAAGATACCTGCTCCGCAATTCCATACTTGTCAATCGCTGCAAGCGTATCACCGCCCCCGGCAATCGAAAATGCTGAACTATTTGCAATCGCTTGAGCCAGCACTCTGGTGCCTTGTCCAAACTGGTCAAACTCGAAAACCCCTACCGGGCCATTCCACAACACCGTCTTGGACTGAGAAAGCAACGCGGCGAACTGATCAGCTGTTTGAGGCCCAATATCAAGAATCATATCGTCTTCAGCGACTTCATCCACCAACTTCACCGTGGCCTCGGCTGTCTCGGCAAACTCTTTGGCGACCACCACGTCAACCGGCAAAGGAATACTGACTTTTGCCATAAGCGCCTTGGCAGTATCCAGCAAATCATGCTCACATAACGACTTGCCCACCGGCTTGCCCGCGGCTGCGAGGAAGGTGTTTGCAATACCGCCACCCACAATAAGCTGGTCACAAATATCGGAGAGTGAATTAAGTACATCCAGTTTAGTGGAGACTTTAGATCCGGCAACAATCGCTACCATGGGGCGAGCGGGTGCATCCAATGCTTTTCCAAGTGCATCCAGTTCCGCCGCCAACAGCGGGCCGGCACAGGCAACAGGCGCATATTTAGCCACACCATGTGTCGAGGCCTGGGCACGATGCGCCGTACCAAACGCATCCATCACAAAGATATCGCACAGTGCTGCATACTTTTGTGACAGCTCGTCGTTATTTTTACCTTCACCCTTGTTGAATCGTACGTTATCAAACAGTACGACTTCACCATCAGCGACTTCGACGCCTTCAAGATAATCCCGTACCAGACGAACCGGTTTGCCGAGCGCTTCAGATAAATAATCTGAAACCGGCTTCAGCGATGACGCCTCATCAAAAACTCCCTCCTCAGGGCGTCCAAGATGTGACATCAGCATGACTTTGGCGCCGGCTTCCATAGCAAGCTTTATGGTGGGCAACGATGCCTGAATCCTCGCATCACTGGTCACTTTTCCATCCTTGACAGGAACATTCAAATCTTCACGAATCAGGACACGTTTACCTGTCAGTTCCAGCTCCGCCATTTTAATAATAGCCATGACTCACTTCCTCTCTGATTATCCTATATGTATAGTCAAAATACGTTTCAAAATCTTTCACAGGTCACGACCAGTCACGCGTCAACCTGCACCGTCTGATTATTTCTGAAGCCAGGTCGTGGTGACATCAAGCATGCGATTTGCAAACCCCCACTCGTTGTCGAACCATACCAATACTTTTACCAGCGTGCCACCACTCACCCGGGTATGGCAGCCATCGACAATCCCTGATCTCCGATCATGATTAAAGTCTGATGAGGCCAAAGGTTCTTCCGTATATCCCAACACCCCCTGATACGATTCTCGCGCAGCGGTCGCCAGCATTTGATTAATTTCCGCTTCAGTCGTTTCCTTTGCGAGATTCACCGTAAGATCAATGGCAGAAACATTGATAGTTGGCACCCTGATCGCCACAGCGGTAAAACAACCCTCAAGCTCGGGTAGCAGCCGCTCAATCCCTTTAGCCAGTCCGGTATTGACCGGAACCATGTTGTGCATGGCGCTGCGTGTGCGGCGCAGATCATGATGATGGTAGGCATCAATCGTGGGCTGATCATTCATGGCGGAATGAATCGTCGTCAGCGTGCCCTGCAAAATTCCGAAACGCTGATGCAGCGCATGTATCACCGGAACAATGCAATTAGTGGTACAGGAAGCATTGGATACTATTCGATCTTGTGCGACCAGCGCATCATCATTGACGCCGAAGACGACCGTGCGATCAACATCGGCGTCGGCAGGCTGAGAAAACAACACCCGACCGGCCCCTGCCTTCAAATGCCACTCCGCGGAGGCCCTTTCGCTGAACACGCCGGTACACTCAAGCACCACATCAACCTCCAGCGCTGCCCATGGCAAATCCGAAGGATTTTCATGGCGCAATACCGTAATCGCGTCACCATTGACGTGAAGCTGATCGCCCGCGACCTCTACGGCGCCCCGAAAGCGGCCATGGGTCGTGTCATAACGCGTAAGATAGGCGATCGTATCAATGTCCGAAAGCTCATTGATAGCAACGACCTGCAACTGGTCACGATATCCATTTTCGTACAGCGCGCGTAACACACATTGCCCGATTCGACCGTACCCATTGATCGCTACGCGATACGCCATTCAGAGTTCCCTGCCCAGCTTACGACCCATACGCATTATCAATTGCTTCCACAACTGCTGATCCGCACTGCATTAAGCGTTCGGCTCAAGCAGCTCTTCCGCCAGTGCAACGACATTGTCAACGGTAAATCCGAACTCTTCGAACAGTCTTTCTGCAGGCGCTGACTCACCGAACGAAGACATGCCGACAATGCGACCATCCAACCCGACATACTTGTACCAGAAGTCTTCAATCCCGGCTTCAATCGCGATCCGAGCACCTACTTCCACGGGAAGCACTGACTGCTTATACGCAGCATCCTGGGCGTCAAAGACATCTGTCGATGGCATGGAAACCACGCGAACCGAATGCCCTTTTTCTCTTAAAACACCGGCGGCTTGCTGCGCCAACCCGACTTCGGATCCGGTGGCAATCAGAATCAACTCAGGCTCGCCATCGCAATCGGACAATACATAGGCACCTTTGGCGATACTCTGTAACTGCGCTTCCGAACGCGCTTGATGGGGCAGATTTTGACGGGAAAATATTAATGATGACGGGCCGTTGGTGCGCTCAATGGCAGACTTCCACGCCACCGCCGACTCGACAGCATCACAAGGGCGCCATACATCCATATTCGGGGTCATACGCAGACTGGCTAACTGCTCGATTGGCTGGTGCGTCGGGCCATCTTCTCCCAATCCAATTGAATCATGGGTGAAGACAAAAATACTGCGCTGTTTCATCAACGCCGCCATGCGCACGGCATTACGCGCATACTCCATAAAAATAAGGAACGTGGCGCCATAGGGAATGAAGCCTCCATGCAACGCAATACCGTTCATGATGGCTGACATTCCGAATTCACGAACCCCATAGAACAGGTAATTACCCGAAGCATCTTCGCGCGTGATCCCCTTGCTGTCTTTCCAGAGTGTCAGGTTGGAGCCGGCCAGATCAGCCGATCCCCCCATGAACTCAGGCAACAGCGGGCCAAAAGCATTCAACGTATTCTGCGAGGCTTTCCGGCTGGCAATCGTTTCACCTTTCGCCTGACATTCACGCACATAATCTGCCGCTTTGGCGCTAAAATCTGCGGGCAGCGCGCCACTCAAACGACGCTCCAGCTCTGCGGCCAATGCCGGATAAGCCTCTTTGTAGGCTGCAAACTGAGTATTCCAGGCAGCTTCAGTCGCCTGGCCTTTTTCCCGAGCATTCCAGCCGGCATATATTTCTGACGGCACATCAAAAGCCGCATGCGGCCAGTTCAAATGTTCACGGGCAGCACGAATTTCATCGTCACCCAGAGGTGCTCCGTGGCAACTTTCCGTGCCTTGTTTGGAGGGAGCGCCGAAACCGATAATCGTTTTACAGCAAATCAATGTCGGCTGCTGAGTGTTCGCACGCGCTGCCTCCACTGCCGCCTTGATAGCGTCAGCATTGTGCCCATCCACACCCGGTATCACCTGCCACCCGTAGGATTCAAAGCGCGCAGGCGTATTATCGGTAAACCAGCCTTCCACTTCACCATCAATGGAAATGCCATTGTCGTCATAAAAGACAATCAGCTTACCCAATCCCAGCGTACCCGCTAACGAACAGACCTCATGAGAAATACCTTCCATGAGACAGCCATCACCTGTAAAGGCATAGGTAAAGTGATCAATAACTTCATGTCCTTCACGATTAAACTGGGCCGCCAATGCCTTTTCAGCAATCGCAAACCCAACGGCGTTGGCAATCCCCTGACCCAATGGACCGGTCGTCGTCTCAACACCCGGCGTGTACCCATACTCAGGGTGACCGGGGGTTTTGGAGTGCAACTGACGGAAGTTTTTCAGATCATCAATGGAAAGATCGTAACCTGTAAGGTGCAACAGCGAATACACCAACATAGAACCGTGACCATTGGACATAACGAAACGATCGCGATTCGCCCACTTTGGATTGGCAGGGTTATGATTAAGAAAGCCGTTCCATAAAACTTCGGCAATATCTGCCATCCCCATGGGTGCGCCCGGATGACCGGATTTGGCTTTCTGAACGGCATCCATGCTCAGTGCACGTATTGCATTGGCAAGCTCTCTGCGAGATGGCATTAATTTTCTCCCCACCAGCAAGGTCAAATATTTACGCGATCAAACATCTGTCCAATCGCGCACACAAATAAAAAGGCGCATATTTTCGCTGATATCCCCATTCGTAGCAAATAAAAGCGATCTATCGGACGCAAATCAAACCCTCCCCCATTTCAAACCAACCTATATCAATATCTTTTGATATAGTATTTGCAATTCAAATTACTGACGTATAGACTGCGACAATTCATTAATTCCATGGAGCCGTCATGAGTCATCCCGCCCATTTACAACACGAGTCGGATGTCTCCGATTCACTGGAGATGCTCTCCGTGTTGTTCAAAGCGGCTGGCGACCCTCTTCGGCTGGAAGTGTTACGGGTATTGCAGAACGATACCTTTGGCGTATTGGAGTTAAGCAATATTTTTGAAGTGCGGCAATCGGGTATGAGTCACCACCTGAAAGTACTCAGCAGTGCGGGATTGCTGGAAACCCAGCGTGAAGGCAATTCGATATTCTATCGTCGACCGATCTATCGGCGAGATGATTTGGCCAATGATGTGGCCCAGACATTTTACGAACTGATCGACAGAATACCGTTGCCCGCCAGTATCGTGGAGCGTGTTCAGCAAATTAGAGATCAACGGGCAGAACAATCTCAGGCCTTTTTTACTCGCTACGCAGATAAGTTTCGCGAACAGCAGGAATTGATTGCCAATTACGAATTGTATGCAGAGCCTACTCGGCAGCTCTTGTTTACGACGCCTTTTGATACCGATGCGTCTGCATTGGAAATCGGGCCTGGTGAAGGGGCATTTTTGAAAACGCTGGCACCTTCTTTCAAGACGGTATATGCGTTGGATAACTCGGAAAAAATGCTGGCAAAGGCGCGCCTGTTTGCACAGCAGGAAAAGCTTCACAATATAGAATTTATGCTCGGGGAAACCCGGCAAGCACTGGATAAAGGAATTAAAGTAGATGCCATTATTCTGAACATGGTACTGCACCATGTTTCGAGCCCGGCAGATATTTTCAAGGATAGTGCTAAGCTGTTAAATCCGCGCGGCTGCCTCGTAGTCAGTGATCTGAGTCTGCACGATCAGCACTGGGTACGGGAAAACTGCGGAGACATCTGGCTTGGTTTTGACAGTAGTGAATTAACTGAATGGGCTTCCAAAGCAGGATTCGAGGAAGAGGACTCTCTTTATATAGGTCTGCGCAATGGCTTCCAGATTCAGATTAAAAAGTTCATTTATTTGGGGGGTGCAGCATGCACATGAGTGGCATAGCAAGCATCCGTGTCGTTCCACTTTCTCAAACATTAACCTTCTGATTTTTGCAAATCAGCAACGATACAGGACCTGAACCCATGAGCGAATACTCAATATTTACCTCTGAATCTGTTTCCGAAGGCCATCCGGATAAAATGGCAGACCAGATTTCTGATGCCATTCTTGATGCGATCATCAAAGACGATCCTTACGCACGTGTTGCGGTAGAAACCATGGTTAAAACCGGCATGGCGGTCGTTGCCGGAGAAGTAACCACCTCTACTTATGTGGATCTGGAAGATGTCGTCAGACAAGTGATTCTGGACATTGGTTACAACAGCTCAGACGTTGGCTTTGATGGTGCATCCTGTGCCGTTCTGAACGCCATCGGCAAACAGTCTCCTGACATCGCGATGGGCGTGGATGAAGGCGAAAACAAGGATTTGGGCGCTGGCGACCAAGGTTTGATGTTCGGTTATGCAACCAACGAAACCGAAACCTTAATGCCTGCTCCTATTTTCTATTCGCACCGTTTGGTAGAGCGTCAGGCTTATTTGCGTAAGAACCGCATTCTTCCCTGGTTGCGTCCTGATGCAAAAAGCCAGGTAACCCTGCGCTATGAAAATGGCAAGCCCGTAGCGATTGATGCAGTGGTTCTTTCTACGCAGCATGAACCCAATGTCAAGCAGGCGGACATTCGTGAAGCGGTGCTGGAAGAAGTAATCAAGCATGTTTTACCTGCAGAATGGCTGCACAAAGAAACACAGTTTCACATTAACCCCACCGGCCAGTTCATCATTGGCGGCCCAGTGGGTGACTGCGGTCTGACTGGTCGTAAGATTATCGTAGACAGTTACGGCGGTATGGCTCGTCATGGTGGCGGCGCATTCTCAGGAAAAGATCCGTCGAAGGTTGACCGTTCAGCCGCTTATGCCGGTCGCTATGTAGCCAAAAATATTGTTGCGGCCGGCCTAGCGGATCGTTGCGAAATTCAGGTGTCTTACGCGATCGGTGTAGCTGAGCCGACTTCGATCAGTATCAACACATTTGGCACCGGTAAGCTGAGTGACGACCATATTGTTCAGCTTGTTCGTGAACACTTTGATCTGCGCCCACGCGGCATTATCGAAATGCTGGATCTGCGTCGTCCTATCTACCGCGCTACTGCAGCTTATGGTCATTTTGGTCGCGAACTGCCAGAATTTACCTGGGAGAAGACCGATAAGGCAGATCTGCTGAAATCAGCAATTTAAGCGTCTGATCTGGTTCGCAGACCATAAATGAGAGGGTGGCCATGCACCACCCTCAACAAAAACAATGAGGATTTGTACCGTGACGAGCGCTAACAACTTTAACGATTTTAAAGTCGCCGATATGTCGCTGGCCCAGTGGGGTCGCAAAGAAATTGAAATTGCTGAAGGCGAAATGCCTGCGCTGATGGCGCTAAGAAGCAAATATAAAGATGAGCAGCCACTGAAAGATGCGAAAATCATGGGCTGTATTCACATGACGATTCAAACCGCCGTGCTGATCGAAACACTGGTGGCCCTGGGCGCAGACGTTCGCTGGTCCTCATGTAACATTTTCTCTACACAGGATCACGCTGCGGCGGCCATTGCGGCGGCAGGAATCCCGGTATTTGCCTGGAAAGGCGAAACAGAAGAAGAATTCTGGTGGTGTATTGAGCAAACCATCCTGAAAGATGGTCAGCCTTGGGATGCCAATATGATTCTTGATGACGGCGGCGACCTGACTCAAATCGTACACGAAAAATATCCTGAGATGCTCAATCGTATTCACGGTATTTCAGAAGAAACCACCACAGGCGTACACCGTCTGCTGGAAATGCTGGAAGCCGGTACGCTTAAAGTTCCTGCCATCAATGTTAATGATGCGGTTACCAAATCAAAGAACGACAACAAGTACGGTTGCCGTCACAGTTTGAACGATGCCATCAAGCGCGGCACCGACCATTTGTTGTCGGGCAAAAAAGCGCTGGTGATTGGTTATGGCGACGTAGGCAAGGGTTCAGCGGCATCACTGCGTCAGGAAGGAATGATCG
Organism: Hahellaceae bacterium; assembly: GCA_024234505.1. Lineage (GTDB taxonomy): Bacteria > Pseudomonadota > Gammaproteobacteria > Pseudomonadales > Oleiphilaceae > JACKOD01. The sequence goes on along the minus strand of JACKOD010000004.1, from coordinate 685,737 downwards.
TAAAGATTACTGAAATTGACCCTATCTGCGCGATGCAAGCCTGTATGGATGGCTACGAAGTGGTTTCTCCTTACCTGAATGGTTTGAATGACGGAACACTGGCCAGCATTGACAAAGATCTGCTTTCCAAAACCGACCTGCTGGTAACTACCACGGGCAACATCAATGTATGCGATAAGCACATGCTTCAGGCACTCAAGAGCGGTGCTGTGGTTTGTAATATCGGTCACTTCGACAATGAGATCGATACCGCATTCATGCGCAAGAACTGGGAGTGGGAAGAAGTGAAACCGCAGGTACACAAGGTGTATCGCGAAAAAGCGACGAATGACCATTTGTTGCTGCTGTCAGAAGGGCGCTTGGTCAATCTGGGCAACGCGACCGGACACCCTTCCCGCATTATGGATGGCTCATTCGCCAATCAGGTGCTGGCACAAATGCACTTGTACAAAGCGGCCTTTGCCAATCAGCCTGAGGCTGAAAAGGCGCAGGGAATCTATGTTCGCGTACTTCCCAAGAAACTGGATGAAGAAGTCGCGGCCGAGATGGTCAAAGGCTTTGGGGGCGTCATTACCCAGCTCACGACAGATCAGGCGAAATACATCGGCGTGAAAGTGGAAGGCCCTTACAAGCCTGAAAGCTACAAGTACTAAGCCTGCCTTGTAGTCTGCCATTCGTATGAAACCTCTCTCCCTCGGGGAGAGAGGACACTGAAGGATCGCACATGAACAGTCAAAAGCAATTCAAACGCCGCTTCAGTTTTGAATTTTTTCCACCCAAAACCCCTGCGGGAATGGAAAAACTGCAAACTGTGCGTGATACCCTGGCCACACATCAGCCGGACTTTTTTTCCGTGACCTACGGTGCAGGCGGATCGACGCAGGAAAGAACCATTGATACCGTATTAACCCTGCACAAACAGGGAATATCGACTGCACCGCATTTATCCTGCATTGGCGCGACACGTAAAACGCTGGGTGATCTGCTGGATCTTTACAAATCAAACGGGGTGAATCGAATCGTCGCTTTACGAGGCGATTTACCTTCTGGCATGGGGGCGCATGGCGAACTACGTTACGCCAATGATCTCGTTGCCTTTATTCGCGAACATAGCGGTGAACACTTCAATATTGAAGTGGCTGCCTACCCTGAGTTTCATCCCCAGGCACCCAGTGCTGAAGCTGACCTGATCAACTTCAAGCGCAAGGTGGACGCTGGCGCTAATAGCGCGATTACTCAGTATTTCTTCAATGCTGACAGCTACTTTTATTTTGTTGATCGGGCAGAAAAAATGGGGGTCAACATTCCCCTGGTTCCAGGCATTATGCCGATCACCAACTACTCAAATCTGGTTCGGTTCAGCGACATGTGCGGCGCAGAAATTCCGCGCTGGATTCGTAAACAGTTGGAGGCTTATGGTGATGATTCCAATAGCATCCAGCAATTTGGAACCGAAGTGGTGAGTAAAATGTGCGAGACGCTGCTTAATCAAGGTGCGCCGGGTTTGCACTTTTACACACTAAATCAGGCCGAAGCCAGCCTGAGCATCTGGAACAATCTCGGTCTGGATGATCGTGAAAAGATTGCGTTCTAATTAACGGACAGACTGCCGACGCAGCGCCGCAGGAGAGAAAAAGCCACGATCCTGCGGCTCATCACTAAATATCACACCTTCGTCACCGCTCCCTGCAACGGCCTGAATAAAATAGTTTTGTGATTTAAGATCAAAAAACACATCAGCTACCTTCCACACGCCTGGCAGTGAATCCCGGTATTTGGTGAAGGAAAGGCTGGTTCGCCATAAACGCCCTTGCTGATCGAACTGATCGGCCATCAAGGCAATCCAACTGTCCTCATCAATATACAAACGCCGTTTTTTGTAGGCGTGGCGCATCCCGGGCCTTAACTCGCCTTCCAGCACCCACACACGATGCATTTCAAAGCGCAATGCAGAACTCGGCAGGTGGTAAGGTTTTAATAGAGGCTCAGGCGCCTTCAGTAATTCTGAAAGTTGCTCCGAATTGTAAGGAACGATCATGTTCTTTTTACCAATTAGAGTCCATTCATATCGGTCGGGTGCCCCATTGAACAAATCGACTTCATCCACGACACGAATGCTCTCCGAATTGAAATTTGCCATATCATAACTAAGTGAAGGCAGTCGCCGAACACGCTTTTCATTTGCAGAATAAACCCAGGCTTTACGCGGTTCTTGTCGTGCATTGATATTTTCGTGGATCAACAATCCTCCACCCGCCAGGCTCGCAGGGGCCAATGTAAATGTCATGTAATAAAGCAGCACTTCATTCTCCATAATCTGAGGGCGACGGGGCGTGTAATAGGGCATTGACAAAAATATACGGCTACGAATTAATTGATATGAACCATCATTGTGCAGCGTCGTTTCAAAATATTGAACGGCTATTTGCAATCTGAGGTTGGATTAAAAAATCCAATCTAAAATAGCATCACTTCTCTTTTGTGCAAAACCTGGTTGACAGCACTCCACTGCATAATATACTGTTTTGTGCAAAAGATGGTTGGAGGCCACAATGTCAGAATTCGCTGGTTCGGCTGCTTCGCAAGCTGATTTTATCTGGAAGAACGCAGAAGACCTTTGGGGGGATTTTAAGCACACCGATTTTGGCAAGATTATTCTGCCCTTTACCTTATTGCGCAGGTTGGAGTGTGCCCTTGAATCTACAAGAGATGCGGTAAGAGAAGCACACAACAACTTCAAAGATGCTGGAATTGAGCTTGAGCCTATCTTGCGCCAAACAGCGGGTTACCCTTTTTACAATACCTCTGAATATTCCCTTTCTACTCTCGGTAGCACGAAGACTCGCCGGAACCTCGAAGATTACATTTCACTGTTTTCAGATAACGCCAGAGCGATTTTTGAAGAGTTCGAATTTGGCAATACGGTAATCAGGCTGGATAAGGCCGGGTTGCTTTACACCATTTGCAAAAACTTCGCAGGCATTGATTTGCACCCCAAAACAGTGCCAGATCGGGTGATGAGTAACATCTATGAGCATCTGATTCGTCGTTTTGGTGCTGAGGTCAATGAGGGGGCGGAAGACTTCATGACGCCCCGCGACATCGTACATTTGGCAACGGCTCTTTTACTTGATCCTGACGACGCACTGTTTGAGGAAAGCCCAGGTTTGATACGAACCTTGTACGATCCTACATGTGGGACGGGCGGATTTTTGACCGATGCCATGAACCACGTTGCCGATTATGGCAGCCATTACAAAATCCCTCCCGTACTGGTTCCTCATGGACAGGAGCTTGAACCAGAAACCCATGCGGTTTGTGTTGCGGGTATGCTCATTCGTCGCCTTGAGTCAGATCCGGGCCGGGATTTATCCAAAAACATCCTTCAGGGTAGCACGCTCTCAAATGATCGATTTTCTGGAGAGCGTTTTCACTACTGTTTGTCCAATCCTCCATTTGGTAAAAAATGGGAGAAGGATAAAACTGCCGTTGAGCGAGAACACAAGCAAGGTGAATTAGGCCGCTTTGGACCAGGTCTGCCCCGTATTAATGATGGTTCCATGCTGTTTTTGATGCACCTGGCCAGTAAGCTAGAATTACCAATAAATGGCGGTGGGCGGGCTGCCATTGTGTTATCTGGCTCTCCGTTATTCAATGGTGGAGCGGGCTCTGGTGAATCTGAAATTCGCCGTTGGCTGCTGGAGAATGACCTTATTGAAGCCATTGTCGCGCTACCCACCGATATTTTCTTTAGAACCAATATCGCAACGTACCTCTGGATTTTATCCAACAAGAAAACCGATAACCGCAAAGGCAAAGTTCAGCTTATCAATGCCACCAGTCTGTGGACGCCTATCAAGAATGAAGGCAACAAGCGCCGGATTGTGAGCGATGATCAGCGCCGCCAGATTTTGGACATTTATGCGGCTGCCGAAAACGAAGGTCTTTCTAAAATGGTCGATTACCGGGTATTTGGATATCGTCGTGTGAAAGTGTTGCGCCCACTGCGGATGACGATTCAAATCGACGAGCAAGGTTTGTCTACTTTGGAATCAACAGACACCTGGCAGAAACTAACTCCTGAGCATCAAGCCTACTGGCGTGAAGCGATCAAATCACACCTTGGCGAATCGAAGGAATACAGCTGGGCGGATACCTTTACCAAAGAAGTCGTGAAATCACCAGAGGCAAAGGCTCTCAAGATCAAAGCCAACAAGACGTTTACGACTGCCTTGCTTGCGGCATTCGGTAAAAAAGATCCTGATGCCGAACCAGTAACCGATGCCGAAGGAAATATCGTTCCGGATACGGATTTAACCGATTATGAAAACGTGCCGTACCTGGAATCCATTCAGGATTACGTTGCCCGTGAAGTGTTACCCCATGTGCCTGATGCCTATATTGATGAATCGTTTATCGATGACAAAGACAAGCAACTGGGTCGAGTAGGATATGAAATCAACTTCAACCGCTTTTTTTATCAATACCAGCCGCCGCGCAAACTGCATGACATTGATGCTGAATTAAAAGAGGTTGAAAGGGAAATCGCCGCACTTCTGGCGGAGGTTGCCACAGAATGAAGGAATCTATGAAAGACCAGCTAAACCAACTGGTTGCAGAGCGGGTTGAGATGGCAATGACTGGTCGTTTTCGTTGTGAACTGGGCAGTTCCTTTACCGGGCAGGAGATGAATGAGTCTGAACGCCGAAAAACGTTGACCGTATTGTTTGCCGAAATTGCGAAAGGTATGGGAGTCGAGCGGTTCATGGAAACCCCTATTGAAAGACTCGATCAATTTGCCGTCATGTCTGTCGTCAATAACCACGACACAGCCGGGCTACTTCGGAGCCTCGTGAACTCCTTCATGATTGCCTACTCAGTGCCAGAAACTTCTGAGAGAGCTTTCAAACTGCTCCTTGAAATAGAAGCATTGCGGGCGGAAGTAGCCGAGTCACGCAACCGACAATCAACCAACGATAAGATGGTGAATGCAGCTAACAGGCTGCAAGCCGAACTGAAAGGGTTGGTTAGTGATGGCCGAGGAGCCAATCATGAATTCAAAATCCTGATTGGGCCGGATCGGCTCTTTGTGCGACTTTCATCACCTGTACAAGGGCTGCCAAAAAGTGTTAATGGTGTGTTGGTTGAGTATCTACAGCATGAACAGGAGTATCCTGTTCAATGACAGCCATATCGCCCCATAACCACAATCACCTGTTCACTGAAATAAAATCGCTGATTGATTCCGCTCGCAATGAGCTGGCAACGCACGCCAACAGCGTGTTGACACTCACCTACTGGAAAATTGGCAAGCGTATTCAAACCGAAGTTCTAAATGATCAGCGCGCCGACTATGGTTCACAGATTGTCGTATCACTGGCACGACAATTAGAGCAGGAATATGGCAGCGGTTTCAGTGAAAAGAATCTGCGCCGTATGATCCAGTTTGCCGATATTTTCCCGGATGAAAGCAATGTCGTATCACTGATACGACAATTAAGCTGGACACACTTTATTGCTCTTATTCCCATTAAAGACCCACTCGCACGGGACTTCTATGCGCAAATGTCTGCCCATGAACGTTGGAGTGTCCGCACTTTGCGCGACAAAATCGGGGGGATGCTGTACGAGCGTACGGCGCTATCAAAAAACAGTGAAGTCGTCATCAAGCAAGAACTGGCAAGCCTGAAAGAGGGAAAAGTCACGCCCGACCTGGTATTCAGAGACCCCTATTTGCTCAACTTTTTAGGACTGAAAGACGCCTGGAGTGAGCGCGACCTTGAAGAAGCCATTCTGCGTGAAATGGAGTCCTTCCTGATCGAGATGGGAAGCGGGTTTTGCTTCGTGGCCCGTCAAAAACGCATGACCGTCGGCAAAGACGATTTTTATCTGGATCTGCTGTTCTACCATCGCCATTTACGCCGCTTGGTGGCGATTGAGCTCAAGCTGGAATCCTTTGCCCCAGCGCATAAAGGCCAAATGGAGCTGTATTTACGTTGGCTGGATAAGCATGAACGCGCAGAAGGCGAAGAAGCCCCGATTGGGCTGATTCTCTGTGCCAGTGCCGATCAAGAGCAAATTGAACTCCTGCAACTCGAAGATTCATCCATTCGGGTAGCGGAATACCTGGTAGAACTGCCGCCTGTAGATGTTTTGCGAGCTCGGCTGCATCGCGCCATTGAAGTCGCCCGAGAGCGCATCCAGTCGAATCTTGTTGAACACAAGGACGGGGGTCAGGCATGAGTCATTACAAACCCTACCCAGAATATAAAGAAACCAGCATTGAATGGATTGAGCCAGTGCCAAAGCATTGGGAAATTATCCCAATCAAAAGATTCACAAAATTACGTACAGAGAGAACCTCTGATGCTAACGAAAACGTTACGTATATTGGCCTTGAAGACATTGAGTCAGGATCAGGGAAATATGCACCAACTGAGGGAAACTCAAGACAATCTGACAGCTCTACTGTAGGGGTCTTTTCCAAAGGCCAAATTTTGTATGGAAAGCTTAGGCCTTACCTAAGAAAAGCATTTATTGCTGATTTCGATGGAGTTTGTTCCACAGAGTTTCTTGTATTACAGCCTGACAAGATTCTTCCAGAGCTGCTTCAAAGTTGGCTTTTAACTTCAGATGTAACACAGAAAATAGAATCGACTTGTGAAGGAGCGAAAATGCCTCGGGCAGACTGGGAAGGTATTGGTAGTATCCCTATGCCATTGCCGCCAGTAGAAGAGCAAATCGCAATCCGTAACAGCACACAAGCTGAAACCGCTAGGATCGACTCCCTGATCACCAAGAAAACCCGCTTCATCGAACTGCTAAAAGAAAAACGCCAGGCGCTGATTACTCATGCTGTTACCAAAGGCCTGAATCCTGGTGCGAAGATGAAGGATTCGGACGTTGATTGGATCGGTGAGGTGCCGGAGCATTGGGAGGTTATTTCTGGGAATCGGCTATTTAGCGAAAGTAAGCAACTCGCGTTTGAAAAGGATCAACATCTATCTGCCACACAAAAATATGGAGTAATTCCTCTTGAAGAGTTTCAGGAGCTTGAGAGCAGAAGGGTAACCCAGGCCGTGAAAAATCTGGAAAAGAGGAAACATGCAAATATTAACGATTTTGTTATTAGCATGAGAAGCTTTCAAGGTGGAATAGAACGGGTCAAGGCGAATGGTTGTGTCCGATCGTCATATGTAGTGTTAATACCTACAGAAGCAGCACATGTAGGGTATTTTTCCTATTTATTCAAGTCAGTAACATACATCCAGGGCCTACAGGCTACATCTATGTTCATTAGAGATGGACAAGACCTAAGTTACAATAACTTTCGACAAGTGAAGGTACCTTGCCCAAGCCATTCAGAGCAGGCTCTCATAGCAGATTACCTCGATAAAGCCATTAAATCTCTTGATGCGTTATTAACAAAAACACAGCAAAGCATCGATCTACTCAAAGAACGCCGCTCAGCCTTCATCACAGCCGCAGTCACAGGACAGATCGATTTACGAGGAGAACCGGCATGAACTCATCTGCTCATCAGGAAAAGCACTTTCAACGCTATATTGTGGAGCGGTTGGTAGCACAAGGCTGGAAACTGGGGGAAACCAAGCATTACGATACCGAATGTGCGCTTTACCCGGAAGACCTCGAAGCCTGGATAAAGACCAGCGGCCAGAAGGATAAATGGGGCAAGCTGGAACGCTTAAACGGCACCAAAACCCTTGAAGTCGTAAAGGAGCGCCTCACGAAGGCGCTTGAGCAACAGGGTACGGTTCAGGTATTGCGCCAGGGTTTATCTATTGCCGGTTGCGGCCTAATCGAAATGACCGAAACCGCGCCGGAAGATAAGCGCAACGAGGCGGTAATTAAACGCTACAAGGCCAACATTCTGCGTGTGGTACCCGAGCTGAAATATCACCCTGCGCGGGAATTTGCCATTGATCTGGTGTTCTTCATCAACGGCCTCCCCGTCGCTACCGTTGAGCTAAAAACCGATTTCACCCAATCAGCCGAAGCGGCGATGGAGCAATATCGCCAGGATCGCTTGCCGTTCGACCCCAAAACCAAGCGCAAAGAGCCCTTATTAACCTTCAAGCGCGGTGCCGTTGTCCATTTCGCCATGTCAGACTCTGAAATCATGATGGCAACGAAGCTGGATGGTGTGAATACCTTCTTCCTGCCATTTAACAAAGGACATAAGGGCCGGGCGGGCAACCCGCCTGGTGAGAAGAAGCCGGATGGCAGCACGGAATACCCCGTCGCTTACTTTTGGGAAGCGGTGTGCCAACCCGATGCGTGGTTACGCATCTTCCATTCGTTCGTGTATGTCGAGAAAAAGGATGTGGTGGATATTCAGGGTAATTGGTCCAAAAAAGAAACCCTGATCTTTCCGCGCTTTCATCAATGGACGGCGGTGAATGACATGATTGCCGATGCCCGAAAGAACGGTGCCGGTATGACCTACCTGGCTGATCATAGCGCAGGCTCAGGTAAAACCAGTACCATTTCCTGGACGGCACACGACCTGGTAAAGCTGCGCCGGGACAATGGCGACCCTGTATTCAACAGCGTGATTATCGTGACCGACCGTAACGTGCTCGATGGCCAGCTTCAGGACGCAGTGAAACAAATTGACCACCAGTTTGGCGTCATTGCGGCGATTGACCGTCAGAAGTCATCACAATCCAAGAGCAAACAGCTTTCAGATGCATTGATTAATGGTACACCAATTGTGGTCGTGACGATCCAAACCTTTCCTTATGCAATGGAAGCCGTCATTACCGACAAGGCGCTCAAGGGTAAAAGCTTTGCGGTGATTATTGATGAAGCGCACAACTCACAAACGGGCACCGCGGCGGCGAAGTTGCAAACCGCGTTGGGGATGAGTGGTCAGGGCAAGATGTCCAACATGACGGTCGATGAACTGCTTGAGCAACTGCAAAAATCCCGTGCTCGTCCAGACAACATCAGTTACTTTGCGTTTACGGGAACGCCTAAACATGCCACCTTAATGCTGTTTGGCCGCCCAGAAGACACGTCAAATCCGGTATCTAAAAAGAATCCACCCGAAGCCTTCCACAAGTACACCATGCGACAGGCGATTGAAGAAGGCTTTATTCTGGATGTATTAAAAGGCTACGTGCCTTATCAAACCGCCTTTAATCTGTCTAAACAGCTAGAGGACAGTAAACGAGTCAGTGGCAAGGCCGCAAAACGTGCTTTAGCCCAGTGGATGGCATTGCATCCGACCAATGTCACCCAAAAAGTCCAATTCATTGTTGAGCATTTTTCTAAAAACGTGGCGCACCGTCTAGACGGTAAGGCAAAGGCCATGGTTGTTACCAGCTCACGTGCTGCGGCGATTCGTTATAAGAAGGCGTTTGATCGCTATATTGAACAGCACTCTGAATACGGCTTCATTAAGACATTGGTCGCCTTTTCCGGAAAAATGACCGGAAAACAAGTGATGCACAATGGTGATGAGACATTCAAAGATGATGTGTTCATTGTTGACGAGAATGAAGAATTCACCGAACAAAGCATGAACCCGGATGTGCAAGGGCAGGATCTACGCTTTGCTTTTGACCGCCCTGAATATCGGGTGATGCTGGTTGCCGATAAATTCCAGACCGGCTTCGACCAACCCAAACTGGTGGCCATGTATGTGGATAAGAAGATCGCCAACCATGTTGAGATTGTACAAACCTTCTCTCGCTTGAACCGTATGGCACCGGGCAAAGACGAAGTGTTCATCATCGACTTTGTGAATGATCCCGAAAACGTTCGGTATGCCTTCTCACTCTATGATGATGGTGCAAATATCGACGATGTTCAGGATTTGAATATCGTCTACGAAATCAAAGAGCGTCTGGATGAACACAGTCTTTACAGCGAAAATGAGTTAGCCGCTTTCAAAGAGGCACGCTTCAAAACCATCCGCGACATTACCCACGCGCAGGCTCCGCAACACAAAGCGTTATATGCAGCCACAGAAGGTGCTACCCGCCTTTACAATGACAAGATGAAAATGCTCCGCGACGCGATGGCAACATGGGAAGCGGCCTTCGAGAAAGCACGCGCTCAAGGGGATGAAGCTGGGATGAAATCTGCCGACCATCATCAGGATGAATACGCCGAACAGATTACCTCGTTACTGGGCTTTAAATCAGACCTTGGGCGGTTCTGCCGAACGTATTCTTATGTCGCCCAACTGATTGATTTTGGCGATCCGGAGCTTGAGAACTTTGCGGCCTTTGCCAAGCTGCTACAAAAGCGCCTGCACAATGAAACACCTGAGACGGTAGATTTGAAAGGTTTGGTGCTTACAGGCTTTGATATTAAAGGACGTACTGTCGAACCGGTTGAAGAGGAAGAAAAGCCAGTGTTAGAGCCAGTCGGCCCAGGAGGTGGCAGCGGCGCAGGTGACAAGCCTAAATTTGTGAAAGAAATCATTGAACGGCTTAACAGCCTGTTCGGAGAAGCGACACCGATTCAAGATCAGGTGGCCTTTGTCAACCAGATCAAGTCGATTGCCAGTGAAAGCGATGTAGTGATGGCACAGGTTGAAAGCAACACCCGCGAGCAAGCCATGAAAGGCAACTTGCCTGGTGCGGTACAACAAGCCGTGGTTCGTGCCTTGTCGAGTCATCAGAAGCTGGCTACGCAAGTGCTTAAATCAGACCGCCAGGGCATGACGGCATTGGTCGATGTAATTTATGAGCTGATTCGCGATGGTAAAACTATAGATCCGGATCTGGACTAGCCTCATGCTTGACCTGCTGAATCTTCCGGGTATCAAGCCGGTAGACATGTATAAAGAGAGCAAGGCGCTCATCATCGTTGCGGTGACGAATGAGACCGAAGCGCCGGTGTGCCAGGATTGCCAAATTCCAATGCATAAGCACGGGACACGCAAAAACAAGTTTTCTGACACGCCACTCTACATGGAGCCGGTGCGTCTTGAGGTGCAGCGGCCTCGTTTTCGCTGTGAAAGCTGCGGAAAAATGGCGATGCCGGAGCTTGGTTTTCTGGATGATAAACGCCGGGCAACAAAACGATTAGTGGATGTGATTCGCCAACAATGCCTGGGCACCACATTCCGGGCATTGGCAGAACAGACCGGCGTTGCCGTGAATACCGTTAAAAACATTGCCCATGACCTGATTCAGGAACTTGAGCAAACGGTACATTATGAAACGCCTGTGATTATGGGAATTGATGAGGTCAACCTGGCTGGAGGCTATCGATGCGTTATCACGAACCTGGCGACCAACAACGTGTTTGACATGCTGGAGCAGCGCACACAAGACCACATGAAGCCGTTCTTTAAAGACCTGCCTGACCGCGAAAAAGTCGAGTGGGTGTGTACCGACATGTGGCGACCTTTCAAACGCTCTTTTGCTGAGTTTTTACCCAATGCCAAGCTGGTCATTGATAAGTTCCACGTTGTTAAAATGGCATCCGAAGCACTGGAAGAGGAGCGAAAAAAGTATCAAGTACAACTTGGCAAGGATGAACGGATTAACGTTAAAAAATCCATCCGCTGGCTAACGCTCAAGCGCCCCGCCAACCTCACGGCGGCTGAACAAAAAGCACTGGCAATCGTGCGTGAGCAAATACCCGAACTGGCGATTGCTTATGATTTCAAAGAAAGCTTCTTCGCCATCTATGATGAGCCCGACAAGAAGCAAGCTCAAAATGCCTTTGAAGCATGGAAGAACAGCTTGCCCGAAGAAGGTATGGACCCCTTTAAAAAGCTGGTCAAAACGGTTCACAACCACTATGACGACATTTTCGCTTACTGGGATGCTCCGTTCCCCATCACCAATGCCTACACGGAAGGTTTGAATGGACTGATCAAAATGGCCAACCGGCTGGGGCGTGGCTATAGCTATGAGATTATCCGTGCAAAGACACTATATTCAGCAGAAGCCCGCAAGGTTGGTAGCGGCATCCGCTCAGGTCGTGGAAAGGTTGAGTACGGGCCGCATATACCAACGCTGGTTAAGCAAGTTGAAAGTGGCGAGCTGGATTAGCATGAGCTTTACATCAAAACACACTAAATGGCTCGACGACACTGGCGAACGACTGAAGACCGCCGACGGCAAGGAAGTCGAGGTCTGGGAGTTCCGTCATGAGAACGACGAGGCAGTGCTCTCGGCCTGGGCGAAACACTTCCGGAATCATTACTGCCTGGATACCGAAATTGATTTCCTTCGAGGTAAACGACCGCGACCGGATTATCTGACCAATATCAAGTTCCCTTGCAAAACATCCAAACTCGGTCCAGGAATCAGAGCAGGAGACTTTGGGGAAATTCTGGTTTCCGATTACCTGCAGTGGCTTCTCGGTTACTGGGTACCCAGGGTACGATGGTCATCAAAGGTTGTTCGAGATGAATCGCCCAAGGGCAGCGATGTCATTGGATTCCGATTTCACAAAAAAGACGGCGAAGCCTCCACCAAGGACGTGTTGTTTGTCTTTGAATCCAAGACAAAATTCTCCGCCTCTAAAATCAATCGCCTGCAGGATGCCATCAACGATTCTGCCAAGGATCACATTCGAATCGATGAATCACTGAACTTCATCAAGCAAAAGCTCTTTGAAAAAAAGGGAATCGAACAGGCTCAAAGAATCGAGAGATTTCAAAGCCCTGTAGATATGCCCTACAAGGAAACCTACGGCGCTGCAGCCATCATTTCAGATGAATGTTTCGATGCCGAAGAACTGGCTTCGGCAGACTGCAGCAAAATTCCCAAATCAGCAAAATCCAAGGAGGTCTTTCCTCATCCTAATGGCGACAGCCTTGTTCTCTTGGTTATCAAGGGTCCCGACATGATGAACCTTGTCCACGAGCTCTACAGGAGGGCTGCGGATGAGGCCTAATAGAAAATCCAATCGTCTTTTGGGTGTTACTCGATCAAAAGCTAAGATGATCGAGTACCATGTACCGGAAGAATATCAGGAGATAGATTTATCACTACATCCAAACAAGCTCTTCACCATCTCGATTGGCCTGCTGGGTGACCTCGCCGCTGCCATCAACCGGGAGGAGCAAGATCCTGACTCCCTCTCGGAGCTGAGAACCAATCTGCTGTTTTCCGCTCGCTTTTTTGACTCCTACCTCCAGTCAAAGCTGAACGAGACACTTGATCCATACCTCGTGCTTCTGGGCTCCGCCTCCTATTACCTGTGTGATCTTCCCGGAAGCGCGTCGGTATTAGCGAAGCGCATCGATGGTGACTGTCCAGACCTAGATGGCGATAGTTTGGAGGACCTGTTGCTCTGGTTGCTGCAGGCCGATCTGGAAACCTATTTTGATGGAGCTGAGGGGCCGTTCGGCGGATTCATCGACGGGATTTCAAAGTGGATTCTCCAGTTTTTTGAGGATGGGAACGGGGAAGAAAATCTCCTTGATTTGGCCACGAAGCTACGGAACTCCGTCTATGAATTCGGCACGCCCAGGCAGCTTCTGTTTGGTGATGTGATCGCGGCCGTTCTGAGGAAAAAGATGGAGAATTCCGCCTGGAAGGCTCTGCCGTCATATTCCGGGCTGCCCCGAGACAAATGGCTCTATGCGCTGCAAAAGGATTCGTTCATCAAGGAGCTCTGGCCTGCACAACACCTTTTGGGCCAGGCGGATGTTCTCAAAGGCGAGTCTGCCATCGTTCAAATGCCCACCAGCGCTGGCAAAACGAAGGCAACGGAGCTGATCCTTCGAAGCGCGTTCCTGGCTGAGCGCGTATCACTGGCCATCATCATCGCCCCGTTCCGGGCGCTGTGCCATGAGATCAAGAACAGCCTCATCGAGGCGTTCCACAACGAAACCACCAAGGTGGATGAATTATCCGATGCCCTACAGACCGACTTCGAGATTGCCGAACTCCTTGGGCACCAACAGATCCTGGTCGTAACCCCCGAGAAGCTGCTCTACGTCCTTCGGCACGCTCCGGAGCTGGCTGCCCACGTTGGCCTGCTGGTTTTTGATGAAGGCCACCAGTTCGACAGCGGCACCAGAGGAATCACATACGAGCTGCTCCTGACGTCGCTGCGCTCCATGATCCCCGAAGGAACCCAGAAGGTGCTGATCTCAGCGGTCATCAGCAACGCCGAGGCTGTTGGAGAATGGCTGAACGGGGAACCCAATGTCGTCGAAGGCACAACCCTGATTCCGACTTTCAGGTCGGTCGGGTTCGCGAGCTGGCTCGATCAGTTGGGAAGAATCGAGTACGTCGACAGCCGTGACGCCGAACAAGGCGAGTTTTTCGTTCCGAGGGTGATTGAAAGATTCAATCTCGGGAAAAGAGGCAGAGAGCAGAAAGATCGTCATTTTCCAGAGAGGGACGATGGCCAGGCCATTGCACTTTATCTCGGTATAAAACTGGCCCCTAACGGAAGCATCGCCATCTTCTGTGGCAAAAAATCAACAGCAACAAGCATCTGTGAAAAAGTGGTGGAATTCATTAATCGAGGTATTCCGCTTCCACTCCCACAAAAATTCTCAGACCGAAGGGAGGTCGAACGGCTCCATTACCTCCATGTTGCGAATCTTGGAACTGACGCATTGGTTTCAATGAGTGCCGAGCATGGCATATTTTCTCATCATGGCAATACACCACATGGCATCCGCCTTTCAGTGGAACACGCTATGCGTGAAAACCTAGTGCGGTTCGTTGTTTGTACCTCCACATTGGCGCAGGGCGTAAATCTTCCAATCCGGTACCTCATTGTTACCAGTGTCTACCAGGGCATGGAGCGCATCAAAGTTCGGGATTTTCATAACCTCATTGGCCGAGCGGGTCGCGCCGGGATGCATACTGAAGGTAGCATTTTGTTTGCAGACCCTATTGTGTTTGACAAGCGACGCAACCGAAAAGACGGCTGGCGGTGGAATATCGTCAAGGAGCTCCTTGATCCAACCAAGTCGGAGGCATGCGCAAGCAGCCTCTTTCAAATGATCCCTCTGGTTATCCGGAATGACCGTACCAAATCAAAGGACAAAAAGAATCATACGTTGACAAGGGACATTCTGTCTTTTGCCAAAGCTCATATAGCCGGGTGGGACTCGCTGAGTGCAATTATTAGCCAGGTTTCGAAACAACACCGTGGGAACGGTTTCACGGATGATGTGATGACACCGCAATTCGAGTTTTTCAGCCTAACTCTCGCTTCCATCGAAAGCTTTCTTCTCTCCAATTGGGATTCTGTTGATGATGGACTGACGGAAGAAGACGTTGCTGATCTTGCGAAACAGACGTTGGCGTACTTTTTAGCTGATGATGAGAAACGGGAGCAGATTCAAGAATTGTTCAAGCTTCTGGCTGAAAACATATCAATAAATATTACTGACGTTAATCGGCGGAAAGCATTTGGCAAAACACTCTATGGTGTCAACGATGCCAAGGCGATTGAGGGGTGGGTTCAAGATAACGCTGATGAACTTATTGCCGCCCAAGAGGGAGACGAAGTTCTTGACCTCGTGTGGCCGTTAATAACAGGGCATGTACACAACAAAGCTTTCGTTAAGTTCGACAAGAAGGACGTCCTGAAAGAAATTACGAAGAATTGGATTTCAGGAGTACCATTTCATGAGCTCTTCCGCATTGCAGCCACAAATAAATGCAAGCTCGGTAAAGGACGGAAACCCAGAAAAGTCAAAATTGAAAATATCATCGATATCTGCGAGGGTGGACTTGCATATGATGGATCTCTTCTTGTGAGTGCATTGTGTGAATTTATAGAAATGCTGGATCGCGAAGGAGCAGGTGCCCCGATCAATCGTCTCCAGATTTTCCAAAAGCGGATGAAATATGGTTTGCCTACCGAAACCACCATTGCTCTTTATGAACTTGGCTTTTCAGATCGCGTCATCGCTCAGGACCTTGCTGCATCCTTGAACCTGGCAGCGACTCAGAAGAAGGATCTCGTGAACGCATTGAAACAAAATCAGACTGAAGTAGATTTGATTATGACCAAGTACCCAAGCTACTTCAAAGAGAGAATGTCAGAGCATTTAGACGCGTTTTAGCAATTCGAGTTTGTCGATTTCCAACCAACATGGTTGATTTCTGTCATTCTGTTATTTGAATAAATCCAACCAAACAGGGACTTAAGATAGAACCATGGGAATACTGAACTTGGATTGATTTCCAACCCTAGAATGCAAATAGCCTATTGAACTTCAGAAGAAATGCCACGCCAATGGGTCAGGTGATTCCATAACACTTCCAGGGCGCTTGTCGGAACCGGAAATGGAACACCTGGCCACGCCCCTACCAAGCCGTTCCCGTCATCTACCAATCGTGCGTCCTGAATGTTTTTTTGCGACCCAAGATAAATCCACTCCGGAGCAATGTGAGTTCGATGGGAAGGATAAACAGGCAGCCGATACGTCTCTGGATAAGCATCAAAAAGCGCTTTCTGGCCGTCACTTAAATAGTCCGAATAAGCGGTTACGTTCGCTGAAGTAATAAAAAACAAGGGGGTTTCTTGTTCCAGCGACTGAACTACCGCTTCAACCTCCGACCGGCTACCAATCCATGCCGGTATATCACCGGCAGGGGATGCCGCTTTTTCGCCCCCCAGAGGTGTAAGATCATCAGCCAACCCCACTGTACACATTGCAAGGAATACAACAACGCCCCAAAAACACCTCTGCATTACACCGCCTTCTTACTAAGCATTTGAAACGGGAACCTCGATCATTTCTTCCTGCGCAAGCACCCACTGATTTCGCCCCTGCGCCTTAGCCTGATACAACGCCCCATCGACCGCTTTAATCAGCTGTTCTTCAGAACGACCAAAGGATTGGCAAGAACTGGCGACGCCAATGCTTACGGACATTTGAACATTCTCCCCGTTTGCATTCATAAGAATCGCCCTAATGCTGCGACAAATGCGTTCTGCCATCTGTGTGCCACCGAGAATATCAGTGTCAGGCAAAATAGCCGCAAATTCTTCGCCACCATACCGTGCAACAGAATCGTCAGGACGCTTTAGCAACGCTCGAATTGACTGCGCGACTTCTTTCAGACAGAGGTCGCCAAACGGGTGCCCATATGCATCATTCAGGCGTTTAAAGTAATCAATGTCTATTAGAAGCAAGACCAACGGCTCTTGTTTGCGCTGCGCTACCGCTAGTCGCTGGGCTATTTCATCATTGAAAAACTTCCGATTGCGAATGCCGGTTAAGCCGTCCGTGATTGTCATATTCAGTAACTGTTGTTGACGCTCATACAGTTGCATTCGCATCGTATCCATGACATCTGCCAACTCTAACATTTCGTCACGGGACTCTATGGTCACTCGATCTGTTAAGGCGCCTCGAGCAACATTTCTGGCACCTAAAATTAAACTATCCACCGTTCGGCGTACGGAAAAGTAAAATCCGCCAAACAGATATACTGACACCAGAACCAGACAGCCTATACCGGCTAAATGCTGAAACCATTGCATCTTTTGCTGCTGCAAACGCTCGGTATAATTCTGGATAACAATGTCCACAATTCGATCGCGCAAGATATCCAACCGATTAATTGCCCCGGTGACTGCTTCATAATATTCTTCCCACGGCATCGACAACTCATCATCCAGCAGCAATTGTTCTTCAAGTAATTGTTGCGCCTCGCGCAAACTATCCAACGCGGCAACATCCAAAGGAAAATTGGATTTAAATGAATTATTTGTGGAAACCAATAGTACAAAGCGCTGCTGCAATCGATTACCTGCCACGGAAAGCTGCTGGTAGGTTGCATCCAGCATTCCAATACCCGACGACGTCATAAAAGCCTTGTTCAGATAAAAAACACCGTATGCACGCGTTCGTCCCAGCGCGTCCTGAGGTGCTTTAAACTCATCCAGCAGGATGGTAATTAACTGCCCGGTAAGCCAGTCGGTATCAGACGTAATGCCAAACTCGTTGGCGATACGTTGTTGTAAATCATAAACTTCATCAACCAGTCTATTGGTACTGGTAAAAATCAGTTCAACATTGTCGCCTTCGGAACCGGTACTCACACGCATTGACTCGACTTGCCGCTGCAAGTTCTGCAGCAGCAACAATAACAAGGGATTCCCCGTCAGCTTCGAATTATGGAGCATCTGATCTATATAGTTTAAAGCGTCGGTACGGTTTCGATTATAACGCTCGGCAATATCGTCATCATTGCCCATCCGGCGGGTGACACTAAGATCCCTGATTCGCTCAGTGATCGGTATCAATCCTGCAAAAAGCTTCAGCTGCCGAATACCTTCCAATCGCTGCTCTGTCGCGCTAATTTCGGAGGACATCGACACGATCGACTGCACGCTGGTCATGCCAAGCGGTACAGCAAACAAAGCCATAACCAGTGCGAATTTGGCGGGATAGCTTAGCCGGTTCATTAAATAAACGGCGGGGTGAAAAAGCAGTTTGAGCATTACATCTCTGCAAATAGTAAATGACCTTTTTGTTTAATCAGTCTAGCAACGAACGATCCATGAGCCAGTATTTTTCAGTTTGACAGCCCTCTCCTTACATGCACCTCGTTTTGTACGAGAAAACCGCACATGACATTTGCTATGCGTCTCCGGTCGCTTAGTTGTGTTTACTTCGTCTTTACACACATCTTACCTTTTCTGCCCTTTTTTCCCTGCGCATTTCCCGTTAACCTGTGACCCTTTATCAGCTTATTCAAGATAGGGTGCGAGATGAGCAAAAACAGTATGTGGATGCAGCGCGATTTGTCTGCACTTTGGCATCCCTGCACGCAAATGAAAGACCACGAACGACTTCCTGTCATACCCATTCGTACCGCCAAGGGTGTCTGGCTGGAAGATTTTGACGGTAACCGATATATCGACGCGGTCAGCTCCTGGTGGGTTAACCTTTTCGGACACTGCAATCCACGCATTAACGAAGCCATTAAGACGCAACTGGATACGCTGGAGCATGTCATCCTGGCCGGTTTTAGCCATGAACCCGTCATTGAACTCTCTGAGCGTCTAATTCGGCTTGCCCCTCCGGGACTCACCAAATGCTTCTATGCCGACAATGGCTCCTCTGCGATTGAAGTTGCCCTGAAGATGAGCTTCCACTACTGGAAAAACGTCGGCCAACCGAAAAAACGTAGCTTTGTGAATCTGGCCAACAGCTATCACGGCGAAACACTCGGTGCACTGGCGCTGGGAGATGTTCCTCTTTACAAGGAAACCTATGAGCCCTTGCTAATCGACGTGATTACTGCGCCCACGCCAGACTGCTACTACCGGGACGAAGGTGAATCCTGGGAGGCATACTCCCTGCGCCAGTTTGTCAAAATGGAAGCATTGCTCGAAGCTCGACACACAGAGATTGCCGCAGTGATTGTTGAGCCATTGGTACAATGTGCCGGCGGTATGAGAATGTATCATCCCGTTTACCTTACCAAATTGAGAGAAATTTGCAGCAGGCTCAATGTACATCTCATTGCCGATGAGATCGCGGTAGGCTTCGGACGCACAGGAACACTGTTTGCGTGCGAACAGGCGGGAATCACGCCCGACTTCATGTGCCTTTCGAAAGGGTTGACCGGCGGTTACCTACCTCTTTCCGTCACACTAACCACGACACAGGTTTATGACGCATTTTATGACAACTATGAGTCGTTGAAAGCGTTCCTGCATAGTCATAGCTACACAGGCAACCCATTGGGCTGTAGCGCGGCACTCGCTACGCTGGACATTTTTGCCAGTGATCATGTGATTGAAAAAAACCAGAAACTTGCGGCTGTAATGGCGGAAAGTACGCAACACCTGGCAGCCCACCCCCATGTCGCGGAAGTGCGTCAACAAGGCATGATTCTGGCTATCGAGATGGTGAAAGACAAGCAAACCCGCACCCCCTTCCCCTGGCAGGAGCGTCGAGGATTAAGAGTATTCCAGCATGCATTGAGCCGTGAAGTGCTGATGCGCCCATTAGGAAATGTCATCTATTTCATGCCACCCTACGTAATAGATGAAGCGCAACTACGCCATTTGGCTTTAGTTGCAGAAGAAGGCATCCACCTTGCCACCCGGGATTGAGCCAAGCTTACTTTCGGGAAATATGTCTCTACCAACACAACGATGCAGCACCGGACTGACCACTCATGAAAACACCACGCTTTTACTCACCCACGCCGTTCGTTGAAGGTGAGGTTTGCGACCTGGACGAAAATGCCTCGCACCATATAGGAAAAGTACTGCGAATGCAGTCAGGCCAGCCGGTGTCCTTATTTAATGGAGACGGGAAAGACTATTTTGCCACGCTGGTCAATATCGGCAAGCGCACGGTAAGCGTGACCATTGATCAGATTCAATCAAACACGAGTGAATCTCCATTGCGAACACATATCGGACAAGCCGTTTCCAAAGGTGACCGCATGGACTACATGATTCAAAAAAGTGTGGAAATGGGCACACATCAAATTACCCCTCTGGTTACCGAACGCTGCGAAGTGCGCCTGAAAGGCGATCGTGAAGAGAAGCGCATTGCACACTGGCAACAAGTGGCTATTAGTGCGGCAGAACAGTGCGGGCGTGCCGTAGTAACCGAAATCAGACCCGTCATGCATCTAAACGACTGGCTTGCCGAGAAATCTGCAGATGAATGTGCGCTGGTGCTCCATCACCGAACAACCCAAGCTTTACAATCACTGCCTGTACCGACCCGGGTCAGACTACTTATCGGCCCGGAAGGAGGTCTGAGCGAAGCCGAAATCAATCAGGCGCTAACGTTCGGCTTTATCGGCACCACATTAGGACCCCGGGTCTTTCGCACAGAAACAGCGCCGGTTGCCGCACTGGCAACATTACAATGGCTTTGGGGTGATTTTGGCACCCATCCGTAACGCGTACCTACCAAGACATTCAATAAAAAAATCAACAACGGAATGGACAACGACATGAACAGCTCACTGAAATCCACGGTGGTTGAAACGATACCATCGACCCCCTCCCAACGCGTGACTCGTTGGCTGATCCCATTCTTCCTTATTGGTATCACAAGTGGTGGGTATGCTTACCTAAAGCACACGCAAAGCGTTCCCGTAAAGGCTGAAAAAACTGAAAAGGCCTGGCCGGTGGATATTCAACGAGTACTCGCCGCGACAGAGACACCTCAAATTACGCTACTGGGCGCCGTTGAGTCCCCATTTTCCAGCACATTGAGTGCCGTTGTTTCGGCGGATGTACTGGAAACCCCCAAACTCGAAGGGATTCAGGTCAGGAAAGGCGATTTACTGGTACGTCTGGACGACAAAGAAATTGTGCTTCTACTGGAACAACGTGAAGCTGACGTCCTGGATCTGAACGCCAAAGTGAATTCTGAAATTGCACGACACCAAGCCAATATTGAGGGATTGGAAGGCCAAAAAGCGCTATTGAAATTGGCGGAAAATGCCGTCAGGCGAGAGCAAAAGCTCTCGCAGTCCAATGTATCGAGCGCGGCAAAAATTGATCAGGCACAGCAAAGTCTGGAAACCGTTCGTCTGAATTACATCGCCAAACAACTCGACGTACAAGATCATCCTCATCGACTGGCCCAACTGCAGGCGCAACTGACGCGAGCAAAGGCCAGTGTAGCCCAAACCCGACTGGATCTGAGCCGCACCCGGATTCAGGCCCCCTACGATGGCACGATCACTCAGCTGCTCGTTTCGCCCGGTGAGCGCGTGCGTGTGGGTGACAAGCTGGTAGAAATGTATGACACCGAACAAGCTGAAATCCGGGCACAAATTCCGGAACGCTGGGTTCAGAACCTTAGTCAGGCCTTAATGGCGGGGCAGCAACCCCTGGCCCAACTTCAGGCACCGTACAATGGAATCGGCCTGACACTGATTCGTCTGTCCGGGGAAGTCAATTCAGGTACCGGTGGCGTGGATGGGCTGTTTCGAATCACCTCGCCGGACGCGGGTCTGATTCGAGGTAAAACCGTCAACCTGACACTCAATCTGCCGCCCATTCATCAGGTTTACCGCTTGCCCATTTCTGCGCTTTACGGCACGAATAGAATCTATCGACTTAAAGACGAACGTCTCGACGCGCTCGATATCGAGGTATTAGGTCGCAATTTGGAACAGGAACAGCAGCAAATCCTGTTCACTTGCGCCACATTGAAAGATCAGGATCAAGTTATCACTACGCAGCTTCCCAATGCCATTAACGGGCTGAAAGTAATTCCGCGGCTTTCCGCCCCATTGGAGCAATAAGCGTCATGACTCCGTCAAACGATTTACACAAACAGGATATCCTCGGTCGTTTTGCCAATCATAAAGTGGCCGCAAACCTCCTAATGGTTGTCATGCTGGTGGTCGGATTCTTTGCGCTGAGCAAACTGAACAGGCAATTTTTACCCAATTTTGCGTTGGACTATATCACGGTACGGGTGGTATGGCCGGGAGCCAGTGCGGAAGACGTAGCCCGTTCAGTCACCACGCCACTGGAGCAAGAGTTACGCAACCTTGATAACGTCAAGGAAATGACCTCGACTTCGTCACGAGGTCTTGCCGTTATTGTTGTACAGTATAAAGAAGGTGCCGATATGGGCTTGGCACTGAATCAGGTAAAGGAGCGCGTAGGGCTGGTACGAAATCTGCCCAGCGATGCGGAAGAACCCGAGATATCAAAAGTCGTCCGCAACGAAGATATTGCCACCCTGATCCTCACGGCCCAAAGTTCACTGGAAGAACTTCGTCCTTTGGCTCATCGTTTCGAACGCCAGTTGCTCGATCGGGGCGTCTCAAAAGTTGAGTTTATCGGCCTCCCCGATCAGGAAATCGCAATTGAAATATCCAGTCATATGGTCGAAACACTCGGCCTGTCACTGCCTCAGATTGGTCAGCGTATTGCCAGCCAAAGTCAGGACATTCCTGCCGGCACCATCGGGCAAAGTGATTCTGCACGAGAAGTTCGCAGCCTCGAAAAACGTCGCTCTCCCGAGGCCTTTTCCAGCCTTCCCGTGCTCACTACCGCTGATGGCAAGCGGTTGATGCTGGGCGACATTGCCACACTGTCTTTGCGCCCCAAAGAGCAACAGGTTGAAGTATTTTATGAGGGTGCTCCGGCGATACTGATGCAACTCAAACGACCAGAGAGCAGCGACGCACTGGACTCCGCAAAAGTAATGCAGGATTGGCTAGAAGATATCGCGCCCACGCTGCCACCCAACATCCACGTATTTCCTATGGATGAACGCTACAACCTGATTCAACAACGGATCGATTTACTGGTTAAAAACGGTATCGGTGGTCTGATTCTCGTTGTCGCGATTTTGTATGTATTTTTAAACGGCCGGGTTGCTTTTTGGGTCACGATGGGAATACCCGTCTCTTTTATGGGCGCGCTCGCCGTTCTCTATTTTAATGGCGGTACGATCAACATGGTGAGCCTGTTCGCCTTGATCATGACGCTGGGGATCATCGTAGATGACGCCATTGTAGTCGCGGAGGATGCACTCACCCACTATCAAACCGGAGAAGCGTCGCTTCAGGCCGCCGAAGGCGGCGCCCGGCGCATGTTTGTTCCCGTCATGTCGTCATCGCTGACCACCGTAGCTGCATTCCTGCCGCTAATGCTGGTGGGCGGTATCATTGGCAATATTCTCGCCGATATCCCTTTTGTTGTCGTTTGCGTGATTACGGCATCACTGCTTGAGAGTTTTTTGATTCTCCCAGGACATTTACGCCATAGCTTCCATAAGAATCATCATCGTGCACCCAGCCCTGTCCGACAAAAAATGGACGATGCTTTTAACCGTTTCCGAGACCATAGCTTCCGTCCGGTACTGCAATGGGTCATGCAAAATCGCGCGACCACGCTGCTTGGCGCTTGCTGTGCCATGTTGCTTGCCATTTCGCTCGTAAAATTCGGTCATATCAAGTTCCATTTCTTTCCACAACCGGAAGGCACCATGCTGATCGCCAGTGCTAAATTTACCGCTGGCACCCCGCCCGAAACGGTCAAAAACTTTGCCTTTTTAATGGAACGCAAGCTAAAGGAAACCGATGCGGAACTACGCGAATCTGATTCACTGATACAAACCTCATTGGTTCGTCTCAATACCGGCTCATTTGATGGAGGGCAACGCTTCCAATTTGGAGATCAGTACGCCACAGTGCAGGTCGAACTGATTCAGCCCGATTCGAGAAGCGTGCGTAATCAGGCCTTTATCGGTCAGTGGCGCAATGCCATTACTCTACCCGCAGGCTTGGAACAACTCAGCATTACCAGCCCACAGGGCGGCCCACCGGGAAGAGATATCGACATATTTCTCGCGGGGAGTGATCCTGAAACATTGAAAACCGCAGCGGGTGAGCTTGCCGACAAGCTAAAAGAATTTGCCGGAGTAGAAGACATTCTTGATGACCTTCCGTACGGCAAACAGCAATTTATTTTCAGCCTGACACCACTAGGGCAATCACTAGGCTTGAGTATTTCCGACGTAGGGCAGCAAGTACGTGCCGCGCTGGATGGACAGCTACTACAGATTTATCAAGAAAATGATGAAGAAGTAGAAGTAAGAATCATGCTGCCCAAAAGCGAGCGTCAACTTCAGCGAACCCTTGAAACGCTACCTATCGTCACCTCGCGTGGTGCCACCGTGCCCTTGGGTGATGTCATTCACATCGAATCTCGACGAGGGCTGGATTTACTCCGACATACCGACGGCAGGCTGGGGGTGCATGTCACGGCAGAAGTAGACAATAGTCAAACCAACGCCAACGAAGTGTTGGATCAACTGCAGGCAGAGACCATTCCACAACTGATCACCCGTTACGGCGTGATCGTCAACTATAAAGGCAAAGCAGAAGAGCAAAAGGAAACCGGAGCCGATATGGCGCAAGGCGCCTTGCTGGCCTTGCTCATGATCTATCTTATTCTGGCCTGGGTATTTGCGAGTTACTCCTGGCCACTGGCGGTAATGATCGCCATCCCCTTTGGATTATGTGGTGCAGTCTTCGGCCATTGGGTAATGGGCATTGATCTCACCCTATTGTCTCAATTTGGAATGTTCGGTCTCTCTGGAATCGTCATTAACGACTCCATTATTTTGGTGACTTTCTACAAAGAACTGCGCGCCAAAGGCGTGGCCATTAAAGAAGCACTGGTAGATGCTGCCTGTTTACGACTACGCGCGGTGCTTTTAACCTCGCTTACCACGATCGCCGGCTTATTACCGCTGTTATTTGAAACCTCTCTACAGGCGCAGTTTCTGATTCCGATGGCCGTCAGTATTTCATTTGGTCTGGCATTCGCCACTCTACTGGTGCTGATTGTCATCCCGGTCATTTTATCTGTGATCGAACAGGTGGGTGCATGGTTTGCTGAAACCTACTCTACTCCGCAGGATGCCCAGACGGGGAACCCTACACAAAAGTAACAAACAGGCGGTTTCGCAGAGATAAATACCCAGGCGTGACTAAAAACTCATTGACCTGGGTGTTTTCTAAACGGCCAGAGCAGCTTATCGCCTATCCACAGAACCTGTGGATAACTCTGTGAATAATTTTGGGGAAAGCGATCTAAGTGCTTGCCGCACGTACCTCCATGACGCTTTGATCATTTTTTAATCTCGCAAATTAATATCCTTTAAATACAACACGTTAACAATGTCAATCGCGCAATATGTTTTTTTCATGCTACGCTTTACATTGTTTTTTCAATATGTTTCAGAAACGATGCAAGCTGTGAATAGGTGTTTTTTTCACACGCTGTTTAGAAAGGTAAAACGAAAAGTGTGAGCGACTCCCCCTTTTGTTACATTTTGTATCATAAGATGAGTACTAAACGTGTCTTTTATTCTTCTGCTACCGATATAATACGTTCGTTCTAAAAACTCGTGCGATTTGTATGGGTTTGTTCTGAGCAACAACCAAAGGCTGTCCGGTGACGGATTTACCCTCAGCCATTTTTTACCACCTGAATCAGTCGTAAAACAGGTCTGACACTATGATGGAATTGTTACAAAATCCCGAGTTTTGGAAATACGTTAGTATTCCCTTTGTTGCCGCCTTTATCGGATGGAGCACCAACTGGTTAGCAATAAAACTGACATTCTACCCGTTGGAGTTTATAGGACTGCCTCCCCTGCTGGGCTGGCAAGGAATTATTCCTTCCAAAGCCAGAAAAATGGCTGCAATCAGTGTCGATGCCACTATTTCTAAAATCGGTACTGTCGGCGAGATTTTTGAACAGATCGACCCCAAAGTGCTGGCCAAGTACATTGTTGATACTGTTGAACCCAGGGTTGAAGAATACGTCGATGAGCTGATGCTTAAAGATTATGCAACTTTTTGGGAAAACCTCCCTGTTTCCATCAAACAGATGGTTTATGAGCGCGTTCGAAAAAATGCCCCTGCACTGGTAGACAATCTGGTTGATGAGCTTTCCGAAAACATCGAAGAGCTACTGGATATTAAAAATATGGTTATTGACCAGCTGGCAAATGACAAACGCCTGCTTAACCGTATCTTCCTGGAATGTGGTGATCGGGAGTTCAAATTCATTATTAACTCCGGAGCCTGGTTAGGACTCGCCTTTGGTATACCTCAGATGGTGGTATGGTATTTCTTCCAGAACTGGTGGATTCTACCTGTGGCCGGCCTGATTGTTGGTTATGCAACCAACTGGATTGCACTCAACGTGATTTTCCGTCCGTTGAATCCAGTTAAAGTTCTGGGCTTTGAAATACAGGGGATGTTCCTGAAACGCCAACGCGAAGTTGCGCAATCCTTCTGTCATATCATCACGCATGAAATTCTGACTATCGGAAATATCATTAACGCCATTCTCAATGGTCCGGAAGCCGAGCGCGCCAAAAATCTGGTGAAAAAGCATATCAAGCCGATTGTTGATGACACGGCAGGCGTTTCCAAGCCATTGACACAAATCGCGTTTGGACCCAAAGGCTTTGCCCAGTTGAAACATCAGGTGGGTGAAAAGGCCATCGAAATCTCTGCCGGCGCCTTTAAAGACCCCGTATTCAATAATGATCGCGCTGTCGCGGTAGAAAATATTATGCGGGAAAGAATGGAAGCGCTGTCTTCGGAAGAGTTCCAGGACCTGTTGCGACCCTGCTTCCAGGAAGACGAAATAAAACTGATCATGGTTGGAGCCATATTAGGTTTTGCAGCCGGTCTGGTGCAGGTTATCTATGTTTTTAATGGAATATAACAAACACTGAAAACCTGTTCGGCGCAGTATTGCAATCGACTTACGCAATCTGCGCCCTCCTCACCGCATTTTCTCATTCCTCATCAGCATCTTGCACATTACCCGCCTGTTCTGATTACAATGACGGGCCTGCACAGTAACCCCCCCTCAGAAAAAGCTTTATTTCATTACATTCAGCAATAAATTTTGACAAAACATGATCAAGTGTCTTCAATTGTAAAAAATGCAAAATATTTAACGCCTCCGCACCATTTTTTAGGATCGGATATTAAATAAATTGCATAACTCGCTGAATTATTTTGGATAAAAGGTCTCCGTTATGGAAAGCCGATACACTAAAGGTGCAAGTCAGATTCGCTTGGGCAAAGAAGTTCTGAAGAAGACTCAAATTAGAAAACAGCTAATCGCAGAAGTCAGCGAACTTCTGGGACGTCTTGAGCAATTGGAAATTCAACCGGCAATACACCAACCCCAAGCCCTCGCGTCATATCAACGAATGATTCATCAACGCTGCAATACGCTGGCAATGCTCTGCGCGGTCGAGATCTGAGCAAACCCAGAGATCGTCGTGGCATAACGAGCATTCTACCACGACGCCCTCATCTTCCCCGTAGCCATACAGATTAAACCTGGCGTAGGCGATTATCGCTACTCTACCGATGATTGCCGAATCACATCCTGTACTGTCGTGGTATGCCAAGCGCTTTCCAGTGCATGATCCAGATCCTGGTATAATGCGCGCAGCTGGTCATCACATTCAATACGCCCCAGAAGATTCTCTTCATCCTGACGAATCACTTTGAGCACATCACTCATTCGAATCTGATCCAATGAGCGCCCCGGCACCAGTAAGTCACCCTTTTCTCCTGCTACGGCCAGCAAGCCGTGACGAATCATCTTATCGGTCACTTTGCGTGTGACCGTTGCTGGCACCCTCATTAACAACTCCAATCGCAGTTGCGAGAGCGGCTCCTGCCCGGCATCAAAGGGCCGCGCTACCCGCAGCATCACAGCTATTGAGAGCTTCTCCAGCAATTCTGAAGATTCGCTGGCTTTATAGGTTCGCGTAATATTGGCAGCATTCTGATGATAGTAGCTAATGCTTGATCCGATCAAAAGCACAAGCCAACTGACATAGACCCAGATCAACATCACAATACTGACCGCAAAACTGGAATAGATCGCTTCATACTGTGCAGACTGAACGACGAACGACGCAAACAACACCCCGCTGATCTGCCAACCCAGACCACCAACCAGCCCGCCAATAAGTGCGCTTTTCAGGCTGACTCGTGTATTAGGGATAAATACAAAGACAAAAACAAAAGCCCCGGTGATCAGAAAGAGCGGTGTCATTTTGGTCATAGACGCAAACAACGACCCAAAGGGCTCAATAGCGATCAATTTCTGAATCAGGCTTGAGCTCATTATGGTCGCCGTGGTTCCGATCGCGGAAACCACCAGCACCGGCCCGATAAGAATAACACTGAGGTAATTGCTGAAGCGTTGTGCGAGAGAACGCATATTGGGCACGCGCCAAATATAGTTGAATGAACGCTCAATCTTTTGCACTAGCGAAATAACGGTATAGATCAATAGCACCAGGCCAACGGAGCCTAATACCCCGACCTTGATGTTATCTACGAATTGCAACACGTTGTCTGCGATAACAATCCCCTTTTCCCCCATCGGTTCGAAGAAATTGTGTAGCAGCGGCGTCAGTCGGTTATGAACGCCCAGAGATTTCAACACCGAAAAACTTAATGCCAGCATCGGCACCACCGAAAGCATCGTGGTGTAAACCAGACTCATCGCGTGTAGTGTCAGGTTTCCACTAATGACATCACGACCTACGGCATAAATAATTCTGAGCGTTTTACGCACCCCGCGTTCCAGGGGATTTTCTGGATTGACCGGATCACTCAACAACGCCTGTTCCAATAGCTCCAGGCGCTTAATCAAACCTTTATTCGGGGGTTCCATTAAAAAAATATCCTTCCGGGTGGCATTAAAAGAAAGTTAGCCCGCTTGTTCATTCAAATACGACATAAGCTCCCGGATAAGTTTATCCAGTTCGTCCACCACCCAGGGAAACCACTCTCGCGCCGCTATTTTATCATTGCGCGAGTGTAATTCCTCCAGCTTTGCCGATAACGAACTTAACCGATGCGCGGAAATGTTCGCCGCACCGCCTTTAAGGGAGTGCGCCAGACGATACATTACCTCCTCATCGCCTGCTTCACTGGCGGCCAGGTATTGTGTTTCGAAACTCGTGAAGGTTTCAATAAAGGTATTAAGAATACGGGGAATAATGTGCTTATGCGCGGCAAAGCGTTCGAGCAGTTTCTCTTGGTCAAAGGTGATCTGGGAGACATCGCTGAGATGACTCGCATCTGAAGACGAGGTGTTTGTCGGCTCCGCCGCAGCCTCGTCATCAAGTGATACGCTGTTGCGGGAAGGCTCAGACCGCTTTCCGGGAACCGCCCACTTTTTCATGACTTCGAGCAAACGATCATTCTCTATTGGTTTCGTGAGAAAGTCGTTCATGCCCAGATCCATACACCTTCGTTTTTCCTCCAGTGTCGCGTTTGCAGTTAGCGCGATAATGGGAATTTCATCCTGGTACCGAGCTCGTATTTGTCGAGTGGACTCATAGCCATCCATCACTGGCATATGTATATCCATCAGAATCGCATCGAACGCATGAGCATCCTTTGCGAGCATTGCCAGTGCCTGTGCGCCGTTATCACAAACACGCACCACGTAGCCTGCCAGCTCAAGAACCTCTCGGGCGACCAACTGGTTCAATTGATTGTCTTCCACCACCAGGACAGCCGCGCCATTCAGCGGTGATCCATCAGTATCATTGGCAGAAAGGGAGTCAGACCCGAGCTGAGGCTTTTCGTCGTCCCAATTCGCCGCGTGTGTAAGGCACTCCGTAACCCTCCCCAACAGCACCGGTTTCGTCAGTACGGCAACAATGCCATTCACGCCCGGCTGGTATTCAGCCAATTCTTGCTGGCGAATATTAACCAACGGGATGACATAAACCTGTGCGTCAGAAATGCGATCAAGCTGTTCTTTTAACTCCGACAGGGTCATGCGCCCACTATCAACATCAAAGAATATTGCAACTTGCCCTATTAATTTTGAAGAATTGCTCAAAAGATCGTTGGCCTGCGCGCACACCATCGGCTCAATCTTCACTTGACGCAATACTCGCACCATTTCAGCGCAAGCCCGGTTTTCGCCAACCACAATCACGCGGGAAAACGGGTGCAGGAATTCGGGCGTTTGCTCACCATAACTTGCGCTGGCGCGATCCAATAGCACATAAAAACTAAATTCACTGCCGGCCCTTTCGCGACTGTAAACCGAGATATCGCCGCCCATTTTTTCAATCAAGCGTTTGCAAATCGTCAACCCCAGGCCGGTGCCGCCAAAGCGCCTCGTCGTTGAGCCATCCGCCTGCGTGAACGCATTGAACAGCGATTTTTGCGCTTTTTCCGAAATTCCGATACCGGTATCGCTTACCCTGAATAACAGCCTGACTCGCTCCGCATTGCTGAACTCTCGGGAAACTGAAACCGTCACCTCGCCACTTTCGGTAAACTTGATCGCGTTACTTACCAGGTTGATCAATACCTGACTCAAGCGATACGGATCCCCCATTAAATGTTCGGGAATTTTAGGGTCAATACTGAAGAGTAAGTCGAGCTTTTTCTCCGCCGCGGCTACCGACTCGACGTCAGCCAGTTTTTCAATGATTTTTGAAAATTCAAACTCGGTATGCTCAAGCTCCAGTTTGTTCGCTTCAATTTTGGAGAAATCAAGAATATCCGTAATCAAGGCCAATAACATATCCGCAGAGTTTTTTACCCGTTGGATATAACCGGTTTGTCGCGCATCCAGTTTTGTGCGACTGAGCATTTCAGACAGACCAATGATGGCGTTCATGGGCGTGCGTATTTCGTGGCTCATATTCGCTAGAAATTCGCTTTTCGCGCTATCCGCCCGCTGCGCCTCATCCCGGGCATGCTCAGCCGCCGCTCGTGCACTTTCAAGACTGCGATTTTTCTCAACCAATGCGGCTTCTGCATCAGAGGTTTGCCGCAAACTGTCATTGTACGCGGAAATAAACTGACCCAACTCATCAGCAGAATGCCATTCTACCGGTTGGCGACGACCTTCCGATTTAAAAACATCAATCGACTCTCTCACCTTTAACAAGGGTCGCAGCACTGTCGCCCGTAATGCCACGATAAAGCCCACCATGAAAATACCCACGTAAATGACAAATAACACCAACTCACTCAGGAGCTTGGCCATTAGCTCATCACCCACCTTGGATACGTCCACGATCACTTCCAAATATCCGGTTCTCAGTAAATCGCCCTCATACTGATACACTACACTGGCAGAAACACGGTTATAGTTTTCAGCATCACTCTCGGACAGTTCGCTGCATCGCCCCACCGACCGCTCCCCCCGACGGGCTTCACCAAAGCTTTCCAGTTCCTCCAGTCGCGCACAGACAACATCATCGGTTTCCAGCATGGTCTTTAACAAGGCGTCAACCGTGACGCTATCAAACTGCCATAGTGGTACCGCAAGTTGCGCTGCCATCTGAGCAGCAATGGCTTCCATCTCGTGAAGCCTCTCGTCTCGCAGTTCCTCTATTTTCAGGAAAACGTACACAATATTTGCCACAACCAACAAAATGAGTACAGGCAGGGCCGCAGCAAAGAGAAATTTGGTAACAAGCGAAGACCCGCTGGATAGCTTCATGCGATTTTCAGATCCTGAGTTATTTAATTCAGGATAGACAGTAATACCTTGATATACAAAAGCTACTGGCGCAAATCAGTATAAATATGGCGTGCCTGCTACTGCCCAGGCAGGCATTGGTACGATAGTCTTAACACCAATAAAAATCAGGGAGGAATTACTGGTATGACCGACAGTTCGATCATATTTATCACTGCACTGCTTGCCTCGATAACGATAGTTGCGCTGGAACTCAATCGACAGTCCAGTCTGGTTGCAACTCATCCTTTAAAAGAGAGAACGCCTCCGACTTTCCATCTTCCATCCGGTTCATAAAAACAATTTGTAATCCCTTGCTTTGCCCCTGTTATGCCTGAGGGGCTTTTTTTTCTTCTCTTTCTGCATGCATCCTCCCGCGGGTATCACCCTATAAAGCCCCTATCAGTGCTATCTTTATTCAGTGCTATCTTTATTGTAAAGAAGTGAGAATCGCTTCGCCCTTACCAAAGATCACGCCTGGGGTATTAAAAATATGCATCACGAATTTTGGCAAGACAGATGGACTCGCAATGAAATCGGCTTCCATCAGGATAGTATTAATCAGTATCTGGTAGATTTCTGGTCAACGCTTTCCCCCTCAGGTAATGAGAGTGTGCTGGTTCCTCTCTGTGGAAAAAGCCACGATATACTCTGGTTGAATCAGAAAGGGCATGCCGTATTAGGTGTTGAGCTAAGCGACATGGCATGTCGGGATTTTTTCCTGGAATCGAAATTAAACGCAACAGTTACCCCTGGATCTCCGTTCACCACCTATATTCACGACGACATTCAGCTTTGGTGCGGCGATTTTTTCGCTCTCTCGCCTCAAGATACGGCTCATTGCAAACTGATCTTTGATCGGGCAGCACTTATTGCCCTCCCCTCGGAAACCCGCCAGTTATATGCCGCGCAACTGAAGAGCCTGACCCAGAATGGTGCAAAAATACTTCTTGTTACCATGGAATATCCTCAGGCAGAAATGGATGGCCCTCCTTTTTCGGTACCCTCTGAAGAGGTCCACCAACTATTTCAATCACACTTTACGATCCGCCATCTGCATACTCAGGAACTGGGCAGAGATGATCCTTTCGCAAAACGTAAAGGTCTTAGCCAGCTGCAAGAGCACGTCTTTATTCTCCAAAGGTCAACCGGGAAATCGACCGAATCAGGTCTGCTTTAAAGAAACTTAATGATCAAAATCTGTCCAACCTAAAGAATCACGGCTAAGCTGAACATAAGGGGATTTGTCAGACTTTGCTGAAGACAGACAACAGAAGATATGAAGTCATTGCAACGTGATCAGGAATGGCACAAGAACTGCAACATGCATGGTAAGCGGTTGATGTTCGCCATCACGTGGCATGAATACTCAATCTAGCCCGCTCTTTGTACCAGATAGCATGAATTTTTGAATATCAGTTATCCAGGGGGACGCCATATGAGTCTTTTTAACCACTTCAAGGCCCGTTACGAGTCAACACAACAGGAAGAGTACTCATTGGAAGAGTACCTTGAACTCTGCAAGAAAGACCCTTCCGTCTACGCATCTGCGGCGGAGCGAATGCTGCTCGCCATAGGTGAGCCGGAGCTGGTAGATACCTCTCTGGACCCGAGGTTGAGTCGAATTTTCTCCAACAAAGTGATCAAGCGTTATCAAGAGTTTGATGATTTCTACGGCATGGAAGAGTGTGTTGAGCAAATTGTCTCTTTCTTCAAACATGCAGCGCAAGGGCTGGAAGAAAAGAAACAAATTCTATATTTACTGGGCCCCGTGGGCGGAGGTAAATCGTCATTAGCTGAAAAACTTAAAGCACTAATGCAAAAAGTCCCCTTCTATGCCATCAAAGGATCTCCGCTTCATGAAACACCGCTGGGGTTATTTGACGCCACGGAAGACGGCCCCATTCTGGAAGAAGACTATGGCATCCCCAGACGTTACCTACGCCCCATCATGTCACCCTGGGCAGTTAAACGTCTGCATGAATTTAATGGCGATATCAGCAAATTCCGCGTAGTCAAAGTCTGGCCATCCATTTTAGATCAGGTCGCCATTGCGAAAACTGAACCGGGTGACGAAAACAATCAGGATATCTCGTCTCTCGTCGGGAAAGTTAATATCCGCATGCTCGAAGAATATCCACAACATGATCCCGACGCCTACAGTTTCAGCGGCGGATTGTGCCATGCTAACCAGGGTATTCTCGAATTTGTGGAGATGTTCAAAGCACCGATTAAAGTGCTGCACCCCTTACTGACGGCAACGCAAGAAGGCAATTACAACACCACCGAGGGCATGAGTGCGGTTCCCTTTGAAGGTATTATATTGGCGCACTCCAACGAATCAGAATGGCAGGCGTTTCGTAACAACCGGAACAATGAAGCCTTCCTGGATCGTATTTATATCGTCAAAGTGCCCTATTGTCTGCGTATCAGCGAAGAAGTGAAGATTTATGAAAAACTGTTAAAAAACAGTTCGCTGTCGGGCTCCCCTTGCGCGCCGGACACCTTGACCATGCTCGCGCAGTTTTCAATTCTGTCTCGCCTTAAAGAGCCTGAAAATTCAATTATCTATTCAAAAATGAAAGTCTACGATGGCCAAAACATCAAAGACACAGACCCCAAAGCCAAGTCTATTCAGGAGTACAAAGATTCGGCGGGCGTCACCGAAGGAATGGACGGGCTATCCACCCGCTTCGCCTTCAAAATTTTGTCCAAAGTATTCAACTTCGATACTACCGAGGTAGCAGCCAATCCTGTTCACCTTCTCTATGTACTGGAGCGTCAAATAGAACAGGAACAGTTCCCGCCAGAGGCCACCGAACGATATTTGCGTTTTATTAAAGAGTTCCTGGCACCGCATTACGTAAGCTTTATTGGTAAAGAAATTCAGACGGCTTACCTGGAATCCTATTCCGAGTATGGTCAGAATATTTTTGACCGCTATGTCACCTATGCTGACTTCTGGATTCAGGATCAGGAATACCGGGATCCGGAAACCGGCGAAATACTCAACCGGGCTTCCATCAACGAAGAGCTGGAAAAGATCGAGAAACCGGCGGGAATCAGCAACCCTAAAGATTTCCGCAACGAAATTGTCAACTTCGTGCTACGTGCACGGGCCAACAATGCAGGCAAAAACCCGGCGTGGATCAGCTACGAAAAACTACGCACAGTGATAGAGAAGAAAATGTTCTCTAACACTGAAGACTTGTTGCCCGTGATTTCCTTTAATCCGAAAGCCTCGAATGAAGACAAACGCAAGCATGGCGAGTTTGTCGATCGCATGATCGCACGAGGCTACACCGAGAAGCAGGTGCGGTTGCTTGCCGAATGGTACTTGCGGGTAAGGAAATCTCAATAGTCGCCCTCACAGGCGACCGATGCCGGAGGTGCTTATGGGATTAACCCATATAATTGATCGCAGATTGAATGGCAAAAACAAGAGCGCAGTGAACCGAGAGCGTTTTCTGCGCCGTTATCGCGAACACATAAAAAAAGCGGTAGCCGATGCCGTACAAAAACGCTCCATTACCGATATTGATCGGGGCGAAAGCGTCAGCATTCCATCTAAAGACATCGCTGAACCGGTTTTCAGGCACGGGCGAGGAGGCAAAAGAGAATACGTCAATCCTGGCAACAAAGAATATGTTACCGGTGATGAGCTAGCCAAACCCGACGGTGGCGGCGGTGGCGGTGCCGGACAAGGAAAGGCCAGTAACAGCGGTGAAGGAATTGATGAATTTGTTTTCCAGATTTCACAAGACGAGTTTCTGGATTTCATGTTCGAAGATCTGGAGCTGCCTAATCTGGTAAAAAAGCAGCTGAAAGATACCACGGCATACAAATATGTACGTGCCGGTTACTCCTCACATGGCACGCCGGCAAAAATCAACATCGTCCGGTCGCTTCGCGGCGCCTACGCCCGGCGCATGGCGTTAACCGGTAAAACCCGTGAACGCCTGAAACTGCTAGAAAAACGCCTAGCAGAACTGGAAAGCGAACCCGAAATCAAAGACCCGGCATTCAGTCAGGCAGAAATGATTCGTGGAATAAAAGACGAAATCGAGTACTTGAAAAAGCGTATTCACAAAATTCCGTGGATCGATGATTTCGATTTGAAATTCAATCTGCATGTCAAACAGCCGGTCCCTTCCACTAGCGCCGTAATGTTTTGCCTGATGGACGTATCAGGATCTATGTCGCAAATGCACAAGGACATCGCCAAGCGATTCTTCATTCTGCTCTACCTGTTCCTGAAGCGGAATTATCAACGGATTGACGTGGTATTTATTCGTCATCACACCAGCGCCAAAGAGGTCGACGAAGAAGAGTTTTTCTACTCTCGAGAAACCGGGGGAACCATCGTCTCCAGTGCCTTGAAAATGATGAAGGAAGTCATGGATGCCCGCTATCCCGCGAACGAGTGGAATATCTACGCGGCACAAGCTTCGGACGGCGACAACTGGAATGATGATTCGCCCGTCTGCAGCCAACTGTTGAGAGATCAAATCCTGCCCTTTGTGCAGTATTTCTCTTACATCGAAATTACCCCCCATGAGCACCAGATGCTCTGGCACGAGTATGAAAAAATACTCAACGAACACGGAGATACCTTTGCAATGCAGCATATTGTGGATGCCGGAGATATTTACCCGGTATTCAGGAAACTCTTTCAAAGGAAAGCCGCATGACAAAGACTACCCAGCAGGCCGTACGCACCCCCATATCAACCGGTTCGGACTGGACGTTCGAGCTGATAGAAGAGTACAACCTGGCCATCGCAAAAATTGCAGAAGAGTACAAACTCGACACTTATCCTAACCAGATTGAAGTGATCAGTGCTGAACAAATGATGGATGCCTATTCGTCAGTAGGTATGCCGGTGGGCTACCATCACTGGTCGTTTGGAAAGCAATTTCTGAACACGGCCAAGCGCTACCAACGCGGGCAAATGGGACTCGCCTACGAAATTGTTATCAACTCCAACCCCTGCATTGCCTATCTCATGGAAGAAAACACCATGATGATGCAAGCCCTCGTGATTGCTCATGCCAGTTACGGGCACAACTCCTTTTTTAAAGGTAACTATTTGTTCCGTACCTGGACAGATGCCAGTGCGATTATTGATTACCTGCTGTTTGCCAGAAACTACGTGAGTCAATGCGAGAACCGCTATGGCATCGCCGCGGTAGAACAAATTATCGATTCCTGTCACGCGCTACAAAATTATGGTGTTGATCGCTACAAGCGGCCGTCTGCCATCTCGGCAGCGGAAGAAGAAACCCGCATGAAGGAGCGCGAGGAGTACCTGCAAAAGCAGGTCAACGAGCTTTGGAGAACGATTCCTGAGTCCAAAGAAAAGGCAAAAAACAAAAAGCGCCGTCGTTTTCCAGAAGAACCCCAGGAAAATATTCTCTATTTCATTGAGAAAAATGCGCCCTTACTCGAACCCTGGCAGCGAGAGCTGGTACGAATTGTTCGAAAAATTTCCCAGTACTTTTATCCCCAACGACAAACTCAGGTAATGAATGAAGGGTGGGCCACTTTTTGGCACTACACCATCATGAATACCCTTTATGACAAAGGGCTGGTCAATGACGGGTTTATCATAGAATTCCTGAAGTCGCATACCGCTGTTATTTATCAGCCGGGATTCGATAGCCCATGGTACAGCGGCATCAATCCTTACACCTTGGGATTTGCCATATACTCCGACCTGCGCCGAATCTGCGAACACCCGACGGAAGAAGATCAGAAGTGGTTTCCGGATATCGCAGGAAGTGACTGGCTGGAAACGCTGCACTTTGCTATGAAAAACTTCAAGGATGAAAGTTTCATTCTGCAATTCCTGTCACCCAAAGTCATTCGAGATCTGAAGCTATTTTGTGTGCTGGATGACGACAAGGCGTCCGAATACCGCATTAGTGCGATTCACGATGATAACGGCTATCGTCACGTGCGCGAACAACTCGCCATGCAATACAACCTGAGTTACCGTGAACCCAATATTCAGGTATGGGATGTCGATGTCAGAGGCGATCGCTCCCTCACCTTACGTCATATTCCGGTCGATAGAGTTCCTTTAGCCGATGACACAGAAGAAGTCCTCAAACATGTTCACCGGTTGTGGGGCTTTGATGTACACCTCGAAAGCGTCTGGAATGACGAAGTACTACAGAGCTATCACTGCCCTCCAGCCAACACAGAAGAAGAATAAATCTGAATATCGGAATGGCATTCAAGAACCGAGACCTCGCACTATGCGCAGTCTCGGTAAAAAAGTACTATCGACGGGGTTCAATCAACGCAGGCTGTAACTGCATATCCCTAACTTTTTTCAACAATTTAAGACGAATAATCTCCTCATTT
This sequence comes from Hahellaceae bacterium, assembly GCA_024234505.1. GTDB lineage: Bacteria > Pseudomonadota > Gammaproteobacteria > Pseudomonadales > Oleiphilaceae > JACKOD01. The sequence continues at coordinate 647,391 of JACKOD010000004.1, read as the reverse complement.
CTGTGCACATAGAGCTCACCTATTGTTTTTGCAATGGCGTCCATTAACGGATGCTGCTTTTCAAAGTCTCCCATACACAACCTCACCCATTCTGGTTGATACTCGCCTAATAACTATGGGCTCATTTTGATCACTTATCAACCAATTTAGTGTAACGATTCTTGCATTAATGGGGCTGAACGATATTCACTGATCGTCATTCCTGTCTGCTTTTTGAAAAACTGCCGGAAGCTGTGTGCATTCACAAAGCCCAATTCCGCCGCCACGTCTTCCAAATTGCTGTATCCCTTTTCAATTTGCTTTTTAGCACGCTGAATTCGTACAGAGTTTTTTAACAGACTAAAGGTCAATCCATAGTCCTTGAGCTTGCGCTGCAACGACCGGGGACTCATATGCATTTGCGCTGCCAAATCTTCCACACCAAATTCTTCATTCTCTAGCTGCCTGCTTAACAACAAGCTGACATCCGCCACAAACCCCGAAGATCCTTTACACTTTTCTGCGGCCTTCTGCTGAAGCGCCAGACTGGCTTCGGGATCATGAGTGTTGAAGGGCGCATACAATATATCCGTCGATATGAAAATTGCATCCGTATCACAATCATGAAAAACCGGGCATCCAAAGTACTCATAATATTTATCATGGTGCGGCGTTTTAGCATGGCGAAAATGAATTTTGATGGGAGTGAAATCCAGCCCGGTGACATCACGCACCCGGTGCAAAATGCAGCTGAATAAACCTTCTGCATAGAAATACTTGTCACCAATCGGAAAGCCATCACGGCTTTGGTACTTGATCGCAGCCATCTCTCCTTGCTCAGACACCACCAAGTCGACGGAAGGGTGCAGCAACCATTTGTTTATTGATAGCAACTCTACCGCATTGTTCAAATTTTCAGCGGTATACGCGAGCGTTAAATAGTCATCAATCGACTCGGGGATAAAGGTTCTGGCAAAGATAATCGCCAAATCGGTTCTGCCGGTGCCTTTTTCCATAGCGTCCATCAAACGCTCAATATCATCCGGGGTCACCCCCTGCTTTTTCACCAATTTTTCAAAAAGCTGGATATTCTTCGGTAAGTCCTTAAAGGAAAGTCCTACCGACATTGCTGATTCAATAATAAGTTTTACCACTTGCCATGGAAACTTGGGCGCCATTTATATACCTCTGAGTAAGCCAGATGGCGGCCATTTATAGTCGTCTTCCTAACGTTTTCTATTTTTGTATCCTTTTGTTGGCAGCCTAATAGTTGATTAATTTACTCGGCTATTATACCCAATTTCCTATAAAAAACTGTGCATGCGTGCAAAATTTAAAATAACCCGACACCACGGTCGATATATTCAGTTCGTGCACGAGAGGTGCCCAATGTTGCACTCAAAGTATCCATCTCAAGCACGCCGGCAGGGACATTCAAAAACGCTCCCTGCACCGCCTGCATGTAGGATTCAGGAGTATTACCAGCCTTGAAGTTCTGATTCCACTGCAAAGGTCGGGTTTGGAAAGAAAGAAACATCCCTTCGGCTGGCCCCGCCAGATTACCGTTTTCGTCTCGCGCCCCCACCCACAATGACTGATATTGAGTTAAAGGGAAGCACACATCTACCGCCACCACGACGCAGTTTTGAGCAGCCAATTCAACCGATGTCAGACCGGTCTCTGCACGTAGGGTGTCGCCATTTTTAACACCAGTGTACATGGCTCGAGCTTCATCGATTTCTCCAACCAGGTGAGAGGGAGTAGTATCCTCGCCGTAGACCAAATCAGCACCATTCACAATCTCCACCGATCCCAGCAAGGGCTCCAAAGCCAGCTTTGCACACAACTCGGCAGCTAAATCACAGGCGCCTACCTGATTGGCAATATAATCGGCATTGGTTCTTACCGTACTGTGCACGGCCCCCGTCAAGCTCAAAATATTGCCGGACATCATGCCTTCAGCTTTACCATAACCAATACGTAATCCCACCGGCGTTGTCTTACCGTTTATTTCTTCGAAGGCAAATTCAATATAGGGATCAATCATACGAAATGGCACAATCTCCCCATTCTGATAAGCAGACCCGTCTGACTTTACCGGTTTAGGCATGAGCGGGTTGAGCAGATAGTAAGTCTCGTCATAGATATGACCCATCGCGAAATTCTCGATCAGAATATCTGCTTCCTGAATTTCCCAGTCATTTCGCTTTTCGTCCCAGCGCGGGTATTTACCCAGTTCCATCACATCCGCGCTGATTTGCGTTTCAACTTCCAAGCCGAATTGTGCACGGACATAATCTACCGAAGTGTCCGCAGGACGCTGATACTGATCAATCTGCAAATACGCCTGGCCAGTCACATCTGATAACGCGGCATCATCCAGCGCTTTCAATTCAGCATGAACGGAAATTGCAAATAGCGATAGCAAAATGCCAGTCCCTGTTGCTTGAATTAAATTAGTCATCTCGCACCCTCGCTTTTAAATGTTCTTGGTATGCGAGCACTTTATTTCATAGCTTTTTAGTCAACTATTAGGAGGCACGACAGATATCTACTCAAATACGTCATGACGAAACAAATGTGCCACGGTTCTCATACAAAAAGACACTTTGCGCTGCACTGCAGGTATCAAAAGTTTAACAATGACTCCCATCCTGCAAACGTTTAAGCCATAATTGGCCTCTGCATTTTTCTTCAAGACTGGAAATTCTGAGTGCAAGAACCGGAAGAATTTGACGTAGATACCGCCCGCCTCGCGATGCCTTTATTAAAAGAGGTATTGCAGCGTCGTACGCATGTTAAAAAGAATTTGGGAAAAACCTATTTACTCAGAGGCACCCTGGTTGCGGCGTTAAAACTTCCGCAAATTCAGGATCAGTTGCAAAGCAAGTCCCGTCCTCGAAGAGAACGCGGACTGGAGGCTTTTCAGTCGGTATGGAACACCTTGTCGCCAGAAACACGGCAATTGGTATTGGATCAGATGGGATGGTACGAACCCGAGAAGCTCTCGTGGGACGACCCTCGATCAAACCGCCGCCCCACACTCACCGAGCTTTCTACCGAGCCCGGCGAAAAAAAATCGAAATCTGACTAATCAACGCCTCTCAGACCAATTCGTCTATTTGACGCTGCCCTTCCTGCGCGGTACTCAAACTGGCGGCTTTCGAAAAGTTCGCATTTGCCTGCGGCACTTCCTGAGCCTCCTGAGTTCGAGACTCACCTCGTTCATTACGGGTATTGGCAGACTCACTGGTTTGCACAACCTGACTACTCAAAGTAACCTCTACCCCGGGTTTGGGAGATTGAGCTTGCTCAGACGCCCGGCTTTCCTCCGCCTTCTTTAACGTCTCATCCCGATTGGCATCCAGGCGCGCAGCCGCCTGAGCGGTATTGGCGGGCGAGTAACTCTTCGATTGACTCGTGCTGACTACGTCCATAGAACCTCCCAAGTCAGTTCATTTTTTAACCAGTATAGCAACGATTTCACAAAACATACACCCTCATCACATCCTTCGAACGACTCTTCTGCTCAAACTACTCTTCTGCTTAAACTACTTTGCAGGAAAAAAGACAGGCATAACCCAGCCAGTCATCAGCGGGATGTAGAACAAAGCAAAAAAAGTACTAAGCAGGGCCGTAGAGGCCACCATTCTGGGATAGAGATTCAGCAACGTAGCAATCACCACCGTATTCCCTGCCACGGGTGTGATGGCCACCAAAAAAAGGCAAAGATAGACCGGCTGATTAAACAAATGCAGCAGCACTGAATCTATCCCGCAAAAGATCAATATCAGGACAGGCCACAGCAAGAACTTGCCACTAAAAGCCAGTGCCGTAAATACGCCCCCGATTTCCCGCGCACGCATCCCTGCCACACCCATTCCGATAATCATCATTCCCAACACGGTATAGGCGCCTCGCATCTGTTGAACAAACGGTTGCAACAAATCAGGCAGAGCACCACCACTCATATTGATCGCTGCCGCAATTAAGAACGCATACAACGATGGCAGTTTAAATACACGCAGCAAACATTCCCGGGCGCTATAGCGGCCTTTCGCTGCCAGGTAGAAACCCACTGAGTTTTCGTGCAATGTGGTACCCAGCATGCACAACACATAGAGCCCTAACACCTGATCGCCAAATAGAATCAACGCTACGGGAATACCAAAATATCCGGTGTTCCCCGTTCCCACCGCTAATGCCAAAATATTTGCCCGACTGTCACGAAAGCGGGCCTTGCCCAGCTGCAGAAAAATAAGGCTGATAAGGATACTGATACCCCAGACCCAAAAAGGCAGAGACAAAACCGATAGCGAGAGAGGGGCACTCATGACACCACTGAAAACAATCACGGGTGTAATGATATAGAGCATTAACGAGGCTAAATGTTGTCCTCCCACCTGCAGCACTCGTCCTGAGACATAACCCAGTCCAATCATGAGATATAAAGGAAGCAACTTGAGGAACAAAGAAACGAACAAGGCCATAAACTGCACGAACTCGAACTGGTGTAGAATGTTGCCAAGAATAACGGTTTCTGGCAATTCGTCCTATCGGAAGGTGTATCTCCCCCCAAAAAAAGGTTAAAATTCGGCCGTTTTTACATATCAATTTAATACCTGACTATTTTAGTAAGATATTGTAAAATACCCTCTCAGGCCGGCAAAAGACGAGCAGGATATCGCCCGACAACCTTTGCATTGCAGCCAGCATCTTATTGAACTGTATGAAATTTATTGATGGCGGCTCAACCCTATTACAATAAAGATCTCTGGCCGCAGCCCCCTGCGGTCTACCCCACAGGGGGAAAAGCGATAGCTTATTCTCGGTCGGAAATCCGGCGAGAGACAACCTGAATATGAAGCAATCTGGCCATAGGTTCGCCCCCTTGCCAGCTAATGAGAAACTTACGGAGCATTCGCGTATGTCCAACTCCGGCAACTCAGTGAACGAACTGATTAAACGAGAGTACGAACATGGTTTCGTCACTGATATCGAATCCGACACCTTTGAACCCGGCCTGAATGAGGACGTCATACGTCGCTTGTCCGCCAAGAAAAACGAGCCGGAATGGATGCTGGAGTGGCGTCTGAAAGCCTATCGTTTATGGCTTGAAATGGATGAGCCGGAATGGGCACATCTTCACTACCCCAAAATCGACTATAACTCGATTTCATACTTTTCTGCGCCAAAATCCAATGCAGATGCACCTAAAAGCCTGGATGAAGTTGATCCCGAGCTGCTGCGAACTTACGAAAAACTCGGTATTCCTCTGCATGAGCGTGCGCGATTGGCTGGCGTAGCCGTAGATGCTGTTTTTGACAGCGTATCAGTCACCACAACATTCAAGGAGCAGCTGGCAGAAGCCGGGGTCATTTTCTGCCCGCTGTCCGAAGCTGTGCATAAACATCCTGAGCTAGTAAAAAAATATCTCGGCACCGTTGTTCCGCAACGCGATAATTTTTTCGCTGCCATGAATTCTGCCGTTTTCAGTGAAGGCTCCTTTGTTTATATTCCCGAAGGTGTACGCTGCCCGCTTGAGTTATCCACCTACTTCCGAATTAATGCGGCTAATACCGGTCAATTCGAACGCACCCTCATTATCGCTGACAAGGGCAGTCACGTAAGCTATCTGGAAGGCTGTACCGCACCTATGCGGGATGAAAATCAGCTACATGCGGCAGTCGTCGAGCTGGTGGCACTGGATGATGCACAAATCAAATATTCCACCGTGCAGAACTGGTATCCCGGGGATGAAAACGGCGTGGGCGGTATCTACAACTTTGTCACTAAACGCGGTGCCTGTATCGGCAGGAACTCGAAAATTTCCTGGACGCAGGTCGAAACCGGCTCCGCCATTACCTGGAAATATCCCAGCTGTGTACTTCGTGGTGAAAATAGTGTGGGCGAATTCTATTCAGTAGCACTAACCAACAACTACCAGCAAGCTGACACCGGAACCAAGATGGTTCATCTCGGGAAGAATACCCGCTCTACCATCATTTCCAAGGGAATTTCGGCGGGCAAGAGTAACAATGCCTACCGCGGATTGGTGCGTTTTGGTCCTGGAGCACACAATGCGCGGAATTATACCCAGTGTGATTCGCTGTTGATTGGCAGCGAATGTGGTGCTCATACCTTCCCTTATATTGAAAGCAAGAATAACAGTGCCATAGTCGAGCACGAGGCTACCACCTCGAAAGTCAGCGACGAACAGTTATTCCTGTGCCAGCAACGCGGCATCGACACTGAGCGAGCTGTCTCCATGATCGTCAACGGCTTCTGCAAAGAAGTATTTAAAGAGTTGCCCATGGAATTTGCTGTAGAAGCGACAAAACTGCTAGAGGTCAGCCTGGAAGGGTCCGTAGGTTAACGCACGAACCTCTGTTTTGGATATTGACCTAATTACAAGTTACAGATAGCTGGCATCAGACCAGCCACCGCATTTTGAGAGAGTAAAACATGTTAAAGATCAGGAATCTGCACGCCGCCATTGATGGAACCCCCATCCTCAAAGGCATCGATCTGGAAGTAAAGCCCGGCGAAGTTCACGCCATTATGGGGCCGAATGGTTCTGGAAAAAGTACCCTTTCGCAGGTGCTGGCGGGCAACGAAGATTATGAGATTACTGACGGCGAAATTATCCTTGGCGATAAAAACCTGCTGGAAATGCCTACCGAACAACGGGCGCGAGAAGGCGTATTCCTGGCATTTCAATATCCTGTAGAAATTCCGGGAGTCAGCAACCTGCAATTTCTCAAAACCGCACTGAACAGCATTCGCTCTTATCATGGACAAGAAGAACTGGACGCGGCAACCTTCATGCGATTAGCGAAGGAAAAGATCAAACAGGTCAATCTCGATCCTGCCTTTCTGAAGCGCGGCGTAAATGAAGGCTTCTCCGGCGGCGAAAAGAAGCGCAACGAAATTATGCAAATGCTGATGCTCGAACCTCGTCTCGCCATATTGGATGAAACCGATTCCGGCCTGGACATAGATGCATTGAAAGTAGTTGCCGATGGCGTGAATGCGCTGCGTCACCCCGAGCGCTCAGTGATTATGGTCACCCACTACCAGCGACTGCTGGACTACATTGTTCCCGATTACGTACACGTTTTAGCCAAAGGCAAAATCATCAAGTCTGGTGGCAAAGAACTCGCGCTGGAACTGGAAGAAAAAGGCTACGGCTGGTTGGGCATCGAAGACTCGGCAAACGCCTGATCAGGGAGACACGCCATGAATGCTGTTAAGAAATTTCCGGAAGCACTGCTTTGCACCGCACCGCAAAACAGCCGCCTTTGCGAAGCATTGCAAAAGTTACAGCAAAACGCCCGGGCGCAATTGGATACCCTGGCGCTGCCAACCCGGAAAAACGAAGACTGGCGTTATTCTGCGGCCGCACTAAGCCATCTGGATACGCTATCGAACAATTCGACAGGCCAGGGTGCCGCCGAGGCGGCAAGCGACGGAGTGTCCGGCTATCGGCTGGTACTGCGCAACGGTCTGTGGCAAAAAGACGCTGGTGAGTTACCTGAAAACCACTTAGTAGAGGTGATCAGTTTCGAACAGTTGAATGAGTCCGATGCCGCACTGGTGAGCCAATCTACTCTCTATCAGCGTAGCGACCTGCCCTTTGCACAGTTAAATACGGCACACTTCAGTGAAGGTCTGTTCATTCGAATCAAAAAGAATCAGCGACTCGATCAGCCGCTAGTGATTCAGTACGACAGCGAAGATCAAGGGGCAAGTTATCCCAAACTGTTTGTCCTGGCGGAATCCGGTGCGCAGGCCACCTTGATTGAAGAATTTACCGGAGCCAGCGGAGAGACGCCGGCGTGTACCGTACTGACCAACAGTGTGACGGAACTGCGTTTGCAACCCCAGTCACAACTGACCTTGATCCGGTTGGATCTGGCGGGCGAATCGGTGGCACATACCGGTCTCACGCTGGCCCAATTGCAGCGGGACAGCCGACTGGAAACCCATTGTGCCGGCTTTGGCGGCAAACTACGTCGCCACGATCTTAAAGTAGCATTGGCAGAACCGGGGGCGGAGTGCAAATTGAATGGTGTTTGCGTCACGCTGGGTCAGCAGCATTACGACAACCATACAGAAATCGAGCACATCGCCAGTCACTGCAATAGCGAAGAAAATTATCGCTGCATTGCTGCAGATTCATCCCGGATTGTATTTAACGGTCGGATTCATATCCATCGTGATGCACAAAAATCCAACGGGGCAATGAATAATCGAAACCTGCTACTTTCCAATGACGCAGAGATTGACACCAAACCCGAGCTGGAAATTTATGCCGACGATGTCAAATGTGCCCATGGCACGACAATCGGCCAGCTCAATGAAGAAGAGCTGTTTTATTTGCTCACTCGTGGCATTCCCAAAGATCAGGCTGCAACGATGCTGACATTGGGCTTTGTCGTGGAACTGGTCTACCAGATTCCCGATGAAAATGTACGCACACTGGTAGAGCAAAAACTGGAAGCATTTATCCATGCAGCGCATGTGTAATATGCATCTTGGGTGTAGACAGAAGAGATAAGGCGATAGCTTCGCGGAGTAGCCCATGACTGCGCTGCGAAGCCTCCCACTGCAAAAAAGAGATATGAGGCCCCTATGACTCAGGTTGCCACCGCAACAATCACACAAGCCATGATCACGCCGTTTGACGTACAGAAAATTCGCGAGGATTTTCCCATACTCGCGCAGCAGGTGAATGGCCGGCCTTTGGTCTATCTCGACAATGGTGCCTCAGCGCAGAAACCGCTGAGTGTCATTGAGTCCATGAATCGCTACTATCGCACCGACAACGCCAATGTGCACCGTGGTGCTCACACGCTGGGTGATCGTGCAACCGCCGACTTCGAAGGTGCTCGGGAAAAAGTACGGGCGTTTCTGAATGCTCGCGAAAGTCGCGAAATCATCTGGACGAAAGGCACCACGGAAGCAATAAACGTTGTTGCCAGTGGCCTTGCCCAGTCTTTGCAGCCCGGTGATGAAATTCTCGTCAGCCACATGGAGCATCATGCCAACATTGTTCCCTGGCAAATGGCGGCCGAGCGCAGTGGCGCTGTTCTCAAAGTCATTCCACTTGACGAACGCGGGCAGTTACTGGAAGGGGCATTCGAAACACTGCTTTCAAGCCGCACGAAAATCCTGGCGATTACTTACGTCTCCAATGTCTTAGGCACCATTAATCCGGTCAGAGAGATGATTGCCCAGGCAAAAGCCATCGGTGCTCTGACGCTGGTGGATGCAGCCCAGGCACTCCCGCATTTTAATGTTGACGTTCAGCAACTGAACTGCGATTTTCTGGCATTTTCGTCACACAAACTGTTTGGCCCCACCGGCATTGGCGTGCTGTACGGAAAGGCAAACTGCCTTGAAGCACTTCCTCCTTATCAGGGAGGAGGCGAAATGATTGAACGTGTAACCTTTGCCAAAACAACCTGGAATGAACTGCCCTATAAATTTGAAGCAGGCACACCCGCCATTGCAGAAGCCGTAGGTTTAGGTGCAGCCCTTGATTACCTGAACGCTCTCGACCGGCCCGCCATCGAATTGCATGAACAGAACTTGCTAAAACGAGCCCAGCTTCTTGCCAGAGAGGTTCCTGGCATGCATTTGATCGGAACTGCTGAGCAAAAAGTACCGGTGGTCTCATTCAAAATAGAGGGATTGCATCCCAGCGATATCGGTACTTTGCTCGATCAGCAAGGCATTGCCATTCGTACCGGACATCATTGTGCTATGCCATTGATGGATTTTTTTGCTGTCCCCGGAACCGCACGAGCCTCTTTTGCTTTTTACAATACGCAAGAAGAAGTCGAGCAATTGTTTACGGCCCTGCAAAAAATTCAACGCATGTGTTGTTGATGCTGCCGAATTGAGCAAGCATCAAAAGGCCGAATGACTTTAAGATAGATCAAGGCAACATTTAAAGGAAAAGTGCAGGCTATGACAACTGAAGCCTATATTCCCGAAGCGGGCATCTCGATGACCGAAACCGCGCTCCGGCATATTCAAAAAGAACTGGCAAAACACCCTGAAAGTAACGGCATACGATTGTTCTTACAAACCAGCGGATGCTCCGGCTATATGTATGAAACACAGCTGGCCAGTGCCCCCGAAGGTGATGACGAAAGTATCCTGATTGGCGAAAATGTCACGCTCTATGTGCCCCGAAAAGATTTAGCCGTGCTGAAAGGCACCCGGATAGACTTTGTGACACGCGGATTAAATTCGATGTTTTTATTCGAAAATCCAAACGCGACCGGCGAATGCGGTTGTGGCGAGAGTTTTTCTGTATCCTGAGCAGGCCTAACACGCCTTCCAGCAGATGATATTGACTCGATGCATGCACGCCACCATCGCATCGCGACACCACTCATTTTAGATAACCTCAAGAGAGCAACATGGCCGAAAGAGAAGTCGTACTGACCAAGCGTGATGTTGAAGCACGACTGGTGCCTTCCGGAATGGAAATCCGCATACCCAAAGACACCTTTGTCACCATTACCCAGGCGCTGGGTGGCACCTTTACGGTAGTGGTTAACGGCAACCTGGCACGTATCGAAGGCAAGGATTCGGATGCACTGGGCAAAGAAGTCAAATTCAGCGACTTCGAAACCCCCGAAGATGGCTCCGTCAACGAGAACCAGGTATGGGAAGCGCTGCGACACTGCTTTGATCCTGAGATTCCCGTGAATATCGTAGATCTTGGCCTGGTTTATGAGTGCGAGATTAAAAACGGAGATGAAAAAGGCAACAGCGTTTACCTTAAAATGACCCTGACCGCGCCCGGCTGCGGCATGGGACCGGTCATCGTTGAAGACGCCCGAACCAAGGTACTTCAGGTTCCTAATGTCGACCACGTAGAAGTACAGCTGGTTTTCGACCCCCCGTGGAATAATGACATGCTCACCGACGAGGCCAAGCTTCATCTCGGAATGCTTTAACTTTCGCGAAACGACGTCACCTCGTACCGCTGGAACACAATTTATGACGCAAGAACAAAAAGCTCTGTTTGTTGGTAACGAATTTGGTGCATCCATCACAACAGATGAAATACTGGAGACATTCAGCTTTCTGGATGACTGGGAAGAACGCTATGCCTACGTGATTGATCTGGGCAAGAAACTCCCCCCCTTTCCGGAATCAGAAAAGATCGAGCTCAATTATGTGCACGGCTGCCAAAGTCAGGTATGGCTGATTCACTATTTTGATCAAGACAGTGGCAAGATGTACCTGCTCATTGAAAGCGATGCCATGATTGTAAAAGGTTTAGCTGCCGTCGTACTGGCCGCCTTTAACGCAAAAACACCACAAGAGCTGTTGGCTGTCGACATTGAAGGCATTTTTAATCAAATGGATTTAATTAGGCATATCAGCCCTACCCGAGGCAATGGCCTGCGCTCCATGGTAAAAAAAGTCCAGGGAATGGCCAGATTACACTGCTGATATGGCATTGCAAGGTGTGTGTTAGCTATCACGCACCTTGCAATGTGATGATTTACCCCGAGAGAACATTTCCTCTGTAAAATCTACCACGCAATAAGCAAGTCATCTTCCTGAATATTCAGTCTGCCGGGTTCAATTGGCAAAATGCCACTGGAAAAATCAGGATGAACCTGCGTGACCGAAAGTACCGATTTAGCATTTGCCAGCTCCATCCCTTTAAGCCCGTTACTGTCATAAAACTGGTAGGTACGGTACACGGCCAGTTCATCGCCAGGACGAATTCCTGACAATGCTCCCGCATCAAAATGCAGGGTTTTATCTTCCATTCGAGTGATGCGTACCATAAAAGGCTGACACCGCAACGCGTCGTTCAATGACAACGCCATTTCCCCTAGCAAGCGATTAACGGCCTGCCCATAGGAAGTCTCAAGAAATGCAGGGGATCCAAACCCCACCGATTCATTGGCTGGCTGATCCCACTCTCCTACCGTTTCAAAGCGCTTTTGCATCAGAATATCCCCGCTCAAGCCATCATGGACAAAAATATCGACGGCAAAATGTCTGCGAGTTTCTTGCAGGCCTAACCAGGATGACATTTTATCCAGCGCGGAGTTTGCAGCAGGATGGGGATTAAAGGATGAGAGATCACGAATGACACCAGATATGACGAACTGTACCCCCATCTGCTTTGCCAGCTGAACTGCCTTGGTCAGCGTTTTCAATTGAGATTCGCTGGAGGGTGCATTTTGCACATCGCCATACAAGGTTTGTTGACTGGACGAGTACACCTGACTATCGCCCAGCAGCCCAAGCTGATCGGCCAGCATCGCGGGCACGCCTCGCTGTATATCGGTAAGGCCGCCCAGCGAGGTTTGCGCATTGGTTTGCAGCATAAAGCCCAGCATGGCAACTTTTTTCCGGTAACTGCGCTTTTTCTCAAGCGCACAGGCCGCCCGGGGAATCAAATCTGCCTTCAATCGCACAGTGTACAGATTACCTATCACCTGCTCGTCGAGCACGCTCATTTCCCGAACGGTCGCTTTTACCTGGGCTGACAGGCCGTCCATCGACCCGCTATTGCTTAGTGAATTACCGGATTGGGTTTGTAATTGCTGCGCTGCCTGACGAAGCGCATCGCTCATTGCGGCTTCTCGGGCTTGTGAATAATCGGTTGCCTGATCACCTGCACCACTAACGGTTGCGTAGCCTGTGGCTTCAACCCATTGAGCGTGAGCAGGCACGGCCACCAGCGTGACCACCAACGCACTCTCTGCCATCAACCTCAATAAGCGAAACAAAGCCCAGCCGAGCCCGTTTTTACTTAAGAAAATATAACGAACCATGACTCGCTCCTGAAGAGGACGTCGACATTTTATCCCCCTTTTCAACACTGAGCTCACCGTCGCCCATCACATTATCCACCGATGAAGTATAAGCGACCCGGTCTCGCTCAATATCACTTCCGGACGGCAGAGGTATTCGGCAAGCTGCCGCATTGTTTACCGTATTACCGTAGACCAGACAACGATTCAGGGCCGTATCCAATATCAACTCAACGACTGTTTCTATGGTTCCCTGAGTGTGCTCACTAACTGAGATAACTTGAGCCCCCCGAACACTGCTATCAACACGGGCAACAAAACTATCCTGAGTCAGCGAAGCACGAGAAACCTGTGACTGGCTGATAATCCGCGTTCCATACACCCTTTCAGCCAGCGCGCGATACGCATCCAGCCGTGAAGCGCGCACGGCATCCAGCCGGAACTGGGCCGACTTTTTAGCCGCTTCGACATCATAGGCAGCATATCCGGTAACACGCATGACCATGGTCTCGGAGGGCGGCATTTCTTCATTACGCTGAACAAATCCGGCCCATTCTTCCAGTGTTTCACAACCCGCCATAACAGCAGACAGCCATCCGACACACAGAAGGTGCAAGAGATTTCGATTAAAACAGGTCACTCTGGCAATCCGCATCATGGGAAGATCATCTCTCTTGGTCATAAAATTTAGGATTAAAAAAACAATGAAATAATTATGCCATCTGAACACGCAAACAAATTTAAATATTAATACTTTAAATACAGTATGTTAGAAACATCTTACGCCATCGACGGCTAGAATAAATCAATTTGGCCGTCCTACTGACTGCTGGATGCGGCAATAAATTGCCACGAACACCAAATAGTTTTCGCCAATTTCGGGAAACATTTTTAACACCTTATATACTCATTACCAGAATATTTCGTTATCCACCTGCAACCACGGGAAGATATCTCATGCAAAAGCACTTGCTCGCTTTATCCATCTCAGCTTTGTCATTGACTTCATCATTTGTGAATGCCGCCCCTTCCGCGTTTACCGATGCGCGCTCATTTGCCATGGGAGGCGTGGGCGTCGCCTCATCTCAACCGGCTGCGGCAAGTTTTTTTAACCCTGCATTGCTGGCAGTAAAACATCGCGATAGTAAAGATGGATTTGGACTAATCATACCCTCTGCCAATATCACGGTGGCGGACGAAGATGACCTGATTGATGATGTCGACAAGATTCAGCAAGATAAACTGTTCGACAAGTTCTCGAATGCTATCGACGCGGCAAAAGCAAATCCTAATAGCGCGAATATACAAAATGCCATTGATGCCACAAACAATCTCAACACAGCACTGAAGGGGATCAATCAGGATACGGCACGTGCCGACATTGGCGCTGGTATAGCCATCGCCATTCCTGGCAACAACTTTGCTGGAGCTTTGTTTATTGACGCAACCTCCAAGGCGGTCATTACCACCAACTACCGTGATGGTGTGTTTCTAGACCAGATTCTCACCGATTTGAATAATGGCCAATCTGGAAACCTACCCAGCAACCCCGAAGATTTGCTGACATCGGATGTGACCGGTATCGGTGCGGGCATGGCCGAGGCAGGTATTGCTCTCGCAACAAGTTTTGACATGAACGGCTCTCCTGTTGCCGTTGGTGTGACGCCCAAATGGGTCGAACTGGTTTCTTACAAATATGTCGCGTCGGCGAACAAGTTCGAAGACAACAATATCGACTCCAATGATTATGAGACCACGTCTACTGAATTTAACCTCGACCTTGGCGTAGCGATGATGTTTGGCGCTCAAAATGAATGGACCGCCGGTTTCGCCATACGCAATCTGATTCCAATGGATATCAAAACGGTTCCGGGGGGTCCCGGTCTGAGCACCAATACCATAGATATCAAACCGAATGTGAAAGTGGGTATTGCGCATCAAAGCGATATACACACCATTGCCATTGATCTGGATGTGACGCCTAACAAAGCCTTTAGTTTTGAAGATGACACCCAGCTTATTGCGATAGGCGCAGAATTCAATGCATGGGATTGGGCGCAACTACGTATTGGTGGCCGTTACAATATCGCCAGCGATGTTGCCGACGATGGCAGTCGTGGCACACTGACCACGGGGTTTGGCATTTCTCCTTTCGGAGTTCATTTGGATGTCGCAGCCCTGGCAAATCAAAACGAGCTGGGTGTCGCCGCTGAATTAGGATTCACTTTCTAAACCTCGCTCATCTCGCGATTTATCCAGCACCTGCAGATGCCGGATAAATCGCTTTCTATGCCCATTACCTCGCGTTTCACCTGACGCTTACGATTCCACACTCACATCCGACCGCAAACTTGCATACAATAAGGGAATCTATCACTACACGAACCGCGCTAATGAAAACTTACCTCGTAGGCGGCGCTGTCCGCGACCAGCTTTTGGGAATTCCGGTCAAGGATCGCGATTGGGTCATTGTTGGTGCCACACCACAAGCACTCATTGATGCTGGCTTTAAACAAGTGGGGGCCGATTTTCCCGTCTTTTTGCACCCAGACAGCCACGAAGAGTATGCACTCGCCCGTACCGAACGAAAAACTGGCCATGGCTATCATGGCTTCAGTTGTTATAGCGCACCCGATGTCACTCTCGAAGATGACCTGATTCGCAGAGACCTGACCATTAATGCCATGGCCATGGATATGGAAGGCCAACTCGTTGACCCTTACGGAGGACAGGCCGATTTAGAGCATCGTATTCTGCGCCACGTTTCGTCGGCGTTTTGCGAAGATCCACTACGCGTATTGCGGGTTGCCCGCTTTGCCGCACGTCTGGCCCCTCTCGGTTTCCATGTGGCCGATGCCACACTGGATCTGATGCGACAAATGAATACAACCGGCGAACTGGATCACCTGGTTGCAGAGCGAGTCTGGCAGGAAACACAGCGCGCGCTCACCGAAAATGCTCCCGAAGTATTCTTCGAAGTGCTCCGCCAGTGCGGCGCACTCGCTACACTGTTTCCAGAGCTTGATCGGCTGTTTGGCATTCCTCAACCAGAAAAGCATCACCCGGAAGTGGATACCGGCGTACACAGCCTCTTATGCCTAAAGCAAGCGACCTTGCTTTCAAAGAGTAGTCAGGTTCGCTATGCCGCCTTAATACATGATTTGGGAAAAGGCCTCTCGCCTGTGGAGTTGTTGCCTTCGCATCACGGTCACGAACAAAAAGGGGTCGCCGAAGTCAAATCGCTCTGCGCCAGATTGAAAGCACCAGCAGAATATCGCACGCTGGCCATACTTGCCTGCGAATTCCACACCCACATCCATCGCGCGTTTGAACTTAAACCCTCCACCCTGCTTAAAGTGCTCAAAGCCTGTGATGTCATGCGTAAACCAGAACGATTCGAACAAGTGATACTGGTCTGTACAGCCGATGCACGAGGCAGAACAGGTTTCGAATCCGCCCCCTACCCTCAAGCGGCTTACGTAAGCGCTGCCGCGCAGGCCATTCGAACCGTACAAGTTAAAACATTTGTTGAACAAGGTCTGACCGGAGCAGATATAGGCAAAGCCATTGATGCGGCGCAATTGCAGATACTCACCCAGCATAAATTATCCTGGAGCGAAGCCTAATGCACCTCGATAAACCAAGTGACCCGCCAGTCGCGCTAATCACCGGCAGTGCTGTTCGTCTCGGTGCGGAAATCGCAAAACATTTGCATCATGCGGGATACCGTGTCGTGATTCATTACCGCAGCCAACAGGAGGCGGCATTGGCACTCACGGCGTCGTTGAACGAACTTCGCCCAACGAGCGCGGTTGCGATATGTGCCGCACTGGATAATCCTGACGAACTCCATCATCTGGCAAGCACCACAATAAAATGCTGGGGAAAACTGGATCTGCTAGTCAACAATGCGTCACGTTTCTATCCAACGCCGATCGAAACCAGCACGCCATCCGACTGGCACGCACTCATGGAAAGCAACGTTAAAGCGCCCTACTTTCTGTCACAGTACTTGAAAGAACCGTTAGCCTCACATGCGGGAAACATCATCAATATTATTGATATTTATAGCCAACGCCCCTTAGAAAATCACAGCCTCTATTGCATGAGCAAAGCGGCTCTGGCAATGATGACTCAATCGTTAGCTCAAGAACTGGCTCCGAATATTCGCGTTAATGGCGTATCGCCGGGAGCGATACTCTGGCCCAGTGGAGATAATCACCTAACCGATTACCAGGAAAACCTTCTTAAGAAAGTTCCGCTTCAACGTTGCGGCACACCTGCTGACATCGCCAAAGCCGTGATGTTTCTGGCACAATCCGATTACATTACCGGGCAGATAATTTCGGTTGATGGTGGACGAACACTTACCATCTGATCAGTTACGGGTATAATCCTGCTAACCATCCTTTTCACCGGCGAGCCTTTCCTGGAGTCAGCTAGTATCGGCCGGCAAAGCGCGCTTTTTGATCTCTTAACCTCAAGGATATCTTCATGAAAAATGTTGTTATTGTCGCGGCAGGAAGAACCCCCATTGGCAGCTTTGGCGCCAGCCTTTCAAGTCTGAGCGCGATTCAGCTCGGCGAAATCGTAATTCGCGGTCTGTTGGAGAAAACAGGTCTGGCAGCAGCAGAAGTTAACGAAGTCATTCTCGGACAGGTGCTCGCGGCAGGAAGCGGTCAAAACCCCGCCAGACAAGCAGCAATCAACGCCGGATTACCCAAAGAAAGTGCCGCAATTACCATTAATAAAGTCTGCGGCTCCGGCCTGAAAGCCGTCATGATGGGCGCGCAATCCATCATGCTTGGCGATGCCGATGTGGTCATTGCTGGTGGTCAGGAAAGCATGAGCAACGCGCCTCACGTACTGCCGAATAGTCGGAACGGTCAACGAATGGGCAACTGGAACATGGTAGATACCATGATCAAAGATGGCCTGTGGGATGCATTCAACGACTACCACATGGGCATTACCGCAGAAAACATAGCCACAGAGTTTGGCATTTCTCGCGCAGAGCAGGATGAGTTTGCAGTCGATTCTCAACAAAAAGCGGAAGCCGCGCAAAAAGCCAATCGTTTCGCTGAAGAAATCATCCCCGTCTCCATTCCTCAGCGTAAGGGCGAGCCGCTGATCGTCACCCAGGATGAAAGTCCACGACACGGCACAACCCTGGAAGCACTCAGCAAAATGCGCCCCGCATTTGCCAAAGATGGCTCAGTCACTGCGGCCAACGCGTCCTCGCTAAACGATGGTGCCGCCGCCGTTATACTGTGTAGTGAAGAAAAAGCCAAAGCCCTGGGATTACCGGTACTCGCAACGATCAAGGCGTACGCCAGCGCAGGCGTCGACCCCTCCGTAATGGGTACCGGCCCCATTCCTGCCACACGCCGCTGTCTGGCAAAAGCCGGCTGGCAAGTAGAAGAGTTGGATCTGATCGAGGCAAATGAAGCCTTTGCAGTTCAATCAATATCCGTCAACAAGTCGCTAAACTGGGATACCAGCAAAGTGAATGTTAACGGAGGCGCACTTGCATTGGGTCACCCGATCGGTGCATCAGGATGTCGTGTACTGGTCACGCTTATCCACGAAATGATCAAGCGCGATGTGCACAAAGGTCTCGCCACGCTATGCATTGGTGGCGGAATGGGTGTCGCTTTAGCCGTTGAGCGCTAAATCACGCCATGTTAAACATTGTGCTTTACGAACCTGAAATCCCGCCGAACACCGGCAACATTATACGCCTGTGCGCCAATACGGGATTTCAGCTTCATCTCATTGAACCGTTGGGTTTTATTCTGGATGATAAGCGTCTTCGGCGTGCCGGGCTGGACTATCATGAATGGGCCAGCACCCGAATTCACAAAAACTTTGCAGCTTTTCTGGAGAGTGAAGTGCCGCAAAGAATGTTTGCCATGACCACCAAAGGGCATCAACACTATCATCAAGTACCGTTTCAGCCAGGAGACTACCTGGTTTTCGGCCCCGAAACGCGAGGACTACCTGAAAGCGTTCGAATGCAATTTCCGGAACAACACTGGCTTCGCATTCCGATGATGCCAGAAAGCCGAAGCCTGAATCTATCCAATACCGTCGCCCTGGTCGTCTACGAGGCATGGCGACAACTTGGATTTGAGGGCGGTCTTTAAGCGTTCAGACACAAAAAAACCCGGCAAATGCCGGGTTTTTTACTAACTGCGATGAATTATTTAATATCTTCAACGCTGTTCAGTGGGTAGTGTGCAGGATAAGGCAATTGCGCTACGCCCGTATCAACCGCTGCTTTTGCAACCGCTGCAGACACCAGACCCAACAAACGTGGATCCAAAGGCTTGGGAATAATATATCCCTTGCCGTATTCCAGAGAATCAACGCCGTAAGCTTCACATACTTCCGCAGGAACGGCCTCTTTCGCCAGATCACGAATGGCATAAACGGCGGCCAGTTTCATTTCTTCGTTAATGACTTTAGAGCGAACATCCAAAGCGCCACGGAAAATGAAAGGGAAACCTAATACGTTATTTACCTGGTTTGGATAATCCGAACGACCTGTCGCCATGATGATGTCATCGCGAGTTTCCCAAGCCAGCTCAGGCTTGATTTCAGGATCAGGGTTAGAACATGCAAATATAATCGGGTTGGGAGCCATCGCCTGCAATGCTTCTACTGGCAGCAGGTTAGGGCCAGACAAGCCAACAAACACGTCTGCGCCTTCACACGCATCCAACAAGGTGCGCTTGTCAGTCTGGTTGGCAAACATGGCTTTATACTGGTTCAAATCGTTGCGGCCGGAGTGAATCACACCCTGACGATCCAGCATGTAGATGTTTTCGCTCTTGGCTCCACAGCTGATCAACAGCTTCATACAGGCAACTGCTGCAGCACCCGCACCCAAGCATACTACTTTAGCTTCTTCAATGGTCTTACCCTGAAGCTCAAGTGCATTCAACATGCCCGCAGCGGTGACGATAGCAGTACCGTGTTGATCATCGTGAAACACAGGAATG
Organism: Hahellaceae bacterium; assembly: GCA_024234505.1. Taxonomy (GTDB): domain Bacteria; phylum Pseudomonadota; class Gammaproteobacteria; order Pseudomonadales; family Oleiphilaceae; genus JACKOD01. The sequence goes on along the minus strand of JACKOD010000004.1, from coordinate 627,608 downwards.
TTGCACTGTTCAATCAAAACTCGCTCAATTTCAAAACACTCCGGAGCTTTGATGTCTTCCAGATTAATACCGCCAAACGTATCGGCGATACGAGCAACCGTATCGATAAATGCCTGAGGGCTCTCAGAGTTTACTTCGATATCAAATACATCAATGCCTGCAAAGCGCTTGAACAGTACACCCTTACCTTCCATTACCGGCTTGCTGGCCAAAGGTCCCAGGTTACCCAAACCAAGAATTGCTGTACCGTCAGAAATTACAGCCACCAGATTTCCTTTAGCGGTGTATTTGTAAGCATTTTCTGCGTCTTTAGCGATTTCACGAACAGGCTCCGCAACCCCAGGGCTGTACGCAAGGGAAAGATCTCTGGCAGTTTGTGTAGGCTTGGAAATTTCTACACTGATTTTACCAGGACGGGGATTCGCATGATAATCGAGGGCCGCTTGCTTCAAATCTTGTGACATTGCATCTTTTCCGTATCGATGTTGATTAGTCGGCGGTAGTTTATATAAAAACAGACTATTTTATATAAAACCGACATGTCCCCCCTGCCGAAGCAGGAGCCTTATTCTGAAAACGCACAATTATTACGCTTTTCACCGCAACAGACAAGGCCGAAACCCCGCCCTGGATCAATGAGGCACCAGAATCATGTCAGGATGCATCAATGACATCACCATAGGTTTAAACTGCTTCTTTTTTTGTTTTTCACTTAGTTTTCTTGAAGTTAGCCAACCTTTGACCTCAATCGACTGACCATAAAGCGACTTGACACTCTGTACGCTAAAATACGGCTGATTATGTTTGGTAATCTGTAGCGCAACGTTACCTTCTAACATAAGCCACCACGTCTTCCCGTCGATGATTGAGATTTTTTCCACTTTGCCCTTGATACGGCGAAATCCGGCATCCTGATCAGTGACGGCCGATGCTGGACGAGCCTCATAATAAGCCATCCCCCAAATACCGACCCGGCTGCGTCTGGCGCTATCTTCCGCCCTTTGCAAGCACTCACGAAATGCCAGATTCGGCGGAAAGGTCACCGAAAACCCGAGCCCTCGGTCAATAAGCCTCTTTTCCAGACTCTCCCCACTCTCATTGACCAGGTGAGCCAGCGACCGCCCATATCTATCTGCACGCTCGGTTTCAAACAGAATCCGCACGCTCCGAGAGGCACTGACAAAACGTCGGGCTTCACGCATGGCTTCATCGGCCAACGGCTCAGATGCCACTCCCTTTTTACCTGTTTCGGGGGTATTCACACCAATCAGACGAACTTTACGACCATCCTCCAACAATACCGTATCGCCATCGAAGACCTTTTTGACGTGAACAGTTTCTCCAGACAAGGAGGGAGAACAGACGCCCGCCAATACCAACCGGGCGTCAAACAATAAAACGAATAATGTGATTGCCAGTCCATAAAAAAAGGCGCCTGAATAAGACGCCTTTTTTTGCGGAAAACTGGCAGATTCAGACGATAACGCCATCACTCATACCATTAATAATCCGACTTGCTTAGTCTTTGGAACCCATACGAGATCCAAAACGCTTCTTGAACTTGTCTACGCGACCGCCAACATCAGCAACTTTCTGCTTGCCGGTATAGAACGGGTGACAAGATGAGCATACGTCCAGGTGCAGATCACGACCTACAGTTGAACGGGTTTTAATTTCGTTACCGCAGCTGCAATGGGCGGTAATTTCAACGTACTTGGGGTGAATACCTTCTTTCATATAAACCTCGTCGTGAAGATGCCGCCACCCGATCAGTTGCCGGGCACCGCATTTCATTGCATTATAAATGCTGTTAGGGAATGTGCTTCAATGGATTTTCACCATTAGCAGGGCGGGAATATTATCAAAAATTGTACGGATAGCAAGTCATCTAACCTGCTAAGCTTCCTTTTTCTATTTAGGCCTAGCACTGTACGCCATGCTGATAAACTCTATCTACAACTTATTAACTCAGACCCAAACACCAAAATGAGCACGCATGTCTGACACCATTACCGCTACCATTGTTGAGGTTGCGTTTTTTATACCCTTGTACCGCACCTTTGATTACCTGATACCACAACAAACCATGCTATGCCCAGTTCCCGGCCAACGCGTTTTAGCAAAGTTTAACAATCGCAACGCCGTCGGTTTGATACTCGCGGTAAAATCAGAATCTTCCGTGGCCGCCCATAAACTCAAGCCATTTGACAGTTTGATTGATGATGACCCCCTCATTAATGATGAGATGCTGGCGCTGGCTCGCTGGTGCAGTCGGCACTATGCCCACCCCATTGGCGAAGTCATCGAACTATTCCTGCCCACTTCGCTCAGAAAAGGACTTCCCGTTACCTTGGCGCACGAAACACGCTGGCATTTTATTACTTCGACAAAAGACGATTCCGGCGTATCCATACGCGCGCACAAGCAAAAACAGCTACTTGACCTACTCCGCTCTCATCCCGAAGGCACCTGGACCAGCAGCATTAAAGCTTTGGGGTTTAGCGCCAGTCAGCTCAATGCATTGCAAAACAAAGGATTGATTTTCGAAGAACGACTGGATGCATTGTCCGCCGGTCAGAAAAAAAACGCCCCGACAGAAACCCCTTCGATACAGCTCATGGAGGAGCAACTTAACGCAGCCCGCGTGCTGATCAAGCAGTTGGGCGATTATAAAACCACATTACTTCAAGGGGTCACGGGAAGCGGGAAAACGGAAGTCTATCTGCAACTCATCAAAGCCGCATTAGCAAAAAACCTGCAGGCACTGGTATTAATCCCGGAAATCAATCTGACACCACAGACACTGGCGCGCTTTCAACAACAGTTGAATTGCCCCATTGGCGTGTTGCACTCCACCCTGAACGACAGTGAACGTCTAACCGCCTGGGAGCTTGCAAGACAAGGCGTTGCCAAAGTCATTATCGGCACTCGCTCCGCCGTGTTCACTCCATTTAAGCGCTTAGGTTGCATAATTATTGACGAAGAACACGATAGCGCCTACAAACAGCAAGACGGCTTTAGATACCATGCGAGAGACGTCGCCGTAATGCGAGGCTATCGAGCCAGCATCCCTGTACTTTTAGGTTCAGCGACGCCCTCGCTAGAGTCACTGTACAACGCTAAAACAGGCCGTTACCAGCACCTGAAATTACATAACCGGCCACCTGGCGTCAAACTACCTCAAGTGCAACTGCTGGATATTCGCAGTCGTCCCCTGGAGGGAGGTCTCTCTCGCCCTTTAATGGCGAAAATTAGCGAACACCTCGACGCAAAAAAACAAGTCCTGATATTTATCAATCGACGCGGTTACGCCCCCGCCTTAATGTGCTACGACTGTGGCTGGCTTGCAGACTGCCCGCATTGTGATGCACGTTTAACGCTTCACTTGCGCCCCTTTTCGCTCACCTGTCATCACTGCAATTTTCGCCAGCCACCACCGCTTAAATGTCCAGTATGCGCCAGCAACAATCTGAATCCAGTCGGTGCCGGTACAGAGCAAACAGAAAAAGTGCTCCAGGAACACTTCAAACATTTCCCGGTGATCCGTGTTGACAGAGACTCAACCCGAAGTAAAAGCGCCATGAACGATATTTTCAACCAGATTCAACAAGGTAGCCCGTGCATTCTCGTTGGAACACAAATGCTTGCCAAAGGGCATAACTTCCCAATGGTGACCCTGGCAGCCATTGTTAACGCCGACGGAGGCCTATTCTCTGCAGATTTCAGAGCCCCTGAGCATACCGCCCAGCTGCTAATACAAGTCGCGGGAAGAGCCGGACGGGCGGATCATCCGGGCGAGGTGATCATTCAGACCTGCCATGGCGACCACCCGCTACTTAAACACGTCTGCCATCAGAATTACAGCGCTATGAGTGCTCTCCTGCTTGAGGAGCGCAAAGCACACGGACTGCCCCCCTGTACATTTGCCATTCGCATTATGTCGGAAAGCAAAAATCAGGAAAGTGCAAACTCATCATTGAACGCATTAAAGCTATACCTCCAAACGCATGACTTTGGTACGGACGTGTTCATCAACGGCCCGACCGATGCACCTATGGCGAGAAAGGCCGGTATTCACATGAAATTATTAAGTGTTATCTGCACCAATCGCGCACAGCAACAGCAGTTAGCACGCATGGCAGAGCGCTTTCTTGCCGCTCCGCCCGACCGATCCTGCAAATTGAGTCTGGATATCGATCCTCAGGAAGGAATCTAACGCACACTTCAACAAAACATAACAAACTGAGAAAGCGATCAAAAATGCACACTTTTTTAGTTGTGCTATTATTCTGCTAACTACACTTTTTAAATTAGATAATCCATGTAATTTGTTGATTCATCGGGAACGATTCTCATCGCATGCCCAGCTACAGCCCTCGAGGAAACAGGAAATGAAGTTTAAACAAAAGTCATTGATCACATTGGCGCTCGCGTCGCTTCTCTCTGCTTGTGGCGGTGGCGATCAGGAGTTCGGGTTTAGTGGACAGGAAGTGACAACGAACAACGAAGTTTCTGGTGGTGCTGGAGAGGATGTCAGCTTAACGCTGGGAAAAGGAGTTGGTACGAGCTTTGAGAGCGGAAAATTAATAACTCCAGATTTAGGTTATACCGCAGGATCTGCGGGTAGCGTTTCGGTAAATATAGTCAATTCAGCGACTAACACTTTATACACCGCCAGCGATGTTACTGTCACGTTTTCCAGTACATGTGCAACCGCCGGAACAGCAAACATTACAAGTAGCGTGACAACGTCAACCGGCACCGCTAGCGCAAGCTACACCGCTTTAGCCGGATGCAAAACGACCGACACACTCAGCGCCAGCATTAACTCAGGGGCTAATGCCACAAATAGTGTCATCATTGAACCCTCTTTAGTTCTTGGAACTGGATCAGGGGACACATTCAGTGCTGGTGCATTAAAGATTGCAACGACATCGTTATCCGCCGGCGGAACCACTTCGATTTCTGTGAATGTTGTGGACTCCTCTGATAAGTCGCTATATTCTGCCAAACCTAAATCTGTGACATTTACATCAACGTGCGCAGGCCTTGCCAAACCTACTGCAACCATAGATACGCCTGTCAGCAGCGTTAACGGTGTCGCGACAGCCACCTATGAATCTTTAGAGTGCGAAGGTAACGATACAGTCGTTGCTTCTCTGGAGAATGGATCAACAGCAACCGGAAATGTAACGATCGCAAGCCCTGAACTAGGCTCTATTGCTTTTGTATCGGCGACTCCAACAGAAATCTCTTTGAAAGAGGTCGGATCTCAAACACGCCCAGAAGCCAGCTCATTATCCTTTCAAGTCCTGGATAAGAATGACAACCCTCTAGAAAACACGGCTGTAACATTTGAGCTTTCATCAACTCTTGGCGGTATTTCCTTATCTCAGGCATCTGCGGTAACCAATGCGGGCGGTATTGCTAAAACCATACTAAAAGCCGGCACGGTAAATACAACCGTCAGGGTAATTGCTCGGGTTACTGCAAGCAATGGGCAAATAATTGAAACGACATCCAGCCCTATAGCGGTTAATTCAGGACTGCCAGACGAAGACAGCTTTTCTCTCTCAATAGAAACTTTCAATCCTAGAGGTTTTGATTTTGACGGCACCAGTGTCTCAATTAACATTCGTGCAGCAGATGTTTTCAACAATTTGGTACCTGACGGCACCAACGTGGCCTTCGTAACAACAGGGGGTTCCATTGAAGGTGCATGCACAACCTCTTCCGGAGTCTGTTCAGTAAAGTGGGTCAGCCAATCTCCAAGACCTAAAAATATAGGCAATGGATTAAATGATGGCGTTATCACTATCCTTGCTCGCTCTACTGGTGTAGAAGCGTTTACAGATGCTAATGGCAATGGCGTGTACGATGTAGGCGAAGCAATTAAGTTGCCAGATGACACCCGACTGAGATCAACAGCTCTTCTTCCACTCGGCGAAGCATTTATAGATACTAATGACAACGGTCAATACGACTCAGGAGAGTTCTTTTCCGACTTTAATAATGACGGCAGCTACACCCCCAAAGCGGATACCACTAAATACTTGGGAGCATCATGTAGCGATGCGGCAAAATCTGCAGGCCATTGCGCAAATCTAACGGAAGTCAGGGAACTTGGCTGGATGATTATGTCCAGCTCTACTTTAGGCTCCGTCACATTTGACAAAACATCACCATTAGCCCTTGGCAGTTCGCTAAATGTTACCATTCGCGATGAAAACGGGAATATCCCCCCCGCAGGAACAGCCATCGAGGTGAGCACCGATAACGGCAGCATTTCGTTTGGCGCGACTGGCAGCGTACCAAATTTATTTTCAATGGCAGGTTATACTCACTCGATTGTAACAAAAGCAGATACAACCTCGAGCATTGGCACGCTGCTAGTTAAAATCACCCCACCAGGAAAGGCACAATCGGTCTATTCGATCACAGTAACCGACTAAATTTTTTCTCGATTTAATGAAGGTGGCCATCGCCACCTTCTTTTTACATCTCCCCACAAATCAACGATAATACCCGCCTTAATCTTTCTACCTCCCACCCTATTTATTTCAGCAGACCCCTAAATGAAAGAACTTATAGCCAGTTTGATTTCTTCGGCCGTATCGCAACTTCAAAGCGAAGGCGTGGTTAGCGTCGACGCAACCATTAATATCATGGTCGAAAATACTCGAGACAAAAGCCATGGTGACTTTGCCAGTAACATTGCCCTCACACTGGCCAAATCTGCAGGTATGCCCCCTAGAAAACTGGCCGAACTGATCTGTGCAAAAATAGAAATGAAGGACGGGGTCGAAAAAACAGAAATTGCCGGACCAGGCTTTATCAACTTTTTTATGAGCGCAGCCAGTAGTTTTGAAGTTGTTAAAACCGTCCTCAATGCGGGCAACAAATTCGGTCACAATAATCTTGGCAACGGACAGAAGGTTCAAGTCGAATTTGTATCAGCTAACCCGACCGGCCCACTTCATGTCGGTCATGGTCGCGGCGCAGCAGTCGGTGACAGCATTTGTCGTCTGCTTGCGGCTAATGGATGGGACGTAACCAGAGAGTTTTACTACAATGATGCCGGACAGCAAATTACGAATCTGGCATTGTCCGTTCAGGCCCGTTGCAAAGGATTGACCCCTGAAGACGACTGCTGGCCCGAAGATGGCTATAGAGGTGATTATATCGCCGATCTTGCTGACAGCTTCATGAAAGGCGATAGCATTGTATCGGCAGACCAACATTTCAAAGGAACCGGAAATGCTGAGGATCTAGAAGCCATTCGTCACTTTGCTGTCGCTTATCTGCGTCGCGAGCAGGATTTGGATCTCAAAGCCTTTGACGTTGATTTCAATATGTATTTTCTGGAAAGCTCGTTATATACCGATGGTAAAGTAGAGGCGACGGTTCAAACCCTGATCGACAACGGCTTTGCATACGACAAGGAAGGTGCACTATGGCTGCGCACAACCGAATTCGGTGATGACAAAGATCGTGTTATGCGCAAAACTGACGGAGGCTACACTTACTTTGTTCCCGATGTTGCATATCATTTGGATAAGTGGCAACGCGGATTCACTCGCGTTATTAACGAACAGGGTGCAGACCATCACAGCACCGTGACGCGTGTCAGAGCGGGTCTCCAGGCACTGAAGAAAAACATTCCTGAGGGGTGGCCCGACTACGTTTTGCACCAAATGGTCACGGTCATGAAAGGCGGTGAAGAGGTCAAACTATCAAAACGAGCCGGCAGTTATGTCACCTTGCGCGACCTGATTGAAGAAGTCGGCCGCGATGCAACGCGTTATTTTCTTGTCGCAAGAGCTCCCAGTTCACAACTCACTTTCGATATTGATTTGGCACGTAGCCAGTCAAATGACAACCCTGTTTACTATATTCAGTATGCTCATGCACGAATATGCAGCATCCTGCGTAAGCTGGAAGAAATTTCGCCAAGCTGGACGAGTGACAACGGCTTAAATAATCTCGACAAATTAACTGTCGATGAAGAAAAACTGCTGGCAAACAAGCTGGCACGATTCCCGGAAACGGTTACTATCGCGGGCGAGCAAAGCGCGCCGCATCAAATCGCTAACTACTTGCATGATTTGGCCAGCGAATTCCATGCATACTACAACAATCATAAAACGATTGTAGAAGATCCGGATTTGAGAGATGCACGAGTTTCCCTCGCCTGCGCCATTCGCCAAACGCTTGCAAACGGGCTCGATTTATTGGGTGTTTCCGCACCAGAAACAATGTAAGCAGGTAGATGTCAGTCGCGCCTATTTCCTTATGAATTAATGAAATAGGCGCGAATCCAACGTTAACACAACAAACAGCCTCCGTAGTAGCCGGTATTCTTAATCACAAGATTCTAAATTTGAGCTACCATATTGGCATCACTACAGGCTCGATTTTAAAGCATCATGACACGCGACTTCGCAAAACCTATTAGCACACGTCAGTCTTCCGAGACGCCAAAGCGCCCGAGAAAATCCAACTCAAAGTCGAATATACCGGAGCAGGCGCCTTCATCAGAAAGGAAATCTCGGAAATGGCAGTTCGCTTTACTAGGAATCATTTTTCTCTTAGGCACCTTCGGCTACGGTTTGTATCATCTGCGCAGCATACCTGCCGCCGCGCCGGTCACTAGTGCGAATGCTGGCAAACCTGAGAAATCTATCAAAGCCGCCCCCAAAGAAACGACCAAACAATCTACAACGGCCACAACGCCCCGATTCACATTCTACAATGATCTGCCCAAACGAGAAATTGAGACGTCAGGTGCAAATCCTTATTCACCCAAAGGTTCAGATGGCGTGCAATACGACTATCTTCTACAGGCGGGATCTTTCCGTCGCTATGAGGATGCACATCGCCAAATGGGCATGATCGCGATGCAGGGATTGAAACCTTACATCACCGAAAGCACGAGTAACGACCATGGCACCTGGTATCGCGTGATGCTTGGACCTTACAGCTCACGCAGTAAAATGAACAGCGCGACGGACAGACTGGTTTCTATGAGCATCCAGCCCCTGCCAAAGAAAATCCCCCGAGAAGAATAATTCTTTATTCAGCTTAACTTGAATTCACGCCGCCCGCCTCCATATCGCAAAACTTACTGACAACATTTTTTAAGGAGCACGTGGATGACAACCATACTTTCGGTGCGCCGGGACGGCGAAGTGTCGCTGGGCGGCGACGGACAGGTTTCGTTGGGCAACACCGTGATGAAAGGGAACGCCAAGAAAGTTCGCCGCCTCTACCACGGCAAAGTACTGGCAGGCTTTGCGGGCGGCACCGCAGACGCATTCACGCTATTTGAGCGCTTCGAAGCCAAACTGGAAAAACATCAGGGTCATCTGGTGCGGGCGGCGGTCGAACTGGCCAAAGACTGGCGAACTGATCGCGCTTTACGCCGGCTGGAAGCCCTGCTGGCTGTCGCAGACAAAGAAACCTCGCTGATTATTACGGGTAACGGAGACGTTATCGAACCCGAGAACAGCCTTATCGCCATCGGATCTGGCGGCCCATTTGCACAAGCCGCGGCGCGAGCATTGCTGGAGAACACAGAGCTGAATGCGAGAGCGATTGTTGAAAAAGGCCTGGAAATTGCAGCTGACATTTGTATTTATACCAATCAAAACAAAACCATTGAAGATCTTAAGGCGGAATAACGCAAATCAAGTCACGATCCGGTCTTTACTCAATGCTTTTAAATTGGCCATGACTATATGAGGCCAAGTATACGAATCCCAGAGAGTCTGAACATGTCTTCAATGACCCCTAGAGAAATCGTCCATGAATTGGACAAACACATTATCGGTCAAAATGATGCGAAAAGAGCGGTCGCCATCGCATTGAGAAATCGCTGGCGCAGAATGCAGGTAAGCTCAGAGCTTCGCGACGAAATTACACCAAAGAACATTCTGATGATTGGACCTACAGGTGTAGGTAAAACCGAAATAGCGCGACGCCTCGCGCGGCTCGCCGATGCTCCCTTTATCAAAATCGAAGCCACCAAATTTACTGAAGTCGGTTATGTTGGTCGCGACGTTGAATCCATCATTCGGGATCTGGCCGAACTAGCGATCAAAATGTATCGGGAAAAGGAGATGGATCGCGTTGCGCATCGCGCAAAAGACCTGGCTGAAGACCGAATTCTGGATGCCCTCTTACCTCCGCCAAGATCATTCTCACAAGAAACAACAACATCAACAGACTCTGCGACGAGGCAACTCTTTCGCAAGAAATTGCGCGAAGGTGAACTGGATGACAAGGAAATTGACATCGAAGTTCGCAGCGCCCCCATTGGCGTAGAGATTATGGCTCCCCCAGGTATGGAAGAAATGACCAGCCAATTACAAAGCATGTTCTCTAACATGTCCGGGGATAAGAAAAAGAACAAGAAAATGAAAGTGGCAGATGCACTTCGAAAAGTGCAGGAAGATGAGGCCGCCAAATTAATCAATGACGAGGAAATCAAACAAAAGGCGATAAAAGCCGTTGAACAGAACGGTATCGTCTTTATTGATGAAATCGATAAGGTTGCCAAGCGAACTGAAACCTCCGGCGCAGACGTCTCACGAGAAGGCGTTCAACGCGACCTGCTTCCTTTAATTGAAGGCAGTACGGTCACAACCAAGTTTGGCATGATCAGAACAGATCATATTCTTTTCATTGCCTCAGGTGCATTTCATCTGGCCAAGCCATCCGACCTCATCCCCGAGTTGCAGGGCAGACTGCCTATCAGAGTCGAATTAAAGCCACTCTCCCCTGCCGATTTCAAACGCATTCTAACGGAGCCCGATGCATCGCTCACCCAGCAATATCAGGCGTTGATGGCAACGGAAGGCGTAAATCTGCAATTTACAGAGAGTGCCCTGGAAAAGATTGCGGAAATTGCGTGGCGCGTTAATGAGACTACTGAAAACATAGGTGCTCGCCGCTTGCACACCGTGCTGGAAAGACTTCTTGAAAAAGTATCTTATTCGGCGGGTGACGCGGTCAATGGTGACGTCGAAATCAGTGCTGCCTACGTTGAAGAAATGCTTGGCGAACTGTCTGAGGATGAAGATTTAAGCAGGTACATATTGTAATGGCAAACCATCGCATCCCCAGCAAGGTAGAGTACAAGCAGGCAGAAAAGCAACTAGTCCTTCACTATGGAAGCGAAATGTACTCACTGTCATGTGAATATTTGCGAGTACACTCTCCCTCCGCGGAAGTCAAAGGACATGGGCCTGGACAAGAAATATTACAGACAGGTAAGCGCAATATTGCCATCACAAAAATCGAACCTGTTGGAAACTATGCGCTTAAATTGACATTTGATGACGGACACGACTCAGGTTTATACGACTGGGCATATCTCGAAAAACTAGCCGTGGATAAGGAAGCGCTCTGGCAGGTCTATCTGGACAAACTAACAGAGGCCGGAGCCTCTCGAGAACCCGCTTTTTTTAAGTCTCAGGGATAAACCCTCGCCCTAAAATAGCGAAACCGCTTTTACGGAGACCGGCGCAGGCCTGTATCCATAAAAGCGGCTCGTCGCGACTACTTTAACTAAAGAATATGTTTAACTAAAGAATGTGCCGTGCATTCTGAAGCAGGCTGGCAACGTTCTCCAGACCATGACCCACACCATTACTCAATTTGCCTAAATACCCGCTTTCTGCCTCTTTGCGCTTGGCAACATATACAGGAAGCATCTCACCATACAGACTGGTACTGATCGTGCGCTGATCATCCTCCAGAATATCTCTGCGCAACGTCACACCATAAGGCTTTAAGATTTGCTCCAGTTCGTTGGCGCGTCGACGGAGATCCTTTCTTGTCATCTGGTAAGCATGCTCGCATACCATCCGACGTGCCTGAAAACTGAAGACATTTGAGAAAAACAGTTTGGCATCGTCCCGGGTAGGTTCAAACAGAAGAATGTCCGCATTAGGGTATTCCTGCTGATACATGGCCATTCCGGCCTTCATGCGAGAATAAATCATCGTGCGGTAGGTTTGCCCCAACACATTGGGCATCCCCGAGTTGCTTAGTTTGCCCGGCGCCATGGTGCCTGCACTCACTGCCTGACTAACATCAATGGGAACCACCGGATTAATGGCGATCACCAAATCTGCCCCTTCTTCAAGTGCGACAGAGGCATGCATTCCCTTACGGAGCGTGCCATCCATATAATAACGACCGTCAATTTCTACCGGCAAATACAAGCCGGGCGATGCCGTACTCGCTTGCACGGCGCGAGAAATGGGTACATGGTCATACCCGGGCGCACCAAACTTTACGGCTTCACTGCTCTCAAGGTCAGCCGCAATCAGATAAAGCCGGCGGCTCAACTGACGAAAATCATTCGTCCGACCTAGCATGCTGTATGAGCGCTGCAAATAATCTGCCAGAGTCGAATTATCGAACAAGCCCGCAGGCATTGCCTGAGAAAGCACAGTCAAAGCCTCAAGCAAGCTCTGATCATGCGGATTATTCACAAACCGAGCCAGAGTTTCGACCAACAAGCCGGGAAAAGAAAGTGCTCGCTTTAAATATTCACGCATCGCGGGGCGGTAAAACACCTCCGGGTGAAACGGGTGAACATCGGCCTCATTCTTAACGAAGATGCGACACATCTGCGATGTAGTCATCTGATTGGCAAGATTCGCGGCAATAAAAGAACCTGAATTTACGCCGACGTAAACAAACAAGTCGTTAAAGTCCAAGCCCTCAAGAGACTCATCCAGGGCTCGCAACGCACCAATTTCATAAATACCACCAAGCGCGCCACCACCCCCGAGGGTAATACCAATTTTAGGTTTGCTTGTTTGGGAATTTTTATTTACGACTGTCATTCAGTCTCCTGCCGATACCGCAACGCTTACTATAAAAGTCTCTTGTACTGCCTTTTAACCAGCACGTCTTCGCACCGGACTTCCTCGCTTAAATCATCACTTTCGCTGATACTTTACTCTTTTTTCAGGCAAAACTATCAGTGATCGTTAGAATATTCATACTAGACAACAGAGTCACTCCAGACCAGTCACACCACCTACGCACTTTCCCCTATCCGGCCCGGTCGCATAAACTGTCCAAACCCGGCTTTTTTAAGTGCCAGCTCCAGCGTACTCTTCACCACCGTGGGAGAATCCAGTGACATCACCTGTTTTAGCAGATCTTTTGCCCACGTCAGCTCAATGCTTCGAATGACCGACTTTACTCTGGGTAAACTGGCGGCATTCATTGATAAGGCGTCATAACCCATGGCCATTAAAAGTACCGCGCCTGCCGGGTCACCCGCAAGTTCTCCGCAAATACTGACCTGACAACCGGCACAATGGGCGTCATCCACAATTTTCTTCAAAGCCTGTAGTACCGAGGGATGAAACGAATGATATAACCCGGCAACCCGTGGGTTATTGCGATCCACCGCCAAAAGATATTGAGTAAGATCGTTCGACCCTACCGACAGAAAGTCTACCCGTTCTGCAAGTTCTTTAACCTGATACACCGCACACGGTACTTCAATCATCACCCCCACTTTGGGCATAACAATATCCACACCCTCTTCACGTACCTCATGATAGACCCGGTAAATCAGGTGTAGTGCCTCTTCCACTTCGGAAACACTGGAAATCATGGGCAGCATTATCCGCAAGTTATTCAGGCCTTCACTGGCTTTCAGCATGGCCCTGACTTGAACAAGGAAAATCTCGGGATGATCCAGTGTCACTCTTATACCGCGCCACCCCAAAAAAGGATTCTCCTCGGTAATCGGGAAATACGTCAGAGACTTATCACCGCCGATATCCAGTGTGCGCATGGTGACATGACTGGGATGAAAGGCTTCAAGCTGCTCGCGGTAACAATCACGCTGCTCTTGCTCGCTGGGAAAACGTTCATTGATCATGAAAGGCACTTCGGTTCGATACAAACCCACCCCCTCAGCTCCATGACTCAAGGATCGCATGACATCCGTCATTAAGCCGGTATTAACCCATAGACTCACGCGATGTCCGTCTTTCGTAATGCAGGGTTTTTTTCGAAGTGCTTCGAGCCCTTTAGTCAGTGCTCGCTCTTCTTTGACAATATTTTCGTAGTAACGACTGAGTTCTGACGAAGGATTGGCGAAAATTTGTCCATTATAACCATCTACAATCAGTTCACGATTGTCGAGCTGGCTCACCGGCACATCGACCAGCCCCATCACGGTAGGTACGCCCATGGCTCTTGCTAGTATCGCCACATGCGAGTTACCAGAGCCCTTTACCGAGACCAGCCCTACCAGCTTTTCGCGCGGGATTTCGCCCAGCATCGCCGGTGTCAACTCATCGCTGACCAGAATCGTTTGATCCGGATAGCTGCGCTCTGTCTGATCATTCTGCTGCAAGTAGGCTAAAACGCGACGCCCCAGATCTTTGATATCAACGGCGCGTTCACGTAAATAGATATCGCCCATCATTTCAAAGTGTCGAACATACTGGTGGACCACTTGCCTCAATGCTGCCTGAGCCCAGGCACCGGCATTAATACGATTAACGACCTCACCCGCAAGCGCGTTGTCATCCAGCATTCGCAGATAAACATCAAACAAAGCCTGTTCTTCTGGCCGTAACTGACTGGCCAGCCGCTCTCCGACTTTCTGAATATCACTACGCACAGCAGAAATTGCCGCATTAAAATGTGCAATTTCAGTTTCCGGGTCTTCTCCGTCCTTATCAGGGACGGAATCCAGATCGGCAGGCGGGAATATCACTACACTCCGCCCCATCGCAACGCCCGGAGAGCCTGCAATTCCACGGAATGCGACATCCTCGGATTTAGCACCGGTGAGCGTCACGCCGCCCACAAACCCCGTGGCTTCACTGTGTGCAATCACTCCTGCCAATTGTGCAGAGATGGTGACCAGAAAAGCCTCTTCCCCTTCATCAAAACGGCGAGAATTCTCCCTTTGCTGAACAACGAGCACGCCCAACACCTTGCGGTGATGGATGATAGGAACCCCCAGAAAAGAACGAAACTGCTCCTCGCCGGTCTCAGGGAAATACCGATAACGAGGGTGCGAAGGCGCGTCCTCCAGGTTGATTGGCTCCTCCCGGACACCGACGAGCCCGACAAGGCCCTCCGAGTGGCCCAGACTCACCGAGCCAATCGACGACTTGTTCAACCCCTCCGTCGCCATAAGAATATAGCGGCCGGTTTCAGGCTCAACGAGATAGACAGAACACACTTCTGTCTGCATCGACTCACGCACGCGCGTCACGATGATCTCCAGGGCTTCCTGCAGATCATGCGCGGAGTTAACCTCCTGCACGATATTGCGCAATGTACTCAGCATCCAGACAACCTCAACATGTATTCCATTCCGATTAATAGCCTACATTGCGCCGAAACAGGCGTGGAGCAAGCTCTTTCATGGCTCTGCGGTAAACTTCTCTTTTGAACGAAACGACTTGTCCTAGAGGATACCAGTAACTGACCCATTCCCAACCATCAAATTCAGGAGATTCACTCTGACTCATGCACACAGTTGAATCCGGGCTAAGCATTCGCAATAAAAACCATTTTTGTTTCTGACCAACACAAACCGGGTGCGAGTGATATCGAATCATTTTACGCGGCAACCGATAACGCAACCAGCCTCGGGTACACGCAATGATTTCAACATCTCTCTGGGTTAATCCGACCTCTTCACGCAACTCTCTAAATAATGCGTCTTCTGGAGTCTCGTCTTTTTTTATTCCTCCCTGGGGAAACTGCCAGGATTCCTGTCCTATTCGTCTGGCCCACAGCACCTCACTCTTGTGATTGGTCAGAATGATTCCGACATTAGGTCTAAAACCATCCGCATCAATCACTTGGCATTACCTTTTAACTTTAATTTAGGGTCATTTTTCCAGAAAACACCGACATCGGCAATCAATGCGTAATAAACCCTCTCGAGCTGTCGTATAATTTGCTCTCTTTAAACAGCATAGTTCAGGTTTCGGATTTACGACGGTATCTGTAAGCTACTAATAACACTATGTAGATTCCCAACCTCTGACAGGAGAATGCCGCTTGACACTGGCTATATTCGATCTCGACAATACTTTGATTGCAGGCGACAGTGATCATGCCTGGGGAGAGTTTCTGGTAGAACAGGGAATTGTGGACCAGCAAGTCTACAAGAAGGCGAATGACCAGTTTTATCAGGACTATCTTGATGGCAAGCTGGATATGATGCGCTATCTTGAGTTTTCCCTGGCCCCCCTGGCCGCGCACACCACCGAACAGTTGCTAACATGGCGGGCAAACTTTGTAGAAACCAAAATCCGCCCGTTATTGCTGACGCAGGCTCTCGAATTGCTGCAAACACACCGACAGCAAGGCGACTATCTGCTCATCATCACCGCCACTAATCGATTTGTCACTGAACCTATCGCCGAACTTTTGGGCGTCGATGCGCTCATCGCGACCGACCCCGAAATCATTAACGGACAATACACCGGAAAAATTGTTGGAACACCCAGCTTCCAACACGGAAAAGTTACCCGTTTAGAGCAATGGTTGAATGAAAATCGACAAAGTCTGAGCGACTCCTGGTTCTACAGCGACTCCCATAACGACTTGCCCCTACTTCAACAGGTAGATCGCCCCGTCGCGGTAGACCCTGATCAGACGCTCTTTAAATATGCCTCTGAACAGGGTTGGCCCATTATCAGCTTACGTAAATAAAGTAAGGCAAACGCGGCCTATCAGAAAGCAGGCAATGACCGGACGAATACCGCTTTCAAGTATTCCGTTTCGGGAATTGCCGGCAACACCGGATGATCGGCACCTTGATGCGTTTGTTCCAGAATCTGCACAAACCGGTCTGTTTCACGTCCTACCGAGCGAATAATATCGATTAAACGCTCGCGACTCAGATGCATTGAGCACGAGCCAGAGACCAATACACCGTCCTTATCCAGCAGGCGCAACGCGAGTTGATTAATTCGCTGGTAGGCCAACTCGCCCGCTTTTATATCCCTTCGTTTGGGAATAAACGCGGGAGGATCAACAATAATCACATCAAACTTTTCTCGCGCTTCACGCAAGGCCTTAAGGGCATTAAATGCATCATTTTCAATGCACTTTACCTTTTCTGAAACGCCATTAAGTTCTGCATTTCGCATCACATAATTTAATGCCAGAGCAGAACTATCAACACAGACCACTTCGCTCGCACCAAACGCCGCCGCCTGAATTCCCCACCCGCCGACGTAACTGAAAACGTCGAGCACGCGCTTGCCTTTCACATAAGGCTTCAATCGCTCACGCCCCATACGATGATCATAAAACCAGCCGGTTTTCTGACCGGCTTGCACCGGGGCCACGAATTCAACGCCATTTTCCTGCAATCTGGCTTCTTCGACGGGTTCACCATGGACTGTTTCCACATAGGAATCCAATCCTTCAACCTCTCGCATCTTGCCATCATTTTTAAGAATGATCGTTGCCGGATTCAAGATTTTCTTGATGGCATGAACAATCTCATCACGCAGACACTCCATACCAGCGAGCGAAATTTGAACTACACACAAATCACCAAAACGATCGACCACCAAACCTGGCAGACCGTCGCTATCACCAAACACCCAGCGATAAAAGGGTGATTCAAACACCGTATCCCGCGACGCTAACGCTATCTTAAGGCGATGTACCAGCAACCCCTTGTCCATAAACTGGTCTGCATTTCGGCTAATGACTCGTGCACAAATCAATGTTGCCGGATTCACCATCGCAGTACCCAGCACTTTACCCTCGTGAGACAACACCTGCACCTGCTCTCCGGGCTGCAACTGCGTCAATGGCGTTACCTTGACATTGATTTCATTGCTATAGATCCACAAGTGACCCTGCTTTAGGCGACGATCTGCGCCCTTGTTAAGTTGCAACCCTTTGATAGTCATCAAACACTCCGGGAAAATAAAAGTCGTATTATAACATGCACGGACACGCCCGCTCGGCCTCTTGCGAGGAAAAGGTGGCAGTTACAAAAATCACTAGAAATCAATAATTAATCATCTAAACTGGACTTACTATTCGCAATAGTCCCCCCTGAGGCACTTCGCCGGAGACGTTATGGCAACAGATTTAAGTGAAGAGCAGATTCGTCATATTTTGCAGGGGATCAAGATCCCGCCACAACCGCAAATTCTGGTAGATCTTCAAATGGAGCAGGTCATGCCTGATCCAGACTTGAAACAGATCGCCCGTCTTGTCAGCCAGGATGTGGGCCTCTCCGGCACCATGCTTAAATTTGTAAATTCCCCCTTCTTCGGACTAGCCAATAAAATCACCTCCATAGAACAGGCGGTATCTCTTTTAGGCTTGAATAGCGTTATCAATATACTCAATGGCATTTCCATTAAAGGCGAAATGTCTGATGAAAAAATTGTGTCTTTAACTCGCTTTTGGGATATCGCTAACGATATTGCCATGGTTTGTGCAAACGTCGCCAAGCAGATCGGCTTTCACAGTCCGGATGCAGCCTATGCGATGGGGCTGTTTCATAATGCAGGTATTCCCCTGATGATGGTTAGATTCGATAACTATGTCGATATTATGGAAAAATCGTACAGCGCCAAAGATGTAAGGGTTGTCGACATCGAAAACGGCTACTGCAACACTAACCATGCGGTGGTGGGCTACTATACGGCAAAATCCTGGAACCTGCCGCCCGCCATTTGCGAAGTCATCGCAGAACATCACAGCGCAGAAGAAATCTTTGCAACCAAAGACGGAAAAGATCAGGAAAAGAAAAATCTGCTGGCCATTCTCAAGATTGCCGAACATATTTGCGGCAATTACATTACACTTGGCGGCCAAAAAGAAGATTACGAATGGAATCGGGCGAAGAATGACATTCTGGAATACGTCGGGCTCTCAACCTACGATATTGATGATATGAAAGAAAACTTTAGCGATATGGGTATCAACAGCGTCGCGCAAAATCGCTAGCAGGCAGCGCAACAAAAAACCGGGGCAGCTAGATAGCTGGCCCGGCTTTTGATGTTCCAAGTCAGGACGTGCCTGTACAACCCGTCCCTACATCACCTTTAAGCGCCTCGTTTGAACGCAACATTCAACTCTCTAGCCGCCTTCACATCATCCAGTCGCATAACAGGCTGCGTATAAGGCGCACCACGAACCTTATCAGGTGAAGTTTTCGCTTCATCCAGAATAGCCGTCATTGCCTGCACAAAACCATCAAGATCTTCGATGGATTCAGTTTCTGTCGGCTCGATAAGCAAACATTCGGGCACCAGCAGTGGAAAATAGGTGGTCGGCGCATGATAACCATAGTCGAGCAAACGCTTTGCCACATCCATGGCCGTTACCCCCAACTCCTTCGCTTGCTTGCTCAGCGTAAGAATAAACTCATGGGTAGCCCGCCGTTCAGGATACGCCAATGTATATCCCGCCGCTTCCAGTTTGCGGGCAAGATAGTTGGCGTTCAGCGTGGAGTATTCGCCCACACGATGCAAGCCTTCTCGGCCAAGCAAAACGGCATAAGCGTATGCACGCAATAATATACCAGCGTTACCCATGAAGGCGGATAAGCGACCAATGGTGTCGGGCAGTGCTTCTTCGTCCAGCCAACAGTAACTGGGCTCCCCGCCAGCATCTTCTACACCCACGATCGGCGTAGGCAGAAATGGCATCAGCCTGGTACTCACTGCGACCGGACCGGCTCCCGGGCCACCCCCGCCATGTGGCGTCGCGAAGGTTTTATGCAAGTTCATGTGTAAAACATCAAATCCCATATCGCCGGGACGGACTTTTCCTAAAATGGCGTTCAGATTCGCCCCATCGTAATAGAGCAACCCGCCAGCACCGTGCACTACCTTCGCAATCGCCTCAATCTGACGCTCAAAAACACCACAGGTAGAAGGATTCGTCATCATGATGCCGGCGGTTTGAGGACCTACTGCGGCCTCAAGCGCCGCCAGATCGACATCACCATTTGCCAACACCGGAATCTCACGAACCTTATATCCACACATGACCGCTGTGGCAGGATTGGTTCCGTGTGCGGCTTCAGGCACGATAATTTCCGTACGCCCGGTATCACCACGTTTTTCGTGATAGGCGCGAATCATAGCCACACCGGCAAACTCACCTTGAGCACCCGCCATCGGTGTCAAAGAGACACCCGCCATTCCCGTCACTTCCTTAAGAATTTCCTGCAGCTCGAACATGCAGGCCAGGTAGCCCTGGCTGCGCGATTCAGGTGCCAGCGGGTGACGTTGCAACAACCCGGGAATGCTTGCGGCCCGATGAGCCCCTCTGGGGTTGTACTTCATCGTACAGGAGCCCAACGGGTAAAAATGCGTATCGATAGAAAAGTTTTTCCGGGACAAATTGGTATAGTGCCTCACAACCTGCAACTCAGACGTTTCAGGTAATCCTGCCGGGCGCTTACGTAACAATGCAGAAGGAATATCCACAATAGCCGAATTTGCACCAGGAGATTGCGCCGTAGCCCGACGACCTTCCGCACTTCTTTCAAAGATCAGCATGATACGGCCTCCAATTCTTTAATCGCTTGTTGAAGCACAGTGACGTAACGATCGAGATCTGCTGGTTGCTTCGTTTCCGTAGCGCAAACCAGAATCCCGTTGGGTAATTCAGGAAAATAACCTTCCAGTTCCAAACCACCCAGAAGTCCTTTAGACTCCATATGCTCCAGCACCAATCGGGCCGGCTTTTCCGTTTGGATGACAAATTCGTGAAACACGCTTTGCTGGGGTAATACTGCCACACCTGAAATTTCATGCAGTTTTTCACGGAGCGTTACGCTGTTAATGTGAGAAGCCTGTGCAACCTGAGCTAGCCCCTCGTTACCCAGCAAGCTCATATAGATTGTCGCCGCAGTAACCATGAGACCTTGATTAGTACAAATGTTAGAGGTCGCTTTCGACCGGCGGATATGCTGCTCTCTGGCCTGCAATGTCAGGGTATAGCCAACCTTCCCTTCCAGATCCACGGTACAACCGATGATGCGTCCGGGCATCTGTCTGACAAAGGCTTCTTTACAGCAGATAAAACCAAAATAGGGGCCGCCGGATGATAAAGGGATACCCAGAGGCTGACCTTCACCCACCGCAATATCCGCGCCTGTCGCGCCCCACTCACCCGGTGCAGCCAGGAGAGCCAATGAGGTAGGATTAACCACACCGATCACCAGCATATTGTGCTGATGCGCCCAATCAGTCAGCGTATTCACATCTTCCAATGACCCGAAGAAATTCGGCTGGGCAATAATCAGCGCCGCATAGTCTTCGCCTTCGTGTACTGCCAGGCCGGCGGGATCGACTACCAGTGAGTCGCTGGCAAATGGCAGTTCAACCAACTGAATATCCTGATTACCCACGATGGCATTCACGGCAGCACGGTAATGAGGATGTACGGTACCCGCAACCAAAACCCGTTTGCTTTTGGATTTCCGGTTCGCTCGCACAGCCATCAGCACTGCTTCTGCGACCGCAGAGGCACCGTCATAAAGCGAAGCATTCGATATATCCAATCCGGTCAGCGCCACCATCATGGACTGGTATTCGTATACCAACTGCAGCGTTCCCTGGCTGGCTTCCGCCTGATAAGGCGTATAGGCCGTCATAAACTCGCCGCGCGACGCAATATCCCAAACTGCCGCAGGAATATGATGTTCATATGCCCCTGCACCAATAAAGCAAAGATCAACCGCATCTTGCGCTGCCCGCTTGTTCATAAGCTGCATCAACGCCATTTCGCTACGGGCATCGGGCACCTGTGTCAGCGGCGCTGCTCTCAAATGTGCGGGAATTTCATCAAACAACGCATCAATATCTGAGGCACCGATCGTATCCAGCATTTTCTGGACATCGGCATCAGTATGAGGAATAAAAGGCATGAGAAGGACTCTCCGGGAATCGACGTCTGGAAATGCAACGACCAGATATTGGGATAACCCGCATCTGGTCGCTATATTTCCGAAGGATCTATTGGCCGGATTGACTCCATCAGAACTGTTTGTTTCTGGCAGAATCAACCCGCTTTCCAGCAATACTTAATGGTCTTCAGACTCGCAAATTTCCGTATAGCCTTCTGCATCCAGCAAGGAGTCCAGTTCACCGGTATCGCTCGGTTTTACTTTAAAAAACCAGCCATCATTGTAAGGATCATTGTTTACCAGATCAGGGCTGTCCTCCAGAGCATCATTTACCGCAATAACTTCTCCGCTGATTGGCGTGAAAATATCAGAAGCGGCTTTCACCGATTCCACCACACCCGCCTCGTCGCCTGCGGTAAGTTCACTGCCGACTTCAGGCAGTTCAACAAACACAACGTCACCCAACAAATCCTGGGCATGATCGGTAATTCCAATTGTTGCAGTGCCGTCCGCTTCAATACGAACCCACTCGTGAGAGGACAGATATCTTAATTCGCGAGGAATATGACTCATTCTTGGCAACCCCAAAGTTGTACAGATGCTCGTTAAACAATAATAAATAGACTGATTAAAATACGACATCCATTTCGGACTACACTCATTCCCGCTGAATCTGCTCCGACCTGATCAGATCCCGACGACTGGAATACAGTCAGTCGACCAAGACAAGAATGCTCCACTAAAAACTATTTATAGACTCGCTGACCTTTGCGCACAAAGGGTGGCGACACTACTTTTACTTCCAGCTGACGGCCCCGGATTTCAACCGTTGCCGAACTCTGTGTTCCAGCGGGAACCCGGGCCAATGCAATTGAATAGCCCAGTGTTGGGGAAAAGGTGCCACTGGTGATTTCACCCTCGCCGACCCCTTCCACAAACACCGGCTGATGCCCTCTGAGCACCGCCTTTTGCTCCAGAACCAAACCAACCAGCCTGGGCTGATCACCCGCCGCTTGTTGCGATTCCAACGCAGCACGCCCTACAAAATTACGTGTCTGCGGTTCCCAGGCAATCGTCCAACCCATATTGGCAGCCAGCGGCGAAATGCTTTCATCCATGTCAGAACCATAAAGATTCATGCCGGCTTCCAGCCTCAAAGTATCTCTCGCTCCCAGACCACACGGTGCAACGCCTGCTGCAACCAAGGCATTCCAGAAGGCCTCTGCCTGATTGTTCGGCACCATCACTTCCAGACCATCTTCACCGGTATAACCCGTGCGACAGAACATCCAGCCTTCCGACTCCAAACCAAAAAATACGCCCAAAGAAGTAATCACTTCAGATTGCGCCGCGCTCACGACCTTTTTGGTTTGAGTGATGGCTTCTGGCCCCTGGATGGCGATCATTGAAAAGTCTGCGCGCTCAGTGAGTGTCACGCGAAATTCCCCCGCCTGCTTCTGCATCCAGGCCAGATCTTTTTCACGAGTAGCACAGTTCACCACTACACGGAAACCTTCCGGCATACGATAGACAATCAGGTCGTCAATCACGCCCCCGTTGTCATTTAACATGCCGGAATAGAGTGCTTTACCAACTGACGTTAATCTCGCCACGTCATTGGCCAATAGATGTTGCAAATAGGCTTGTGCGTCTTCGCCCTGAACATCCACGATAGTCATGTGAGACACGTCAAACATACCGGATGCCTGGCGTACCTTATGATGCTCCTCAATTTGTGAACCGTAGTGAATGGGCATATCCCACCCGCCGAAATCTACAATTTTTGCCCCCGCAGCAAGGTGGGCATTATACAGCGCGGTTTTATTTCCCATACTAAAGCACCAAATTGTTAGAGCAATTGAATAAAAAGGCGCCATATTCTACATGATATCGATAATCTGATCGACTACCTGCGGAAAATCATTTAGGGAAATAATGCCATTGTCATGACAATCAACAAAAAGAAATGTTGTCAGGCAGCGCTAACTATCCAAAAACGCGCACAGCGCGGGAAGCGTCCTTTCAAAGGCAAAAAACTCATGATTTCCGCCCCCCTCCAGCCACGCCCTAACACCACGCAATTTGTCCGTGGCCTCTTGATAGTCCAGCGTTTCATCCCCGGTCTGAATCATCAGCATGAAACGCTCAGGATGAGATATACGAAGCACTTCCAGTGCACGCAATTCCTGCAAATATTGAGACTTGAACTGCCAGACTTCCCCGGTATGGAA
The DNA here is from genome assembly GCA_024234505.1 of Hahellaceae bacterium. GTDB lineage: Bacteria > Pseudomonadota > Gammaproteobacteria > Pseudomonadales > Oleiphilaceae > JACKOD01. Next base: position 603,476 of record JACKOD010000004.1, on the reverse strand, counting down.
ATTCCGGTTTTCCCCCAATGATCGCTCCAGCAGGAGATAGGGGTAGATGGCAGGATTAATCAATACAGATTTCAGCTGATAGCGCTCTGCAAGATGCAGCGCATAATAACCGCCCAGAGAGCTTCCCACCAAATGCACTACACCGCCCTGTTCGAGTCTGGACTTGATGATAGCCTCTACCAGAGCAACCGACTTTGCAGGTGAAATAGGTAACGCAGGAACCTGATAGTCCAAACGATCGGAACGCGATGAGAGATACGCCTCCAGGATCTTTGCTTTACGCGACAAAGGCGAGCTATTAAATCCATGGAGGTAAAGGATGAGAGGTTTGACACACATATCATTAGCCAGCAATCAATAGCCCTTGCTGGAATAATCTACCTGAAACTCTATGTGGTCGGCACGCAACACACCGGTATCCACCGTCCCGTCCGCGTGCAGTTTCAACCAGCGATAGCCCGGTGCAATCGTATCGATGGCAAAGTCATCGGAGTGAGGTAAAAACTGCACACAAGTCGAAGGCGAAGCCAGCAAACGCACCCCGTTTCTAACCGTATCAACTTCTTGATGTATGTGTCCCCACAGCAGCACTTTCACTTGTGGGTGGCGATCTATGATTTCAAAAAGCGCATCGCGATTCTTCAGGCCAATATTATCGAGCCAACGACACCCGATATCGATAGGATGATGATGAAAACTCACCAGGGTAGGTACACCTGGTGAGGCTGTCAGGGCATCATCCAGGATTTTCAGCTCATGGTCTGACAATCGACCATAGACTTTACCTCGTACCAGCGAGTCAAGCAGGATAATCTGCCACTCACCTACACGCTGAACCGAAGTGAGGGAATCCGTGCGGGATGCGACTTCAGCCATCACTTCGCGATCGTCGTGATTGCCGTTGAACCAGTAAACCGGACAGGAAAATTGTGCCATCTTTGCCTGAAAGCATTCGTACGCCTCAATGCTGCCATCCTGCGCCAGATCACCGGATGCAATCACGGCATCAGGGGCACCATGGTGTGTTTTAACAAGATCAAGTACCGCATCCAGACTGTTACGGGTATTCATCCCAAGCAAAGCACCATCTTCCTCTTTGCGAAGATGTGCATCACTTACCTGGACTAACATTACGGTTTTCTTGGCACTCGCCATGACAATTTCAGGCCTCTTGCCGCCTCTTTTCCAAACACAACCACCTGAAATCAATCAGGCCCAAATGAACAGTTTTCATTTCAACGCATTACCCATTAAATGCATTGGCCTTCACAGCGAACGAACACTAATTAACATATAGACGCTTAGCGAAAGTTCTGCCCACAAAAGTATAAATACCGGCGATTTTTTTCCAGTGTTCGAATCACATTTTGTCCAGAGAACCGACACAACGCACACAAATACGTAGAATTACTAACCATTGGATACAAATGACACCCCGTCATTGCATCCGAATCTAAGACAGTACCCCAGCCATTCTGCGAGAAACTCATTCAACTGAACTTTTTCATCAGGATGGTGCATATAGCGATTGGGGTAGTCATTGACCGCTTCTATGCGCTGATGTCGCCAACAGCTAATGACTTCAGCCATGCCGGCATCGTGATATACGCGAACGGTCATTTTGGGGTTATTGAGCCAAGGCCCCATGGAGTGGGTTTGTTCCAGCAGAAAAGTTTCGGTGTAGCGGCTTTGGTCCAGTAGCGATATTCTGATTCGCCCCAGATAAGTCTCGCCTGCGAAAAGTGTTACCTGAACCATGGATTGTTCGTCCTGCCCCCGGCAAAGCTTTTGCAATCGTAAATAATTTCCATCACAAAGCGCTCCCAAGTGTTGCAAGTCAGGAACATAGCGACGGGATTTCAACGACACCATAAGCGCAAACCTTTATCAAGTGCGGTTAACAGAATACTAGCGTACCTTATATCCCTGCCATACGTAACGCACAACACAGAAAAACACACTGAAGCACCTCCGGTTATACATTCAGAAGCAAACCGTTACCCGGACAGACGCAAACCGTTACCCGGAGTGCGCTACCTGCAGCACCTGCTCATTCCTCACGTGACGGATTCAACCAGCGAGCCCTCAGTTGATCTCGATGTAGCTGTAGCCATTGCAGCGCAATAATCGTAGCGGCATTATTGATTCGTCCCGAGGCTACCCACTCAAACGCTGTCTGGACATTGACTGCCTGAACACGGATATCTTCATGTTCTTCCGCCAACCCAAATATTCCGTCAACACCTTTTGCATTAACCTGGCCACAAAATATCTGGACCTGCTCATCGCTCCCTCCCGGAGAGGCCCAGTATTTCGCAACCGGCTCCAGCGTGCCCAATTCGAGATCAGCTTCTTCCAGCGCTTCCCGGCGGGCCACCGTTTCGGGTTCTTCGCCCGCTTCATTGATGCCTGCAACCAACTCTAAAAGCCAGGGTGCATCTGCACCGACACAACCAATCCTAAACTGTTCGATGAGGACCACCTCATCAAGCACCGGATCATAAGGCAGTACACAGGTCGCCGAGCCTCGCTGAAATAATTCTCGCACCATCGGCTCGGACCACCCCCCTCTGAACAACCGGTGACGCAGTGTGAACCGGTTAATTCTGAAGAATCCCTGATAGCCTGATTCTTCTTTAATGACCTCAACATCCTTGCGGGTAAAACGATTCATTTTCTATCCTGCATCAAACCTTTGAATAAATCTGGGCACCTTGCTGACGAAACTCTTCTGACTTTTCAGCCATTCCGGTCAAGGCCGCTTTTTCGTCCTGCTGAGCCGCATAATCCCTGACATCCTGACTGATTTTCATGGAGCAGAATTTTGGACCACACATGGAACAAAAATGTGCCACCTTTGCAGATTCTTTCGGCAGGGTTTCGTCATGGAACGCCCGCGCAGTATCGGGATCCAGTCCCAAATTGAACTGATCTTCCCAGCGGAATTCGAAGCGCGCTTTAGACATGGCATTGTCACGAATCTGCGCTCCCGGATGCCCTTTCGCAAGATCAGCCGCATGTGCGGCGATTTTGTAGGTGATAATGCCGGTTTTAACATCATCTTTATTGGGTAACCCCAAGTGTTCTTTTGGCGTCACATAACAAAGCATCGCGCAGCCAAACCAGCCAATCATTGCCGCACCGATGCCTGAGGTAATGTGATCATAACCGGGAGCAATATCTGTTGTGAGCGGCCCCAGGGTATAGAATGGCGCTTCGCCACATTCACGTAGCTGCTTGTCCATATTTTCTTTGATCATGTGCATAGGCACATGCCCCGGCCCTTCAATCATGACCTGAACGTCGTGCTTCCAGGCAATCTGCGTCAACTCACCCAGCGTCTCCAACTCGCCGAACTGGGCAGCATCATTCGCGTCGGCAATAGACCCCGGGCGCAATCCATCTCCCAAACTAAAGGAAACATCATACGCCTTCATGATTTCGCAAATTTCTTCAAAATGGGTGTAAAGGAAATTTTCCTTGTGGTGCGCCAGGCACCATTTGGCCATGATCGAGCCACCGCGAGACACAATACCCGTCACCCGATTTGCCGTTAACGGAACGTAGCGCAGCAGCACCCCGGCATGAATGGTAAAGTAATCCACCCCTTGCTCAGCCTGCTCAATTAAGGTGTCGCGGAAGATTTCCCAAGTGAGGTCTTCTGCCACCCCACCCACTTTCTCCAATGCCTGATAGATAGGAACCGTCCCGATGGGCACAGGTGAATTACGGATAATCCATTCACGAGTTTCATGAATATTCTTGCCGGTGGACAGATCCATGATGGTATCTGCACCCCAACGAATCCCCCACGTCAGTTTGGCAACTTCATCCTCAATGGATGAGGTCAGTGCGGAGTTTCCAATATTGCCATTTATTTTCACCAAAAAATTCCGACCGATAATGACCGGCTCCAGCTCAAGGTGATTGATGTTGGCAGGAATGATCGCTCGACCCAATGCAATTTCTGACCGGACAAATTCTGCGGTAATTTCTTTCGGGATATTGGCACCGAAGGATTCACCCGGGTGCTGGGCATCCAGCAGGCCTGCGGCGCGGGCTTCCTGGAGTTTCATATTTTCGCGAATGGCCACGAACTCCATCTCGGGGGTGATGATTCCCTGGCGAGCATAATGTAGCTGGCTGACATTTTTTCCGGCCAGTGCCCGGCGCGGTTTGCGAAAATGACTGAAACGCATGTGATCCAGCATGGGATCCCGCAGGCGTCGACGCGTAAATTCGGACTCAAAGTCTGTTAATTGCTCTGTATCGGCACGGTCGTTGATCCAGGCCTCCCGAAGGGGGGCGAGGCCTTGGCGGATATCGATGCTTACGTCCGGGTCGGTATAAGGACCAGAGGTATCATAAACATAGACTGGCGCATTCTTTTCACCACCCATCGCCGTCGGCGTGTCTGCCAGTGAAATCTCCCGCATTGGCACCCGAATATCGGGGCGACTCCCCGTTACATAGACTTTGCGTGAGTTTGTAAATGGCTGAATAGCGGCATTATCTACTTGCGCAGATTCACTCAGAAAGTCTTCCGGTCTTGCATGCATGGACGTTACCCCAGTTTAGATAAATCAAATGAAACGTCAGGGGAAGGTGCGTAAACAGAACAGCGGAAGGCCGACAGCCCATCCGGTAGTTGCTCTAATTGAAGGCAATAGCGCAGAAAATCAACGAAAAATGCTACGACCCCCGACAAGTCCCACGAAGTGTAGAGTTATCATTCTTTATTGTCCATAATGCTTCCAGTTTCCTGAATGCACGACCTTTAGCATAACCAGATAAATTACAAGGATATTTCATGCACTTTCTACCCAAAGCCCTGTGTCTGTCGATGGTAGCAGCCACGTCGATCTGTGCGCATGCCGTGGATCTCGTCACCGCTTATGAACAGGCATTGAATTACGATTCTTCGTTGGCCGCGTCTCAATCCGCCTACCTTGCCGAACAAGAAACGGTAACGCAGGCAAGAGCGGCGCTGCTCCCGCAAATTAATCTGAGTGCCCAGACAGGTTACAAAGACAGCACCTATGCCCCGGATGATGGATACACGGCAACCAGCTATGGTTTGTCACTTACCCAACCACTCTTTCGCGCGCAAAACTGGTTTGGCTTTGAAGCCAGCAAATACTTAAGCCAAAGTGCCGAAGCCGAATTTGCAAAAGCCCAGCAAACCCTGATTCTGGATACCGCTACGGCCTATTTCAGCATCCTACGAGCCAAAGAAAATCTCGCCACAACCAATGCCGCCGAGGCGGCATTCAAGCGCCAATGGGAACAAGCCAAAGAGCGTTTTGATGTTGGCCTGATTGCTATTACTGAAGTCCATGAAGCACGGGCATCCTACGACGCGGCAACGACCTCGCGCATTCAGGCAGAAGGCGCGCTGAACATCGCTTACGAAGGGCTTGCACGCCTTACAGGACAAGTTTACGAACAACTCAACGCCTTGAATGCGGAGTTTCCGATCAATCCTCCCACCCCTATGGTCGTAGAAGATTGGGTAAACACCGCATTTGCACAAAACTGGTCGATTAAATCCGCAGAGTTTGGCGTCAAAGCGGCAGAAGAGAACGTGTCCCAACAAAAAACAGGTCACTACCCTACGCTGGATTTGACAGCAAGTTATAGCCACACTTCGCTGGACAACAAAAATCCGGTAGACCTGTCAGGTGAAGACAGCTCAATCGCGCTGGTATTCAATATGCCGCTGTACCAGGGCGGAGGCACTGAGGCCAGCTACCGCAAAAGCAAATATCAGCTGGATCAGGCGCGTTATTCTTTAGAATCAGTGAAACGCACCGTGCAACTGAATACACGAAGTTTGTTTACGAAGCTCAAAACCGATATCGATACGGTCGCGTCACAGAAACAAAACATCGTGTCACGAGAAAGTGCGTTGGAAGCCACACGAGCAGGTTACAGTGTGGGCACGCGCAATATTGTTGAAGTGCTGGATGCAGAAAGGGCCTACTATGTCGCGCTTCGCGATTACGCCAACGCCCGGATTGATTATGTCATCGATACCTTGCAAATAAAGCAGGCCGCAGGCACCCTCAGCCCGGAAGATCTGGCCTCACTGAATCGCTGGCTCACTGCATCACAGTGATATTGAGGCGGACAGTCCGCTTTCCTTCCTGGATAGCCGGGCTGTCCCCCCCTGACTCGTCTGCGAACCCTGAGCATTGGTCATGACCTGCCGGCAGTTATTTTTCCAGCAGTTTATCAAGCTCTGACAATACGCGTTCCAGCGCCCCGCGATTAGCATTGACAACGGCTAACCCTTGTTTGCCCATCGACTGATGATAGTCCGGATCTTCGATCAACTCAGCAACACGGTTTGCCAGCAATTCTGCGGAACCGACAAACTTGAGTCCGCCGGCTTCAGACAGCGCATGGCAAATCGATTCAAAGTTAAAGACATGCGGCCCCATAATCACAGGTAAACCCAGTGCAGCGGGCTCTAAGGGATTATGTCCACCGCGTTCGACCAGACTCCCGCCCACAAAGGCAATTTGCGATGCACTGTAAAAGGCCAGCATTTCGCCCATCGAATCCCCCAGAAAGACCTCTGCCTCAGGTGCGGGCACCCGATGCTCACTCCGCCGGGACAAATGAAACCCGAATTCATCAACCAACCGCTGCACCTGATTAAAACGCTCCGGGTGACGAGGCACCAGAATAAGTAAAAGCCGAGGGCATTTGCTCAGAAGCGCACGATGAGCCTGTAACACCAGCTCATCCTCGCCTTGATGTGTGCTGGCCGCTATCCAAACCCTACGATCTCCGATGGCGTGGCGAATTTCTTCTCCCAGCTGATATGCCTGATCCGGAATCTGGATATCGAACTTGATATTTCCTGTGACCTTAACCTTGTCGCGATCCAACCCCAGAGACATAAAGCGATCAGCGTCCGCCTGAAATTGTGCAGCAACCAGCGACAACTGCTTCAACATAGGACTTGCCAGCCAGGACACCTTACCGTATCCCGCGGCCGAGCGGGCAGACAGGCGAGCATTCACCAACGCAACCGGTACGCCCGCCTGACGGGCGCTGGATATCATATTAGGCCATAACTCGGTTTCCATAATCACCAACAGCGACGGCTGAATCTTACGTAAAAATCGCCTCATCGCGTCCGGCAGGTCGTAAGGTGCATAAACATGAAATACGGTATCACCAAATAGTGCCCTTACCCGCTCAGAGCCCGTCGGCGTCATCGTCGTTACCACCAGATCACGCGTTGGATACGCGCTCTGAAGCGCTTTTACCAGTGGTGCGGCGGCGATGGTCTCCCCTACCGAAACCGCATGAACCCAGATGGGGGACCGCAACGCTGGCCTGCCCGGCAAGGGGAAAAAGCCAAATCGTTCTTGCCATCGCTTTGCGTATTCGGGCGCACGCCAGGCACGATATAGCAATCGCATTACAACCAGAGGAATTGAGGTGTAAAACAACAGACTATAAAACAACCGTCCCATGCGGACTCCTCAACTGATGAAAATCAGACAAACATTTATGAAAACCAGACAAACATGGCGCCAAGTGTAACAACTCCGGCATCGATCCAAAACAACCCGACACACAATACCAGCAACAGGCATCGCTTCACTCAAGTCAATAGTAAAGCTGCAGAGAGTTGAGTAGAATGCGGAACCATTGCATGCAAAATCCTACCCGAGAATATTGTGGCGACAAGAAACGATTTCCGAGCACATCGCGATAGTGCAGATATCCCTGCGGATATGCGCTACACCCAATTCCTGCACCCGAAGTTCTGGTCAAGCTGGTGCATGGTTTTTCTGGTTCGGCTACTGGCCAGTCTGCCTTTGCGCTTACAGCAATGGCTAGGACAAATTGCCGGATTACTGGGCTATTGTTTCTGGACCAAGCGACGCAAAATTGCTCAGACCAATATAGGCTTATGCTTCCCGCAACTCGACGCGAAAGCCCAGACACGGCTGGTCAGGGCGACCTTTGTTTCCAATGGTATCGGCTTACTCGAGACCGCTACCGGCTGGTTCCGCAATCCGGAAAGACTGCGTGACATCACCTATATCCATGGACACGAGCACATTGAAAAGGCGCTCAGCCAAGGTCGCGGAGTCATTTTGCTGGGAGGCCAGTACAGCACACTGGAACTGGGTGGGACACTGATTTCCCTGTTCCTGAAGAATGCCGACATTTTACAACGCGCCCACAAGAATCCGCTTTACAACGCTGTGATGACCCGTTCTCGCCGCCGTTATTATGGTGTGCTGGATCGCAAGGATCTGCGCGGGATGCTGCGAAGTCTCAAAGCCAACCGTGTGGTGTGGTACGCAACGGATCAGGACAATGGCCGCAAAAATAGCGTTTTCGCACCCTTCTTCGGAACCCCGGCAGCCACACTCACCTCGACCGCACGTATCGCGAGAAAGACAGGGGCAGCGGTGGTGCCTTTCAGCCATTTTCGCCGCAACCATGGGCTGGGTTACGATATTTACTTTCACGAACCACTGCGAGACTTTCCTACTGACGATGAAGAGCTCAATGCGACTCGTATTAACCAGATCATTGAGGGCGAAATCCGCAAACATCCGGAACAATACCTGTGGACACATCGCCGCTTCAAAACGACCCCCGTCCCTCATACCACGAACCCTTATCACGAGCTGAATGACTGATGCCGTCAGCAACCAAGTCTAACGCTAACCGGGAAAAACCGGCACCAGAAGCCCTGACATTGTGGTTAGTGACCGACAACAAACCGGGCCATCGGAATCAGTTACAAGGCCTCGCGGATCGCTTGGCGGCACATGTGCCGATTTCGGTACGCTGGATTGAAGCGCTCAGTCTGGACATTGGCTGGCAGGATTTTCTCTTGCGCCGCTGGGAGCAGAACGCCCACTCATCGGATACGCCCGAGCATGCGCCGGATATCGTTATTGGTGCCGGACACCGCACACATAAAGCGATATTAACCGCCAAGCGACATTTTCGCTGTTTCAGTGCGGTGCTGATGAAACCCAGCTTGCCACTGCGCTCCTTTGATGCGGCAATCATTCCCGCACACGACGCCCCTCCGGAGCGTAACAACGTGCTCGTCACCGAGGGCGTACTTAACACCATTATTCCGGCAAGTTCACCGGTTGAGACAAATCGGCACCTCGTTTTGGTGGGGGGCGAGTCCAAACATTATCACTGGAATACACAGGACATCCTGAAACAAATCGAGGCGGTCGCCGCTACTTTTAAAGAGCAGCAGGTGATCCTGACAGATTCCCGGCGTACACCCGAAGATTTCGCTACCGCACTACTCAGCCGATTGCCTGAAAACGTAAGCTATATTCCTCATACCGAAACGCCCTCAGGTTGGGTTAAAGCACAAATGCAAACGGCACAAGACATCACTGTAACACCAGACAGCGTTTCCATGGTGTACGAGGCAATGACCTCCGGCCGCCCGGTACAGCTTTTCTCCATGCAGCCTCGCAAAAAGAATCGAATTGTCAGGGGTATTACCCGGCTGCTGGATCGGGGGCTCGTCTGGAACCTGAACTCGGCCCGGGAAGAAGCAGAAACAGCGACACGGCCCCCGCTATGGGAGGCTGAACGTGCTGCCCAGTGGCTATTGCAACGATATAAACAATACACGCTCGCCAAAACAGCGTCCGAAGAACGTTCTGATGACTGAATCAAGAAAACTGAAAGTTTCAAATAGACTTAAAGTATTACAGGTACTGCCATCGTTAAATGGTGGCGGTGTAGAGCGGGGTACACTTGAGATTTCCGAGGCGCTGGTCGCCGCAGGTCACGAGTCCTGGGTGCTGTCTGCAGGGGGTCGACTGGTCGGATCTTTAGAACAAGCCGGCGGCCACCACAAGCGCTGGAACATAGGTAAGAAGTCTCCCTTTACTCTACTTCAGGTAGGCGCACTACGCGACTGGCTGAACCAGAATCAGTTCGACATCATCCATGTACGTTCCCGGATGCCGGCTTGGGTTGTCTGGCTCGCATGGCGTAAAATGCCGGAACAACAACGCCCCCATCTTGTCAGTACAGTGCATGGCATGCACTCCGTCAGCCGCTATAGCGCTATTGTCACCTGCGGTGAACGCGTGGTGGCGGTCTCTGAAGCCGTTCGAAACTACATCTTAAACAATTATCCCGAGACACCCGCAGACAAAATCGAGTTGATTTATCGGGGTATTGATGAGCTTGAGTTTCCTCACGGCTATCAACCCCCGGAAGCCTGGCGCACCGTGTGGCAACAACAGTTTCCGCAATTGGTTGGCCAGCAGGTCATTACCTTGCCAGGAAGATTAACCCGCTTAAAAGGTCACCTTACTTTTTTAGAGGTGATGGCTGCACTCAAAAAAGAAGGCATTCCCGTGAAGGGGCTGATTGTCGGCGGCGAAGATGACAAACGAAAAAGCTATGCCCGGGAAGTCTACCAACGTTGCGACGCACTCGGCTTAACTCAGGATGTGTTATTTACCGGTCATCGTAACGACATGAAAGAGATTTACGCCGCATCAGATATCGTGCTGACGCTAAGCAGTAAGCCCGAATCTTTTGGACGTACCGCCGCAGAAGCCTTAAGCATGGGTGTGCCGGTCATTGGCTGGAACCATGGTGGCATTGCCGAAATATTACGGGAACTCTACCCGGAGGGTGCCGTGACCAAAGACGATAGCGCCTCCCTGTTGTCTGCGATTCGGCACACGCTGGAAAACAAACCGTCAATTCCACCAAACCGCCGCTTTCTGCTAAGCGAAATGAAAGCCCAAACACTAAAGCTCTACGACCACCTCTGCCATCCAGAAACTCAATAGGGACGGGGAAATCCGGGGCGCTCCCCCTTAAAGCGTTTGTATTCCCACTGATACTGCTCTGGCGCCCGGCGAACACAATCCTCTACGCTTTTGTTGAGACCCGTCACCGAAGTTGTCAGATCCTGACTGTAGATATCGTCATGGGCCGGTTGGATAATCAACTTAAATCCAGCAGCCTGAGGCAGGCGAATCGCAAACGCACACAGCACCACAGGAGAGGTTTTTTCGACCAGACGCGATACCAATGTCATCGTTTTGGCCGGATGGTCAAAAAATGAAGCAATTTCGCTACTGTTATCCGGGGGCACCTGATCCGGGAGAATACCCACGACACCACCCTTGCGGAGAATCCCCAGTAATCGGGCCACCCCTTTGGTCGTGGTAGGCACCAATTCAGCCCCCGCCCGCCCACGGGCATGAGAGATAAACGCTTCCAATGCTGGCTGTTTAGGTGGACGATACAGCGACGCCATCTTAAACCGTGTTGACAGGTAAAGACCCGTCAACTCCCAGTTGCCCAAATGAGGCCCGAGAAATAGCACGCCCCTGCCCTCGGCCTGCGCCTGTTGCAGAAAGTGCTCGCCTTCGACGTCAACCACCAGATCAAGCGACTTATCGAGTGGCCAGTGCCATATCCCTGCCGACTCCAGAAACACGGCACCGGTGTTCTGCAGGCTCATCTTCACCAGTCCGTTTTTTTCTCGCTCAGGCATATATGGAAAACAAATATTCAGATTAACCTGAGTAACGTGGCGAGGCTCCAGATGAAGGTGAAACATAAATTTCCCGAGTAATGCTCCCACTCGCTGCATACGCGTCAGCGACCATGAGGCGACCCATTTAATCAAAAATATACTCAGTTTATCGATAATCGTTGCCATGCGTTTCTCAACCTACTACAAATCTGTTAGCCTTTCCAAAGCCCACTAAAACTAGTTGTTTTGGCACGGAAAACGTTTAGCTCCTACCCCGAAGCAATGCTACAAAGCATAATTGCAACCGCAGGGCACATTGTATTAATTTCTGCCCCAAATGGTATTTTTAAGTCTGTTATTTTTTTAATCAGACATTTATTCGGATATTGCACCATGGGATGGCTGTTTACAGCACTGATAGCAGGAGCCGTTATGGCTGGGTTGGCACACGTCTTGGGATGGTTTAAAAAACCGGTGGATTACCGCCGCCCGCGAATACTCATGTATCACATGATCAGCCCGCACCGGCCCGGCGCACAATTTAACAAATTACGAGTTCCTCCAAATCAATTCGAACAGCAGCTCGCCTGGCTCAAGGAAAATGGCTGGCATTTCTATACGATGCGAGAGTTGCAAGCTCTGGCACCGAATTTTCCGGAAAAGGGCGTTGCCCTGACTTTTGACGATGGTTTCGAGGATAACTACACCCACGCTTTGCCGATCATGCAGAAATATGGCGCGAAAGGTACGCTGTATCTGGTGATAGACCGCCACAACAACGACTGGTCTACCAAGAAAAAGGCACACCATGATAGTGGTGAGCTCATGCGCGAGCCCAAACTCAGTGACGCACAAGTGGCTGCGCTGTTAGATAGCGGCTTGTTCGAACTGGGAGGCCATACCTTTTCTCACGCCAATCTGGCCACCATTGACACGACACAGAAAGCGCATGAAATCGCTGCCTCACGAGCGTATTTGGAGCGCACGTACAAAACGTCCGTCACCAGTTTTGCTTATCCGTTTGGGATTTATTCCGAACGCGACCCCGAATTAGTCGCACAAGCCGGTTTCCTGAATGCAGTTACCACGGTCGAAGGCGTTGACGACAAACCGAGCGATCGCTGGTATGAATTGAAACGAGTAAAAATTAGCGGCAAGGACAACTTGTCTACTTTTTGCAAACGCATTCGCTTTGGAAACAAAAAATGAAACACAGCCACAAACCACCGTTAAGCATCTGGTTGTTGACTGATGGGCTGCCGGGGCACGCCAACCAAAGCAAAGGCATTATTCGAGCACTAAACCGCCGCTATCAGCCTCAGGTCTATGAAATCAATGTCAGCCTCAAGCACAAAGCTTTACGCGCCCTGACACGACTACTTGCCAACAAAGTTCCTGCAAGCCTGCCTCATTTATGGCAGTGGTTCTATCAGATCGAGGATCGCGGTGCGCCAAAGCCGGATTTGATTATTTCGGCGGGAGGTAACACGCTCGGCGCCAATATATCGCTGGCGGCGTATCATCAATGCCGCAATATCTTCAGCGGTACCATCAAAGGATACGGCGCGGAAAAGCTCGACTTGATTATTACCGTCAGCCCGATCAAAAATGCCAGCAACAATCTGGTATTGGATCTGCCCCCGTCCGTAATTGAACCCGGCGACGCTGCCGTGAGCACATCTGGCCTCTGCAGCCTGCTGATTGGGGCCAGTGGTGCCGGCTATGACTACTCCGAACAGGACTGGCTTAATCTGGCATCAGGTATCAATAACTTAAGCGAACGAGAAGGTATTCGCTGGCTCATTACAACCTCTCGCCGAACGGATCCTGCGGTCGAAGACCTGCTCGAAAAACATCTTGACCCCAAGCATATCGCCGAAGCTGTCTGGTTCAGTCGTAATCCGGCGAAAGTCATGAAACGTTTTCTCGAATCAGCCGATGCGGTCTTTGTCACCGAAGACAGCCTGACGATGGTCGCTGAAGCCATATTTTCCCGGCGTGGCGTCTGCACTTTGCAACCGAAGCAAATGCATCCCGTCGACAACGACGAACAGGCGCTAAAAAAATACCAGACGCTTGGCTATATCCGCCGGGTTCCTCTAGAATCCTTGATTTCTGTCGAATTATCCGGACTCCGGGCAGCGGAGTTGCCTGATATCGATGAAACCATTGCCGCTGCAGTAGAGAAACTGCTTAATGACTGACGCCAGCACTAATTCTGCAACAACTCGAGGTCGCATACTCTGGTGGGGACGCTTCGGTAATTATGGCCCGAACTACCCTCGAAACCGCACAGTCATGAAATGTTTGCATGAGCTTGGCTGGGAGGTCATCGAATTTCACCCCAAGCTTTCTCAAACGGCTGATATTGAAATTCTGTTCAGGCAGGTGGGTCAGATAGATGCGGTCTGGGTGCCCTGCTTCCGGCAAAGAGACTTGCCTGCGGCCGCCCGCTGGGCCAAACGCCATCGCGTCAAATTGATTTTTGACCCCCTGATCAGTGCCTACGATAAACAGGTATTTGAAAAGAAAAAGTTCCTCCCGACGTCGTATCGGGCAAGGCGCCTGTTACGCTCGGAAGTAGTGCTATTCAGGTTGGCTGATACTGTTATCGCCGATACCTCCTGCCACAAAGACTACTTTATAGAAACGCTCGCATGCGATCCTCAACAAGTGGTTGTGATTCCGGTTTCGGCGGAAGAAGAGCTTTTCTTTCCTTCACCGGTGACTGAACAAACGATTCCAGAATTTCTATTTTTCGGGACCTTCATCGGACTACAGGGTCCCAAGGTCATCGCCGAAGCCATCGCCCTTTACCAAGGGCCTCCAATTCAACTGACTTTCCTCGGAGATGGGCCGGAAAGACCTCTCTGCGAGCAAATCGCACAATCAACCCCAAACTCGCTGGTGCAGGTGCGCTTCGAAGACTGGATTCCCTTCCATGATTTACCTGCACGTATTCGTCAAGCCGCGGTATGTCTGGGAATTTTTGGCGAGGGTGAGAAATCTCGCAGGGTCATACCCAACAAAGTCTATCAGGCCCTGGCTTGTGGTCGCCCAGTGATTACCCGCCTCGGGGATGCCTACCCGAAGGAACTGGTCGATAATGGCGTCACAGCCACCGGGATGCAATTTCTTCCCGATACCACACCTGATAGTCTGGCGAAAACCATAGCGAAACAAGCCTCGGCCGCTGAAGATCTGTCCGAAAGGGCCTTTGCTACCTACAGAAAATACTTCAGCAATGATGCCATCAGAGCGCAGCTTACAAAGATTCTATCGCAAGGGAACTCTGCCTAATGTCGAACCCAGTATCCATCATCATCACCAACTACAACTACGGACAGTATTTGGGTGAGGCTATTTCATCCGCGTTATCGCAAACCTACCCTGCAGTTGAGGTTATTGTCATCGACGACGGATCGAGTGATAACAGTATTGAGGTCGCGTGCCAATATCCGGTGACGGTATTACAGCAAGAGAATCAGGGAGTCTGTGCCGCCAGAAATAATGCTGCAACACATGCTTCGGGAAAGTATCTGCTGTTTCTTGATGCCGATGATACGTTGCTACCCGAAGCCATCGCTGATTTGGTTGGTTTGTTGGAGTCTGCCCCCGATAATATCGCCTTTGCCTACGGACAGGCGCAGTATTTTGAAAACAAAAGCCATGTGTTTGAATCCCGGCCTTTCGATCCTCAAGCTCTGGCGAAAGAAAACTATATACAGGTCAGTGCCCTGATTAAAAAATCAGCCTTTGAGGCCGTCGGCGGATTTGACCGAGGCTTTGCATTACGCGAAGACTGGGAACTGTTCAGTCGATTTGTATGCCAGGGTTACAGCGGGATTTTTCTTGGCAAGCCCCATTTCCGTTATCGCAAACACAAAGCGCCTACCCGTGGGGGCTCCAAACTTCCCAAGCGATTGTCGATCGCCAAGCTGATCACGGCGCATCCCCGCTTTTTTCTGGCGAAGCTGCTCAAAAATCCACTGCGTTATTTGATACTGAGAATGAGGTTTAATATTCCTCAAAGTATCCGACACTACGGCCCGACGTCTATGCTGCCAAAAACAATTCAAGCCCCCCACCAGACCGGACGTTAATTCGATGATTCCACGCGCCAGCATTCTGGTTATCGGAAAACGAGGCGGGATTCTGCAATGGTTCGAGCACATGCTCGCGGCGGCCACCTTTCTCCCCGAAGTGCGTATTGACGCTTTCGCGTTGAACCATGGAACCTGGACAGATCGGGTGCAAAATCGAGCGCTGAAACTCACTGGCCAAAAACAAAAAATTGATCCTCTCATGGCCAGACGCCTGCACGCCAAAATTGATGCTTGCCGTCCGGATCTGATCATCATTCTCGATCTGTTTTGTTTTTCTGCCCCTATGCTTGAGGCGCTCGAAAAGGCCAAGCCCAAAGCAAAAATCGTGCAGTGGATTGGTGACTTCCTGAACAACGGGCTGAAATCCAATATCAATGTGGTCGATCATTTCTTTTTTACGGATAGCAGCTTTATTCAGGATGCGAAACTTCTTGGGATTAGTGCGGCGCATTATTTGCCACTGGCGGCAAATCCGGCAATTTTCAATGAACCCGATAGCCTCAGGCGTCGAAACAACCGGCTATTATTCATTGGTGCCCATTCTGAAAATCGCGAAACCTTTATTAACTCGATCCATACGCCAAAAACATTGATCGGTAAGGGATGGAAAAATGCGGGTCATTCGGGCGATGAACGACTCAACAAAAACATTCCCATTCTTCAAGTGGCTAGATTGTATCAGGAGCATTCGACGGTATTGAATGTGCTCAACAAGAAAAATGTTCGCCATGGATTGAATATGCGCTGCTTTGAAGCAACGGCTTGCGGGGCCATTTTGTTGACCGAAGACTCTCCGGACAACGAAAGGTGCTTTGCTGTGGGTGAGGAGATTTTGACCTATCGTCAGCCGGAAGATGTAGTTCGGCATATGGCTGATTTGGCAGCCGACCCGGAAAGACGACAAATGATTGCTAAGCGCGGACAAGAACGCACACTGGCCGAACATTGCTATCATCACAGGATCATGCAGCTGCTAAATCAACTTTAGTAACCTGGTTTTGGCAATGTTTATCCTCAGGAAAACATTTATTGCATTCTAAAGAAGCAGGAAAAAAACATGGCTTTCTTAACAGATCAGCAACTCCTCTCACTCGGGTTTAAAGCGCTGGGAAAGAATGTGAGGATTAGCGCCAAGGCGTCCATTTATAACCCTGAGCAAATTGAAATTGGAGATCACTCTCGCATTGACGATTTCTGCGTCATTTCAGGCAGGGTCAGCATCGGCAGAAATGTACACATTGCTATTTTTTGCAATGTCGCTGGCGGTAGCGAAGGTATTCGGTTTGATGATTTTTCGGGGCTGGCCTACGGATGCCATGTGTTCTCACAAAGTGATGACTATAGTGGCAGAACACTGACCAATCCGACCGTACCGACACAGTTCAAGAACGAAAAGAAAGCGGCGATATCCATAGGCCGTCACTGTATCGTTGGAACAAGCTCGCTAATATTCCCGGGCGTCAGTCTGGCGGAAGGAACGGCTGTGGGCGCGATGTCGATGGTCGTGAAGTCTACCGAACCCTGGAAAATATATTCTGGAGTCCCTGCCAGGATACTCAAAGATCGCAGCAAAGATTTATTAAATCTTGAAGAAGAATACCTTAAACACAGCTAAGTCGCGTTTCGTAGCAGGACCTTTGTCGCCATGATTCCTTTTAACAAACCACCGGTTACCGGGGCTGAAGAAGCCTTTGTCATTGATTCAATACGCCAGCCAAAAATGTCTGGTGACGGCCCTTACTCAAAGCGTTGCCATCAGTGGTTTGAGGAATCATTGCAATGCCACAAGGCGCTTCTGACCCCCTCATGTACACACGCGCTCGAACTGGCCGCCATGCTCATCAATATTGGCGAAGGGGATGAAGTCATCATGCCCAGCTTTACGTTTGTTTCTACCGCCAACGCGTTTGTATTGAGAGGTGCCAAAATTGTATTTGTCGATATCAGGCCTGACACCCAAAATATCGATGAAACAAAAATTGAACAGGCCATAACAAAAAAGACGAAAGCCATTGTCGCCGTACACTATGCCGGCGTGGCCTGCGAAATGAACAAAATTATGGCGATTGCACAGCAATACAATCTATTTGTCATTGAAGATGCAGCGCAGGGGATGATGTCAACCTACCAGGGCAAAGCGCTGGGAACGATTGGCCATATCGGGGCCTACAGCTTTCATGAAACAAAAAACTACACCAGCGGAGGAGAAGGCGGCTTATTAATTGTCAATGCCGCCGAACTAGCTGAACGGGCCGAGATTTTGCGAGAGAAAGGCACCAATCGTAGTCAATTTTTTCGGGGAATGGTGGATAAATATAGCTGGGTAGATATTGGTAGCAGCAATCTGCTTAATGACCTCAGCGCCGCATTCCTTTGGGGGCAGCTCCAAAAAGCAAACGAAATCAATTCGAGACGTCTGGAAATTTTTCAGACCTATATGGAAGCATTCCTTCCACTTAAAAAGGAAAAAGATATCCAGCTGCCGACAATACCCGATAACTGCAAGAATAACGGGCACATGTTTTATTTAAAGTGTACGTCATTAGAGCAGCGAACCGACTTCATCAGTTTTATGCAAGCCAAAGGCATTCTGGCGGTGTTCCACTATATTCCCTTGCATACTTCAGTGGCAGGAAAGCGCTTCGGAACCTTTGTGGGCGACGACAAGCATACCAGCCCTACGAGCGATACGCTGGTGCGCCTGCCTCTTTTCTTTAATCTCTCAGATAAAGACATTCAATACATTATTTCGAGCACACTCACTTTTTTCGGCTACGAAGATAACGTTCAATGAAAGAAAATACTCCCCGCTTTATTATTTACGCGCCCCCTTACAATGAAGACAGCGGCGGCAGTATTGTGTTGCACAAACTGTGTCATGTGCTCAATGATATTGGCTACCCGGCGTATCTGTATCCCAATCAGCATGGCACGAAATCAACACGCCTGAAGCAATTCAGATCGCTGTTCAGAAAAAAGCCCTATACGACCTTTCCGGCCTACAATACGCCGGTCGCTACCAGATCGATGCTAAACAAAGATGCCATAGTGATATACCCGGAAACCGACTACGGCAACCCGTTGGGCGCTCATAACGTCGTGCGCTGGTTATTACATAAACCAGGTTTTCATACCGGAGAAGTTAAATTCGGTGAGAATGAATTAATCTATGTTTTTGATGATTACTGCGTCGAACCGGGATATAACATTGATCCGAATAACAAACTCTTTGTGTTATCCGTCAATCCTGCCTATCACCAGGAAGGCGTGTCGACAACACGAGAAGGTTCCTGTTACATGCTAAGAAAGGCAAAAGGAACCCCGTTAGTGCACGACCAGACCCACTCCATACCCGTTGATGGGTTGAGCCATGCGGAAACCGCCGAGATATTCAGAAAAACAAAGTATTTCTACTGCTATGACGAGTTTACGCTCTACTCTCAGTTTGCAGCCTTATGCGGCTGTATCAGTGTCGTGATCCCCAAGGCATTCCCAACTCGGGATGCCTGGGTTGAAAAGCATCCGATATCAAGATTCGGTATTGCCTACGGTACTGACGATATAGCGCACGCGGTGGCGACTCAGGATAAAGTTGCTGAGTACTTCAACAACCTGGAAACCGAATCACGCGAAACTGTACTGCGGTTCGCACAAAACAGTCGCTCTCATTTTAATTTAAAGTAGCCTGTTTGCCGCTGGAGGTCGTTTCCGACCGACCTCCTGCATGAATCAATGCAATGCTCAAAAAAAGAGCAACATACACTTTATAGTTTAAATGCAGCTCGGTCAGCCCCCTGAACTGCAGATAGGCAAACAAGAGAACGCCCGACCGGTAAAGCAATAAGCGGGGCGCGTCAGCCCCCTGATTTACACTACCCTTCAGCAAGAGTGCACATGCCACAACGAGTACCGTCGTCCCGACAAGTCCCACCGAGAACAGTATTTCCAGATAAATATTGTGCGGCATCACCTGATCTAACCCGCCGCCTATCAGGTCGGGAGCAAATTTAAAGGAGTTCAGACCGTAGCCCAGCCATGGTTTGTCCAGAAACGCACTCCAGGTCCCTTGATACAGAATGATTCGTTCCATGAATGAGGGCGGAATGGTATATCCCAAAAAGATATCCCCCTGATGAAAGAAAGACACCCAAACCATCGCAACGATCAATCCCAGTGAAGCCGCCCAAAACATATAAAAAAACGGCTTCTTCCACCATCCTAATGCTAATAAACCACAAAAGAGCAGTGCGGCATACGCACCACGCGAGTCACTTACCACCAAAATGCCCACCAGGATAACTAACAGGGCCCACACGGCAGGCGTTCGGTACTGACGGTCATACATGACGGCGCAGGCCGCAACAAGCAGACACATCGCGGCAACATTTGCGTACTCATGAATTCCTGAGATCAATTCTGACAGGACGCCGTTATTTCGCAGCGACCATCGCCACTCCCATTGCGAAATAGACCAAAAGTACAAGCCTACCAAAATAATAACAGCAACCCAGGAGGCACGAAAAAACGCACTCATCGTTTGCTTTTCCGACGACCGGGACAACAGCACACCTCCGGCAAAGAACACAAACAGGCTTCTGAAAAGCTCCCAACCACCTTTAATGGATTTTGGAGGAAATGCCGAAAAATAGTAGCCCATGGCAATCAGCACAACGAACAATAACGCAGCAATACCCTTCTCCCGTATTTCGTTCCAATAACCTGAAGGAGAGAGCATTAATGAGAAAATTACCGTTATTGCTCCAATGGCACTTAACTGAAACTGTGTTGGCCCGAGGCTAAACAAACACGTTAATGCACAGAAAAATATAGCCAGCGGTCGAATGACGCTGTCGCGAACATCGGAAAAAGTCATGATATTTCTAAGGCTAACCTATAAAAAACAAAGGGCGCTAAAAGTGCGCCCTATTTTAATCTCCCAACAGGAGTATTTACTTGACCAGTGACAGCCATTCGATATGGGCCGGGCTTTTGCCCTGTACCACATCAAAATACATACGCTGTAATTGGGTCGTGATAGGACCGCGAGAACCGCAACCAATCACGCGTGCATCCAGTTCACGGATTGGCAATACTTCAGCAGCCGTGCCAGTAAAGAATGCCTCATCCGCAACATAGACTTCATCACGGGTAATACGCTTTTCAACCACTTTAATGCCAAGCTCATCGGCAAAGCTGAAAATGGTTTTGCGGGTAATTCCGTCGAGGCACGATGTCAGTTCAGGTGTGTACATCACGCCGTCACGGATGATAAAGATATTCTCACCGCTACCCTCAGCCACATAACCTTCGTTGTCCAGCAGCAGCGCTTCTTCACAACCACACTTTAACGCTTCATTCAGTGCCAGCATCGAGTTGATATAATGACCATTCGCTTTGGCCTTACACATACTGATGTTAACGTGATGACGGGTATAGGAGGACGTGCGAACCTTGATACCGTGCTCTTTCGCCTCTGGAGACATGTAGGAAGGCCATGCCCATGCCGCCACCATGACGTGCACTTTCAGGTTTTCTGCACGCAAGCCCATACCTTCTGAACCATAGAAGGCCATTGGACGTAGATAGGCGGCATCCAGATGGTTCTCTGCCACCACGCGACACTGCGCGTCATTCAATTGATCTTTTGTAAACGGCATTGGCATTTGCAAAATATGCGCCGAGCGAAACAAACGATCCGTATGCTCTTTCAATTTGAAAATAGCCGCACCTTTATCAGTGTGGTAGGCCCGCACACCCTCAAAGCAACCCATGCCGTAGTGCAAGGTGTGAGTCAACACGTGTACTTTGGCCTCGCGCCAAGGCACCATTTCACCATCCAACCAGATAAGGCCATCACGATCAGCCATTGACATATTGAGTCGCTCCTGTAAACCGACATGCGAAAAATGGGTGCTATTCTAGCACTAAAATAATTAGCCTGACATCATATTTAAAATATGCAAAGCGGGCTCAAATGACCGCAACAGGCTTCTGTAGTGATCTAATATTTATCCTCAACAACCTAATGCTTACCCTCAACAAACTGTTTCCATATTTGCGTTACGTAGGCCCGCTCAGGCTGAAAAGCATCCGGAGCAATACGGCTATTGAGCTTTTGTAACGCCCGTTTATGAATCATGGATCGCATCACTTTATAAATATCCGTCAACCGCTCAGTGACCGTCGCAGGCAATACGCCGCACAAACCCATCGTTTCAAGAATCCGGACATTATCGGGCCAGGCAAGCAAACCGGGGTGCTCATGCGCCCATCCTAATACAGCATACTGTGCCATAAACTCAATATCGACAATGCCGCCTTCATCCTGTTTGATATGAAATTGAGAGGGTAGCTCACCCTCTTTGACTTTGGTTCCCAGGTTTTCGCGCATCTTTACGCGCATCGTCGCCACGTCTTCACGCAATTTTTCAGGGTCTCTTTGCTGCCCCAAAATAGTCGCGCGTATCTCGTTAAAACGCTGGGCAACCCTTTCACTTCCTGCAACGCAGCGAGCTCGCACCAAGGCCTGATGCTCCCAGGTCCAGGCATCCTTTTGCTGATAGTACTCAAAGGCCTTGAGCGAGCTGACCAGCAATCCGGAATTGCCCGATGGACGTAAGCGCATGTCCACCTCATAAATATCACCCGCCGCCGTTTGTGTAGACAAAATATGGATAATGCGTTGTCCCAACCGTGTGTAGAAGACACCGGTGTCGATCGATTTCTCCCCTGATGTTGACTTATTGGCGTCTCCTCCATGGATAAAAACCAAATCGAGATCAGAGGTATACCCCAGCTCAATGCCTCCCAGTTTGCCATAGCCAATCACGGCAAAGCCGGAATCAAGCGAATCCGTCAACGTACCCAGCTGGCCGTCATCCCGGACAGGGTACCCATGCTTCGCGACCATATGATGCCAGGCAATCTCCACCACTTGTTCCAGAATAGCTTCGGCAATCCATGTCAGGTAATCACTTACCTTCATCAAGGGCAATGTTCCTCGCACTTCGGACGCAGCCACCCGCAGCACATGAGCCTTTTTAAACAAACGCAGACATTCCATTTGCTGCTCGAGATCATCTTCAGGGATACGCAACATTTGTTGGCGCAGCTCATCACGCAATTGCGCTTTATCAGGTGGCGTAAACAAACTCCCCTTATTGAGCAACTCATCAAGCAGCAAGGGCGTTTGAGCCAGCAATTCGGCAACCCAGGGGCTCTCGGAGCAAAGCCAAACGAGTTGCTGCAACGCTCCTTGATTCTCATATAGAAGCACCAGATAGGAGGTTCGCCGCACCACGGACTGCACCAGGAGCAACACCCGACGCAAGGTGACGGAAGGCAAAGCGACTTGCGAGACCTCGTTGAGCAGCAGTGGCATAAAGTAATCCAACCGCTCACGACCAATGGCCTGCATCACCGCAACCGATCGCATTCCCGACAATGCTTTCAGGCTGGCCAGGCTATCCTGAGGCTCTTCAAACCCGGCGTCCCGAAGTACGCACTCAGCAGCCTCATCCGATAATTCACCGAGCCAGACAGACTTCCAGGGGCGTCCACATTCCTCGGCGTCGGTGCGACCATCTTCTCCCTCCACTGCAATAATCTGGGCGAAATGAAAACTGACACGCTCTCGAATACGCGTAATTTCATCTTCCAGCAACGTCCAGGAAGGAACTTTCATAATCTTTGCCAATCGGGCTCGCGACAGCTTATCCTCCGGAATGAGCTGACTCTGACGATCATCCATTCCCTGAATTCCATGCTCCAGATTTCGTAAAAATTCATAAGATGCTTTTAACTCCGTTACCGCCTCCACCGGCAATAAGGCCTCATCAGCCAACACCGCCAAAACGCGCATCAATTCCGGTGTCTGCAACCTGACATCCCGACCGCCACGAATTAACTGAAAAGCCTGCACCACGAATTCGATTTCCCGAATTCCGCCCCGACCCAGTTTAATATTGTGCTCTACTCCTTTACGCCGAACTTCGCGATTAATCATGCCTTTCATTTCTCGCAAGGATTCAAACGCTGAGTAGTCAATATACTTGCGGTAAACAAACGGCTTGAGACTATTTAACAGGTCAGCACCAGTCGAGGAATCCCCAGCGACCACCCGCGCTTTGATCATGGCGTAGCGCTCCCAATCACGTCCCTGATCCTGGTAGTACTCCTCCATGGCATTGAAACTCATCGCCAGCGCGCCACTGTCACCCCACGGACGCAGGCGCATATCCACTCTGAAGACAAACCCGTCGGCGGTTAACGAATCCAACGCCTGAATCAACTTTTGACCGAGACGGATAAAAAACTGCTGGTTCTCGATCGTTTTGGGCACGCCCTCGGTTTCACCATTCTCGGGATAGCAAAACATCAAGTCGATATCCGAGGATACATTCAACTCATAGGCCCCTAATTTACCCATTCCCAGCACAATCATTCGCTGGGGGGTTTTGCTGTGACGCCCAATCGGAACGCCCCACTTCTGACAACAATCGCTGTAGAGCCAGCTCAGCGCGCCGTCAATGCAGGCATCGGCCAGCTCGCTCATGACGCGGACGGTTTCGTACATATCCGCTTTTCGGGTTAAATCCCGCCAAACGATACGGCACATTTCATATTGCCGGAATTGACGAAGCACCTGATGCAATTGCGCTTCCGTATCAAGCGATGCCAGCATCAAATTTAGTTTTGCCTGTAACGTACCGGCAGCATATGCGCCTTCAATCTGGTTCTCTGCCGCCAACCGGATCATGCCATCAGGGTATGTACGCGCCACCCTGGCCACAAAATCGCTTAACGAAAAGGATTCCAACAAGCCGGCTATCTGTGCTTCCGGCAATGCCGCGAACAGCGCACGCTGATCGGGCGACAGTCGCTCCTCAAAACTTTGCCAATGATTTCCGGTCACAGACTGCAATTCCGGGGGAAATGTCGAGATGATTTGCGAAATTGTAGGATTCACCAGCAAGTTACCTTTTGTATAGTTTCAAGCAAAGACTAGCATTACACTAACGCGCCGCAACTAACGCCGCATTGACATAACGCGTTTTTCAGACATTTTTAACGGGCAGCAAATCAGCACGCACAAACAGAGGCAGGTAAAGGAAAGACCTTGGACGACCGACAACGACTCAGAAAACGAGGCACCATCCCCAGCGCCTGGCGACTAAGCAAACGCCTGCACAAGTTATTGCTGGTTCTGTTCGGCCTACTTTGCCTGCACGTTATTGCAATGCAAGTGCTGGAGGGGCTGACATTGCATCAGGCGTTGTGGCTTACCATGACCACCCTGACCACGGTCGGCTACGGAGACCTGTCTCCCAAAACCATTGCGGGGCAAATTGCCACCATTGGCCTGATGTATGTGATTGGCATCACTCTGCTAACGCTGATCGTCAGCGATTACATTGATTACCGTTTTTTCCGCCGGGAGGCCATTCGGACCGGACGCTGGAGATGGAATATGATTAACCACATTGTCGTCATCAACACCCCAAAAAATATCGGCATTCATTATTATGAGCGGCTGGTTCAGCAAATTCGCGTTCACGAGGACTATCGAACCATCCCCATTCAGCTACTCACCAAAGAGTTTCCTGACGGATTACCGCCGGAAATGGTCGACCTTGATCTGGTGCATTTTCACGGGACAGGCACCAATATTCACGATCTTGCAGCGGTAAATCCGGATCAGGCGAAGCACATCATTGTACTGGCTCAGGACGCAGGTAATCCCGAATCTGACAGTACCGCTTTTGACGTACTGCACCGGCTGATGGAGTACAATCTGGCCAAAAAGGCGGTGGTAGAATGCGTTCTCGATGAAAACCGGGCGCGCCTTGGCAAACTCGGAGCAAGAGCCATCCTGCGCCCGGTTCGGACCTACCCGGAAATTATCGTGCGCGCCTTACTGGCACCTGGCGCTGAAAAAGTGCTGGAAGACCTGTTTACACATGAAAATGACCATCCGCATCGATACGATATTGAAGTCGACCATTTGCAATGGGAAGAAGTCGTTTGTGCACTCATTCAGGCCGACCTCGGCACGGCCATTGCGTACATAGAGCCCACAGGAGAAGTGGTTTGCCACCCACCCGCGCATGAAAAATTAACGGCAAGCGCACTCATTATCCTGGTCAAAACAGATAGAACACCCACGACCGCAGAAGTCGAAGCCGCGTTGAGACACTATAAGAAACGGATGGCAGACTGGGACTCGGTCAGACAACAACTTGAAGAAGAGGCAGAAGCAAACAAGGCGCGATAATTTACGCGCCTTGTTTGCTATATCCTTGCGAATTTAATCGCGTCAGCCTGAAGTGTTAATAGCGATATTCGCCATTTTCAATCTTGGCCTGAATTTCAGGCGTTAGACGAACATAGGCATCACCTTTGGGCAACCAGACATAGACAGGACAGTCTTGTTTATTCAAATCAAAACCAGCATCTTTCAACGGCGCTTTCTTGTGCTTAAAGGTGCCTGTTGTTTCCATGGCATCGCTTAACCTCAGGAATACCGGCACCGCGTAATGAGGTAACTGATTCTGTAAAAAAGCCAGCAGGCCTTTAAAATCAAACGATGACTCATCACAATCGAGGCGAATCGAGGCCATCCCGGCGCGACCATTGGTATTGGGAATTTCCACCCCATAGACCACCGTCTCGCTCACATGCTCAAATCCGTCCAGAATAAACTCGACTTCAGTTGTGGACACGTTCTCCCCTTTCCAACGGAAGGTATCTCCCAGACGATCTACAAACTGAGCATGTTTGAACCCGAGATCGCGCATGAGATCGCCTGAATTGAACCAGGCATCACCCTTTTTAAATACGTCACGAAGAATACATTCTTCTGTCTTTTTCGGGTCGGTATAGCCATGAAACGGTGTACGCTCGGTGATCTCTCCAATCAGCAATCCTGATTCGCCTTTGGCAACTTTCTGAAGAAATCCATCCTTACCCCGTATCGGCATTTCATTTTCTTTATCAAACTTGACTATGGCGTAAGGAAACGGCCCGAAGCCCACAGTCGCATCAAAGTTGAACACGTTGGTAAAACCGATATTCCCTTCACTCGAACCGTAAAGCTCCATCACCGTATCAATGCCGAAGCGCTCTTTGAACGGCCGCCAGATATTGGCGCGCAGCCCGTTACCGACAATAACACGAACACGATTATTGATATCGCTGGCTTTCGGAGGCTGATCCATCAGATAGCGGCACAACTCCCCCACATATCCAAAGGACGTTGCATCGTAACGACGAATATCATCCCAGAAGCGACTCGCACTAAATTTGCGCGCGATAATTAACGTCGAACAACCTGCCAATACAGACCCCCAGCAAACGGCCATCGCCGTTGCGTGGTAAAACGGCAGAGTGACATACATACGATCTGCAGGCTTAAGCTTCACCGCGCTCAAACCAAACGCACCGTAGGCCTTCATAAAGCGACCGTGATTAAATATCACCGCTTTCGGCAGACCGGTGGTTCCCGAGGTATAAACGTAAAAACACGGGTCATTCATGAATATTTGCTGCGTTGTCGCAGGATTATTCTCTGGCTGATCCTGACTCGCTATCGCCAGATTAACCCACCCTTCCGGTGCGTCACCCTGCTCCTTAAGCGTATCCTGATCTGCAAGATAAAATCGGTTTTCAGCGGGTACAACAAGATCCTTTTCTACTTCCTGATAGGCCTCGCGTAATTCTTCCCCCACCACCGCTGCCTTGGGATTCACCAGATTCACGCTATGAGTCAATACCTTTTCACGTTGCGAGGTATTGATTAACGCACTGATCGCACCAATTTTTCCGCAGGCCACCGTCACGGCAAAAAGCTCGGGGCGATTCTCAACCAGCACCGCAACGGTATCCCCTTTTTTAATCCCCTTGCTCATCAGATAGTGCGCTATACGGTTTGACCAGGCATTGAATTCTGCCCAGGTCAATTGCGTATCCTGATACATTAACGCATAACCAAAAGGATTTTTTTTGGCCGCAAGCTCAACGCAAACTCCCAAGCCCAAAGGTTTCGACTTGTCGGTACTCTTGCTCAACCGAAGCCCTTTAATTGTGCTTGGCAAACCAGAAAAAAAGCGTGGTACTTTGGAAATAATTTTCGGAAGTGTAATTACGTCAGCCTGACTCATGGCGACTCCTTAGGAAGCGTATTGTTGTCGTTGTTCTCTGTTTTTATCTTTATGTCAGAACAAGTCCCAAATTAAAGCCCGCAATTTTAGGAACTTACTCCCTTACCTTACAATGATCTGAATGACCATTTGTATTGTCATAAAAGCGATGACGAAGCATCGCCTTACCACCTAGCTTTCGATTAAGCCATCCAGATGTGAATGTATTTCCTGCTCTATCCGACCTTTGAAGGGACGGAGCAATAACCCCAGCTCCAGACGAATATGAAACAGCGAGGGCTGCACATTTAAACGCCCTTTCACGCCACTGCGATGAAACACTAATGCATCGCCATCCCAGTCATATTTTAAATCAAACCGGTCGGATAAACTGACCGCAAGATCCTTGGCAATGCCAATCGCCTCATCGTGAGACAGTTGATGATGACGAGTAATATCAATAACAGACATAACGCTCCCGGTATAAAATTCAACATCCATTCATGCAAGGGGCTACCCTGTGAGTTGTACACCAGTTCGCCCCATCACCTAACAGCCCAATGATCTACGGACGAAATTCACCCGCAGATTCGTGATTAATTCAGACCATTGTATTGTAAAATTGACATAATAAAAGACATCAACTCACGACAGCGTTAGAATACCCCGCTTAAACCATACCGCCAGCACTGGATACCAAGGGAAGCCCATGACTCAGCCCGGAAATAACGCCCCCTTCACAGAGCAACACGCCACCACTCAGACAGCCCCCCAAAGTACAACGCATTTCGGATACAAGCAGGTACCTGTTGACGAGAAAGTGCAGCGAGTGGCTGATGTATTCCATTCTGTTGCTCAGAAATACGACATCATGAACGATCTGATGTCGATGGGCATTCACCGGTTATGGAAACGCTTCACCATTGAACTCAGTGGCGTAAGAAAGGGTCACAAAGTATTGGATATTGCTGGCGGCACGGGCGATCTGACCATGAAATTTTCTGATCTGGTGGGCCCTGATGGTGCAGTCATTCTGGCAGACATCAATGCCTCCATGCTGAATGTCGGTCGCGATCGCCTCATGGATCGTGGCTACGGCAACAATATTGACTTCGTACAAGCCAATGCCGAGCACCTGCCTTTTCCTGACAATCACTTCAATTGCGTCAGCATTGCCTTCGGGTTAAGAAACGTCACAGATAAAGATCAGGCGCTACGCGAAATGACCCGCGTACTTAAGCCCGGTGGCCGCCTGCTGATCCTTGAGTTCTCCAAGCCAAACAATCCGCTTCTCACTAAAGCCTATGATATTTATTCTTTTACGGCGCTACCGGCCATGGGCAAACTGGTCGCAGGTGATAGCGAGAGCTACAAGTACCTCGCAGAATCTATTCGCATGCATCCAGATCAGGAAACGCTGAAAGAGATGATGACACTGGCTGGCCTGGTCAATTGCCGCTATCACAACATGACGGGCGGTATCGTCGCATTGCATTCGGGCACCAAGCCCTGATGCAACAAAAATCAACGCTATACGCTATTAATTGATTCACTCGCGCGAATACCGAATGATACCGTTAGATCCCACACTGCTCGCCGCTGCCACCAGCAGCGCTGAAGCCGCACTGAACAAAGCACTCGCTCTCGACCCGGGGTCAAGGCAGCGTTTTATTGCACTGGGTGAGCGTTGCATCGCCATTGTACTTCAGCCACTGGGCCTGGCACTTTATCTGCGCACGGATGAGGGCCGGCTTCGGATCAGTACGGTAGAATCGTCAGCCGATGTTACCCTCACCGGCACACCGCTATCTCTGGCGCGCAGAGTTTTGACTGACAGCCCTTCGCTATCACTCCATGACAATGATATACAACTGCAAGGTGACGCGACGCTGGCGGCAGACTTTCAGCACATTCTCCGGGGGCTGGAAATAGACTGGGAAAATGCACTAGCAGAGGTTATCGGTGAGATCCCGGCTCACTTTATGGCATCGCGCTTGCGAAACGCCCTCCGCTGGGGTAAACAGGCCAAAACCAGCCTGTCCATGAGTTTAGAAGAATACATTATTGAAGAAAGCGGCTGGCTACCCCATAAAGAAGAAGCCACCCCTCACTTTGACACCATTGATGAACTCAGGTTGCAAACTGATCGACTGGAAGCCCGAATACAACGCTTGCAGCATCAAATGGCACTTGCCGCGCCCCCTTCACCCGACACCACAGGTGAACAAGCGCCCGCCCAGTCCACAAACGACAACTCACTTTAATCAAGCTCGCAGGTTTTCATCACGTGTCACGCCTTCAACGTCTACTGAAAATTACCTGGGTCATCAGTAAATACCGTCTGGATGATTTTTTACCCGCGGCGCACCTTCCCGCCTCGATAAAAATACTGCTATTACTGGCCCCCTGGCATTTCTTCGGCCGACCAACGCTGAGTGAAGGTGAACGTGCGCGTCGTGCACTGGAAGAACTTGGCCCCATTTTCGTAAAATTCGGGCAAATACTTTCTACCCGAAAAGATCTGTTACCCGACCCGATTGCGGATGAACTGCAAAAACTACAGGATCGAGTCCCCCCTTTTTGCAATGACGAAGCGCGAAAAATCATCGAGCGCGGCCTGAAATGCAGCATTCCGGAAGTATTTCAGGATTTTGACACCCATCCACTGGCCTCCGCCTCCATTGCCCAGGTACACGCGGCCCGACTACATAACGGACGAGATGTGGTAGTCAAGGTTATTCGCCCGGGCATTGAGAAAACGATCCACCAGGATATCAGCCTACTGTATCTGATCGCCCAGGCAATCGAAAAATTCTGGGACGACGGGCATCGACTACGCCCCGTAGACATTGTCGCCGACTATGAAAAAACCATTTTCGATGAACTCGATCTGCAACGTGAAGCCGCCAATGCCTCACAATTGCGACGCAACTTTGAATCCTCTCCTTTGATCTATATGCCAGAAGTTTTCTGGGATTATTGCAACACCAACGTCATGGTCATGGAACGCATTTATGGCGTTCCGGTTTCGGATGTTGCTACCTTGCTGGCTCACGGTACCAACATGAAAAAGCTGGCAGAAAAAGGCGTTGAAATTTTTTTCACGCAGGTTTTTCGAGACAGTTTTTTCCATGCGGACATGCATCCGGGCAATATTTTTGTGGATATATCCAATCCGCAGGATCCCAAATATATCGCCATCGATTTCGGGATTGTCGGCAGTCTGACACCGGAAGACCAGAATTACCTTGCCCGCAATCTGCTGGCATTTTTCAACCGCGATTACCGCCAGGTAGCCGAGCTTCATATTGCCTCCGGATGGGTTCCCGAAACCACCAAAGTCAACGAATTCGAAGCGGCTATCCGCACTGTATGTGAGCCCATATTCGAAAAGCCATTAAAAGACATTTCATTTGGGCAATTTTTGTTGCGCCTGTTCGAAACAGCCCGTCGATTTGAAATGCAGGTACAACCACAACTAGTGCTCTTGCAAAAAACATTGCTCAACATTGAAGGGTTGGGACGACAGCTCTATCCCGATCTGGATCTCTGGAACACAGCACAGCCGTTTCTGGAAAACTGGATGAAACAGCGCATCGCTCCACCCGGATTATGGAAAAACGTCAAACAACATTTACCGCAATGGCTGGAGCAATCACCCGAAATTCCCCAGCTGGTTTTTGACGCATTCAAGCAAATTAAACATCTCGATGCCTATCGCCTCAATCAACAGCAGCAAGTACAGCGGCTAGAAAAGGATATCCGCTCCCGCAGACGCCCCAACAAAGACTATTTAATTGCGGCCACGGCTATCCTCGCCGGCGTACTGACGCAGGACAATGCGTTAATTGTCTGGGCAGAATCCTTGCCAACGCAGGGCTGGGTGCTTCTGATCATCGGCGGCTATTTTTTACTGCGTCCGAAAAAGAACTGACATTCGCTGATTAAACCCATTACCATAAGCGTATTATTTTGATCCTGGGAACGCGGTACACATGAACGACATCACGAGCGGCATACCTTCCATCGAGTCCTCCTGGCTGGACGAGGTAAAATGGAATAGCGACGGATTGGTGGCGGCCATAGCACAGGACTATCAAACCGGCGAAGTGCTCATGCTGGCCTGGATGAACCGCGAAGCCTTGATGCTGACACTCAAAGAACAACGTGCTATTTACTGGTCCCGTTCGCGAAAGGCACTCTGGCGCAAAGGTGAATCTTCTGGCCATGTTCAGCAACTCCATGACTTACGATTGGATTGTGATGCCGACGCGGTGCTGCTGAAAGTGGAACAGTTGGGTAGCATTGCCTGTCACACCGGTCGTCGCAGCTGTTTTTACAAACGCCTACAGGATGGCCAATGGCAGTCGGTTGAGCCCGTATTGAAATCGCCTGAGACAATCTACAGCAAAGGCGAGTAAGAATTAACGACTCCTGTCTCTTAACTAAGCGAACATGTCATGTCTGAAGAAATCCAGGTCACGTCACCCGTCGACGTACTTTCCGAGTTAACCAAGGTACTTGAAGCCCGAAAAGGGGCCGATGCAGATGCCTCATATGTCGCGAGCCTGCATAAAAAAGGATTGAACAAGATTCTCGAAAAAGTCGGCGAAGAATGTGTCGAAACCATTCTGGCCGCTAAAGATGCCGCACAAAGTGGTGATAAAAGTAATTTGATTTACGAAACTGCCGATCTGTGGTTCCACTCGCTGGTCATGTTGTCGCACCTGGATCTGAATGCCCAGGCGGTACTTGACGAATTGCAGCGTCGGTTCGATTTGTCGGGCATTACTGAAAAGGAGTCGCGCAAGACATCATCCTGAGCTCACATAATCCAAATGATATGTGACGAATGGCGCTGGCTTGATTTCTGTCATACCCGAATCAATCTCATTTTAGGCAGAATGACGACTGAACATTAATAGCTTACAATCGGCGCTATTCAACAGTGCTGCATAAACAGTGAGTGGCCTCTCGGGCCACCAGACTTACGGAGAATTCGCATGGGCGGTATAAGTATCTGGCAACTTCTGATTGTTCTCGCGATCATCGTGTTGCTGTTTGGCACCAAAAAGCTGCGCAACATTGGCACCGATTTGGGCGGCGCGGTAAAAGGCTTTAAAAAAGCCATGACCGATGAAGAAAAAGCGAAAGAAGACGCCCTGCAGACCAACGAGAAGGTCATCGAGAGCAAATCCGCTGACACGGCGGCTACACGCTCCGAAAAGGTAGACGCTGACAAGCCCAAGGTTTAACGGAACCAGCGACAAAACAATCCAACCTTTCGCCTGCGGATAAACACAGGCGAATGATTGGGAATCTGAACAAATCAACTCTACTCTGGCAAACGCTTCATGTTTGATATTGGCTTTCTGGAATTGGTCGTCGTGGGCGTACTGGCATTAATTGTACTTGGCCCAGAGCGCTTGCCTCATGCGGCCCGGACGGCTGGTCGCTGGGTCGGCAAAGCCAAACGCATGGTTAGTCAGGTCACCCAGGAAGTAGACCGACAACTCAAAGCCGAAGAAATGCGCGAGAAACTTCGCCAGGAAGGCGACACCCTGGGGCTCGAAAAAATTGAACAAACTGTAACGGAAGCCCTTGATAAGGCAAAAGACTTTAAGGAATTTGTAGAGACCGACATTTCGATGACGCAGAAAGATATTCCGAGCCCGGCTCCGGATGTCTCCGATCGACAGAAATAAGGCTCCTAACCTCACTATTGAAATCTGACGCGACTCATCATGCCATCCAGCCAGCTCCCAGAACAGCCTCCTATTCCGGATCAGGAACTCCCTCTCATTCAGCATCTGATTGAATTACGCGATCGTTTGTTGCGCTCAGTGCTGGTGATAGTCGCCATATTCCTGGGTCTTTACTATTTCGCGAACGATTTATACGCGATTGTTTCAAAACCGCTACGAGCCTTCTTGCCCGAAGGTGCCTCAATGATTGCTACCGAGGTGACTTCGCCCTTTTTCACACCGTTTAAATTAACGCTGGTTCTGGCCGTTTTTGTTGCCATGCCTTTTATTCTCTACCAGTTCTGGCGATTCGTGGCTCCCGCGCTCTATCGACATGAAAGGCGACTGGCCTTGCCTCTTCTGGCATCCAGTGTGATCTTGTTTTATGCAGGCATGGTCTTCGCTTACTTTGTTGTTTTTCCTCTTGTGTTCGGTTTTTTTACCTCTGCCGCCCCACAAGGGGTAACCGTCATGACCGATATATCGCAATATCTTGATTTCGTTTTGAAAATGTTCTTCGCGTTTGGATTCGCGTTTGAAATACCGGTAGCAACGGTCATTATGATTGCGGCAGGATTCACCACCGTCACCAGTCTTCGCGAAAAGCGTCCCTACATAGTCGTAGGCTGCTTTGTTGTAGGCATGCTATTGACACCGCCGGATGTCATATCGCAAACCCTGCTGGCTCTGCCAATGTGGATTCTGTTTGAAGCCGGTGTATTTTTCGGACGTTTCGTAGAAAGATCAGACGACCCCGACACGGATACTCCCGCAGATACTGCGGCCTGATCAAGGCATTCCCTGTTGAATATTGCCTTGCTTTCAGATGACGACTTTATCTCCCCCGATCGGGCGCAGTTAACCGGTCGCCGCTTACAACACCTGCTTGAAGTACATAAGGCGCAAGCAGGTGATCGCCTGAAAGTAGGCAAAATTAACGGTTTAATGGGGACCGCAGAGCTGACCGAGCTGACTTCCGAACGGTGTGAGCTACAGGTTAATTTACATACTCCGCCACCACCACCTCTTCCCGTAATACTCATTATTGCCCTTCCCAGGCCCAAGATGCTACGCAGAATTATTCAAACGGCAGCGACCATGGGTGTCAAGCAGCTCTATTTCATCAATGCTTATAAAGTAGAGAAAAGCTACTGGCAAAGCCCGTGGCTAGATGACGAAAGCCTGAGAGAAAACCTGCTACTGGGTCTGGAGCAAGGTGTAGACACACAACTTCCCGAAATCCACTTGCGGAAGCGGTTCAAGCCATTCGTGGAAGATGAACTACCGCAGATCAGTGCCGGTACGCATAAACTGGTCGCTCATCCGGGGAGCGCTGATAGTTGTCCGGCACAAATCAGCCATCAGGTCACCCTGGTGATCGGCCCCGAAGGCGGGTTCACCCCCTATGAAGTTGGGAAGCTGCAAGCACTGGATTTTGCTGCCGTACATCTTGGGCCGAGAATCCTTCGCGTTGAAACGGCTGTTCCGGTACTTCTGGCCCGATTATTTGATTCTTCAGTATTTATCTAAAGCGGTCGTCGCTTGCTCAAGTTTGGGAACACGAATATTCAACCCCATCGCCTCAGAAACAATCCGGTTTTTCAGAAATGACTGTCGGTTAAGCCAGCGCATTCCCGTATTACGAAGCAAACGCAGTCCTAAATCATCTTGAGCGAACAGCCGTTTAAAGCCTTCCATAATGCCCATCATCGCCAGATTTGCCGTCATTCTTCGGCGCTGGTAGCGGTGCAACATCACCAAATCGTTCACCGCCACGTCTCGTCGATCAGCCTTCAGCAATTCATCTGCCAAGGCCGCCACATCCATCAGGCCCAGATTCACGCCCTGTCCGGCTAGCGGATGAATCGTATGCGCCGCATCCCCCACCAGCACAACACCGGGCTTGACATATTCTTTCGCATGCCGCTGACGTAGCGGGAATGAATAGCGTTCGGATACACCAACAACATCACCCAATGTGTGCTCAAACGCGTTTGCCAGTACATTACAGAACTCACGCTCGGACAAGGCCATCAGTGCCTTCGCATGTTCAGGTTCGACTGACCAGACAATCGATGAAAAGCAATTTGAATCCGCCACATCACTCAGTGGCAAAAACGCCAGTGGCCCCGTTGACATGAAGCGTTGTCGCGCGACATGTGCATGCGGCATTGCCGTCTTCACGGTTGCTACAATCGCATGATGGTTGTAGTCCCATTCCCGTGTTGCCATGCCAAAAACCGCGCGCAACAAAGAATTGGCACCATCCGCCGCAACCAATAAGCGACCCGACAGGCGTCGTCCGTCACGCAATACCAGCACCGAAGGCTGCCCCTGCGCCCCGGTTTCAACACGCAGAATGGGAGCCCCCAAAAACTGCTGAACATCGGGTGTCTCACTCAGTTTGCGATATAAGGCCCCCAAAGTCGCCGAGTTTTCTACAATATGCCCCAGTGACAATTGACCCAATTCTGCCGCAGAAAACTCAATTCGCCCTGTGCCTTCACCATCCCAAACACACATATCAGAATAAGGACAAGCCCCCGCGTCCAACACGTCGCCCCATACGCCAAGGTTCGCCAGAAAAGTCTGTGATGCTGCCGTCAATGCACTCACTCGAGGATCAAAACCCGATACCGAATCATGCGTGCGACTCGCCCCGAGCAGCATTGCAGCAGACTGCCCCTCGACCAGTGCGATACGAAACCGGCTATGGCGCAGCGCAACCGCTAAGGCAGCGCCCACCATGCCGCCACCCACAATAACAATATCAAATTCATTCACGGCCAGTTCTGGGTTTTCCTGATGCATTTATCACCTGCAATACCATTGAATAACGAAAGACTGCCTACTAAAGACCAAGCAACCATTTTGGCGTGTTGACGTGTTGCTATATCGCTAATTAACGTGCTGAGGCTGGGCTGTAGGCCCGTCCCCGGGGCGCTTTCGGCGACTGCGGCCCGGCCATCACAGCGAACCACCCTCACTGCTGCATGAATAGCGGCCTACGTCAACGGCCCCAAGCTATAACATAAGGCTAAACCAACACCGTTAAAAAGCTTCTTAAGAATGCGCACAAAAATCACACTGACAAAAGGGACTTTTTGCCTCCCAATCCCATGGCTTGTCGGGCAAACTGGCTTTTTACGAAAGGCAATACATCCATTCCCATCAAGCCAGCATCTCTTAACAGCGTAAGTCCTTGAGCTTTATTGGAAAAAAGACGGGTTATTTTATCGCTGAAAAATATCGTTTTATTCTGATCATCCCGCTGGCGCGTTAAAAATGCATCCAGTACATCATAATCCCCCGGCTTCTGATTGCGCTGAAGAGCCAGTTCTAGCGTTTCAACCAGCGACATAACGCCCCGCAGCGCCAGATTGTAGCCTTGGCCGGCGACAGGGTGCAGAGAGTGTGCAGCATTCCCAACCACCACAACACCTGGACGGATCTGCTCGTTAGCTCTCACCAGTCGCAAGGGGTAGCTAGCCCGCTCCCCGACTTTTACTACGCGCCCCAGTCGATAGCCGAAGCGTTCTTGCAAACCCGCCGCGAACTCGGCATCCGTCCATGACAGAGACGCAGGCAGCATCGTTTCGGGGGTTGTCCAAACAACCGCACAATCACCGCTCTCGGCCCCTGTCCCTAACGGCAATACCGCCAGAGGGCCCGTGTCCGTAAAACGCTCAAATGCTTCGAACTGATGCGGCCGGGAAAATGAAACATTGGCAATGACCGCATGCTGGTCATAAGGCACTTCAGTAGAATCAATACCCAGTTGTCTGCAGAGATCTGACCGCCCCCCATCAGCCACCACAAGCAAGTGACTTTGCAAAAGCTCCTTGCTACCGGTCTCGGTCATCAATTCGATATGATTTTTTTCTGCACGCCACACCGCTGCAACTTTTGCCGGGGCATAGAGGGTCACCGATGAAAGCGATCTGAGTTGTTCCCAAAGAACGGCCCCCATCAACGCATTAGGCGCAACATAGCCTAGCGCGTCAACGCCTTCGTCATTCGCCTTTAGACGAGTGACACCCAGATGCCCCTTGTCAGACACATGAATACGCTGAATTGGAGCCAGGTGCGGAGACAACTGCGACCAAATGCCCAGCTGTTCATAGATCAACCGCGTACCCCACGACAAGGCGGTTGATCTCATATCGTAACTGGGTTGAAAAATCCCTGTCTGAGGAGGTACCGCTTCAACAATTGCAATCCGTAACGGAAGCCTGGCCAAAGCGATTGCCAGACTCGCCCCGACCATGCCACCTCCGACAATAACCACATCAAATACTTGTCCGGACGCCTCTTGCTCGGAACTCATACTGACCTCAGACACAAATCTTCTCCCTTTAAGCTCAACAAGGTGTTACCCCTATCCAGCCATCAAAGCTTCAATTTCAGAAATTTCCTTGGGTGCGGCTTCAGTCAACACCCGACATCCCTCTTTGGTGACCACAACATCATCTTCAATCCGAATACCGATCCCTCGCCAACGAGCCTCTACGGCTGCGCAATCGGGAGCAACGTAAATACCCGGTTCGACCGTCATAACCATTCCCGGCTCCAACACACGCCATTCACCACCGACTTTATAGTCACCGACATCGTGCACATCCATGCCCAGCCAATGACCTGTACGGTGCATATAAAACGGCTTATAGCTCTCATTGGCAATCAAATCATCCACTGTTCCCTGTAATAACCCCAATCGAACCAAGCCTTCGGTAATCACTCTGACAGCAGCATCGTGAGGGTGATTCCAGTGATTACCCGGTTTGACTTCCGCTATAGCGGCCAACTGGGCATCTAATACCACCTGATAGAGCGCCGCTTGCTCTGCACTGAAGCGGCCATTGACGGGAAAAGTGCGGGTAATATCCGAAGCATAATGATCCACCTCGCAACCCGCATCGATCAGGATCAAATCACCCTCTTTCAATTCAGCCATGTTGTCCCGGTAATGCAACACGCAGGCATTGTCTCCCGACCCCACGATGGAGGGATAAGCCACCGCACGAGCACCTTCTTCCATAAATGCATGGACCAGTGTCGCCTCCAATTGATATTCAAAAGCGCCAGCGTGGCTTCGCTTCATTGCCCGACGGTGCCCCTCACAACTGATCTTGGCGGCGCGATCCATCAACTTGATTTCTTCCGCGCTCTTGAAAAGCCGAAGCTCATGTAAATGATGCTCCAACGCAACAAATTCTCCCGGCGGATGAGCACCGTTTCTGACTTTACTTCGAATGACGTTGATCCATTCCATTAAACGGGCGTCAAACTGAGCATCAAAGCCCATGGAATAAAATACCTTGTCGCGACCTTCAATCAGTCCTGGCAGAATGTCATCTATATCAGAAATAGGGAATGAATCATCCACGCCGTACATATCTGGTGCACGTTCAGGCCCAACAATCGCGCCATCCCACAATTCCCGCTCAGGATTGCGCTCCTTGCAAAACAAAACGCATTCACCGTGTTCTCGCCCCGGGATAATTGCCAGCACCGCATCAGGTTCAGGAAAACCACATAAGTATTGAAAATCACTATCCTGACGGAAAGGAAAGTGAACATCTCGGTTGCGCGCTTTCTCGTGGGCAGAGGGCAGAATCGCGATACTCCCGGCGCCCATCATTTCTATCAAAGCTTTCCTGCGTCTGCTAAATTCTTGTTTGGACAGCGCCATGACTCATCTCCCAGGTTTGCCTCTGCGGCAACATAAAATGTAGGTTTTGCGGATCCACACTGCCTGTTCGCGGGATAGCCTGAAGAAAAAGCCCCCATTTTACAGACGACTAATGCAATAAACCTTTACCCGCGGTGCCGGATTCGCGACTCGTTGGATTCAACTCAGCAAATAGCGTCAGGGCGGCAATGCGCACAAATTCAGCGATTTCCATCCACTCCTTTTCGCCTTCTTCACTGTCTTCGGTTTCATCATCAATTTGCGTGATGGCGACCAGATCACGCAATAATTCCTGCAACTCTTTATCCAGTTTCATCAAGCGCTTTCCTGCACTTAACGCCAGCCCTTCAAGATACCCCCTCACCCACACGCCCAACGCTTCAATCCGCTCGGACAAGGAGTACTCATCATCAGGCAACATTAACTCAAATTCAAAAGAAGTGGACTGCAGTTGTGTCAGGGCCTCGTCAAAAATATCGGCAATGAGTTTGGTATCCAGGTCAATTTCATTACCCTCCAGCTCAACCGCCATATGAGCAATCACCTCACTTTGCCATTGCTCCGGCGTTGCACGCTTGCCACCGCTCAGGCGCCCGACAAGTAAACCATGCAGCTCACTGGGATGATTGATGGCGCCGTAACGACTGTAAATATTGGCTAGCAATTCGAATCTGGCAACAGACTGTTCTGACATGATAATGACACTACTCTCTATATGGTTAGTGTGCGAGTGCGATAAAAATAGTCACTCTGCGAAAGCAACCCGAATGAAAACGGGATGACTATTATAAGGAGGACTAGAAAAAGAACCAAACCCAACCCGCCGAAGCATGGACCATCCTGCCCTCTCGGAGCGAAAATGACCGATAATCACAGGATTTTTCTAGCGCATTGACCCGCTGCCAAGCCAACATTATAGTTTCCACTCGGTTTAGACTATCATACATAAAGCAACTCATTGATTCGCTGCAGGGTTTCAGGTTAAAAAACAATGGCAGACATAAACGAACAACAATTTGAAGCACTGGCGAAGAACGTTCGCCGCTTAGTGAAGTACTGTGAACAACTCGAAGCAGACAACCATATCCTGCGACAGCAACAAGACGACTGGCATCAGGAGCGGTCCAGGCTAATGCAGAAAAACGATCTCGCGAAAAACCGCGTAGAAGCGATGATCAGCCGACTACGCGCACTTGAACATCGCTAGTTTGGTTCGTTAAACCGGATTTGAAGCACTGATGATTATTGGAGCAAGGCCTCATGGCTGAAAAGAACACCTTAGAAGTTCGGATTCTGGATAAAGAATACAACGTTGCCTGTCCACCCGAGGCACGAGCAAAACTCGAATCTGCCGCTAAATATCTGGATCAGAAAATGCGGGAAATCCGTAATTCCGGAAAAGTTTTCGGCACGGAACGTATTGCCGTTATGGCGGCACTCAATATTGCCTATGAGTTGCAGCAAGGGTCGCATCTGTCCGAAGCAACTCATCAGCTCATTATTCAGATGAGTCAGGATCTCGACAGCATCCTGGCAAAAGTACCCTAACCACGAAAATGTAGAATTTCGTAAAACTCCCGTTATTTTGTTTTTACAGCTCGCTATTCAACGGTATAATGGGCACCAGAGTTCCCTGCACTGTTTGCCAGTTGGACACGTCCTCGAGCCGATAAATTCATACCAGGTGGCTTTTTGCAGACAATGTGAGCATGTCCTTTTCGGAGGAAAGCCTAATTTGTTGCAGTTGTCACCGCCTTGAGCCTCAGGGTTCAAGGTCTTGTCCGGCAGCGGCAAGTGTGGGGAGCTTTTTCTATTTACCATTCTGTTTTGTCAGCAACGGTTTTAATCACCAGCAACACTTCGTCTCTTGCTGACGCTGACTGAGCCAACCGCCGAACAATCCCGAAATGACCCAGACGCCCGACCGAAAAGCATTGCGTCAACAAATGCGACAGCAACGACGCCGTCTGAGCAAACACGAGCAAGCCGTTGCAGCAACGCTACTTGCCCGGCAAATACAAAGTCACCCATTATTTTTACGCAGTAAATCAATAGCTATCTATCTCGCTAATGATGGCGAAATTGATCCCGCACAGATAGTAAAACTCGCCTGGAAGCAAAGAAAGCATTGCTTTCTTCCCGTACTTCACCCTATTCGTCACAACCGTCTATGGTTTTTCGCATACACACAAAAAACCCGTTTGCGACAGAATATTTTTGATATCGCCGAGCCGGCGCTCAGAAATACAGTCAGACGGCCTCCTTGGTCGATCAGTCTGATTTTTATGCCCTTAGTGGCCTTTGACAAACAAGGTGGGCGGCTCGGAATGGGAGGGGGCTTTTATGATCGAACTTTCGCATTTGCAAAAGATGGCAGCAGGACGGTGCGACTGTGCGGATTAGCTCACGACTTCCAATGCACGGCGGCATTACCGATTGAATCCTGGGACATTCCGTTAGACGGGATTTTTACTGAGAAGCATTTCTACCCGGCTTCGAACGCCCTTAAAAAACGCGTATCAGAAAACGGATAGAAAAGATTAAAGCCGGCAATTCAGACTATCGTATCGCAGGCATAACCATCGCAACACTCGCAGGCGGCTGAGACCGCTCACTTGCACTGAAAATAGATGTAAAGCCACTCACAGCCAAACCAATACAAAATATAATGACCAATGCGATGATACCATCCGGTCTGCGCTTCATTGTGTTCTCTCTGGCATATTTAACCGACCCTGTATGTCGTCGGCAGTTACCGTGAATTTAATCTCTCGTACTAAAACTTCATTTATTGACCGAGAGGCCCTGTAAAAAGTCGCGTTAGCAAAGCCATCAAGTTAGTGTGATAAACCTAACCAAAATGTTAAAAGACTGAGCTAAGCCCATGACTTATATTCAGGATACGAAATTTTACAAAATTTGCAAAAAATATATTTGATTTTTGAATCAAGCGTCAACTTTTTCACATCCTGTGCGAGGAACACACCGCGTCACCCAGGCTGATCATGTCATCGAGCCCGGGCACCGAATAGCGTAAAATTAAACAATTTATCCAAGAAACAGCTGATACGCATCGTTATGGGTTTCTTCCCAGTAACGGAACCCGACTTTATCCAGCATCGAAACAAAGTCAGCTTTATCCCCATCCTCTACCTGCACGCCCATAAGCACACGACTATAGGCCGCCCCATGATTACGATAGTGGAACATGGATATATTCCAGCGCGTTCCCAGCGACATCAAAAACTTCATTAACGCTCCCGGACGCTCCGGAAATTCAAAACGAAAAACTTTTTCATTACAAACATTCGCGGCATGCCCACCGACCATGTGCCGGATATGCAGCTTTG
Organism: Hahellaceae bacterium; assembly: GCA_024234505.1. Lineage (GTDB taxonomy): Bacteria > Pseudomonadota > Gammaproteobacteria > Pseudomonadales > Oleiphilaceae > JACKOD01. Next base: position 560,926 of record JACKOD010000004.1, on the reverse strand, counting down.
CCAGTTCGTTATCAGTGAGATCCAACACCGGATAGCCTGCCTCGGTCAAGCTCTCAACCAGTTCCTCCCGGCCCTTTCCGCCATGCTCTATCTGCACACCCACAAAGATTCGCGCATCCTGCTGATCGGCATAGCGATAATTGAATTCGGTAATATTCCGTTTGCTTAACGCCTGAATAAAACGCTTGAAGCTACCGGGTTTTTCCGGGAGCGTCACCGCAATAATGGCTTCTCGTTTTTCACCAATTTCGGTTCGCTCGGAAATATAACGCAAGCGATCAAAATTAACGTTTGCGCCGCTGACAATCGCAACGAGATTTTCATTCTCGATCCCTTCACGCTCGACATACTTTTTGAGCCCGGCGACCGAAAGTGCACCGGCGGGCTCTGCAATAGAACGCGCATCGTCAAACACGTCCTTAATTGCGGCGCAGATCTCGTCTGTTGTCACTTTGATCACTTCATCGACACAGGTCATGGCAATATCGAATGGTAATTTACCAATCTGTTTGACTGCCACGCCGTCGGCAAAAATACCGACCTCATCCAGGATCACCCGTTTTTTATGACGCAACGCTTCATATAGACAGGCGGATTCTTCCGACTCCACCCCGATCACCTTGATGTCAGGACGAAGATATTTGATGTAGGCCGCCATACCCGCAATCAGCCCGCCACCGCCCACCGGAATAAACACGGCATGCAGGGGCGCGGAGTGCTGCCACATCAACTCCATAGCAACCGTCCCTTGTCCCGCAATCACTTCTTCATCGTCATAGGGGGGGATGTACACATAGCCCTTTTTTTCTACCAGTTCATGGGCGTAGGTGGCCGCCTCGTCAAACGCATCACCTTTGAGTATCACCTTTGCTCCGCGCGAACGAACCGAATTCACTTTGATTTCCGGCGTCGTCTGAGGCATGACGATCGTCGCTTTTATTCCTAATTTCTGCGCGGCCAAAGCAAGCCCCTGCGCGTGATTTCCCGCCGAAGCGGCGATCACGCCTTTCGCTTTCTCGGCTTCCGAGAGCTGTGCCACTTTATTGTAAGCACCGCGTATTTTGAACGAGAAAACCGGCTGTAAGTCTTCTCGCTTCAACAAAATGTTGTTTGAGAAGCGATCGCTTAGAAATCTTGCCGAGGTTAAAGGCGTTTCGATAGCAACATCGTACACCCGAGCATCAAGGATTTTCTTTATGTATTTTTGCAACATGAGCGTTCTGGCTTCTTTTTTATCGTTCAATCACGTGGATGCGCACCCACCGTTCGCCGCTGAGATCAAATCGAATCAGCACAATTTGCCTGCTTGCACACGATTTATAACAGCGAGGGAAAATGGCTGCCGGTTAGATCGAAATTCTACCGTAAAGCGGTGAGAGGTTCGAGGGGCCTGCACTTAAATGCTTACCCGCCTCCACACGGCCATAGTAATCTGTGAACTAGGCCGAAGGAGATTCACACTTTGTTTGGCTTTGATCTCGTTGCCATAGGAGAATAACCCCAATGTGAAACACCAGAAGCGGAAGACATCCCCAGACAATCGCATCCCAGCCAAAACGGTGTGCGACCCACCCCGAGGAAAGCGCCGCAGTCGCCTGAACACCGAACACACAAAATTCATTGAGCGCCTGAACACGGTATTGCTCTTGATGTCGGTAAACTGACGGTAAAAGTGCGGTGCCACCCACAAAAAGAAAATTCCAGCCAATCCCCAGAAAAATAAGGGCAAGCCAGAACTGAACGACACCTTGCCCAGAACTCGCGACCATCATACTCACCAGATATGCAACAACACCGGCTATCAGCAGGCGAAACACGCCCCAGCGGGCGATTAATGCACCACTAAAAAACGACGGGATAAACATAGCCAGAATATGGCTTTGAATTACCCACTTGGTATCTTCCAGCGAATGACCAAAATGCAAGTGCATACTGACTGGCGTCGCGGTCATAATGAAACTCATCATGGCATAACCGACAGCAGCCGACACAATCGCCGCCCACAAGGCTGGCAAACGCAGGAGTTCACCCCATGGGCGTCCCTGACGGTTCTCACCGCCAGCTTTTGCGGCCGGTACCATTCGGTAGCAACACAGCAACGCGGCCACAACAGCATAGAGCGAGGCAAGCGCGATAAAAGACCCGACAAACTCCGCGCCACCTGCCGATTTAAATCGCACGGCGAGTTCCGGGCCGACGATGGCGGCAACCAGCCCACCCAGCAAAACTCTGGCCGCAGCATGGCCAGCCTGAACCACGGGCACAGATTCCATGGCCGCAAAGCGGTATTGCTGCACCACCGCCAAATTCGCTCCCAACAGGAATGCGGCAGAGACAAAACCCCAAAAACTTCCGGCATGCAAACTGAACGCTAATCCAAGCGACGCCAGCCCCCCGGTCAGGGCCCCTGAAATCAGGATGATCTTACGACCAAATCTTTGCATCAGTAGCGTGACTGGAACAATGACGGTGGCCGTGCCCACCACCATCATCGCCAGAGGCAGCGTTGCCAGAGAGGCTTGTGGTGCCAAACCCGCCCCGACAATGCCACCAACAAAAACCATCATGGGCGCACCACACATCGCTATGGCGCCGCAAACCATCAATAGCCAGACATTTGTGGGCAAGCGCAACATATGAAGACACCCGGTATTAGAAAAGGGCTTCTAGCATAACCAGCTCGCATTACAAAAAGAAGCAAAGCCCGTGTCAGCTGCATGCCATACGAACCCGTCACCTCATGCCACTAGCTAGTCATAGCAACATGCTTAAAGTACCCTTTAACCATTTCTGCTGCGGCCCGGTGATCAACAATAGCCTGTGGATAGCCCCTGACTTCTCGCTGCGCCACCGTAGGGTTGTGAATGGATTTGTTATCCAGATCGCTCAGCTCAGGGATAAACTTACGAAGGTACTTACCGTCAGGATCGAAACGGCGCGACTGCAATTCAGGATTAAACACTCGAAAATAAGGTGCTGCGTCGACCCCCGTTGAAGCACTCCACTGCCAGCCACCATTGTTGGACGCGAAATCTCCGTCCACCAGATGCTTCATGAAAAACTTTTCTCCGAGACGCCAGTCGATCATCAGGTCTTTGGTCAAAAACATCGCCACAACCATTCGAACCCGATTGTGCATCCAACCTGTTCGTAAAAGCTGTCGAATACCAGCATCCACCAGCGGAAATCCGGTACGTCCGTTGCACCAGGCATCAAACAGACTCCCCCCCGCCAACCAGGGTACCCGATCCGTCTCTGGCTTGAAGGGTTGATACCGACACAACCGGGGGAATCCGATCAGCAGGTGCCGATAAAACTCCCGCCAGAGCAATTCATTTACCCAACTCACGACGCCTGGCGAGCCGTCCTCTATTTGGCCCATATTCACTGAACGCGCGGCCTGCAAGCATTGGCGAACCGATAGAATTCCTAACGCCAGGTACGGACTAATCACGCTACTCCCTGGCTCACCGGGAAAATCCCTACAGGTAGCATAGCCCGGTAATTTTTTTTCTATAAAGTGCATCAATCGAAGATGTGCCTGCGCTTCCCCTACTGCCCAAAGTTTCTCCCAATGTTTGTTCGGGTTAATAACGAACGGAAAATCTATCATTCCGGGCAAGGCACTATCGGCCTCACGAATCGCTGGTGCTGGCGTTAGTCCAGAATACTCTGATTTCCAAACCGTCAGCCACTTACGCCGGAAAGCCGAGAAATTCTGATAAAACTTAGCCTCTCCATTTAAAACTGATCCCGGTGCAAGCAAACACTGATCATGACTCCAGATTACCCCCAGATTACGCGCCTTAAATAATTGCTCAACCTGATCGTCCCTGATACGTTCATTGAGTTCATACTCTTGATTAGCGTAGATGTGCTTTGCGCCCTCACTTAATGCCAGAGCGAGCAATTGTTCAGCGGCACTGGCATAGGTCGGTACAGGTAGTACCCTCAGCGGGATACCAAGCCTGGCCAGATCTTGTGCCAGACTCACCAGTTGCCGCTGCAAAAAATTCAACTTTACAGGTGCGATCCCATGCTTCTGCCATTGCTCATCCGCATATAAAAACACGGCAACTACACGCGCTCCATGAGCACAAGCGGCGTAGAGTGCCGGATTATCATACACTCGCAAATCTGTACGAAACCACATCAAATGAATCATTATCCAACCCTGTTCTCCTCCAACCCTGTTCGCTTCCAACCCTGTTTGCCTTTACCCACCCCGACTTATCTTCATCTGAGAAAGTGAAAAGTCATCCCGGTCAAATTGCGTTTCGCAAACCCAACTCCAGGGGATAGGGATTCATATAGCGTTGACTTAAAACATACTGTGCCACTTTGTCATCCTCGCGGAGACGCAGATGGTGCCGAATTAAAAGTAGCGGAGCGACTAACGGCATTATTCCTTTGCGATACTGTGCGATCACTTCGGTGAGTTCGACGCGTTCAGACACACTCAGACTTTTACCCAGAAATCCTTGCAAACGAGCAAGAACATTCGCATGGTGTTTTCTTGTCGCAGGCTTTGACAAACCATGCATCAGCAGTTCGAAATAGCGATGTGCAACCTGGGACAAATCACGACCCTTTAAGCAGGACAACCAATTTCCCAGTGCTCGATACACCTCAAAGTTGTGCGCCATCACCAATAACTTAATTGATTGGTGAAACTCCAACAGACCTTTAGCGGTGAACCCTGATGCTTGCTGCAGTTTTTGCCAATGTGCATAGAGATAAACCCTCATGACAAAGTTTTCTCGCAAAGGCGCATCCATCAATCTTCCGGCCTCTTCTACCGGAAGCAAGGGCAATCTGGCCATAACACGCTCCGAGTAGATTCCGGCAGACGTCCACTGAGGGTGATTTTTTGCGTTGTATACTTTTACACGCTCTACCCCGCAACTAGGTGATTTTTGCATAAAGATGTAGCCCGCCACGGAGCTTAACAACGGGATTTTTTTATCCGCCAGGTCTCGGAGCGATTGCGTATAGACCTTACTGGAGTCTGAACTACTCACAACCTCGACCCCCCGGTCGGTTCCAATAAGACGAATCGGCTCCCTCGGTACACCCATCCCGATTTCCACCTCAGGGCAAATCGGCAGGAAATTGAAATATTCACTCAAAACATCCGTGCAATATCTCGACTGCTTATGACCTCCGTTAAAGCGTACGTTATCGCCCATCAAACACTGACTAATCGCCAATGTCGGTTTGTTTTCTGGAGAAAAACCAAACAAGCTATACATACTCACTCCCCAAACACGGATAAACCACCCAAAGCACTTTTCACTGCTGACGTCACCACTCAACAATACAAGACATACGCACGGCATTCTTCACCAGATCACTTCTTAAACAATTTAAGAATAAGAGGATGGCCAGCAACGCCTCAGGATTTCCAAAAGGAAACGCCTGTTAATGGAATGCAATCCGTTCAAGAATTCGGGTGGCTACGTAATGCCCACTTCGCCACGCCCCCTCCACGCCGCCGCCACCGATCCAGTCTCCTGCAAGCCATAAGCCGACATCAGACACTTCAATGCCCGATTTTTCGGGAACCTGTGCATTTGGTGGGAGATTGGCATACAACCAGCGATGCACGGCTGTCTCCATCGGTTCATCTTTCACGTCAATTTGGCCTTTAAACTCATTTTTGAGCATTAGCAAAACCTGCGCAGGACTTACGTCGAGATGCTCCCGACTCCACGCTCCCGAAGAATGTAGTATCCAGGTATCCAGATGCGACGATCTTCCCGGCTTGGAAGAATCGCGGATCGCCCTCTCTATCGACCCGGAGCTGAAGTGCATGACTGTATTCGTTACAGGCAACATTCTGCCAAAACTCAACATCACCACCCAGGCAGGATCCAACCGTTGCCCATCCAGTATCCGCGTAACAGAAGGGTACATTTCAACAAAAGGGAGTGCCTGCTTCGGCGGGATGGCGAGCACAACCTGATCGAATCCTCCCCATTTTGCGCCATGTTGATCCAGCAATTGCCAAAACCCGCTTTCGCGCTGAATAAACACAATACGAGTCTGAGGTTTCATATTGATCCCCTCAGACAATTCTCGGGTTAATGCACTCATTCTTGGGCTTCCGACAAAACAATTGGTTATCGGCCCATTTGAAGACGCCGACCAGCATTCCAGCACGCCTTTCGATTGCATGGCATCCGTCCACGTCAGGCAGTCGTTACCGGAGACAGTAAAATAGGGCGCGCCCAAATCAAAGACGGCGGACTCCTGAGCAAAACGGCGCGAACTCAAGCGCCCTCCCGGCCCTCTGGCCTTATCAAACAAAGTCACGTTAACACCGGCAGCAACCAGTTCGCTTGCAACGCATAGCCCGGCCACTCCCGCACCGACAACTGCAACGCTTGATACAGGCATAGCTCCACTCCCTTAATTTCGACTCAGTTTCATTGGAATATAGACGACCTTACGCAGCACCGTTCGCGTTAGATCAATTCAAGCCGGCAAATCAAGCTCAGGGATTGGCGTTCCGGTTTGTTCATGTAACACTACAGGATCTAAAAACATTGAGTACACATGGCATGACAGAGCCGGATCCGTCAGTCCGTTTGATCTATCTATTGGAGCGTATCGCCCAAGAGCAATGTCAGGACGCATTCTCGGAGCTATTTCAATCCGTCGCACCCCGACTAAAAGCTTATGCTATGAAATTGGGTTCTCCTCCCATGGAAGCGGAAGAAATAGCTCAGGACAGCATGCTGACCGTTTGGCGCAAAGCCGCGCAGTTTAATCCACGTCTGGCAAGCCCTCATACCTGGCTGTTCACTATTGCACGCAATCGTCGAATTGATTTTTACCGCAAACAACGGGAAGAACTTCTCGACTCCGATGACTTGTGGCCCGATCCGGAAAGCGGTGAACTTGATGTTGCCGTATCAAGTGATCTGGACGCGCAGTTATTGCGTACATTGATAGACGCCTTGCCTGCAGATCAGCGGCAAGTACTGTTTAAAATGTACTTTGAAGACAAATCACACAGCGAAATTGCTGAAGAAATGGATATTCCCTTGGGAACGGTCAAGTCACGTTTACGACTGGCGATGGCAAAACTTGAAAATCTCGCACAAGAGCAATTTGTATGGCTACTTATCATCCTGACGACGATACACTGATTTCCTTTGCCGCAGGAAAATTAACCAATCCGTTGGGCCTGATACTCGCGTGTCACTTACAAAGCTGCCCGCAGTGCAGACAACGAGCGGTGCACTTTGAAGCGATTGCGGGCGAACTATTATTTTCACTTCCGGCAACTCAACTGTCTTCAGAAGCCTGGCAATCCATGCAGGCGAAATTAGCGTCAAAGGAAACGACCCCCTCGCTCGATCAACGTAAATACAGATCACACAGCCTTGTGCCCGCACCACTGCAACGTTTTGCAGGCAATCAATTTGAGAGGGTCAAGTGGACGGGAATCACGCGAATTAAATCTTATACATTACCCATTGCAGACAAGCGATTTTCAGCGCGATTACTGAAAATTCCTGCGGGTGTTGCCGTTCCAATGCATACTCATGCCGGACTGGAATTGACGCAGGTGATCTATGGTGGATTCAGCGACGGTCAAGGGCACTATCTGGCAGGCGACTATGTAGAAGCCACGCCACACCATACTCACCAACCCGTAGCAGACAAAGATTCAGACTGTATCTGTCTGGCCGTGCAGGAAGGCCCCATCCGCATGACAGGGCCATTATTAAAATGGCTCAACCCATTTCTGGCATAAGCCCACTCATACGAGTCGTTTTTGAAACCCCGGGCGACTGAAGTATCTGATATCGTAAAGCTATCACCCCTTATTTTCTTAGCCTACCGAAAGCGTTAATTCGCTTTCGGTAGGCTTGTTACATCGCGCTCACTTTTTGGGCGCATCCGGCAAAATCTTTTTAAGCACAAGATATCCCAAAACACCTGAAATAATGGAGCCAGCCAATATTCCAAGGCGTTCGTCAAATACGTGCGCAGCGGAAGTCTCGGTGCTAAATGCAAGTGAACCAATGAACAAACTCATCGTAAAGCCCACGCCACATAATACCGCAACCCCCCATAGCTGCATCCAGTTCACACCGGCCGGCAAACGGGCCATTCCCAGTTTCACACCAATCCAGCAGAATCCAAACACGCCAAGCTGCTTACCCACCAACAGGCCCAGCATGATTCCCAAGGGAACCGGGTGCATAAAGGAATCCAGCGACAACCCTGCCAATGGCAAACCGGCATTTGCAAATGCAAACACAGGAAGAATAAAAAAAGATACCGAGGGATGCAGGTCATGCTCCAGTTCTTTTGCAGGTGAGCGATCAGGATCTTTTGAACATCGTAAAGGAATAAACATGGCTAACGCGATGCCCGCCAAGGTGGCATGCACTCCTGATTTCAGTACCGCAGCCCACATAATAAATCCGACCAGCATGTAAGGCACAGGCTCAGACAACCGCATAAAGCGATTCATTACATACAAAACGATCAAACAGCTTAGTGCAACAACCAACGCTACAACTGATAAATCATGCGTATAAAACAGGGCAATCACAATAATTGCACCCACATCGTCGAACACGGCCAGCGAAACTAAAAACACCTTCAACGCCAACGGCACCCTTGGCCCCAGCAATGCCAACACCCCCATTGCAAAAGCAATGTCAGTCGCGGCAGGAATAGCCCATCCTCTCAAGGTTTCCGGGCTATCCCAATTGACACCAACATAGATCAGCGCCGGCGCAACCATACCACCCAACGCCCCGACCGCAGGCAGTATCACCTTGCGAACCTCCGAAAGCTCGCCTTCCAGCACTTCTCGTTTTAATTCCAGCCCAATCAGGAAGAAAAACACCGCCATCAAGCCATCGTTAATCCAGAGCAGCAGTGGCTTACCAATGAATAACGGCCCTAAACGTACTTCTACCGGCATATCCAGCAATTGTGCATATAGGGTTGATAACAGTGGCGTATTTGCACACAGCAGCGCTAAAACCGCTGCTCCACAAAGCAAAATGCCACTGGCCGAATCCTTTTTTAGAAAATCCTTGATTTCCTGCATTGAAAACTCCGATCAATTGATATGCGCTCATCTTACCCCAAGGAGCGTAGACCAATACACCTTATCCTTGTCGCTTCCTTTGGAATATACGTTATTGCCACTATCAACCCTATGATTTATATAACCAAACAGGCCTCATCATTACGTTGTTGTAATAGATTTTCAGGGTGATCGAGTACCAGCGAGTTGCCAGACAATAATTTCGCGGCATGCTTAAGTGGACTAAGGCGACTAGAAACATCGTGATGCGATGAGACCATACCCGGCCGTATTTTAAGTGCGGCAACAGAAAGCGACGCCAAGGGAAAAAAGCGCATTTCTCCAAAACGATCTGCGGCGGAAAAACCGCCAATGTTCACATGATCCATTCGATACAGCCGCTTGGTATATTCAGAAAATTGCGCCTGAATGGCCCGCACGCGTTCGATCCAATCGTCACTACTCCACAAAACGATAAAGTCATCCCCCCCAATATGCCCGCATACATCCTGATCTTGCTGCGTGTGCTTTTTCAGCAAGTTACTCAAACACAATATAATCTCGTCTCCCTTGGCATAACCGTAGATATCGTTAAAGGGTTTAAAATGATCGATGTCGAAATGACTCACTGCAAACGTCTTACGCTGTTCGATTAACGACTCGATACAGTCGTTCAGAGGGATAATGCCGGGTAACAATGTCAACGGATTCGCCTGTCGGGCTTGTTGAATCTGCAATTCGGTGATTTGACGCAAGACATCAACAACCTGCCCCAAACCTAAAAAGCGGCCATCCTGGGTAATGACGAAGTCTTCTTCCTGACGAAATCGTGCACGAGAAGTAATCAGGCGACTCACCTGATCGATTCGTAAGGACGAGTCTACACAAAGAATATCTCGTTCCATAAAGTGGACGATGGGCTTTCTGCCATGAAGTTCCCGGCCAAACGGGCGACTAAGCTCATTGAGAATATTAACGCGCTGTACCAGACCTACAGGAATATTCTGGTCAACAATGGCAATCGATCCCAGCGCCGGGTTTTTCAGCAGGATATCGCCCACACGCGCCACAGAAACTGACGAGGCAAGACTGACATCGGTAGCGACCAGGCTCAATGCGGTCAACGGGGTCGGTCTGGCACGAGCAGGCACCGGATTTTCAAAAGCAAATTCTGTGGGAGGGTGGGCTCTTGGATGACAAATCAAATAGCCTTGGGCGAGATCAATCCCCACGGTACGAAGAAAATTAAGCTCTCCTTCCGTTTCAATGCCTTCCGCGATCACTCGACTTTCCGTCGATCGGGCCAACGCAGTAAAGCTTCTGACAAATTCCTGCTTGGTCACATCCGCATCGATATTGGTCACAAAGTGGCGATCCAGCTTAACAAACTTTGGTTTGAGCGAAGACCACAACTGCAACGAAGAATGCCCAGCCCCGAGATCATCCAACGCAACACAAATGCCAGCATCCTGATAGGCATTGACCGCCCGGATCACTGCCGCCATGTCACAGTTATTCGCTTGTTCAGTCAGCTCGACAACGACATCATTCAGACTCAAACTCAGACCGGAAAATAACCCCTTGAACGCTTCCGGTGTAGCGTTTCTACTTAAAATGCAATCGGGAGACAGATTCAAAAACAACTTACCCGGTAATCCCAGCCTGACAAAGTTACGAACGGCGTTCTTGATGCACATAAACTCCAACGGCTGGGACAAACCGCAAGAACGCGCGAGATCAAATAGCAAAACGGGTGAAAACAGGTCACTGGTATGCGGCCCACGAGTGAGCGCCTCATATCCAAAAATCTGACCACTCTTAGCTTCGACAAGCGGTTGAAAAAGCGTACACACCAAATCCTTGGCAATAATCCCTTCCAGTTCACATATCAGTGAGTCAGTCATAAAACATCCAGGAGGCAAACGAGATACAGTTCTCACTTTATTGCCTCACAATGAATAAACTATGACAGATACGATCAAAATTCTATCTGTACGCTGGCGCACGCAAGACTAAAGAACCGATGGCGCGACCATAGACCAACCTCACGCTGGCGCTGAAACCATCACCAATAATGTGTCCAGCATCCGATTGGAAAACCCCCACTCATTATCATACCAGGCCATAACCTTGACCTGACGCCCGCAAACCCGGGTCTGATTTGCATCAAAGATGGCCGAAGCCGGATCATGATTAAAGTCTATAGATACCAACTTACGATCGTTGTATTTCAGAATGCGTGAACGACTGGCAGCAGCCTTCATCAATTGGTTGATTTCTTGTGCTGAGGTATCTCGTTCGGCAATAAACGACAAATCGACCAGCGAAACATTCGCCAGCGGTACCCGCACCGCCTGACCATCCAGACGACCTTCCAATTCAGGCAATACTTTTCCCACCGCCGCGGCTGCCCCTGTTTTTGTTGGAATCATAGATAAAGCCGCCGCGCGTGCCCGATACATATCCTTGTGGTACACATCCTCCAGATGCTGATCATTGGTGTACGCATGGATCGTTGTCATTAACCCCGACTCGATTCCTATCTGCTCATGTAACACCTTTGCCACGGGTGCCAGACAGTTCGTCGTACAGGATGCATTGGAAACCAGTCGATGGGATTGCCGGAGCAGATGATCATTCACCCCATATACGATCATGGCATCCACCCCCTCGGCGGGTGCGGAAATCAAGACTTTCCCTGCACCAGCCAGAAGGTGCCCGTTGGCATCCGCCGCATTCGTGAAACGCCCGGTACACTCCAGTACCACATCAACCGCCAGCGCTTTCCAGGGCAATTTCTGTGGCTCTTTTTCCGACACTACCGTAATTTCCTGCGAATCAACGTACAGTTTTCCTGTGCTCGCCGAAACAGAAAAGCCGAACCGACCATGAACCGAATCGAACTGAAGTAAATGGGCATTAATCTCCGCGTCGCCCAGATCATTTATGGCAACGACTTCAATCTTGTCCCGATATCCATTTTCATAAAGCGCCCGGAGAATATTTCTACCAATTCTCCCAAATCCGTTAATAGCCACTTTCACTCGCATACACTTTGCTCCAGCCCTAACATTGAGAACCAATCCATACCTCTTTATCTATTGAGTTTAGGAAACTCCTGGCAAATTGGATATGTAACTGCCGCAGAGATTAATCTGCAAATATAGAAAGATTAATCCCCGCACATAGAAAGAAATTCGGTTCAATTCAACCTAAACTTGAAAGTACGCTTTTCTTCAGGTGCTACAGATGCGAATCCATGAGCCCATCGACCCCGCGACACTCCAACGGCTAGAAGCCCGCTTGGGCAAAGTGCATGCACACCAGCGTCTCGGCGTAGAACAAGATCATGCCAGCCAGGTATTTGGTTTCGGACGAAATTTTTTTCATCTCGAAAACTGGTATTCAATACATGGCGTCATTCGCGGTTGCCTTAGACTCGTTGGGCTCTATCGCAAAGGTCAAAATAACTGCTGTAACATCAAGCGGATATATCAACGAATCTCGCTGGACAAACTACCCGACGCCTTCGATGGATATCGTATCTTGCATCTCAGCGACTTACATGTGGACATGTACCCTCCTGCACTGCAAGCCCTGACTAAAGCAGTTCACGATCTAGAATATGACCTTTGCGTCATGACCGGAGATTATCGCGCCCGCACGTTTGGCGACATCGAATCATCTCTCAAAGGAATGCGAACCCTGCGTCAACATCTCAAAGGCGACGTTTACGCGGTTTTAGGAAATCACGACAGCATTCGTATGGTGCCGGAACTGGAAGATATGGGATTCAAACTGCTACTCAATGAAAACACGATCATCGAGAAAGCAGGTCAGAAGCTCATGCTGGCAGGCATTGATGATGCGCATTATTTTCGCGTAGATAATATCGAAAAGGCAGCAAACGGACTGGATACGCAACTAACCAACATACTACTGTCGCACACTCCGGCGGTATTCAAGCAGGCCGCCCATGCAGGCTTTGATGTATTTTTCTGTGGTCATACACATGGCGGGCAAATCTGTCTCCCCGGTGGCATACCTATTACCCTCGACTCCGACTGTCCTCGCTCTGTTGGCAAAGGGGCATGGCAGTATCATCAAATGCAGGGCTATACCTCCGTAGGTGCAGGATCTTCGGTGGTCAATGTGCGGCTAAATTGTTTCCCTGAAATCACCCTTCATCACCTTAGAAAGGCACGACCTACGCGAGACTAAAACCGAGCCGGAATCAATGAGGCCTGCGCCGAATTCCCAGCCAAAACAAAATTGGCGATGAAAATAGCTCTACCAGAAAAAACATGACGACTACCTGCAAAATGATCACGGACGAAAAGCCGTCGGAATACCACGCATAAACAAGCGGCAACGCCGACTCGGGTATCTGATCCAACAAAGTAAATCTCGAACTGCTCTCTTTCCCCAAGCGGCGCTTTACAAAGCTGGAAAACAGATCGCCCAGCATGGCCAACACGGCAAACCAAACGCCGAATATCACAGGCCAATGATAGAGGTAGGAAAGCGCCATTGCAGCGAGTAGGCTGGCTATCAGTCCTCGCCAGGTTTTACTGGTACCCAACCAACGGCGGCCGTCCCACGCCAGCATGCCGGCATCAACAGGCCAAGCCGCCACGCTGCCAAAAAGTCTCGCAGCAACCACCGGGGCGCCATGGCAAGCTAACAGAAGTAGCAGAAGTTCAACCGCCTGCATACTCAGCTACTACAATCCAGAGCCGGTAGAACCTCTCAAGCGCACGTGGTCGTAAATTGCAGTTACCTGATCAAATCGTAAAAGCAGGGTATGAACGGTGTTAGTGTAGGTATCATGCAAATGGTATTTAAATCGCTTCTGAGGCTCGCCCTGCAAAAAACGATCGTACTCACGCGAGAGTTCACGTACGTCACTCGGCGTGCTTTTACTCCAGGCGGCATTAAACGGCCCCAATACTGCCCCCCCCTGCAAGCATACAGTCACTTCATGATTGGTTAAGGCTTCTTCAGAAATTTGCATGGCATCCCACTCCCGTGCGTCACTCACCTACCTTAACCTTAGCTCATCACCGAGCCAAGGTCACGCCAACGTCGACTCTGCCGCAAAAGAACTGGTGGCATCCCGATACCCAATACATTCAGTAACGCTTAACCGCTTTTTCCGTATCCACAGGTTCAACGCGGTGAAACAAATGCTCGGGGCGATGCCTTTCCAGCTCGTCAACACAGTGGCGGATCACCCTCTCGGGATCGGAAAACAATCGGGCATCACCGACCATACCAAACTGAACATGACCGGCATAACTGATGATACTTAATCCTAATCCGATATCTGCAGTTTGAGGCACCCAAAACATCTGCTCGCGAATCTTTGCTCCCGCTAAATAACGTACCTCTCTCGTACCGGGGACATTGGACAGCACGGCGGATGATTTTTTGCAGAACATTTCCATAATCGGCTTTTGTAAGTGCCTGGGCAGTAAACCGGTAGCATACAATAACGCAAAGGAAACCCCGGGCTGCAAAGACGCCTTTAATGTTTGCATATCATGCTTAACGGTATATACCCGCTCTATGGGATTATCGATGCCCACAGGCAGAGGAACAAAAACTGTACCAAAACAGTTTCCCAGAGAAACGTCGTTATCTTCGAGCTGTAATGCCCTGATATTCACAGGCACCGTCACATGTATTTTTCGAACCGCCAGATCATCCCCCGCCAACAACATTTCCTGACGCAACGCACCAGCAACACAGGACAAAAGCAAATCATTGATTTTGCACCCTAAGGTGTCAGAAATTTCCTTGAAAAGGGCCAAAGGAATCTTTTCTGACCAGGCACAAACCTTTTTTACTCCCAAGGTTCTTTTGAGGCAAGTCTTCGGATCCGAAGGCATAAGCGCAATTTTTGCCACCTCTGAAACCGCCCTGACACCATCCTTGAGATAGTGACGTAACATTTCCGGATCTCTTAGCACATGCAACCCTTCCTCCGACAGGCGCTGCCCCCAGTGGCCATAACGCTCGAGCGTGTGCACCGCCGCATCAACAAAATGCTGATAAAAAGGCCAGGGGTAATGCGCCGCATATAACGGCTCACCTGCACCCACCGTATCCGCCGCTGGCTGCACGGCTTTAAGTTTTTTCGGATGGGGTTCCGCATCGGTAATACCGTGAAACAACTTTACCAATGCGATTCCATCCGCATAGCAATGATGAACTCTCATGATAACGGCGGCGCCGTCCTGGTAGTTTTCGATAAAATGCATTTGCCACAACGGTTTATTGCTATCGAAAGGCACACAAAGTTGATCCGACAAATATTTTTGCAGCGCAGATTTATCTGCCGCACCAGGAAGTGCAACACGGTGTAAATGGCAATCCAGATCAAAGAATTGATCCTCTACCCAGTAAAACAAACCTGAATGCCAAACGGGTTTTTGATGAAACCGGGGGTAACGCAATAGCCGCTGACGTATCGTTTTGGCAAAAGTATCAAAATCTACCCGATCAATAACGATCATTGCATTAATAATCATGAGATTTGTCGGGCTATCCATCCTCAGCCACGCGGTATCAACACCGGACACAAGCTCGTCGTATGACATCCTCTTTTCCCCCTTAATTTGCTTCCCTCCTGCTGAATAAATAATTCAAGGCAAGCCTGCTATTTTTTCCCAGAAATGGAAAGAATAGCTGCCCATTACCTGCAACACATCAGAATATTTTGTAACAAAAAATAACATCGACTTAATTTTGAGTCATTTATACTCCAATCAATGCGTTACGAAGCAATCTTGTCTTTATGTGAAAAATATCCTCGTTAATGCAACACAAAACAAAAGAAAACGAGATAAAACAACGTAAAAAGGCGGGAAGTCAGACCAAAGTCTAATGGTTTTAAGTCGCAATCGCAGGAAAGATATACAGAGAACGCCCATCCTTGGTTATTAACAAATTCGATATCGATAAAATAGGGATTTGTTCGGCAGCAGCCTGAATAAGTAGTACTACTGTCTCGATTTTAATAAAAAAAACTGAGATCATCTGTAAATAAAGCAAATAGGTAAGTCTGGCAAAAGACGTCAACAAAAACTTCAGACCCATTCCTGTTAATCACCATTGTCCTATGGAGAGCGCTGAATGAAGGCAATTCACGCCAGAAAGCTCATCAAGGCGATTGAGCCTACCTATACCGAAATGTTTTCCGGTAAGGTGTATACCGTTGGCAAAGGAGCTGTCTCAGTCCGCAATCACAGTGGCAAAGCAGAGCACACTGTAATCGGAGTACATGGATTTTTAGAAAACCACTGTTATTTCACACAAAGCTATCAAGATCCCACAACAGAACTCATACTTTTAACCTGCAGCAACTATCACATTCCGGTCAGCGGCCCAGCACTGGAGCCCGCTTCCTGGGAAGTACCCATTAAGTATCTGGAAGGCACAATTGAATATGATGCCTGCATTTTAATTCAGGCACTGGCTAACCTTCCATCAACGCAAAAAGTTCGCATTCATGGCCATTCCCGTGGCGGCGCAGTTATTGTCGAGGCGATGCGTCAACGCCCGGAGCTGTTTGAAAAAGCCGATATTGTACTTGAAGCTCCCGTACTCCCTCAGGGACAGCTTCATGCATTGGTTACCAGTTTGCTGGAACCCGTAAGTCATGGTATGTGGCCCTGGCTGGTGCGTCTGATCAATAGCACGCCATCCAATGCCTATGGTCAGACCTTTTTCGGCAAAATGAATCCACGCAAAAAGCAATTGCTGGCGAAGATTTTCACTGCGACTAAAGATCACATCACCATTGTTCGCAATATTGAGAACATCATGGCGTGGATGGAAAAAACACCCGTAGATGTTTACCAAAATATGCGTCACGGGACTTTTCTGATACCGAAAGTTGATCGCATCCTGGATCGCAAAGCCATGCTGGCAAGTGCCGAGTCCAGTCCGAATTCAGTTCGCATCATCGAAACCGATGCCCCCAGCCACTTTATCACACTTGACGATGTGAACTGGGTGCCCTCACTGGATCAGCTTCCAAGAGCATCACTAGCTACCGCTTGATAAGCAAGCAAATGCAGTGATTAAAAAGGCCGGAGTTCCGGCCTTTTTTCGTTAGATTCTGGAGGTACTCCGCGTACTTTAGGCAACACAAATAATAACGTTTTGCCCCACTCGTCATCAGTCAGTAAACTAGCACCCTTGTATGATCGACTGATTCATGCCCAAGAGGGAAACGAAGTTCATGTCTAGGGAAAAACTACTTAATACGAAAATCAAAACCGAAAATGCCGGACGCCTGCAGCAGTTGCTACTCGACTACAACACGTTTCGATTTCGCAAGGACGTTCCTTGCGCACAAAACAAACAACAGTTGCTGGATTGGCAAACCGAGCGCCTCAAGCAATCGCACCACGACCTCTACACACATCCGCGATACCATGAAGGCCTGGACTTCCTGCTAAAAGATCTTTACGCACCTAAAGAGTTTATTCAGCGAGATAATGATTTCGAACGGGTTTTTCCTGTCATGGTCAAACTGCTTCCAGATAATCTACTCTATACCGTGAGCCTCCTGATAGAGCTGAATCTCCTGACACAACAACTGGATGAAGCGCTCACGCTCATGCTTTTCGAACAAATGAACGTTGATTGCATCACGTTCGAAAATTATGCAGAGGCTTATCGCCGGTGCAATAATGAGCATACCCGGTTACATCAAATACAGCTCATTGCCAATATCGGCAACGACCTTGATGTGTATGTGCGCAGCAGAATGGTCAGTTTTTCACTTAAAATCACACGCTCCCCGGCAGAGATGGCCGGACTGGGCAGTCTGCACGACTTTCTTACTCGCGGGTTTCACGCCTTTCATACCATGGGCGGAGTCGATGAACTGCTGGATCGGATTGTTGCCCGAGAAACGCATATTCTTAAACAGATCTATTCAAATGATGCAACCCCATTCTCATTAAATACACTGTCAGAATCCGCGCTGCCTAACCACGACATCATACCGCACAGTTGATAATGACACCTCCCCACTTCATGACAGGTAATACCATGAGCCAACGAATCACACTTGAAATTAAAGACAGCATTGCATTTGTCACCCTGAATCGTCCTGAAAAACTCAATGCTCTCGACATGGCCATGTTCGAAGGCATCACTAAAACCATCAAAACCCTCAGCAAAAACAAATCGATTCGGGCTGTGATTCTGCAAGGCGAAGGCAAAGCCTTTTGCTCGGGGCTGGATGTAAAAAGCATCATGAGTTCCCCCTTGGCTGCGGCAAAATTGCTCTTTAAACCCGGTAGAAAAATCTCCAATCTTGCTCAGGATGTCGGCTATCTTTGGCGCTCACTCCCCGTTCCGGTCATCGCGGTTACGCACGGAAAATGCTGGGGGGGTGGATTTCAAATTGCTCTAGGCGCGGATTTCCGATATTCCACACCGGACTGTGAATTTTCGATAATGGAAATGAAATGGGGCTTAATACCCGATATGAGTGGCAGCATTACCTTACGAGAGCTGGTGCCTATCGACGTAGCGAAAGAACTCACCATGACTGCCCGCATCTTTAACGGAACAGAAGCCAAAGCCATGGGGCTGGTAACACAGGTGGCAGATGATCCCTTGAACGCTGCGATTCAGTTTGCCGAGCAAATTAAATCCCGCTCTCCGGATGCCATTGCGGGCGCAAAGCAACTATTCAATAACACCTGGACAGCAGATGACAAGACCGCACTTAAATGGGAAACCCGACTGCAAATGAAACTAATAGGCCGCTACAACCAACGCGCGGCCATCAGTAACAACAGCGGAAAACCCAAGCCATATAAAAACAGAACAAACTAAATAAACCAGTGGGCTGGTCAGGTCGCCGATGCCAAATAATCGATATTGCGACCGACCACCTGCGTACACATCTGAATATACTCCCGAATGTCTCGCTCAGAATTGCCTACATGCAGCGTCTCCGCGAACTCGGAACCGCGTTCAAAGCTTAGCGCGACAGAACGCTTATCCTGCTCGTGCAACATCACCTGAGCAGCTAAACGGCTCCCTGTTGCATAGAGCGAATTCTGGCCTGTGAGCGAACCATAAGCGTTAAAGAAGCCACCGCACTCCGCCATAATAATAACATCGGAAATACTCGCGGCCGGACTGGCCGCAGAAGCCGACAACGCGCAGATACCAAATAAAAGCCTCAGCCTCATACTCTTCTCCTTTTTGTCAGAGTCCTTTATTCAGGCTAGCAGCAGGTAGACGGCACCATTGTAAAATATCGTAAAATCAGGTAGTTAATTCGTTTCCTATATACCTCAATCAAGACAAGGAGCCAATCAAAATCAAGTGCCTCAGCACTTTTGGTCTCTGCCACGAAGGTACATCCACTCTCCCAGCGCAATCGCCGAAATACCTGCATGGTTTCCTTCGAGCAAAATCGGCAACAAAGCATCACGTCCGCAAAGTTTTTGATGCGCCACACGATTACCCGCAGCACGTAATATCAGCAATGATGCCTGCAACGCTTCAAGCAACTGATCCTTGTCATTTAACTTGTTATCCACCAAATGCGTCACGACAGCCTTTAATACAATCAACGCCTGCATGGCTTCAAAGTGCGCATCCAGGTCGTTTGAAAAAATAAAATGCTCCATCCCAGCCTGCCAGTTAGCAATAGCATCATCAATGAGCGGCTCCGCGAGCGCATCCAGTCGTGAAACCATGGTACAGCGCGGCTTAAACCCCGGGATTGGCAACGGCCCCAGCCGGTAGCCCTGTTCGGCCTTGCTAACGTTACCGGGAAAGACGGGAATAGCTGTCGCTATCCATTTTGCCAGTGCAAATAAGCTCTCAGCCCCGCCCTCAAGCAACTCCAACTCTATTTCACACAACGACTGCGAGCGATCGCCCGCCTTTATTAAACCCTCGTCACATGCCAGTTCGATGCGAGCCCCCGCATATAAGACGACCACAGCCTCACGCTGAAAATTTGTCTCAAATACAGGCAACACTTCTGAAACCGAGATATCATCTGGCCATGGGGTTTGCGCCAGCAAGTCTGCATCCAGCTTCGCCATCGGAATATTCCACTCCCACTCATTCCGCTGATGCAAACCCGCGACACTCTCGCCTTTGGTTTTGAGCGTTTGTATATATATCCCCTCTTTATTCCGCACTCTCAATGCCATTCGCTTCGCATTTAATCGTCCCTCCGCCGTATCAAAATAGGTATTCGACAACAGTGTTTTATGTCGATGTTCTATATCAAGCCCAGGCAATACTTCAGCAACAAAGTGCGACATCGCGGCTTTATAAGTTACCAGTTTCAGTTCGATTTCTTTATGCATCAGACTCTACTAACAGGCTATTTCAAATTCAGAATTACGCAGCATAAAACAAAAAAAGCCGACCCTCAGGCCGGCTTTTTCTTAAGATGCAGTAACAACCTTATTAGAAGTTGTAAGTTGCACCCATCACCAATGTTTTGGCTTCACCGCTCTTAGAAGCTAGCTGATTGGCCGCGTCGCTCCACTGGAATTCGGTATACACATACATGTTATCAGATACGTTGTGCAGTGCTTGCAATGCGATGGTATCGGTATCAGTGCCGCTTTTAGCATCTTCTTCTGAGTAGTAGTAAGCTGCTGCAAACTTATTTTGACCCATGGTGTAGATTCCGGAAAGACCGAATACGTCAACAGTATCTTTCTGGGTTTCGTACTTCGCCTGCACACTCAAGCTATCATCGATTTTATAAGTTGTACTTAAACCGATTGAGTGCTTACCTTTAGCATCGCCTTCGTTATCGGCATAGGCCAGACCAACAGTCAACGCATCCATGGAATAAGTGGCAGCCAGAGCCAGTGCATCACGTGTTTTAGGTGATGTAGACCCAGACTGACCATTCACTGAAATCTGCGCGCTCAGTGTCAGACCACTAAAGCTGGGTGTCTGATAAAATACTGAATTGTGCTCACTAACACCGCTATCCAGCTCACCATTACCACCAACATACTCAAAGATATCCGTCACATCGATGGCAGTTTCATATACACCATCATCAGAACCGGCCCACACTTTACCAAAATCACCTTCTACACCGATATAAGCCTCATCAAACTGATCCAGACCGGTTTTATCACCATCAGCATCGAATTCAAATTCTGCCTTCATAAATGCGGTCAGACCTGGTGCAACTTCATGCTTGTGCTTCACACCTAATGTTGAACCGTTATCTACAAAAGCGTAGTTTGAGCCAGATAGCTCAGAATCGGTATAATCAATAGCTACCTGAATATTACCGTAAAAAGTAGGCATGCTATCCAAACGCTGAGCAATCTCAGTAGCTTGATCCATTGCAAATGCAGAAGTAGAAAGGGCAGCCGCAGCTACCGCTGAAGCGATCAGGGTCTTTTTCATTTCGTCTTCCTTTTTTAGTACCAAGTTAAAACTTCTTTCGAAGCCTGCGGGCTAAGCCCAGTTATTTACTTGAGTTGGCTAGAAACTCAATTGTGTTAAAAATATGACAAAGCAACACTATTTTCAAAATTTGAATTTCAAAATTTCACTGATATTTTTCTGCTTTTCACTATAGCAAATGCGCCAAT
This sequence comes from Hahellaceae bacterium, assembly GCA_024234505.1. Classification (GTDB taxonomy): domain Bacteria; phylum Pseudomonadota; class Gammaproteobacteria; order Pseudomonadales; family Oleiphilaceae; genus JACKOD01. The sequence continues at coordinate 539,248 of JACKOD010000004.1, read as the reverse complement.
ACTTGCATGAAAAATGCAAAAAAGAATTCAAGTTGTTATTTTACAATACCTTACAAACAACACTTAAAGCATCGACAGATATTAATCTTGTAATACAGCCTAGTCTATTTTGCAACCACTTCGTAGATTTTTTTATTGTGTCAAACTTTCAAGGAAAAAGTCACCGGGCCATCATTTACAAGGGAAACCTGCATATCCGCGCCGAAGACCCCTTTTTGAACAGGCTTTGTGAGCATTTTCGCCGCCGTAGCACAAAATTTTTCATACAGCGCCTGCGCAATTTCCGGTGCGGCAGCCGAGCTAAAGCTCGGGCGCAACCCTTTTTTGGTATCAGCCGCCAAAGTAAACTGAGACACTACCAAAATATCACCCTCAATGTCATGTAGACTTAAGTTCATTTTGTCTGCACTGTCAGGGAAGATTCTATAATTTAACACTTTGTGAACAAGGCGTACCACCTGCTCTTCCGAATCGCCAGACTCCACTCCCAGCAACACCAGCACACCCCGTCCTATAGCCCCTACTTCCACTTCATCAACAATAACCGATGCCTGAGCAACTCTTTGAATGAGCGCAATCAATTTCGAAGCCCAACCTAACAAATGAAATTAGAACACACACACTAATCGGTAAATATTCACTTCAAAACAATCGTTCAAACTCACAAAAATTAACCACAAATAAGTAGCAAGAGCAATGCCAAAAAAAAAACACCCATTTTCAGGGTGCTTTTTTTCAAAACAAACTATCGACTTGCGCGCTTACGATCATTTTCGGTCAGGAGCTTTTTACGCAACCGAATAAAATGAGGGGTCACTTCTACCAGCTCATCATCATCAATAAACTCAAGTGCCTGTTCCAGCGTATGCTTTACGGGCGGCGTCAGAATAATATTTTCATCTGAGCCCGACGCACGCATATTGGTCAGCTGCTTCGCCTTGGTAGGATTCACTACCAGATCATTTTCACGACTATGCAGTCCAATAATCATGCCTTCGTAAACTTCAACGCCCGGCGCGATAAACATACGACCACGCTCCTGCAGGTTGAATAGTGCAAAACCTAAGGCCTTACCATCTACCATTGAAATCATGACACCGTTATTACGAACAGCCACATCTGCCGCCTTCACTTCACCGTAATGATCGAATACGTGAGTCAATATTCCAGAACCGGAAGTCATTGTCATAAACTGCGAACGGAAACCAATCAAACCACGTGCTGGCATCATGAACTCGAAACGGACACGTCCCTTACCATCTTGCTGCATATTTAACATTTCAGCACGACGGTTACCCATTTCTTCCATTACAGGGCCTTGATGCTCTTCTTCCACATCGATCACTACATATTCGTAGGGCTCCTGTATCACGCCGTCGATTTCCTTCTGCACCACTTCGGGGCGAGACACACCTAGCTCGTAACCTTCGCGGCGCATATTTTCAATCAACACAGAAAGGTGCAGTTCGCCACGACCAGAAACAATGAACTTCTCTGGCGTATCACCTGGCTCTACACGCAGAGCTACGTTGTGCAATAACTCTTTTTCGAGGCGGTCTTTAATATTTCTACTCGTAACGAATTTACCGTCCTTACCTGCAAATGGTGAGTTGTTGACCTGAAAAGTCATGCTGACGGTTGGCTCGTCTACCTTGAGTGCAGGCAACGCTACAACGTTTTCCGGATGACACAAGGTATCTGAAATATTCAGTGTATCCAGACCAGAAATACAAACAATGTCGCCTGCTGCAGCTTGTTCAACCGGCACACGATTCAAACCATGAAAGCCTTTAACTTCAAGCACGCGCCCTTTCCGGGTTTTGCCTTCCTTATCGATAATGACAACATTCTCACCACTCTTCATGGTGCCACCGGTGATACGACCGATTCCGATGATGCCAACATAAGGGTCATAATCCAATGAAGAAACCTGCATTTGCAGCGTTGCTTTCGGATCGACTTTCGGGATGGGTGCTTTATCAACAATCATCTGGAACAATGGCGACATGTCCTCAGCCATTTCTTCCGGATCCAGGCCCGCAATACCATTGATCGCTGAGGCATAAACGACAGGAAAATCCAATTGTTCGTCAGTTGCGCCAAGACGATCAAACAAATCAAATACTTCATTCAGCACGTAGTCTGGTCGTGCACCGGGACGGTCAATCTTGTTAATAACAACGATTGGACACAACCCTTTTTCAAATGCTTTCTGGGTAACAAAACGCGTCTGAGGCATAGGCCCATCAACAGCGTCGACCAGCAGCAACACCGAGTCAACCATAGACAAAACGCGCTCCACCTCTCCACCAAAGTCGGCGTGCCCGGGAGTATCCACGATATTGATACGATAATCATTCCAGCGGATAGCGGTGTTTTTAGCCAGAATGGTAATGCCGCGCTCGCGCTCCTGATCATTCGAGTCCATGATGCGCTCTGCGCCTTGATCCTTACGATCAAGGGTGCCTGACTGCTGCAGCAGTTTATCTACCAATGTAGTTTTACCATGGTCAACGTGCGCAATAATGGCGATGTTGCGAAGATTCTCAATCACAAAGTTTTACCTGAAGGATGGTGGAAAATGGATGCGGATTATACAGAGGTACGCCGCTAACTGAAAGTAGCGGTTGTTCGCACCAAAAAATCACAACAAAAAACCAGCTTGCACCATTATGACGCACCTAAACCCACAAAAGCACCACAATGATGCACTCATTGCTGCCGGCGAATACCAACATCACACCTTTCTGCAGCCACCTGCAGGAAATATCGCACTTTTTTAGAACAGTGCTATTATGGCAAGCATATTGCTTTTGTGTTTATTCGACATTAAATAGTAGAGAAACAGCGAACACTTCGTGCTATTCTCTGCTCAATTTGGCCACTCTTTGCCAAAGCTCACCTGACTGCTCAATCAAATACCCGTTAATTTGGGCGTTTCAGCGCAGCTCGGGACCATAAAAAAGGGTAACCAGTCAATTGTTCTTAGTTCAATTACCAACGGAGAAAACGGAATGTCAGAGAAATCTCTGAAGCTCATCAAAGAGCACGACGTCAAGTGGATAGATTTGCGTTTCACCGATACTCGCGGTAAAGAGCAGCACGTTACTATTCCCGCCAAAGATGTGGACGAAAGCCTGTTTACTGACGGCAAAATGTTCGATGGTTCTTCAATCGCAGGCTGGAAGGGTATTCAGGAATCTGACATGATCATCCGTCCGGATGACAGTACGGCTGTGATTGACCCGTTCTTTGAAGAAACTACGCTGAACGTAACCTGTGATATCGTAGAGCCTTCAACCATGCAGGGTTACGATCGTGATCCTCGCTCTGTCGCTCGCCGCGCGGAAGAATACCTGAAATCTACCGGCATCGCTGACAAAGCGGTATTTGGTCCTGAGCCTGAATTCTTCATCTTCGACAGCGTGAAGTGGAAGAGTGACATCAACGGCTCTATGTACTCTATTCACTCTGAAGAAGCTTCCTGGGTATCTCACGAAGATATCGAAGGCGGAAACATTGGTCACCGTCCTGGCGTTAAAGGCGGCTACTTCCCCGTACCGCCTGTAGATTCACTGCACGATATCCGTGGTGCAATGTGTAATGCGATGGAAGCGATGGGTCTGAACATCGAAGTTCACCACCACGAAGTAGCAACTGCAGGTCAGTGTGAAATCGGCGTGGGCGCTAACACCCTGATCGCCAAAGCAGACGAAGTTCAGATTCTGAAGTACTGCGTACACAACGTTGCACATGCTTATGGCAAAACCGCTACTTTCATGCCTAAGCCTCTGGTAGGTGACAACGGCTCTGGTATGCACGTTCACCAGTCTCTGTCTAAGGATGGCGTAAATATCTTTGCTGGTGACGCTTACGCAGGTCTGTCTGAAACTGCTCTGTACTATATCGGCGGTATCATCAAGCACGCGCGCACACTGAATGCTTTCACTAACCCGTTAACCAACTCTTACAAGCGTCTGGTTCCTGGTTTTGAAGCACCTGTTATGCTGGCGTACTCTGCCCGTAACCGCTCTGCATCTATTCGTATTCCTTACGTAACCAGTGCAAAAGCACGTCGTATTGAAACTCGCTTCCCTGATCCAGGTGCGAACCCTTACCTGTGCTTTGCAGCGCTGATGATGGCTGGTCTGGACGGTATCCAGAACAAGATCCATCCTGGCGATGCAATGGATAAAGATCTGTACGATCTGCCAAAAGAAGAAGCACTGTCTATCCCGACCGTGTGTAACTCTTTGGAACAGGCTCTGAACTACCTGGAAGAAGATCACGAGTTCCTGACTCGCGGTAACGTATTCAGCGAAGATATGATCGCTGCTTACATCGAACTGAAGCGTAAAGACGTTGAGCGTCTGAACATGACAGTTCACCCTGTTGAGTTCGACATGTACTACTCTTGCTAAGCTAGTCCTGACTTGCTAAGTTAGCCTGGCCTTGCCAAGTTAACCTGACAATAAGGAAAAACCCGGCTTTTAAGCCGGGTTTTTTTCGTTTTCAACCACCTAAAACCATCGCCCCCTACTCCACCGAACGGTCTCAGGCGCAGACAGACGGCCTCGCCCCGCCTTAAAGTTATTGCTATATTGGAATCACATCCCGCAATCGTTCGCGCTCATGCCCCACAGGAATATGTCATGCTGACACATGCTAATACACAGGCTAAATTCAAACTTCTTGTGTTCTGTACACTGGTGATATCCGGCAATACTTTTGGAAATGACATTTACCGCTGGACAGACGCCAAAGGGGTTGTCCACTTCAGTGACCATGCGACAGAAAATGCAGAGAAGATCACCGTCAGGCCGACACAAACCATCGATATGAGAACACCCGCAGCAGAGACGTCGAAAGAAAGCTCGCCAGAAAAGACAAACAAAGGCGATGGCGCAATCTATACCCAACTTGAAATTACCAGTCCGGCAAATGGCAGCGCCTTTCATGCGCCAGATGGGAGCGTGGATGTCACTTTTAGTGCACAGCCAGAAATTGCTTCAGGGCATCTTTTTCGGCTTACCATCGATGGAAAAGTGGCCTATACCGGTGCCAGCACCTCTACCACATTACAAAATGTCGATCGCGGAACGCATAATCTGCAGGTTTCCATCATTGATAACATGGGAATGAAACTGATATCGAGCACATCACTTTCGATAACCATTCACCGCCCTATAGCAAACCGTTCCCAGACCACACCAAGCAAATAGCAGGCCTCACCATTTTGGTGCAAAATAGCTTTTACAGAAGCCCACAGTCTTGCGCCAAAATGGTCCACAGCACGCGGAACCAAGGGCAATCAATCATTCTCATCAGCAACTTATCAATCTTGGTGCATTTTTTGCCTTTCATTCCCTTAACAAAGGAAACGAAAGCGCCATGTCAAACAATCTAAACTACCAGAAATTGCTTGAAAGCCTGTCTACGGCGTTGTTAATGCTCAATGAGTCGCTGGAAATTATCTTTTTAAATCCTGCGGCTGAAATGCTTTTTGAAGCCAGCGGTAAACGCGTACTGGGTTTTCGTATCAACGACCTGTTTCCAGAGTCTGAAAGAGAATCCCAAATTTTATTGGATACACTACACAACGGACATCCCTTTACCCGTCGGGAAGCCGAATTCATGCTTCCCAGCGGCAGTAAAATTCGGGCCGATTATAGTGTTGCCCTCTTCATGGGAGCCGAAGAACCAACGCTGTTGATGGAAATACAACCACGTGATCGACTGATACGCATCAGCCGGGAAGAAGACCTGCTCGCCAAACAGGAAACTACCCGCATACTGGTGCGTGGACTGGCGCACGAAATTAAAAATCCGCTGGGAGGAATTCGAGGCGCCGCCCAGCTTCTGGAACGTGAACTCGTTGATCCCAACCTGCACGAATACACTCATATTATTATTGAAGAAGCCGATCGACTGAGAAATCTGGTAGATCGCATGCTCGGCCCCAATAAAGTATTCAAGCGAGAGGAAGTTAATATTCACGAAGTGCTGGAGCGCGTGGCGAACCTGATTCAAGTGGAGTCTCACGGTGCCATAGACATTGTGAAGGATTACGACCCCAGCATTCCAGAGCTTCCTGGCGATAAGGAGCAACTTATTCAAGCATTTCTCAATATATCGAGAAATGCGATGCAGGCACTGCTGTCAACCCAAAATGGCAAACCCAGCCAGATTACTATGAGAACCCGGGCATTGCGACAATTTACAATTGGACATACCAGGCACCGGCTGGTGGTCAGAATTGACATTATCGACAATGGACCGGGCATTCCTGATAGCTTTCTTAAGAATATTTTCTATCCCATGGTGAGTGGCCGTCCGGAGGGTTCTGGCCTCGGACTCTCTATTACGCAGGGCATTATCGGGCAGCATGAAGGCCTGGTGGAGTGCGAAAGCGAACCGGGAAATACCAACTTTATTATTTACATACCGCTGGAGCGTAAAGCATGAGCACAGCATCCAACGTCTGGATCATTGATGATGACCGTTCAATTCGCTGGGTTCTAGAAAAAGCGCTGGAACAGGAGCAGTTGAATATACGAAGTTTTGAAAGCGGGGAAGGTGTTCTGAACCGCCTGACTCGCGAAAAGCCTGATGCGATTATCAGTGATATCCGGATGCCGGGAATCGACGGACTGGATCTACTCGCGCAAATCAAGGAAGAGTATCCGGATATACCGGTGATCATTATGACGGCGCATTCTGATTTGGAGAGCGCGGTTTCTTCCTATCAAAGCGGTGCGTTTGATTATCTTCCCAAGCCTTTCGACATTGATGAAGCGGTAGCACTGGTAAAAAGAGCTATCGCCCACGCCATTGAACTCCGTGAACAGAAACAAAGCCAAAGCAGTGAAGCGTTACAACGCAGCACCGAAATTATTGGTGAAGCACCTGCGATGCAGGAAGTTTTTCGCGCCATTGGTCGCCTGTCTCACTCCAATATTACCGTACTCATCAATGGGGAATCCGGAACAGGTAAAGAGCTGGTCGCACGGGCACTACACCAGCACAGCCCTCGCTCTAAGGGCAATTTTATCGCGTTGAACATGGCAGCCATTCCCAAAGACCTGATCGAATCCGAATTATTCGGGCACGAGAAGGGATCTTTTACCGGCGCAGGAGGTCAGCGTCAGGGGCGATTTGAACAAGCCAATGGCGGCACACTCTTTCTGGATGAAATTGGCGACATGCCTGCCGACACGCAAACCCGTTTATTAAGGGTGTTGGCAGATGGTGAGTTTTACCGGGTCGGTGGTGCAACACCGGTCAAGGTCGATGTAAGAATCATTGCTGCCACACACCAGAATCTGGAGAAGCTGGTACACGAAGGTAAATTCCGGGAGGATCTGTTTCATCGCCTGAATGTAATCCGCATTCACTTACCCAAGCTTAGTGAACGAAGAGAGGATATTCCTCGCCTGACCAACCATTTCCTGAAAAAGGCGGCGAAGGAACTCAATGTCGACCCCAAACAATTACGCCCGGAAACCGAAGAGTACATCAGTAATCTTTCGTGGCAGGGCAACGTTCGCCAGCTGGAAAATACTTGTCGCTGGCTCACTGTCATGGCGAGCGGGCGCGAAGTGCACATTTCTGATTTGCCTCCGGAACTGCTAAACCAGTCTGATTTACCCTCTCAGGGCGGCAGCTGGCAGGAAACTTTGCGAAGCTTCGCGGAGCAGGAATTACGCCGAGGCAAGCAAGGTATTCTGGATACCATTGTGCCTGAATTTGAAAGACTCATGATTGAAACCGCACTAAAACACACGGGCGGAAGAAAGCGTGACGCATCCATTCTCTTGGGTTGGGGACGTAATACGCTAACAAGAAAAATCAAAGAACTCGGTATGGAAACCGAAGACAGCGTGGATGACGATGAGTGAGCCTTACGCTCACTCATCAGCAGGCACCGCTATTCATCGATCTCGCGCCAGTAAATTATACGGTCGTGGCCCCGATAGCGACCAAAGGTGATGCTCGCATCAGGACTATTATCCAGAGAGCCATTACCATCCCAATCATATTTAAGCCAGGGTGTCTGGCTTAAATCGGCATGAATAGTCACCACGCCCGATTGGCCCGTTACACTTAACGGACTAAACAAAAAGTCGCCCCGCCCCGAACCCAGTAGTGTATTGAAGCTAAAGTTTGTGGTTGCCGTGCCCACAGGTATCGCGTCAGCCGGCGTTGCACCACTGCCAGCCGGCGTGGGAGTCAGGAACAGATTATCTGTCGGCACGTTCACACTGAGCCGCGTACAATTGTCACTTGTATTGGTTTGCCACTGTTGCGTCGCCGAATAGAATTCGGCTATCGCCGGCATCGATAATGCATGCGTTTCAGGGCCGAAGGCATTTTCCATCCGCCAGCGACCGTAGCGCACCTCAACACCACTCCCGTCAGGTGTAATGGATAGCGGCGTATTCGTCGCAGTTGTTCCGTCGGTTGTTTCAAGAATTGAGCTGACCGTCAAGGCAAACGAAGGATTAAACGGGGGCCTGAGCGAATTTGAATTTTTAACGTAGTAAAAGCGATCACTCGAGGAGAACTCATACTTTAAGTGTCCTCGTTCGCCTGAATATAGCATCTCTGACAACCCACCATCCTGTAATGACGACTGCAACGCCATCCGTGTAGTGCCATCCAGCCCGTTAGCAATGAGGTCATCTGTCGGAGCCGTCACCGTAATTTCGTTCGCCGTAAGCCTCTGGAAGGCACCAAAATAATTTTGAGTGACTACCCCTAAGGCATTAAATGGCGTAATTCTGACCGATGGCAAACTAACGGCAGGTGCGGCGAGCGTAGTGAAATAGCTGATCGTTCCCGCACCACTGGCCATGGATTCAAGCTGCCCCGTGTAACTGTAGCCACCACAGGCATTTTTCAGCTGTCCGGTGTTTTCGCTAAACACACTAAAGTGATCTGGATAAAAGCGCCCGATGGCGGGTGACTCAAAGCCGGCAACGGCTTTGCCGAAATAGGTTGAAGCCGGTATACCCAACGTAAATACCCCTACTTCGCTGATAGACTGGGTTGCTACCGTGGCCAGCCCATTGGTAAGCGCAACAGAAGCCACCCCAAGGTTTCCTGAAACACCACCAGAGGCCAGACTCGGGGCCACCAGTGTGTGAGTCAGCGTCAGATTACTATTACTTTGATATTGTTGTGCCCGTGCGTTGTCGGTGAGATCGGCATTATCACTATCACTGCACACCATTTCTACGGTGTGACTGAATCCCGCCCCCGCCTTAACAAATTTCGAACAGGCCGCATCCTCGGTGGCGCAATCGGCCCCTGCAGTATTGACCTTTAAATAAGCCGAATAGGGAGAAACAATAAAGGTATGGGTTGAAGCATTCAGGCTATTGAGAACAACACCATCATAAGGTGACGCATCGTGTATGAAGTTGATGCCTAATATCTGTCCAACGTGCGCATCGTATCCAACGGTCAACGTGGAGACGCCACTGTTAAACGTCAAAGACAGGTTATCTGCTGCAGGCAGGCTTTGATCACCGAGCAAACTCCCATTCAACGACAAAGACGCCATCGCATCGGCAACGGGTGGAGACTCCGCCTGATCCTGGTTTCCGCTAAACCACACTTTAAATGGTTTAGAACCGTTAAATCCGGTCAGCACTTCGCAGGCCCCCCCGGGGTTACTATCGTTCTGCCCGATAGCGGTCAATGTCATGGTCGTGTTACTACCGCACATAAAATCCGCAGGTTGTGCAATGCGAAATCCGGAGGTTCTGAAATCAGTGCCCGTGTTTGCACTTGATGAGACCGATGCCGCAAGGTCGCTGGCCGTCACAATAACTGACGCATTTTCCGCCTCGTGGTACAAATAAGTAGTGGTAACACCGGCATCCCCTGCAACAAATGTATAGGAGGAAATCGGATTATTCGCCGCGTCATAGAATTTGCTGTGCGTATTGTCATTGGTCGATAGGTTAATCGTACCGGTATATCCCGACATCGTGCCCGAGCCATCATTGCACTTGGCCGTGATAGAGATCGCTGCTTTGCTTGAAGGACACGCGAGTCCATAAACCGGCTGCGTAATGGCAAAGCTACCCAGAGCACAGCCCCCCCCACTACACAGACTGGCAAAATCAACACTCCCCAAGCCCAATGGCTGATAGTCCACCACTGCGCTGCTATCCAGCTGAATATTAGCGGCCGCAACTCCCCCAAAGAGATAGGATGGCGAAATAAGCGTCGCCTTCTGTTTCGAATAAAGCGCGGCACTCAGCGTTGCTTCGCTGTTTAAAGTAATATCGTTGTACCCTATCCAGAGCAATTTACTGGCATCTCCTGCACCGTTAAGCGAGGGGGAGTTCACAAGATTCTGATAACCAAACTGCATGGCCTGATTCACGTAAACGCGCGCAGTCCCCGCACCGATCACATTGATGGTGACATTTGAGCCCAAGGTTAATTGATCTATCCAATAGTCTCCCGGACGTAAATTCAGCGTGGTATTGCTTTGCAATTCCAGTCGATGGATAAAATATTCGGAAAAATAGGTGCTGGTATTGATGGTCGCCCCAGCCGTGGCAGAAATGCGCTGGTAACGTTGATTGCCGTCATCGCCCAGTGCCAGATCGAAGCAAAAGATCCAGATACAAAACGCGGAACGGTTAACGGAGGAGACGGAAGTATCAGGAAATGCGGGTAAATTAAGTGTAGACACCACGCCTCCAGAGGCCGAGCAATTCGCAGAATTGCAACTCGGTGTCGTTGAACCGCCATTCTGACTGACAGAGGCAACATCCAGAACATTGTCCGGGCTATTTAGCAGGCGCGCATTGTAGCCAAAAGTGACGCTGCCATGACTATGACTCGAAATACCATCACTAAACGTTTGCGAGCATCCGCCTGTCGCAACACAAGGATGGGTTGATTGATAAATACCCATAATCAAAGACGCAGGTAAGCCGTTCCCGTAGATCCGGACTTCATCAATACTGCCGGAAAAATAGCGACCGAATGCGCCTTGATCCTGCCCGATCTGCAGCGGGCGGTTATTAGTCAGTAACCGTCCTGCGAAGGTCTGACTCCCTTTTTCTACCCCATTAACGTAGATTTTCTGCTCGCCATTCTTATAAGTAAGCGCGAGATGATACCAGGTGCCTGCCTGGATATTCGCACCGGTTGTAGTAAACGATTGTGCGGTACCGGTAGATGAATTCCACCACCAATATATTTCGCGACTTGAATTCAGGTGAAATTCATAGTTAGTATCTTTAGACAGGATGCTTTTCAAGCCGGATCCCGTCGGAATTTGTGATGGATTAATCCAGGCCGTCAGCGTTAACTCATTCGATAAATCCAGTTTCGTATTGTCAGAAACTTCAACATATTGGTTGGCACCATCGAACGTGCCATAACGACAGGTGCCAGGATCACCGGCACGCGCAGGCGTGCCGACCGATGTTGCAGCGCCGTTACGTGCCGTCCCGTTTAAACCGTGAATGGTTTGGTCAACGACCTCTCCAGAGCTTCCCTTCCAGAACTCTTCAAATCGCCATTCCGCGACCGCCGTCGGATAAATGGTTCCCGTACCTAATTGTCCGGTCAGGCTCCCCACAGAAGGACTGGAGAGCAACAACCGCATTTGCACCGATGTGGAGTTACCTGATGCCAAGGTCGGTACTGAGATCACCGCGGACATCGCCCCGGCGGGTATCGTGAGCGTTCCCGTCTGGCTCGTATAATCCGTACCCGCCACGGCGGACACATCCTGTGTGGCATATTGAATCGTAAGTACCGCCGAATGAGCCGCCGATAAGGAAACCGTAAAGCCTAAATTGTCCCCCTGAAACGCGGCCGCATCGGCAATGGAAATATTCGGCCCGGTGGCCGCGCCACCATTATTGTCATTTCCCTCCGTCGTCCCCCCGGAGTTACCAGGACTATCAATCCACCCCCCCGCTCCGTCAGGTTCACGCCGTACATTTTTGGTGTTGTTATTGTTGGTCGCATAATCCCAGTTAAACGCTGGTGTACAGGCCGGGTCGGGTGATCCGTAGCCATTAATCCGGAGGTAATCAATCGTATCGCCATTGCCATCCACCAGGGTCACAAATGTCCCCCCGTTGATATCAATATAATCTTTGTTTCCGATCAGTGGCTCATCAGCCACCAGCCAAGGGAATGTAGCTGTATTTGTCGAACTCAGGGGAATTGCTGGCGAACAACCGCTAAGCGTACAGGTTTTCACTTTCCAGTTCCCGTACTCAGCCAGCGTCAGCGAGGCCGAAAGCACCTTTACTTCTACATAGAAGCGGTTATTACTCCCCTGACTCAAACGATAAACTTCGTTGATCGCCGCAAGACCATAGTAGTCCGCAGAACATTGCGCCTGTACCCAGGAAGCGCCCCATAGGCACAGCCAAAAACAAGCTGCCATCAAGACATTAGCTATTTTCGCGCAGCACTTCATTGCTTCACCCTCACCCTGACTCGGCGGGTGGCCATTTCGGCACCGATACCACACACACCTTCGCTTTCCAGCATAAAATAGCTATTACTCCCCAAACGGTCTTGCTGACAGTTGACCCGGGCAGAGCAATTATTCAAACCAGTAACAGCCAGTGCCGCAAAATCCACCGACACCCCCGAAAAATATGAATTGGAACAATCGCTGGCCGAACCACCGGCAGGAAACAGGCGGTTCAACCCGATATGTGCGCCACTTTCTGCCGCATAGAAAGCGCGCTGGCTATTAATATCTTGAGAAAAACTAATGCCATTCACCTCATCAAGACTATTTAATGCCAATACCACCAGCGACAATACGGTGATCACGAAAATGGCTGCAGGCAGCCCAAACCCTTGCTCTTGTTTATATAGAGGCCATGTTCGAATCGGTGATGAGGAGTGTTTAGGGCACATTACGCACCTGCACTTCTTGGTCAATCTGCTGGAATTCACCACTACCGGAATCAGTCACCGTAAAAAACATTCGGATGACCGAATTACGTGTCAGCGAGGCCTCAGTTACTTCAAACCCTCCACTTCCCGCGAGAATTCGATCTACGATCACCTCCTCATTCAGTAATGCGGCCCCTATCGTTGCCTGAACCCCATACTCACGATAGCGATACAGTCGGGCGCCCTGAAAGCAGTAGGTCACGGGGTTCCCGGTAATATAAAAACGCTTCTCCGGGGAAGAAGCTAAAAACTGATGCGCCGCCGATAAGACCACCTGTATTTCATCCCCGGAAACTGTGTTTACCTGATCAACCGTAGAGACACTGACCGGCCCGGGATTCGACTGAGCATAGATGGCAAGGGGATCATCCGGGTAAACCGCCACCCGTTCATTGCTACCGCCCCCCCCGTAGCCACGAATTCTGACACCGTTAAAGCGATCGGCTGCGACCATCCAAGGGACGGAAATATAGTGAGAGGCCGCCACGGTTGGCATAAATTCAAGGCATCGGCCACTCGCATTCAGGCGCACACTATTTGGCAACGCATTACGCAATTCACGGGATAATTTTTCAGAGGCTAGCCACCCCAGTGTGGCCATTTGCTGGCGCGTGGCGGCATCCTGATAGCCTGATGTGGTTTGGCTGATAAAGTTTATGGACATCACCGTGATGATACCGGCAATGACCAACACCATGATTAACTCAATCAGGGTAAATCCTGTCTGGTATAAAAAGGCGGAAGGTGGCTTAGCCCCTCTCGAACACATCAGAAGTTACCCACAAAGCTACTGAACAGCACTGGCGCCTCGCCAGGCGGGGTAATAGTAAGACTGATTTTTTTGATCTGACTATCATCGGCCGCCCCCACCAGCGTACCGCTGCAGGTAACAGAAACCTGTACCCGATAGCCGGCATAGCCGTTGAGCGCCCCCCCCTTTTGATTGAGCGGCGGGGTTTCATTCAGATTGTGGTAATCGTCTACGTCGTCATAAAGACTGCGATCCGCTTCTTCGGCTCCCAGTCCGCTACAAGTCACTGCGGTGGAAGCAGGCACACCGCCGACCGGCGTGGTTTCATCAAATTTCTTGGTGGTCATTTCGTCCAGATATAACTGTGCCAGCTTTAGGGTTTTGTTGCGCCAGAGCGGGTCGGCACTGCGTCCCATCGCACCACTAAAAGCCGTTAATACCGCTACCATGGCGATTGAAATGACGACGATGGTAATGACCAGTTCCACCAGCGTCATACCAGAATGTAAGCTGCGCGTTCTCACGGACAGGCCCCATTCGTCGACTCATAGGCATAACCTGATGAGGACAAACACAATGTGGCCGTACTTGAACCGGAAAGCAGCAGCACATGCGAGGCTCTAGGCACCAGACTAGCATGACGGTCATAAACAAAAGACTTCGTTCCAGACAACAATGCGCCATCAACGGATAACGTTGCCCCCGATCGTTCTACCTGCTGAGAACTGACTTCGATGGGCGTCGTGCCGCCTTTAATCACGGTAAGCGTCCAATCATCCGTCGATTGAGAAATAGAAAAACTTATGGGAGTGAGTGGATTCTGCGTTGCCAGCGCAACCTGCTGGGCAAGTAGCGCGCTGGACAGGATTTGTTGTTTGCCGACATACACCGCATAATCCGATTTATTGGCAAACAACGACATCCCCACGACCGCCAGGATGCTGATCACCACCAGCACCATGACCAATTCAACCAGCGTGAACCCTACATTACGTAATTTAGTAGATGCCGGGTGGTGATTAGTTCGCATACCATCAAGGACAATCTGCGCCCGCTGAGGTGACCGCACCAGAGGCCGCCGTATAAGTCACGGTACAGGTTAGTCCTGTCAACGCGACCGTGAGAGTCGCGGCCCCTGGGGTAATGGTGTAATCTCCGGCACTGATACCAGCAGCCAGACCAATATGTCCTGCATTGGCAGCATCCGCACCAGAACCGGTACCCACCCCTTGAGATGCAGCATATCCAGATCCATTAACCGAGATGACTACACCGCCATCCATTGTTAACGTTGTACCGGAGCTTCCTCCTGCCAGCCAGCCCGCATGCACGATGGCAGATGCTGACTTCATCGATCCGATCACACCGGAAATGGAGGCTTTTCTGGCATCGGTTCCCAAATCAGCAAATCGAGGCAAGGCAAAAGCTGCCAGAATTCCCAGAATCACAATCACCATGACCAGTTCAATCATGGTAAAACCGGCTTGTTTTTTCATCATTTACAACTCCTAATGGACAAATAGCTTAGCTTTTGAGATATGTATTAATTAATCACCGCAGTCACTTCACCGTTATTCGGATCGTACTGTATGTAATTTCCTGTCGAGTCGCGCTGATAGGTATAGCGGCAATCGCCTCCATTCACGCTGGTCTGATAGTCCGCCCCCACAGCCGCTGAGACCGAGGGTGCACTCGTTTGCAATAGTTTTGTCCATAAGTCATTGCACTCGCCTACTGACATCCCGTTCGGGTTGGTATTCCCGTTTACACCGGTAGGCCATCCTGAAGAACTGACATCCACGGTTTCATCGCCAAAACCGCGTATGTTTGAAACAGCTGTCTGGTTTCCATTCACCAGCCACTGGGCACGCACCAGAGACACCGCGGCCGCATAAGCACCATTGGTGCCTTCGACACTGCTGCGATGTGCTTCGTCGGCAATATCCGCAAAACGCGGTAACGCCAAAGCAGATAAAATGGCCAGCACGGCGATCACCACCACCAACTCAATCAGGGTGAAGCCGTAACTGACAGCATAGGAAGGAAGATATGTTTTATTCAGACTCACCGAGCCTCCTGTTAACGTGACACACAATCTACTTCATCGTATCGCGTCCGGCGACCCGTAATAGCTTGAGTCCAAGAATGCGGTCTTTGTTCTGCTCAAAAGCGCCGCTGCTATTACGATCTAAAAAATCCAGTGTGACTTTGAATTGTATAAAAGAATCCACTTCTCCGGCGATACGAACAAACCCTTGCGTATCGGCCGGCATATACACCAGCAAGTGCCTTTGCGGATCAAAATACCAATGGCCCGCAGCCATATTATGGTAAGAGGCACCACCACTTCCCGCTTCCGTCACTATTCCACTATAGTTCATAGGGGGCGGATTCATCCAGTCCATAGGATTATGATTTACAAAGTTTTTCAGATTATTACGCTGATCTTTTGCCACCAGTTCTGCGGTTTTCACGGCCAGCACACTTTCTACCTGCGCCACGACCATCCGAAAACCCGCTTGCTCCGCCCTTGCGACTTCCCGATCCAGCGCCCGCAGTAGCAAAAAGGCAAGCACCGAAATCAAGCTGATGGTAATCCATACGGTCAATCTGCGATTACCCATCATCGTCCCCTTTTCCGCCTCGACTCAACTGCATTACTGGCATTATTTCAATGCGGCTTTGCCAAGATCCCAAATAGGCAGGAACACCCCTAGCGCCAGTACCAACACCATGGCGCCCATGGCTAACAATAAAATCGGTTCGATGGATTCAGCCAATCGCTTCAGCCCGTAGTCCACTTCTTCGTCATAGAAGTCGGCCACTTCATTCAGTAAACGGTCGATCGAACCGGTTTCTTCACCCACCGCAATCATCTGCAGAACCAGTGGCGTAAACATCCCGGTGGCATTGGCCGTTCGAAGCAAACTATCGCCGCGCTCAATGCCCGTTTTCATGCTGGCAATATTGGTGCCGATATATTTGTTGTGTGCCGCCTCGGCAGCAATCGCGAGCGCATGGGTCACCGTCACTCCGGCCCCCAGCATCATGGCAAAATTGCGCGAAAAACGTGATAGCGTGATCTGCTCAAACAAACCGCCAACAATCGGAAAGCCGAGTTTGTATTTATCCCACAGGTAATGCCCTTGCGGCGTTTTCACCCATCGCTTGAAGGCGTACACAGCCCCTACGCTCAGTCCCCCAAGCAGCCACCAATAGTTAATAAAGAAATTTGAGGTTGTAATCAGAATTTTGGTAGCGAAAGGCAACTCCGCGCCAAATTTCGCAAACACACCGGCAAATTTAGGAATCACAAAAAAGTTAATAATCATGAGTGCACCTAACAAGGCACCACTGACAATCATCGGATAGCGGGTGGCCTGTTTGATGCGCTTGCGTGTATCACGCTCCAATTCCAGACTTTCACTAAGCTGTTTAAACGCCTGCTCAAGCTGGCCTGTATTCTCGCCCACATGAATCATGCTGATAAACAGCTCATCAAACACTTTAGAGTGCGCTTGCATGGATGCCGCCAGACTGACCCCCGACTCCAAACGATTGGTCACATCATGCAAGGTGGCTTTCAGGGCTTCTGAACGAGAGGACTCCGCCAGTCCCCGCATGGCACGAATAATGGGTATGCCTGCACGCGTCAGTGCATTCATCTGGCGGCACATAATAATGAGTTCATCCAGCGTAATTTTGGGCACAAACAGCGGATGCTTCTTTAGCCCCGCCAGCACATCTTTGGGCTGCTGAATCTCGGTGACAGCAATTGGCGTGATTCCCCGACGGACCAACTCGGTAGCCGCCGCATCTCTGGTCGCAGCGTCCAGCGTTCCCTGGTTCACTTCACCTCGGGCATCTCTGCCACGAAATTGAAACTGGGCCATCAGGCTAATCCAACACTATCGGCAGTATGCTTCTCTTCAACCCCGCCTTCGAGTGTCGCCGATACCCGGAATACTTCATCCAGCGAGGTTTTTCCTTCTTTGGCATATTCCAGTGCACACAGCTCCAGAGGAGCAAAATAACGACTGCGCCTTGCGGCGGCTGCAAAGCCGGAGGGGTCTGCCCGGCGCAATGCATCCAGCATAGCCTCATCCATTTCCAGCCACTCATAAACCCCGATACGTCCTTTGTAGCCGGTGTTACTGCATTGATAACAACCGGCACCTTTAGTAAAGCTCTCTGGCAAGGCGCTACCGGTATGGCGCATCGCACGCAACCAGATTTTTTCCTGATCGGTAGGATGGTACGGCTGAGCACAATGCTCACAATTCCGTCGAACCAAACGCTGCGCCATGACGCCCAGCAACGAGCTGGCCACCAAAAAGGGTTCCGCGCCCATATCAATCAAACGCATCGCACTGGAGATAGAGTCATTGGTATGAAGTGTTGAAAGCACCAGGTGACCCGTCATGGCGGCCCGCAAACCAATCTCTGCCGTTTCCTGATCTCGCATCTCCCCGACCAGCATGATATCGGGATCTTGCCGCAAACAGGCCCGTAACACTGTCGCAAAGGTCAGACCTACTTTCGCATTAACCTGCACCTGGGTGACCCTGGGTAAACGATATTCCACCGGATCTTCCGCGGTGATGATTTTTACTTCCGGCTTGTTAAGTTCCGTGAGCGCACCATATAACGTGGTTGTTTTCCCGCTTCCGGTCGGTCCGGTGACCAGAATCATACCGTGAGGCCGGCTAACTGCGATCCGGAATCGATCAAGTACATTTTTGGGCATACCTATCACATCCAGTGATAGCATCCCGCTCGTCTGATCAAGTAAACGCATGACAACCGATTCACCATATTGCACAGGCATCGTCGACAGACGCACATCGATACTTTTTCCTTTAACACGGATATTAAATCGACCGTCCTGGGGCAAACGCTTTTCCGAGATATTCAGGCCCGACATCAATTTCAGTCGCAACACCAGCGCCGCATTGATACGCTTTTCTTTCATGACCTGCTCGTGCAGTACCCCGTCAATGCGCTGGCGAATTCTTACTACGCTCTCATCCGGCTCAATGTGAATATCCGAGGCTCGGGCCATGACAGCGTCTTCGAAAATGGATTGCAGCAATTTGACGACCGGGGCTTCGTTAACATCCCCGGTAGCCGTCAGTTCCGCCAAATCAAAAACATCTTCCCCCAGCTCACCTTCAAGCTCTCCCGCCAGGTGACTGATTTCTTCTGTACGGCGATAAACCAGATCCAGCGTATTCAGCAACTCGCTTTCCCGCACCACCGCTTCCTTGATCGGCTGCTTCAGTGCGCGCGCAAGTTCGTCATAAGCAAAGATATCCATCGGGTCAGCCATGCCGACCAGCAATTCTCCCTGTTTTTCGTCCAGCACAATGGCACGAAAACGCCGTGCGAGCGCTTCGGGCAACTTTTTAACCAGCTCATTGTTGAACTGATAATTACGCAACTGCACAAAGGGAATATTCAGCTGGCGAGACAAAATCGATAACAGGTTTTCTTCATCGACATATCCCAGATCAATAAGCGCCCGCCCCAATTTTCGGCCACTACGCTTTTGTTCCTGCAGCGCCGACATCAACTGCTGCTCGGTAATCACTTCGCTTTGTACCAGCAAATCACCTAATCTAAGTTTCTTTCTGGGTTCTGCCATCATCGTTGCCTGCCTTAACGCTTTAGAGCACGAAAATTATTAGCCAGCACGACCAAGCTGATTGACTCGATCCCGGGCATATCGGGCCAGATCTTCGTGCAATCCCTGGGTTTGCAGCGCTCGTTCGTACGCTTTTTTAGCCCCTTCATAGTGACCACTGCGGTCCAGTGCTATCGCCATTCCTGCCCACCAGTCCGCAACATGAGGATGCTCGCGGAGTAACAAGGCATACTCGTTAACAGCCTCGCTGGCCCGTTGCTCCTGTTGGTAAAGAGCGGCCAGTAGCGCATGGTAATCGGTATACCCCTCAAGCTCAGGAACAGAAGACTCCATAACGGCCAACGCCGCTGCGCCTCGGCCTTTTGCCAACAGCAAACGGGCCTCCAGCATCCTCAACATCGGGCTAAGTGATAAGTATTGAGGAGCAAGCAATAGGTTGAGCTCGTCCACACGATTCGACTCGAAAAGATGTGTTGCCAGCAAAGTGCGAGATTGCATCGCACCGGGATTAACTGCCAATTGCCTTTTCAGCAAGTCTTCTGCGTCGACTGCCGCACCTTCCGCCAAAAGTTTACGTGCATGCGCTGCTGCGCTGGCATCCAGCTCTTCCGCACTGAGTCGCTGGGTTTTAGCAAGCTTTGCAGAAACTACCGGAGTCGTGTCCAGAGGAGAGACTTCGGCCGGCTCGATAGGTGTTTCGGCCAAAACTTCCTTTACTTGCGTGGCTTTTGGCTTGGATGTTGAGTCCTTGGCTGGCCTAGACTCAATGGCAGTAACAGTAGCCATTGGCGTTATTTCTTCTGTTCTTTTTGGCGTGACGGGAGCAGGCGCAGGTTCGACAACCGATAGCTGTACGACGGCGGGTACTGACCCGTCAACATGGGAATCCGAGTTCACCGGTGGCTCGATATTATTAACTGCTGGCTCCGTTTTCTGCACCTGAGCCGGCACTTCGTCTGGCGCAATGCTGACTTCGCGCTCCACGGTTCGATCGGTGGACATCGCAGGCAACGCAACGACCGGCGTGACAGTTTCGGAATGCGGCACCGAATAAGATGCCATCACAGGCAACGAGGCTTGCGATAGCATCCAATAGCGATAACCCAGGAATGTGGCGCCAATCACCAGTGGGCAGGCAATCAACAGCACACGCCATTTCTGCGAAGCTTTCGACTTCGAGCCCCCCATCAAACCATGATAGCCAACAACGCCCGGCGGAGACGATTGCCCTGCCGCGTTGCGTTGTTCCAGATTACGCAAGGTGTCGTTTAATAAACTCACGCCCCGACTCCCGGCCATATTCCCGACAAAAGCGGCGTAACCAGCAGCAATACACCCAGCGAGAACCAAGCAAAACGGGGCATTCGAACACTCTCGGTATCCTGAATGGCGCGCTTGACATGCGCCTTACTAATTTCCCGCCCACCTTCGCCATACGCGGCCATCAACGATTTGTGCGCCAGAATATTAATCAGGCGAGGAATCCCTTTAGATGCTTTGGCAAGCAATGATAAAGACGCGCGCTGAAACAAAGCCGGACCGTTGTAACCCGCCAGAGCCAGTCGGTGCTGAACATAATGGGCCACGGCCTCCCTATCCAAAGGTGCAATTCGCTGCTGAAAAGTGATCCGCTGAAGTAGTTGACGCAAACTGGGGCGGGACAATAATTCGTCCAGTTCGGGCTGACCGAACAATACCACCTGTACCAGTCGCGCAGATTCGGTTTCAAGATTGGTCAGCAAGCGCAATGCTTCGATCGTTTGCTCCGACATGGCCTGTGCTTCATCAATGATTAGCACAACTTTATGCCCCTCATTGGCCAGGCCAATCAACGTATGATTGATCCGCTTAAGTAATTGATGGCTATGTGTTTCGGTCGTCAGGTCCAAACCCAACTCATCCGCAAAGGCCATGTAGAGTCCTTCAGGCGTAAGTTGCGGATTCGGAATATAGGCAGTGACGTATGGCGCTTCCAGAGCATTTAGCAATTTCCTGCACAACAAGGTTTTGCCCGTGCCGACTTCTCCCGAAATCTTGATGAATCCTTCCTGATTCCGCAATGCCACCAACAAGAGTTCAAGTGCTTGCTGATGGCTGGGAGAGTTTAAAAAATAGTGCGTATTTGGCGTGAGGGCAAACGGCATCTCCTGCAATCCAAAATATTCTTCGTACATACATGCCCGCCTTATTCGCTTTGGTTCGGACTCGACAACAACGCTTCGTAATGGCCAAATCGTTGACGACTTTCCCTGAGATCGCGTTGATAGACCTCTTTTCCGGTGACATAAGGGCGGAGCAGAATGACCAGCTCACTTTTAACCGACTTCTGGTTCTTTTGCTTAAACAGCTCACCCACCAGCGGAATATCACCTAATACCGGTACGGAGGTGTTCACATCCCGAATGATCGTCTGAATCAATCCCCCGATCACCACTATTTGGCCGTCATTTGCGCTGATAATGCTGTCTGTTTCCCGGATAGAGCTGAACGCCAGTGGCAGGTTGAGATCGCGCGTTCCCACAGAAATGATTTTCTGTTGATCCTGAACCTGGCTAATCGTGGGATGCACATGCAGGGTAATCTTTCCGTCATCACCAATTTGAGGCGTAACATCCAGCGCGATGCCACTAAAGAAAGGGGTAATAGTCACATCGGTCGAAGTGTTACTGGTGTCGTTATTGTCACTAATGGCTATGTCAGTAACAAAGTACTCATCATTCCCCACTTTGATAACGGCTTTTTGATTGTTAACCGTAGAAATGCGTGGGCTCGAAAGTACCTGCACGTTGCCTTGCTGACCCAGTAAATGAATGAATGAAGAGAAATCCCCCACTTTCACAGTGGCACTAAACACCCCTCCAGTAATCTCATCTACAATTTCCTTTCCGGACATATCCAGTCCAATGAGTTTTTTAGGCAGACCATTGGCATCAATCGATGCGCCGGACTCCAGTGCTGTCCAATCCACCCCTTGTTTGTAGTTATCCGATAACTCCACTTCCAGAATTTTAGCTTCCAGAATCACCTGCCGTTGCATAATCAACTCGGCACGGCGCAGATAGTCCTCTACCGACAACAGTTCTTCAGGCATCGCTCTGACAACGATAATGCCGGCATTCGGTGTAGACACGACAGAGCGCCCTTCACCCGCACCAATCAACATGCCTAAAGTCTCATTAAGATGACTCCAGAAATCAGCTTCACTGGTTGTCGATATCCGGGTTCCCACCTGAGTTGAAGGCGCGGCCCCAGGACTACTGCTAGAACCTGACGACCCTGCATTAGTATTCCCCGTCGCATCTGCCGCCCCCCCTCCGGTGATTTGCCCGGAGCTGACCCGGGTTTCCGAGCCCCCGCTACGCTTGATATTGAGATAATTAATCTGAAAAACCTGGGTGCGAAGTTGACGAGCGGAAACCTTATAGAGTTTCCCCGATACCTGGATATCCATATTGTAGAGGTCACGCACCAGCGTCATCACTTCAGGCACGGTGACATTTTTCAGTTCCAGACTAATTTTATCGGTCACCCCAGGGTGCACTACAACATTGTACTGAGACCCACTGACCAAGCCGCTAAAGAAATCCCTCGCAGGAACCTCCGCAACCGCAAGATCAAACCGGGGCTCAATCACGGGTTTAGCGCCGGATTCAGATATCGGAGGTAACAGCGCCGCCGTCACTCCCGGGGGCAAGGGTATGTCAGGAGCCTTGGCAGAATCATTACGCGTAATAGATTCATCAAGCGCCTGATTGATTTGCTGAACCCCGGTAGTAGAAACCGAGGCCGGTGTCTGCATCAGCTGATTATTTGAACATGAGGCCAGCAACAGCAGACTCATTAAAAAGACCAATCGAGATGTCATTCATTTACTCCGGATGACCTGAACGCTCTAACGTACCGACTTACCAAATGTCGCGGTACGCCATGGTAATACTCGCGTGGTTCCATCCACTTGCAAATGCACTTCATGCTCGGCGATTGCCGCCACCCTGGCACCATCAACCCAGTCCCCTACCGACACTTTCTTACCATTAACAATGGCCTGGCGCCTTGAGGGGCTAACAAGCAAATAATTCAAGGTAAATTTAGTGGCCACTTTCGCGGCTTGCATTTGCGACTTTTTTTTCCAACCGGCAGGCTGTGTGGGATCAGGCAAATCTAGTCTGCCCCCCACAGAATCAGCATTTATTGTCTGCTCAAGCGCTTGTGCCCCAATCGACATCAAGCCAAGCGCAACCAACAAACACATCCGATAAAAAGAGGCCTTAAACACCAATCCAGGCCTCCTCTAAACTCAGCGTAGAAACCCGTAGTGTCACTTTCGCTTTTGGATAATCAATGACTTCGTAGTCAAGACTTTGCATATAGAAGCCGCTCTGCATTTCCAATTGCTGGACATATCTCACTACTGAGAAATAATCACCTTCCAGCACGACCTCCATTTGATGGGAATAGATTGCCGCCTTTTCATCACCTTCATGCCCAGATTCCGCCGCCTGCATTTCTGCGCGCTTTGGATTGACCAGCTGATAGGGCGCGGCAGGCAAATTACGCACACCCAGCAGGCGCACTGTGGTCTGTGCTGATATCGTTTTCCGCAGTGCATCCAGCATTTGCTCGGGAGCCAATAACCCACTTAACCGCGACTCAATATCAGCATTCAATGCATCTAACTGTGCATTCAGCTGGCGCTGTTCCGACTTTAGAATCAGGTTGGGGTCATTGTCGAGTCGCGTTTGCAACTCGCCGACCTGCGTTGCCATACGGGCGATTTCATCATCTACGGTTGTTATCTTTTGCCTGAACGTCGCTTGCTTCTTTTCCACCACATCGAAGTAAAACGTCAGCCACCCGAACACGATAAGAATGACTAACGCGCTAAATACGATCATTCGCTCTCGAAGTGAAAGCGCAAGATACTTCTCGTTTAGCGACAACCACAATGCTTTCATCTCTACTGTCCTGACGGTTGTGCAGGTGACATCGGATTAGACCCCGGCATCAGGTCAACATTCGGCCCCGAAGCGATATTAAACCGCAACCCCGGAGTCCCTGTATTCAGATCTTCCTGCAACGAAAACAACTGAAAATCGCGACCGCCAAAACTTACTTCCGATCTTAACTGCTGCAAATATTCCGGTACCGCCTCAGGCGCAAGCGCAACTCCGGCAAATTGCAAATACCGTCCTCCCGAACCAAAACCAAATTGGGTCAACCATATCTGTGCGTGCTTTTGTCGCGCGAAACCTAACATCAGCTCAGAAAATCGATAGGGATTCACCGCAATAACGCCCCCCAGGGTTCTCAGCAACTCCGTTCGAATTTCAACCCGCTCACGCAGCCGGCCATTTAATGCCACCAGCGATTCATCACGGCGCATTGCCCCGACTTTTTCTGCCAACGCCGTAACTTGCACCTCCATCGTTGCCTTCTGACTATCTTTAAGTGCGCTTTTTGCCACCAGCGTTTGTAACTGCTGCTGTTTCCAGAAAGTAATAGCGCCCAAAACCAGACACAACCCTACCACCAGTCCCAACATTAATGGCAAAGGCAGCGGATCTCGCCTGGGACGCAGATCGTCCGTATAGAGATTAATCTGCTGCATCACGACGACAGCTCCTGACGCAACGCCGCCCCGATAGCAATCAGCCCGTCATTCAAGCTGACATTAATTTCTACACTGTCTGCCAATAACTCTGACTGATCAAGCTCTCTGACCTTCACGGCGAGATAGCTTCCTAATTGAAGCCCTAATGCAACTTCATCCGAAACCTTGAAGAGTATCAGTTGCGCGGGAGGAATCTGCCCCATCTGGCTTTCGTAGTAATCCAACGAACGCTGAACCTGTAATGCGAGTTGCTGCACCAACTCTTCCTGGCGAGACAAATCATTTAATGCCTCAACGTCAAACTCTACGCGCCGATAAAAATACAAGGTATCGCCCTTACACATGAGCACCATCCCTTGCGATCCCCGCAAATACAACAACGCGATACCTTTTGCGTCAGGATCAAATCTCATCGCAATATTTCTCAATACAAGCTCAGAAATATCAATACTATGCACAGTGAGACCAACCTCCTTGAGAAGATTGATCTGATCCATCAACATTGCCTTGCGTGCGCATATAACATTCAGTAACGGGGTCCTTCCACGAACGGCATCGGCAGGAAATGAGAACGCATCGATCACCGCGTCATCCACCGGATAATCAATCAGATCCTTAACTTTCCAACGCAAGGCATCAGCCAGTTCACTCTCCTCAACCGCTGGACGTTCAATTTGAAACATCTGATACTGATCCGGAGGCAAAACCAGATTACAATGCGCCCCCTTTAAGGCGGCAGAGGTTACCATCTCGCCCAGCACGGTTTTACGCTGTGCGGCACTCGCAGACTGTCCGGACAAGCCCACGAGCTCCAACTGTGACGAGGTACGATTTCGTTTCGCCCACGCCAGACCAATCATATCGGGGCGAATTTCCACACCGACCATGCCCGACATGCGTTTTTGACGAAACCAGCGCAAATGAACCCCCATACATCCAACACAAATCTAACGACTTAAATGAGAATAGTTGACTAACTTACTGTTTGACAGATTCTTTTACAAAAAAAGGGTGTCATCGACACCCTTTTAATTTCACCCTCACTCATCCTTGAGGCGGCTATAAACTACCCGACATTCAAAAAGGAATATCGTCATCCAGCCCCATATCCTGTTCTGGCATGGGAGGCGGAGTATAAGACTGAGCCGGCGGCTGGCCATATCCCTGATTAGGAGCCGAATTTGCATAATTCTGACGTGGAGCCTGTCTTGGTGCCGCCTCGTTATTCATCATCTGCGCTGCGTTACCATAATTAGGCGCACCGCCTTGTGCACCAGAATCGTAACCTGCACCTGCACCAGAACCGCCTCCTGCACGAGAATCCAGCATTTGCATTTCATTGGCGACGATCTCGGTGGTATAACGGTCGATCCCGTTCTGATCCTGCCACTTACGAGTCTGCAAACGTCCTTCCAGATAAACCTTGGAACCTTTTCGCAAATATTCCTTTGCAATCTCTGCCAGTCGGTTGAACATGACCACCCGGTGCCACTCGGTTCGCGGAACCATCTGTCCGGTGTTTTTATCTTTGTAACTTTCGTCCGTCGCCACATTCAAATTGGTAATGGCACTGCCCTGCGGTGTATATCGCGTGTCAGGATCGCTTCCCAGATTACCAATCAAAATTACTTTGTTAATACCTTTTGCCATACTTCAATCTCCACCTTTTACTTTTTCGACCCTAACGCCCGCTAAAAAACACCCTGCACGGTACGAAAATCATCACATTAAATCTATGCAGCCACGGTCAACTTGCCATAGGCCGACAGCGCATTTTCATCCAAATGAGCCTTGTCCACTTTAAGATAAGCCATCCCCTCTTCAGGCAGAACAACGACATCTTCAACGCCTCCGACCGCCAATAGCGCCTCAGACAAACGACCTGCCGCAACCGAATCTACAACACACCCAATGTTAAGCAACATACTCGTGCTATAACTGGGCGACTGCATCGATGCCGCAATAAACAACCAAACAAGGCCAACACCGGCAATTATCAAGTAGATCACATCCAGCCCCCAGTGGGAAAGAATATACCCCCCCATCGAGCCCCCCACAAATGCCCCTAAAAACTGCGACGTTGAATAGATGCCCATCGCGGTACCTTTGGCACCAGCCGGAGACTGCTTACTGACAAGCGAAGGCAAGGTCGCTTCAAGTAGATTGAAGGCCATAAAAAAGAGAAACAGTGCTCCCCAGAACCGCATCAACCCGCTTTGCCCCCACTGAGCAAGCATCATAGAAAATGTCAGTAATGCCACGGCCCCCACAAACACGGGCTTCATCTTACGCCGCTTCTCACCAATAATGATAAAAGGCACCATGGAAAAAAACGCCGTCACCATTACGCTCAAATAGAACCACCAGTGCTGAGATTTATCCAATCCCACACGCTCAGCCAGCGACAGAGGAACAGCCACAAAGGTCGCGGTCAGAATCATATGCAGAAAGAAAATACCACTATTCAGGCGCAATAGGTGAGGATTGCTCAGCGCCCCGCCCAACTCTTTTCGCACCAGCAAGGTATCACGGTGACGCTTCCGGGTGACGGGAGTGGGTACCCAGGCCAGAACAATGAATACGCCAACAAGTGCCAAAAATGCAGTGGTATAGAAAATCCCGGACAACCCGAACATCCCCCCAATCACAGGCCCGAGTACGAGCGCAACCGAAAATGAAACACCAATGGACATACCAATAGCCGCCATCGCCTTGGTACGGTTCTCTTCCGTTGTGAGATCGGTAAGTAATGCCATTAACACACTGGCTATCGCACCTGCGCCCTGCAAAAGACGACCCGCGATCACGCCATAAATAGAATCCGCGTGTCCCGCAAGCAAGCTCCCCAAACAAAACAAGGCCAGCCCGAGCAGAATCATAGGCTTACGCCCTACACGATCAGACAGCATGCCAAAAGGAATTTGTAAAAACGCCTGGCTGAGCCCGTAGGCGCCCATCGCCATACCTATCAATTGCGGTGTAGCCCCATCAAGATCTTGCCCAAGCAACATAAAAACAGGCAGCACCATAAATAAACCAAGCATTCTCATTGAATACAGTAACGCCAATGAAAATACCGAACGTCGCTCACTTCCGGTCATGTCTAACCCACACCTCAGTACAGTAAACAAGGCCACGGATTGTAGCAGATCCACTTTACACATGCAGACAAAAAGCTTAACTGCAAGAACCGCAATCACCTTTGAGACAAACCCCGCTCTACCCGTATAATGCAATGTTAATTTTTAACAAATGGCGAACATAAGTAACTATGGACAAAATTACTGTACGGGGCGCGCGAACGCACAACCTGAAGAATATTGATCTCGACATTCCCCGCGACAAACTGGTTGTAATAACCGGTCTATCCGGTTCGGGAAAGTCATCGCTTGCGTTCGATACGCTCTACGCGGAAGGCCAGCGTCGCTATGTTGAATCTTTGTCCACTTATGCTCGCCAGTTTCTATCGATGATGGAGAAACCTGACGTTGACCATATCGAAGGACTGTCACCCGCCATTTCAATTGAGCAAAAATCAACCTCACATAACCCTCGCTCTACAGTCGGCACCATCACCGAGATTTATGATTATCTCCGCCTTCTATTTGCACGAGCAGGAGATCCTCGCTGCCCGGATCACGATCTGCCGCTTGCAGCACAAACCATTAGCCAAATGGTGGATCAAATTCTATCGCTTCCGGAAGGCAGCAAACACATGCTGCTTGCACCGGTCATCAAGGATCGCAAGGGAGAACACCTTCACGTCATTCAAGACCTGAAAGCCCAGGGGTTTGTACGAGTCAGAATTGACAACATTATCGTCGACCTTGACGACACACCCAAGCTGGAAAAAAACAAGAAACACAGCATCGATGTCGTCATTGACCGTTTTAAGATTCGAGAAGATCTCGCTCAGCGCCTAGCCGAATCACTGGAGACCTGCCTTAACCTGTCCGAAGGCATCGCCATTCTCTCTCCCATGGAAAATGAGCCCGGAGAAGAAACCCTTTTCTCTTCCCGTTTCGCATGCCCCCACTGCGGTTACGCCATCAGTGAACTGGAACCGAGACAATTTTCATTTAACAATCCCGCTGGCGCCTGCAGCTCTTGTGACGGCTTAGGGGTAAAACAATTTTTTGACCCCGCCAAACTCGTTCAAAATGACAGCTTATCTCTGGCGGAAGGCGCAATTCGAGGCTGGGATCGTCGAACTGTATACTATTTTCAACTACTCTCCAGTCTGGCCGAGCACTACGGCGTAAATATTGACCAACCATTTCATGACCTCCCGGAAAAATTCAGAAACCGGATTTTGTATGGCACCGGCCAGGAAGCCATTCCGTTCAAGTACGTCAATACACGTGGCGACATCATGCACCGCAGCCACCCTTTTGAGGGCGTCATTCCAAATATTGAACGACGCTACCGAGAAACCGACTCACAAACCATTCGTGAAGAACTCTCAAGGTATCAGACAAACCAGTGCTGCCCTGACTGCAAGGGCTCTAGACTTAAAAGGTCTTCAAGGCATGTTTTCATTGAAGACAAAAATCTTCCCTATATCACGACTCTCCCTGTTGGCAAAGCCCACGAATACTTTACGAATATTCATCTGCCAGGCGTGAAAGGTGAAATTGCCGAAAAGATCCTGAAGGAAATCCGACTGAGACTCCAATTTCTGGTCAATGTTGGGCTAGAGTACTTAACGCTGGACAGAAGTGCCGACACACTTTCCGGAGGAGAAGCGCAACGCATCCGCCTGGCATCACAAATTGGTGCGGGTTTGGTAGGTGTCATGTATATATTGGACGAACCATCCATTGGCCTCCATCAGCGCGACAATGATCGGCTACTCTCCACGCTGACACACCTAAGAGATCTTGGAAACACCGTAATTGTTGTAGAACACGACGAAGACGCGATACTTCTCGCCGATCACGTGATTGACATTGGCCCAGGTGCGGGTGTACATGGCGGAGAAATCATTGCCCAAGGCAGTCCTGCCGATATTATGAACTCAACAGAGTCACTCACAGGACAATACCTGGCTGGCCGACGCGAAATAGAAATCCCCCCAAAGCGAACCCAGGCCACACCAGATTCAAGCCTTACACTCGAAGGAGCGAGAGGCAACAACCTTAAGTCGGTAACCCTTGAAATTCCAGTAGGGCTATTCACCTGCGTTACCGGCGTCTCCGGATCTGGAAAATCCACGCTGATCAATGCCACGCTTTTCCCGATTGCGAGCACACAACTGAATAAAGCGACGACCCTAACGCCCGCCCCATACGATAAAATTACCGGACTAAATCATTTTGACAAAGTCATAGATATCGACCAAAGCCCGATTGGTCGTACACCAAGATCCAATCCTGCAACCTATACCGGACTATTCACTCCCATTCGCGAGCTTTTTGCCGGAACACAGGAGTCCCGAAGCCGAGGATATGCAGCAGGGCGCTTCAGCTTCAATGTAAAAGGGGGACGCTGCGAAGCCTGCCAGGGTGATGGCGTAATAAAAGTAGAAATGCATTTCTTGCCAGACATTTACGTTCCCTGTGACATATGTAAAGGGAAACGCTATAACCGGGAAACGCTCGATATTAAATTTAAGGGCAAAAGCATTCACGACGTTCTTGAAATGACCATTGAAGATGCTCGCGAATTCTTTGACGCCGTGCCCTTTATTGCAAGAAAACTTCAAACATTAATAGACGTCGGCCTTTCTTATATACGTCTTGGGCAATCAGCGGTCACACTGTCTGGTGGGGAAGCTCAGCGAGTAAAACTCGCAAAAGAATTATCGAAACGAGACACAGGTAAAACAATCTACATCCTGGATGAACCAACTACCGGACTTCACTTTGAAGACATCAGACAACTAATGACCGTCCTCCACCACCTAAGAGATAAAGGAAACACGATTGTAGTAATAGAACACAACCTGGACGTTATCAAAACAGCAGACTGGATAATAGATCTTGGCCCGGAAGGCGGAGACAAAGGAGGAGAAATAATAGCCTGGGGAACACCAGAAGAAGTGGCGTTGAACGAGCGTTCATACACCGGCAAATTTCTGAAAAAGACGCTCAACAAATCTTTAAACAAGGAAGTGCGATAGTCCGCGCTTGTGTGCAATCGATTGAACCTTCTCAATCGATTGCACAACATCCAGATATAAAAAAACCAGCTTTCGCTGGTTTTTTTATTCTTACTCGGTATCTACTGCTTCAGCATCTACCGGGCGATCGACCAGCTCTACGTAAGCCATCGGCGCCATATCACCCGCACGGAAACCGCACTTCAGAATACGCAAATAGCCACCTGGGCGAGCGTTGTAGCGAGGACCAAGTTCATTAAACAACTTAGCCACCGCTGCATTGTTACCCAGACGAGCAAACGCCAAACGACGGTTTGCTACGCTGTCATTTTTTGCCAATGTAATCAAAGGCTCCGCTACGCGACGCAATTCTTTTGCCTTTGGCAAAGTTGTTTTAATCAACTCATGCTCTACCAAAGACGCCGTCATATTGCTGAACATAGCTTTTCTATGTGCACTGGTCCGATTAAATTTACGACCACTTTTACGATGACGCATTTTCTTATTCCTTACCTGAACTAACTGCCGAAGACTCTGTCATCGCCACGCAAACTGGCTGGTGGCCAGTTCTCGAGACGCATCCCCAAGGAAAGACCGCGTGACGCGAGCACATCCTTGATTTCGGTAAGAGATTTCTTACCAAGATTGGGCGTTTTCAACAGTTCAACTTCTGTTCGTTGAATCAGGTCACCAATGTAGTAAATATTTTCAGCCTTGAGACAGTTGGCTGAACGCACAGTCAACTCGAGATCATCTACAGGTCTAAGCAGAATCGGATCAACTTCCTCTTCTACCTCAACATGCTCTGGCTCCTTTTCATTGTCAAACGCAACAAAAACAGCCAACTGTTGCTGAAGAATTGTCGCCGCGCGACGGATCGCTTCCTCAGGATCAATCGTTCCGTTGGTTTCCAGATCGATTACCAACTTATCCAGGTTAGTACGCTGTTCTACACGCGCACTCTCCACAGCATAAGCCACCCGATAAACAGGACTGAAAGACGAATCCAGCTGCAAACGGCCGATAGCGCGAGTCTCATCGTCGGCACCAAAGCGCTGATCTGAGGGCTCGTAACCACGCCCACGCGCAATCTTAAGCTTCATATTGATTGAGCCAGTGCCGCTCAAATGGCAAATGACATGTTCAGGATTCATGATTTCAACATCATGATCCAACTTGATATCTTTTGCCAGAACGGGACCAGCGCCCTGCTTGACAAGACTCAAAGTAGTCTCATCACGGCTGTGCATCTTAATAGCCAGACCTTTCAGGTTAAGCAGAATTTCAATAACATCTTCCTGCACACCTTCAATGGCACTGTACTCATGCAACACACCATCGATCTCGACCTCAACCACCGCACATCCGGGCATCGACGACAACAAAATCCTGCGAAGCGCGCTACCAAGAGTATGGCCAAATCCACGCTCCAGCGGTTCCAGTGTCACCTTAGCGCGGGTCGGCCCCAACGCTTGCACTTCGATGTTCCGTGGACTGAGAAATTCGTTCACTGAACGCTG
The DNA here is from genome assembly GCA_024234505.1 of Hahellaceae bacterium. GTDB lineage: Bacteria > Pseudomonadota > Gammaproteobacteria > Pseudomonadales > Oleiphilaceae > JACKOD01. The sequence continues at coordinate 506,668 of JACKOD010000004.1, read as the reverse complement.
CATAATTGCCCCTTTTCGTGAGATTTCCGCCAAACCTTACTTAGAGTAAAGTTCTACGATCAGGTTTTCGTTGATATCAGATTGTAGTTCAGCACGCTCTGGAACCGCCTTGAACGTTCCGCTCAATTTGGTTCTGTCAACTTCAACCCACTCAACCGAGCCACGATTTGCAGCCAATTCAAGCGCGCCAGCAATACGCAGCTGCTGCTTAGCTTTCTCACGAATGCTAACAACATCTCCAGGCTGTACTTGGTATGAAGGAATGTTTACCACCCGGTCATTTACCAAAACTGTCTTGTGAGATACAAGCTGACGAGATTCTGCACGAGTTGACCCGAAACCCATCCGATAAACGACGTTATCTAGACGTTGTTCAAGCAACTGAAGCAGGTTTTCACCTGTAGCACCTTTTCTGCGTGCAGCTTCTTTGTAGTAGCCACGGAATTGCTTTTCAAGCACACCGTAGATACGACGAACCTTTTGCTTTTCGCGTAACTGAGTGCCGTATTCAGACAGACGACCGCGACGCGCGCCGTGCTGACCAGGTGCAGTTTCAAGGTTACACTTAGATTCAAGTGCCTTTGCACCACTTTTCAAAAACAAATCTGTCCCTTCACGACGAGACAGCTTACACTTTGGTCCAATATATCGAGCCATTTATACTGTCTCCTCGTTAAACACGACGCTTCTTGGGCGGACGGCACCCGTTATGCGGGATAGGAGTTACATCTACGATATTCGTAATCTTGTAACCACACGCATTGAGTGCTCGAACAGCGGACTCACGTCCGGGCCCAGGCCCTTTAACCATAACTTCTAGGTTTTTCAGGCCGTATTCAGCAGCCGCATTACCGGCTCTTTCAGCTGCTACCTGCGCAGCAAAAGGTGTACTCTTACGAGAACCTCGGAACCCTGAACCACCAGAAGTTGCCCAGCTAAGAGCATTACCCTGACGATCCGTGATGGTCACGATGGTATTGTTGAAAGACGCATGGATGTGAGCCACGCCGTCAACAACGGTCTTTTTCACCTTCTTACGGGTACGTGTACCTGGCTTTGCCATTCCTGTTTCCTATTATTTACGAATTGGTTTGCGTGGACCCTTACGTGTTCTCGCATTGGTCTTGGTACGCTGACCGCGCACAGGCAAGCTGTGACGGTGACGTAGACCACGGAAACATCCAAGATCCTTCAAACGCTTGATACTCATTTGCACTTCACGACGCAGGTCACCTTCGACTGTAATCTTACCGATTTCAGTACGCAAGGTATCCAACTGCTCTTCAGAGAGATCTCTGATTTTCAGAGTTGGACTAACACCCGTCGCGTCGCAAAGCTTCTTAGCTGTTGTACGCCCAATACCATAAATATAGGTAAGGGAAATAACAGCGTGTTTATTGTCGGGTATATTGACACCGGCTATACGCGCCATTCATTTTACTCCGCTTTTAAAGCTTCGCTTGTGGATATAACATCATAAAAAAGGCGCAAAATAATAGCGCTTGATCATTTTTAAATCAAGCGCTATTTTTGGCCCAGTCAGCGTTTTCGATTAACCTTGACGCTGTTTATGACGAGGTTCTACGCAAATAACTCGAACTGAGCCATTGCGACGAATTATTTTGCAGTTTCTGCAAACTTTTTTTACAGAGGCACGAACTTTCATAAGTCTCTCCGAGCAGTCAAGAAACGTTAAATACCGCTTCTGCCATAGTTTTTCAGGTTGGACTTTTTCATCAGAGATTCATACTGATGAGACATCAAATGAGCCTGCACCTGAGCCATAAAGTCCATCACAACCACAACAACGATCAACAGTGATGTGCCACCAAAATAGAAAGGCACATTCCAAGCAACCACCATAAATTGGGGGAGCAAAGATACCACAGTAATGTACAACGCACCAAATAGAGTTAATCTGGTGAGAACGCCATCTATATATTTCGCTGTCTGTTCACCTGGACGAATTCCCGGAACAAACGCACCGGATTTCTTGAGGTTATCTGCCACTTCTTTCGGGTTGTACATTAACGCCGTATAAAAGAAACAGAAAAACACAACGGCCATCGCGAACAACAGAATATAAAGAGGTTGACTGGGGGCGAGTGCCTGAGATATGTCAGACAACCATTCCATACCTTCACCCTTACCAAACCACTGTCCTAATGAAGCCGGGAACAACAATATGCTTGATGCAAATATGGGAGGAATGACTCCTGCCATATTCACCTTTAGCGGCAAGTGGCTAGTTTGTTGCGCATAAACCTTTCTGCCTTGCTGGCGCTTCGCATAATTTACAGTAATTCTTCTCTGCCCACGCTCCATAAATACAACGAAAGCTACGATAACGACTGCAAACACCGCGATAAACAACAAGGCAAGAATATTAATCTCACCCTGTCTAGCCTGCTCAAAAGATTGTCCAAATGCGCCAGGTAAGCCTGCAACTATACCCGCAAAAATCAGCAATGAAATACCATTGCCTATCCCGCGTTCCGTTATCTGCTCACCCAACCACATCAGAAACACAGCACCACAAACAAACGTTGCCACTGCAACAAAATAAAATCCGAAATCAGCAGCAAAGGTAACACCCTGGGAAGCAAGGCCTACTGACATACCAAACGCCTGAACTGTCGCCAACAACACCGTGCCATAGCGCGTGTATTGGCTGATTTTGCGCCTGCCAGCCTCACCTTCCTTCTTCAGTTGCTCGAGCTGAGGCGTCACCACTGTTAATAGCTGCATGATAATCGATGCAGAAATATACGGCATGATACCCAGCGCAAATATACTCATACGCTGAAGCGCTCCCCCCGAGAACATATTGAACAAACTCAATATCGTTCCCTGGTTTTGCTGAAACAGCGCGGAGAGCCGCTCTGGATTGATTCCGGGTACAGGAATATGTGCACCAACGCGATAGATAACTATCGCAATGAACACATACCAAAGCCGAGACTTAAGCTCAGCCAGGCCCTGCCCCATTCCGGCCGGTAGTGATGATGCCTTCGCCATTTAGTCCTCGACTTTGCCACCAGCTGCAGCGATAGCTTCGCGTGCGCCTTGAGTTACACGAATTCCCTGCACTGTAACTGCTTTAGAGATTTCGCCAGACTTGATAATTTTAACGCTTTCAATATCCTTACGGATGACGTTAGCATTTTTTAGCGCAGCAAGATCAATCACTTCAGCCGAAACAGCGTTCAATTCGCTTAAACGTACTTCAGTGCTCACCAAAGACTTACGCGACGTGAAGCCAAATTTTGGCAAACGACGCTGCAAAGGCTGCTGACCACCTTCAAAACCTGGACGAACTGTACCACCAGAACGGGCTTTCTGACCTTTGTGACCACGACCACCCGTTTTACCTAATCCGCTACCGATACCACGACCAAGACGCTTCTTGGACGTTTTGGCACCTGGCGCCGGGCTCAATGTATTCAGATGCATCTTACTCACCTTCAACCCTAACCATGTAGTTAACTGTATTGATCATACCGCGTACTGAAGGAGTATCTTCAACTTCCACCGTTTGACCGATTTTTCTCAAGCCCAAACCGGCAACACAAGCCTTGTGGTTTGGCAGGCGACCGATTGTGCTACGGAACAACGTTACTTTGAGTGTTTTACCCTTAGACATGATCTTATCCCAAAATATCTTCAACAGTTTTGCCACGCTTTGCAGCGATAGCTTCAGGCGATTGCATCGCTTTGAGACCGTTGATAGTTGCACGAACCACGTTTACCGGGTTAGTTGAACCGTAACACTTAGCGAGTACGTTCTGTACACCAGCAACTTCCAACACTGCGCGCATCGCGCCACCTGCGATGATACCTGTACCATCTGACGCAGGCTGCATATAAACGCGAGAGGCACCATGGCGAGCTTCAACCGGATACTGTAGTGTCGTCCCATTCAGCGCAACATTAACCATATTTTTACGGGCGGCATCCATCGCCTTTTGAATCGCTGCTGGCACTTCACGCGCCTTTCCACGACCAAAACCGACGCGACCATTACCGTCACCTACAACGGTAAGCGCGGTAAAAGCAAATATACGTCCACCTTTAACAACTTTGGCTACGCGATTTACCTGTACCAATTTTTCCTGCAGATCTGTCTGCTTTTGCTCATTAACGCTCATTTATTCGACCCCTTAGAATTCCAGACCGCCTTCACGCGCGGCATCTGCCAGGGCCTTGACGCGCCCATGATAGCGATAGCCAGAACGATCAAAAGCTACAGTTGTCACACCAGCGGCTTTTGCACGCTCAGCGATCAGCTTTCCGATCTTCTCTGCTGCTTCAATGTTCCCAGTTGCACCTTCGCGCAGATCCTTCTCAACTGTCGATGCAGACGCAAGTACTTTGCTTCCATCAGCAGTTAAAACCTGTGCATAGATGTGCTTGGGTGTACGATGAATTGACAATCTGGTAGCACCAAGCTCACGAATTCTCAGGCGCGTACTACGTGCACGACGCACTCTTGCTTCTTTCTTTGCGCTCATAGCTCTACACCTTATTTCTTCTTGGCTTCTTTACGTCTTACAACTTCATCGGACAACCGGACACCCTTGCCTTTGTAAGGCTCTGGCGGACGGAACGCACGAATTTCAGCTGCTACCTGACCAACCAATTGCTTATCTGCACCCTTGATGAGGATTTCAGTCTGCGTTGGCGTTTCAGCAGTTACGCCTGCTGGCAATTCATAAGACACCGGATGGGAGAAACCAAGAGTCAGGTTCACTGCAGAACCTTGCGCTTGCGCTCTGTAACCAACACCAACCAACTGAAGCTTTTTCTGGAATCCAGCACTAACACCAGTGACCATATTATTAATGATCGCACGGGTAGTTCCGGCAAGCGCCTTGGATTGCTTGCCGCCATCACGAGCAGCAAATGTTAGCTCTGCGCCATCTTGTTTAACTTCAACAGCACTATGAATAGAAAATTTTAAAGCGCCCTTGGCGCCCTTAACTTCGATTTCCTGACCTTGCAGTTTCACCTCTACACCAGAAGGAACTGCAACAGGATTTTTTGCGACCCTTGACATGCCTTTCTCCTAGAATACGGTGCAAATAATTTCGCCACCGATCCCAGCTTTACGAGCTGCGCGATCGGTCATTACGCCCTGTGACGTTGAAACGATACAAACGCCCAGACCACCGGAAACCTTAGGCAATTCATCGGCGCCTTTGTACTGACGCAATCCAGACTTACTTACACGGTCGATTCGAGAAATGACAGGCTTGCCTTCAAAGTACTTGAGGTCAATCGCCAATACAGGCTTAACTTCGCCAGTAACAGCATATTCCTGGATATAACCTTCACTTTTTAACACTTCAGCGACAGAAATCTTCATCTTTGATGAAGGCATTTCCACCGTCTTTTTCTCAGCCATTTGCGCATTGCGGATACGAGTAAACATATCAGCTAGCGTATCTTGCATACTCATTTATATGAGACTCCTTAGCGTTTTAGTTGTGCAGCGGCGGTAAAACCGCCGCTTACCAACAACAGTAATTACCAGCTTGCCTTGGTCAATCCAGGCACATCACCGGCCATGCCGTATTCACGCAGCTTAATGCGCGACAGCTTGAACTTGCGATATACACCATGTGGACGACCAGTAACCTGACAACGTCTTCTCAGACGTATAGGGTTGGCATTCCGAGGCAACTGCTGAAGTTTCATCTGAGCATCCCAACGCTCTTCGTCAGAAATATTGGGATTCTTGATGATATCTTTTAGCGCCGCACGCTTTTCAGCGTACTTGGCTACGGTTAATTCGCGCTTTAATTCGCGCTCTTTCATACTAATCTTTGCCATGATCCCGCACCCTATTTCTTGAATGGGAAATTGAAGGCTTTAAGCATCGCACGACCTTCATCATCCGACTTTGCAGTCGTTGTGATGGTGATATCTAATCCGCGAATCTTGTCGACTTTGTCGTACTCGATTTCAGGGAAGATAATCTGCTCGCGAACGCCCATGCTGTAATTCCCACGGCCATCGAAGGATTTGGGATTCAAGCCGCGAAAATCGCGAATTCGAGGAATAGCAATATCCACTAGACGCTCGAAAAACTCCCACATTCTATCACCACGAAGCGTAACCTTACAGCCTATCGGATAACCTTCACGAACCTTAAATCCGGCAACAGACTTTTTAGCCTTTGTCACAACAGATTTTTGACCCGCAAGCTTTTCCAAGTCAGCCTGAGCAAACTCAAGCTGCTTCTTGTCACCGATCGCTTCACCAACGCCCATATTCAGCGTGATTTTTTCAATGCGAGGGACCTGCATAACACTTTTGTAGCCAAATTCATTCTGCAACGCAGCAATGACTTCTTTTTGGTAGACTTCTTTCATTCTTGGCATAGCAATCACCTGTTCGCCTTAACTTCCAATTACTTCGTTATTGGACTTGTAAATACGAACCTTGGAACCATCTTCCAAGACCTTGAAGCCTACACGATCAGCTTTGTTAGATGCGGCATTAAAAATCGCAACATTTGAAGCTTGAATAGGGGCTTCCTTCTCAACAATTCCACCTGGTGTTCCGAGCATTGGATTCGGCTTTGTATGCTTCTTGATCATATTGATCCCAGAAACTAATACACGACCGTCGGCAAGTACGCGAGAAACTTTCCCGCGCTTGCCTTTATCCTTGCCGGCTATGATGATGACTTCGTCATCTCTTCTGATCTTGTTCATAACTGGCTCCCGTCCTTATAGCACTTCAGGTGCCAAAGAGATGATTTTCATATACTTCTCACCACGTAACTCTCTGGTTACCGGCCCGAAGATACGAGTACCAATCGGCGCTTCCTGATTGTTCAGCAATACCGCTGCGTTGCCATCGAAACGAATCAGTGATCCGTCTGGACGACGCACACCCTTACGAGTGCGAACAACAACTGCTTTAAGCACCTGACCTTTTTTTACTTTACCGCGAGGAATTGCTTCCTTCACAGTTACCTTAATGATGTCGCCAATATTGGCGTAACGTCTGTGTGATCCGCCTAAAACCTTGATACACATGACGCGACGAGCACCGCTGTTATCAGCGACATCAAGCATGGTTTGCGTCTGAATCATGGATAATCTCCGAAACTATTCAATGCGTCGACGTACAATACATCGAACAACACTTAAACCTTTTCAGCACGCTCAACGATTTCTACCAGTTTCCAACACTTAGTCTTGGAAAGAGGGCGTGACTCCTGAATAGTCACTGTATCGCCGATATTGCACTGGTTATTTTCGTCGTGTGCATGCAACTTAGTAGAGCGCTTCACATATTTCCCGTAAATCGGGTGCTTTACACGGCGCTCAACTAATACTGTGATGGATTTATCCATCTTGTTGCTAACGACCTTACCGCTTAGCGTGCGAGCATTGGATGCAGTATCAGTCATAATCAATCACCTGCCTTCTGTGTCAACACTGTCTTAACCCGAGCGATATCACGCTTAACCTTGCCAACCAAATGGCTTTGATTAAGCTGACCCGTCGCTTTGCGCATGCGCAAATTGAACTGCTCTTTCAACAGAGTCAACAGATCTTCTTTTAACTGATCCACTGATTTCTCGCGCAATTCTTTAGCCTTCATTACATCACCGTCCTCTTAACAAACGCAGTGGGAACAGGCAACTTGGCTGCAGCCAATGCAAAGGCTTCTCTTGCCATTTCTTCAGAGACACCTTCGATTTCATACAACACTTTGCCAGGCTGGATTTGGGCAACCCAATATTCTACGCTACCCTTACCTTTACCCTGACGAACTTCCAGGGGCTTTTGTGTGATTGGCTTGTCAGGAAAAATTCTTATCCAGATTTTACCACCACGCTTAACCGTACGGCTAATGGTACGACGGGCAGATTCGATTTGACGCGCTGTGATCTGGCCACGACCAGTCGACTTTAACGCGAATTCACCGAAACTAACCTTACTACCACGATGAGCCAAGCCCCGGTTACGGCCTTTCTGTACTTTACGAAACTTGGTACGTTTAGGTTGTAACATAAGGAGCCCTCTTACTTAGATGCTTTTTTGCGGGCGCTCAATCTCTCAGCGCGAACTTGTTCCATTCCGCCAAGGATTTCACCCTTAAAGATCCAAATTTTAACGCCGATGATACCGTAAGTAGTCAACGCTTCATGCGTTGCATAATCGATATCTGCGCGCAGCGTATGAAGAGGAACTCGTCCTTCACGGTACCATTCAGTACGCGCAATCTCCGCCCCACCTACACGACCACTGACCTGAACTTTCACGCCCTTCGCGCCTTGACGCATCGCATTTTGAACCGCACGCTTCATAGCACGACGGAACATTACTCGACGCTCGAGCTGACTGGCAACACTCATAGCAACCAGTTTTGCATCAAGATCAGGCTTGCGAATCTCTTCAATATTGATGTGCACTGGAACGCCCATCATGGCACCAACTTCGGAGCGCAACTTTTCTACGTCTTCACCCTTTTTACCAATTACGATACCAGGACGTGCAGTATGAATAGTTACCTTCGCGTTCTGTGCTGGACGCTCGATCACAACCTTGCTCACTGAAGCCTTTTCAAGCTTCTTCATCAGATACTCACGTACCTTGATATCGTTGAGCAAATTCTTTGAATAATCTTTCTTCTCGGCAAACCAAACTGAGTTGTGCTCTTTCACAACACCCAGTCGGATTCCGTTAGGATGTACCTTCTGACCCATCTGAGCATCTCCTACTTATCGGCAACTTTGACCGTGATGTGACACGTACGTTTTGTAATACGGTCAGCACGGCCCTTCGCGCGTGGCTTGATACGCTTCATGGAAGGACCTTCATCAACGAATATTGTTGAAACACGTAAATCGTCGACATCAAGACCATCATTATGCTCAGCGTTAGCAATCGCAGACTCAAGCGCCTTACGCACGATCACCGCTCCCTTTTTGGGGGAGTAGGTCAAAATGTTAAGTGCTTCTTCGACGGGCTTCCCGCGAACCAAATCTGCCACCAAGCGTGCCTTCTGAGCCGATAGGCGAGCACCTTTTAACTTCGCTGCTACTTCCATCTAAAACCTCCCAGAATCAGCGCTTTTTCGCTTTCTTATCAGCGGCATGACCACGATAAGTGCGAGTTGCAGCAAATTCACCTAATTTATGTCCAACCATATCCTCTGTAACATAAACAGGAACGTGTTGACGCCCGTTATGAACAGCAATAGTCAAACCCACCATCTCTGGAAACACTGTTGAACGACGAGACCAGGTTTTAATTGGCTTCTTATCGTTCTGCTCCAGAGCTGTTTCAACCTTCTTTAACAAGTGCAGGTCTATAAACGGACCTTTTTTCAAAGAACGTGGCACAGCGTAATCCTCTTCTAATTACTTACTTGGCCGATCGACGACGAACAATCATCTTATCAGTACGCTTGTTCTTGCGAGTCTTATAACCTTTGGTCGGTACACCCCATGGAGTTACAGGATGACGTCCGCCAGAAGTTCGCCCTTCACCACCACCGTGTGGATGGTCAACTGGGTTCATAGCAACACCACGTACTGTTGGCCGGATGCCGCGCCAACGTGTTGCACCCGCTTTTCCGAGTACACGCAGACTGTGTTCACTGTTGCATACTTCGCCCAGTGTTGCACGACACTCAACAGGAACCTTACGCATTTCGCCTGAACGCAGACGAATAGTAGCGTACGCACCTTCACGCGCAATCAACTGAACAGAAGCACCCGCACTACGTGCCAACTGAGCACCTTTACCAGGCTTCAATTCAACACAGTGAACGACACTACCTACGGGCATATTTCGCAATGGCATGGTACTTCCTACACGAATAGGAGCCATATCACCAGAACGAACTTCATCACCTGCTTTCAAACCTTTAGGCGCGATAATATAGCGACGCTCACCATCAAGGTACTTAAGCAAAGCAATGTGTGCGGTACGGTTTGGATCATATTCCAAACGCTCTACTACCGCCGGAACCCCATCTTTATTGCGCTTGAAATCAATGACGCGATAAAGCTGCTTGTGACCGCCACCTTGGTGACGCGTAGTAACGCGACCATAATGGTTACGACCACCACTTTTGTTTTTCTTCTCTACCAGAGCCGCAAAAGGCTTGCCTTTGTGCAGTTCAGTGTTGACCACTTTGACCGCGTGACGGCGACCGGGAGACGTTGGCTTGGTTTTTACAACTGGCATGTGACGACTCCTCTATTACTCGACGGCCAAAAAGTCGATGTCCTGACCTTCCGCAAGCGTTACATACGCCTTACGAACGTCATTTCTTTTACCGAGACCGCGCATAGTACGCTTTGTCTTGCCCTTGATGTTGACCACCTGTACCGCCTGGACTTTGACATTGAACAACTGTTCAACCGCCTTTTTGACCTCAGGCTTTGACGCATCATTAGCTATGCGAAAAACCACCTGGCCTTTTTCAGCCGCGAGCGATGCCTTTTCAGAAACATGTGGTCCAAGAATTACTTTATAAATACGCTCTTGGTTCATCCCAGCATCTCCTCGATCTTCTTCAGCGCAGATACAGTCACTACAACCTTCTCTGACGCAACCAAGCTAACTGGATCAACTGCAACGACATCACGCACATCTACGTGCGGCACATTACGTGCAGCCAAATACAGGTTCTTCTCAACAGATTCATCTACCAGCAAACCAGACTCAAGCCCTAAAGACTTCATCTTTTCGACAAATAACTTTGTCTTTGGCTCTGCGATATCCAGCGACTCAACAACAACCAAACGATCCTGACGAAGCAGCTCAGAAAATATAGATTGCATCGCAGCACGATACATCTTCTTATTTACTTTCTGACTGTGATCCTGAGGCTTGGCAGCAAATGTGGTACCACCCGTACGCCACAACGGTGAACGAATCGTTCCCGCTCTAGCACGACCAGTGCCCTTCTGACGCCAAGGCTTCTTACCACCACCACTTACCTCAGAACGAGTTTTCTGGCTGCGAGTACCCTGACGCGCTGCAGATAGGTACGCCGTAACTACCTGGTGAACCAAAGCCTCGTTAAAATCTCTCGTAAAAGCCGAATCAGAAACACTGACGGAGCCCTTACCTGTACCTAAAATAGTTAGTTCCATCGCAATTCCCCTCAGGCCTTAACCGCTGGCTTTACAACCACATCCGATCCGGTTGCACCAGGAACCGCACCCTTAACCAATAGCAGCCCACGTTCAGCATCAATACGAACAACTTCTAGAGTCTGAGTAGTAACGCGTTCTGCACCCATATGACCCGCCATTTTCTTATTTTTGAAAACGCGGCCGGGAGTTTGGTTCTGACCGATTGAACCAGGAGCACGATGTGACAATGAGTTACCGTGAGTGGCATCCTGCATGGAGAAGTTCCAGCGCTTTATAACACCCTGAAAACCCTTACCTTTGGAAGTACCGGTAACATCAATTTTTTGACCAGCTTCAAACTGAGAAACGCTCAATTCAGAACCAACAGTCAGCTCGGAGCCTTCTGTCGTTTTCAAGCGAAATTCCCAAAGACCACGACCAGCTTCCACTCCGGCTTTCGCAAAGTGACCAGTTTCAGCCTTATTAAGCAGAGAAGCGCGACGAGCACCAGCAGTTACCTGGATAGCAGAGTAGCCATCCACTTCTGGTGTCTTAACTTGAGTAACACGATTACCTGAAACCTCAATAACAGTCACAGGAACAGAGCGCCCATCTTCTAGAAAGACGCGAGTCATACCAGCCTTACGACCGATTAAACCAATAGCCATTTTTCACCTCTAAGTGTACGGGGCTTTAACCCTCTACGGCCTTTACTTCAGTTACACCCAGCTTTACGGGTTCGTTTAGCCTAAGCTAATCTGAACATCTACACCCGCAGCCAAGTCGAGCTTCATCAGCGCATCAACTGTTTTTTCAGTTGGCTCGACAATATCGAGCATACGCTTATGAGTTCTGATTTCATACTGATCCCGTGCATCCTTATTGGCATGCGGCGAAATCAAAATTGTAAAACGTTCTTTCTTAGTCGGCAGAGGTATTGGACCACGCACCTGAGCACCAGTTCTCTTTGCAGTATCTACAATCTCCTGCGCAGACTGGTCAATCAGGCGATAATCAAACGCCTTAAGCCGAATTCTGATTTTTTGGCTTTGCATTTTCACAAAACTCCAGTTCATATTTATTTAGGCATAACCTAAAAAAAAGGAGCCGCATTGTATGACCTGCCGAAAGCAGTGTCAACATACTGCGAACAAATAATAAACAAAAAGGCCGCCTAACGGCGGCCTTCCCATCTCAGACTCTACTAATACTTACGCTAGAATCTTAGAAACAACACCCGCACCTACGGTACGGCCACCTTCACGGATGGCAAAACGCAGACCGTCTTCCATCGCGATAGGCGTAATCAAAGTTACTTCCAGGCGTACGTTGTCGCCAGGCATAACCATCTCTACACCTTCAGGCAACTCACAAGAACCAGTTACATCCGTAGTACGGAAGTAAAACTGTGGGCGATAGCCTTTGAAGAATGGCGTATGACGACCACCTTCTTCTTTGCTCAAGATATACACCTCTGATTCGAATTTTGAGTGAGGCTTGATTGATCCTGGCTTCGCCAAAACCTGACCACGCTCAACATCATCGCGCTTAGTACCACGCAACAACACACCTACGTTCTCACCTGCACGACCTTCGTCGAGCAGCTTACGGAACATTTCCACACCAGTACAGGTAGTCTTGGTCGTATCGCGAACACCAACGATCTCAACTTCCTCACCCACCTTAACCAGACCACGCTCTACACGACCAGTTACTACCGTACCACGACCTGAAATCGAGAATACGTCTTCGATAGGCATCAGGAACGGCTGATCAATCGCGCGCTCTGGCTCAGGAATATATGAATCCAGCGTTTCAACCAGTTTACGAACGGCTGACACACCCATTTCATTGTCATCCTTACCTTCCAGCGCCATCAACGCTGAACCGATAACGATAGGCGTATCATCACCAGGGAAATCATAGGTATTCAACAGATCGCGAACTTCCATCTCAACCAGTTCGAGCAGCTCCGCATCATCAACCATGTCCGCCTTATTCAGGAACACAACAATGAAAGGAACACCTACCTGACGAGACAACAGAATGTGCTCACGAGTCTGAGGCATCGGGCCGTCAGCCGCAGAACATACCAGAATTGCACCATCCATCTGCGCTGCACCCGTGATCATGTTCTTAACATAGTCAGCGTGACCAGGGCAGTCTACGTGCGCGTAGTGGCGAGCGGGAGAATCATATTCTACGTGAGCCGTAGAAATGGTAATACCACGTGCCTTTTCTTCAGGCGCATTATCGATCTGATCAAATGCTCTTGCAGAACCACCCCAGGTTTCCGCACACACTTTTGTCAACGCTGCCGTCAGCGTAGTTTTACCATGGTCAACGTGACCGATTGTACCTACGTTTACGTGCGGCTTTTTGCGCTCAAACTTTTCTTTTGCCACGATTACACCTCTTAAATTTGTGAGAGACTAAATTTTACTTACCATTTCTTTTGATAATTGCGTCTGCAATATTATTCGGAGCTTCAGAATACTTCAAAAACTCCATTGCGTAGGTCGCACGACCCTGTGTTGCTGAACGCAGATCAGTCGCATACCCAAACATCTCAGAAAGCGGAACTTCTGCGTTTATCACCTTGCCAGATGAGTTCTCATCCATACCCTGAATAAGACCGCGTCGCCGGTTCAAATCCCCGACAACATCCCCCATATTTTCTTCTGGCGTGATCACTTCAACTTTCATTACAGGCTCAAGCAATACTGCACCGCCTTTGTGCGACAACTGCTTCGTTGCCATACTGGCTGCGATTTTAAACGCCATTTCATTCGAGTCCACATCATGATAAGAACCGTCAAAAATAGTCGCTTTCAAGCCAAGTAGCGGGTATCCTGCAAGAACACCATTTTTCATCTGCTCAGCAATACCCTTCTCAGCAGCTGGAATGTATTCTTTGGGAACAACACCACCAACCACTTCATTCACGAATTCAAGACCCTCCAAGCCGTCCTCACGGGGAGCAAAGCGAATCCATACGTGACCATACTGTCCGCGTCCACCAGACTGCCGGACAAACTTACCTTCAATTTCACAGGTGTTGCGAATCGCCTCGCGATAAGCAACCTGAGGCTTACCAATATTCGCCTCAACCTTAAACTCCCGACGCATACGGTCGACAATAATATCTAAATGAAGTTCCCCCATACCCGAAATAATGGTCTGGCCGGTTTCCTCATCTGTGTGAACACGAAACGAAGGATCCTCTTGCGCCAATTTACCTAACGCAATCCCCATTTTCTCCTGATCCGCCTTAGACCTAGGCTCAACCGCTACAGATATGACCGGCTCCGGAAACTCCATACGCTCCAACGTAATCTTTTTCTCAAGATCACATAACGTATCACCCGTGGTCACATCCTTAACCCCAATCAAGGCAGCAATATCACCAGCGCGAACTTCCTTTATCTCTTCGCGATTATTCGCATGCATCTGTACCATGCGCCCGATTCTTTCCTTTCGGTCTTTAACCGGGTTATAAACCGCTGTACCAGATTCCAAAACACCTGAGTACACTCGAACAAACGTCAACGTACCCACAAATGGATCTGTCGCTATCTTGAAGGCCAATGCAGAGAACGGCTCAGCATCATCAGACTTCCGAATTGCCTCGGAGCCATCATCCAGCACACCCTCAATTGCTTTAACTTCAGTTGGCGAAGGCAAATACTCGATAACCGCGTCAAGCATCGCTTGAACACCCTTATTCTTAAAAGCAGAACCACCAAGAACAGGAACGATCTCATTTGCCAGCGTGCGCTTCCTTATACCCGCCTTAATCTCATCCTCGGAGAGCTCACCTTCTTCAAGATACTTCTCCATCAACTCCTCAGAAGCTTCTGCCGCCGCCTCCACCAGATACTCTCGCATTTTTTCACAATGCTCGACCATCTCTTCCGGGACATTCCCGTAAGTAAATGTAGTGCCCTGATCTTCTTCACTCCAGATGATAGACTTCATCTTGACCAGATCAACCACACCTTTAAATTCTTCTTCAGCACCAATCGTCATCTGCAAAGGCACCGCATTGGCGCCTAACCGCTTACGCAACTGATCTACAACACGCTCAAAATCCGCACCCGAACGATCCATCTTATTAACAAAGACCATTCGCGGAACTTCATACTTGTTTGCCTGACGCCAAACCGTTTCCGTCTGAGGCTGAACCCCAGACGAACCACAAAGCACTACAATTGCACCATCAAGAACCCGCAATGACCGCTCGACTTCGATAGTGAAGTCTACGTGCCCAGGAGTATCAATGATATTGATGCGGTGCTCAGGGAATTGTGCACCCATACCCTTCCAAAATGCAGTTGTCGCCGCAGAAGTAATTGTAATACCACGCTCCTGCTCCTGCTCCATCCAGTCCATAGTGGCAGCGCCATCATGAACCTCACCAATCTTGTGTGAACGACCGGTGTAGAACAAGACACGTTCAGTAGTAGTAGTCTTACCCGCATCAACATGAGCACAGATACCGATATTACGGTATCTTTCAATCGGAGTAGTACGAGCCACAATCCTTTCCTCGCAATATTAGAAACGGTAGTGAGAGAACGCCTTGTTGGCTTCTGCCATACGATGCACATCTTCACGCTTCTTAACAGCTGCGCCTTTACCTTCTACTGCATCCAGAATCTCGCCCGCTAAACGAAGTGCCATAGTCTTTTCACCACGCTTGCGCGAATATTCTACCAACCAACGCATAGCCAGCGCTGCCTGACGAGAAGGACGCACTTCTACCGGAACCTGATAGGTAGCACCACCAACACGACGAGACTTCACCTCGACCATTGGCTGAATTTTTTCCAACGCCTTATCAAACATATCCAACGGATCGTTTTTAGACTTGGACTGAACCGCATCTAACGCGCCGTATACGATTTTTTCAGCAACCGCTTTTTTCCCATCAACCATTACATGGTTCATAAACTTCGCCAAACGCTGACTTCCGAACTTAGGATCCGGCAACACATCACGTTTCGCTACAACTCTTCTTCTTGGCATGATAAGCCCTCTATTTAAGGTCTTCAGGTGCGTCCGAGAATTCGTCGGCCTTACTCTTATCCTGAAAACAAACCAAGTTTATTGACATTAACCCTTAGGACGCTTAGCACCGTACTTAGAACGGGCTTGACGACGCTTGGCGACACCTGAAGTATCGAGACTACCGCGAACGGTGTGATAACGCACACCAGGCAAATCCTTAACCCGACCACCACGAATAAGAACAACACTGTGTTCCTGCAAGTTGTGACCTTCACCACCAATATAGGACGTTACTTCGAAACCACTCGTCAAACGTACACGACATACCTTACGAAGTGCCGAGTTCGGCTTCTTAGGGGTAGTAGTGTAAACGCGTGTACAAACACCGCGACGCTGAGGGCAGTTCTGCAATGCAGGAACATCACTCTTGGTCACTGGGCGTTTACGGGGCTTACGAACCAACTGATTGATCGTTGCCATGTAAGCTAACTCCAACTGTTGAATATAAAAAACCCAAAACTGGGCCAAATTAAGGGAGGCAAGTCTAAACACACCTCCCCACCTAGTCAATAGGTTGCAGTATTTTTATACAACAACCTAGCCAGATCACTTGCCATTACAAATCGAGGCTTAATTAGCCGTCTATTTGTTTAACTCGGAGCTGAGAGCCTCTACCACTTCCGCAGCACTAACTCCTCGTCCCTCAGCAGCATTACTCTTGCGCTTACGTTCGCTATGATAAGTTAAACCCGTACCCGCCGGAATGAGACGCCCAACAACCACGTTCTCTTTCAAACCTCGGAGGTAATCACGCTTACCTGTTACCGCACCTTCCGTTAACACGCGAGTTGTCTCCTGGAATGAAGCCGCAGAAATGAAGGACTCCGTTGCCAGTGACGCCTTGGTAATACCCAGCAAGAGGCGTTCGAAACGAGCCGGTATCCCATCTTTCAGATCAGCCTTTTCGTTTTCTTCAAGCAACTTCACGTACTCAACCTGATCCCCTTTAATGAGATCGGTATCGCCCGAATCCAGTATTTCTACCTTACGCAACATCTGGCGAACAATAACCTCAATATGCTTGTCGTTGATCACAACCCCTTGCAAACGATAAACATCCTGAATTTCGTTTGTAATATATTTGGTTAGTTCAACAACACCCAGCAAACGCAAAATATCGTGGGAATTAGCCGGACCATCAGAGATTACTTCTCCACGCTCTACCTTTTCACCTTCGAAAACGTTCAGCTGTCTATGCTTCGGTATCAGAATTTCAAAAGGATCAGAATTGTCTAATGGCGTGATAACCACTCGCTTCTTGCCTTTCGTTTCTTTACCAAGACTGACCGTACCACTAATTTCTGCAAGAATCGCAGGCTCTTTAGGCTTACGAGCCTCAAACAAATCTGCAACTCGTGGCAGACCCCCGGTAATATCTCGCGTCTTTGAAGTTTCCTGAGGAATACGAGCAATAACGTCACCGACAGAAACCTTGTCACCATGACGAATACTTAATAGCGCATTCGCTGGCAAAAAGTACTGTACCGGAGTATCAGTGCCGGGAAACTTCAATTCATTACCCTGAGCATCCACCAATTGAACCAATGGTCGAATATCTTTACCCGCAGCCGGACGATCTTTTGGATCGATCACTTCAATGCTGGACAAACCTGTCAAGTCATCAGTTTGTGTATGAATGGTGATACCTTCTTCCATTCCTACAAATTGCACCGTACCGGCAACCTCAGTGATAATAGGATGCGTATGCGGATCCCATTTAGCTACGATTGCCCCAGCCTCAACGTGCTCGCCGTTCTTCACGGTCAATACCGCACCATATGGCAACTTGTACCATTCACGCTCGCGACCGTGATCATCAGCAATAGCCAATGCAGAAGATCTTGATACCACAACAAGATTGCCATCAGGCTTGGAAATAGACTTCATGTTATGCAAGCGTGCAGTACCACCATGCTTAACCTGAATATTATCTACCGCCGATGCCCGTGAGGCCGCACCACCGATGTGGAAGGTCCGCATGGTCAACTGTGTTCCAGGCTCACCGATTGACTGTGCTGCAATGACACCCACCGCTTCACCCACGTTAACAAGGTGACCGCGAGCGAGATCCCGACCATAGCACTTGGCACAAACACCAAACTTGGTATTACACGAAATGGCAGAGCGCACCCACATCTCGTCCACACCGGCTTTTTCAATTGCTTCCACGCCGGCTTCATCAAGGAAACTTCCTGCGGGAAGTACAACATTTTCACGATCGCCTGGCGCATAAATGTCTTTCGCCGCTACGCGACCCAGAACCCGGTCGCCCAATGGCACAACAACATCACCGCCTTCAATCAGAGGCGTCATCAACAGGCCGTCATCTGTTCCACAGTCAACCTCAGTCACAACGAGATCCTGAGCAACATCGACCAATCGGCGAGTCAGATAACCAGAGTTTGCCGTTTTTAACGCAGTATCCGCCAAACCTTTACGCGCACCGTGAGTGGAGATAAAGTACTGCAGAACGTTCAGGCCTTCGCGGAAATTCGCCGTAATCGGCGTTTCGATGATCGAGCCATCTGGCTTAGCCATCAGTCCACGCATACCAGCCAGCTGACGAATCTGAGCTGCGGAACCCCGTGCACCGGAATCAGCCATCATATATACAGAGTTGAAAGAATCCTGTAACTCGGTATCACCCTTCTTATTCACAACCGGTTCTTTACCGAGCGTTTCCATCATGGCCTTCGCCACTTTGTCATTTGCTCTGGACCAGATATCAATTACTTTGTTGTATTTTTCACCCTGAGTCAGCAAACCGGATGAAAACTGGGATTCAATTTCCTTCACCTCAGCAGTAGCGGCATTAATAATACCTTCCTTCGCGTCAGGTATAACGAAATCGTTTACACCAATAGAAGAGCCGGAAGATGTTGCCTGTGCAAAGCCCAGGTACATCAATTGGTCAGCAAAAATAACACTATCTTTCAGCCCACAACGACGGTAACAGGTGTTGATAAGACGTGAAATCGCCTTCTTGGTCATCGCCTTGTTAACAAGTTCAAATGGCAAACCATCAGGCAGGATATCGAACAGTAATGAACGGCCTACGGTCGTATCAAAAATAGAAGTCTTTGAGAACTTATTACCGTCGTCATCAAATAAAACCTCGGTAATACGAACCTTTACCCTCGCCTGGAGATCAACCTTTTTTGCTCCGTGGGCACGAGAAGCTTCTTTAATGTCCGCAAACACCATTCCTTCGCCTAAGGCATTTACACGATCACGCGTCATGTAATACAGCCCTAGCACCACATCCTGAGAAGGAACAATAATAGGCTCACCGTTGGCTGGGGAAAGAATATTGTTCGTGGACATCATCAACGCACGTGCTTCTAATTGCGCTTCCAATGTCAGCGGCACGTGTACCGCCATCTGGTCACCGTCAAAGTCCGCGTTGTAAGCGGCACAAACCAACGGATGCAACTGGATGGCCTTTCCTTCAATCAATACCGGCTCAAATGCCTGAATACCCAATCTGTGAAGCGTAGGTGCACGGTTCAGAAGCACCGGATGCTCTCGAATCACTTCGGCGAGGATATCCCAAACTTCAGCGGTTTCGCGCTCAACCATCTTTTTAGCCGCTTTGATAGTGGTCGCTAAACCACGGTGCTCCAGCTTGCTAAAGATAAAAGGTTTGAAGAGTTCGAGTGCCATTTTCTTAGGCAAACCACACTGATGAAGACGCAGGCTCGGACCAACAACGATTACAGAACGTCCAGAGTAGTCGACACGCTTACCCAAAAGGTTCTGTCTGAAACGACCCTGCTTACCTTTAATCATGTCAGCCAGAGATTTAAGCGGACGCTTGTTTGATCCGGTAATCGCTCTTCCACGACGACCATTATCCAACAGCGCATCCACCGCTTCCTGTAGCATGCGCTTTTCATTACGAACAATGATATCAGGTGCACTAAGCTCCAGAAGGCGCTTTAATCGGTTGTTACGATTGATTACGCGACGATAAAGATCGTTCAAATCCGATGTAGCAAAACGCCCGCCATCCAGCGGCACCAAAGGACGGAGATCCGGCGGCAGTACTGGTAGAACATCAAGAATCATCCACTCAGGACGATTGCCGGATAATTGAAATGCTTCCAGCAGTTTCAGACGCTTCGCATATTTTTTAAGCTTGGTTTCTGACGCCGTGTTAGGCATTTCCTCACGGATAGTGGCAATTTCTTCATCGATATTGATCTCGGCCAACATCGCCTGAACTGACTCCGCCCCCATCCTTGCGTCAAAATCATCACCAAACTCTTCCAAGGCCTCATAATATTGCTCATCAGAAAGCAACTGACCTCTTTCAAGCGTGGTGAGCCCCGGATCAATAACAATGTAAGATTCAAAATACAACACGCGCTCGATATCACGCAAAGTCATATCCAGAAGCATACCGATTCGGGAAGGCAACGATTTCAAAAACCAAATGTGTGCTACCGGACTTGCCAGCTCCACGTGCCCCATACGATCACGGCGAACATTAGCGAGTGCGACCTCAACGCCACACTTTTCACAGATTACGCCACGATGCTTTAAGCGCTTATATTTTCCGCAAAGACACTCGTAATCTTTGATAGGCCCAAAGATTTTTGCACAGAACAGGCCATCCCGTTCAGGCTTGAAGGTTCGATAGTTTATCGTTTCTGGCTTTTTCACCTCACCGTAGGACCAGGAACGAATCATTTCTGGCGAAGCCAGACCAATACGAATCGAATCAAACTCTTGCTTTTGATTCTGATTTTTCAACAGGTTTAACAAATCTTTCATTTGAGTGCGCCCTAAATGGAGTTGCTCTGAGGCGGTTTATCCCGCCCCAGGCCTGTTTAATTACGTTCCTGTTACTCTGTTTCCAGCTCGATATCTACACCGAGAGATCGAATTTCCTTCACCAATACGTTGAAGGATTCTGGCATTCCAGGCTCCATGCGGTGATCGCCATCTACAATGTTCTTATACATCTTAGTACGACCATTCACATCATCGGATTTAACTGTCAGCATTTCCTGAAGTGTATAAGCAGCACCATATGCCTCCAGTGCCCACACCTCCATCTCACCAAAACGCTGTCCACCAAACTGGGCTTTACCACCCAAAGGCTGCTGGGTAACCAAGCTATAGGATCCCGTAGAACGAGCATGCATCTTGTCATCAACCAAGTGATTCAATTTCAGCATGTACATATAACCAACCGTGACGGGTCGATCAAACTTATCACCAGTACGTCCGTTATATAGCGTAATCTGCCCCGTATCGCTGATATCCGCGAGACGTAACATCTCCTTAATTTCATGCTCTTTTGCACCATCGAAGACAGGCGTAGCGATGGGCACACCCTTACGCAGGTTATGCGCAAGTTCCAGAACCTCTTTGTCGCTTAAAGAGTCAAGATTTTCACGCTTATTTCCAATGGCGTTATAGATCTGATCAAGGAAGTTGCGTACCTCGGCAACCTGGCGCTGCTCTTCCAGCATCCGGTTAATTTTGTCACCCAAGCCTTTTGCTGCCGCACCCAAGTGCGTTTCCAAAACCTGACCGACGTTCATCCGCGATGGAACACCCAGCGGGTTCAACACGATATCAACCGGCTGTCCATTTTCGTCATACGGCATATCTTCAACCGGCATGATGACGGAAATAACCCCTTTGTTACCGTGGCGTCCAGCCATCTTGTCTCCGGGCTGAATACGGCGCTTAACTGCAAGGTAAACCTTTACAATTTTCAGTACGCCTGGAGCCAGATCATCGCCGGTCTGAAGCTTGCGTCTCTTATCCTCAAAACGAGCATCCTGATCTAGGCGACGCTCCTGCAGCTGCGCTTCTGCCTTTTCCAGCAACTCATTTAGTGTTTCATCCTGCATACGGAGCTTGAACCAGTCAGGATATGGCAAATTGCTTAAATACTCTGCCGTAGTCTTGTCACCTTTTTTCAGTCCGGGACCAGCAATAACATCCTGTCCTTCCAACTCAACAGCAAGACGCTCAAAAGTTGCCGTTTCGACGATGCGATACTCGTCTTTCAAGTCTTTGCGGAATTTGTTGAGTGCCGACTGTTCAATTTCCGTAGCGCGTTGATCTTTTTCAACACCATCACGAGTAAACACCTGAACATCAATAACCGTTCCACGTGTACCAGTAGAAACGCGCAGAGAGGTATCTTTGACATCAGAAGCCTTCTCACCAAAGATGGCACGGAGGAGCTTTTCTTCTGGCGTTAATTGAGTTTCACCTTTAGGTGTCACTTTTCCTACCAGAATATCACCAGGGCCTACCTCTGCACCAATATATACGATGCCCGACTCGTCAAGTTTGGCTAACGCGCTTTCACCAACATTGGGGATATCTGCGGTAATTTCCTCAGACCCCAATTTCGTATCCCGCGCGACACAGGTCAACTCTTGAATATGAATGGTTGTAAATCGATCATCCTGTACTACACGCTCTGATACTAGTATCGAGTCCTCGAAGTTATATCCATTCCAAGGCATAAACGCGATACGCATGTTCTGCCCAAGAGCCAGCTCACCCATATCAACAGAAGGGCCGTCTGCAAGAATATCACCACGAGCAACCTGATCTCCGGTCTTCACGAGCGGTCTCTGGTTGATACAGGTATTTTGGTTAGACCGAACATACTTGGTGAGATTATAAATATCCACACCAGCATCGCCCGCATCCACTTCATTATCATTAACGCGCACAACAATACGTGCAGAGTCTACGCTTTCAATTACACCACCTCGAGTGGCGACAACGCACACACCGGAATCCCGGGCTACGATGCGTTCAATACCCGTTCCTACCAAAGGCTTATCCGCTTTAAGTGTAGGCACCGCCTGACGCTGCATGTTAGAACCCATCAAGGCCCGGTTAGCATCATCGTGTTCAAGGAACGGAATGAGCGAAGCGGCAACAGATACAACCTGACGCGGCGAAACATCCATATAATTTACGCGATCAGGTGGCATAACCGTTGTTTCGTTCTTGTGACGAACCGTAACCAACTCTTCAATCAGCGTATTATCCTGATCAACCAAGGCGCTAGCCTGAGCGATAACGTAACTGCTTTCTTCAATGGCAGACAGGTAATCAATCTGCTCTGTTACTACACCATCAATAACTTTGCGATAAGGACTCTCAAGGAAGCCATATTCGTTTGTTCTGGCATAGGTCGCCAAAGAGTTTATCAATCCGATATTCGGACCTTCAGGCGTTTCGATCGGACAAACCCGGCCATAGTGAGTCGGGTGAACGTCTCGAACTTCAAATCCCGCACGCTCTCTCGTTAAACCGCCTGGGCCCAACGCTGAAACACGACGCTTGTGTGTGACTTCCGAAAGAGGATTGTTCTGATCCATAAACTGTGACAGCTGACTGGATCCAAAAAACTCTTTAACGGCGGCCGCTACCGGCTTCGCATTAATCAAATCCTGCGGCATCAAACCATCAGATTCCGCCATGCTCAAGCGTTCGCGAACTGCACGCTCAACTCGAACCAGACCTACACGGAACTGATTCTCAGCCATTTCACCCACTGAGCGTATACGACGATTACCAAGGTGATCGATATCGTCGACCTCACCTTTACCGTTTCGAATGTCAATCAGCGTCTTCAGTACATCAATAATATCCTGATTATCCAGGACACCTTCACCCGTTGATATATCCCGACCCAGACGGCGATTAAATTTCATCCGTCCAACCGCAGACAAATCATAACGCTCTTCAGTAAAGAACAGGTTCTGGAACAGGTTTTCCGCAGACTCTTTCGTCGGTGGCTCACCGGGGCGCATCATGCGGTAGATTTCTACTAGTGCCTCAAGAGGGCTACGAGTAGGATCGATTCGCAAGGTATCAGAAATAAACGGCCCGCAATCCAAATCGTTGGTATAAAGCGTTTCCAGACGCTTGATTCCGGCCAGAGACATTTTCTCCAGCACAGCTTCAGTAACTTCAGTGTTACACTCAAACAACAATTCACCCGTACGGGGGTCTACAACATCTTTTGCTGTAATTTTTCCATAAATATAATTCTGGGGAACCACTAGCTCTTTTATACCGGCATTTTCGAGCTGTCGAATATGCCGCGCTGTAATGCGTCGACCCTCTTCAACAATTACATTACCTTCGGTATCCCTAATCTCAAAACTCGCTATGTCACCACGCAAACGGCTGGGCACCAACTCGAGTTTGCACTCATCCTCTTCGAGAGAAAAGGTACTTGTCTCAAAGAACATTTCAAGAATTTGCTGCGAATCAAAACCTAACGCGCGCATTAAGATCGATGCTGGAAGTTTTCTGCGTCTATCAATTCGGACAAACACGGCATCCTTGGGGTCAAATTCAAAATCAAGCCATGAACCGCGATAAGGAATAATTCGAGCCGAATAAAGCAACTTACCAGAGGAGTGCGTCTTACCCTTGTCGTGATCAAAAAACACACCAGGTGAACGATGTAGCTGAGACACAATTACTCGTTCGGTACCGTTAACAACGAAAGTACCGTTATCAGTCATCAAGGGCATTTCGCCCATGTAAACTTCCTGCTCCTTAATATCCTTGATCGCCTTGGTAGAAGATTCCTTATCATAAATAATCAGACGAACCTTCACACGCAAAGGTGCTGCGTAAGTTACTCCGCGTAACTGGCACTCTTTAACATCAAAGACAGGATCACCCAGGCGATAGCTCACATATTCCAGCGCAGCATTACCGGAGAAACTAAAAATAGGGAAAACTGATTTGAATGCTGCGTGAAGTCCGACCTCTCTGCGAGCAGCTGGCTCGAGATCCATTTGAAGGAAATCGCGATAAGAATCCAACTGTATGGAGAGCAAATACGGCACATCCATTACAGTAGGAAGATTGCCAAACTCTTTTCGGATGCGCTTTTTCTCAGTATAGGAATAAGTCATTTGGGTTCCCCGGCTTTTTTTGACTCGACACCTGTTGGCATCTAACATCAGCACCAGATGCTAATGGGTAAGATCTATAAACTTCTTGTTCCACAAAAATGTGGTAAAAACTAATTAGTTGTAGCACATCAAACAGAAAAAGGCCGGCAGCGTTTGCTGCCAGCCATTTTAAGGAACTACACGCTTGCGTTCATCAAGACCTTACTTGATTTCAACAGTAGCGCCAGCTTCCTCAAGCTTCTTCTTGGCGTCTTCAGCTTCAGCCTTAGATGCGCCTTCTTTAACGGTTCCAGGTGCGCCATCAACTACTGCTTTAGCTTCTTTCAAGCCCAGACCAGTCAGTTCACGAACAACCTTGATAACGTTAACTTTCTTCTCGCCAGCAGATGCCAGGATGATGTCAAATTCAGTTTTTTCTTCAGCTACTGGCGCTGCAGCAGCAGGGCCTGCAGCAACAGCAACAGCTGCAGCAGCAGAAACACCGAATTTTTCTTCCATTGCTTCAACCAGTGCTACTACATCCATAACACTCATTTCAGCGATTGCATTCAAAATATCTTCTTTGGTCAGAGCCATGATTTAGATCTCCACGAATTAATAAAACAAAAATTAGGCTGCGTCTTTCTTCTGGTCGCGTACTGCCGCGATAACACGAGTAATCTTTGTAGGAATCTCGTTGAAAGTACGTGCCAGTTTGACGATAGGCGCCTGAATAACACCAGCCAACATAGCCAATGCCTGATCTCTGGTCGGCAAAGTAGCCAGACGATCGATCTGATCTGCACCTAACAACTCACCACCAACTGATAGTGCCTTGATTTCAAACGCGTTTTTCTCTTTTGCAAAGTCTTTCAGCAGTCGAGCTGCTGCGCCTGGATCTTCCAAAGAAAAAGCCAGAACGGTTGGACCAACCAAAACATCATTAACGCATTCAAACTCGGTACCAGCTACAGCACGCTTTGCAAGCGTATTACGCACAACACGGAGATATACTCCCTGCTCACGCGCCTGCTTACGCAGAGCAGTCATGTCATTCGACTTGACGCCCCTGTAGTCAGCCAATACCAGAGATAAAGCACCACTGGCAGCCTCGTTGACTTCAGCTACAATCGCCTTTTTGTCTTCGAGTCCAATTGCCATTGGATTTCTCCTTTACATACCGGATATTCCGGCTAGCCATACATGCCCCTAAGGACACCCCTTACGGTGGAGACACTCGAGGTGATCTTCTTCGCACCGTCTGCGCAGGAGATTAAGCCCCACCTAGGCGGGGCACCTGCGGTCTTTGACAGCCAAGGCCTGAGCCAAGACTACAAAGTAATTTTTTAGAATGACAATGAACTTTGGTCTATTACCAAACCAGGTCCCATTGTCGAAGAAACAGTCACTTTCTTCAGATATACGCCTTTAGACGTTGCAGGCTTCGCTTTACGAAGATCTGCCAACAAAGCCTCAAGATTTTGCTGAATGCTTTCCGCACTGAATTCAACATTCCCCAAGGCGCAGTGAATAATGCCGTTTTTGTCTGTTCTGTAGCGTACCTGGCCTGCTTTAGCATTTTTTACAGCAGTTTCAACGTCAGGGGTTACAGTTCCTACTTTTGGGTTAGGCATCAATCCGCGTGGACCAAGAATCTGGCCAAGCATACCTACGACACGCATTGCATCGGGAGAAGCGATAACTACATCAAAATCCAGATTTCCCGCTTTTACCTGCTCTGCGAGATCATCCATACCCACTACATCTGCACCTGCCGCTTTGGCTTTCTCAGCGTTTGCACCTTGAGTAAACACAGCCACACGAACGGTTTTTCCTGTCCCATTGGGAAGAACTGTTGCGCCACGAACAACCTGATCAGATTTACGCGCGTCAACACCCAAATTTACAGAAACATCAACAGACTCTTTAAACTTTACAGAACCGGACAGTTCGCCAAGCAAAGCCACCGCTTCAGCGATAGTGTACACCTTACCTGCTACAACTTTTTCACGGATCAACTTCTGACGCTTAGTTAGCTTAGCCATCTTACACTCCCTCCACGTTCAGACCCATGCTGCGCGCAGAGCCAGCAATGGTACGGACAGCTGCATCTAAATCAGCAGCAGTCAAATCGGGCTCTTTTGCCTTAGCGATATCTTCGAGCTGAGCGCGAGTGACCGTTCCGATTTTCTGAGAGTTTGGACGACTACTGCCACTCTTGATGCCTAAAGCTTTTTTCAGAAGCACGGTCGCAGGAGTGGTTTTAAGGATAAAAGTAAAGCTCTTATCACTATAAACAGTAATCACAACGGGCGTAGGAAGGCCTGGCTCAATTCCGAGAGCCTGAGTTTTTGCATTGAACTGCTTACAAAACTCCATGATATTTACGCCACGCTGACCTAAAGCCGGACCAACGGGTGGACTAGGGTTTGCCTGACAAGCTTTGATCTGTAGCTTGATGTAGGCATCTATTTTCTTTGCCATTTTTCCTCCTAACGGGTAATCGCCGATTAAGCTCCCCGTACAGACACAAAAAGCCCGTTGCGAATTCACAACGAGCCACTATAAAAATCGTATTTAGTCTTTTTCTACCTGACCAAATTCCAAATCAACAGGCGTCGAGCGACCAAAAATAAGAACCGCCACCTTGATCCTGCTCTTTTCGTAATCAACTTCTTCAACTACACCACTGAAATCAGCAAACGCGCCCTCAGTAATGCGAACAACCTCACCAGGCTCAAACAATGTCTTAGGCCTAGGCTTTTCAGAGCCTGTTTCAATTTTTTGAAGAATGGCTTGCGCTTCTTTCTCTGTGATAGGCGCAGGCTTCTCTGGCGTTCCACCTATAAACCCTAACACTCTAGGTATAGAACGAACCAGATGCCAAGTCGCATCATCCATTTCCATCTGAACAAGCACGTAGCCAGGATAGAATTTTCGCTCACTCTTGCGCTTACGACCATCCTTCATTTCCACAACTTCTTCAGTTGGAACAAGGATGTCGCCAAACTTTTCATCCATACTATGCAACACAACCTGCTCTTTGAGTGCACGCATCACATGCTTCTCAAACCCAGAGTGCGCCTGCACTACAAACCAACGCTTTGCCACCTAAAAATCTCCTAGCCAATGATTCCTGAGATTGACCAACTCACCAAAGAGTCTATCCCCCAAAGAACCAAAGCCACAACCAGCACAAATACAACCACAATCATAGTAGTCTGAACCAGCTCTTGACGAGTCGGCCAGACCACTTTGCGAATCTCA
Organism: Hahellaceae bacterium; assembly: GCA_024234505.1. Classification (GTDB taxonomy): domain Bacteria; phylum Pseudomonadota; class Gammaproteobacteria; order Pseudomonadales; family Oleiphilaceae; genus JACKOD01. The sequence goes on along the minus strand of JACKOD010000004.1, from coordinate 478,321 downwards.
ATGCGCGCCTCTTTGACTAGAGATGCAAATTTATCGCCCTTCACAGTTTGCAGAGCAATATACCCAGCCAAACCAGAAAGAACAACAAGCGCAAGAACCCTATACAACAAGGATTCAGCGGCAAATGCATAATTGCCAACCACCCCAACAGTTACAAGAACTACAACAGCAAGCCACTTCAAACCATCGAACCGACTTTCTTGATTTTCTATTTTAGTACTCATAACACTCGAACTTGATCAGCAATTTTAATAGTGGCAGGCCAGGAGGGAATCGAACCCCCAACCTGCGGTTTTGGAGACCGCCGCTCTGCCAATTGAGCTACTGGCCTATTAAAATCACGCAATGATTTTAGAAACAACACCCGCACCTACGGTACGACCACCTTCACGGATGGCAAAACGCAGACCGTCTTCCATCGCGATAGGCGTAATCAAAGTTACTTCCAGGCGTACGTTGTCGCCAGGCATAACCATCTCTACACCTTCAGGCAACTCACAAGAACCAGTTACATCCGTAGTACGGAAGTAAAACTGTGGGCGATAGCCTTTGAAGAATGGCGTATGACGACCACCTTCTTCTTTGCTCAGGATATACACCTCTGATTCGAATTTTGAGTGAGGCTTGATTGATCCTGGCTTCGCCAAAACCTGACCACGCTCAACATCATCGCGCTTAGTACCACGCAACAACACACCTACGTTCTCACCTGCACGACCTTCGTCGAGCAGCTTACGGAACATTTCCACACCAGTACAGGTAGTCTTGGTCGTATCGCGAACACCAACGATCTCAACTTCCTCACCCACCTTAACCAGACCACGCTCTACACGACCAGTTACTACCGTACCACGACCTGAAATCGAGAATACGTCTTCGATAGGCATCAGGAACGGCTGATCAATCGCGCGCTCTGGCTCAGGAATATATGAATCCAGCGTTTCAACCAGTTTACGAACGGCTGACACACCCATTTCATTGTCATCCTTACCTTCCAGCGCCATCAACGCTGAACCGATAACGATAGGCGTATCATCACCAGGGAAATCATAGGTATTCAACAGATCGCGAACTTCCATCTCAACCAGTTCGAGCAGCTCCGCATCATCAACCATGTCCGCCTTATTCAGGAACACAACAATGAAAGGAACACCTACCTGACGAGACAACAGGATGTGCTCACGAGTCTGAGGCATCGGGCCGTCAGCTGCAGAACATACCAGAATTGCACCATCCATCTGCGCTGCACCCGTGATCATGTTCTTAACATAGTCAGCGTGACCAGGGCAGTCTACGTGCGCGTAGTGGCGAGCGGGAGAATCATATTCTACGTGAGCCGTAGAAATGGTAATACCGCGTGCCTTTTCTTCAGGCGCATTATCGATCTGATCAAATGCTCTTGCAGAACCACCCCAGGTTTCCGCACACACTTTTGTCAACGCTGCCGTCAGCGTAGTTTTACCATGGTCAACGTGACCGATTGTACCTACGTTTACGTGCGGCTTTTTGCGCTCAAACTTTTCTTTTGCCATTTGAACATACTCCTGGGATTACAAGACCAATCTAATCTGGAGCTCATGACCGGAATCGAACCGGTGACCTCCACCTTACCAAGGTGGTGCTCTACCGACTGAGCTACATGAGCAAGAAATTGGAGCGGGTGGCGGGAATCGAACCCGCATCATCAGCTTGGAAGGCTGAGGTAATAGCCATTATACGACACCCGCACAGTGGTGGAGGGGGAAGGATTCGAACCTTCGAAGGCTGAGCCGTCAGATTTACAGTCTGATCCCTTTGGCCACTCGGGAACCCCTCCACGAGCTACTTCTGCACTTTTGACTTGAAGAAAATTGGAGCTGGTGGACGGAATCGAACCCCCGACCTGCTGATTACAAGTCAGCTGCTCTACCAACTGAGCTACACCAGCTCTCAACTCGCTTTTCGCGAGGCCCGTATACTAAGCGAACCCTCACCCCGATGCAACACTTTTACAACTAATTTTTCTAATTTCACCATCAGATAATGCAAATTCCTTTAGTAGCTTATCTTCCGAATACTTTTCGGCAGAATCGTCACCCCAAATAAGAAGCTGCCACCTTACTTTTTTGAACCTCGGGCGCTCTGTCAACTTAGGATTCAACGATTTCCTTTTTTCCATTGATGCCTCTGCCATATCGAGATTCTCAAAAACACCTAGCGATAACGCATTTTTTAGTTCACCTCGCGCAATCAAATAAGCATCAATCCGCTGACCATGCAACACTTTCAACTCCTTGAGAGCATTTGTTTGGTCAGCAAATGGCCCAACATAAACCCAATACATTGGTGCCATCGGAATTACCTGGGTAATTTCTCTGGACATCGCACCAGCATCTATCGCCCGCCTAACAATATCTGAAATACTTTTAATCTCATCAATTGGTCCCACCAGAAAACAAGCACCTCCCAACGACCCCATACCTTCATCAACTACCGGATTCGAAAGCGCCCCCTCATTATCTTTTGCCTCCTCTCCGGCATGACCGACAAATATCTCTTCCAGCAGCAAGAGTTCGAGAGCATCGCCCTCTTGCACTCTTTCCTTTCCCGCACCCTCAACCACTTGCTCTTGAGATTGCACAGAAAAAAGAAGCATCGCGAGATTTGCCAACAACAGTGTTAAAAATATGAGTCTCACGCATCCCTCTCAAAATCCGAGCCAAACATCACGACGAGCCCATCCAGAACCAAATCTGGCACGACAGTGATATTCGAATACTTTGTACGATCAATATTGTCAAACAAGAGATTCGCATCTCCTCCGGTTAAAAAGAGATCCTCAAATGGAAATTGGGAAAGCATGCGATTTATGCCCCCCAAAAACAACTGAGCCACCCCCCGACTAACACACTCAGAGGTACTTACACCTGGACGGACTTTTGAGAAATCTCCATCATTGACCCTGACAGCAGCCGTGCCTCTATTCACTGCTTTGGTCAAAAGCGGCAATCCTGGTGAGATATAGCCTCCGCAATGTATACCCGCACAAACGAAATCGACAGTTATCGCGGTACCACAATCGACAACACAAAAGTCTTTATCAGTTTTCCGCCTTGATGCCAGGAGCGCCAACCAACGATCAATGCCGAGACATTCAGGAGCCAAATAGGCATTTATTAATTCATCACCAAACTGCTTCGTAGCTTTGGCAAAAGCTATCGCCTCGCCCCGAATAGACCTAGATAAAAGTTTACGCAACTCATTTTCGAAGCCTATTCCCGAAACACAAGAAACCAACGCCCCTTCCACCTCATGAATGACCAATTCGCGTTCTAGCATATCCAGATTAGAATATGTGCAGCGCCCACGCGACAAAACCGCATCCCCCTTACGTACACGCCACTTCAGTGAACTATTACCTGCATCCAGGTCAATCCAGCAACGCACGAACACTTACCTCTCCCGCATTTACCACCAAATTGCCCCCATTGCTCATCCTCAACCTAAGCGCACCATCACTTTGCACCCCCAATACAACCCCAGACTTGTCCGTACCTAAAACCTGAACAACCTTACCCTGTAGATAGTCAAGACGATGCCACTCATCCATAAACCCGGAGAAACCGGATAGCTCGTACTGAGCCAACGTTTTGAAAATACAATCCAATAGACAAAGTAAAACAGCATTTCTACTGATATTTCCTAAATCACGCCCACCAGATACAACCAAGGATGTCCAGCGCTGATCAATTGACTTGCTGACTTCACCATCCTTCATATACACATTCAGACCCACACCCACAACCACCTTCCAGCCATCTGCCGGCGAGCCCGTTAGTTCAACTAAAATCCCACCCAGCTTTTCATCATGGACATAGATGTCGTTTGGCCACTTCAGCTTCACACCACTAAAGCCAAATGCTTCTATTGCTTGCACTACAGCAATACCTACCACCAGACTTAATCCCGAAAGGCGCTCTCCCCCCCCTGACAAATGAAAAGCAATGCTTACATAGAGATTCTGACCAAACGGACTGCACCACACTTTACCTCGCCGTCCTCGCCCATCCGTCTGCATTTCAGCAGCACAGATATGCACGACACCTTCATCAACGCTATGCATTGAATCCATCAAGTAAGCATTCGTCGACTCGATCTCATTAAACTGGTGGTAGCACACCTTCCCGGGAGCATTGCTCGCAAGCCAGTGATTAATCGCCTCCTCATCCAGCAAGTCCAACCCACCAGGAATCCTATATCCCACCCCTTTCTGCACATCTAGGTCAATTCCTAGCGGCAACCCTGCATTAACCATTTTCCACACAGAAGTGCGGGACACACCTAAACACTCACCAATTTCCTGACCTGAGTGGAAATTTCCATCAGCTAAAAGCTCTAATAAGGGACGAATCTGCATTTATGAATCCGAATAATTAACTAATTAGCGATCACAAGTATAAACACATCTGCGACAGAGCACACAAACGAAAAAACCCTCGACATAGCGAGGGTTTTTAATAAAACATGAGGAATCTAAGGTATCGGCGTTGCTGTCAAATTAGAAGTCATATCCAGATTTTGAATTTTTAGTCCATACAAAATCGTTGAAGAACCACCCTCTGGATGAACCAGATCGACACTTCCTACTGAAAGCTCTTTAACCTGGGTACGCGCCTTAACAGCGAAACCTAACGGATTACTTACCGCTCCCGTATTCTTATCAACTACCTTGGTTTCTGCCACGTCAATGCTAATATCATTTTGCATACCAAAAGTATTATTACCCGTTCCATCACCATCATTGGTAGTAATGTTGTCAAATACCAGAGACATACCAACACTATTGCCATTTACATCGGTATAAGTGCGATTGGTTTCCCACGCTAAACGATTTCGCTTAACAGAATCCACTGCCTCTGCGAAGACCGTCTTCAAACTCACCGTAACACCTTCGTTGCCACGATCTTCCCATCGCTCTCCTGAGCCAGTACAGGTAGATGCCGAAGTACCCGCCCCGCCAACACACACACCACCGGCACCGCCGGCCTTTATGGCCATACTCGAGCCTGTCTCATAACGCTGCCAAACAAAGCGACCAAAACTTGCTCCATCCGCCTTGCCACCTAAACGCAAATCACCAATATCCATGCGACTCCAGGTCTCACCCTCGACAATAAGTAAGCCTTCCGAATTCACATCGACGGTCATATCGCGCATATGGATATCATATTTGAGATCTGTCAACCACAAACCTTTACCATTCTCATCCACCATGAGCGCAGCTTTACCGTCATCGATATAGATGTCGGAATTAATAGTCAGACCACTACCTGATGCTCCGCCCGCACCAATAGTCATATGACCGTTCACATTAAAGTCAAAGGCAGGATACACACCTAATGCCAAAAGGAGCTCGGTACCACCTTGTAGCTGCTTGTCATCCAGGTTCTCGACTGCCTTGTTTCCTACGCGTAAGCCGTCCATTTTATAGCCCCCAGAAAGATCTTCGAATCCTACGCGCAACCCATCGAAGAACTCTGTAGAACCAATCACGCCCTGACTCGTAACATCAGCTGTTACAATCCCCTTACCCCAAGACTGCAATCCACTAATCATTACAGAGTTGCCATCATCTGTATAAGTTACAGATGCATTAGCCAAACTCCACTCTGAGTTAAGTGTTAAACCCTGATTTCCCGCATCGGCATTACCCCCGCCCTGCAAAAAAACCCTGTTCGTGTAATTTTGCCCATTAACGATCTGGTCTCGAAACGAATAATCTACATCGATGGAGCCAATGCTTTTTAACGTAACATTGGATCCTGCGGCATAGGCATCAAGATTTGCCTTTGTTTCACCCAAGACAAACTTTTCAATTCGAAACGCGCCATCAATCGAATCCGCTGCCAGCACCAAACCAAGGCGCCCGGCACTATCCGGGGCGACGTCAATGCTAAGATTATCTATATTTGTAAAGCCAGTAACGCCAACCAATCCCACCCAATTTCCATCGTCGCCCCAACCATAATGAGACATTTTATTCTGCTGATTAATATCAAGCATCATTCCGTTCGAGCCATAACGCCCACCTGGCGTCAACTTAATCAAGGACGACTGATCAAACTTTGTCCATAAGCTACCATAACTATCGCTACTGCCATTATGATGAATAGACGCCACGTTAAACTCACCCGTAATCGATGGAGCCTCCAAACGCAACGCTGATCCATCCAGATCCAATGTCATGCCGGGGAGATTTACATAGCCACTAATCCCCTCAAAGGACAAACTATTCCCATTAGTTGTATATGCAAAACGGCCATTTGTAAGATTGACTGATGAGTTAAAGGTGTATCCCGCTGAACTTAACGCTCCACCAGACTTTATACTTAAATTGCCATTTAGCGAATAATCCCACTCAAATGACCCCATTCCTCTGACAGAATCATCACTTAACTTGATATCGTTGATGTGCAATCGGGTCGATTCGATCTCATAACCAACGTTAAGCGAGGAGTCTTCCGCAATATCGATAACAAAAGTATGCTGGCCTGGCTTGGTAATGTCCGCAACACTACCAATTTCTACACCTTCTAGCATAATCCCATTACCATCATCAAAATAGCTCAACCCACCTACGGTTGCATGAAGACCCAACTCCATGGTTATGCCACTTTGACCACTGATACCCGACAATGCACCATCTTCCAACATAGCCAGTTCAGCATTTACAGCCCCCGAAACCAGCCCTGAAATAACCGCAACAAGTATCTTTTTATTAAACATCATCATTGTCACGCCTCTTTAAGGTGTCCCTGTCGGGAATACAAGCAGATTTCCTTTCATTGTTACATCGCCATCGATATTCACTGTATATATATCTGTTTGCTTGTAACCCGCATCCGTTGGACGAGCTGTACTACTAGTTGCGTAGGTATACTGCAAATTATCAACCTTAATAGTATCCGGCAGGCCAATCTCTAGCACCTCTCTATTAAATAAAGCACCGTCTCCACCAAATCCTGAATCGATATTTCTAACCCGCAAGGTTAATCCTTGAAATGAAAAACTCCCTCGAATATCGTCGAGCACGTACCACCCACCATCCTGTCGCGTCTGATACGCAATTCGTGCGCCGCAGCGTTTTGCTGGATCGCTACAACTGCCAAAATAGGCATTTTGAATTGGGCCACCTTGCTCATTAATCGTGATTTCACCAGACAAATAGACTCCGCCCTGGCCAGAAATCGCCGATAAATCTCCATCATCGATTGATGAAAGCTCTGCATGAGCAACAGCTACAGATAAACTCCCCATAAATCCTAATAAGCAATGCGCGAACTTTTTCATGTACGAATCCTTTTTACGGAGCGGCCAAATCATGACTGGTGACTTTTAGATACTGAATCAACATACCTTCAATACGCGCGGAACCAAAATCCTTACCACTTGCATTTATATCGCCGATAGTCATGTTGCCAATTCGCAAATTGCTTCGAAATTCATCATTTTCGTAGTAGCTTTTGAAGAAATCATAAGCTGCCTGAGCATTGGCGCTACATGGATTGCCTGCATCACATTTCCCACTTGAAGGAAGTTGATTCATATACTGATGAGCGATGGCCTTCACTTCGAATACAAAATTTCCATCGCCATTTACATCCATATACATTGGCTGGAAGCGATTCCCCAGTGCCAACTCAAGCTCAAAATTCTTCATATATATGGTCGAGCCACAGTTCTGACCACTAGGATCGCAACTATTGATACTTAACTCTGGGGTATAGAAATTCAGCTTATATTCGGCAACCAATTGGTGGCGATCATCATCACCCCATAACCGCAAATAACTTCCATCAAAAACGGCGCTTTTCGCATTAATATTGACGTTGTGAGGTGTTTTGCTACCCACAGCCACACCTAGCTTGAGGCCCAAATCAGGCCGCTCACCATTGAAACCCGCGCCCAAATCCATCGGCCGACTGGAACACGTACCGCTTCCCGCAGTCGCTGAACTACTCAAACAATCATAGCCTTCTGCAAAGGGAACTTTTGTAGGTGCGGCCATTTCAAGCACCGCCTTATTGCCAATCCCCAATGTCGCTCCATCAATCACATCAATTTGAAATGGATTGACTAAACGCCCGAGATTCACTGGATTAAGATTTTCTCCATAATTACTATCGGCACGCGCAATATAAAGCTGCGAAACAGTTATCTCTACATCCTCTGGAGAAGCTGCTGTGCTTTTGATACCTGTTATTTTGAATACCTGTCCATTTGCCTGATCGTCACCATGATCAAACACAAAGTCTTCGAGAACCAAGCCGATACCCGCACCATCGACAGTAGACATTTCGTCATCCGACAACGTCGCCAGTTCCGCTGACGCTAACGAAGAAAATGCCAAAACAGGCACGAATAACAAAAGTTTCTTATTTTTAACTCGCATAATTCCCTCAGACTCGCTAAAAAAGCCCTTTTCCGCGATCAATGTATTCAGTACGAACCCGTTCGGTACCGTTAAGCGCTTCACTTAAGTTGACCTCCACCACTCCATTAGGAATGTTAAAAAAGGCGCCTTTCGTTGCCTGCACAAAATCCACTGCAGACGGGTTATCCTTTCTTACATCCTTTAGCCATTCCAAATCTTTCGTTTGAAAAGAAAGGAACATTCCATCAGATGGCCCCACCAAGTAACGCTTTCCACCGACTTCCTGAATATCACCAATTGGAAAACTTCCGTAGTCGCTCAAATTAAAACACGCCTGAACGCCAAGTACTTCGCAGTCGTTCACAGAAATATAAATATCACCACCAGGGCAGCTAAAAAACGAACAATTTGGGACTTCGATATCACTACTGAGCGACCAACCTAGCAGGTTTTTTAGCGACCACCTCGTAAACCCGCTCGCTCCACTAAGCGTAAACTTTTCACCATTTGGCACGCCAATCATCGTTGAACGAATAGGATCCAAATGCCCTGCACTATCAACAAGCTGCGCCTTTGTTTGCAAAGGGCTATTTCCTTCCAACAGCGGCGTCAGCAGCACGACCAATTGATCCCCTAGGGTTCCACTTGAACTAGCTGACTTCATGCCCTCGCCACGATCAAGAATATCAACATTGACATTTCCCGTAAGCGTGTCGATATCCCCAGAAAGCATCCCCTGTGACCGACCAAAGCCAATGCGAGCACCAATCACCTGATTCGTATCGTCATCGAAAGCAAACTCGATAAAGGGATCTTGTATTTTGAACGGAACAATTTCGCCATTACTATAAGACGAACCATCTTCTTTTAGAGGGCGCGCTGCATTAGGATTTCGATCATAATAGGCAGAGTCATAAATTTGACCCAATGAGAAGTTTCTAACGAGCACATCTGACTCCTTACGCTCACCATAAGGATCATCATTACGCTCATAGCGCCCCAACTCCAACGTTTCAATATTAGTCTGAATATCAATATCCAGACCCATACTTATACGCGTAAAACTTGTATTTCCCAACACTGAGGCATGGGACTGCTGATCAACAGCGAGATAGGCTTGCCCAGTAATATTGGACATATCGCTATCATTCAAACTCTTTAGACGAGCATCAACTGAAGAAAAATGCAAGCAAGTGGTTACACCCAATAAAAACGCAAACGCATTATTTTTTTTATTTGTGCGGTACATCAGCATACGAGACCTCGCTCATAGGTCAAACACCATGTTTAACCATCTAAACCAATGCCCTGAACAGAACTAACCTTGCAACATTTTATTGTTGTATTTTAGTTCTATTTTAGCTGGATCAGATATGAGCAACGTGTCACCGTTCAAATTACCAACCATTCTGGTAATTTAGTTCCACAACATTTGCACCAGATCACAAATCGAGCATGATTCACCTACTGTGAAGTGAAACACACTTTTTTTGTACAATCTGTTTAATTAGCGTGCATTATTGTAAATATGTACGCTTTAGAACATCCCTACACCACGATCAATATACTCTCGGCGTTGCCCGGAAATACCATTGTAGACTTCACTAAGATTAACTTTCACCGATCCCGTAGGAAGATTGAGGAAGGCACCACTAGGCGCATTTACAAAAGAACCATGCTGGCTTGCGTTTAGATTTGCCGCTGTTGACCAAGCGACGCTCTTTGATTGAAAGGACAGAAACAAGCCCTCGACTGTATCCGTCAAATACTGACGCCCATTAATTTCTTCCACCTTACCCACAGGCATCGTCTGGAAGTTTGTTAGAGGAAAACAGGTTGGGATCCCCAACATTACACAGTTATCGGATTCAATGTAGATATTGTAGCAAGACAACAAGTTAAATAGTCCACAACCAAATAGACTCACAAATTCTGATCGCGAATCGCTACCAATCAAGCCAACGTTAGATAGCAGCGGAACGGCTGCTGCTGCAATTGGATCTGCACCTTCAATTTTAAACTCACTACCATTAGGCATTCCTATGTTACTTGAACGCACAGGGTCGAGTTCTCCATTGTCATCTACCAAGGCAGCCTGTGCACTCAATTCTCCACCCGCAACCAGCAAAGGCGTCAATAAAGTAAGAGCCTCCTCAATCAAATTACCATCTTGTTTCTGTCTCGCGCTCGACAAACCTTCTACGCCATCGCGAATATCAACATCAATAGCGCCCGTTAGCGATAAAATGTTACCAGACAGCATACCTTTGGCTTCACCAAAACCAATTCGCACCCCAATCATCTCGTGAGATACTTCGTCATAAGCGAACTCAAGATATGGATTTTTTATAAGGAAAGGCGCAATTTCATTTTCCGCATAGTTAATCACCCGGCCACGACTATCAAAACCCTTTACCTGGATGGGCACCGATTTATATTTATCTCTATAATCCGCGTTATTTATATAACCAAGAGACAAATTCTCTATCAGAATATCAGCCGAATTTTTCTCCAGCCCTTGTTCAGTACCATTACACGTATAACAGGCCGTTCCATTCAATGCTGGATTCGTAGGGTGATTTTCCCACCGATGATACTTGCCAAGCTCAACCGTTTCCGCGTTTAACTGTGTTTCGATATCCATTCCATAACTAACGCGCGTATAAGAAACATTAGCGTTATTCGGATTAACCGTTTGATCTACTGCAATATATGCCTGACCCGTTACGGCAGACAGTTCACGATCATCCATTGACTGAAGTTGAGCAAACAAACTCGTTGATGCGCAAGCGAGCATTGGCAAGGCAAATAGTGAGAGCGTTTTTAAGTTCATACGAGTTATCCGTGCAGTGAAAGTTCCATCTTCGGCATTTCATGGTACATATGTGCATTATATAGCAGACGCACAACTTATCCGTGAAGAACATCCCAGATCGGTTCGATCGTACACATTCTGTAATCATTCAAATATTAATATAACGCTCATACGCGCCACTAATATCGGATCATTGTGAATAGCTGACTAAAAACTCAGAAGATTGAGACATCAAAGCTGAGAAGGGATGGGCGGAGCCACCAAAAGCCAGGGTACAAAGAGGAGGATGAAAAAGAGGAGCAACGAAACGAAAAAACCCCGGTATCTTGCGATACCGGGGTTTGGGATAGATGCCTGACGATGACCTACTCTCACATGGGGAGACCCCACACTACCATCGGCGCTGGACCGTTTCACGACTGAGTTCGGGAAGGGATCAGGTGGTTCCAGTCCGCTATTGTCATCAGGCAAAACTGTGTGACCTTACGGTCAATTCGTTCTGGCTGCCTAGCAGTAATTGCTCTGCGCTCTTTAATTCAGCAAGTGATCGTTCGTAATGGATCCTGCGTGATCATTCAATCAACGCTACCCAGACTGTTTGGGCGTTATATAGTCAAGCCTCACGAGCAATTAGTACAGGTTAGCTCAATGCCTCACGGCACTTACACACCCTGCCTATCAACCTCATAGTCTTTAAGGGCTCTTCAGGAGGCTCAAGGCCTCAGGGAAACCTTATCTTGAAGGAGGCTTCCCGCTTAGATGCTTTCAGCGGTTATCCCGTCCGTACATAGCTACCGGGCAATGCCATTGGCATGACAACCCGAACACCAGAGGTACGTCCACTCCGGTCCTCTCGTACTAGGAGCAGCTCTTCTCAAGTTTCCAACGTCCACGGCAGATAGGGACCGAACTGTCTCACGACGTTCTAAACCCAGCTCGCGTACCACTTTAAATGGCGAACAGCCATACCCTTGGGACCGGCTTCAGCCCCAGGATGTGATGAGCCGACATCGAGGTGCCAAACACCGCCGTCGATGTGAACTCTTGGGCGGTATCAGCCTGTTATCCCCGGAGTACCTTTTATCCGTTGAGCGATGGCCCTTCCATACAGAACCACCGGATCACTAAGACCTACTTTCGTACCTGCTCGACCTGTCCGTCTCGCAGTTAAGCGCGCTTTTGCCTTTACACTAACCGCATGATTTCCGACCATGCTGAGCGCACCTTCGTGCTCCTCCGTTACTCTTTGGGAGGAGACCGCCCCAGTCAAACTACCCACCACACACTGTCCCCGACCCGGATAACGGGCCTGGGTTAGAACCTCAAACATACCAGGGTGGTATTTCAAGGATGGCTCCACGCGAACTGGCGTCCACGCTTCAAAGCCTCCCACCTATCCTACACAAGCAGGTTCAAAGTTCACTGTGAAGCTATAGTAAAGGTTCACGGGGTCTTTCCGTCTAGCCGCGGATACACAGCATCTTCACAGCGATTTCAATTTCACTGAGTCTCGGGTGGAGACAGCGCCGCCATCGTTACGCCATTCGTGCAGGTCGGAACTTACCCGACAAGGAATTTCGCTACCTTAGGACCGTTATAGTTACGGCCGCCGTTTACCGGGGCTTCGATCAAGAGCTTCGCCTTGCGGCTAACCCCATCAATTAACCTTCCGGCACCGGGCAGGCGTCACACCCTATACGTCCACTTTCGTGTTTGCAGAGTGCTGTGTTTTTAATAAACAGTCGCAGGGGCCTGGTATCTTCGACCGGCCGGGGCTTACGGAGCAAGTCCTTCACCTTGGCCGGCGTGCCTTCTCCCGAAGTTACGGCACCATTTTGCCTAGTTCCTTCACCCGAGTTCTCTCAAGCGCCTTGGTATTCTCTACCTGACCACCTGTGTCGGTTTGGGGTACGGTCCCAACTAACCTGAAGCTTAGAAGCTTTTCCTGGAAGCATGGCATCAACCACTTCAGTTCCAAAAGGAACCTCGTCATCAGTTCTCGGCCTTGAGATCCCGGATTTGCCTGAGATCTCAGCCTACCACCTTAAACACGGACAACCATCGCCGTGCTGGCCTAGCCTTCTCCGTCCCTC
>JACKOD010000004.1:0-460000 GCA_024234505.1 Hahellaceae bacterium | reverse complement strand
AACCCGCTTTAATCTTCAGCCGCTTCCCCGCCTGAAGTTTCTTTATCAATTCTGATTCCAATAAGATTTCATCCGCACCACGGCGAATAATTTCAAGAGCCTTCTCAACCGACGCCATTTATTATTTCCAAGTCACATGAGGCGATTTCGACTAATGCATATAGATGCCCGAAGTCGCACGATTACAAAAATACAACAACCACGCATACAGGTTTGCGAAATATCACCCACCTGATTGGTATAAAGTGGTTAGAATGTGTTCAATAAGTTGATGAAGCAGGATTATAACAGGTTTTGTTTTCCGTGTTTCATGGGGTTATTATCCTTAGAGACAAATTCAGAGACATATCGACTATACTTAAAGTGACTTCACAGCATCCACTTGAGCAATTAATTATTTCATATATGCAATTATTCAAAAACTTTCCGAAAACTCACATTCTTGCTGCCAGCGGGTTAGGCTTATCGCTTGGCGTAACTCTAATGTTTAGTCCCAGCAGCGATGTCGAAGCAAACAGGACGGTCATTCCTCTTTCAATTAGCAGCACAAGCCTCGAGCCAATGGAAATCGCTCCCGTTTCCACATCAAGCCTGCCTGACTACGATGCGCTGCCGTTAAAAATCGATACATCTGCACTCAACTCCGAGATCGAAAAGTCTGATAGCGACATTCATACAGACATTCATACAGACATCCCGGCAGTACTTCCAGCCACAGAAAGCGATTCTCAACCATCACTCGCCCCAGAAAGTAGTGATTCAGATATCGCTGACAATGAAAGCTGGGCTCAATTCGAAGTTAAAAACGGTGACACGCTTTCTGCCATGTTTGCAAAGGCGGGCTTTGACAACACCCTTATGTATGAAGTTTTGAATGCATCTAAACAGAACAAGGATTTGACGAATCTTTACGTAGGCGAAAAGATTGCATTTCTCAGCAAAGATGGATCATTGGAAAAAATCAAACTGGAACGAAGTCTGCTGGAATCATTTGTTGTCTACAAAAACGCCACAGGAAAATTTGAAAGCTCGGTAGAAGCGCGAACTCCCGACGCACAACTTGCTTATACCGAAGGAAAAATAGAGAGCTCCTTATTCCTGGCCGGACAAAAGGTTGGTTTATCTGAATCACTGATAATGGAACTCGCGAACATCTTTGCCTGGGATATTGATTTTGCGTTAGACATTCGCGAAGGCGATACATTTGGCCTGGTTTACGAAGAGCATCTTTTGGATGGAAAGAAGATCGGCAATGGTCGCATCATAGCCGCCACTTTTACCAATCAAGGCAGTGAGTACCAAGCTGTTTATTATGTCGACTCGAAAGGCAATGGCAACTACTACACACCGGATGGCGATAGCATGCGAAAAGCATTCTTGCGCACCCCAATAGATTTCGCCCGCGTCTCATCCCCATTCAATCTAAGTCGAAAGCACCCAGTATTGCACACCATAAGAGCGCACAAAGGTACAGATTACGCAGCCAGCACGGGCACTCCAATCAAAGCGACGGGCGACGGCAAGGTAATACATGCCGGACGCAAAGGTGGTTATGGCAAAGCCGTGATCATTCAACATGGCGATGGAATTACCACACTCTATGCACACATGAGCAAATATGCCAAGGGCATGCGCGTTGGCCAAAAAATACGACAGGGGCAAATTATTGGTTATGTCGGAAGTACAGGCTTGGCCTCTGGACCTCACCTGCATTACGAGTTCCGCAAGAATGGTGTGCACAAGAATCCTATGACAGTGAAATTGCCGCAAGCCAGACCCATAAGCAATCAGGAGCTCGCTCGCTTTAAATCCCAAACCAAGCAACAACTGGCACAATTAAAAACACTTCAGGAAAGCTATCACGTAGCATCCAGTCAGTGATAGGCGCACAAATGAGCGAGACGGACTTATATATCGGCCTAATGAGCGGGACCAGCATGGATGCATTGGATGCGATCCTTGTTGGTTTTTCCCGAAAGGCGACATTTTCCTTTAACGTTATCTGCCATCACACTCAATCTATAGACCCTGATTTAAAGCGGGCGCTGATTGCGTTAAATGCACCGGGAGTGGACGACCTATCTCGCTATGCCTGTCTGGACAGACATTTTGGTGAATTATCCGCAACTGCGGTGAATCAGCTTTGCGCTAAAGCTGGCGTTCTCAGCACAGAAATCAAAGCCATTGGTAGCCACGGACAGACCGTTCGACACGCTCCTAACCACCGCCCTGCGTATACATTGCAGTTAGGCGACCCAAACACGATTGCAGAACTGACAGGTATTACTACTGTTGCCGATTTCAGACGCCGGGATATTGCCGCCGGCGGACAGGGAGCCCCGCTCGTCCCGGCATTTCACGCTGAAGCCTTTCGATCACCTGATGTAAACCGACTCATAGTTAACATTGGCGGAATCAGCAATATTTCAGTTTTACCGGCAGACCTGCAACAACCTGTGACAGGATGGGATATTGGCCCTGGTAATGTACTTATGGATGCCTGGTGTATGAAACACCTTGGTCATGAATTTGACAATAACGGTGAGTGGGCAAGCACGGACGAAGTGTCGCCCGCGTTATTGGACACATTACTGAACGATGCTTTTTTTAATACCCCAGCCCCTAAAAGTACTGGCAGAGATTACTTTAACGAGCATTGGCTTCCGGAAAAGCTATCACTGATCCAACAACCTCACTTAACCCCGGCATCCGTTCAGCGCACACTGTTGCAACTAACTGCACAAACAATCGCAAGCGATTGCATTCAGGCAATACAACAACTTGATTCCCACTCGCTAGTTCCGGAAATTTTTGTCTGCGGAGGGGGGGCCAAGAACCAGCTTCTAATGCAAACACTTGCCAGCCTGCTGCCACAATTCAATGTTAATACCACCGATTCCTTCGGGCTCTCGCCTCAGTTAGTGGAAGCAACAGCGTTTGCCTGGCTTGCATACCGAACAATGATGGGATTAACAGGAAACTTGCCAGAAGTTACGGGAGCACATAGCGCAAGAATTTTAGGCGGCATATACCCCGCCTAAGTAATGGCCGATGAATCGGCCACATACTTGAATGCGCTACTTACACCGAAAATGAAGATCCGCATCCACAGGTGGAAGATGCGTTCGGATTTTTGATAACAAACTGAGACCCCTGCAATCCTTCCGTATAGTCCACAGTCGCACCAACCAAATACTGGTAGCTAAGTGCATCAACAACGAGCTTTACACCCTGATTTTCGATGGCGGTATCGTCATCCGCCATAGCTTCATCAAACGTGAAGCCATATTGAAAACCCGAGCATCCCCCTCCTGTCACAAAAACCCGTAGTTTCAGATCGGGATTTTCCTCTTCCTCAACCAGACTCCTGACTTTTGCAGCAGCAGCATCGGTAAACACCAGCGGCGTGGGAATATGCGACTCAACTGCAGACATTTTCTTTTAACCTCAATAACAGAACAATGGGGACATTATCCGATTATCAGACTAAATTAGTCAATTATTCAATATTGCACTCTTATCATAATTCACATTTGGCGTTTTATTTTTCTCGCTCTCATTTATTTGAGGTGCCGACGTGATTTCTTTTTCTTTAACCTGTGTCATGGTCGCGACAGGCACGGCTAATTTCTCCGCCTTCGTTGCCTTTGGCTGCAGAGACGCCGGCTCAGGCAGCTCTGATTTAGCAGACTCTACCGCCACAGGCGATTTGTGATGCACCAGATTCCCGTTTACTTCCGCCCCCATTACCATTTCTATTAAATGATAATACACATCACCTTTGATCGAGGCATTTGCGGCTAACTCGATATGTTGGGAGGAATGCACATCACCATGCACCGTACCATTGATGATAATATGAGGAGCAATAACATCGCCGTCAACCTCACCCACATCGCTGATTCTGACCACTGCATCGCTATTGTCCGCTGCGCGAATCGTTCCCTTGATCCTGCCATCTACATGAAGACCGCCACTGAATGTCAGGTCGCCTTCCAGTTGCGTCTTGCTCGAAATGAGTGTGTCAAAATGGCCATGCGACTTGGGCTTGGTTGTCGCTTTCTTTTTTACCCACATAGCTATCCCCTTTTCATACTGTGTTTTCAATGCTGCGATGACCAATCAGATACTCCAATCAAATGACTGTTCAATGGATGACGCATTCTTACCACTCGCCTGAGCGACAACCTGCACCTTTACCGGTTTAAAATCATCGGGCAACGTTATCTCTCCGGAAATCTCCTGGAAATAACGAAATCTGAACTTGATGCCCAGCTCTTGAACGTCCGCAGAAACATCACGCAGCGGAAGCACTTCAGCCTCACCATTTCGCTCACCAATCAGATTGACCGCAACGACACCTTCAATATAGCGTTTATTGTCTGTCATCTGGGTTAACACGAGCTTATAAGTGTATTTTTTTTCTCGTGCGCTGTTGCCCAGTTCAAGCTTCTGAATGGTCAACCCTTTCGTATTGGAAGAGGGAGCCATAATTCGCTTATAAAACGTAACGTCCTCACGAAGCTGTCGCACTGAGTTTTCGAGTTTCTGTATGGTTTCCAGCGCACCACGCTGTGCAACTTCATCGACGGCCCGACCGCGATCCAACACCACCAATTCCTGACGCATGGACTCGTTCTGGCCGCGTAGCTCATAAAGTTCCTGTTGAAGCGCCTCTTTTTCTGCCCGAATACGCACCATTTCTTCGCGTTCATGGGCAAACATCGCCGACTCGCGACTATAACCAGACCAAAATCCAGTCACAGCGATCGCGACACACGACAAACCAAAAAAAATCCGCCTACGTAAACGCTGCCCTGGCTTATAAGTAACAATAATCAGTTTGTTATCACTAGGCTTCACTCAACCAGACCTCAAGGTAGCACTGCGATTTGATCAAGTCCTCTCGATTCAGGCAGACCAAACATGATATTCATATTTTGCACCGCCTGCCCCGCAGCGCCTTTAACCAGATTGTCGATAACGGAAGACACGATGAGCGTGTTGCTTCCTTCCTGGCGAAAAATAGCCATCCGGCAGGTATTAGTACCTTTTACTGAACGCGTTTCAGGAATACCGCCCAATGGCAGAACATCTACAAATTGCTCTGTAGCGAATGCTTCGGAGTAAATCGCGTGAATTTCATCCAGACTCATTCCTGCGCCCCGATCATTCAGTTCTGCATACAGCGTAGCCTCTATACCTCGAATCATGGGTACCAAATGCGGCACAAAAGTCAGACCCACCTCACTTCCCTGTACAATCGCCAAGCCTTGTTTAATTTCGGGAATATGTCGATGTCCCGATACGCCATAAGCTTTAAAACTTTCGCTCACTTCACAAAGCAGATTGGCCACTTTAGCACTTCGTCCCGCGCCACTGACTCCGGATTTGGCATCGGCAATCAAGCGGGTCTCATCAATCAATTTATTTTTTAGAAGTGGCATAAAACCCAGTTGAACTGCAGTTGGATAGCAACCGGGGTTCGCTACCAGTCGCGCGGCACGAATTTGCTCACGGAACATCTCTGGCAATCCGTACACAGCTTCATTCAGCACTTGGGGACAGGCATGCGTTTCGCCATACCATTTACTCCAAAGCTGCGCATCCTTGATACGAAAGTCGGCCGCCAGATCCACGATCCGAACACCTTTTTCAAGTAGTTCTGGCACCTGTTTCATTGCCACACCATTAGGTGTCGCATAAAAAACGAGATCGCACGCTGCTAACACATCAACATCGGGTACGGAAAAACACAGATCAACATGGCCACGTAAATTAGGATACATATCAGCCACTTTAACATCCGCTTCAGAGCGGGAAGTGATGACCTCTAGTTTCACATCCGGATGTTGTGCCAGTAACCGAAGCAATTCGACACCGGTGTACCCTGTTCCCCCGACAATACCAACCTTAATCACCCGCAAACTCCTTTCAATATATTAAATCGAGCAATTTAACACATAAGATGTGTAATTCGACCGCTAAGCCTTTGCGCAATTCTAGCATGGCAAACACAAAACAAGGGTCTTTTCAGCTTCGTGTTTTACGCTTGTGCAATCGCTGGTTACAATAAGAACTTCATTGTTGACAGTGACGTCAACACCTAACTCGATATGATCACCTTCTCATCCAATTCCATGCTGCTACGAAAGATAGTTGAAAGCTACGCCCAAATTTTCCGTCGCCGACTTGCCAGTGTGGATGCGCTTCCTCAACTCGCGCTTTTGGGACTACTTTCCGGCACCCTGACAGCGGCCGTTATTTTGTTGTTTCGCTGGGCAATCGAATGGCCACTGGAAAGGTTGCTCCCCGCGCAGAATCCGGAAAACTTTGAGGCACTGGGCCTCTTGAGTCGATTTACTTTGCCCTTTGCAGGCAGCATTCTCATTGCGATACTGTGGCACAGACTTCAGTCACATGAGCGGCGGCTTGGCGTTTCGTTAGTGATGGAACGATTAAACTATCATCAGGGGCATATTAGTTTCCGAAGTGCATTGATTCAATTTGCTGCTGGTTTGATAACCCTCACCACTGGCCAATCTGCAGGACGCGAAGGTCCGGCGGTTCATCTGGGGGCGGCCTGTTCCAGCTTGCTGGGACAGCGTATGGGACTGCCTAATAATAGCATTCGTCTACTTGTGGGCTGTGGCACGGCGGCGGCCATTTCGGCATCATTTAATACTCCGATTGCGGGTGTCATTTTCGCAATGGAAGTGGTCATGATGGAGTACAGCATTGCCGGGTTTACACCGGTAATTCTGGCATCTGTGACGGCAGCGCTGATTACTCAATCTGTGCTAGGTGCAGAACCGGCATTTCTGGTGCTGCAATTGAACATGAACTCCCTTCTCGAAGTCCCTTATGTCATTTGCCTTGCCGTGGTTATTGGGTGTGCATCTGCTGCTTTTGTCAAACTGATCACGCTCACCCAGCATCTCAAAAGCAGACCGATTCATTGGCGCATTCTAGGCGCGGGCGTGCTGACCGGCCTTGCTGCGATGCTCTATCCGCAAATCATGGGGGCCGGGTATGATACCGTTAACGAGGCGTTATTCGGACAGTTACCTATCCTGACACTCCTTGCGATTGCGGTCATCAAACTGGTGGTTACATCACTGGCTTCCGGGCTTGGCATGCCAAATGGACTGGTCGGCCCGACACTGTTTATTGGTGCGACACTCGGCGCGGCCATGGGTTTGCTCGGGGCGGTCTTTGCTCCCGATACGGCTTCATCGCCTGGCTTTTACGCAATGATTGGCATGGGCGCAATGATGGGGGCGACACTACAGGCTCCCCTGGCAGCGCTTATGGCACTGCTTGAACTCACGCAAAACCCTAACATTATTCTTCCGGGTATGCTGGCAATCGTAGTTTCGAGTATGATCGCCAGCGAAGTTTTTAAGCAGAAATCTGTTTTTTTAACCCTGTTAAAACTGCAAGGTCTGGATTATCAAAACGAGCCCGTTCTGCAAGCGCTTCGCAGGGTCGGTGTCGGCTCGATCATGGAGCGCAAATTTGAACGGGCCAACAAGCAAATTGACTACGCTAAAGCGAAAGAAATTCTTAAGAAGGAGCCTCGCTGGATACTGGTCGACGGCGATAAATGCCCCTTGGCGCTGTTGCCTGCCGTTGATCTAGCGCGCTTTTTAGAAGAAAAGGAGCCGGTATTCAAAGCATTGGAAAATGAACAAGACGTAGCGCCAATGTTGATTGATTTGCTGGCGATGCCCGCACAGCGAAAGGATGTCGCCTCTCTGCATTCTCAGGCCACCCTGCAGGAAGCACTTGATCGATTTAATGAAACCAGCGCAGAAGCGCTCTATATAGAACGCATCTCTGCCCCCATGTTAACCTCCGTACAAGGGGTTATTACAAAATCAGACGTTGAAAGTTACTATCAGTATAAGAGGAAATAATTTTGAAAGGAGAGCGACACCATGCTGCTGCTTTGGGTTAAGGCGTTTCACATTATTGCTGTCGTATGCTGGTTCGCCGGACTTTTTTATTTGCCCCGCCTTTTTGTCTACCATGCAATGAGCGATGAAGAGACAGGCAAGGCGCAGTTTAAAGTCATGGAACGAAAGCTCTATCGCGGCATTATGACCCCCTCTATGATAGCCACCATCGCACTGGGAGCATGGCTCATCAGCTTGTTGCCCGGAGGTTACATCAGCGGAGGATGGTTGCACGCAAAACTGACGCTAATCGGCATTCTGGTGGGATACCATCTGTATTGTGGCGTACTGTTACGTAAGTTTCGCGACGATCTAAACACGCATTCTCATGTATTCTATCGCTGGTTCAATGAGTTTCCTGTACTCATACTGATTGCAGTCGTTATTCTCGTTGTAGTGAAACCCTTTTAATGCTGCAAATAACACATCCTGTTCGCCCTGCCGTACTTTGCGTTAGTGGATTTGATCCGCTGGGTTGTGCGGGGCTACTCGCTGATCAACGAATGCTACTCAGCCAAGGATGCCATGTGGCTGCCGTTGTCAGCACATTAACAGTTCAAAGCAGTACACAGTTTGTCGAAACTTGTCCTGTGGATCCCGACATTGCAATGCAGCAACTACACTATATTTTTTCCGATCTTCCTATTGCTGCAATAAAAGTGGGTGCGATTGGCAGCGCGGCCATCGCCGAGGTGTTAGCCGGATATTTACGCGCACGGCAAGATATTCCGGTGATAATCGATCCGGTACTCGGTGCTTCCGGAGGAGGCCAGCTTAACCGTGAAGAAGGCATTACCGCTTTAGCGTCACTACTGCCTCATTGTACCCTGTTAACTCCCAATGGCCCTGAAGCACAGCAATTGACCGGACTGACTGAGACGAATCAGGCAGCGAGAACACTATTAAGCCGTGGATGCAAAAATGTTCTGATCACCGGTGGACACGACGTGCAGGAAAATACTATCGACAATTTCCTGTTGACCGCAAATGAAGGTGAGCACCGGTTTTCCATTCCTCGAATTCAGGGCGATTTTCGGGGCACCGGCTGTGCGCTTGCGAGTGCCATCACGGGTTATATGGCACACGGTGTCTCGCTGATAAAAGCTGTCGAACAGGCACAACTGAAAGTATCCGCGGCGATACAGAGAGCGACACGACTATCATCAGGCAAAAGGATTCTCAACCCGGTCTATGAATAATCTACTTACGGGGCTTTATGCGATTACGGCTCCCGAACTCAGCCAAAACCATCTGGTAAATCACGTCGAGGCGGCACTAAAAGGCGGGGCTCGTGTCATCCAGTATCGGGACAAAATATCCTCCGAAGTTGATCGTCTGAAAACAGCGAAGAACCTGTTTGACCTGTGCAGAGACTATGATCGCCCGCTGATCATCAACGATGATATCCGGCTATGCCAACGCGTTGGCGCTCACGGAGTACATTTAGGCCGCGCTGACGGGGACATAACACTCGCGCGCCAACTTCTGGGTCCTGCCGCAATTATTGGTGCCACCTGTCACGCTTCGCTCGATTTTGCCAGAGAGTCATTGCAAGCAGGTGCGAACTACCTCGCTTTCGGGCGCTTTTTTGATTCCAAAAGTAAACCAGACGCCCCTGCGGCGCCTCTGTCACTGTTAACGCAGGCTAAATCACAATTTTCTATACCGATTGTCGCCATTGGTGGCATCACTCTTGATAACGCGCAAAGCACACTGGCGGCCGGAGCCTCTATGATAGCGGTTATACATAGCCTCTTCGCCGTGACTGACTTAAGCGACTCGCGGACGATTACCGCCAGGGCACAGGCATTCAGCAAACTATCAGACATTCTCACCACAGAAGACGAATAAGGATTGACCATGTCACACTCAGATCAGCTTTTTACGGCAGCACAGGCGCTCATTCCTGGCGGCGTAAACTCTCCCGTCCGAGCATTTAAGGGCGTAGGAGGAAACCCTATCTTCTTCAAAAAAGGTGAAGGTGCTTACATCATTGATGAAGACGACCGGAAATATATTGATTACGTAGGCTCCTGGGGTCCAATGATACTCGGCCATGCACATCCTGACGTCATTGCGGCAGTTATTGATCAGTTACAGAACGGGCTGAGCTTTGGTGCACCTACCGCAATTGAACTCGAGATGGCACAAAAGGTTTGCGAGCTGGTTCCTTCAATGCAAAAAGTACGAATGGTGAGTTCCGGAACCGAAGCCACCATGAGTGCCATCCGTCTGGCCAGAGGTTATACGGGTCGGGACAAAATTTTAAAGTTTGAAGGCTGCTATCACGGGCATGCAGACTCTTTATTGGTGAAAGCCGGTTCTGGTGCGCTGACGCTGGGCGTCCCCTCATCCCCGGGCATTCCTGCCGATTTAGCACAGCACACGCTCACCCTGCCTTACAACGATATTGACGCAGTAAAGTCTTTATTTGCCGAATTGGGCCATCAAATCGCGACGATTATTGTCGAACCCGTGGCAGGAAACATGAACTGCATTCCTCCCGTACCCGGTTTTCTCCAGGGCTTGCGAGACGTTTGTGATCAATATGGCGCTGTGCTCATCTTTGATGAAGTCATGACCGGCTTCAGGGTGGCCCTGGGTGGCGCGCAGTCTCTTTACCAGATCACACCAGACCTCACGACGCTGGGCAAAGTCATTGGCGGCGGAATGCCTGTCGGTGCATTTGGTGGCAAGCGTGAGATCATGGACTTTATTGCCCCCGTTGGGCCGGTTTACCAGGCGGGCACGCTATCAGGTAATCCCATTGCCATGCGGGCGGGGCTGACCATGTTGCAGGCTATTTCTGAGCCCGGCTTTTTCGAGAATCTCGGAGAAAAAACAAAAATGCTCACCCAAGGGCTAGAGGACGCAGCAAAACAGGCCGGCATTCCCTTTACCACCAGCCAGGTAGGCGGCATGTTCGGGCTCTTCTTCACCGAGAATCCGCAGGTATCCACCTTTGACGAAGTGATGCGTTGTGATACTGAACGATTTAAAGCCTTTTTTCATGGAATGATTGAAGAGGGTGTCTATTTCGCGCCCTCTGCCTTCGAAGCCGGATTTGTTTCCGCAGCACACACCACCGAGGATTTAAACACAACCATTGAAGCTGCCAAGCGAGTATTTGCACGACTCGGAAAATAGCCGCAACTGTTCTACATTTCTCATAGGTCTACATTTCTCACAGGTAACACACCTATGATTCGGTGTGTTACCTCAGTAACACATCTCCGCAAAACGATTCCATCGGTAACACTTAATCACGCAAAACTTAGCTTGTTACCTGACTCAAGCCAACTTACGTTTGCTTAAATTTTCGCCAATGTAACCGGCTCGCGTTATTTTTTGTGACACATTTTGTACTTTTGTACACCATTAACACCTTTATGCACATTTGAACCATTTTAAGCATCTTTCTTGCAATGTAATGGTCACACACCCCGCGACAACAAAAACAAGGATCGTTGGCTGTGATTAGCGATATACGCATTACGCTTCAATACAAAAAAAACAAAAGCTTTGAGGAAGCATAAAATGACTAAACTTAAATCCACATTAGTAATACTGGTAGTTAGCTTGCTTGGCTTAAGTCAGGCGAATGCGGGATGGTTTGACTGGTTGTTCCCGCCATCAACCTACACTAAAACAAAATATCCGATTGTCATGATTGGAGGCTTCATGGCCTTCGATGACATTCTTGGCATCGAATATTTCTATGGCATCCCTTCTGAGTTGCGTGATGAAGGGGCAACTGTCTATACCCTCAATGTTTCTGCATTCAACGGAACAGAAGTCCGCGGTCTTCAACTCGAGGAACAGCTCGATAATTTGCGTGCGACTTACGGCCACCAGAAATTCAATATCATCGGACACAGCGGTGGAGCAACAACTGCTCGCTTTGTAGCTTCTATTCGCCCCGACCTGGTTGCGTCTGTTACTTCTGTACACGGTGGTCATAAAGGTCTCGGATTCGCAGATTGGGTAGAAGATCTGAGCCAGGATCTGGAAAGTGGTGGCACGCTGGGCCAAGGAACTGTAGATCTACTTTCCAGCTTGTTTAACGCTTTCGGTGCGGCAGTAGAATTTGTCTCCGGCCACTCAAGCGCAGACTTCCCACAAGACGCCATGGCGATGCTGGAAGATTACAGCTCTGCGAAATCAGCCGTATTCAACACCGAACACCCACAAGGTGTACCAACAACCGCTTGTGGCGAAGGTCAATATGTTGTGAATGGTGTTCGTTACTATTCCTGGGGTGGCACCTCGCTGTTCACCAACCCCCTCGACGTGCTGGATTATTTCTTCCTGCTGTCTGGATCTGATCTTTTCTACAACGAACAAAACGATGGCCTCGTAGGTAAGTGCAGCAGTCACTTGGGCAAAGTTATCCGTGATGATTACAACATGAACCACGTTGACGCGATGAATCATCTGTTTGGACTGACTGGTTTATTTTCACCCAATCCAAAGAGCCTCTATCGCGCACAGGCAAACCGTCTGAAAAACGCTGGCCTCTAATTCGACACGAAGTTAACTACAGAAAAAAGGAGACCGCTCGGTCTCCTTTTTTATTGATGTATCCTCCATACAAATTCCATAACCCCGCTTTGCCTTCCATCTAATATTTATGACACCCATCACACTTTTCTGGTTAGTTTGTACATTTTTGTAGCGTTTTGTGTGACTAATGTACAAGATACCAAGCGAGCGCTAGGTTTTTTGATCAATTTTGGCTCACACCAAATACACATCAACAAGGCTCTGCGACTCAGCTAAAAAACAAATCGGGCAAGCACCCAGGATGTTTCCACTTAATTTGCTACTCAAAACACGCCTTGATGCTTTTTGTTTTTTAGCCGTAATCCTGCGCAAATATCACGATTGCAAAAACGACGATGGTATTGCCAGTCCTCCCGAATAAAGCCAAGTTTTGTTGTATTGGCTTTCGGTTCGACAACAAAAACAAAAGAACTGAAAGGTTAAACACATGATAAAAACAATAAAATCACTCGTGATCATGGCGCTCATCGGCGCTGCTACGCCCAGCTCAGCGGCATGCTGGTTCTGGTGTTCTTCTGACTACACTCAAACCAAATATCCCATTGTTCTCGTGCATGGAATGTTTGGATTTGACAGTCTGGTCGGTGTGGATTATTGGTACGGAATTCCTTCAGAATTACGTGCTGATGGCGCAAAAGTCTATGTGGTACAAGTACCCGCCCTGGACAGTACCGAAGCTCGAGGTGAAGCCCTTTTGCCTCAGGTTGAGGCCATTGCAGCCATTTACGGCAAGGTCAATTTAATTGGCCACAGCCACGGCGGCCCCACCTCACGCTATGTCGCAAGAGTCCGTCCCGATCTTGTGGCCTCGGTAACCAGCGTAGGCTCTCCGCACAAAGGATCACCAGTGGCTGATGTGATCGTTAATTCACCCGCTGATAGTCTGGCCAACACCCTTGGAAATGCGCTCGGAGGTCTGATTGATCTGCTGTCTGGGGGCGGATATAACCAAAATATGGCCGCTAGCCTGCAATCTTTGACGACTTCCGGCTCGGCACAATTTAACTCGTTTGCACCCGCAGGCATCCCTACCAGTAGCTGTGGAGAAGGTGCTTACTCCCAAAACGGAATCAAATTCTATTCCTGGGGCGGAACCGGTGTGCTGACCAACGTGCTGGATCTCTCCGATGCGATTTTGGGCACCACCAGCCTGGCGTTTGGCTTTAGTGCTAACGACGGACTGGTTGGAAAATGCAGCAGCCATTTTGGGAAAGTCATTCGAGACGACTACTTTATGAATCATCTCGACGAAGTGAATCTGCTGTTTGGTCTCCACAGTTTGTTCACCACCGATCCCAAAACGCTTTATCGTCAACACGCTAACCGTCTGAAAAACGCCGGGGTATAACGGCGAGGCCGCGGTAGATTAGTTGTGCCCGACAGCTAATCTACCGGACTCATTAGCCTTTAATCTCCGCATTCTGCCATGCCAGTGCCGCCCCGCGTGCATCGCCTCTAGCTTCTCGGGCTTTGGCCACCAATACCCAGAGTTGTTGCCGTAACTGCCTATCATTTCCTGCTAACGATACGCCTTTTAACGCAAATTGTTCCGAACGTCCCCATTCTTTCACTGAAGCGTAATGTTCGGCCAAGGCTGCATAAACCTGGGGAGCTTTGGGAGATATTCGCTGCGCCTGCTCGAGTTGCCGACGGGACTGATCCAACGCACCCGATTGACGGGAAGAACCGGCAAGCGCGATAAGCTGTGCCGCCGCCGGGGCGATCGAAACCGGCGCACGCTTTCTTTCAGTTTCACGAACACCTCCCTTGTCCTGATTCGCCTTACTCGTTTGATTCGTCTGGCTGGAAACAATCACATCGGTTCTATACGGTTGATCCTGCATCATACTTTGACTCGTGCAGCCCGCGATCAACACCAGAAGAATGGCGGTAAAACCCAATCGACGTCCTGGTCGAAAAGTTTGCTTTTGCATTATTGTCTCCTCTATATCGATGCTTCGTTGTACGCCCACGCTTCTGATTATCCGATACAGAAATCGCGCAAACTAGCGGATTTTATTTGGTGCGACTAACTATCTGCTTAATTGAATAACCGCTGCAACCAGCTGCCGGAGCGCTGCTGATCACATAAAGGTAACCCCGATGCCAAAGGTTCAATGGCCGGCAATACCCTCGGATGCTCGCAATTAAGCTCACCATCAGCATCGGCCACCCCCACCCGGATTTGCGTGATACCCGGCGGCTCTGTGGCTTCATAAGGCCGCTGTGGCAACATCCCCATCATCCGCCCCCATACCAGTAAAGCACCGGAACTTCCGGTTAAACCTGTTGCGGAGTTGTCATCCTTTCCAATCCAAACCACGCCGAGATAATCACCTGAAAAGCCCGCAAACCAACTGTCTCGTCCATCGTTGGTTGTGCCGGTTTTACCAGCCACCACTAAAGATTCGGGTAGCCATCGCTGCACTCCCTTGCCTGTTCCTTCCTGCATTACTTCAACCAGGGCTTTATTAATCAGATAGATACTGGTTGACTCCACCATCTGCCTGACCTCAAAAGGATAACGACTCAACGCCGCACCTTCATGCGTAGACACCAACCTCACCGCGTGCAGCGGAACACGAAATCCCCCTGCAGCGAACACCTGATACAAGCGCGCCATATCCATAGGACTATGGTTGGTTGCACCCAGCAGCATTGAAGGGTAAGGAGAGATCTCCTTTTCCAGCCCCAGATCGTGTAATAACTCAATGATATTTGGCACCCCCAATTCAATACCCAGACGTGCCGTTGCCAAATTAAGTGATCGTGCCAGGGCTTCATGTAATGGCACTTTACCATGGCTTTTTTTATCGTAATTCTGTGGGCGCCAGGTTTCACCATTCTCAAAAGTAAGAAAAAAAGCCTCATCATCCAGCAAGCTTGCCAAGGCATACTTCTCTGGATGCCGTAACGCTTCGAGAAATATGACCGGTTTTATCAACGAGCCGATAGGTCTTACGGCATCCAATGCCCGGTTAAACCCATCGAATCGAGGATCCTTTCCTCCTACCAGCGCAACCACATCCCCCGACTCTGCCATGGTAACTACCACCGATCCCTGCAAATCAGCCGCTTTGCTTTTTTTGGAAGCATTCAAGGTGGCAATCAGACTATCCTCTGCCGCGTGCTGTATTTGTGGATCGAGCGTGGTGAAAATTCTTAAGCCGTCGGTCTGCAAGTCTTTGGTTTGATATTCTTGCGCCAATTGTCTCTGAACCAACTCAAAAAACGCAGGAAATCGATTGATACTGAAACTCGGCTTTGGAGTCACCCCCAAATCTTTAGCTTTGGCGGCCTGGGCCGCCTGATCTGAAACGACCCCGTCTTTGGCCAGTAAGTCCAGTACAAGATTTCGCCTTTTCAGCGCACGCTCTGGAAAACGCCTCGGGTTGTACCAGCTCGCGCCCTTTACCATGGCCACCAGCAAAGCACTTTGATGTAACTCCAGTGATGCTAGCGGCTGCGCAAAATAAAACTGGCTCGCCATGCCAAAACCGTGAATCTCTCGCTGGCCCGCTTGTCCCAGATAAACTTCATTGAGATACGTTTCCAGAATTTCATCTTTTTCGTAATGCGCGTCCAGCAATAACGACATCACGGCTTCGGTCGCTTTGCGCTGAATAGAGCGTTCCTGCGTTAAATAGAAATTCTTTACCAGCTGTTGGGTTAACGTACTACCTCCTTGTACCGCTTTGCCCGCCTGCAAGTTAGCGACTAACGCTCTTAAAATAGACAGAGGCGCAATGCCGAAATGCGTATAGAAATTTCGATCTTCCGTGGCCAGAAGCATGGATACCAGCGAGGAAGGAACCTGATCCAATCGCACGAGTAAACGATCTTCCTTTTGTGCAGGATAAATCCCGCCAATCAGATAAGGTTCGAGACGGACTAACGCACTCACGTCCTGCTGCCCGTTGATCGTCAGCGCCGTAACGCGATCCTGCGTTACACTAAACTGTAATGCCAAGGATTTTTGAGGTGCATCAGGAAAATCATATCCCCGGGTGTGAATCAAAAACTGTGAATCCTGGCGACTATAGGTTCCCTGGCGCTCTGGCACCTTAGTCAGCTGATAATTAAGCAACTTTAGTTCGTATTCCAGCAACTCCGGGTTTATCCCCCGCCCTTCGTAAATTTCGAGAGGTCGCGCGAACACCTGCGCCGGAAGTGACCACTTTTTACCCTCGAATTTGTCCCTTACCAGTGCATCGAGATAAACAACCCATAGCGCGACCACCACCAACAAGACCAAACCCACTTTGACTAAAAGACGCCGCTTCCATCGATGCGGCTTAATTTTTCTTGGCTCATGGGCAGCCTTGGCTTTTTTTGAAGTCGAAGTATCTTTTTTTTTCATTCTGAAGTGTGCTTCCTTGTAACGCGAGCCCGGCGGGCCCACTCGTCCGTTCCGGCTAGTCTAATGGGTTGAAAGAACTGATGTGCATATCATCGCATTTTTATCGGGCTGTCGCGGGTTGAAGATGCTCATCAGGGTGCAATGGTTAGCAAGGTTCGCGAAATATCGCTATGATTAGTCAATCCTTTTTTCTCAACTGTTAAGTCGTCGTCCAAAGACCGATCCAGACCAATAACAATAATCGTGTGGCGCCAACCGCAACGTCCCGCCCGCGAAAACACTATTTTACGCCAGGAGTACCGAGTGAGTAATGCATTAATCAACGCCCTTAAAAATCCTTCACTTTTTGATCACCACTGCGAGGGGTTTAATGTTTTAGAAACTCACATTTCGTGGGTAATCCTCACCGGGCCATTTGCCTATAAAATCAAAAAGCCCATGGATTTCGGCTTTCTAAATTTTACGACCCTCGAGCGCCGCAAACACTTTTGTGAAGAAGAATTCCGCCTGAATCAACGTCTGGCCCCTGAACTCTATCTGGAAATCGTTCCCATTCGGGGGAGCGAAGCCAATCCACAGCTCAATGGCGAAGGCGAAATTTTTGAATACGCCATTAAGATGGCTCAATTTCCTCAAGAGGGATTGATGGACCGCATGCTCGACGGCGGGCAGATGAACAGTGCTCACGTTGATCGTTTGGCAGATATAATCGCCAATTTCCATCGCCAGATTGCCGTGGCACCCGCCTCCAGCGAATTTGGTCAACCCGCACAAGTATTTGCGCCAATGCAGCAAAATTTCGACCAGATTCGCCCCATGCTGGATGACAAGGCACTGCTCATTCAACTTGACCAGCTTGAAGCGTGGGCACAAACAACGTTTGACCGACTGCAACCTGTCCTGGCGCAACGAAAAGCGCAAGGATTTATTCGTGAATGTCATGGCGACATACATCTGGGCAACATTACGTACTACAAAGATGATGTTGTACTATTCGACTGTATTGAATTCAATGATGAATTCCGCTGGATAGATGTCATCAGCGATGTCGCCTTTCTAATGATGGACCTCGAAGACCGCAAGCAATCGGCTTTTGCCAATCGATTCTTTAACCGTTGGCTGGAGCTAAGTGGCGACTACGACAGCGTTGCGCTTCTGCCTTTCTACAAAGCTTACCGAGCCATGGTTCGCGCCAAAATATCGCTCTTTATGATGAATTCCCCCGGACTGGATGAGGAAAGCAAAGCGAACCTGCTCAATCGTTATCGCAATTATGCTGATCTCGCGGAAAGCTGCCTGACCATCCCCAATCGCTTTGCTCTGGTCATGCATGGTTACTCTGGCTCGGGTAAAACCAGTATCAGCAATCAAGTTGTTGAGGAACTGGGTGCGATTCGCTTACGTTCAGATATTGAGCGTAAACGCCTCGCCGGACTGGGCGAAAAGGATTCCAGCCGGGCCAGCCTCAATGAAGGTATCTATACTCCGAATGCAACCGAAGCAACCTATCATCGATTGGAGACACTCGCAGAACAATTGCTGGCGGCGGGCTTTTCAGTGGTGGTAGATGCGGCAAACTTGCAGCAAACCCAACGCGCCCGGTTTTGCACCATGATTGAAAATGCCGGCGTTCCTGGCGTACTGCTATCTTGCCAGGCAGACCCTGAGACCATCAGACAATGGATTACCAAGCGCAGCGAAGCAGGCCAGGATGCATCAGAAGCCACGCTGGAAGTTTTCGAAAATCAGCTAAAAAGTGCGGAACCGTTAAGTGAAGAGGAATTGACTCATACGCTGATCATTAAAACTTCTGACGAAGAAGAAGTATCGAGACTCATCGCCCGAATCAAATCTCGATTAGGTATCTAATGCTGCGACGAAAGTAGCAGTACCCAAGAACAATGTGAACAAAAAGTGCAATGCGAACGGATAACGCCTGCATTGCTCTTTTCACATCATGCTTTTCTGTCCGTCGACGCAGCTTATCAGAGCTTGAGAAAGTCGACTATCTTATCCTCTGTTATCGGCTTGGGTATAAACGCCAACCCTTGTATGACTGCTTTGTCTTTGACGTCACTCTCAAGATTACCCGTAATCAGGGCAATTTTGGCTTGTGGACAGGAAGCCTGCAGCTTTGGCGCGATTAGCAATCCGTTTTCGCCTGGCATATTCATATCCAGCGTAATTGCATCCACCTCGCTGCCGGAAACCAGATTTAACGCCTCTTTACCACTCGCCGCCTCCAGCACATCCCATTCGTCACTATTGTTTTCAATCACCGCTCGAATCATCAACCGACTAATGCGACTATCATCGACCAGTAAAACCACTTTCTTTTCAGCCATTCAGACCTCCCCATTGTATTTTCTTATTTTTTTAACCGGCCAAACTGCACCGAACCAGTGAAGCATGCTACGCAATGTAACAAAATCAACCTATTGATCGCGCCTGAATATTCTATACTCCGTGAGTATAGTTCGTTCTGTTTTCATGCGACTCGCCGGAGGCCTTTTATGACTGAACAAGTACGAATTTCTAATGATCCGCTTTATCAGGCATTACGTAGCGAAGATATTGAGGGCTTTAACAAATCCAGACAAAGCGGCACCCCCGTTCCCAGCTTCGCTTATTGCGATTTCAGGGGGCTGGATTTACGAGGGATGGATGCCAGCGGCCTGGACTTAAGTAATGCCTATTTCAGAGGAGCCGATCTGAGAGGCATCGATTTCCGGAAAACTAATCTGGAAGGCGCAAGTATCGCGAGTACAAAAATATCCGGATGCTATTTTCCTGATGAACTGCCCGCAGACGAAATTATCATGTCGCTAAATCACGGCACTCGCATGCGTTATCGAAAATAGGATAAAACCTTTATGTACTTGCCCGGAGAACACGGCGCACGCTTTGATAGCCTCACAGAGCAATGCACGCTGTTGCAGTCTCAACTGAGCCCTATTGCGTTTCCTTCCAATAGAAATCACTTTCTACCCGGATCAAACCTGGGGGAAGTGGTTATGCCTGGCGACGTAATGCGTATAGAAAGCGGTGTTGTCTACATCAACTATGGCAATCGCACACTCGCGATCATGCAGGCCGGTGACCTGATTTGCCCGCTAATTGCACCGGTCAATCACAGCAAATTAAACTTCGTTGCAGAAGAAAAGGTTTCTGCATCCTTACAAACCGCCGAACGCTGGCTCGCGACACTTGTCCAAACCCCTGACGCTCTGCAAGCCTGGTATCAGCTTCAGCTAGTACAACAACGCCTATTCATGGAGCTTTACGGCGAGAATATTAAAACAGGTGTTCGGCCTCAAGCGGGCTTTCTGCGCTTTGGCCCGGGCGAACTCATCCTGCACGAAGGCGATGAAGCCGATTGTGCATTTACGCTATTGAAGGGACGAGCCAATGTCAGCATCGGCAACCGCCTTGTGGGTGTCGTTGAAGAAGGCGAAATTTTTGGAGCATTAGCCGTACTCAATAAAACCCAGCGTAATGCATCGGTTTATGCCAAAACCCCTTGTACGGTCATGGCCGTTCCGGCGGAACAATTTATCGATTTGGTGGAGGCCCATCCAGAAACATCACTGAGACTCATTCGATCAATGGCACGCCAGATTGAAGAACTTAACAGCCGAGTTACTCATGGTCTGCCTTCCAGTCTTTAATCTGGTATTCTCAACCCCGCCAATCCATCAATGACAGAACGTAAGCAAATCGTTTAACCATGCATTTTCTATGTCGACTGGAAGCTATCGGACTTCAGCAAAGCAAAGGCTTTAATATTGAAGGTACCGTACTGTTTGTAGTGCGAACCGCACACGGTGTTTTCGCCTATAAAAACCAATGCCCACACCGAGGCATTGAATTGGAGTGGTTCCCGGATCGATTCCTCAACCATGATCAGGAATATATTATCTGCTCAACACATGGCGCACTTTTCGACATACGCACCGGCCGGTGTGTGAGTGGCCCGTGCGTGGACGAGCATCTGATCAGCATTCCCGCTGAAATCAGAGGAGACGACGTTTTCGTCGCCCTGTCATAATCCTCCACTAGCTGACTCTCCGGAACTAACAACGGGAATCGGATGCGTCAACTCCACCCCTGTCAGCCCCGTCGAATCACTGCGAACCTCAATGCCATAGGCGTAGACTTCCACCCCCTGCGCCAATGCAAACTGCAACAATTGAGCATAGGCCGGATCGATATGGGCCGCCGGCGCCACGTTGTGAATGCCTGTGTGATTGACACAAAAAAACAACACACCGCGCAAACCTTGCTGCACAGCCGTGATGAGCTCACGCAAATGCTTCTGTCCTCGCAGCGTCACCGCATCAGGAAAGAAACCTGCGCCGTCATCTTCCAGCAATGTCACGCTCTTCACTTCAACTACACAATCGGGATCACCTTTTTCATGCCCTGACAGCAGAAAGTCGAGCCGACTGCGCTCCTCACCAAAGGCCACTTCCGGGGTAATTTTATGATAGCCCCGCAACGCCTCGATCACGTTGTTCTTTAAAGCCTCTGCAACCAGTCGATTAGCCTGTGCAGTATTCACCAGAATGAAGTCTCCGGCGGGATTAACAGCAACTTCCCAAGTGCAGGGATACTTGCGCTTCGCATTGTTTGCCGTGCTATACCAAATATCCCAGCCGGGCTCGCCACAATTTTTCATCGACCCCGTATTGGGGCAGTGAATCGTCATTTCCGATGAATCTGTTTGTACATCCGCCAGAAATCTTTTGTAGCGGCGAATAAGCTTTGCTTTTCGTAAAACTGAAACAAATTGCATGATAGTTTACTGCCTGTTTTCAAACGCTGAAAATTGCCAAAGCCATGCCGGTGCACTAGTCTTTACAGCTAGTCTAAAATATATTTTAGCTACAGGCCCGCCGGGGGTTTGTTGTTGAGCACAAACAGTGCAAGCCCGAGCGCTAATGTTAGGTGCTGAATTGTATGAAAAATTAAATATTGGCGAAACGTTGGTTATTCTGATATTTTTCGC
This sequence comes from Hahellaceae bacterium, assembly GCA_024234505.1. Taxonomy (GTDB): domain Bacteria; phylum Pseudomonadota; class Gammaproteobacteria; order Pseudomonadales; family Oleiphilaceae; genus JACKOD01. Next base: position 438,111 of record JACKOD010000004.1, on the reverse strand, counting down.
AGGCTAAAATTGACGGGCGCTTTCCTCCCTGCGGAGAAAACACCCTCCCAGTGCAGCTGCGGCCTGCTGCACTGGACATCAGTACAACAACATTGAGGCTGTCTCTATGCCAGGTAACGAAATGAAAAAAGATGGTTTTACCAACTTCGCACCGTATCAGTTAAAAGACGGTGAGGAGTACATGAACGCGGCTCAGCGTGAGCACTTCCGTCAAATCCTGCTTGCCTGGAAACAGGAACTGATGGAAGAGGTCGATCGTACCGTACATCACATGAAAGAAGATGCTGCCAACTATGCAGATCCAAGCGATCGGGCAACTCAGGAAGAAGAGTTCAGCCTCGAATTACGCGCTCGGGATCGTGAGCGTAAGTTAATCAAGAAAATCGACAAAACAATCGATTTGATCGATAAAGATGATTACGGCTATTGCGACTCTTGTGGCGTTGAAATCGGTATTCGCCGATTGGAAGCACGCCCGACTGCAACCCAGTGTATAGATTGCAAAACACTGGCGGAAATTCGCGAACGTCAAACCGGAATTTAATTTTCTGAGCACACGAAAGTGTTATCTGTTCACAAGACAGAATGCTCATTGAGGGTGCACATAATGCCACCCTCTCCCATCTGTTAATCTCATGATCCACCCCGTCCCCTACCGAGGCCGTTTCGCTCCATCACCCACCGGCCCATTGCACTTCGGATCGCTCGTGGCAGCTTTGGCCAGCTACCTGGATGCCCGTAGCCAACATGGCACCTGGCTGCTACGCATAGAGGATGTCGACCCCTTACGTGAAATGCCCAATGCCTCCGAGCAAATTATCCGGGCCTTAGCCGCTCATGGATTGCACTGGGACGAAACCATTCTATATCAATCACAGCACACGGAACGCTACCAGCATGTAGCGGACACACTCATTGTGGCGGGACACGCCTACTACTGCCCCTGCAGCCGCAAAGATTTACTCGCTGCAAATGGTCAGCACAGCCCCGGCTGTCGCTCATTATCGGCACCTACATCAACATCCGCCGCCATTCGCTTTGCATTGGAAAACCAGGTACACACATGGCAAGATCAAATTCAGGGGGTCTGTGATTATCGGTTGCAGGCCAGCATCGACGACTTTGTCATAAAACGTAAAGAAGGATTCTTTTCCTATCAGCTTGCTGTCGTGTGCGACGATATTTTCCAGCGGATCAATCAGGTTGTCAGGGGCAGCGATTTACTCGATTCAACCCCCATGCAGCTGGCCCTCTACCGTACGCTCGGCGAAGCGCCGCCCGCGTACGCCCATCTGCCCGTTATTATCAATCGTACCGGACAAAAATTAAGCAAACAAAATCATGCTCCTGCGCTCGATCTTACGCGCCCCAAGGACAATCTATGGCGAGCACTGAATGCCTTGAATATCCGCCTTAACCCGCTGCTCTATCATGGCTCTCTCGAAGAGATACTGCAACAAGCCATTGATCACTGGTCTATCAGGCAGATTCAACCCATTAAGAGTATTTCCGAAGAAGAAGTCTTATGAGTGCCACCTTGTTCATAGCCTGAAAGCATGCACTGGGGTATCATTTCCAAAGTATTACACTCTTTCCGCCAGGAACAACCTGCCACCATGTATATTTACCGTTTAGTTTTTTTACTCATTCTCGCGATTTATGTTTTTTCGCCCGTGATTATGGAGTGGTGGATAGACCCTGGCAAAGCCTGGTATAGACCCTTTCTTATTTGGGCCGCACTGATTGCACTGGCCTATTGGCTGGAAGGTCGGAGGGATCCGAATGAGTTTTAGTATTTCCCAGCTTTTTGTTGTAGGTGTGGGCTATCTGCTACTGCTTTTCGGTCTAGCACATGCCACAGAAAAGGGGCTGATTCCAAAACAATGGGTACGCCACCCCATCACCTTTACCCTGTCACTCGGCGTGTATGCCAGCGCATGGGCGTTTTATGGTGCCGTAGGCCTTGCCTATGAATACGGGTACGGTTTTCTCGCCTATTATCTGGGTGTTTGTGGCGCCTACCTGCTCGCACCGGTACTATTGTTACCCGTACTAAGACTCACGCGGGCATATCAATTAGCCTCACTTGCAGACTTATTTACTTTTCGCTATCGCAGCCAATGGGCCGGAACACTCACCGCGCTGTTTGCTGCGCTGGGCTGTCTGTCATTGTTATCTCTGCAGATTCAGGCCGTGATGACATCCGTAGAAATTCTGACCCCCGGTGCCCCCAAGTACACGCTAGGATTTGGCTTTTGCATCGTAATCACCATATTTGCCATCCTGTTTGGTGCAAGAGGCAGCCAATCCGGAGAGAAAAACGAGGGATTGGTGATTTCTATCGCGTTCGAATCCCTGGTCAAGCTCATTGCACTGCTTGTTATTGGCGGCTATGCCGTATTTCAGGTATTTGGCAGTTTTTCCGGCATGGAAGACTGGATGCTGATACAGGGCCCAAGGGTCAGCGCATTTGATCGGCGAATTGACGATGCGGCCTGGCGTGCACTATTGCTGGTTTTTTTCTCCAGCGCGCTGGTCATGCCCCACATGTTCCACATGGGATTCACCGAAAATCAGAATCCACAGTCACTCTTCAAGGCGAGCTGGGGGCTACCCCTGTTACTGCTGGTGATGAGCTTGCCCATCCTCCCCATTTTATGGGCAGGTATCGCTCTGGGAGCCCCCACGCTGCCCGAATATTTTACGATAGGAATCGGCGTTGCCACCAATTCCCCCTGGCTCTCGCTGATTGCCTTTGTTGGCGGGCTGTCGGCCGCCAGCGGCATGATGATTGTCAGTACACTCGCGCTCTCGGGCATGGTACTCAATCACATTATTCTCCCGATCTATCAGCCAAAGCCTCAACACAACATCTATCACTGGCTAAAGTGGGTCAAACGCGCACTGATCGCCGCACTTATCTTTCTGAGCTACCTGCTTTACTACAGCATTGGCGACAAACTGTCCCTCTCAGAGCTCGGTATTATTTCCTTTTCAGGCATGCTGCAATTGCTACCAGGGCTCATGGCTGTCCTTTTCTGGCCGATTGGCAACCGAACCGGTTTTATCTCCGGGCTGATTAGCGGTGTAATCTGCTGGGTCGCGCTGATGCTGTTGCCTCTTATGCTGGGCTTCAACATTACTACCTGGCTGCCCGTTGACTTCTACTTTGATTTGCAGCGTTCCGACTGGTACATCTACACATTGGCTTCGCTAACATTAAACATCTCTGTATTTGTTGTGGTTTCATTATTTTCGAAAACCTCCTCCGAAGAAGAAAGCGCGGCACAAGCTTGCTCAGTGGATACACTCTCTCGCCCGCAACGCCGCGAATTGGTAGCCACCTCATCAGAAGAATTTAAGATCTTTCTGGCGAAGCCGCTGGGAGAAGGCGTTGCTCGTCGAGAAGTTGAACGCGCGCTAAAAGAACTAAAATTGCCCGATATTGAGTTCCGGCCTTACGCGCTACGACGACTGCGCGACCAGATCGAAGCCAACTTATCAGGACTCATGGGACCAAAAATTGCCCAGGACATGGTCAAACGCTATCTGAGCTATAAAAATATTACAGGCACATCGGGAAGTCAGGATATTCATTTTGTCGAGCGTTCGCTGGAAGATTACCAGTCACGCCTCACCGGGCTGGCCGCCGAACTCGACAGCCTGCGCCGTTACCATAGGGAAACACTACAGAACCTGCCCATTGCTGCCTGCTCACTAGGTAACGACGGCGAAATCCTGATGTGGAATCAGGCCATGGAACAACTCACCACCATCGCGGCAGAACAGGTGATAGGGTCCAGCCTATACCGTATTCCTAGCCCGTGGTCGGCGATGTTGCAGGATTTCACCCAAGACGAAAGCCCGCATCAGCACAAAAAACGTGTTGATCTGACCGGCAAGCCTCACTGGTTTAATTTGCATAAATCCGCCATCGCAGGCCCGCAAAACAGCGAGGGAGGACTGGTCATTCTGTTAGAAGACCAAACCGATCATCAGCTTCTTGAAGAAGAACTCGTTCATAGCCAGCGCCTTGCATCCATTGGTCGACTGGCCGCCGGGGTAGCCCACGAAATTGGCAACCCTGTCACCGGCATTGCCTGCCTGGCCCAGAATATGCGCTATGAAACCGAAGACCCGGCATTACTCAACAGCGCCCAACAAATTCTGGAACAAACCAAACGCATCTCGCGGATTCTCCAGTCATTGATGAACTTTTCCCGCACAGGAAATCACTCTTCCTCTCAAAGTCATGCGCCTGCAAATCTTTATCGCTGCATACAGGAAGCGATCAATTTGCTGTCGCTTGCCGGTGAAAAGCAAATAACCTATCTCAACGAATGTGATACTGAATTACTCGTCATGGGCGACGAACAGCGACTGGTTCAGGTCTTTATTAACCTGTTATCCAATGCGCGAGATGCCTCTCCCAGCGAGTCAACTGTACGCGTGACTGGAAAACTGGAGGGCTACTCCGCTATTATTGCCGTCTGCGACGAAGGCTGCGGTATTCCGGCAGATCAACTCGATGTCATTTTCGAACCATTTTACACCACCAAGGACCCCGACAAAGGCACCGGTTTGGGGTTATCACTGGTTTACAGCATTATTGAAGATCACTACGGACATATTCGCGTTGCAAGCCCTGCCGATCCCGTCAGGGGAATCGGCACTAAGGTGATAATTAATCTACCGGCACAGGTTGAAAGCGACAAAACAGCCCCCCCGGAAACATTCGAACTATTGGTACCTTCAGTTACACCCACCGACACCAGTAGCATAAACAATAACGAGCGAAAGGCAGCTTCAAACACTGACCATCCGCACAGGTAAACGGCAATCAGGCATTCAGGTATGAGTCATATCCTCGTTGTAGAAGACGAAGAAATCATCCGATCAGCGCTACAGAAAATGCTCCAGCATCACCGCTTTCAGGTTAGTCTGGCGGGATCGGTGCAGGAAGCGCTGGATCACTACAATCTTACCAATTTCGATTTGGTCATATCCGACCTCCGCTTACCCGGCCGACCGGGTACCGATCTGATCGAACTGGCCAACGGCGCACCTGTTCTCATCATGACCAGCTACGCAAGCCTGCGTTCTGCAGTAGACGCCATGAAAATGGGCGCGGTGGATTATATCGCCAAACCTTTCGATCACGATGAGATGCTCGCCGCCGTCAATCTTATTTTGGAACGACAACGGCTAAGAAAGCTGAACCCCCCCGTCATCTCGGCAGAACCCAAGGAAGTGCGTGACGCCTCCGATATCGAAGACATTATTTACGGCAAATGCGAAGCCATGCAAAAAGTCTTCCGACTGATAAGCAAAGTAGCTCCAACAGAAACGACCGTGCTTATTCAGGGAGAATCCGGCACAGGAAAAGAGCTTGCGGCACGTGCACTCCACCAGCTGAGTCTGCGCGCAGACAAACCGCTCATCTGCGTGAATTGCGCAGCAATTCCGGAAACATTAATAGAATCAGAACTCTTCGGGCATGAAAAAGGGGCATTTACCGGCGCGGTAACCACTCGAAATGGTCTGGTAGAAGCCGCCGATGGCGGCACGCTGTTTCTCGATGAAATAGGCGAATTACCTCTCGAAGCACAAGCCAGATTACTCCGGGTGTTACAGGAAGGAGAAATTCGTCGTGTAGGATCTACCCAATCGCGCAAAGTTGATGTGCGATTGATTGCAGCCACTCACAGAAATCTTCGCGCGCTCGCCAAAACCGGCGAATTCAGGGAAGATCTTTACTACCGCCTCAATGTCATGCAGGTCAAGCTACCGGCATTACGCGAGCGCGGCGAAGATGTTCTCGGCCTGGCACGCCTGCTTCTGAACAAAATGGGCAGCAAGATGGGTAACGTAGAATTCCACCTTTCTCCCGATGCAATGCAACGCATTCAGAATCATGACTGGCCCGGAAATGTCCGAGAACTCGAGAATGCAATTGAAAGGGCTGTGATCCTGTGTGACGACGACTTGATCACCGGTGATCTGCTCGATATTGAAGATGATATCGACGATATTCAAATACCTGCCGGTCTGGTGAATCAGCACAGCGCCCCCGCCTCCGGCAGAGAAAAGCCCAAAGATCTCTCTCTCGAAGACTACTTCCAGCACTTTGTGCTCGAAAATCAGGAAAAAATGAGCGAAACAGAACTCGCACAAAAGCTTGGCATCAGTCGTAAAAGTCTCTGGGAACGCCGTCAACGGCTTGGCATCCCCCGTAAAAAGAATTAATACCCCGCCCATCTGCCCCCCTCCTTTCAATCCCGCAACATATTGAAAGGAGGGGGGGCCAAAATGCCAACCCAATCACAACTATCACCATCGTACACACACTTAACGCTACATCTGCCAGAAACGCTCACACAAACCACAGACAAATGTGCGAGTTTGTTACCCAGTGTTACGCAGCGAAACGCTGCGCTTTATGAAACACCTCAAAACCACCGTTCACACCACCACAGACAAACAAACCAGAGAACCACAAAATCACTATCTACATGATATTAAATAGTTTTAATTTTTCTGGCATCCTACCTGCTTTCTAGAACCGCGAAAACAAAAATAAGAACCACAAAAAAATCTGCATAAATAAAAATAAAAAAGCGGAAATAGCTTCGGACAAAAATAAAAATAAAAAAGTAACTGAAGTGGCGAACTGATTGTTTTGGATACTTAGCTTTTTAGCGAAACAAATCATGGTAATTTTACTTGGGTCTGACCAGTAGAACTGCAAAAGCAGCACAGGAAAAGACCGGCAATAGTAAAACTTCCATAGACTATCGCTCTACGTTTTCAAAGCGTTCCGTTTGCACCTGGGCACTTTAACCGGTGACCAACCCTTTAGGGACAAGGATGCAAAACAATAATAACGAATGTCTAAATCTTCTCAGCACGGGAAAGCATCAGCTTTCCCATGCTTTAATTATTCCCCCTTCAAATCTTTTCTCTAGCGCTTAGGCGATCTGCTTTAGCATCCAAATAATTACTTATTCTATAGAGTCAGAATAAATACTTATCCACTAATAATTTGAGCCATTTTGTCGCTGACGTAGCCTAAAACAATTCAACAGGTTAAACTTCGGTTAAATTTAATTTGCCTCACATTAAAATCAGCATGCACTAGCATTGGCGTGCATGGTTACAGCAGTAATCAACCAAGGGCTATAAAGTTTAATGCGTCAAGGATTCCTTAGCGGTTTATGGAGCCGGATTGCGGGACAAAAAACCTCAACCTCACCCACTCCAAACTACCAACTGAAAATAATTTCCCGGGACAATCACACGATTTCCAGGAAAAATATCAGCCAACCCGCCCTGAAAGTGCTGTACAAACTGAATGATGCAGGACACCCTGCCTACTTGGTAGGAGGCAGCGTCAGAGATCTCCTGCTTGGACAAAAGCCCAAAGACTTCGATGTTGCTACTGCCGCCATACCTGAAGAGGTTCATCGCCACTTCAGAAACTCCAGACTCATCGGACGGCGCTTCAAACTGGTTCATGTGCTTTTTGGCCGGGAAGTCATAGAGGTCGCCACCTTCCGAGGCCACCACAAAGGCGAAGACGACCTTTCAGAACACCAAAGCGCCAGCAGTGAACACGGCATGCTGCTGCGCGACAACGTGTACGGCACGATGGAAGAGGACGCGCTCCGGCGTGATTTCACAGTCAATGCGCTCTACTACTGCATAAAAGATTTTGCCATCTACGATTACGCGGACGGGCTTAAAGATCTGAAAGCCCGCCAGATAAGATTGATTGGCGATCCTCAGACACGTTACCGGGAAGATCCGGTAAGAATGCTTCGTGCCATCCGCTTTGCTGCCAAGCTCGACTTTTGCATCAGCAAGGAAACCGAAGTCCCTATTGCCGAACTCGCGCCACTGCTTAGCCACATTCCTCCAGCTCGTCTGTTTGAAGAAGTGCTAAAACTGTTTCTGGCAGGTTCCGCACTGAAAACATTTGAGCTATTACGCCAGTACAACCTGTTTGAGCAACTGTTTCCTGTAACTGAAGCAAGCCTCAAAAACAACGATACCGTTGCACTGAAGCTCATACGGGAGGCACTGCGCAATACTGACTCGCGCATACAACAGGAGAAACCGGTGACACCGGCATTTCTGTATGCGGCAATGCTCTGGCCAGCATTCAACCAGCTCTGGCACGAACTCATGCAGAGCGGCCTGCCGGCATTCCCTGCCTTACAGCAAGCCGCTCACGAAGTCATTCATCATCAGGGCAATGCTACCGCAATACCCAAACGCTTTTCGCTGCCCATGAAAGACATCTGGGAACTACAGTTACGACTTCCCAAACGACAGGGTCGACGCGCGGAGCAGTTACTTGAACACCCCAAGTTTCGAGCAGGTTACGATTTCCTGCTACTAAGAGAGTCCAGTGGCGAAAAAACCGATGGACTGGGTGCATGGTGGACAAATTACCTCAACGCCAATGACCAACAGCGAACGCATCTGTCCAGTGATGTCGAGACCACCCCCAAGGCACGCAAACCGCGAAGACGCAAAAAGCCCGGAGGGGCAGGTCGCAAACCCGCCACGCATTAAATCTCACGCAGCACGTTCTAATATCATTTGACGCGGACGACCTTCGTCCGCCATTGCTCCACTCGAGAGATCTCCCGTGCAAACCCAAAAGTCAGATATTACCCCCGCAATGCAAGCCTACATAGGCTTAGGCAGCAATCTGGAGCAGCCGGCGCTACAAATAAAAACAGCCATGATTGCCTTGAACAAACTGCCGGGGACACAACTTCTGGCCCAGTCCAGTCTTTATTCCAGCAAACCACTGGGGCCTCAGGACCAGCCCGACTTCGTTAACGCCGTCGCGCTCATTCAGACTGAACTCGCCCCGCTGGACCTGCTGAATTCCCTGCAGGCCATTGAGCAACAGCACGGCCGCATTCGCAAAAGACACTGGGGGGAACGCACGCTGGACCTGGATATACTGCTCTTTGGGGATCTCACATTTCAAGATGAAAGACTGGTCATCCCCCACAAAGAACTGACGCATCGCGACTTTGTACTCAAGCCGATGCTGGAAATCACGCCTGAACTTTGTCTGCCCGATGGCACGGCCTTGAGCGGATTTCTCGTTACCTGTACCGACAACCAGCTGAGCATTTTAAGCTCATAAATTTTCGCGGGAAAAGCGCTTCAACCGAGATTGTCGACACTCAAAACCTCGAGCAGATTTTATGGATATTGTTTCCAATGCCGCTTAAAGCTACCCTATGTTTCAATTTCATGCTTTTTACCTGACAGACCAAAGCGACCTCCCCTTTTCAAAAAAAGGATCTTTGTATGGCAATTACAATTCCACAGCTGCGTGAGCTGAAATCCTCTGGCAAAAAGTTCACCTGCCTCACGGCTTACGACGCTACTTTTTCTCACGTCATCAGCCAGGCCGGTGTCGAGGTTATTTTGGTAGGGGACTCTCTGGGAATGGTTCTTCAGGGACACGACAGCACGCTCCCCGTCACGATGGAAGATATGATTTATCACGTTTCAGCTGTCTGCAAAGGCAATCAGGGGGCGCTCATCATGGCTGACATGCCCTTTATGAGTTACGCTACGCCCGAACAAGCCATGTACAACGCCAGTCGACTCATGCAGGCAGGCGCGCACATGGTCAAACTGGAAGGCGGTGCCTGGCTCGCCGAAACAATCGAAAAACTGAGTGAACGAGGTATCCCCGTTTGTGCCCACCTTGGCCTCACGCCTCAGTCTGTAAACAAATTGGGTGGCTACAAAGTGCAGGGGCGCAACGAACATCAGGCCGAGAAAATGCTTGAAGATGCTGTCGCTCTTGAAGCCGCCGGTGCTGACATTGTTTTACTGGAATGCGTCCCCAATCAGTTAGCGGAACGCATTACTCGCGCGATTGATGCCCCGGTCATAGGCATTGGTGCCGGCAACCAAACCGATGCACAAGTACTGGTTATCTATGACCTGCTTGGCATCACCCCAGGAAGACGCCCCAAGTTCGTCAAGAACTTCATGGCCGGTGCCGAAAGCATTGATACAGCGATCTCACACTACGTTGCCGCTGTGAAAGACGGAAGCTTCCCGGGCGAAGAGCACAGTTTCGCGCACTAAATTAAAAATCAGGCTCCCAATCCACTTTAAGACTATTGCTTGATCAAGAGTAGCCAATGAACACCATTCACACGCTCAATGAGTTGCGCAGTATTGTCAAAGCCCAGCGGGCAGCAAACAGGCGTATCGGCTTTGTACCCACGATGGGCAATCTGCACGAAGGTCATATCCGATTGGTAGAAGTCGCCAGAGAAACCTGCGACTTCATTATCTCCAGCATTTTTGTTAATCCGCTGCAATTCGGCGCTCACGAAGACCTGGATGCCTATCCGCGGACACTTCCCCAAGATAGCGAAAAGCTCGCGGCAGCAAAATGCAACTTATTGTTCGCCCCCAGCGTCAGCGAAATGTATCCGGAAGGCATGGACAAACAAACCCGCGTGATTGTACCAGACGTCAGCGAACTGCATTGCGGTACAAGTCGGCCAGGGCACTTTGAAGGAGTAGCGACCGTAGTGACCATGCTATTCAACATGGTCCAGCCTGACCGTGCTTTTTTCGGCGAAAAGGATTACCAGCAACTCGCGGTCATACGCAAGATGGCCCGTGACCTGAGATTACCCATCGACATTATCGGCGTCCCCACCGTCAGAGAAACGGATGGACTGGCAAAAAGCTCCCGAAACGGTTACCTCAGTGAATCCCAGCGACAAACTGCGGTGACGGTTTTCAAGGCACTACAGCATGCAGCCCAAGCAATAAAAGACAATAAGCTCACTCTCGACAGCATTACCGAACAGGCTCAGAAAACACTCGCAGAAGCCGGGTTCAAAAATGATTACTTCAACATCGTTAACAGCCAGACACTCAAACCCGCGACAGAGAACGACAAAGAGGTCACCCTGCTGGTTGCGGCATATCTGGGATCTACCCGATTAATCGACAATATCTCACTTACTCGCGAATAATCACTTGCGATATTCGTCTGTTCAGGATGGCAAGCAAGGCAATTGCTTGCCATCCCATTCAAATTTTACCGGTCGTAACAATTGCGCTGAGCGATAATCACGCCACAGTTCGGCATAGCTGACCCCCAGCTCAGGGTGAATTCTGTCTCCCGCCAACTCGGATAACGGCCAAAGCACAAACGCATTATGAACAATTTCGGCCCGAGGCAACGCGACCCCTTCTTGCATCCCCTTTAAATCGCCATAGGTCAGGATATCTATATCCAATGTGCGTGACGAAAACTTAGGCGCCATGCGATCTCTTCCATTGTCATCCTCGATAGATTTCAATAATTGCGAAAGCGCACCAGGAGACATCGATGTATTAATCCCTACCACCAGATTCAAAAAGCTGGCACCACTAAACCCGACAGCCTCACTCTCGTAGACAGAAGACACCACCAACGCACCAAAATATCCAGCTAATGCATCCAGCGCTGCTCTAATATGCTTTTCGCGCTCACAATTACTTCCTAAACTCAGATAGACCTCTGCCATGAAAACCACACCACAATGACTAATTTTCTATTTTTCCGACATCCGGACTATTTTTATACCCACATTCCGCGCAGCGGGTACCGCGCCCGGCTTGGATAGGCGTAATTGAATTCGTGAAATTGCAAAGTTTGCCAATAACGCGCTGGCAACTTCTTCTGCCAGCGTTTCCAGCAACTGATATGACGCCACGTCGGTAATCGAACGAACCATTTCTGCTACCGCACTGTAATCCAGCGCTTTATCCAATGCATCGCCCTCGGCAGCCACGCGACAATCATAATCCATTTCGAGATCAAAAATGACGCGTTGCCGAATTGTGCGCTCCCAATCATAGACACCGATCAAAGTCTCGACCTCAAGCCCTTCAATAAACACCTGATCCATAATCACCGCCTTCCACTCCAAATTCATTCATCACTTTCTCCCCTTTTTGAGAAAAAGAGCCCCCAGCATTGCCGCCTCATGCAGGAAACGCTATAAAGAACACCACAAATATTTATCTGCGCTCCTCGCTGCCGTCATCACACCGAGGAATCAACGCGATTACCGGCCAAACGCTTAAATGGACACCTTACTCACAGCAACACTACTCATAGTGAGCTATCTTTTTGGCACACTCCCCGGGGCAAGAATTGTTTGCCATTTATTCAAGCTGGGCAGCCCCCTGACACAAGGATCTGGAAATCCGGGAGCAACCAATGTGTACCGCCTCGGCGGCTTTTTACCGGCACTGATCACGCTCGTCATCGATGCAGGAAAAGGCGTTGCAGCCGTTTATCTTGTCCAGGTAGCCCACCTCTCAGTCTTCTGGCAACTGAGTGCTGCCATGCTAACCATTTTAGGGCACATGTATCCGGTTTTTTCACGCTTCAACGGTGGAAAAGGGGTGGCAACCACCCTGGGCGCCGGACTCGTTATTGCTCCCGCACTCACCCTGCTACTGACCAGCCTGTGGGCAGGCCTACTTTACCAGTTTCGTATTTCAGCCATTGCCTCGGTTACGACCGCTCTCTTATCACCAGTACTGGCGTTCTGGCTAACGCCCTCCCTGACCCCATTTTTCATGCTGTTAGCACTACTCATCACCTTCCGTCACCGCCATAACTTTCAAAAATGGCAAAAAGGCAACGCGACTCAACCCCCATCCCCGATAGAAAAAAAGTAACCGCCCTTTCCACTCAACGCAAAGCGGGCAGCTGCTCCAGCGGCCAGCGAGCCACCGCTCTCAGCTGCAAATCTTCTCTCTGTCCTGCGACCAATCGCTGGCAGCCGGCATATGCGATCATGGCACCGTTATCGGTACAGAACTCCGGCCGGGCATAAAACAACTTGCCACGTTCTCTCAGCATCATTTCTTCAAGCTGCTTCCGTAAGCGCTTATTCGCACTCACTCCACCCGCGATCACCAATGACTTCACCCCCGCGTCACGAATGGCTCGACGGCACTTTATCGTTAAGGTTTCAACCACCGCCACCTCAAATGCTGCGGCGATATCCGCGCGCGTCTGTTCATCAAGCACGCCATCCACGGCATGCGCATGTACCGTATTCAGCGTAAAGGTTTTAAGGCCGCTGAAACTGAAATCCAAACCCGGGCGATCTGTCATCGGCCTGGGAAAGCTAAAGCGCCGGTCATCTCCCTGCATCGCCAGCCGAGCGACCTGCGGCCCTCCCGGATAATCCAGCCCCAGCATTTTGGCGACCTTATCAAAGGCCTCCCCCGCCGCATCATCCAGCGAGTCCCCCATCAGGACATAGTCTCCCACCGCGCCCACCTTGACCAGCTGGGTATGCCCACCCGACACCAGCAAGGCCACAAACGGAAATTCCGGGGGAGTTTCTTCCAGCATTGGCGCCAGTAAGTGCCCTTCCATATGATGCACTCCCAACGAAGGGATACCCAATGCAAACGCCAGCCCTTTGGCCACCGCAGACCCCACCAGTAATGCCCCCATAAGGCCCGGGCCAGCGGTGTACGCAACAGCATCAATCTGCTTTTTTGTCTTTCCGGCAGCCAATAAAACCTCATCAATCAGCGGCAAGACTTTGCGCACATGGTCACGGGACGCCAGCTCTGGCACCACACCACCATAGTCCGCATGCATTTCCACCTGACTATACAAGGTGTGCGCGATCAGGCCGGCCTGACTGTCATACAGTGCAATACCGGTTTCATCGCATGACGTTTCAATACCCAATACCAACACAATCAAAACCTCTTTTCACAATGCCTTACCACAACCCCACCACCCATAATGCAGCCATGCAGTTGCTATACCCTACGATCTCGAGGCGCGACAGCACTCCATACACATCTAATCTACGGGATCATTTATCGGTAATAATTTTTGCGTAGACTACCAGAAACCAACCTCTTCAGCCCACTAAAAACGCTTTAGGCTTTACAACCCCATGGGAAAAGGATTAGAATTCGCGCCCCTAAGGATTAGTTATTAGTTGACAATGGCCAGAATCCAAGATTCGAACCATTGACATAAAGGCCTGTGCGGCTGATCACTCACTTTGAATAACGGTAAATTAGATGCCTTCAGTACGTGTAAAAGACAACGAACCATTTGATATTGCTCTGCGTCGCTTCAAGCGCTCTTGCGAGAAAGCCGGCGTTCTTTCAGAAGTACGTCGTCGTGAATTCTACGAGAAGCCTACTTCAGTACGTAAGCGTAAAGCCGCTGCCGCAGTTAAGCGTCACGCCAAGAAAGTACAGCGCGAACAGAGACGTTTCGAACGTCTGTATTAAGGCGTCCGTTTAGCTCGGCGAACCGACTAAACACCAGAATCACCTGATACAAACAAAGTTATCTGCAAAAGTACTTTTTCGACCATGCGTGTCGGATGTACTTTTTCAGGACTTTGAAATCGTTTTAATTTTTTGCCGGTAGTGTCTACAAAAATGAGCGCCACACTTAAAGACTCGATAACCGAAGCCATGAAGAACGCAATGCGTGCTAAAGACAAAGAACGTCTGGGCACCATTCGACTCATGCTGGCAGAGTTCAAGCGCATCGAAGTAGACGAACGAATTGAAGTAGATGACGCCAGAGGACTGGTTGTGCTTGATAAGATGGTCAAGCAGCGCCGCGACTCCGCAAGTCAGTTCAGCAATGCCAATCGAAAAGATCTGGCAGATAAAGAACTGGCAGAAATTGCTGTCATCCAGGAATTTATGCCCTCACCTTTTTCCGAAGAAGAGCTATCGCAGCTGGTTTCTGATGCCGTTGCAGAATCTGGCGCATCTTCAGCTCAGGACATGGGAAAAGTAATGGCCATCCTGAAACCCAAGGTACAGGGTCGGGCAGATATGGGACAAGTGGGCCAACTGGTCAAAAAGTCACTATCTGCATAGATTCAGGCAACTCGATATCCGGCAAAGAACTGCGAAGATTAGTCTTGCAGAACACACAAAACCTCGGCCTGCCGGGGTTTTTGCTTTAAATGCACACAGCAATACAACAAGTGAAGTGAGTGCTCGTGAGTGGACTAATACCACAAGGTTTTATTGATGAGCTTCTCGACCGCACCAGCCTCGTCGAACTGATCGCCGCGCGAGTCCCCCTCAAAAGGTCCGGGACCAACTTTAAAGCCTGCTGCCCTTTTCATAAAGAAAAAACCCCGTCATTCTACGTAACGCCAGACAAAAACATGTATCACTGTTTCGGATGCGGCGTGCATGGGGATGCCATCAGCTTTCTTAGAGAGTTCGACAATCTTTCATTTAACGAAGCGGTAGAGGAACTTGCCAAAGCTTCAGGCATGGAAATCCCTCGCCAACCCGGCGAACTGAAACAACTACAACAAACTCGCGTCACACAAGATGCACTGGAACTGGCGGCAGACTTCTACGAACAACAACTGCTGCAACACAGCCAAAGCGAGCACGCACGAGCCTACCTCGCCAAACGAGGCTTAAACCAGGAAATTATTGCCCGTTACAGACTGGGGTTCGCCCCCCCTCAACGCAACAACCTGGCGCCAATTTGCCTCCCGGAACAATTTAGCGCCCTCGTCGAAGCCCGACTCGTTTCTACGGAATATGGCCCCCCTTTCGACCTGTTTCAAAACAGAATCGTCTTCCCTATTCGCAACACCCGTGGAAAAACCGTTGGCTTCGGTGGCAGAACCCTGGGTAACGACAAAGCGAAGTACATTAACTCGCCAGACTCCCCCATATTTCATAAGAGCAATGAAATTTACGGTCTGTTCGAGGTTTACCAGCAAAAACGAAAAATCCAGCAACTACTGGTCGTCGAAGGCTATATGGACGTTGTCTCACTGGCACAGTTTGGCATCGACTATGCCGTGGCAACACTTGGCACGGCGACCAACCAAGACAACCTAACCACATTACTTAAGCATTCGCGACATCTGGTTTTTTGCTTCGACGGCGACAGTGCAGGATTTAATGCGGCCATCAAGGCCATGCGCAACTGCCTCCCCCTGATGCAAGATGGCGTGGAATTGCGTTTTCTGCTGCTACCCGAAACAGAAGATCCCGACACACTTATCCGCAAAGAAGGCAAAACCAGATTCGACGAACGGGTACAGCAAGCCAAGCCGCTATCCAGTTTCTTTTTTGAAGTGCATAGCCAGGGACTTGATCTGAGCATACCCGAGCACAAAGGCGCATTAAAAGAACGCGCAAGTGCCGATCTGGCACACATCGCCTCACCGACTATCCGAAGCGCAATGAAGGAGCAACTTCACCAGCTCACGAACACCTGGGCACAGCGCAAACAGGGCGACGGCAAAAACGGCTCATGGAAAAACAACAAGGACAAAAAATCTTACACTCCGCCCGCCCCGCCAGCGGAAGTTATCCCGGTCAAACGCCAGCGGGCGCAATGCATCTGCCTTGCACTCTATTTCTATCCGGAAAAAGCCGCCCAGTTTGCAGAGAAGCTTTCAGCAATAACAGACGCCGACGAATTCACACAAGCGCTCGCTTTTGCCAATTTCTTGCGAGACAGCGACATCTCCGACACGCAAACCCTTTTGTGCACGCTCACACAACAAAGCAAGCCTCGAGAAACCTTCTATAATCTATTCGATGGCATCGAACTCATCCCCGCCAAAGAGGCAGCACTTCATGAAGCAGAAGAGCTTTTGGCGCGTTTTTTCCAACAGCAACGAAAGAATCAGTTAATAGACAAGCAGATGCTGGGGCCATTATCCGATGCAGAAAAGGACGAATTAAAATCGCTATCAAACTAATGAGCGAAACACCTGTAGCGACCACATCAGCACAGGTACAACACACCGCATTAAGCGAGCTTTTTTTAGAATTGAACACTTAACCAATTGACAATATAGCGACATTACCCCTTGAAATTCGCCGCGACCATCCCCATAACGGGAAGTTCGCAAGTGGAACGTATTTCGCGTTTTGTGCTATAATGTCGGTTTATTTTTGACCACCAATTACCTATAGGGTGTCTATGTCAGGCTCACAGCAATCCCGTTTGAGAGATCTAATAACGCGAGGCAAAGAACAGGGTTACCTGACTTACGCAGAAGTAAATGACCACCTCCCTGAAGATATCGCTGATCCCGATCAGGTAGAAGATATTATCAGAATGATAAACGATATGGGTATACGCGTGTGTGAAGTTGCACCCGATGCCGATACGTTGTTAATGAATGAAGATGATTCGGCAGATGATGAGATCGCTGCCGAAGCCGCTGCTGCGTTAGCGGCTGTTGAATCTGATGTCGGCCGGACCACGGACCCTGTGCGCATGTACATGCGGGAAATGGGCACCGTCGAACTGCTGACCCGCGAAGGCGAAATTCAAATCGCCAAGCGTATCGAGGAAGGGCTGCGCGATGTCATGTCGGCACTGGGCCATTTCCCGGGCACTATTTCGGGCATTATTTCGGCCTACGATACCATCGTGGCGGAAGAAGGCCGATTGAGCGATGTTGTCAGCGGATTCCTTGATCCGGATGCCGCCGCTGACATCCCTGCCATAGAAACCGACCCCGTCCTGCCGGAAGCCGCCGCTGCGGATGCGCCCGATGATGACGAAGAGGACGGTGACGACTCATCTGACACCGACGAAGTCGAATCCGGCCCTGATCCAGAAGAGTGTCGTTTGCGCTTTGAGGCATTGCGTCAAATGGCCGAAAAGGCTGAAGCCATCGTGGCTGCGAAAGGCCGCAGCAGCAAGGAAGGCATTGCAGCACTGGCTGAGCTGGGCACCCTGTTTGCGCCCTTCAAACTGGCTCAGAAGCAGTTCGATGTTCTGATCGAAAGAATTCGCCGCATTAATGAACAGGTGCGCGAGTATGAGCGTTCGATCATGTCTATCTGCGTGCGTCAGTGCAAAATGCCCCGGAAGGATTTCATCAAATTCTTCCCCGGTAATGAAACCAATCAGGACTGGTCTGAAAGCCTGTCCAACAGTCGTCATGCATACGGCGCTGCAATCGCCGCACGTAGCGATGAAATCTCCAGATTACAGCGAAAAATTACAGCACTATCGAAAGATGCCGCACTGGATGTTGCAGAAATCAAGGAAATCAATCGCCGCATCTCCATTGGTGAAGCCAAAGCACGCCGCGCCAAAAAGGAAATGGTTGAAGCCAACCTGCGTCTGGTTATTTCTATTGCCAAGAAATACACCAACCGAGGTCTGCAATTCCTGGATCTTATTCAGGAAGGCAACATCGGCCTGATGAAAGCGGTAGACAAGTTCGAATATCGTCGCGGCTATAAGTTTTCTACTTATGCAACCTGGTGGATTCGCCAGGCGATTACCCGCTCGATTGCCGACCAGGCACGAACCATTCGTATCCCGGTTCACATGATCGAAACGATCAACAAACTGAATCGTATTTCCCGGCAAATGCTGCAGGAAATGGGCCGCGA
This sequence comes from Hahellaceae bacterium, assembly GCA_024234505.1. Lineage (GTDB taxonomy): Bacteria > Pseudomonadota > Gammaproteobacteria > Pseudomonadales > Oleiphilaceae > JACKOD01. Next base: position 419,652 of record JACKOD010000004.1, on the reverse strand, counting down.
GCCAACACCCGAAGAACTGGGTGAACGAATGGATATGCCCGAAGACAAAATACGCAAAGTGCTGAAGATCGCAAAAGAGCCTATTTCGATGGAAACCCCGATTGGTGATGATGAAGATTCACACCTGGGAGATTTCATCGAAGACTCTACCGCAGAATCTCCTGTGGACTCTGCCACGTCTGAAGGCTTGAGGGAGGCGACCAAGCAAGTGCTGGCAGGTCTGACCGCTCGTGAAGCCAAAGTGCTTCGCATGCGCTTCGGCATCGAAATGAATACCGATCATACGCTGGAAGAAGTGGGCAAACAGTTCGACGTCACCCGCGAACGGATTCGTCAGATTGAAGCCAAAGCACTCCGCAAGCTGCGTCACCCCAGTCGCTCGGATCACCTTAGAGGTTTTCTGGACGAATAACCCTCAAAAGCATGGGCCTGTGATCAATTTCAGGCCCATTTGCTTTAATTTCACATCAATCAGGACTTTGCATTGAGTCGCTCCTGAAGTATTATAGGCGCCCTTCATTAAATGCATACGTTTTGGGCCTTTAGCTCAGTTGGTTAGAGCATCCGACTCATAATCGGCAGGTCCCCAGTTCAAGTCTGGGAAGGCCCACCATTCTTAAAGCGTAGAATCTGCATGGTATTGAAACCATAATGTGGCCGCTTTGGCCAGGTTATGCTTCCATAGGTAAGCAGAATTGGCCGCACGCCAAATAGCAAAATCCTCTCGCAACAACCTCCTCTCAACTACTACTCACAGCAACCCAAACCTGTACCTGCGATAGCACCTGTACGCATTGTCACACCGCTCTTGCCCCCACTATTCCGCCGTGAGATATAAATTACGCGCGATTACGCATGGTTTGCGTAATTACGCATATGGCGCGTAACTCCGCGTAATTTAGAAAAACTTTGTCCAATTTTTAAAAATCAGCCCTGCATAATTCAATTTCAACTCACAAAATGCTAGGCAAATATCAAAGTCATGGTATGCTCCTTTGTTATTCTGATAACTTGATTACCAGCCAGAGGCACAGCCATGATCCGCTGCCATCTCGCCCGCATGATGGGCGAGCACAAGATGCGTATTGCCGACGTTGCCAGAGAAACGGGGCTAAGCCGGGCCACGGTGACCTTACTCTATAAAGAAACGGCCCAGAAAGTGGACTTGGAAGCCATTGAAAAGCTCTGCCTGTTGTTTGAGTGCCAGGTAGGCGACCTGTTTGAGCTTCAAAACGTATTAAAAACACAGGAAAAGGAGTGGCCTGATGGCATCTGAAGCAGATACCCGAGCAAATTATATCGATCCTGCATTACGTGCAGCGGACTGGCAGCCGAGTAATATCATTCGGGAGCATTACTTCACCGACGGTAGAAAGATGGCCGGAGGAGTACGTGGGCGCCGTTGCTTCGTGGATTACTTGCTTCACAAAGACAACCGTTATTTGGCTGTAGTAGAGGCCAAAAAGGAATCCGAGCACTCCAACCAAAGGCCTGCAACAGGCCATTGACTATGCGAACAAACTCCGTGTTCGTTTCGTCTATTCCAGTAACGGTAAACAAACCTACGAATTCGATTTGGAAACAGGCAAAGGGACTACATTGAGTTTTACCCAACGCCTGCTGAGCTGGAAAGGCGTTATGCCGGAGAAACAACAGATTTAAGTCAGGAGTTAAGAAACGTCCCTTTCCATTTAGAAGGGGCTATGCAGCCACGTTATTACCAAGAGCTGGCTGTTCATGCCGCTACCGATGCCATCGGTCAAGGCAAATCCCGCATTTTGCTCACACTGGCCACCGGTACCGGTAAAACCTTCATCGCCTTTCAAATTGTTCATAAGGTATTTCAGGCACGCTGGAACCGAGATAATCCCGGTTCACGCAGGCCACGCGTTCTGTTTCTGGCTGACCGTAATATCCTGGCCGACCAAGCCATTAACACCTTCAACCCCTATGAAAAGACCTGATCAAAATCAACGGGGAAGAAGTACGTAAACGCAATGGTGTGGTGCCAACCAACGCACACATATTTTTCGCGATCTATCAGGCGATTGCGGAGCGAGAAAACATTGATGGCTACTACAAAGCCTATCCCAAGGATTTCTTTGATCTGGTGTTGATCGATGAGTGTCACCGTGGCGCTGCCAACGAAGCAGGCTCTTGGCGAGCCATACTCGATCACTTCAGTAGCGCCGTGCATCTGGGGTTAACCGCCACTCCGAAACGCACAGACAACGTAGACACTTATGAATACTTTGGTCAGCCTGCTTATGTCTATTCACTAAAAGACGGGATCAATGATGGCTTCTTGACTCCCCTACCGAGTTAAGCGAGTTAGAACCAATCTGGATGAATTGGTGCTCACCAAAGATGACGTGATCGTCGAAGGTGAATCTGGTCAGGATTTGTATCAGGTCGAAGACTATGACCGCAAAATTATTGTTGATGAACGCACAGAACTCGTCGCCAAAGCCATCTTACAAAACATCAACCCGCTGGAAAAACCATCGTCTTTTGTGAGAACTAAAACCACGCGCTGACCATGCGCGACATGATCAACAAATACAAAGCAGTAAAAGACCCGCATTACTGTGTACGAGTCACCAGCGACGAAGGCAAGGTCGGCCGCGAACTGCTGGAAAAATTCCAGGACAACGACAAAGACATCCCTACCATTATTACCTCATCACAAATGCTCACTACCGGTGTCGATGCCCGCAATGTCCGCAATGTGGTGCTGGATCGAACCATCGGCTCGATGGTGGAGTTCAAACAGATTGTGGGGCGCGGTACCCGAGTTTTTGATGGTAAGGACTACTTCACCATCGTGGATTTTCGGGGTGCGACCAACAACTTTATGATGAGGAATGGGATGGCGAGCCCGAAGCTCCGGAGCCAGGCGGAACCCGAGAACCGACACCGCCACCCTACACGCCAGAGCCGCCCGAAGGCGGCGACGGGCCAGAACCAGAGCCAGGTGAGCCGCGCCCGAGATTAAAGGTAAAACTTGGCAAGCACCGTGAGCTTAAGGTCATCGATATTGAAACCCGCTATATCGATGAAAATGGAAAACCCTTACTATTCAGGAGTTTGTTGAACGGTTAATTCAACAACTGCCAGGCCTGTTCACAAGCGTTGATGAGCTTCGGGATATATGGTCAGACCCAGACCTTCGCGAACAACTCTTGGCCAAACTGGTACAAGCTGGCTTTGACAAAGAACAGCTCTCGACCCTGCGCCGCATGTTCGAAGCCGACGACTGCGACATGTTCGATCTGCTGGCGTTTTTAGCCTTTGAACAACCCATGGCTACCCGCAAATCACGAGTGGAAGCAGTGCGAGGGAATAACGCCTTCTTTGACCAGTACCAACAGGAAAAAGCCAAACAATTCCTGCATTTTGTTCTGAACCGCTACGAGCAAACTGGCGTTACTGAATTGGCACGTGAGCGCCTGCCAGCGTTGATTGAGCTATCCGGCCTTGGCACCACCAAAGATGCCTCCATGGCCTTTTGGTGGCAAGCCCGCGCACTTGCTCGCGGCCTTCAAACAACTACAACACCAGCTATACCACGTGAGCTAACCAATGGAACTGAACTTAGCCCCAACCCTTTACATAGACAAGTACAAACCTTAACGATTGATAAGGTCGCTACGCTGATCGGCGAGAATGGCTCAGGCAAATCCAGTATTTTGCAGTCAGTGTTTGAACAACGATTAGCCGGGCGGGATCATGAAAATCTTAAGGTCGTGTGCTTCTCATCTGGCCAGAACGAGAACTACTCAGAAAAATTCAGTGCTTATTTGAAAAGAGAAAGGCAAGCCGGGCGCGGCCTCAATCTCGACTGTTTCTATTTCGATAAATCCTGGTCAAAGCTGCTGATCTTTTTAGCCACAGCCATTAAACGCAACGGCAAAGTTCGGTCTTTCCTGGTGGAACAGGAATACGTCAATGAGTCGCAGCCAGATAAAGACGATTTGAGTACAATCTTCAAATGCGCCTTTAAAGTGGATAAAAACTACATTGCACGTGTGCAAGATGCACTCAAGCGAGAAGAACGCGGCGAGGCCGATACTCTGCGTGCGACGCCATATTTTCGCTCACTGGAAAGCTTTATTACCAACCTGATATCCCGTGAGTATGAGTTTGAAGAGCCCCTGCGAAAGCGAACCGTCGATCTCACGTCCAATGGCTTAATTCGGGTTTCTTTCGACTACCCTAGGCAACTCCAGGCGGGAGATGATGAAGCGGAAGCCGGTAAGCCCAACGTACAAGCCATGGCTACCAACTGGGACCCGGAAGTGGCCTTTTTCACTCAGGCCGCCGATAACAACTACTTTATCGATAAGCCACGTTGTCAACTCGTATTCAATAACAATATCGAGCTAGACCAGCTTAGTGATGGGGAATACCAGCTCCTATTCCTGTATGCGCTAATCGACCTGTTCGACTCTGGGAATACCCTGTTCCTCTTCGATGAAGCAGACTCACACCTTCACTATAAAAACGTCGAAAAGTTATGGGCGCTTCTCCACAGCATCCAAGGCCACGCCATCACCACTACACACTTACTCGATTCCATTTCAGCGAAAGAGAATCGTATTGAGCACCTTAAAGTGGTTGAAAAAGGCAGAATCAGCGAAGACAACAAAATCAAGCAATTGATCAATCGACTGAGTGTACTTTCACGGGCGAAATCAGTGGAATTTGAAGTGTGTGGCAAGCTACCGAACATCGCCTTACTAGATGATTACAACGATTGGATTATTTTTACCAAACTTGCGGCACGTGCAGGGCTAGATATAAACCGTCTAGCCGCTGTGCATGCCATGAAAAAGTCATCCAGCTACGCTACTGCTAACGAAACTTTTGGCAAGGGCAAGATTGATTGGCTCCACGGCCTAAGCAAGATCGAATCCCTCTTGGTCACAACCCAAATTTTTATGATTTGTGATCGGGATGAGGCCGCCCTCGATTGGAATGCCGCCAATGGCGTTCAAGTGAACGGCCAAGTGTACCGCGACTTGCTGAATGCCATTCGCTGGCCGCAAGGCATGAGGGTGACACCCTATTTGCTCGCGTGGAAGCGCCGCGAAATCAAAAACTATTTGCTCTCATATTCCGCATTGGCGCACCACAATCTACTAGGCCAAATAAACAATGGTGATATTGCGCAGCGCAATCACCTGCAGCCCAATAACCCTGGTGATAACGATGATATTCGCAGGTTGAACGTCAAAGACATTATCAACCCGCTGATTAACACCGATGGCGAAGGCTTGGACCCAGTAAAACTCCAAGCCTATATCGACCTGATGCCGCCCGAAGAAATCAGCGAAGACATCACCAATATGTACAATTTTATTATCGGAAAACTCTAAGCATGTCACTACAACAGAAAATAGACCGCATTACTGACATCCTACGCCGCGACGATGGCATTAGCGGTGCCATGCATTACACGGAGCAGACCTCTTGGGTATTGTTCCTGAAATTTCTCGATGATTACGAATCCGAAAAAGAGGACGAAGCTGTGTTGTCCGGCAAGGAGTATCAACCGGTATTAGATGACGAGCACCGCTGGGCAAGCTGGGCCTGCCCTAAAACAACTAATGGTAAATTGGACCTGGCACGGGCAAAGACCGGGGATGACCTCACCGATTACGTCAACAATCAGCTATTCCCTTACCTGAAGGGCTTTGCCAATGCCGCCGCTACGGGCGTTGACCCAAAATCCTTTACCTACAAGATTGGAGCGATTTTTCAGTACCTGGATAACAAGGTCGCTTCTGGCCACACCCTGCGTGAAGTGCTGGATATTGTAGATAGCCTGAACTTCCAGTCCGAATCTGATTTGTTTGAGCTTTCATTGGTCTATGAAGGTTTATTGCAAAACATGGGCGATGCCGGTGGCTATGCCGGTGAGTTTTATACCCCGCGCCCAGTGGTTCGTGCGATGGTGCAAGCCATTGACCCGAAACCCGGCGAGACGATTTATGACGCGGCAGCCGGTTCCTGCGGATTTTTGGTGGAAGCCTTTGAACACCTGAAAAGCAAAAAGAACCAGCTCTCCACCGAGCAGTGGGATTTTATCCAGCGCGACACCTTCTTTGGTTTTGAAAAAACCTCATTGGCTTATGTGATGGGCATGATGAACATGATTTTGCATGGCATCGAATCGCCCAACCTGTTCCGCGGTAATACGCTCACCCAAAATATCCGCGATATTCAGGAAAAAGACCGCTATGACATTATTCTGGCCAACCCGCCGTTTGGCGGTAAAGAAAAGTCGCAAATTCAACAAAACTTCCCTATCCAGAGTAATGCTACCGAACTGTTGTTTTTACAGCACTTTATGAAAACCCTTAAAAGTGGCGGCAAGGCAGCAATCGTAGTACCAGAAGGGGTACTGTTCCAAACCAACAGCGCCTTTCAGCAAGTGAAACAAGAGCTGCTGGAAAACTTTAACCTGCACACCATTTTAAGCCTGCCCGCTGGTGTGTTTCTGCCGTATTCAGGCGTTAAAACCAATGTTCTATTTTTTGAGCGCAGCGGCGGCACAAGCGACGTCTGGTATTACGAATGCGAACCAGAGCAAAAGCTCACCAAAAATAAGCCGATAACCGACGAACACTTGAAAGAGTTTGTTGAGCTCTATAACAGCCGAGAAACCACTGATCGATCATGGACCGTATCTGCCAGCAAACTCGCAGAAGACTATGACCTCTCCGCCAAAAACCCAGGCAAACAGAAAAATACTGCGCATGACAAGCCAGCAGATATTCTCAAGCTAATCCGATGCAAGGAAAAGCTGGTGTCTGGCCTGTTGGATGAAATTGAAGACCTGTTGGCGGAGAAGTAAGCATGGAGCAGGTTCAATACACGCTTAAGGATAACTGGGCTTGGAAAACTCTCGATGACGTATCTGAAAAGATTACTGACGGAACTCATCACAGCCCCAAGGTGCAGCACTCGGAATGGGAGCCAGGTAGATTCAAATACATCACATCCAAGAACATTAAAAACAATGGAATGAAGCTGGATGACATTTCATACATAGACCAAGATATTCACGATGAAATTTACGCAAGGTGTCCTCCAGAGATTGAAGATCAGCTGTTAACAAAAGACGGGGCAATGACTGGCACGTGCTGCCTAAATGAGTTGAATGAACCTTTTTCATTGCTGTCGAGTGTTGCTCTAATTAAGCAAAAGCGCTCAATAATACTGCCTAAATACTTGAATTATTACCTCCAATCTCATGTAGGACAGAATTTCCTTCTGGGGGATATATCTGGAGCAGCAATTACTCGAACAAATATAAAAAAACTTAAAAGCACACCAGTTCCATTAGCGCCATATTTAGAACAACAACGCATCGTCGAAAAACTCGATGCACTGCTTACCCGCATCGATACCGCCATCGAGCATTTGCAGGAAAGCGTCACATTGGCGGATGCGCTATCAAAAAACGGGCTGTCAGAAATATTCGAGAGCGTAAAAGATCGTTATGAGGTCGTACCGCTATCATCCGTTGTAAAAATTAATAGTGGCATTGCGTTACCGAAGCTGTTTAAAAACGGTTTTAGCGATGGTGATATTCCATTTTTCAAAGTGGCACAAATGAACAACCATTACGAAAATATGGTTGAGCCAGAGATAACATTTAATGAAAAAGTTGCCAAAGAAAACAAGATAAAGCTATTTCCCAAGGGCAGCACTCTGATTCCAAAAAGAGGTGGGGCAATCCTAACCAATAAAAAGCGAATGTTGCTTGAGGATGCGTCATATGACAGCAACATCATGGGGTTAAAAGCTAACGAATCTAAAATTTCCGACGAGTACCTTTTCGCCTTCATGCGGACTATAGATTTAGCAAATTTCGTCGACGCAAGTACGATCCCGCAAGTTAACAACAAACATATTGATCAAATGCAAATCCCTCTGGCAAGTGTCGAGGAACAGACTGACGTGGTTAGCCGCGTAAACTTGTTGGTTAAAAAAGTCGAAACAATGAATTCTGAAATTCAAAGACAACTGGATGATTTGCAAGCTTTGAAAAGTTCAATTCTCGATTCCGCTTTTAAAGGCAAGCTCTAAGGAGGGAGTATGAGCTTACAAACCAATCTCAAAGGCCGCTTGCGCAATACTTCTTTGCCCAAAAGCCACGGCTTAATGCCGGTCTTTGAGGCAGTGGTAAACTCTATTCATTCGATTGAAGAAAAGGGCAATGCCGATAATGGTAAGATTGTTCTTCGTATTAATCGAGCGACCCAAGGCGGTTTGGATTTAGAAGCGAAAGCTTTACCGTCTATCATCGGTTTCACTATTACTGACAATGGTTGTGGTTTTGATGAGACCAACTTTAAGTCCTTTGAAACCCTTGATTCCGACCACAAAATTGCCAAAGGCTGCCGGGGTCTTGGCCGCCTGATGTGGCTAAAGGTGTTCGATCTGGTCGAAGTGGAAAGCCACTTTCTCGATGTTAATGGTGAACTAAAAAAACGCGTATTTCGCTTTGACGACAAGTTGGGCGTTCATGGTGAAAAGGTTAAGACAGCAACTGCTCAGCAAACAGGAACCCAAATTAAGCTTGTTGGTTTTGATGAGAACTTCCGTAAACATGCGCCGACAAAGAGCGAATCCATAGCCAATCAGCTACTAGAGCATGTACTTTGGTATTTTGTGCGAACTCAGGATGCTCCAAAAATACTTGTAGAAGATTCCGGAGAGAGCGTTGACTTGGATGTACTCTATGATGAACACATGCATGCAAGCGCTTACCACGAGAAGATTAATATTCGCGACTATTCTTTCGATCTTACTCACATAAAGTTTCGTGCCTCAGTAAATAAAAAGCATCAGTTAGCTCTCTGTGCGGCTAACCGGCTGGTTAAGGAAGAGTCTATCCAAGGTAAGCTTCCTGGCCTATACGGTAAAATTTCAGACGCATCCGGGGAGTTTACCTACACCTGCTACGTATCTTCTGATTATCTAAACGAACACGTGCGAAGCGAACGCACCTCCTTTGATATTGCCGAAGACGTTGAAGACATGCTCAACGAAGTTAGCTTTAAGGATATTCGCGATGCGGTGTTAGAACGCACTAAAGAGCATCTACAAGATGTCCTCGCGGAAAATGTCTCAGCCGGTCGCAAACGGGTGGATGATTTTATTAACAATCACGCACCGCGCTACCGCCCCATTGCCAATTACGTTGCGGAAGAGCTGCTGATTGTTGATCCAGAAAAGTCGGATAAGGAGCTTGAACTACACCTGCATGCACAGTGGTATGAGGTGGAGCGAAAATTGGTGAGCGAAGGCCATGACATCATGCAGCCGCAGAATGAGGAGCATGTAGAAGAATACAAAGAACGACTGAGCGAGTATCTGCGAAAAGCTGAAGACCTGAAAAAATCAGACCTCGCTAATTACGTTTCGCATCGCAAGGTCATTATTGACCTGCTACAGAAATCCATTGAACGATTAGATGATGGTAGGTACGCCCGTGAAGATATGATCCATGAGCTAATCATGCCCATGCGCAAAGATTCCAGCGAGGTTTTTCTGGATTCTTGCAACCTTTGGCTGATCGATGAGCGTTTGGCGTTCCATAACTACTTAGCATCCGACAAGACGCTCAACTCGATGCCGATCACAGGCAATGATTCCACAAAAGAACCTGATCTGCTCAGTCTCAGAGTATTTGATAACCCACTGCTGGTTAACAATCAAACCAGCTTTCCCCTTGCCGCTATCACCGTTGTCGAAATAAAACGCCCAATGCGCAACGACATGCGAGAAGGCGAAGATAAGGACCCGATTGATCAGGCGCTTAGTTATTTAGAGCGGATACGAGAAGGAAAGGTCACTACAAAATCTGGTCGCCCGATACCCCGCAACAACGATATCCCTGGCTATTGCTATGTACTCTGTGACCTAACTGAATCCATGCATCGACGCTGTCGCCGAGCCAATCTGCGCATCACATCCGATGGTATGGGATATTTCGGTTACAACGAGCCATCTCATGCTTATATCGAAGTTATTAGTTTCGACCAGTTAGTGAAGGCCGCCAGAGAGCGTAATCAAGCGTTCTTTGACAAGCTTGGATTGCCTTCAATTTAGGAGAGTTTAGTGACAATTTATAACGTCTATTGCGATGAAAGTCGCCATACCTCAGACCCGTCGCAGCCCTACATTGTAATTGGTGCACTACAGTGCCCACGGGATGAGAAGCGACGAATTGTCGGTCGTTTACATAGCCTGATGAGCAAGCATGGCATTAAGACGGAATTTGGCTGGAAAAAATTATCGCCTAACAAGGCTGAATTCTATCGGAGCTTTATACATATTTTTTCTGAAGAGAACTCTCTTTCCTTTAGATGCATCGTAGTCGATCGCAGGCAGCTCGATCACGAACAGTGGAACAATGGTGATAAAGAGCTTGGATTTTACAAGCTGTACTACCAATTGCTGGTTCACTGGCTGCAACCTGGTGATACCTATCATATCTACCTTGATTGGCAGCAGAATTCTTGTAGCACTCGCTTTGAAGAGCTACGCCAGATTCTAGTCCACAAATTATCTGGCCGAGCAAAGCTTGCCTGTCTGGAGCCGGTAGAGTCTCATAATCAGCCCTTAATACAACTCTCTGATTTATTGATGGGAGCTGTAGGTTACAGCTGGAATGAAATGCAAAACCGGCCCAATGCCAGCGCGTTCAAATCAGCGTTTGTTGATGAGTTTGCCAAGTCGCTTGGCAAAGCGAGCCTGAGTTATACCACTTCCAGAGACGAGCGAAACTTTAATATTTTCAATTGGCAGGGACGATAGCCGTGACGGAAAGCCTGTGGCCTCAGCTGCGCTTGAAAGCGGCATCAGAAGCGGAGCTTGTTGAAAAGTACCGCTCGGTTTATCTGGAAACCTATGTTTATGATGAAACCGGCAATCAAAGATTATTTACAGACTGGTGCGGTGTAACGTACCAATTTAGCGCTCATGCCTTTGATCATGCTTTTTCCGAATCTACCAATTACCGAACCAGCGCCGGAATTCATGATGGAGGTTTTTCTAAACCTCGTGCGAGAAGAATGCTCTGGATCAAAGAGGTGTTGGCTTTAACTGCAGGGACGATTCAGCGATATAGCCAATCTCGACAAACCGATCGAGGTAAAACAGCAAAGCGCAGAACGCTTGTTGTAGTTGAGGAAAAGTATGTGGTCGTATTTGATGATCCAAGAAAGGCAGGTGAGCCTTACCGGTTTGTAACGGCGTTTCCAGCAGATCAAAGCTATATGGAAAGAATTAAGAGAACCAGTTTTCTGGTAGAAACCAAGAAAGGAGGGAGATAAGCCCCAGTCTTATCGGCGACTGAGGCGCAGCCACGAACCAAAACACTAGGTAAAGGTTCAACCAGCTCCGAAGAGCGTGCCGGTATTATGGTAGTCGGTTAGCAAAATATCAAGTAATTTGAGACGCAAATGAGAACAACTACCGTTTACTGACAGCTTACCATCAAGTTTCAGAGAAGTTCGGCACAGCAAAGCTGTGTAGACATTAACAGACTGCTTTTAGACAAATTGCCAGATGTTCTGGATGCCACCCAAAAGGATAATAAGGTCAAGAACCTGCTACAGGCCTTGAAACAAGAGGGGGTAATTGAGCCTGAAGGCAAATCCTGGCGAATGTCTAGGAAGCCGTAGTTTAGATATTTTGGCAGAGTAGACGCCGCGTGGGCATAAGGTTATGTATGGTCACGCTCCTCATCAATTATTTAAAAGCATAATAATATTTCCTGGCTTATTACAGGTACACCACGCCTGCACACCCAAGACAGGATTGGTTTATTTCTTTTTGCATTCCCCCTTCATAATATTTTAATCTTCCCGGCACCTATTTATTTTTTAGTCCACAGACGGATCAATCAGCATGCCTGCAGTATTTTCTCCCCCTTCACCTCAATACCTGAAATGGGCCACCATGCCATGGCAACAGTGGTTTAAACCAACCTTTCAAGGGCTTGAAAACCTGCCTGATCATTCAAGGGTGCTTTTTGTGGGCAATCACACGGTGTTTGGCTTACTGGATGCCCCCCTGCTGGCCAATGAACTTTACCAACGTCGTGGACTTTATGTTCGGGGTCTTGGGGATCGAATTCATTTCAAGGTGCCCGGCTGGGGACGACTGCTGACCGCGTTTGGCGCTGTGGAGGGTACGCCAGCAGAATGTGCACGACTCATGCAGGCGAATGAACCCGTGCTGGTTTTTCCTGGCGGTGGCCGGGAGGTCTGCAAGCGAAAAGGCGAGGCCTATCAGCTGATCTGGAAAGCTCGTGCAGGTTTCGCCCGCCTGGCGGCAGAACATAACTACACCATTATTCCCTTTGCCGCGGTTGGAGCGGAGGAGTGTTATAACATTCTGTGGGACGCCAACGACTGGGCCGCCATTTTACCCAAACGACTAACAAAGAGTTCGTTTTACAAAAAGCAGTTACGTAATGGCGAGGGCATTTTTCCCTGGGTTTCCGGCCTGCATGGCACTCCCATTCCCAAGCGATCCCGGTTTTACTTTTCATTTGGTCCGGCGATTGAAGCGCGAGATATTGATCCAGCTGACGCCAAACAGGTTTGGGCATTGCGAGAAAGCGTGCGCTATTCCATTGCCACTCAGCTTGCCCGGCTGCGAAAGCACGCGACACCGCTCAAGCGTTAGCTATAGTTAACGGATGGCGCTGCCGATAGCCTGCATTATCCGCTCTATTGCGGTTTCATTCGCCAGCCTCCATACAACATCAGTGTTGAAGCTTTTCAGTACAAAGGAAGCGATATGAACGATCAAGGATTTCTACATGATAACTAAGAAGACGCTGCTGGGATTGTCCTTCCTGCTGGTTGGTCTTGCGGCCCCAACGTTTGCCCAGAAAATGTACAAGATTGTTGATGCACAAGGTAACGTAACTTTCAGTCAGTTTCCTCCGGCGACCGTCACACAACAAGAGCAAAACCTGACGATAGAGAAAAAAGACTTGAGTGCGGAAGGAGAAACCAAAGTATCCACCAAAGGTGTTTACCAATACTGCGGTAACATTCAGTTGCCCAATATGCTCGACAATAAAAGCTACTTCTATTCAAGAATAGCCAGTCAGGAGGCCAGCTGGGAAAAGCAGTTGGGGTACAAGCAAAAAGAGCTGGATCGCCTGCAAAAAGCCTATACACAAAACCACTACTACCAGAAAAACCAGACCGCCTCGCATCTCAATCGTAACAACGAACTGGGACAACAAATGCGAGATCTGAGATGTGCACTGAATTGGGCGCAATCACAAAAGGAGCAAGCGGCTGGCCAATTTGAAAAGAGCAATGCCGAAGTTGAGCGACTAAAGTCTTCGCTGGCAAAAGTGGAAAGCCAAATGATCAGCCAGTGTGGCGAAGAGCCCATTTATGAGCCCAGTGATCCTGATAACAAGAATCTTCGCAAGAAGTGGAAAAAGTGCAGTAAAGATTATCAAAAAGATATCACGCAGCTGGAACGTTTGATTCGGGACGAGTCCCGGAAAATAAAATAGTTCTGCCTGACAGACACAAAGCTACCTGCTGAGAAGCGGCTGTAAATAGGGCCAGACATTTTCCAGCATTTTCTGCTGAGCGGCCTCGGTAGGATGAATACCATCTTGCTGCATCATCTCGGGGTGCAGTGCAATGCCGTCCAGCAGAAAGGGCACGACGACAACACCCGGAATATCCGCAAGCGACTCGAACACACCTTCGAATTGGCGAGCATAACGTGCGCCGTAGTTGGGTGGTATTCGCATGCCTAACGTCAGTACCGAAGCACCCGCTTGTAGACTGCTCTCGATGAGCCGTTCCAGATTGGCTTTAAGCGTACGCACCGGATAGCCACGCAAGCCATCATTCCCGCCCAATTCAATCATTACAATATCCGGCCGGTAATTTTCTAACAGCGTTGGTAATCGAGCCAAACCTTCCGCACTGGTGTGGCCACTCACGCTGGCATTGACCACCTGATACGAATCTCCCAATTTAGCCTGTAACCGCTGCACCCATCCCTGCTCAACACGAATGCCGTATCCCGCACTGAGGCTGTCGCCCAACACCAGCAGCGTTTTGGCAGAAGCGGCACTATTGCAGATCACGCACAGAAGCATGACCTGCAACGCCTTTTTAACCATGTCTCGCTTGAAACATCTGTATTTCGGTTTCAACCTTTTTATCTGAATCATTCGCTCTCCTGAGAAAATATTCATTTTAGTGCCTATGGTGAATCTGACTTACCCTGAATTACGTAGTATGGTGAGATGTCGTTTATTGGGGGTGGGACCAATAATATTCTCAAACCATCACTCACCCATGGATTTTGCCTTGATGCCACAGGAATTAACATGATCATCGCCCGCCGGGTTAGCAAGCTGGTTCAATCCAGCGAAGGACCGCTCAGTTTGCTCGAAAATATCAGCCTCGAATTACCTCGAGGAGAAAGCCTCGCCATTGTGGGTGCCTCCGGATCCGGTAAGTCGACGTTGCTGGGCATCTTAGCAGGGCTGGACATACCCACCGAAGGACAAATTCTGTTGAGTGGTCATGACATTACCCAAGTGGATGAGGAGCAGCGTGCAGACATACGAGCGCAAATGACGGGGTTCGTATTCCAATCTTTTCAGCTCTTGCCAGGCCTTACCGCCCTCGAAAACGTGATGTTACCGTTGGAACTCTTTGGCATCCGCAAAGCAGCTGAACGCTCCAGACAGTTTTTGGATAAGGTCGGATTAAGTCATCGCCTCACCCATTACCCTAAGCAATTGTCTGGTGGAGAGCAACAGCGCGTTGCCATAGCTCGGGCGTTTGCCAATAATCCGGCCATACTCTTTGCCGATGAGCCAACCGGTAATCTGGACACCGCTACCGGCAAGAAAATTATTGACCTGCTTTTCGAACTTAATCGTGATCAGGGCACAACCCTGGTGCTTGTGACCCACGAGCCGCGCCTGGCGGAACGGTGTACGCAGGTGCTCACACTGGAGGGCGGAAAAATCCGGCCATCCGAACACGCTTTAAGGCCGTCACCATGCTGACCTTGAGGCTCCTCTGGAGAAATCTTCGCAGCGGTGAACTGCAAATACTGACCGCCGCCCTGATGCTGTCTGTGATGTTGGTTACCGGGATTCTGGTTTTCACCAGCCGGGTGGAGCAGTCACTACTCATTCAGAGCCATAGTTTTCTCGCCGCCGATCGAATTATTAAAAGCGGGCTACCGATTCCGGATCAGCGATTTGAAGTCGCAGAGCAATTCGGGCTGGCGCACGCGATGACCGCCGAATTCAGATCAATGGTGTTTGCCCACGACCAACTGCATTTGGCTTCTGTCAAAGCCGTTTCGGAGCACTATCCACTGCGCGGCGTGCTTGAATTAAGTGATCGCCCCTTCGAAAATGATCCCGCCCGAATTTATGCCGCCACGGAGATTCCTCCTTCGGGAGAAGCCTGGGTAGATTCGCGGCTCATCCCCCTTCTCGGAATACGCATAGGCGACGAGATTGAGTTGGGTGAAGCCTCTTTTCGAGTCACCAAAGTCATTTTCCGGGAGCCTGATCGGGGTACTCAATTCTTTCTGGCGGGCGCACGGGTACTCATTAATGCAACGGATCTGGAAGCGACCCAAGTCATTCAGCCCGGAAGCCGCATTACTTACAAAGCATTGTTCGCGGGCAGTGAAAAAGCCCTCAACGCCTTTGCGACAGAAATTCATGGCAGCCTCTCTGAACACGAACAACTGCAGGATCTCGATCTGGCGCAAGCACGTCTGAGTAAAACACTGACTACGGCGAAAAACTTTCTCGTACTTGCTGGAATCATTGGCGTCTTGCTTTCCGGCATCGCGATGGCAATCGCTACACGGCATTTTGCATTTAGGCATACGGAACAAGTAGCTTTGCTGAAAAGCTTCGGTCTGCGTGCAAGTCGGGTTCGCCAGCTCTATTTTTCCCAATTATTCCTGCTGGCTTTAATTGCTTCGGCACTCGGTATGCTTGCCGGCCATGGGGTTCAAGCGAGTATTGCCAGCACCATTGCAGAAACGATACAGACCCCACTGGCACCTGCATCGGGTAGCCATTATCTATGGGGAGCCTTAACAGGCATCGTCGCCCTGCTCGGCTTTGCGATACCGGCGCTCTGGTATTTACCTGGCGTTCCTCCTGTCCGCATTTTTCGCCGGGATGTTGCCATTTCACACGGCTCGCTGACCCGGCAAGGATGGCTTGCCATTCTGGCTATAGCCGGATTAATGGCGATATATAGCCAAAATATAGCCATGACGCTTACCATGATGGCGGGCATTGTGCTGGTTGGCATTTGTCTCGCCCTACCCTCCCGACTATTAATCTCGGCCGCCCATATCACGGCAAAGCGAGCCGGGGGAACCTGGCGTTTAGCCATGTCAGGTCTTATCCGTAATAAATCACAAAGCAGTGCACTCATCATGGTATTCGCCAGTGCCATCATGCTACTCATGATTCTATTTGTTATACGCACCAGTTTGCTGAACGAGTGGCGTGTCCAATTAACGCCAAACGCGCCCAATCACTTTCTGGTCAATATAGCCCCAGACCAAGTCACGCCCATTCAACAGTTGATAGCGGACCATCAACTGGAAAGCACGACATTCTATCCAATGGTGCGAGGGCGCCTGACACAGGTTAACTATCAGCCATTGGTAGAACGCCAAACCGAGCTGCCAAACGGCATTAAACGTGAAATAAATCTCAGCGCCAGTGACCAGCTTCCCGCTGAAAATCACATTCTGGAGGGGCGCTGGTTCGATAGGTTAAGCGTTGATAGTCACGGAGTGTCGGTAGAAGCGAAACTAGCTTCAGACTTGCAGCTTAATTTGGGCGATGAACTCACATTCAGCATCGGAGGCATGTTTATAAATGCCACGATCACCAGTCTGAGAAGTGTCAATTGGGAATCCTTACGCCCCAATTTCTACTTCCTGTTCGAACCAGAAACACTGGCGACCTACACCCCCAGTTATTTAACGAGCCTGTATATTCCTCCTTCGAAAAAGCACTTTGTAAATACCTTGATTTCAAATATGCCCACGGTCTCTGTAATTGAGGTTGATACCCTGATCGAACGAATACAAACCATGATCAATCAGGTCGGTCAGGGGATTTCTCTGGTGCTGTGGCTGGTACTTGTCGCTGGGGTACTGGTTTTACTATCGGCCGTACATGCCAGTTTACAAATTCGGCTTCAGGAGTCAGCCTTATTACGCGCACTGGGCTGTCATCGAAAACGCCTTCGTGGCAGTTTATGGCTTGAGTTTACATTTCTTGGCGGGGTTTCCGGTCTATTTGCGGCCGCGGCGGCCGAATCCGTCTTGCTGGGCCTTCAGCATTGGGTTTTTCACTGGGAGCTTCAGCCTCACCCCGCGCTATGGCTGGCGGGGCCAATCTCCGGCGCACTGCTGATCGGCATTCTTGGCGCGGTCAGTTGTCGGCACGTTATCAAAACCCCTCCTGCCGTTGTTTTGAATAGCCTCTCGGGGTTGTAATCCGCTTAGCCGCCCTACTGAAAGCCAACTGTCACACTAACGTCATTTAAAATTCATACCCTGTGTGTCGACTTAATTTAGATTTCAAGCAAATATCAAGGGTATGAACATGAGAAATACTATCGTCAAAACATGGGTTTTAGGTGCTGCCGTGTCTGTACTGGCGGCGTGCGCACATCAATCAAATGTGTCCAATGCCCCGGTGAGCGAAGCCGCTGCCAAAACCGCGCAGATCGCCCCCCTGTCTCCGCAACTTTTCGAAGCACACGCAGACGGACGCATCTACCTGTTCGACGACCACAAAACCTACCGCGATTTTGTTAAGAGTGGCGATACGCCTTTTACCCTGACACGCATTGGTGCCGGCCCGAATGGCGAAACCATTCGCTTTGGATTGACTTCCGCCGAGAAGAAGCTGACGCAAGGCATCCCCAGCGTGGATCTGTTTGATGGGAAAACTGCAGTCACAAACAGCTTTTACGGCGAAACCTACACGGAAGGCCGTCTGTATGTATTTGACAGTTTTGACGAAATGAACAAGTTCAGAAAAACCGGCGAAGCGACCTTTCGTTATACCGACATAGGCGCCGGCCCTGCGGGTGAGACGGTAGTTTATGTACTACCCAAAGCCAAAAGTAAGGAAAAACCAGAAGCGATGATGTCTGAATTCAAACGTCATTACGCGATGTAGCATCTCAAACACTCAAATTAAAGGACTCAAGGATGCACTTGCATTATTGAGTCCTTCTTCCTGCGGATTAGCATTTCAACTCGAATGGCCCACCTTGAATGCTATCCAAACGCCTGGAATCTTGCCCCTCACGCTTTAAACGCTTATCCAGAAGTGGCTGATAAAAATTACGAAAATCTTCCACACTTAACCCAATTCTGCGGGCAATGCGTTGTTCTGTATCGGGTAACAGCATCGTCGAACGAGAAGTGATCATCTGGAATCCCTTTTAAGCTGCGGCCAACACGATTCAACGTGCCGGCTTACGTTTCATGACCATGAGCTGATGCCACCCAAATACCCAACGGTTGGTAATCATCATGATGAACGCAAGTATCGCTCGGCCAAATTTCTCGCCACCTGACATACATCAAGCAGGATTTAGTCTTTCAAGCATCCGCTGTCTATACTTACAGCTCGATAAAAAATATAAGCAGGTAAGGTAGATGGACTGGATCAATCGCAGTATTTTCAACAAATTACTCGTTATTATTTTGGGGGGAAATATTGTTATTGCAGCCGCATCGTTGCTATTTCTTTTTAATAGCCTGCAAACGGTCAATGCCTTTGAACATCTGATCGCGGTTGAACTACAACAGGAAATGCAAATTAAGGATCTGCAAGCGAAGTTTAAACTGCAGGTACAAGAGTGGAAAAATGTCTTAATCAGAGGCCATGTTGCCGGAGATCTGAGCAAATATTGGGGAAATTTCGAGAAAACGGAAGCCGAGGTTCTAAAAGAGGCCCAAACACTTTTAGCAAATATGGCGCAGGACAACCCGGCATACCCCAAAGTAGAGGCGTTTATAAAGTCACACCAGGCTATCGCAAACAGCTATCGAAAAGGTCTGGAGGCCTTTAAAAATTCAAATTTCGACCACAAAACAGGCGACCGTGCTGTCAAGGGCATCGACCGGGCACCAGCACTCCAACTCGAAGAAGCTGGCAAAAGTCTGATCCTGCTGGCAAGAAAGCAGACGCAAACTATTTCGGAAACCGCACACAATTCTGGAAAAGGTGCGGCGACGGCCGTTTTTATGTCGATTCTGCTGCTCACCGGTGCCATCCTTTATCTGATCCATCAATCCATTGTGTCACCCGCTCGCACACTGGCTAAAGCCATTGCCAGCATCAGCGAAGGCAGTCTTGAAGAAGAGATTACGATCGAGCAGAAAGATGAACTGGGCATGCTTGCCGCTTCCTCACGAAACCTGAGGCAATTTTTATTAAATGTCTCGGAACAATTGGGAATATCCAACCAGAAATTGCAGCACGCATCTAAAGACCTGATATCGAGCGCAGAAGGTATCAATGACAGCGTACAGCAAGTACACCAACGCACAGACCAGATTGCTACGGCCATTCACGAACTAACTGAAGCGGCCCAACAAGTAGCCAACCACGCCAATCATGCGGTTGAGCTGACACAGAATGCCAACGGTGCAGCACAAGATGGCTTGAATACCATGCGTCGTGCTCAGCACACCATTGGTGAGCTGTCTCAACAAGTCGAAAGCACCGCAACCACCGTGCGGAAGTTAGCCGAAGATACCAATAATGTCGGCACCGTGCTAAACGTCATTCGGGGTATTGCAGAGCAAACCAATCTGCTCGCGCTCAATGCTGCAATCGAAGCGGCCCGTGCCGGCGAACAAGGCCGGGGATTTGCAGTCGTCGCTGATGAAGTTCGATCGTTGGCGCAGAAAACACAAGATTCCACAGAAGAAATCGAAGGTATCATTCACAGCGTACAATCCGGTGCAAAAAACACGGTAAATGTAATGGAAACCAGTCGGACCATGACCGCCGAAAGCGCTCATTTGTTCAATGATGCCGCTGAAACGCTGAGCAATATTACGCATAACATTGACGAACTGACTCATCTCAATCAGCAAGTCGCCACCGCAGCAGAGCAACAATCCAGGGTATCAGAAGAGGTGGCACGAAAAGTCTCAGAAGTCACTGAATTAACGCAAAAAACCGCCCATGCGGCGGAACAGAGCCAGGAAACCTCAAAAATACTGACCGATACGGCAGCACGTACGCGGGCACTCAGCTCCCGCTTTAGAATCTAATCGCCGAAATCCACCTTGCGGACCAAGATTTTTTGATGCAGGAACGCCCTGCTTTGTGGCAACCTTGTATCCGACCAGCCTACCGGGAGCGGTCCTGTCGCTCTCGAAATTCACCCTGACTTGTTGGATGCACGCATTAATGTCTCAAAACACCCAGCTTTTTCTTATTCTTGTCGGCCTCATCATCTGCGTGGGCCTGATATGGTTTAACCTGCAGCAATGGAAAAAGATAAAGCACCGCAAAAACGCGATAAAAGTGGCAGAGGACCAACAGGCCCTTACACGCAAAGAATTGATCGAGAGTTTACAGGTATTGGCACTTTGTATCCTCGAAGATCAAGTCGAACTCTCCGAGGGATGTATTCGCATAAAAGTATTGCTCGACCATCTGGCTCCCGAACTTCATGAAAATCCTCAGTTTGCTATTTTCAATGAAATTTATGACGCACTGGCTCATATGCCAACGCACGAAGCCCGACTCGCTACAGATAAGCGTTTTCTATTCAAAATGGATCAGCAACGATTCAAACTGGAGAAGATGCGTAAAGAAGAAATTCTGGCGGGTGCACAGGTTTTACGCAATTATACCTTTAAACCATAATCTCAAGATTCGGCGCGGATAAAAACAAAAAACCCCGAATAAATCGGGGCAGAGACACATTGAAGGATGCGATCAATGTTTGTTTCCGGTGGGCTTCACCACTCCGCGCATTACCAGCTCCTCGACCAAAGCCGGTTCGAGTTCGTGACAAAAGCGCTCAAAGTATTGCCGAATAATCCGGTCTGACGATTCGGCAGAACGATTAATCAGTTCATTTCTGGATGATTCATCGGATAACCGAAAGCGGGAACCAAACTTTCTGCGAAACTGAAATTCGAGCTGCTGCAGATGAAAAATGCTGGCCTGATTAAAAATTAACTTATCCATAACTTCCTCCGTGGAAAATCGCTGTATACCCTGACTCGACCGGATAACACCCTATACATCCGTACCTCATGGTTATGCTTATCAATATAAACCAAATCGGGCAAAAGGAAGACATGCGTAAAAATGCGTAATTCCCGCCAACAAGCAAGTTATCCACTTGTTTTTATTGAACAAATAAAGAAAAAGCGCTTTATGGGAAAAACAACTCTAAACGTTTTTCCACAAAGCGCCTCAAAAGGTTACCGAAATTAACACAGCAGCCAATCAAGCTTTATCCAATAACCCGGCCATTTGCAAAACTTCTTCTTTCGAGTTGATCAAATCATCCATGACTTCAGCCGCAATCGCAGGATCCAATTGAAGGTGCTTGTACAACTCCTCAGGTATCCGCTCACTCGGCCCTGACAGGATCCCTCGCTCTGTGAGATGACTACGGGCAACAAACAAAATGTTGGCGTAATCAGAACTCATACCATCAAAAAACGGATTTTTCTGTTGACGCAATGCACCAACAACCTCTTCAGGCATGTTCCAGATATCCATTAAGGTGCTGCCTACCTGCTCGCGGGTAATTCCCAGCAGGTAGTGCTCGACATAGGCGGAATCCAGATGGGGATTCGCCTCAATATAGCGGCACATCAATTCAAAGTGTGGTGGAAACACATGTGCCAGCACCAGATACCCAAAGTTATGCAGCAATCCCGAGAGATAGGCCAGCCCGAACCCGGGTCGATGCTCTCTGGGAATCGCGTTAACCAAAGCCCCTGTGGCCGTTGCCATCCAGATGGATTGTTGCCAGTAAGGGAGATAGCCTTCCGGCTGCTCTTTGGGCAGCTGAAGCGTTTTCCCGAGCGACAATCCCATCGCCAGATTCATCACGAGATCGTAGCCCAATACCCTCATGATGGCGTCGTGTACCGACTTAATTTTGCCCGGTGCCGCATAAAAGGACGATGACGCCCAACTGACCACCTGTGCAGCCAGACTGGGATCAGCTTCGACAATATCCGCCAGATCGGCGATTCCCGCATTCGGGTCGGTACGCAGGTGAATGATTTTTTGTGCGGTTTGCGGTAACGGCGGCAACTCAAGCGTATCTTCAAGCCGTTGGCGAATGCGCAGATGGGTAAACTTTTGCACCGCAGAGGCAATCTGCTCCCGATCGTGCGCGGGCTGACTAATATTTACCTGAATGCCCTGCACAGGCACCGCAAAGCTCTCAATGCGTGCATTCTTAACCATGGCTTTGAACAAAGGCTTACTGATTCGAAGCATTTTACCGCGATGGCCGGATTCGAGATGCATGTACTCCATGTCATCCACGCGCTTATCAATCAACGAAGGTAACCCGGTAATATCCGGCATCGCAGGTAACGTGGTCACACTGAGCGCATGCTGCAAATCCTGCAAATCATCGCTGGGCAAAACTTTGAGGCTACGTCCCAAATCACGGTTGAGGCGATCAATATCCAGCAAGCAATTCGCAGGAAGAATGACTTGTACACGACCCAATACGTCATGCATCAGGATCATTTTGACCTGTTCGGCGCGCTCCACCTGGTTTGAATCGACCAGTTGTGAAGGCATTAAGCCCTGCGATTTAATGTCAGGGTCATTCTGGTAGGTGTCGAGCACCTTACTTACGGAGGCAGGAATCATGTCGTCTCTCAACATACAAATGCTAAACCTAGAAGCGAAATTCAATAGACACAGTATAGAGGCTTTTTCGAAAGGGCGCGTAATTAGACCACGCCATATCTCAGGTTATGACCCAACCAGCGTTGAATGAGCTGATCAACCGTCTTCTGCTGAGGTAAAATACGCTGTGCAATTTGCTTGACGTCAGGCAGGAGTAATTTGTCTCGCTCAAGATTCGCTATGCGAAAAGTCATCAAGCCGGTTTGCCGGGTACCCAATACCTCACCGGGACCACGTAGTTCCAGATCTTTTTCCGCAATATCAAAACCATTGGAAGTTTCCCGCATCACTTTCAGTCGCGCCTCCCCCTGCCTGGAAAGCGGCGGATGGTACATCAGCGCGCAATAGCTCTCGATATGCCCTCGCCCTACCCGACCACGTAGCTGGTGTAGCTGTGCCAGCCCGAGTCGCTCCGGATTTTCGATAATAATCAGCGAGGCATTGGGAACATCTACCCCCACCTCAATGACCGTTGTTGCCACCAGTAAATCCACCTCTCCGGCTTTAAAACCCGCCATCACATTTGCCTTGTCTTGGGCTTTCATCCTGCCATGCACCAATCCAATACGCAGGTCAGGCAACTGCGTGGCAAGTGATTGCGCCGTGACTTCAGCGGCCTGGCACTGTAACGCCTCCGACTCTTCGATGAGCGTACAGACCCAGTAGGCCTGTCGACCTTGTTTGCAGGCTTCACGAACACGTGCGATCACCTGATCGCGTTTGGTGTCGGGTAAAACGATTGTCGTGACAGGCTGACGCCCCGCTGGCAGTTCATCAATCACTGACGTATCCAGGTCAGCATAGGCGCTCATAGCCAAGGTACGGGGAATCGGCGTAGCCGTCATTATAAGCTGGTGTGGCGCCCACCCGGCGGCGGCCGCTTTATCTTTTAATGAAAGGCGTTGATGCACACCAAAACGATGCTGCTCATCAATGATGGCAAGTGCGAGACGATCAAAGACCACCTCCTCCTGAAACAAGGCATGGGTTCCGATGACCACTTTGGCTTCACCGCAACGGATAGCCTCCAGCGCGAGATCCCGCTTTTTGCCTTTTACCTTACCGCTTAGCCAGGCGAGAGAAATTCCCAGCGGAGTTAACCAGCTATTAAAATTTAGCCAATGCTGCTCTGCCAGAATTTCCGTAGGAGCCATCAGGGCGACCTGATAACCGGCTGAGACGGCACATAAAGCGGTTAACGCGGCAACAACCGTTTTTCCCGACCCCACATCCCCTTGCACCAACCGGAGCATGGGGCGGGGCTGACGCAAATCTTCTTCTATTTCACGCACCACTCGCTGTTGCGCGCGGGTTAACCGGAAGGGTAAACCATCAAGAAACGTCTGGGTCAGCATGGCGTCTGGCGACAATACCGGGGCGCTATGGGACTGAATTCGGATACGAATTTTTTGCAGACTGAGATGATGTGCGAGCAGCTCCTCTATCACCAGTCGCTGCTGCCAAGGGTGGCAGCCTGATTCCAGCTCGGCTATGTTCACCTGTTTAGGGGGAGAGTGCAGCCAACGTAATGCGCGACTTAGCGGCGGCATCTGATAATCACGCAATACACGTTCGGGCAGCAATTCCTGTACCGGGTAGCGATCCAGCCATTCCAGTGCTTGCCCGACCAGCTGTCTGAGTCGTGTTTGCTGCAGCCCTTCGGTCAGATGATATAAAGGCGTCAACGCCTCTTCCGGGGGTGAGGCATTCTCATCCTTAATGATTCGATATTCCGGATGGTATAACTCGTACCCTAAATTTCCCCGTCGAACTTCGCCAAAACAGCGTACACGGGCCCCCTCCTCCAACTGTAATTTCTGTGCAGCACTGAAATGAAAAAATCGCAGATGAATCAAACCACTACCATCATTCAGCGCAATCTGTAAGCTCCGCCGCTTGCCCATGAGAATCCGACTCTGCGTTACGATTCCCTCAATGACACATTCATCTCCAAACTGAAGCGCCGCAATCGCGATAATGCTGCTTCGATCCTGATACCGATAGGGTAAATGGAACAACAAATCCTGAACCGAAAATATCTGAAGCTTTGCAAGCACTTCTGCCAGTTTCGCACCGACTCCTTTTAGTTCCGTAACGGCCACCTGATCAAGCGACGCCATCGTAATTTATCCCTGATTAGACGATGAGAAAGCCGAAATATCTGCAGGCAAGATACCGGGAGCCGTCGACAGTCGGCACGACGAAGCCGCCCTGGCCACCACATCAATGGCATTGGGGCGAGGAAACGTCACTCTCCATGCTAATCCGACCGTTCGTTTCGGAATATTGTCTGCAAAAGGCCGAATCGTCAGTACATCTTCCTGATACTGCCCGACGCCGGCGGCAGACAAAGGTAAAATCGAAATACCTAATCCAGATGCCACCATATGTCGAATCGTTTCTAGTGAACTGCCTTCGGTAATCAACCCGTGAGGAGCGTCATCTGCCCGTGTTGTCGAAACCGCTTTCAAGAGCGCGGGGCAAGATTCAAAGACCTGATCACGAAAGCAGTGTCCGGGGCCCAGCATTAAAAGATTGTCGGCCAACAGCGCATCGCTGTGTATGCGCTCCAGCGCGGCCAACGGATGGCCCGCAGGCAACAGTACAACAAATGGCTCTTCGTAAAGTGGCAGCGTGACCACATCCGGCTCGTGGAAAGGCAATGCAACCACAATGGCGTCCAACTCTGTCTGGCGCAGTTTCTCCCGAAGGGTGGCCGTATAACTTTCCTCCACATAAAGCGGCATTTGAGGTGCTATCGCTCGTAGCTGGGGAATAAGATGGGGAAAGAGATAAGGCCCTACCGTATAAATCGCCCCAACACGTAAAGGCACGCCAAGCTGATCTTTGCCCCCTTGAGCGATATCTTTTAGAACATTAGCCTGATCAAGCACTTTATGAGCCTGATTAACAAAACGCTCACCAATCACCGTAACGGTAATCTGGCCTTTACTGCGTTCAAATAAGGCGACACCTAATTCATCCTCAAGTTTCTTGACCGCCACACTCAGGGTCGGCTGACTCACAAAACATTTCTCGGCGGCACGCCCGAAATGCTTTTCCTGCGCCAGTGTGACAATATAACGGAGCTCTGTCAGTGTCATAGTGAATACGCGATAGAGAAAATTAATCGAAAGCAAATAACTGATTAAGATATTAACATACGTAGCGCTGATGGAAACCACAACAAACCACATATTAGATACAGGCAATCGAATTTTACTGGCAGGATGTGGCGGCATAGGTCGGCCGTTGGCACTGCAACTAGCCCAACATCATCAAGTCTGGGCGCTGGCGCGTCACCCCGAGACGCTTCCGCAGATGATCCAATATCTGCAGGGAGATGTATGCGATTTACAAAGTTTGATCAAGGTCGTGCCGGATCACATTGATTATTTAGTGGTCTGCCTTAGCGCGGGAGAGTTCAGCGACACGGCCTATCGGCAAATTTATGTTGAAGGCCTCAAGAATCTGCTTGAAGCACTACAGCGTAGGGGAACCCGCCTCAAACGACTTTTTTTCGTCTCCAGCACCAGCGTCTATCATCAGAACAATAACGAATGGGTCGACGAAACAAGCGCGACACATCCAGATTCGTTTTCTGGCCTCCGAATGCTCGAAGCAGAACAAGTCGCCCTGAATGCCCCCTGGCCCGCCACCATTGTTCGATTTTCAGGTATTTATGGAGGTACAAGAACACGCTTGCTGAATCAAGTGAAAGCCGGCGTACGTAGTCCATCGGGAGACGCATTCACCAACCGCATTCACGAAAAAGATTGCGTTGGCGTACTTGCTCACCTATTAAAGCTCGACATGACAGGCAAGCCTGTGGAAAATTGCTACCTCGCAAGCGACTGTCAACCGGTGCAAATGAATACGCTGGAAACCTGGCTGGCCCAGACGCTGGACTGCGAACTTTCGCCACCCGAAACCCTCGCCCGCGCAAACAGCATTCGCAGGGCCGGAAGTAAACGCTGCCGAAACAAACGCCTGCTCGATTCAGGCTACCAATTTCAATATCCTGACTTTAAAGCGGGATACCAAGAGATGATTGCCCTATGTTAAGTTACCAACACGGATTTCACGCCGGTAACTTCGCAGATGTTCACAAGCACCTGATTTTACTCGAGCTGGTGGAATATCTGCTGCGAAAAGACAAGCCCATTTGTTATATCGATACACATGCCGGGCGGGGGCTGTATGATCTTGAATCAGTACAAGCGCAAAAAACCGAAGAGTTCAGCCAAGGCATCGGGCGCCTTTGGCTTCGCAATGATCTATCCGCCTTACTTAACACCTACCGGAATCTGGTCGACGAAATCAATCCGGGCGATCGCCTGACGTTCTATCCCGGTTCACCAGCTATTCTGGCAAATTGCCTGAGAGATCAGGACAAACTGATACTGCTCGAACTCCATCCGACAGAATTCAGCGCGCTTCAAGTCAATTTACGCGACCCTCGCATTGCTATTCACCAGCGAGACGCATGGGAGGGCTTACAAGCCCTGACACCCCCGCCGATCAAACGAGGACTGGTATTAATTGACCCGAGCTACGAAGTCAAACAGGACTATAGCCAGTTACCAAAACAGGTAATAGCTGCAGCAAAAAAATGGAGTACTGCCACCTGGGCTATCTGGTATCCCCTGTTGCCCGCTGGAAAGCACGAAGAGATGCTGAAAAAGTTTAAGGAAAGCGGATTACGTAAGATTCTGCGTCTGGAACTGATGGTCAAGCCAGCCACGGGCACGCTAGGCATGTATGGATCCGGTATGCTGATCATCAATCCGACCTGGAACCTCTGCGAGGATGCGGGTGCGATTCAGGATGAGCTGGTGAGATTACTGGAGGAATCACCCGCTTCAGGTTCACAGTTGACCGAATGGCTGGTGCCTGAATAACGATTGACGAATAACATGAGGGCCGCACGGATTCAGCCAACACTCAATCCCGCAGCCCGAGCCACCTATTAGCTCCTAATTAAATAACCATTATCCCATCCATTTCCACGCGAGCACCACGAGGCAAAGAAGCCACGCCGATCGCTGCACGTGCGGGGTAAGGCTGTTCGAAATAGGTCGCCATAATTTCATTGACCGTTGCAAAATTGCCAAGATCCGTCAGAAAGATATTCAATTTAACAATATCCTTCAAATCTCCCCCAGCCGCCAGACAAACCGCTTTTAGATTGTCGAATACACGACGGATCTCGCTACTGATGTCGTCCTGCACCATTTCCATGGTTTGTGGATTCAATGCAATCTGGCCAGAAAGGTACACTGTATTTCCGACTTTAACTGCCTGCGAATAAGTGCCGATCGCTTTAGGTGCGGAATCACTGTGTATTACTGATTTATTAGTCATTGAGCGTCCTCTCCTTTAATAAAAATGCCATATCTAATTTAAACAGGTCATAACGAATTTGTTACCGGAATTAATGCGTCATTACCAGACAACCCAACACGATAATCGCCTTCAGGGCTTAGTGTCTGGCTCGGGAGATACTGCTCACCGCACGAATAGTACGAATACGCCGCATGACTCGAGCTAGATGCTTCCGCCCCTGTACATGAACAACGAGGCTAATAATGCTGTGCCGCGCGTCCTGCTCTTCCACATTTATTTTTTCGATATTGCCATCGGCTTGTGTCACTGCTGCAGCCAGCTCCGCAATAATACCTCGCTGGCGCTCCAATTCCACACGCAATTCCACTGAAAACTCGTCCGTAATATCTTTCGCCCAACTCAAATGAATCCAGCGATGGCTGTCATCAGGGTGCATCATGACCTTGTCACATCGATCTGAATGAATCACCATGCCATTCCCCGAATCCATGGTACCCACAATGGAATCTCCGGGAATAGGTTTGCAGCAATGAGCGAAGCGCAACAACAAGCCATCCGCCCCATTAATCGTCAACACCGGCCGGGTTTCGTTATGATTGACATTAATCTGCTGGTTGGGCAAGGCATTCTCTTCCGAGACCAATTGCCGCGCAGCAATATAAGACATCCGATTGCCCAAACCGATTTCCTGCAGCAGGTGCTCCAGACTTTCCAGCTGATTATGCTGTATTACTCGCGAAATCTGTTCTTCACTAATATCCGCCAGTTTTTTACCAAAACTATGCAACGACTTCTTAAGCAGTTTCTTGCCAAGCTCTACGGATTCGCTGCGGCGCTGCTGCTTCAGATAATGTCGAATGCTACTCTTCGCCTTACCCGTAACCACAAAGTTCAGCCAGGCCGGACTCGGTCTCGCGCCAGGTGTCGTGATCACTTCGACCGTCTGCCCACTCTGCAGAGGGGTGCTCAGGGCAGACAAACTTTTGTTGATACGGCAAGCCACGCAGGCATTTCCGATATCAGTATGAATGGTGTAGGCAAAGTCGATAGGCGTTGCCCCCGAAGGCAATTCAAGAATTTTACCTTTCGGCGTAAACACGTAGATCTCGTCAGGAAACAAGTCGATTTTGACATGCTCGATAAACTCCATCGAGTCATCGGCCCGCTCTCTCATTTCCATCAAACCACGGACCCAGTGATCCACACGCAGCTGGTTTGCTGCGGCGGCATCGGGACTCTGAGCTTTATAGAGCCAGTGGGCCGCGATACCATTGTTCGCCAACGCTTCCATTTCATCAGTGCGAATCTGAATTTCAATATTCACATGCATTCCAAATAAAGTGGTATGCAAAGATTGATATCCATTCGCCTTGGGCATCGCAATGTAATCTTTAAATCGGCCCGGCAGCGGCTTATACAAACTATGTGCTGCACCTAAAATTCGATAACAGCTATCTTCAGAATCCGTAATGACGCGAAATGCATAAACATCCATAATTTCATGGAAGGATTTATGCTTGTACTTCATTTTCTGATAAATACTGTAAAGATGCTTTTCCCGTCCGATGATGACTCCGGGAATCCCCCTTTCGGCCAGACGCGCTTCCAAACGCAGTTTTATATCATCAATCACATCACGATGGCCGCCACGTTGCTTTTCTACGGCTTTTTTAATGTATTTTGCCCGCATGGGATGCAAAGCTGAAAAACCCAGATCCTCCAACTCCACCCGAACATTATTAATTCCCAAACGGTTCGCTATCGGAGCGTAGATTTCAAGCGTTTCATTCGCAATACGTCGGCGCTTCTCATGACTTAACGGCCCCAGCGTACGCATATTGTGCAAGCGGTCAGCGAGTTTTACCAAAATAACCCGGATATCTTTCGCCATCGCCAGGGTCATTTTACGGAAATTTTCAGCCTGGGCTTCCGCTTTGGACTTGAACTCAATCTGGGTCAGTTTACTGACGCCATCCACTAGATCAGCGACCGACTCACCGAATTGCGCTGCCAGCTCCTCTTTCGATACTTCAGTATCTTCGATCACGTCATGCAGCAACGCCGCCATGAGGGTTTGGTGATCCAGTCTCAAATCAGCCAGAATCTCGGCCACGGCCACGGGATGAATAATGTAGGGCTCACCACTTCGGCGATATTGACCTTCGTGAGCCGATCTCGCGCACAGGTACGCCTGACGAACCAGCTCAATTTTCTGGTCATCAAGATACAATTTGAGTTTGCCTATCAAGGTGTCTAACTCTTCAGACACACTTTCTCCTAACAACATTTTTAACCCATACACCCGTTGCAAAAAAAAACCCGAACGCAAGCATTCGGGTTTCCTTATTTACCAGTGACTCGCCTTAATCCGACATCTCAAATGAGTTACTACACCCCACTCCTTTGAGGTTACATCATTAAAAACAGCGACAATAAAAACGACCAACCAAGAAATACGCGCTAAAAAACCATAACGCCAATTGCGGAAAAGCCCGGATTGCTCCTGATAATACTTCCATTTCAGTATTCCGATCCAATATCACAGAACACTGCAATCAGTCTTAACTATATAGGTGTTTCTGTACACTTATCAAGCAACTTTATGGGCCGACTTTACCGCATGCAATCTATCAGTCGTTTTCGTCAAGAATGGCTCTGTCGACCAGTCCTGCGGCGATTTCACGCAGTGCGACTACGGTAGATTTATCATTCTCCCATTCAACTTTGGAGTCCTTGCCGCCCGTAGATAACTGGCGCGCTCTTTTAGAAGCAAGCATAACCAATTCAAAACGGTTTTCTACGTGATCCAGACAATCTTCAACGGTAACTCGAGCCATGTAATCCTCTGTGTTCAGGTGACCTGAAAGGGTTCGGGCGTCGCAAGACACCCATCCGCTACCCCAAGCCTGAATGCTCAGGAAACCGGAAATTGTACTCGCTTAACCGGTACGATGACAAGCACCGGAACAAGTAATGCGCATATACTGATAAACGATTATGCAGAGTGCCCTTCCAGCAATCCCGCCAATATCCCGCTACAACGATCCCGCTGAGTTGCCATCGCCAATCGCTGCACTCTGAAAATTGAGCGCAACTCCTGCAACGCGTCATCAAACAAATCATTGACCACCAGATAATCATACTCGCCATAATGGCTCGTTTCATTGGCTGCCTCACGCATCCGCTGGTCTATCACTTCCTGCGAATCCTGACCCCGGTTACTTAGACGCTCTAGCAGTGCAGCTTTCGACGGGGGGATAATAAAAATACTCTTGGCTCCACTAAAAAGATGGCGAACCTGCTGAGCCCCCTGCCAATCAATTTCCAGAATAACATCGTAGCCGCTATCTAACGTTTCTCTGACCCAGTGCTGCGATGTGCCATAGTAGTTACCAAACACTTCCGCATGCTCCAGAAAGGCCCCCTGATTAACCATATCCAGAAATTTATGCTTATCGACAAAGTGGTAGTTCACACCATCCTGCTCTCCCTGGCGAGGCGCCCTCGTAGTATGGGATACAGAAACCTTGATTTCAGGTGTCGACTTCACCAGCTCGGAGACCAAAGACGTTTTTCCTGCGCCAGAAGGTGCAGAAACAATAAATAAAGTACCCTTACCCAGAGGCAAAGAAACAGAGGGTGACGCCATTGTCGCTTATCCTTTCGAAAGATGAAGTCGGGAATTATGCTGAGTCCACCGAAGAATTACAGGTCCGGAGACTGGCAGATAACCTATCGTCAGATTGTAAACCAAATTATCGGCAGATCATAAATTCCTGATCATCATAGGAGCATTACCAACATTCGCCCCCCTGTTTTGATGGGTAGACATTCTATTCGATGTTTTGGAACCGCTCATTGAGTGACAGGCGACACCCTAATCAGCTAAATCAGCTAAATCAGCTAACAAAATAGACCCTTCAAAATTGTGCCCAAACGAGCCAAACTGTCTCGTATGGCGCTTGCTGAGCAGGGCGGCGGTCAGCCTCGACTATTCAAAAGTTTGGGCTGACAGGGCACAACAACGATTGTTGCTTTGGCAGTCGCTCGACTCTCTCTGGTGGCAGCACTCACTCTCCGCTTGCAACCAGAGCGAGTAAGACTGTTCCCTCGAATTCTTAACGCCTATTATATAAACACATTGATGTGTCTCGCCGTTATCAGGAAATTGATTTTATGAATACCGATCTCTACCACGCGATTAAAGCCCTTGTTTTAAATGCCATTGAATCTGGAGCCATTGATCGCTCCAGAGTTAGACAGATTATTGTAGGAATGTCCCGCGACGGACAATCCATCAAGCTTTGGCAACAGGAGTGCTGGGACGACTATAACGATTATTCTGACGGGGCATCCTTAGGAGAGATCACTAATCATGCCTGGCTGGATGACCTCGATCGAATCAGCTTTGGTGAGCCTATCGATGGCCTTGAGGAGGTTGCCCCTTCTGCTTACTTGCCCCGAAATCGCTTACGACTTACCAATCCTAAACAACAAGACCTTTATGAACGTCATCTCACACGGTGGATCCAGCAGATCAAATGGGCATTAGCAGAGCTGGCTACAACGCAGGCTTTGGGGGCGTTTGATCATTTAGTGGGCCTGATGGGACTGGGCATCTCCAATTCTGGCTACGCAGACCTCATTGCCTTGTACCACCCTTTCGGCACCCAACTGATAAGTGGTAAAGAGCGGCGCTTGCCCGGTTATTCCAGTGCGTATGGAGAAATGCGCTGCACTGATGAAGGCGTACTTCATTTCTATCCGGAGACCGACAAAGAAGCCTATGAGGATGACTGGGAAGAGGAGGAAGAGGAGGAAGACAAACCATCAATTGAGCCTCGGTGGCTAAATCACTATCTATTCTCGGATATGGATATTGTCATGCTGAGTCGTGACGATGTTGTCTTCCACCTACATACCACCGATCAGTGGATAGAGCTTGATAGCGGCCATACAAAAGAAGAATGGGGTGAACCGGGCCGAGAGGAAATTAATGAGAAGCTCATCGCTCACTTTAGCGAACAGGTTCCTCATCTTATGTTCGATGAAAAAGACATGCCCAACCCTTCTGAGAAAGCGCACTGGGAAAACTGGTTGAGCTTATATGCCAGGCAAAATCAGAAAAAACCCGCTCAGATCATTAGCCATGCGCTGAAGAAAGACAACATCGAAGGTGCCCGACAATTTCAGGCATTATTAACCTTGACGGATAAAGAGCAAGCATCCGTTAAGCAAGCATTCTGTGAGTATTATCTAAAAAAAGGTGAATATGAATCCATCGTTCAAGAGATTGAGTCGGGCGTAGAAGAGCAGGACATTAGAGCGCTTTCTCGTCCGCAACTTGAGAGCTACTACCGGGCGTTACTCATGCAGGGAGAAAGGCAAAAAGTACTCGCACTAACTCAAGGTGCCATGCCTGGTCTGAAGGTTGATGATCCCCTTTATGTATCGAACGCCTCGTTTCACTACCTTGCGGGATTTCTTCTCGGTCAACCAGATGCCAGTGCGCTGGACAACGTCGAAGAAGGCCGACGAAAAGTCGATGTGTACCAATTAGCACGGGCTCTGCAGGCATATCCATCCGATGTTCATCGGGCTGCAGCTATTTTTAAGCGCTTCCTGCAATCACAATGCTATACGCCCGATGCGGCCGAACATGACCTTGTTCAGGCAACCGAGCTTCTTACGCTGGCTCGTGAGTACTTTTCAGTGCCAGATAAAACCATTGTGTTTGACGCCGATGTATTGGCTCGATTTAAATCGTCAGACATAGTGAGATTAAACAGTGAAAAAACGTATGAAAGTGACTGGCGTGAAAGCAAGTCTCAAGCGTGTTTGCTACATGCGTCTGTTGAAGAGGCACAGGAAGAAAACCCTCGTGTTTCGTCCGTATTGCTTAAAACGCCGAATGCCAGCTGGGTAAGATTACGTGATGGCGGCGTTGCCATGTTATCGGCTGACAGTGAAAACAGACCCTTGTTTCAGCATCAGATCCCGGATATTAAAGCGGAAGCACTAACAATCTGGAAAGACTACGTCTTTGTGAGCGAAGGGGCTGAGTTACATATTTATGTCTTGGATTGTGACCCCGATATTGCACCGGAGAAACACGCACACCTGATTCTGCATGATAAAAACTCTGTTAGAAGCATTAGCGTATCTGACAAGTTGCTTGCGGTGAGTTCTGGCCACGACATTGAAATCTATGACACGACGAATTTAGCTGCGCCGACCTTAATAGCATTAATCCAATTAGCAGATTATGTTCATGGCCATTACGCGCCTTGCTCTGGTCTACTATTACAAGAAAACTGCTTATATCTGGCGGTGGACAATCTGGCATTGTATGCGATTGATCTGACTCATCCCAATGATCCACACATACTCAGTGCGGTTGCGCTGTCGCTGCATCGCTGCCATATGCGGGCCACAAGTGAGAGTCTCGCTGTCTATAACGCCAATGAAATTCACTTCTATGATATTCGAGATCCGCGGAATATCTCGGGAGTCGCACTAAAAGAGGGTTCCGAGTCCTTCGAGTGTATATTTCCCAAGCATGACTCCTCTGAGGCGTTGAGCTTTATTATAGGGAACCGAGGATTCTTCTGGTTTGAGTATCAATACCTGCCGGAGGTCGGCATTAAGCTGATCAATGCTCGCCCTCTATTTGATGTGGAGGGAGACAACTACGAACGTTTGTACGATATCAATGCGCTGATTGAAATGGATGGCGGCTATGTCACCTTCCATTCTGACGAATCCCGTGTGTTGAAGATGGCGCCAATGCCGGCTTATCAACCTTGGGATGCCGATGTGACAGAGACGGTGAAAAGGCATATGGAAAGCTGGATTGCTGAACAGTGTCAGGCATTTCATACGAGTTATCCTGAGCGCATCCCTGGACTTTTGTTGCTCGAGAACGCGGATGATCAGCTTGGACTTATTTTTGCGCCTCAAGAAAGCCTGCCGGATATTGAAAACCATGTTATCTACCACTCCAAAGAAGGCGCCTTTGAAGCCGTCAGTTATGCAGTCGATTGGGAGATACTGGTGGGCAGGCCATTAGACCCAGTGCAGTATCCGCAAGCGATTCTCAGGAGCGAAGCCGAGTCGGCAGATATACAGTACAAAAAACAGATTGCTCAGCAGGCACTCAAGGCGGTTAGCGACTCCGACACGTTTAAACAAACCGTATCTCAGCGCGCCTTCCTTGCAACGCGTTTTGCTTATCAGTTTGAACTGTTTGGCACGGTTAATGAGGACGGTCTCTGGCAGCCGGGGCGAAGAGCGCTTGAAGGCTTGAAGACACTGTCACTCAGCGAGCGCCTGGACGATTACAATGCCTGGAACAGCTATGCCAGCAAGGCCAGTGAAGATGCCGAGCTAAAGTCAGAACTTTATGCACTGGGCCGTGCGGGGGATAAAGGCGCGCTTCAGGTGATTCGTCGTCGTTTTGAAATAGATACCGACGAAACCATGGATATCTTCCTGGATGTAATTGTAAATCGTGAGCAATATTCTTGGATGACGTTCCTTGAAGATTATACCGACCGGGAGGATGTGAAAGCCGCCTATCTTTCGGTGTATAACCGGTTAATCGAGCACCTTAAGGCGCAGGATCGAAGCGATGAAGATTGGAGTAGAGCCTTGGTCGATGCGGCCTTAGGTTTGGGGTACCAAGATCGCAAGGAGTTAGACCCGCTACTGGATATACTCTTACACCGCGAACATCCAACTTATATTCATTATGATCAAGCTGCGCGATTGCTTGGGGGTAAGTCAGATTTAGCACCTTATGGTGAACTGATCCAGGAAACAATCAACGGCATGCGAGAAGGCGATAATCGCTTGCCTGCCTTCGCGGAATTGTTGTTCAAGGCCGGGATTATTAAGCCACCCGCAGGGCTGTTCTTGTTATCAACAAGAGAAAAATATCGTGAGCAACATGTAAATAAAAAAATCGGTATCCGATCGCTCGATCGACTGGCATCGACCCAAGAAGATGTGTGTCATATTGAAAGGATGTTTACGACCAGACTCTTCTGGAATCAGTTTAAAGAACGGGTTAACGAAGATGATCTCGTCACACCTTTATGGCCTAAGGACATCCACCCCGAGCCTTATCCTGGTAGCTGGCAATACTTCTTGCGAACCTTATTTGAGCAGATCGAGGGAAATCAACATTTTGAAGCCGATCTGGACCAGTTGATAGAACACTTGAGTGCACGGCTGATTGAGGGGGATGTCTACGATTCGGATCGATCCTTGTTTATCGCCTTATTCAGAATGCTGGCCGAAAGCCAGGAACAAGCGCGCTTATCCACTATGATTCAGGCAGCTAAGGCACATATCGAGGTGATCGGTGAAGAGGAATTTAAAAGGCTGAATTCACTGCATCAACAAGCAGAGATCACGATTGCCTGGAAGGAAAATCAAGCGGGCAACCTCGATACCGCACGAGAAATCACCCAACGACTACTGGCCGAAGGCGTTCAGAACTGGAATATGTTCTTTCTGGATGCACGCTTGCAATGGCGTGCGACAGGCAAACCCGAAACAGCCATCGAAGTGGGCACGCGACATCTGGATTCAAACCTTCATGGAGGCTCAGGCAAGGCCTTGCTCTTAAACCTGATTGGCTGCGCCCATGATGAACTAGCGCAGTATACTGAAGCGTTGCGTTATTTCCACGAGGCAGCAGATTACGACCCGGATCAGGTGCTTTTCTTTAACAATATTGCTGAAATTCATCATAAAACCGGCGAGAAAAATAAAGCGCTGGAATGGGCAAAAGAAGCCAAACGTCGCGGTTCAAAAGCGGAGATTATAACCACCATTCTACAAACGGAATCCGACGCATCCTTATGAGGGTTACGATGATTCCGGCATCGGTGAAATAGCGTTAGGCGGTGACAGTTGGGTCGAGAATGTATAAGGCGAAGCGGTCTAGTTCTCGCTCGTAAGCGTCTGCTAAACACCGTTTGACCTTCCACAATTAGTGTCCACCATTTTTAGTGGGCACTAATTGTCTTAAATGGCTTCATTAATAATATTTGGGGCCAGCAAAAAACTCACACCGACACCTTCATAAAACAACAAAGCCCTGTACTCACAAGTAAATAACAGGGCTTCTTGGTTATGAGTACGGAAAAACAGTGCCATTTTTACGCTGCTGTTAGAGCTAAAAAGGCAGTCTTGAAAGGCTTTATCGAGTAAATTTTCAATACCGTTTCTATTGATGGATACAATAGTAGCCATTTTTTTGTTTTTTACCGCTATAATGGATATAACTGTATCCACTGAGTCATTACAGATGAATTTCACCTTACTTGATGATACCGATGTGAGCCAAGCCTATGCTGCTTATTTGCGTGAATTACGCCAACGCGCAAAACTGTCACGAGCGGCATTGGCAGAGCGAAGCTGTGTACCTGCGGCCACCATTAAGAAGTTTGAGTTGACTGGGCAAATTTCATTTCGCCAATTGCTGTTGCTTTGGCAGACACTTGATTCGCTAGATAGGCTCTATCAACTCACACAACCTAGCAAAGAACGCACGACTATGCCCACTAGCATTGATGAGGTGCTAAAAGATGAGCTTTAAACCCATTCAAAAACTCACCGTAACCCGTACGTTAAGCTCAGGTGAACGAGTCGTTGTGGGAGTTTTGGCTCAGAATAGGCAGGGCGTTTTTTTTCAGTATGCAGACAGCTATTTGCAGCAGTTTGGCAATTTATCGCCTTTTACTTTGCAGGCGAGCACACAAGTTCAAGCCGCACCTAAACAGCCGCACCAAGGTGTGCATGGCGTATTTGGGGATTGTTTGCCCGATGGTTGGGGCATGCTGTTGCAAGATCGTATCTTCCGTCAAAAGGGCATTCTGCCAAATCAATTAACAGCGATGGATCGGCTGGCTTTTGTCGGTGATAAAGGCATGGGAGCGCTCTCTTTTTCTCCGGTGTCTGAGTTTTCAGCCACGACGCACGCTGACATTGATTTAGCAACACTGGGCTTAGAAGCGCAAACACTGTTCGATGCGTCAATGTCAGATTATATGGATAACAACCACGATGAGTTAGAAGGGCATACTCAACAGGTGTTGGCCGCATTAGTCGCCGGCGGTAGTTCGGGAGGGGCAAGACCAAAAGCGCAGATCTATCTGCCTTTTGGGGAAACTAAGCGTTGCCGAACCTTTGCACAACCCGGTGATGAAGCCTGGCTGATCAAGTTTACCTCGAAAAATCTAGCGCTCGGGCATGAAGAAGGTTTGTGTGAGGCCGTCTATTTGCAAATGGCTGAGCAAGCAAGGTGTCAACCGCCGATCTGGCAACTCATTGAAGCGCCCCATACAAGTGGTGCACGTGCATGGTTGACGCTCAAGCGTTTTGATTATGTAGATGAACTTACTGATGCAGGCAGCAAATGCAGTTCAGGTCGCCTACATTTGCACAGCGCCTGCGGGCTACTGGATGCAGACTTTCGAACGCCAAGTTTAGATTATATTGACTTGATCAAAGCCAGCCGTCAGTTGTGTAAATCCCCGGCCGCTGGGCAACTGCAATTTCGCCGCGCCATTTTTAACCTGCTGTCGTCTAACCAAGACGATCACAGTAAAAACTGGGCATTTTTGCAAGCGGACGACGGCCAATGGCAACCAGCGCCTTTTTACGATGTCACTTATAGTCCGCATCCATTTAACGAACATGCCACCGCATTTGGCGGTTATGGTAAAGCGCCACCGATTAAGATGATGCAAAAACTTGCTGCAAGCGCAGGCTATGGGAGTTGGCATGATGCAAGGCAAGTTATTGAAGAGGTAGCAGAAGCACTCAGCCAATTTACTTATCTCGCACAGCAACAAGGGATCAGTAAAACAACAGTGTGTGCGATTGCTAAGACATTGGATCAGCGCAAACAGGAAAATGCCGCGCTTTTTCAATGAAAGTAAAACAAACTTTTCAATTCACAATAAATACATAACAAGGTCATCGTGAGCGAATATCAATACTATAAATTTGAGCGTCTGGATGGGTATTTAGATGCTAAAGCACGTCAAGCACTCCGATCAATTTCAAGCCGTGCCGAGATCAGCGCTACGTCCTTTCAGGTGTATTACACCTACAGTGACCTAAAGGCTGATCCTTCTGAGCTGATATCAAAATACTTTGATATTGGTTTTTACTATGCCGATTGGGGCTCAATCGATGCCTACATCAAGCTGCCAGCAGGAACGCTCCCTGAAGCTTTACTTGGCTTTTCAAGTGATGGGCTTCATGTTCACGAAAACGATGAGTGGCAGTTACTGATTTTTTCCCTTGAGGAGTATGACGAATATTTTGACGATGAGCATGCCGACGAATTTTTCCAGCATTTAGCTGGGTTACGCAGCGGGTTAATGCAAGGGGATTGGCGCCTTGTGTACTTTATGTGGCTCAAAATGTTTGATTTTAATGATGACGTTGAGCGAGTGCCGTTAATTCAATTCGATTTTGAGCACCTCAGTGAAGAGGAGCAGGCGTTTGCAGCGCTGTATGATATTCCCTTAGCATTGGTTAAGGCACTCGCCATGGTGCTGAACGCACAACCCAGCCATCAAGCCAAACAAGCCCAGTTTCAG
The DNA here is from genome assembly GCA_024234505.1 of Hahellaceae bacterium. Lineage (GTDB taxonomy): Bacteria > Pseudomonadota > Gammaproteobacteria > Pseudomonadales > Oleiphilaceae > JACKOD01. The sequence continues at coordinate 379,683 of JACKOD010000004.1, read as the reverse complement.
TTTGATACGTGGCTAAACAATCTCACGGAAGTTGAGAAAGACACGCTATTGCGCGCACTGTTTGAGCAAGGCCAGTTAACCCGTCACCAAGCTTTAGCGCTGACGCGAAAAGAACCTGTCAACACAGACGAGAACTATCAATACTGGTTAACCCCTGAGGTAATTTCCCCTTTTATCGAGCAAGCCCAAAGCCAATTACAGCAAGAGCAAGCCGCAGCGCTCGCGAAAAAATTAGCCATCGAAAAAGCAGAAAAAGAACAAGCGTTGACGGATGTTTACAATCGGCGTGAGCACTACTGGCAGCAAGCACAAGAGCAAGCGGATCGAACTTGCGCCAGTGGTTATGATGCGGCATCACGCTATTTGCATCAGCTGTTTGAGGCCTATCAGTTCAAAGCGGATGAAGCGGTTTTTGAACAACGTTTTAAGCGCTTTGTTGTGGCGAACAATAGCCGTAAAGCATTGTTAAATCGTTTGAGTGATTTGCTTTAAACGATGAGGCTAATAGGCTGGCCAAATGACGTTAGCAAAAAACTGATTTAGGGTTGATTGAAGGTTGTAAGCCCATCAAAAGGTCTACAGATTGTTACCCATAAAGTCACTTTGTGTAGTCCTCCAACCTCTGCATTCCACCGTTCGGTAAAACGCATAGAGGAGTACTCAGCTTGCATTCCACACTTTTACGCGCAGAAAAGTGTGGTATTTCGCATTTTTATGCGCATAAAAGTGTCGTGGCGTTGTCGTTGGGCAAGGCTTTCCCTTTTGAGATGGCTTTGGGCACTTACCCTTTGGGCATCTGGGGCAGTTTGGGCAAAGCCTTAATTCACGCCACTTAGGCACACACTAACCCTGCCCACAGAGCATTTATTGTTTTGGGCACTATCTACAAACTGGGGCAAGTAGCGACCTGTACCCTCAGAAAGCTGCACGATCTGAGCATTTATCTGCCTACTGCGTCCGTTTAGTACTGGCAAACTCCTAACTGAACTTAACAGATCAGTGAGGAAGCAAACGATGAACCCAACCACACAATCACCCACAAACTCAGTACACCCAGCGCGTCAGCAGCGGATTTTGCGCTTGCCCGAGGTAAAGGCCAAAACAGGCTTTGGCCGCAGTACCATTTATGCCCTGATGGCCAGCGGTGAATTTCCACGTTCCATTCGTATTGGTGCGCGTGCCGTGGGCTGGTTAGAAAGCGATATCGACCAGTGGATTGAAACCCGCCGTATCGGTGCTGCTTATGGCCGTGGATAAACCATCAGCATTAAACCAATTATCTGCCAGTGATATGCCTAGCAACGAGCCAAAATTACCAGCTGGTTTTGCCTATAACGCGCAAAACTGGCTGGTGATGCAACCGGCTGGGCAAGATAGCCCAGTTAAAATCTGCTCTTGGTTGCAAGTAGCTGCTCGCACCCGCGATCCACAAGGGGACAACTACGGCTATTTATTGCACTGGTTAGACGATGACAATCGCCATCGCTACTGGGCTATGCCAGCAGAACTATTGGCCGGAGACGGCAGCGAGTACCGTCGGATATTACTCAGCCGAGGAATGCGGCTAAGCAACAGTGTCAAAGCGCGGCAGTTGCTCTCCCTGTTTATTCAACAAATGGGCGAACTGGCCACGCAAAAGGCCATCAGCGTGAACTGCATTGGCTGGCATCACCACGCTTATGTGCATCCGCGCCTCACCTTTTACCCAAGCGAACACAGCAACAACCGGCGCATGGTGCTGCAAACCATGCACCCGATAGAAGGCTTTATTCAACAAGGTTGTAGCGACAGTTGGCGGCAACACGTTGGCTGTTATTGTCTGGATAACCCGCTATTAATCGTTGGTGTCTGCGCTGCACTGGCTGCGCCTTTGTTGCACTTGTGTGGGGTGGATGGTTTTGGTTTACACCTCTATGGTGCCAGCAGTACTGGTAAAACCGCAGCGCTGTATCCGGCATTATCGGTGTGGGGCGAACCTAATCAGCTGCGCCACAGTTGGCGTGCAACGGCAAACGGTTTAGAAGGCACAGCGTTAGCGCATAACGATGCCTTGCTGGCGCTCGATGAAATGGGCGAAGTTGACCCAAAAGAGGCGGGCGATGTCGCTTATATGCTTGCCAATGGTCAGGGTAAAACCCGAGCAGGCAAATACGGTGAAATGCGCTTACCCGCCCGTTGGCGTTTGGTGTTTTTATCTACTGGCGAAGTGACGCTCGAAAGCCATCTTGCCAGTATCGGCAAGCGCGTGAAAGCGGGGCAGCAAGTGCGCGTGATTGATCTCAGTGCCGATGCTGGAGCGCAAATGGGCGTGTTTAACAAGAGTCATGGTATGAACGCCGCCGATTTAGCCGATCATCTAAAACAGCAAAGTCGCCAACATTACGGCTGCTTGGCTTTGGACTGGTTACGGTATTTAACGCAGCACAGCGCGCAGGTGCGCCCCGTTTTCCAAAACGTACGCCAACGTTTTTTAACCGGCTTACCACCCGAGGCTGACGGCCAAGTGCGCCGGGTCGCCGAAAAGTTTGCCTTACTGGCTAGTGCTGGGTTGTTAGCCATTCAAGCCAAAGTACTCGATTGGTCAGTTCAAAGTGTCGAAGCCGCCTGTTTAAGCCAGCTTAACCAATGGATACTCGCCCGCGGTGGTGTGGCTGCCAATGAAGATCAACAAGCCATTCGCCAAGTGCGTAGCTTTATTGAACAGCATGGTGAAAGCCGTTTTACACCTAAACAAATTGGTTACAGCAGTCAAGTACGCCAGCGTGCAGGTTGGCTTGATTCTACAGGCTCACAAACCCTCTACCTGTTTTACCCAACCGGCTGGCGTGAAGCTACCGAAGGACTCAGCCCAGATCGCGCCGCCAAAGCACTGATGGCCGCAGGCTACCTAGTTCCCGATGGCAACCGGCCACAGCGCAAAGTCAGTCTACCTGACAACACCCGCCCGCGAATGTACTGCGTGAAAGGCAGCATCTTGGATGACTAAAAAGGCGATGAATCCTGTGTAGGCTTGTCGCCTTGCAGTAAACCGCCAGTCAACCTAAAGGCTGGGCGAGGATTAAAGGCTAAGGCAGATAATACCGCCAGTGTACTGGTTGTGTACTTACTGTGTAGGGGGGCTTTTAATCGTCCTAAACGGAAAATATCCTTGCGCTATTATCAGCAGTTGATAAGCTGTGCGGGTTATGTATAAGCGTACAGTCTTTTTATTGGCCAAGCGCTGTTTTATCTACTTGCTGGGAACCTAGTGAGCAAACGATTCGAGTAAGCTATGCGAGTAAAGCAATGAAAAACGCAAAACAATCGCGTTGCGTGATTGGGATTAAAGGGCAAACGTCCGACCCCGATTACCCCGTCGATATCTGGTTCGATTCCCTGAAATCGGTGGCCAATGTGCTGTCTAAAGAAAACCAGCAACTGTTAAAAGTGATTGCCGAGCAACAGCCGCAATCGGTCACTGAGCTGGCCACGCTGACTGGCCGAGCGGTCAGTAATGTGTCGAGAACACTGAAAACATTGGGCAAGTACAACTTGGTTGAAATGACAAAATCACAAAATGGACTGGCGGTAAAACTGCGATATCAATCGATGTTGTTATTGATCCAGCCATTAGAATAAAAGGAATATCATGCAACAAGTCGGAATTTATGAGCAGCTTATAACGCAGCTTATCGAGAGTCGTATTGACCGAGAGCGATTCTATGTCGGCGAACGTGAGCTCAATAGCAGTGAAGCATCAACATGGTTATCTCGCTTCCTCTCACACATTCTTGAGTATGCGATTGATGCTGTGCCTGCGGGTGATGATCGGCTGCAACAGCAAATTACATTGTCCAACCAATTGTTATTGTGGTTAAAAACACAAATTCAGGATGATGATTTTATCGAAGACAACTTGCTTGCCAGTAAAGGTAAAATTCTAACTGCGCTCTATGAGCTCGAAAATCCTGTCTCAGCCGATTTAAAAAATTACATAAACGACATTTTCCCTTTAACAGGTCTAAGCCAAAGCGAGTTGTTTTGTGGCAGTAATGCAGGGTTGTCGCTCGAATCTGAATTAAAGCGGGAGATCTTGTCTGCGGATAAAATCTACTGGTTAGTGTCATTTATTAAGTGGGCAGGGATCCGAATTTTTCGCGAAGAATTAGAAGAGTTTACTGCTAGCGGCCGCGAGCTAAAAATTATTACTACCTCATATATGGGGGCGACTGACGCGAAAGCGGTTGAGTATTTGGCGAACTTACCCAATACCGAGGTGAAGCTGAGTTATAACACTGAGCGTGAACGGTTACATGCAAAGAGCTATCTATTTTTACGCAACACGGGTTATCACACTGGTTATATCGGCTCTTCCAATCTTTCCCATTCGGCGTTAACCAATGGCTTAGAATGGAATTTAAAAATTACTTCGCAAGAAATCCCACACATTATCAATAAATCATTGAGCACCTTTGAAACCTATTGGGCTTCTCATGATTTTGAACACTTTAGTGGCGATGTAACAAGTAGCGAAAAGCTCAAAAAAGCCTTGAACCAGCAGCGCGGAGATTTTGAGGCTAGTCCTACGCATTTCTTTGATATTTCGCCGTTTCCTCATCAGAGTGACATATTGGAGCAATTGGCCGTTGAACGCAGTGTGCATCAGCGCTTTCGTAATTTAGTGGTGGCGGCAACGGGTACCGGAAAAACCCTTATTTCAGCTTTTGACTTTGCCCGTTTTATCAAAGAAAAACCGCAAGCTAAGTTCCTGTTTGTCGCGCACCGAGAAGAAATATTAAAACAAGCCAGAGCGGCATATCGTGGCGTATTGCGTAATAGTGCTTTTGGTGAGTTGTGGGTTGGCGGGCATACCCCAGAGCATTATCGGCAGCTGTTTGTTTCTATCCAAACCCTGAACAATCAGCTGGAACAGCTTAACCTAACGGCTGACTATTATGACTACATTGTGATTGATGAGGTGCATCATATTGCTGCGACTAGTTATCGCGCAGTGCTGGAGCATTTTTCCCCTGCTATATTACTCGGCCTTACAGCTACACCAGAGCGCCATGATGGTGGCGATATTCTAGCGGATTTTGGCGGTGTGATTGCGGCAGAGATCCGTTTGCCGGAAGCTATTAATCGTCGTCACCTTTGCCCATTTCAGTATTTTGGAATTGATGATGATACCGACCTTCGAACCATTCCTTGGAGTCGTGGGCGCTATGACATCGCTCAGTTAACCAATCTTTATACCCACAACCAAGTCCGCTTTGACAAGATTTTGCTGAGTATGCAGGAGATCATCACTGATATAGGCAAAATGAAAGCATTGGCCTTTTGTGTGAGCAAAGAACATGCGAGTTACATGGCACGGCAACTCTTATTAAAAGGCATTAAAGCGGATGTGTTGACCAGTGATAACAGCCACGAGCGGCAACAAAAGCAGCAAGCGATTCGTTCTGGCAGTATTAACGTGCTTTGTGTGGTCGATATCTTCAATGAAGGTGTCGATATTCCCGAAGTCGATACGTTATTGTTTTTGCGCCCGACAGAAAGCCTCACGATTTTCTTGCAACAGCTTGGCCGAGGTTTGCGTTTAGCTGACGGAAAAGAGTGCTGTACTGTGTTGGATTTTGTTGGTAACTCACGGCCTGAATATGATTTTGCCAATAAATTTAGAGCTTTAGTGGGTAAAAGCCATAGCGCGATCAGCGAAGAAATAAAGCAAGGGTTCCCTCACGCGCCACTGGGTTGTCGCATTGAGTTAAGCAAGCGCACGCAAGAAATGGTGCTCAGCAATATTCGTCAAGCTTCATTAACGTTGAAGCGCCTAGTCGCGATGATCCGCCAATATCCTCAGCATTCCACACTGCCGTTAACATTGTCGAATTTCTTATCTTTAAATCCTTACATCGACTTGAATGAGCTTTATAAGCGAGGGAGTTGGTCGCAGCTGGTTCAGCAAGCTAAAGATGAAATCAACGAAAAATCAGTTGAAGAAGAACTGTTGAAAATGCTTAGGAAGGCCATTCATAACCGAATTTTGACCTGTGATGATCATGCCTATTTGAGTTTCTTAAAACAGCTTTGCCAAAGTAACTTTGTTATTGAAGATGCTGACCATCGTTATGCCTTGATGTGTCATTACGATTTTTGGCAAAAAACAGGGCCAGAGTGCGGTTTTGATTCCATTGAACAGAGCTTAGCAAAACTGAATGCTTGCGAGTTAAAAGCAGAACTATTGGACGTTGTTAACTGGCAGCTCGCACAAACCAAGCATGAACAACCAGCAATGCAGGCTTTGCCTGAGGTTTCATTGAGGCTGCATGCGCGTTATGCACGTGAGCAAATATTGGTGGCATTTGGAGCGACCACTTTTGAGCGCCAACCTCCAGCACGCGAAGGTGTGTTTGTGCTGAAAGATCAAAATATTGAACTGATGTTTGTCACCTTGGACAAAAACGAAAAGCAATTTTCGCCAACCACCATGTATCACGATTACGCTATTAACGAACACCTCTTTCATTGGCAGTCGCAAAATAGTTCACGACCCGATAAGGGGCGTGGCTCGGAGTACATCCAGCATCAAAAAATGGGCAAGCGACTGTTTTTATTTGTGCGTGAACAAAGCAAAGATGAATACGGCCGCACTATGGGTTTTGTTAATTACGGTGAAGTGGAGTATGTATCGCATACGGGGTCACAGCCGATGAGTATTACTTGGCAGTTAAAAGAGCCTATGCCCCACTTTATGTGGCAACAAGCCGCGAAGTTGGCAGTGGGCTAGTCAAGATGACAGTGGCATTGGGTGGGCAACGTGGCCGTGATAATGGCTACTTTGAACAATTTGAGCAAGGCATAGCGCTGTGGTATCACCTGCCGCAAAGCACGTTTTTGCAGAAATTTAAGCTGCATATTGCCGAGGAAATTCGCTATTTAGCGTTGGCGTCTACCTCAGACACTCAAAGTTCAACCAAGCAAATTGACAAACTTTGGCCGGTTAAACGAGTCACCGTGTTACCACGCTACGCCATTACCGAAGATCAAGCGGGTAAGAAGTCAGGTTCTGCTGATTTGTATTATTTATTTGAGTTAGGCAAACCACTGTCACTGCAAACGCCAGTGACCAACGTGCCACATCGCCCAATGAAAAACTCGATGAAACTCACAACCTTAACTCGCCTAGAGAGTGTCACTAAGTTTACCGAGGTTGAAAAAGTGTACGAAGCGGCAATGGTGTGAGGCTAAATGTTCAACTTTAACTGGATTAAATTACCATCATGGTAAATAATGCGATAAATGTAAGCGCTTATATTGATGAGCAGCCTCCTAATGAAGCAGGCAGTGACAGAATCTATATCGCAGACGGGCCTCTTTATTCATCAGAGTTGGTTAGGGCATTGCTCGCAACCGCTGGTGACAACACTAAGCTATTGACTGAACGTTGTAGAAAAGATGTTCAGACAATGGGATTCGATATTGATGATGTTAAACAGCTAGTTTGTGCCGCTCTGAGTTCAGGAAGTTACCTAAAATCAGAATGGTGCATAGTTGGTCAAACTGATAAGGCTATTTCTTGGGCTGCATGTGATAGTTATCGGCTGTTTAGAAATGAATGGGTGGAGTATGCGCATAAAGAAATGCGCTACGAATACTATTTGAAATTTGCGATAGGCAAGACAGGTAAATTGTTATTACTGGTTTCTTGTCATTTGTCGCGCTGAGGATATGTGATGAATAGTCAAACTTGTCCAATTTGTGAGATGGGCCAATTAACTCTCCATACCGAGAGGGTTACAGTTGAGCATTTAGGTCAGCAAGGCCAAATTGACAGCCAGTATGCAGTGTGTGATTGCTGCGGCAGTGAACAGGCTGGTACTGCTGAAGCTCGCTTTAACAAGCGTGCAATGATTGCTTTTAAAAAGCAGGTGCAAGGCTTGTTAACGGGTAATGAACTCCAGGTCTTGCGTAAACGCTGGGGCTTAAAACAGGCTGATGCTGCAAAAGTGTTTGGTGGTGGCCCTGTTGCGTTTTCCAAGTACGAATCAGACGATGTGATGCAATCAGACGCAATGGATAAACTGCTCCGTTTAGCGGCGGAAGTGCCAGCTGCTTTAGATAAGTTAATGTTGGATGCGGGTGTTGAGCGTAATATCCGGACAAGCTGGAAAAATGTAGCTGTAGTGGATTTCTCATCGACTGCTCGAAAGACGAGAATTGTTGCATCGCACGAACTCGAACTAGAGGCGTGTTATGGCTAAAGTATCAAAATCGTTACAACAGGCTATTGATGCTTTAGTGATACAGGATGTATACGTTAAATCGTGCCAAGCTAAGTGTGCTGATGACTTTGACCCAAAATCCACGGAAATTGAAGCATTGTTAGTGCAACAAATGCATGTTGTTCTTCGAAGTGAATTGATCGATATTGATGGTGATGGGCAGCTGGTACGTATTTATATTCGTTTGGGGACACGTTGGGTTGATCCTAAGGAAAATGGCGATCCTGATATTAAAGCCTTTGTTGAAGCAGACTTTATTGCAGAATACCAAGTCACAGCAGAACTAGAGCAGGGAGCGATTGATGAATTTGCACTGAAAAATGCTAGCTACCATGTTTGGCCCTATTGGCGCGAGTTTTTGAGTACTCAATGTGAACGGCTGCGTTTGCCAAGGGTTGTTTTACCAACTGTGCAATTTAGTAAACAGTAACTAAAAAGCGACATCAAATAATATCGAGCTATTTGGCGCTTTTGATATTAAAATCGCATCAACAACACCCCTCCCGCTACCCGTTAGATCAGCGCCCTGTGAGGGGTTACTCGTTTTTGGGGCTTCTAATTTTTGGTACCGTAATGAGTTACGGTACCAAAACTCGCTTTCATCCAAACTTCATTCTCCGGCCCACAAAGGTGGTGCAACAGCGCTAGGTTGATTTGGTGGCTGATCACGCTGCCGTTTCGTTTTCCGCTGGCTTTTCTCAAACCTCTCAGTAATAACCCCGTACAAGATTTGCCCATTTGCTCCGGAGAACTGGGCAGGCAAAAAGCGCGGTTTTGCTGTGTGGGGTGCAAGGTAGTGCACTTTCCTGTTTTAGATAAAGGCGAAATGCACCAAAAGATACAGCCGTTGGCGGGAGTGTTTGCTTGTAATGTTCTGGTTTGGCTCGTGTCATCCCTATATGTAGGTAACAAATGTGCCGGTAACAAAACCAACCCGCCTTGCGCGTGGCCATCAACCTCAGGTAAAGGTAGCCAATACAGGTTTGGCCATTGCTCGGGGCTTTGCCATTTTTCTACGATCACTTGTGCGCCAATGCTATTTAGCCATTGGTGAATCGGGCAGCCTGGGTGCGCTTGTTTAACGCGTGGTAACTGATGGGTTAGCCAGCGGGTTAAACGTTCGGCGGTATTGTCGCACTGGCTTAATGCTGGGTAGAGAGTAAACGCGGCATTTCCAACCAGTAACGCGACCACCTGCTGTATCCATTCTCTATCCCAATCGTTGTCACTTGCCCATAACACGTCACTTATCACCTTGTTGGTTCGTCATGCCGTCTATTTTCAGTCGTCGGGTGCAGACGCGGTGGTGAATTAGATGAAAGAAATGGCCATCAAACTAACCAGTCAAATCGGTTTTTTATAATGACCTGTGCGCGGCTAACTGATTGAAATATATCGTCCAATGCGGCTCTGTTTGGCGGCATTTGGCCCATGCAAAAAAATCGAGACGCCAAACGATCGTTTGCATTCTGGGTTTAAAAAATCAAACGGTTTGTACTTTGGATTCGAGGTTGGTTTAGGGCGAAAAAAGTGCCAAACCTTGCTTTGAGCCAGTACTGGCAAGGCCTACCAGCGTTGGATTTCAATCGAGACGCCAAACAGTAAATGGGCTAACTTCCCTGTTTGGCGTTTCGATCCAAAAGCCAAACGGATAGTGGTTTTGGCGTATGGGGGTAAAGGCATGGGGAAGTGTTGAACGAAGAGCGGCTTGCTAATTTGACTTGGAATTTGATGAAGAGGCGTCTTCCAGCTTCAGTGAAGGTTGATTGTCACTGTTACCATCAATGTACTCAAGGGCGTACCCCATGGCCTTGTAGCTTTTCTCGCGTTTTTTAAACATGCGTTGCAGCATAGGGAGGGCGCAGTCTACATAGTCGTGAATGGTGACTTGTGTTTTTCCTTCCGATTCACGATGAATACGACCGGCATATTGGGCCAACGTACCTTTCCATGCGATGGGCATGGCCAAAAACAACGTATCCAGTCTTGGTAGGTCAAATCCTTCGCCCACATATTTTCCTGTTGCGACGATGGCGTGAGCCGATTGTAGATGATTATCAGCATTCTTGCGTTCCGCAGCATTCATGGCGCCTTTGAGTACGACAGTGCTTATACCCATCTCGGTAAGTCGTAAATATATGTACTCTGCGTGCTCTCTACGCTCTGTAAGGACTAACGGGTGTCCGCCATTTTGAACACACTGAGAGGCGTCTGAGACAATTTTTGAAGTGCGCTGTTGGTTATCGACGAGCCAGCGGTAGGCATCGCTTATTTTGGGGCGCTCATCTGTTTTTATTAGCTCAGCTGCTGGTACATCGTAGAGCTGATGAATCATCACGGTTTGAGTAAATTGCTCATCAGTGCTTTGTTTCACTTTGTAGCGAATGGGCCCTGCCGCCATGAAAATGATCTTTTGATGGCCATCTTGTCGCTCTGGTGTTGCTGTTAGGCCCAATACATATTTTGCTCTTACCTCGTTGAGTACCATTTCAAACCTTGGTGCAGATAGATGGTGGCATTCGTCAACAATAATATGGCCGTAGTCTTGGATGAGAGGCGTGATGGAGTTGTCCTTTTTATTAACCAAGCTTTGGTAGGTGGCAATGTCGATAATGCCACTCGGCTTTCTTTTACCCCCCGCCTATACTGCCAATGTTTACTTCCGGTAGGAACGTGCGTAATCGCTCTTGCCACTGTTCAAGCAGTTGTCGGCTATGAACCAGTATTAGGGTATTTACTTTGCGTTTTACGATCATACCAATGGCGGTAACCGTTTTTCCAAATGCTGTCGGCGCATGCAAAATACCGAAGTCATGTTTAGATATTGCGGCCACTGCGTCTCGCTGGTTCTTTCGCAAAGTGAACTCGGGGGTAAGTTTTGATAATGGTTTGCCAGTTTCACGCTTATCGTCAAACAGTGGCGAAATATTTTGCTCTTGTAGCAAAGCAATCGCGTCATCGAGACAGCCACGCGGTAGTGCAAGATAACCGTTTTCAATACGAGCACAGGAAATAAACCTTGGAATGCCATGGGTTGAAAAACGCAACGCTTGTGTCTTAAAAAACACAGGATTAGAAAAACTAGCTAATCGCTTTAGTCCTGCCAGTAGTGGCCCAGGTAACTCGCTCATCAAAAAGTAGATATGGTTGGCCAAGGTAATGGTCACGTTTTTCGGCAAAGACTCTAATGTTATTGGTGCGGTTTTGCCTGTGATTTCCCAAGGTGGGCGGTTGTCTGTTAGCCCCTGTTCGGATAGTAATAGGGTATTGGGTGAAATGGTTGTTATGAGTTGATCAATACTCGACTGAGTGAGTGTTTTAAGCTCAGCTAGGTACTGCCATTGATCGTCAATCGCATTCAGGTCACTGTCAACAAAGCAACTACGGCCTGAAAGGCGAGCCTCCTTTTGAAGTGGTAGCGCAATGAGATTGCCAAACCCGCCTTCAGGAAGGACATCTTGGTTAGGAAAGAGCCTGTCATAGGAGTCAAACGATAGATTTGGAAATATTTCCATGGCTTTATCAAGCAAAGCGAAACCCAGTGCCCGAGCTTGGTTCGCTGGGATATTGGTTTCAAAAAAGATCCATAAGTGCGCCCCGTTGCCAGAACGCGAGATTTCTATCGCGTGCGGAATATCAAACGCTTGGCACGCTTTAGACATTGCTTTGACTTCTTCTTGCCAACAGCCTTTGTCAAAATCGGCGGCTAACAAATAGCACGAATTATCTTTCAGTAAGGGATACAGCCCCACCACTTGTTGACCGGCAAGGTGCCTGTAAATAATGTGCTCGTTTAATTCGCTAAACTTTCGGTGTGAACAGTCTTGGCATTTAATGCGGGGTTTGTTGCATACCCCGCTGACCCACTCATTATCACAGGCTACGGAATAGCCACTGCGGCCCTGTTGGGTTTGCCAACGATTGGCGAAGATATCCTCTCGTCCACGAAATCGTTGTCTGAATAGGGCGACTTTTTGTTCTGGGGTGAATGTCTGTACTGAACGCTCGTTTTGAGCGCTACGCAAAGCCTCTCTTAGTGCGAGAAGCTGCTGCTTTTCGTTTTCAAGCTCAGCTAGCCTGTTATCAATAGCAGAAATGTTTGGGTAGCGAGCGTCATTCATGACAAACCAATTTTGATTCGCAGTGCTATGATGCGCGAACTTGCGGAGGCTTGATCAGCGACTCTGCTGGAATACCTAGCCCTTCATGAAGTTTCCAAATCATTTTTAGCGTGAGTGATCGCTTATGGTTTAGGATTTCATAAACACGATTGCTTTTACCTATCATGGGTTCAAGATCTTTAACCGTTAAGCCTTTGCGCTCCATCTCAAACTTTATTGCCTCAACAGCGTCTGGCAAATCCATTGGAAAATGCTTTGCTTCGTAGGCCTCGACTAACGTAACCAAAATGTCCAGCTTTTCGCCTTCGACGGTATCTGGCTCCGCCATCATCAGGTTTTCGATGTCGTTTAATGCCGCGCGGTAGTCGGCATCTGTTTTAATAGGTCTGATGTCCAATATATTTACCTCTTGTACTACCTTTTGGCTTTAAATCGTTTGCACATCAATTTTGTCGTATTGTGCATGGCTGCCGATAAACCGTATGTAAACCACCTTGTAGGCATAATTGATCCAAACGACTACCCGGTATTTATTACCGGCAATGTTAAACACGACACGCCCATCTTTGAGGATGCTGGCATTTCTAAAGTCCTGTTTCACATCCGCCGGTGATCCCCAATCAGCGTTTAATGCATGCCTATACCACGCTAAAGTTGGCTCTTTCGCGTCAATGTATTCTGGGCTGCCTTCCCAAAATGTTTTTAAGGTTGATAGTGCAATAATTCTCATAAATAGATATTAGTCCCGCTTTGGGACTTTTGCAAGTTTGTAGTTTTGATTGACTGTTAGGAACTGTTGCCACAGCCTCTGTTGCCCCATTCCTTGGGGCAGTTTAATTTCCTCTTATTCACCCTCTAAAGCTTGGCATATCAGGTGTTGCCCCATTGTCCCAACTGCCCGCGGTAAGTGAGCAAATGGGGGGCTTGTTAGTTTCACCTGATTGGCTTTTTCGGCATACGGCTGCGTTTGCCATCGAAGAAGGCCAATACTCTGAACCAATAAAGCGATTCTTCATAACCCAAGCTATGCGTTGGGCGTGCAGGCGGGATGAGCCCCAGTTTACGTCCTAGGCCGACAATCACGTAGAACGTGAGTTTTAGCGTCAGCCAAGGAGCGAGTACCACGAATACCATCAGGCAATACCGAGTAAGTGCGTAGCCTATACCGTAAGGTTGTTCGAGTAAGGCAATGCCAATACACCAACCAAGGCCTGCCAGCATGGCTATTGGAAAGGTAATGGGGGCAAGTCGCATCATAAATTGCATGTTAGCGCCCTCCTGTGTGGTGTTGTGAAGAGGGCTCAAAGTTCACCAGCGGTTCAATAGCATCAGCCACGGTTTGATGGGCAATTCGGCGCTCATCGAAGTAATCGTGCCGGTCGTAGATGCCCTAAACGCCTTTTAGCTTATGATTGGCCACGTTACCTGCAATGCCCAAAGAGGCGGCAGGCTGTGAAAGGTACGGCGTAAATCGTGTATGGTGAAGTGTTCAAGTTTGCCCATTTTATTGGGCGGTTGATTTTTGCGCCCCGGATCGCGGCCAAATAGCTTAGAAATGGCGCGGTTAAGTGTATCTGGCCCCATATGTGGACGATGGCTTGCTCGTCTGGCGGGGAAAACATAAGGCGAGCCACAAGCGCGGATTTGCAGCTTGTTAAACCAGGCAATGGCTTGGTGTGGTAAGGGTATGCTGATCGGCACGCCAGTTTTACTGCGTTCTTTGGGTAGATCCCATACGCCCGTGGTTAAATCCATTTCACGCCACATGGCTTCACATAGTTCGCTTTTGCGCACACCCAACACCAAAAACAGACAGCAAGCGAAGTAGTTGTCGCGGCCGAACCTATTGATATGGGTATGAAACACACTAAAGGCGTAGTGAATTTCCTCTTTGCTGAGCATCCTGTCTTTACTGGACTCCACGCCACCGGCATCGTCTACGTGAATGCTGCAGCTGGGTTGTTCAGCGTTAAATCGAGCTTGATTGCGTGTCAAAACAGCTGCTTCATGTACATCAAGGTGTCGTTGGCAATGCCGGGGCGGTTACTTTCTCAAATGCGCTCTAATGCTTCGCGTACATCGCGTGCAGTCACTTCGGCAATACATTTGATACTAATGACAGGGCTAATGTCTTTGGTGTAAACCCGATACGGAATTTTTGGGTGCTTGAGTCGTCGGCTCAGGTCTGTTCGATACCAGTCATGGAACAGTTGATCCATTGTCTCGATCTCAGGTAACTCGATTTTCTGTTTCTCCAGAATAGGATCTATACCGTCGCGAACCTCTTTTCGAAAATAAGCGGCGGCAATTCTCGCGTCCGCCAACGACATTAAAGGAAATTGACCCAAGGTTGCCTCTCGTCTTCCTTTGACTGTGGTGTAGCGGATCATCCAATAAGGTGAGCCCTGTTTGCGGACACAAAAGTACAACCCTTCACCGTCTGAATATTTTTTTTGGTTCGTCTTTGCTGTATGCAATAACCTGTTTTGCTGTGAGTTTTCCCATGTTTACTCCATAGTTGCTGAAACAATGGAGGAGGAAATAATGGCTGCCCACCACCGATTTGCTTATTGAATCAGCAGCTAACCTGTTGTGGTGGCGAGTTAAATGCGAAAATTGGGTAACTTACTGCCCACCACTAAACAGGTTGTTTGTAACGGACATCTGCAAACCGATTTGGACGGGAAAAATAAAAAAGCCCTGCATTTACAATAAAATAGCAGGGCTTTAAGACGTTCTGGGGCAGGCAAAAATCTATTCGATGTTTTGCACCTGCTCGCGCATTTGCTCAATTAATACCTTCAAATCCACCGCTGCTTTGGTGGTATCGGTAACAATCGCCTTGGAAGACAGTGTATTCGCTTCCCGATTCAGCTCCTGCATCAGGAAATCCAGCCGTCTGCCAACGGGCTCTTTTTGCTGCAGTACATTCTGTACTTCGTAAACGTGCGTTTCGAGGCGGTCCAACTCTTCTGCAACATCTGACTTTTGAGCCAGTGAGACCATTTCCTGCTCGAGCCTTCCTGGATCCAGGTCGATTTCGGCATCTTTAAAACGCTCTAACAGATTCTTACGCTGTGCTTCCAGTATGCCGGGAAGCAAGGCTCGAACATCGTTAACTATTGCCAGAATGCTGGTCAGTCGCTGTTCAAAAAGCGGTTTGAGTTGCTCGCCTTCTCGTTCTCTGGTCGCCAATACCGCATCCAGCGCCTTTTCGAACAAAGCCAGGGCATCTGCCTTTAAAGTTTCGGTGTTTGCTTCTTTTGCTTCAAGCACACCAGGCCACTGCATGATTTCCAACGCACTGAGGTGTGCCGGATTATCGAGAATCCGGTTGATCTGATTGGCAACACTGCTTATTTCCTGAACCAGATCTAAATTTACGGCCAGCCCGGTAACGGCAGCATTGGTATGCCAGCGTAACGCACATTCCACTTTTCCGCGTTGTATGCGCTGACGAATTCTCTCTCTCAAGGCGGCTTCCAGATCCCGAAGCTGCTCTGGCAATCTGAAGTGGGGCTCCAGGTAGCGATGATTCACCGTACGGATTTCCCAAGACAAATTGCCCCACTCTCCCTGTGCATCTTCACGAGCAAACGCGGTCATGCTGCGTAACATCCAATTTTCTCCAAATATCTGATAAATCTGATCAACTAGTTTAGTTTACCTTAAGCCTTTATATTCTAGCGCCTATTTGCCAAGAAAGATAATGTGGAACATCTGTGCAGGCAGATTACAGACTGCTACCCGGGGTGTGCGTACCGGATGTAAAAGGCTACAATCCCTGCCCTCCATTTTTACTTTAAAGGAAATAGCATGAGACCGAGCGGCCGCTTACCCGAGCAACTTCGTCCAATCCGCCTGACACGCAACTATACCAAACACGCCGAAGGCTCGGTATTGGTAGAGTTTGGCGACACAAAAGTCATCTGTACTGCCTCTATCGACGAAGGGGTGCCTCGTTTTCTCAGGGGCTCAGGTCAAGGCTGGATTACGGCTGAATATGGCATGTTGCCGCGCTCAACCGGTAACAGAATGGACAGAGAAGCCGCTCGAGGCAAACAAGGAGGGCGTACGGTAGAAATCCAACGCCTCATCGGTCGCTCTCTACGTGCGGCCGTAGACCTGAGCGCACTGGGCGAACGGACCATTTACATTGATTGTGATGTCATTCAGGCTGACGGTGGCACCCGCACAGCATCCATTACCGGCGGTTGCGTTGCCCTTGCTGACGCACTGAACAAACTGGTTGCCAAAAAGCAGCTGGCAAAAAGCCCGCTGGTACAAATGATTGGTGCGGTATCGGTAGGTATTTATGAAGGGGTTCCGGTGCTCGATCTGGATTACCCGGAAGATTCTGCTGCAGAAACCGATATGAACGTGGTAATGACCGACAAAGGCGGTTTTATCGAAGTTCAGGGCACGGCAGAAGGCGCGGCCTTTGGCCGGGAAGAATTCGACGCCATGCTGGACTTGGCGCGTCAAGGTATTCAGGAACTGTTTGAGCTGCAAAAGGCGGCGCTGACAGAAGCCGTCTAAAGCACCCTCCTCGACAGTAAGGGCGGCATTCTGCCCTTACTGATTTTCTTGATCGACATTAAAATATGCTCATTACCTAAGGCACGACAATATCGTAATCCATAATCAGTGGCGCGTGATCTGAAAAGCGGGTTTGCCCATCAATATGCCCTGACAGGATTTTCCCCCGAATTCCAGGAGTCGCAATCTGATAGTCGGTACGCCACCCAGATTGTTTCCGCCAGCCTTTAGCCCACTCCGGATACCAGGTGTACTGATTTTTGTCTTTGTTAATTTCCCGAAATGCATCGACGTAATCCAACGACTCAAACACTTCGTCAAACCAGCCCCGCTCCTGAGGAAGAAAACCTGAAACTTCCATTTTATGATAGCGACTACTCGCATCCGTCACTAAATGCGCTGTCTGGAAGTTTCCACAAAAAATAAACTGGCGTCGTTTGCGCAGTGTTTTTTGCAAATGCGCCATAAACGCATTCATAAAGTCATCTTTTTGCTTCTGCTTACCTGGCTCACCCAAGGCACAGGGCAATAAAATAGAAGCCACGCTGACATTGTCGAAATCGGCCTGAATAAACCGCCCTTCCCTGTCGGCAGGCTCAAACGCAAAGCCATACATGATCGCCTTGGGAAAATGGCGACTATAAATACAGACACCGCCATCTTGCTCATTCTCGGCGTCAATGAAAAATGCTTCGTAACCGGGAGGATGATATCGCTCATCATCAAACTCCCAAATTCGCCCTCTGATATCCTGAACACAAACCACGTCGGCATTCTGTTTGACCATCCAGTCAAAAAAGCCGTTATCCGCCGCTTGCCTGAGGCCGTTGACACTGATCGTTACTACCTTCATAGATGCCCCTTGCTTCGTTTGCGTGTATGATACCGAATTCACATTTTATGAAAAAGAATTCATTACAACGAGATTGCCAATGCAGAAATATCAACGCGATTTTATTGAATTTGCGATTGCCCAAAATGCCCTTCGTTTTGGTGAGTTCACCTTAAAATCAGGTAGAACCAGCCCCTATTTTTTTAATGCCGGCCTGTTTAATCAAGGCAAAGCGCTGGCTACGCTCGGCCGCTGCTACGCGGCAGCGTTACAGCAGAGCGGTATTTCTTTCGATGTTTTATTTGGCCCTGCATACAAAGGCATACCTCTGGCCGCAGCAACCGCCGTATGCCTGTCGGAATTCTATGACATTAACACGCCCTATGCATTTAATCGCAAAGAAGCTAAAGATCATGGCGAAGGGGGCAGCATCGTCGGCGCAGAACTGAAAGGCCGAATCATGATTATAGATGATGTCATCACAGCAGGAACGGCAATTCGGGAAGTAATTCAGATCATTAAGGCCGCGGGTGCAGAGCCTGCGGGCGTACTTATCGCGCTTAACCGGCAAGAGAAAGGTCAGGGTGAGCTATCAGCGATACAAGAGGTGGAAAAAGAATTTGATATTCCCGTGGTCAGCATTGTGAATCTGAATCAGGTATTGGATTTTATTAAAGATCATCCGACACTCGCCGCATACACCGATAAGGTTGCGGCCTATCGCTCGCAGTATGGTGTCGAACTCTAGACAGGGGCGGATCTGCCAGTGAACGTAAAACCCAAGCACTAATTTGCGGATCACGGGATCGGTAGGCGTACCCGGCATGGGTCGCCTACCGACTAAGACAGACACTACAACAGCCCATGTACAATAAGTGAGCATCCCACCGCAACCGTCACCAGTTCAAAAGCCCGTTTGACCAGTTTATTTCCTTTCGCAATAGAAAGATGCGCCCCCAGATAACCACCTGCCAATGCCCCTAAAATAAGCGCAGGTAACCACTCCCACTTAACCGTGGTCTGAAACGCAAGCGTTAACGCCCCCAAACCATTCCAGAACAGCCCGACAAGAATCAACGTATAGGTCACCGCACGCTGATAATCCAGACCAAACCACAATACAAGCCACAACGTAACAAACAAGCCCGTTCCGGAGGTGATAGAACCATTCAGAAACCCAATCGAAAACAACCCTATCGCTCCGATGAGCCAGCCTTTGCGCGACAAATGACGATCCCGGCGAACCATACCCAGATCCGGACTAAGCCACGAGTACACGCCTAATCCTGTGGTAAACACCCCCAGGACTGTTTTGGCAATCGCATCTGGAATCGTCAGAATCACCATGGCGCCCACCACAACCCCCGGCAGTCCGGAAAGTAAAACAAAGGCAGCGAAACGCATGTTAATGCGCTTTTCCTTCATATGGCGGAGCGTAGCCCCCACCCCCAAGGCGACGCTGGCAATCTTATGCGTAGCCAATGCCGTTGAAAATACCAATCCAAGAAACAGCAGCGCAGGCAATTGCAGTAACCCGGCACCCCCACCGGCTAACGCACTTAATCCATTGGCGACGATCGAAATGGAAAACAGCATGACCTGCTCGAAAATGACATCCAACATCGTAAATTGATCATCCAAGTGATTTAAATAGGAAGGAATAGTAAACTTGTTGCTATTCTAAAAGGTATCTCGCCGGGTAACGAAACTTACCGTACCTGGCATGCAAACATCATCACACGCGCTAATCTAACCGAATGAACAAATTTCTCCTAGTTACAGGCCTCATCCTTATATTTGCCACGGACTCCGCTCTGGCAGCAAATTACTACCGATACAAGGATGAAAACGGCGTTACGGTCTTAGGCCGCACCATTCCTCCTCATTTGGTGGGAAATGGTTATGAAGTTATTGGTAGTAACGGCAGAGTACTTGAAAAAGTAGCGCCCGCGCTGACCCCTCAGGAAATAAAGGAAAGAGATGCTCGAATTGCCGCTGAGCAAAAGCGTAAAGAGGATGAAGAGCGTCAGCGCAAAGCAGACGAAGACCTGTTACGACTTTACAGCCACCCCAACGAAGCCGCTCGTATTCGCGATAGAAAAGTTCAGGATCTTGAAGCCGCTATCAAATTAAAGCAAACAAAAATCGCCAGCCTTGAATCCCAAATACAGGAAAATCAAAGCAAAGCGGCAAATTTCGAACGCGGAGGTAAGGTAATACCTGAAGCACTGGTAAATAGCATTACTTTGCTAAAAACAGAAGTTGGCAAAATCGAAATGGATATTCAGCTGCACGAAAAAGATATTATCAGTACAAAACAAACATTCGTAAAAACGATTCAGCGACTAGAGCATCTGACAGGGAAAAAGGACACCATCACGCCAGCCCCAGAAGCAACACCTTCTGGCTACAAGGTGCCAACACCTTAGCCACGACAATACCTTGACCAAGACAACACATTGACCAAGCCAATACCTTGACCAAGCCAATACCTTGACCAAGACAACAGTGAGTCCTTGTTTTAAATCGAGGCACTCGCTGTATGCCTGAAAAAAAAGAGAGCTTACGCTCTCTTTTTCACATTGCAGATAAATCTGGCCTGAGAATCTGCAATTACGGGCAAGGCAAAATTATGCAGTTGCTTCAGCTTCTGCTTCTTCTTTCTTGGCCACAGGCTTTTTAGCCGCTTTCTTAGCTGCTGGCTTAGCTTCTGCTTCGGCCGCAACTTCTTCTTTCTCAACTTTAGCCAGCAGGTCACCGGTTACTTCGCCCAGACGCTTGTTGAAAGCGCGAACAGCTTCGTACAAACCGTTAACTGTGTCGTTGTGCAGATCACGCAGAGTTTTTACGCTGTAGCTTTTTGCTTCAGCTTCAACTTTCTCAACGTAGTCGAAAGATTTGTTTGCGATGGCTTTGTGCTGCTCTTCAACAGTCGCAATACCTTTTTCAATCGCTTCCTGAACCTGAGTTTGCAAAGTTTTCAACTTGCCCATGTCTTCTCTCCATAGAGTAGTAAGGTGTTTGCTGAACGCTGAAGTTCAAAACTTACTTAAGTTCACGCAACACTTGATTGAGGTTAGAGGATAAAGATCCTCCATCTAAAACACGAACCCAGACTACAGACTATTTTTAGAATATTCATACTAAAGGCCAATCATAAAACGTCTTTTTGTGCATTAATTTCACGGGAGTTTCAAAATACCGCAAACACGACTGGTCAAAAACAAAACCTGAACGAAACTTAAACCTTGTCATACATTAAATAGAAGGGTTTCCTCATGTTTGAAGCCGCCGAATTGGGCCGAAAAATAAGCAAAGAAGACTACGAAAAAGCCTTACCAAGGCTACGTAAAAAATTGCTTGAGGCTCAGTTTGCTCTGACGTCGGCCGACTTCCCTGTCATCATTATTATTGAGGGGGTAGATAATGTCAGCAAGGGCGAAGTGATCAATACGCTGAATGAGTGGCTGGATACCCGAGGTCTGTCAGTGCATGCCTTTGGTGCAAAATCTGACGAAGAAGCAGAACGCCCGCGCTTCTGGCGATATTGGCGAACGCTTCCTTCCAAAGGCCGAATCGCGGTGATGACCGGTGCCTGGTACAGCGGTAGCTTAATTCAGGGCGTATTCGGTCAAATTGACGATACTTCTTTTGATCGGCATATGAAACGCATTCACCTGCTGGAAAATACGCTCGCAATGAATGGCGCACTGATACTGAAATACTGGCTGCACATTTCTAAATCAGAACAAACCAAGCGATTCAAAAAGCTGGAAAAACACCCTGTGCAACGCTGGCAGGTATCCAAACACGACAAGAAACTTCTGGAATCCTATTCGCAATATAAAAAGTTTGCAGAGCGAGCGATTCGCCTCACAGACTATGCAATTACCCCGTGGCAAATAATTGAGGCAGAAAATGCTCGCTATCGCCATTTGACCATTGCCCAACATCTTCTTTCTTCCATCTCCCAGCGCCTGAAAAGCGGCCCGGTGCAACCCCTGAAAGCACTCACGCAGGCCGACATTGAGCCGTTTCTGGAAGCGCCAGATAATGTGCTGACGGTACTGGATGGCCTCGACCTCTCTACCGATATCAGCAAGACAACTTATCAAAAGGAACTCGTCAAACTGCAACAAAAACTGAATCAACTAAGCTGGAAAGCCTATCACCAGAAGCGCTCTGTTGTAGTAGTTTTCGAAGGCTGGGATGCGGCAGGCAAAGGAGGTGCTATCCGCCGCATTACTCAGGCAGTAGATGCACGAATATCTCAGGTGATCTCTATTGCGGCGCCGACCGATGAAGAAAAGTCCCATCATTACCTTTGGCGATTTTGGCGCCATATACCTCGTGCCGGTCATGTAACAATTTACGACCGGAGCTGGTATGGTCGAGTACTGGTAGAGCGTGTCGAAGGTTTCGCCAAAGACTTTGAATGGCAGCGAGCTTACCGGGAAATAAATGATTTTGAAGAGCAACTATGTGAGCATGGCATTCTGGTCGTGAAATTCTGGTTGCATATTGATCCCGACGAACAACTACGTCGATTTAAAGAGCGGGAACACATCCCCTATAAGCGTCATAAAATTACGGATGAGGACTGGCGCAATCGAGATAAATGGTCAGCCTACGAGGCGGCGGTTAACGATATGGTGATTCGTACAAGCACGGACTACGCCCCATGGAATCTGGTTCCAGCGAATAGCAAACGCTATGCCCGACTTTGCGTTTTAAAGACACTGTGCGAACAATTGGAAGCCTCATTGACACCACCGGAAGACAGGAAGAAATCAAGTAACTCATGATGACATTGAACGACCTCTACACACACAATGGCCCCTATGTGGGTCTGTTTATCGCGCTGCTGCTGGGCCTGCTGATCGGAGCACAACGTGGGTGGGTACTTCGCGATCGAGCCAGCGGTCAGCGTATTGCAGGAATCCGGACGCATGCGCTGATCAGTCTTTATGGAGGATGCTGCGCGTTACTTGCCCAGCGTTTCAGTGCGGTCATGCTTGGCGCAGGACTGCTGGCCCTGACCATTATTGGCTGCGTTGGCTACGTTACCAGCCAGAAAAGCTACGCCAATATCAGTATCACGACCCTCACAGGAATGCTGCTCACCTTTTGTTTCGGGGCTTTGGCGGTCATGGGCGAACACGTGCTTGCCGCCGTAGCCGCCGTTATCACTACGATCATTCTGGATAATAAAAGCGAAATTCACGGTTTTATAAACAAACTTCAGGAACATGAACTGGACGCGGCGCTTAAACTCCTGCTCATTTCTGTGGTAATGCTTCCCCTCTTGCCAAATCAGGGATTCGGGCCATGGAACGCGATCAATCCTTACGAAACCTGGTGGATGGTGGTCTTGATTGCCAGTATCTCCTTCGCGGGCTACTTTGCCGTCAAGCTGGGTGGTGCGGAAAAGGGCATCATTTTCACCAGTTTATTTGCGGGTCTCAGCTCATCCACCGCCCTGACCCTGCACTTCTCGCGATTATCACGAGATAACCCGTCACTCTCTCCCATGTTATCCAGCGGTATTCTCGCCGCGTGTGGAACCATGTTTCCACGGATACTGCTTGTATGCTCGGTGATTAATCCTGCGCTGACTCATCATTTATGGCTCCCCATTCTCACCATGAGTTTGCTGACGTACTTACCCGCGCTGGGAATGTGGTACATGCATCATCGACATAACCAGATACAACAACCTGAGCTGAAGCAAAATCCGCTTGAGATTTCTTCAGCGCTTTTTTTCGGCTTTGTATTAATGCTTATCATGCTGCTCTCTCACTGGCTTCAGGAGTGGCTCGGGCAAACAGGTGTTTATTTGTTGGCTGCATTTTCCGGATTGTCCGATGTCGACGCCATTAGTCTTAGCCTGGGGAGACTCAGCTTGAGCGAGATCAGTATTCAGACCGCCGTATTGGGCATTATTCTGGCGGCTTCTGTAAACAGCCTGGTGAAAGCCGGCATGGCGATCTCCATCGGCGGTCGAGGTTTAGGTCTGCGTGTTGGGGCAACACTGTCGACCGCGGTGAGTACCGGCCTTTTGGTTTCCTGGCTGATTTCAGGCGCCGCAGGGCATTAAACCCCGTACAAAAAACCACCATCACACAGTGCTTCCCGGCATGCTATAATGCGCGCCCTTAATAGCTTCCGCTGGAGAAACACCTGCATGCGGGGCATTTCAGATTTATTTTCTCTGCGTTTTTCCAGGTGATCAGATGTTCAAACCAGAATTATTGTCTCCCGCCGGCACGCTCAAAAACATGCACTACGCCTATGCCTATGGCGCAGATGCGGTCTATGCCGGACAACCTCGGTACAGCCTTCGCGTTCGCGAAAATGACTTTAATCTGGACAGGCTCAATCAGGGGATTCAGTTTGCTCGCGCAAACAACAAGAGGTTCTACGTGGCGGCCAACATTGCCCCACACAATGCGAAGGTAAAAACCTTCATGAATGATATAGAACCCATTATCGAAATGAATCCGCATGCACTGATCATGTCCGATCCCGGGTTGATCATGATGGTGAAGGATAAATGGCCGGACACACCCATTCACCTTTCAGTTCAGGCCAATGCCGTTAACTTTGCCGCGGTCAAATTCTGGGCCAGACAAGGTATAGAGCGAGTTATCCTGTCGCGCGAGCTGTCACTGGACGAAATCGCCGAAATTCGCCAGTTATGCCCAGAAATGGAGCTGGAAGTTTTTGTACATGGCGCACTTTGCATTGCCTACTCCGGGCGCTGTCTGCTGTCGGGTTACATGAATCATCGGGATCCGAATCAGGGCACCTGCACCAACGCCTGTCGTTGGAAGTATCAGGCGCACGAAGCAAAAGAAGACGAAGCCGGTAATATCGTGATGGCCAATCCGGCACAAACATGGGAACCCGAAACGTCGGCCTCTACCTTGGGCGAAGGCGACACTACCGATCGCATATTCATGATTCAGGAAGCGACAAATCCAGACCGTCTGATGCCGGCTTATGAAGACGAGCACGGCACCTATATCATGAATTCCAAAGATTTAAGAGCCGTTCAGCATGTCTGGCGGTTCGCCGAAATGGGTGTACACTCGCTAAAAATCGAAGGTCGCACCAAGTCACATTACTATGTTGCCCGAACCACTCAGGTATATCGCAAGGCCATTGATGATGCTGCGGCAGGCAAGCCCTTCGACATGTCACTCATGGATGCGCTGGAAAAACTGGCCCAGCGAGGTTACACAGAAGGCTTCTACCGCCGCCATGTACACGACGAATATCAGAACTACGAAAACGGTAACTCCCTGAACGGATCGCAGCAGTTTGTTGGCGAAATCACCCAATATGATACGCAATCAAATGTGATTACGGTGGATGTGAAGAACAAATTTGCCAAAGGTGACTCCATTGAACTGATGACCCCTCATGGCAACTTCACATTTGATATGTGCGATATGGAAAATCGCCATGGTCGGGCGGTTGATGTTGCCCCTGGCTCGGGGCACGAGGTAAGAATTGCCCTTCCCTTCGCACCAGGTGAAGGTATGGAGTTTGGGCTGCTGATGAAAAATCTACGGGATAGCTGATCGGCTAAGCCGCCAATGTGGTTAGTAACGACCGAAACTCCTCCGGATTTTTGGTCGTGTCTCCTTGGGTGGATTGTTTTTGGTAGCCCGACAAGTGGCGACTCAATAAGCGGGACACCCAAAATCGCAATGCAGCCAAGCGCAAGATATCACGCCATGCCTGCTGCTCAGCGACCGACCAAACGCGCACTGACTGATAGCCGTCGATAATCGCCTGCACTTTTTGCGAGTGGTAATGGCCTTGTCCATCCGTTGCCCAATCATTGATAACTACGGCAAGATCAAATAAGAGTGCGTCATCACAGGCATGGTAGAAGTCGATTAGCCCCGTGACCTCCTCGCCGGTAAAAAGCACATTGTCCCGAAATAAGTCACCATGAACCAAGCCTTGAGGACACACGGCAATACCTGCAGCACTCGAAGCATAATGAGTGATTTCCTGCTGCAATTGGAGCTTGTCACTTTCAGGTAACACGAGCGCAAGTTTAACCTGCGCCTGTTCTAGCCAGTCCAGATCTCGAACCGGCGTTCTTTTCACCGGCACCTGCGCCGACACCAAATGCATACGCGCCAGAACCTTGCCTATCGCAGCACATTCTTGTAGCGAGGGTGACATTCTTGAACGTCCTTCCAGACAAGGCACCAAAATGGCCGGTTTGCCTTTAACTCGCTGTAAATAGCTCCCCTCAAGATTGGCCTTGGGAGCAGCCACCGGCAGATGCTGAACGTTAAGCCAGACCAGAACATCAAGAAAATAGGGCAATTGCTGCTCGGTTAGCGTTTCGAATAGTGTCAGCACCCACTTGCTTTGTGTACCGGATGCATCGGCCGTGGTCACGAAAAAATTACTGTTTTCGATTCCCGCGCCAATTTCCTCAACGCTTACCAAGTTCGATAATTCGTAAGACGCTAACAGCGATTCAACGTCAGAAAAGCTCAAAGGTGTATACACAGCCATACGTTTAGCGCCTATCCCGGAGTCAACCAGCTTACCAGCGGAAAATTACCCAGCTGGGAACCAGCAATTGTGACTTGTCTTCCTGAATCCAGCCCCCGCCATCCGCAGGAACCAGGTAGTAGACCGGCCCGACCTTCGGAACCACCTTTATCTCAGTAAGCACGCCGTTAATTCGGTATTCATAGAAGGTTTTTTCATTATCATGGCGTATAGTTATTTGGGGTTCGCCATTAGCCCCCTCTTCTTCCGCATGTAAAACTGGTGTTGAAATTAGCACCTGGGCCAAAAACAGGGTGAAGATCATCTTTTTCATTGGCTACAATACCCATCAGTTTCGATTTGTTCATTATGACACCCGAATGGAGTGATTCGCCATCAACTTTCATCGTCGCATTTGCGGTAGCAAGCCCGAGATTTGAATGGTCGCATCAGTGAATCAGCCAGTGCTAAAAACAAACTGGCCAAAAACAAACTGGCAAAAAACAAAACGATTGAAACACTGACCCCATAACGCGGTGTCGATAGTGCCCCCTGACGATCCAAGGGGAAAACAGTTTTATTTTCTCACCCTTACCACCAAGAGCATCATTGCGAATGAACCAGCCTGCCTCTTCAGCCCCCGTCATTCTGGTCGATGGGTCATCTTATTTGTTTCGCGCATTTCATGCGTTGCCCCCCCTGACCACATCAAAGGGGATGCCTACAGGCGCCATCAAGGGCGTACTCAACATGTTGCGAAAACTACAGCAGGATTTCCCGCAGTCGCGCATCATTGTTGTCTTTGACGCGAAGGGAAAAAACTTCCGCCATGATCTTTTCCCGGAATACAAAGCCAATCGCCCGCCCATGCCCGAGGATTTACGCGTTCAGATAGAGCCCTTGCTGGAAATCATTCGTGCAATGGGGCTCCCCCTGCTCATTGAATCGGACGTGGAAGCCGATGACGTCATAGGTACACTGGCCCATCAGGCAACCACACATGGCATCGCCACGATTATCTCGACAGGCGACAAAGACATGGCCCAACTGGTCAGTGAGCACGTCACACTGATCAATACCATGTCAGACACGACCATGGATATTGCCGGCGTTAAGGAAAAGTTCGGGGTAGCCCCGGAACAGATTATCGACTATCTGGCGTTGATGGGTGACACGGTAGACAATATTCCCGGCATTCCAAAATGCGGCCCTAAAACCGCCGTAAAATGGCTCGAGCAATACGGCTCCATGAACAATTTAATCGCCAATGCCCACGAGATAGGCGGGAAAATCGGCGAAAACCTACGCAATAGTATTCCTCATCTGCCGCTGTCGTATCAGCTTGCAACCATAAAAACTGACGTCGCCTTGTCTCACGCCCTGGATGAAATCATGCCCGGCCCACCTGATACTGAGAGGCTGCGAGACTACTTTACTGAATTTGAATTTCGCAGCTGGATTCGGGAACTCAATACGAACGGAAAAACCCCGTTGCATTCGGCTCAAACAGTTACTTCTGACACCCATGTAACCCCATCTGCGGAAGCCACTGATCAATCCTCCAAGACACCTGCGCCGATTGATCGCAGCGGATACGAAACACTGCTGACCCAGGCCGACCTTGATCGCTGGCTGGAATTGCTCCGGCAATCCCCATGGTTTGCCTTTGACACCGAAACCACCAGCCTCGACTACATGCAGGCACGCATTGTCGGCGTGTCTTTTGCCACGGCCCCTGGCAAAGCAGCTTACCTTCCTCTGGGGCACGATTACATGGGCGCACCAGAGCAACTGGATCGGGATTCGGTGCTTCTGCAACTGAAGCCACTGCTCGAAGACCCTGCCATACATAAGGTGGGACAGAACTTTAAATACGATATGAACGTTCTGGCGAATCACGGTATTCATTTGCAAGGTATCCATGCCGATACCATGCTGGAATCCTATGTGCTGAACTCGGTGGGTTCACGTCACGATATGGACACCCTGGCCCAAAAATATTTGGATCATGAAACCGTGCATTTCGAGGACATTGCAGGCAAGGGAGCCAAACAACTTACTTTTAACCAGATCGAAGTCGCTATCGCCGCCGAATATGCCGCCGAAGATGCAGATGTTACCTACCGTCTACATGAATGCCTGACAGAGGCACTGACCCAAACACCTCGACTGAAAGAAGTGTTTGAAAACATCGAGCTACCTCTGGTGCCGGTGCTTGCCCGGATCGAGCGTCAGGGCGCGCTTGTAGACAAGCAGCGCCTGCAAAAGCAAAGCATTGAACTGGCGGAACGACTTCAGGAATTGGAACGAGAAGCTTTTGTTATTGCCGGCACAGAGTTCAATCTGGCGTCGCCCAAGCAACTGCAGGAAATTTTTTACAATAAACTGAACTTGCCTGTGCTGAAAAAAACACCGACCGGTGTGCCCTCGACGGCAGAACCGGTGCTGCAGGATTTGGCGGCACAAGGTCACGAGTTACCGAAAGTACTGCTTGAGCACCGCAGCCTGAGCAAGCTTAAATCGACCTATACCGACAAATTGCCGCTGCAGATCAATCCTGTCACCGGGAGAATCCATACATCGTACCATCAGGCGGTGACGGCAACAGGCAGACTCTCTTCTTCCGACCCGAATTTGCAGAACATTCCGATACGAACCGCCGAAGGTCGCCGGATACGCCAAGCCTTTGTGGCCCCTTCTGGCTACAAATTGCTTGCCGCCGATTACTCCCAGATTGAACTGCGGATCATGGCTCACCTCTCCAATGATACCGGTTTGATGAATGCCTTTGCACACGGAGATGACGTCCATAAAGCCACCGCAGCAGAAGTGTTCGGCGTGGCACTCGATGAGGTTTCACTGGATCAGCGCCGCAGTGCAAAAGCCATCAATTTTGGCTTGATCTATGGCATGTCTGCCTTCGGTCTGGCCAACCAGATCAATGTTGACCGGGGAACGGCGCAAAGCTACATCAAACGCTATTTTGAGCGCTATCCCGGTGTTCAGCAGTACATGGACAACATTCGTGAACAAGCCCATCGTGATGGCTATGTGGAAACCCTGTTTGGCCGACGTTTGTATTTACCGGAGATTAACGCCCGAAACAAAATGAACCAACAGGCCGCCGAACGCACCGCCATCAATGCCCCGATGCAGGGCACGGCAGCTGATATCATCAAACGCGCCATGATTGATGTGCAGTCCTGGCTCGATGCGAGCACTTTCGACGCCAGGATTATTCTTCAGGTGCACGATGAACTGGTGCTGGAAGTCAAAGAGGATCAAATTGATCAGGTGCGCAAGGAATTGGTCAGTCGTATGGAGAATGCCGTGCAGCTCAACGTACCACTGCTGGTTGAAACAGGCGTAGGGAATAATTGGGACGAGGCCCACTAACAGTCGAGGCAGAAACACCCAGATCTAAACAATGAAAGGCCGCCTTAGGCGGCCAGACACAGCGCCGGTTCGCTTATTCGTCGAACTCGGCATTGTGATAAATGTTCTGTACATCATCGCTGTCATTGAGCAGCGTAATGAACTTTTCGAACATGGCAATTTCTTCTTCACCCGTAATTTTCGTCGTATTTTGAGGAATGAACGTAATTTCGTCCATTTCAAAATCCACGTTTGGAATCAGGCCGGTGATGGCTGTTTTGGTTTTGAAGTATTCGGTGTTGGGTACGAAAACCGTAATCATGCCTTCTTCGTTTTCGATGTCAGACACATCCACATCTGCTTCCATCAACGCTTCAAGCACAGCATCTTCATCATCGAACTGGAATGAAAAAATGGCGCGATGATCAAACATATGAGAAACGGCACCAGGCGCGCCGATTTTACATTTTGTTTTGGTGAAACACTGGCGCACATCACCAAAGGTACGGTTATTGTTGTCAGTAAGACAATCCACAATCACCATACACCCCCCCGGGCCAAAGCCTTCATAGCGCGCAGGAACGTAATCTTCTCCGCCGCCACCTTTGGCTTTTTCAATCGCTTTGTCGATAACATGCGTGGGGACCTGATCTTTCTTTGCACGTTCAATCAAACCACGCAACGAAAGATTCGCGCTCGGATCAATCCCACCATTTTTGGCGCAGACGTAAATTTCTTTTCCATACTTGGAATAAACTTTTGACTTTGCACCTTGGGTTTTTGCCATCGAGGCTTTGCGATTTTCAAAACTTCTGCCCATTGGGATGTTCTCTTTAATGTCTTGTTAAAAATTCAATGACCCGCATTTACGGCTAGTCTGTACAGCTCCGGGAAACGCACCGCTCCCGAACGGCGATGAGCGCTAACATTGCCCCCCTTCGCCCTGAATGTGGGAAAGGATTCTAATAGGTTATAAACGGGGATTGCCAGCAGTAATTTAACCAGAAAGCCCTGAGTGTCTCTACTCAGGGCCAGAGGGCATAAAATACAAGCTGCGCGTCGGCTGGATTAGAGATCGGTATTGATCGAGAGCTTATCCGCAGTCTTGTTAAGCTGATCCGCCCCTGTCATGTCAGCCCCCAGCTTGATCATCAGTCGCAGATCGTTGGCTGAATCGGCATGGGTTAACGCATCTTCATACGTTATTTCGCCCGCTGAATACAGGTCATAGAGCGCCTGATCGAACGTTTGCATACCGACATCGCGGGATTTGGTCATGAGTTCTTTGAGCTTATGCACTTCTCCTTTGCGAATCAGGTCTGACATCAAAGGCGTGTTTACCAGCACCTCAATGGCGGCCCGACGGCCTTTGCCATCCGGCGTAGGAATCAATTGCTGTGCAACAATGGCCTTGAGATTGAGCGACAAATCCATCCAGATCTGGTTGTGTTGTTCAGGAGGAAAGAAGTTGATAATCCGATCCAGCGCCTGGTTGGCATTGTTCGCGTGCAAGGTCGCCAGACACAAATGCCCGGTTTCCGCAAAGACCACGGCATAATCCATTGTATCGCGGCTACGCACCTCCCCGATCATGATGACATCGGGCGCCTGACGTAACGTATTTTTCAGTGCAATCTCGAAACTTTCTGTGTCCAGACCCACTTCCCGCTGTGTGACAATACATCCCTGGTGCTGGTGAATGTATTCAATCGGGTCTTCGATGGAAATGATATGGCCTTTACTGTTGCGGTTGCGATGTCCGATCATTGACGCCAGTGAGGTAGATTTACCGGTACCGGTCGCGCCCACAAAAATAATCAGACCACGCTTGGTCATTGCGAGTTCTTTTATGATGTTGGGTAAACCCAGGTCTTCCACACGGGGAATATTGGTTTCAATCCGACGTAACACCATGCCGCAGAGATTGCGCTGATAAAAGGCGCTGACCCGGAAACGGCCGATGCCTCTCGCACTAATGGCGAAATTGCATTCGTGCTTTTCCTGAAAGTCTGCTTGTTGCTTATCACTCATGGTCGAATAAACAATTTCGCGCGTTTGCTCCGGCGTCAGCGATACCTTGGTGACCGGCACGATCTTACCGTGAATTTTGATACTGGGAGGGACACCGGCCGTAATAAAAAGATCCGAGCCCCCTTTTTCCACCATCAATTTTAATAACTTCTCAAATTCAAAATCCATCTGCCCTACTCCTGACGACGTACCATCGTTCAGTTCATTTAACCCAAAGTTTGCCGGCCAATGACGCCGGCATTTTCATTCAATATTAAAAGTTTTCCGGCATTTTGGCCTTGGTGCGCGCAGCTTCCCGGGTAATCAGCCCTTTGCTTAGCAGGCCCTGCAAGCATTGATCGAGAGTTTGCATCCCTAGCGATGCGCCGGTCTGTATCGAGGAATACATCTGCGCTACTTTATCTTCCCGAATCAGGTTACGTATGGCGGGTGTACCGATCATGATTTCGTGGGCAGCACAACGTCCTCCGCCGACCCGCTTCAACAGCGTTTGAGAGACCACGGCTTGTAGTGACTCAGACAACATTGAACGTACCATGGATTTTTCTTCTGCCGGAAACACATCCACGACCCGGTCAATGGTTTTGGCCGCCGAGGTGGTGTGCAATGTACCAAAAACCAGGTGCCCGGTTTCGGCGGCAGTCAATGCCAGTCGAATGGTTTCAAGGTCCCGCATCTCCCCGACCAGAATGATATCCGGGTCTTCCCGCAGTGCCGAACGCAAGGCTTCATTAAACCCCAGGGTATCCCGGTGCACTTCACGCTGGTTCACTAGACATTTTTTGCTCTCGTGCACAAATTCGATCGGATCCTCAATCGTCAGGATGTGATCGTAGCGGGTATCGTTTACGTAATCGATCATGGCCGCCAGCGTAGTGGACTTCCCCGACCCGGTTGGCCCGGTTACCAAGACCAACCCGCGAGGGTTACTCGCAACATCCTTAAACACCTGCCCCATGCCCAGCTCTTCCATGGTCAGTACCTTGGAGGGGATGGTACGAAATACCGCACCGGCACCACGATTCTGATTGAATGCGTTGACACGAAAGCGCGCCACACCCGGAACTTCAAACGAGAAGTCGGTTTCCAAAAACTCTTCGTAGTCCTTGCGCTGCTTGTCATTCATGATGTCATAGATCAGCGAATGAACCTCTTTGTGCTCCAAAGGCGGCAAGTTGATACGGCGAACATCACCATCCACACGAATCATCGGTGGCAGACCGGCAGACAAGTGCAGGTCAGATGCCCCTTGTTTAGCAGAAAACGCAAGCAACTCGGTAATATCCATAACTTTCCTCTGGCAAACGAAGCACAATCGTCAAATTAAAGAAGTCGTATTTTTCTGAAGTCAGACGCCGATATCGGGTAAAACCGGACAGAAACCGCAGCAAATGCTTGTGGCAGTGAAGCGAATTTGATGAAATGCTCCACAACTGGCATGTACCCACTGCCAACTGCACGTAAACACTGTCAGAATCAGCAACCTACAATTACAGACAGCGATCGCACCTCAAGCAACACAGCCAAATCCGGATCGCGTCCGCACATCAGGCCTATATCATTGAATAATTTGGTAATGAGCATAGCAGACAACCTTAAGAACGTAAGGCTGAGAATACAAAAAGCAGCAAAAAATGCCGGACGGGGCGAGACCGACATTCATCTGCTGGCGGTGAGCAAAACCCGTTCCCCGGATGAAATTCGCGCGCTGCATGAACTCGGACAAAAAGCCTTTGGCGAAAACTATGTACAGGAGGCCCTGGATAAATTGCCCGCGCTGGCAGATTGTTCTATTGAATGGCACTTCATCGGTCCGCTGCAATCCAATAAATCGCGCGCAGTGGCGACGCATTTCGACTGGGTCCATAGCGTGGATCGCTTGCGTCTGGCAGAGCGACTCAGTCAACAACGACCGGCGAACCTGGGCCCGCTGAATATTTGCATTCAGATCAATATCGACAACGAAGAAAGCAAATCGGGCATCGCATTATCCGAACTGGAATCTCTCGCACAGCAAATCGCTGCGCTCCCTCAGTTGCGCTTACGGGGTATCATGGCCATTCCCGATCCTGATCAGGAGGCCTCGTCCCTGGCACAGAGTTTTGCCAACCTGAAAAGTGCTTTTGATCAGCTTAAAAGCCTTCATCCCGAGGTGGACACTTTATCCATGGGGATGTCGGACGATATGGAATGTGCGATTGCCGAAGGGTCTACACAGGTGCGTATCGGAACGGCGCTGTTTGGCCCCCGCCCGCCCAAACCCTGAAACGATGGCCGACAACGCATAGAATTTTTTAATATCCAGACTTCCTCGACAGGAGAAACCCTTGAATACTCAAGCTCATATCTGCTTCATCGGCGCTGGCAACATGGCTGGCAGCATTGTGGGAGGTCTGGTGCGCCAAGGCTACCCCCGCAACATGATCACCCTGGCCGCCCCCAGCAAAGAACATTTACAGCATGCCCAGCATCAGTGGCAGGTAAATACCACAGAAGACAATAACCAAGCCGTGCAGGCAGCCGACATTATTGTATTGGCCGTAAAACCCCAGGTACTCAGGGAGGTGTGCGAATCACTGGCCCCCACACTTCAGGGCAGATCACCTCTTATTATCAGTGTGGCGGCAGGCATTTCGACCCGGCTGATCCAAACCTGGTTACAACATCCCTATCCTGTGGTGCGGACGATGCCGAATACTCCGGCACTGGTTCTGAAAGGTGCCACCGGACTCTTTGCCACCGAACAAGTGTCTGCACAAGAAAAAGCGCAGGCTGAAGCGATCTTCGCTGCGATAGGCCTGACTTGTTGGGTAGAGGATGAACAGCAAATGCACGCGATTACGGCACTGTCAGGCAGTGGCCCGGCTTATTTTTTCCTGATTCTCGAAGCGCTCGAAAGTGCTGGCGTAAATGCGGGCCTGAGCTCAGAAACCGCACGATTACTGGCAATACAGACTATGGCCGGTGCAGCCGAAATGGCCCGAACCAGCCCACTGGAGCCTGCACAGCTCAAGCGGAATGTAATGTCACCTGGCGGCACCACCGAACGCGCAATTGAGGCGTTTGAGGCCGGAGGGTTACGCACGTTGGTGGATACCGCCGTATCGGCAGCAAAAACGCGCTCGGCTGAACTTGCCGAAATTTTGGGTAAAGGCTAGGAACTGTCGACGAGCTCGACAATCAAAAACAGGTTTTCATGGCCTAGCCATCGTATTTTCACGATGTGGCACTATATTAGAAACCACCGTGCACCAAGAGACGTCATGGAGCAGCCCGACATGGGATAGCGCTCCCCGCGCAGATCACTTCGCGCGACATTGACACTTAGGTGCCTGTTTGAAAACTGAGGAAGATTACTATGGGATCACTTGCATCCGACATTAGCCTGATGCTGATTAACGCGTTATTTGGTTTATATTTGCTGATTGTGCTGCTGCGTTTTTTATTCCAGCTGGTACATGCCGATTTTTATAATCCGATTTCGCAATTTATTGTCAAAGCGACCACGCCACTGTTAAAGCCCCTGCGAAAAATGATTCCTGGCTACAAAGGGCTGGATATTGCTTCACTCGTGCTCGCCTTGCTGGTACAAATGGTGGGCGCCATGTTGGTACTTGGCATATCCGGCTATGGATTCAATCCCGCCAACATTGTTATCTGGTCTGCGCTACTGGTAGGCAACCTGGTACTCAAAATCTATTTCTGGGGCTTAATCATTCTCGTCATTGCCAGCTGGATTGCGCCCAATAATTACAATCCGGCGCTGGTACTGATTCATCAATTAGTAGAGCCTGTTACTACCCCCATCCGCAAGCGGCTCCCCGATATGGGTGGACTGGATATCTCTCCGATCTTTGTCTTTTTACTCATTACTATTCTGGAAAAAGTATTATTCTCGGTCATGGTAGGCGTTCATATGCCTGCGGCACTGGCCATGTTTGTCTGAGTCCAACAGATCAGTGGCCTCGCACGAAAGCTCAAACCCGCCCGCAATTCAATGGCAAGGAGATCGTTTAATTCTCACTTGCCATTTGCAACCCAAGGCGAAAACAGACGAGTTTTGCGGATTACATGGCGACAGCCTTAAAATCCGCATTACCGCCCCTCCCGTAGACGGTAAAGCCAATCAGCATTTGCTGAAATTTCTGGCGAAAAGTTTTGGTGTCCGGCAACAACAAGTATCCCTGATCAGCGGCGAAACCAGCCGCCATAAGCGGATACAGATCGAAAAGCCGACGCAGTTCCCAAACATACCAAACATTACATTCAGCAACGAAAATGCGTAGCCTTCCGACCACGCTGGCACTCGTCACTCAAAGCCATTGATTTAAAAGCAGTTGTCGACTAGCCTAAGACAACTGAATCAAATTTGCAGTGGTGAATGACAACACGCCTGCGCGAACACTCCCGGACAGTTCGCCTATTTCGTCATATAATTCACACTGGTCATAAAACATACAGGCACTTTAGGTGTCTTACTATTGTCCCAAGGTGCCGCGCCGCAGCGCACGCGTCATAGCGGCATTTCGTTTTCAGAAGGGTTATCTCATGTCTGCCGGCAGTCTATCCCATCAAGTTGAAGCTTATTTCGGCTGGAAAAACAATCTGGTCAAGGAAGTCATTCGTTACCAGACCTGGCTGCAAAACAACAAGCTCTACTCCGATGACATTGATTTACGACTGAAACGCGGGCTTAAACTGCTGCAGGACGACGAACTGACCATCGCATTCGTCGGTGAATATTCCCGGGGCAAAACAGAGCTCATCAACGCATTGTTTTTTGCCGACTTTGGCCAGCGAATGCTCCCCTCGCAGGCGGGCCGAACCACCATGTGCCCCACAGAAATATTTTTCGATCGGGAGCAAAACGAAAGCTATCTGCAACTATTACCCATTGAAAGTCGGGAAAATGCTGAAGCCCTGGGCCAGATCAAACTACAACCCGAAGCATGGCAAAAGCACCCGCTCGATATCAGCTCACCCGAAGCGATGCAGGCCAGCCTGAAAGAAGTGGCTCGCACTTTGAGCGTCAGCGTCGAACGCGCACGCGAGCTGGGGTTTCTCAAAGACATGCTGGATCATGATCCGGAGCATCCGGGCAATGTCATTATTCCTGCCTGGCGGCATGCCATGATCAGTCTGGATCACCCGTTGCTGACACGGGGCCTAAGAATTCTGGACACCCCCGGACTCAATGCCCTTGGATCAGAACCCGAACTGACCATCAGCATGATTCCGAATGCACATGCGGTGATTTTTCTGCTCAGCGCGGATACCGGAGTCACCGCCAGCGATTTATCCATCTGGCGCGACTATATTGCGCTGGATGAGTCGGATCATCGTGCCGGTCGTTTTGCCGTACTGAACAAAATAGATGTGTTATGGGATGACTTGCAAGGCGAAACCCATACGCAGGATTCTATACGGAAAGTTCGCAAATACACGGCAGATCATCTGAAAATCGCCAGCGAAGACATTATTCCTGTCTCGGCCAAGCAAGCACTGCTGGCCAAGGTACGTAAAGATGCCGAACTGGAAAAACGCAGCCAGCTACCTGAACTGGAACAATTGATCAGTGAGCGGATTCTCGCCCAAAAAGAACAGATCATCACGACCAGTTTTATTAACGATATTTTGGGCATGCTTCAAAACAGCCAGGCCGTTCTGCACTCCCGACTCAACAATCTGTCGCAGCAGCTCTCACTGATTGAAGATAAAAAGGTCAACCCGACCCTGATGCAGCACCTGGCTCAAAAAACCCAGCAAGATTATGACTTTTATTATAAAAAACTGATTACATTGCGTTCCAGCCGGCGACTAATGAAGTCTCAGGAACAAATCCTGACACAGCTGGTTACCCCCGAAAAGCTGGAAAACACCATTGTAGAAACGCGCCAGAAATTACAGGACAGCTGGACCACGGTGGGGATGAATATCACGATGCAGCAGTTTTTTCAGCGTCTGAATGATGATATTCGCCACCTGCAAAGCGAAGCACGCTTGGCCGAAAAGATGGTGAATTCGATTTATCAACGCTATAAGTCAGACACCAAAGCCCAGCATTTGCAACCCATTCCCTTCTCAGTTGCCCGACAAATCAAGGCACTGAAAGTACTGGAAGAAAAAGCCACGCGATTCCGTCGCGCGCCGCGAACCATACTCACCGAGCAAACACTGGTGATCAAACGCTTCTTCAGCACCATGGTGCAGGAAGCCAGAGACATCTACACAGGTATTCGGACCGAATGTGAGCGCTGGCCCAATGAGGCACTGCTGCCGATCATGCAGTACACGCTGGAGCAAAAGCAATTATTGGAGCATCAGATAAAAAGACTGAAATCACTCAGCCAGACCAACAAAAGTGTCAACAGTCAGCGAGAGCAAATCCGCAAGCTATTGGACGAAAACCAGGCCCAACTGATGATTGCCGACAGTATCCAGCGCCATGTGCGAAAACCAGCCCCCACCTTGAGCAGTAAAAAAGTGGTTTCACTGCCGGGCCTGACGGGTTGATCCAACTCAACCTGTCTTGAGCTCGAATTGATTATATTGAGGGCCAGGTCACACCTATAATCAGTAGGTAAATCTTCGCAATAGCGCTTATTCACGACCAGCAGAATACCGCCCGCAACGCGCACACCCAGTAAGAAAGCGCCAGAGGGATTGAGATATAGAGTGACGAGGTTTACACTCGTCACCATTTTATCTATCCAACTCCTTAACATCCCTGACATTTAGACCGGAACGCTGATGCCCGAGACATTGCCTCCCGACTCCGTCGGATTGGTCAAACCCCAGACAGTCATTTTCGATGCCCCGTTAACGCTCCAAAGCGGACGGGCACTTCCCAGTTTTGAGTTGGTGTATGAGACTTACGGTACACTCAATTCCACGCGCTCTAACGCGATATTGATTTGTCATGCACTGAGCGGACACCATCATGCCGCGGGCTACCACAGTATGGATGAGCGCAAACCCGGCTGGTGGGACTCCTGTATTGGTCCGGGCAAACCTATCGACACACAACGATTCTTTGTTGTTTGCCTGAATAATCTTGGAGGCTGTCACGGCAGCACCGGGCCCCAATCCATTAATCCGGAAACAGACCGTCGCTATGGCCCTGATTTTCCGGTCATCACGGTTAAGGACTGGGTTCAGAGTCAGGTTCGTCTGGCTGATCATTTAGGTATCAGCAAATGGGCTGCCATCGTGGGCGGCTCACTAGGCGGAATGCAGGCGCTGCAATGGGCGATAGATTTACCCGATAGGGTTCATCACGCCGTTATTATCGCCTCGACCCCCAAGTTAACGGCACAAAATATCGCTTTTAACGAAGTGGCACGCAAAGCCATCACAACAGACCCGGATTTTCATGCCGGTCGTTACCACGAACATAACACCATTCCAAAGCGCGGTTTGATGCTGGCAAGAATGGTGGGGCATATTACCTATCTTTCCGATCTGTCGATGGGCGAAAAGTTTGGCAGGGAAATGCGCGAAAAAGCCTTTAAATATGGCTTTGAAGTCGAATTCGAAGTGGAACGGTATCTGAATTATCAGGGAGAGCGGTTTTCCGAAAACTTTGATGCAAACACTTATCTGCTGATGACCCGGGCGTTGGACTATTTTGATCCGGCAAAAGATTATGAAAACTCTCTGGTAGATGCGGTTAGTCAGGCCAAGTGCAGTTTTTTTGTGGCCGCGTTTACTTCCGACTGGCGCTTTTCACCCGAGCGCTCAGAGCAACTGGTCAATGCGCTCGTCGAAGCGGGCAAGCGTGTATGCTACGCCGAAATTGATGCCCCCCACGGGCACGATGCATTTCTTATTCCCTCACCACGCTATATGGATGTATTTTCAGCCAATATGAACCGAATTGCTGACGAGGTGAATGCCTGATGCGCGCCGATCTGGAACTCATAGAACAGTGGATCAAACCCGCGTCTCGCCTGCTCGATCTGGGGTGTGGCGATGGCACCCTGCTACACCACCTTAGCCAGACCAAGCAAATTAACGGCTATGGCCTGGAAATCAATCCCGACCACATTAACGCCTGCATAAGCAAAGGGGTGAATGTCATCGAGCAGGATCTGGATGTCAAAGGGCTGGCAAACTTTAAAACCAACGGCTTTGACTACGTCATCATGACTCAGGCGCTGCAAGCGGTCATGCACCCTGACCGAATGCTCGACGAAATGCTACGTCTGGGAAAAGAGTGCATTATTACTTTCCCTAACTTTGGTCACTGGAAGTGCCGCTGGTATCTGATGAACAAAGGCGAAATGCCTATTTCCCGTTCACTGCCCTATACTTGGTACAACACACCCAACATTCACCTTTGCACGTTTAAGGATTTTGAAAACCTGTGCCGACAACGGAATTTGCAGATCATTAACCGTACCGTGGTCGATCGGTCACACCAGCACCGCTGGTTTATTCACATGTGGCCTAATATGTTGGGTGAAATTGCCATTTATCATCTGTCACGGTGATCATTGGCCAACCCCTCACCAACCCAAAGGACACGAACCATGTACTCGACTTATCAATCCTCAGGCCCGTTCAGCTCCCTTTGTGTTCGGCTTTATTGCCTGATGATGTTGGTATGGATATCTAATATCGCTCAGGCAGAACAAAAGGAAGATTTTGGCGCCTACGAAGTACACTACAGTGCCTTTAACAGCACTTTTCTGTCACCGGAAGTTGCCAAACAATATGACATTGTTCGCAGTAAAGCGATTGGTGTTATTAATATCAGCGTTCTGAAAAAGGTGCCGGGCAAACTTGCAGAACCGGTAGCAGCTCAGATTGAAGGCATAGTGAGCAACGATATCCAGCAACAGGTGCAACTCCCCTTTCACCGGGTAACCGAAGGCCGTGCCATTTATTACATTGCGGAATTCCAGTTTGCTGAAAGCGAATTGCTTACCTTCAATGTGACCAGCCATGTGAATGGCGAATCACAACCGATGAAAATTCGCTTCGTACAAAATTTCTACAATAATTAACCACCCGATTGGATCCGAGAATGAACATCGTTCTGGCAAGCTCAAATAAAGGCAAAATTAGCGAACTCAACGCCCTCCTGGATTCAGTCGGCCTGAAGGTAGTGCCGCAGTCAGAGTTTGCCATCTCGGACGCCGATGAAGCCGGGCTGACCTTCGTAGAAAATGCGCTCATCAAAGCGCGACACGCCAGTAGAGAAAGTGGTCTTCCGGCCATTGCAGATGATTCCGGCCTGGAAGTGGATGCATTACAGGGAGCACCCGGCATTTATTCCGCACGCTACGCAGGACGCCCCACGAGTGATGAACGGAATAATGAAAAACTGCTCAATGACCTGTCCGAGATTAGCGAGCCTCACCGAACAGCACGCTATCATTGTGTACTGGTCTATTTGCAGCACGCCGAAGACCCTACGCCACTGATTTGCCATGGTGTCTGGGAGGGAGAAATACTTACCCGCCCCCAAGGGAACGGTGGATTTGGCTACGACCCGCTCTTCTGGGTCGCGTCAGAGCAATGCAGTGCGGCCGAGTTAAGCCCTGACCGCAAAAATGCACTCAGCCATCGGGGTCATGCGCTGCAAAAGCTGCTTACCGCTTTACCAGCTAAAGTCAGATCCCTTTGATTCGGCTATTCATAAACACTTACGCGCCCTCTTCAACCACCGGTTAATCAAATGAACATACTGTCACTGCCTCCGCTTTCCCTGTATGTTCATTTGCCCTGGTGCATTCGCAAGTGTCCCTACTGTGACTTTAACTCCCACGCCGCCGATCAGGTGCCTGAACAGGCATACCTTCAGGCACTCCTACAGGATCTCACTCTGGATCTTCCGTTGGTGCAGGGGCGTTCGCTTGGCTCTATCTTTTTTGGCGGGGGAACACCCAGCCTGATGAGCGCCGATTTTTACCTGCAACTGTTGAAGGAAATTGAATCCCGAATCCCTTTTTCATCCGCAATTGAAATCACACTGGAAGCCAACCCGGGGACATTCGAGCAACATCGCTTTGCCGGTTATCGAAACGCCGGCATCAATCGCCTCTCGTTGGGAATCCAGAGTTTTTCGGATGACATGCTAAAAAAACTGGGCCGGATACACAGTCGCCACGACGCATGCAGTGCGATTATGCA
This sequence comes from Hahellaceae bacterium, assembly GCA_024234505.1. Lineage (GTDB taxonomy): Bacteria > Pseudomonadota > Gammaproteobacteria > Pseudomonadales > Oleiphilaceae > JACKOD01. Next base: position 337,861 of record JACKOD010000004.1, on the reverse strand, counting down.
TTTACGTGACTGCGGTTTTGATAACTTTAATCTGGATTTAATGCATGGATTACCGGGCCAAAATGTGGGCCAGGCAATGGCAGATCTGGAAACGGCATTTGCTTTTAGCCCCAACCATATTTCCTGGTATCAACTAACGCTCGAACCCAACACCGAATTCTACCGCCGCCCGCCTAAACTGCCGAATGACGACACGCTCTGCAACATACAGGAAGCCGGCCATCACATGCTGGAACAGGCAGGTTATGTTCAGTATGAAGTATCAGCCTATGCCAAACCTGGCTGCGCCTCGCGTCACAATCTCAACTACTGGGAGTTCGGTGATTATCTCGGCATCGGCGCCGGCGCACACGGGAAAATCAGTTGGCCCGACGGTCGGATCCAGCGTTATAGAAAAACCCGTCAACCGAATGCCTACTTGCAGCGACGAGATGATTTTCTTGCAGAAACCTCGGTGATTGCCACTGAAGATTTACCACTGGAGTTTTTGATGAACGCGCTACGCCTGAAGCCGGGCGTGACTGAAAACAGCTACACCGAGCGTACGGGACAACCCTTGGCCAGCCTGGAACCCGCGCTATCGCTCGCTCGCGAACGCCAGTTAATTTACCCCGACCGCTTACAGTGCACCGACAAGGGCTTTCGCTATCTCAATCAGATTCTGGACCTGTTCCTATAATCGGCTAAACACATTGTCGTGGCATACATTTCATAAAATTAGCTTACAAAGATCGCGGATTAAGCTACGCTTGCTCATGCGAACAAGGAAACTTTGACGACGGAATTCACTTCACAAGCGCGGGCCCATGTATTTCAGAGAGTATAATCAAACCCGATTTTTAATCGTTGACGCCAACATCAAGCTGCGTCTTCTGATGGAAGACTATCTGAAATCTTTTGGAGCCTGGTTTATCGACCTGGCGGCCGATGGTGTGGAAGCCATAGATAAATGTCAGCAAGGCATTTTTGACGTAATTATTTGCGACTACAATCTGGGCACCAAAAATGGGCAACAGGTGCTTGAAGAGTTGCGTATTCGCAAACTGCAACGGGCAACCTCGCTGTTTATCATGATGTCTGCCGACACCACCAAAGACATGGTACTGGGTGCCGTGGAGTACCAGCCCGACGCGTATATTACCAAGCCGATCACTCGCGATTCATTCAAACAGCGCATGGATTCACTTCTGATGGATTCAGAGGCGCTCTACGACATCAAATATGCCATTGACTGCAATGACATTAACAATGCGCTCTATCTGTGCGACAAAAAAATAGCCAAAGGCAGCAAATACAGCAGCTGGTGTCAAAAAACCCAGGCGCAAATCTATTTACAGAAAAAAGATTACGACAACGCAAAACGCATCTATCTGGAAGTCCTCAAGACCCGCCCCGTGCTTTGGGCGAGACTCGGGCTCGTCAGAGTTGCCATCGCACAGTCCGAATTCAGCGATGCAGAGAGTGAACTCAATGACATTATCAGTAAAAATCCGCTCTGTTTGCCTGCCTACGATTTACTTGCGGATGTATTGCTGGAACTGGGTAAGAAAAAACTGGCCCAGACTATTTTATTTGAGGCCGTCTCCCATTCACCACGAGCGATCCAACGCCATGTTCGGCTGGGCGAAGTAGCACAGGAAAATCAGGATTTTGACATTGCAACCGAAGCCTTTAGAAACGCGATAGAACATGGCGAGCAGTCAATATTTCAAAATGCCAATAACTATCTGAACTTCGCTCGTTGCCTGCATGACACGGCAACGACACTGGAACGCCCCCTGCGTTTCAGCCGCGAAGACGAAGCGCTGGGAGCACTCAATACGGCAGAAACCCGGTATGGCCATGTCTCGGATGTTCGTTTTCAAAGCAACATGATCAGTGCCCGCATTCATCTGAGCTGTGAACGGAATAACGAAGCCGAGAATGCCTTGAAAAAGGCGCAACAGTTCTATATGGAACTCGCGTTGGAATTGCCCCCAAGACTGTCTCTCGAATATGCCCAGACACTTTTTACGCTAGGCAAAGAAGATGAAGCAGAACTCGTGCTCAATCAGGTTAAGATCATGCATGGGCAAGACGACGAAATAGCAAAGAAAATCGAAGACATGCGCGACGAGCCTGTCGCATGGCAAGACAAACAGAAGGCCGCCGAACTCAACCGTATGGGCATTCAGATGACCGAAACCGGAAATATGGCGGAAGCCATTCGGGTTTTCCAGGATGCCCTGGCCTATTCTCCCAGACATCCCGCGCTGAATCTGAATCTGGTTCAGGTATTACTCAAAAAAATTCCTGCAGAACAGGATGCCTCTGACAGTATTTCGCTATGTGAACAATGTCTGAAACGACTCGCGAAACTGCCAGAAGATCACAAACAATATAAACGCTTCCAGTTTCTACAAAAAAAACTGCGTCAACTGGTTGCGGCGTAACAAGGCGAGCGTCTTACGCTGTCCGTTCAAACAACAAATCCCACACGCCGTGCCCCAGGCGCTCCCCACGTTTTTCAAACTTGGTCACCGGACGATAGTCCGGACGGGGAGAGTATTGGCCCGTCCCCATTTGATTAGTAAAGCCTTCTGCGTCAGACAACACCGCCATCATATGCTCGGCATAATTTTCCCAATCGGTGGCCAAATGGAAAACGCCCCCCACTTTAAGCTTTGCACGTAACCGCTGAACAAATTCCGGCTGAACCAGTCGGCGTTTGTGGTGCTTTTTCTTGTGCCAGGGATCAGGAAAAAACAATTGCACGCGATCCAGACAGGCATCAGGCAGACAGCGATCAATCACTTCATTGGCATCTTCACCATACAAGCGCAGATTTGTCGATCCCTGTTCCAGCGTTTTCATCAGAATCGCCCCCAATCCGGGACGATGCACTTCAACACCGATAAAATGGGTTTCAGGTGCATCCAGCATCATCTGCGCCAGCGAACTCCCCATTCCGAACCCGATCTCAAGCACCAAAGGCCCCTGACCCCCAAACAGTTCATCAGGATTTATGCGCCCGTCGGACACTCGCAAACCATAGTCAGGCCAACTGGCATCCATTGCAAGTTGCTGCCCTGCCGTCATCCTGCCACTGCGAATGGCAAAACTGCGAATTCGTCGCATCAAATTGGAAGAAGGCTGTTCGGTACTGCTATCTGCATCAGACATGATGATCGACCTAGGCATTTATTCGTTGGGAAAACCGAATGACGGCTGATTAAAAAAGGAACGAGATGATAGGTAGAAGCCGATAAAATGGCAAGTAACATCACTGCCACCTATAACAAATGAGCGGTTTCATTCTAAATACTTGTTTTCATCCCAAATGCTTGTTTTTATCTCAAATGCTTTTTCTTACCCCAAATGCTTTTTCTTACCCCAAATACTTTTTCTTACCCCAAATACAATGCAGGCACCGAACCAGACACGCATTGATCTTGGGAGGCAACATCAAAAACTTGCAACTATCTTTAGAAGTGTTGATGTTTTTCAATCAAAAGGACCGATCAAAAGGACAGACAGCATGAGTCACGATCAGCACGCACACTTTATGCGCGAAGCCATACGTTTAGCACAACGCAATATGGATAGTCTTCAAGGCGGCCCCTTCGGTGCTGTGATCGTGCGTGACGGAAAAATTATCTCCACCGGTGTCAATCAGGTCACCTCGCACAATGATCCGACGGCACATGCCGAAGTCGTCGCCATTCGCAATGCCTGTGCACAGATAGGCCACTGGGATCTGCATGCCTGTGAGATCTACACCAGTTGCGAGCCCTGTCCCATGTGCCTCGGCGCCATTTGGTGGGCCAGGCTTCACCGCATTTGGTATGCAGCCAATCAGGAGCAGGCAGCCCAAGCGGGTTTTGATGATGCACGATTTTACGATGAACTCGCTTTGCCGGCGCATGCGCGCACTATTTCGATGCACAACATTCTGCCCGAAGAGGGCAAATTAGTGCTTCATGCCTGGCAAGATAAACAAGATAAAATCCCCTACTAGCCCTAATTAACTCAATTTGCCCCAAATATACCTCTTTTGGATTAGTTTTTGCTTTAGATACACAAATTCTGATGCATATAAAAAAGGTATAAGCATGGCAACCGATATTAATCTCATCCGGGATCACTACCTCCAACACCAGCAGCGCCACAACGCGGCCTACGTTGCAAAATTGCTGGTGCAACTGATGATTCTTTATCAACGTCATCGCGCAAGCTGTATGGCCACACTGGCCGGCGACACCTTTTTCGAGCGTCAGGCAAATATTCTGGAACATGAAATTGCCCATCAGATGCAGGCGATCGAACAAAGCTGTCATGACTACTTCCAGGACGATGAATTAGAGCGCATTCAACAAGAATGGGAAGTACTGTGCAGGCAATGGCGCTTTGACTCCGCACTGGACAATTTCAAACTTCACAGCCACCTGATTTCACGGGTTCTGCAGCTGCTATGGCTTTTAGCCGAACGCGGGGGGCATATGAACGCCAGTGCGGGCCATCAAGCCCTGGCACAGCTCTGCATGAAGCATTTGCCGGAGCTGATCGAAGCGGTAGCACAAGCGCGAGGGCTTGCAACCCATTGTGCTGCCATACATCAAAACGAGGCCGAAGCCATCTCGAGAATTCGTTACCAGATCAACCATGTGAGCAGTCGTTTGAACTGGCTCAACGATGCCATCGTGGAATGTACCCCGGAAATCTACCATATACTGAATGCGCTTTTACGGCAGAAAGATCCGCAAAAGCACCTCCACATCTTTTTGAACCAACTGGAATCCTGCTTTTTTAATAGCGAAACCCCGACTATCAGCTCATCCGATATTTTCGCATTGGGTTCCAGTGCCATCTCCGGTTTGCAAGACCTGCTTATCTGCGGACAACAACTGCTTCGCCAGGATCTGAGTAGCGAACTTAAGCAATGGATCTCCGGAAAAAGCATCGCGTGTTAGCCCGCGCGGTCACCCCCTATCCAGACCTCTCAAGTCCACATCAAGCGTAAAGACTGATGTGGACTTTTTGTTCTTTTCCTGAAAAAAGCCACCGCAAAAAATATTACCATTGAGGTATGCTCCAATTTGGTGAGACTACCTCCTTTTGTGTGCACAATTACGGTGTACTACCTCCACTAAATATTTACAAACTCACCGACAAAGCGCTAATACACTGTTTTATATGCCTTTTATTTTATTGGCACTGATATTGAATTACCCCTTGGTAAGTAACATTAATAACCTTGGAGGTATCCATGAAAAAGCCTACACACATTAGCACTACCAAACCTTTGGCAAAATTCCTGCGCGTTGCCACCCTGGCCCTGGCAGGTACATTCAGCCTTGGCGCATTCCAGACCTTTGCCGCCACACCGGAAAAAGAAGATCTGAAGTTTGGCTTTATCAAACTTACCGACATGGCGCCATTGGCTATCGCGAAAGAAAAAGGCTTCTTTGAAGACGAAGGCCTGTATGTGCAACTGGAGGCCCAGGCAAACTGGAAAGTGCTCCTCGATCGCGTAATCACAGGTGAGCTAGATGGTGCACACATGCTGGCAGGACAACCTTTGGGTGCCACCATTGGCTTCGGTACGCAGGCACATATCATCACCGCCTTCAGCATGGACCTTAACGGCAACGGCATTACCGTCTCCAACGATGTTTGGGAACTCATGAAACCGCATTTGCCAAAAGATAAAGACGGCAAAATAGTTCACCCGATCAAAGCGGAATACCTGAAGAAGGCCATGCAGAAGTACAAGGATGAAGGCAAGCCGTTCAAAATGGGCATGGTCTTCCCGGTATCTACCCACAACTATGAATTGCGTTACTGGCTTGCGTCAGGTGGCATCAACCCCGGTTTTTACGCACCCGCCAAAGGTGACACTTCCGGTCAGCTGAATGCCGATGCACTTTTGTCCGTTACGCCACCACCACAAATGCCTTCCACACTGGAAGCCGGCACCATCTACGGCTACTGCGTGGGCGAACCCTGGAACCAGCAAGCCGTATTCAAGGGTATAGGGGTTCCCGTCATTACCGACTATGAAATATGGAAGAACAACCCGGAAAAAGTTTTCGGTGTGAGCAAGGACTGGGCTGACAAATATCCACAAACTCACATTGCCGTAGTCAAGGCAATGATCCGCGCCGCGAAATGGCTGGATGACAACAACAACGCCAATCGCCCGGAAGCAGTGAAAATACTGTCTCAGCCAAACTATGTGGGTGCAGACTACGACGTTATCGCAAACAGTATGACGGGTACCTTTGAATACGAAAAAGGCGACAAACGAGAGGTTCCTGACTTCAACGTGTTCTTCCGTCATGACGCGACCTATCCGTTCTACAGTGACGCCATCTGGTATCTCTCTCAAATGCGCCGCTGGGGACAGATCGCCGAAGCCAAACCCGACAGCTGGTATATGGACATAGCCAAAAAAGTCTATCGCCCAGATATCTACGCAACGGCGGCTAAAGAGCTGATCAACGAAGGCAAAATGAAAGCTTCGGAGTTTCCTGATTTCAGCACTGAAGATGGTTTCCGTGAGCCCACGAACGAATTTATCGATGGCATCACTTATGACGGCAAACATCCTAATCAATATCTGGAACAACTCAAGATCGGCCTGAAAGGTAACGACAAGATCTAACGCGCAGCACACGGGGTGCCGTTCTATCGGCACCCCGTCGGAAGGCGGCACGCAGTCCGCCCATGGCAACAGGAGTAAACGGCATGACGACACGAATGCTGAACTGGTTTATGAGTTCCGAAACAAGTTGGTTCGCCCCCATCATCAAGCTTTGCAAAGGCGAAAATCCGAAAGATCAGATAAACACCATTTTCAAAACGGTTGGGGTACCCGTCATTGCATTTATGATATTTCTGGTACTCTGGTCAGCTTCCGCGTCACGCGTACAAACCAGTTTGGGACAAGTTCCCGGCCCTGTCGCCGTAATGGAACAAGCCCAGAACCTGTTGGCTGAACACCGTGCCGAACGCCAGAAAGCCGCTGACTTTTACGAGCGCCAGCGCATAAGAAATGAAGCCAAGCTTGCCAAAGATCCTCAAGCCGAGGTGAAATGGCGTACTTATAACGGCCGCCCAACCTATATGGATCAGATTTGGACCAGTCTGTATACCGTATTCAGCGGCTTTCTGCTGGCCAGTCTTTTGGCCATTCCGCTGGGGATTGTTTGCGGCCTGAACCAAACTACCTACAGCGCACTCGACCCGCTGATCCAGATATTTAAACCGGTATCGCCGTTAGCCTGGCTTCCCATCGTCACCATGGTTGTCAGTGCCGTCTATGTCAGCGATGACCCCATGTTTCCAAAGTCTTTTGTTAACTCGGCGATCACGGTCACACTCTGTTGCCTCTGGCCCACCCTGATCAACACGGCGGTAGGCGTTGCCAATATTGACAAAGATCTGATCAATGTTAGCCGGGTCCTACGTCTGAGCTGGTTCGCGCAACTGCGTAAAATCGTACTGCCCGCCGCCATACCCATGATGTTTACCGGATTGCGCCTGTCGCTTGGGGTGGGCTGGATGGTGTTAATTGCCGCAGAAATGCTTGCCCAAAACCCAGGGCTGGGCAAGTTTGTCTGGGATGAATTCCAGAATGGCAGCTCCAATTCGCTAGGCCGGATTATGGTCGCGGTGTTAACGATCGGTTTTATAGGCTTCCTCCTTGATCGGCTCATGCTTTCCCTGCAACGCGCCGTAAGCTGGGACAAGAGTTCTGCCTCACGATAGCACTTGCACACAGAGCAGACAGACACGCAGATCACAGACAAAGGCCTCCACGGTTCACCGCTAACCGTGGCTGCCCACGAACTTACATAGCAGTATGCAGGAGAGCGCCATGAGCACGCCTTATCTGAAAATTGAACAAGTATCTATTGAGTTTCCAACCCCCAAAGGCCCCTTTAAAGCGCTGGACAAAGTTAATCTGAAAATCAGCCGAGGCGAGTTTGTTTCCCTGATTGGTCATTCCGGCTGCGGCAAGTCCACCGTACTGAACATTGTGGCCGGCCTGTACAAAGCCACCGAAGGGGGCGTCGTTCTGGAGGGCAAAGAAGTGGATGAGCCCGGCCCGGAACGAGCCGTCGTCTTTCAGCACCACTCGCTATTACCCTGGTTAAGTGTCTATGACAATGTTCGACTCGCTGTCGATACCGTATTCAAGAAAACCATGAACAAAGCAGAGCGTGATGCCTGGACGCGCCATAATCTGGAACTGGTGCATATGAGCCATGCGCTTGAAAAACGTCCGGGAGAAATTTCCGGCGGCATGAAACAACGCGTGGGCATCGCTCGCGCATTGGCCATGAAACCCAAAGTGTTGCTGATGGACGAGCCCTTTGGCGCCTTGGACGCCCTGACTCGCGCACATCTGCAGGATTCGCTGATGGAGATCCAGACCGAACTCAATAATACGGTCATTATGATTACCCACGATGTTGACGAAGCCGTACTACTGTCAGATCGAATTGTCATGATGACAAATGGGCCGGCGGCTACCGTTGGTGAAATTCTGGAGATTGACCTGCCTCGACCACGGAACCGGTTACAGCTGGCCAACGATCCGCATTACAACCACCTTCGCGCAGAAGTGCTCTCGTTTCTGCATGATCGCCACAGCAGAAAAGATGTTGCCTGAAATCCCGCTGCGAATCCTGAAACCAGTGCTCAGGATTCGCAGCTTCATTAAGGCTTGCTGCTTTTACCATCCGGTCTATTTGCATCCCATAATCTCATCCAAATATTACCTCAGCCATTTTTTTGGCTAAAGTTTAGCCATTTTCTGCCGATAATTTTGACATACCTGCTCAAGTTGTACGGGAGATGACCAATGAAAACCACTATCCTTCGCGCCTTATTCGTATTGTGCCTTTTCCCCTTAAGTATCGCTTCTCCGGTACTGGCTGAAAAAAGTACAACGCCCACGCTACAGATACCTCATAGTGCAGAATCAGTCATTGCACTGTTACCCGAAGATGCCGATTTGAGCAATCTGGAACGTCAAAAGCGCGCAATGCAAAGGGGTTTTTACTGGACGAAAGATAGAACAATCAAGCCGTTAGATCGAAAATCCTAGGATCAGACTGATCACTTTTTAACCATTCATTACAAATATGTCCATTTTTTAACCACCTTGGCTGGCAGACTGACCTATAATGAAATCGAGATCACTGCTTGAAGCGGTAGTGATTTCGTCTTCCAAACCCCTGTTTATAGAGGAGCAGGAATGCTCCTCTTTTTTTACGGGGGTTTTTGTTTAAGACCCGCGTCAAACCAGCGAAATACAGGCTAACTGCCTACCTTGCGATCCAGCTTTCGATACCCCAACGCTTCTGTCAGGTGGCGAGTTGTTATATCCTGCCGGGCCTCCAAATCTGCAATCGTACGCGCCACGCGCATCACCCTATGCAAGGCCCGGGCTGATAACCCCAATCGATTCAATGCACTTTCCAGCAACAATCGCGATTGACTATCCAGCGCACAACTCTCTTCCAGTTGAGCCCCGGACAAATCCTGATTGCGCATACCCTGACGTGCCATCTGGCGCTGCCGTGCCGCCATGACGCGCTCTTTCACCTGCGCAGAAGATTCCGATACCACATCTTTGCGAGTTAACACATCACCAGCCTGCGCCGGTACTTCCACATGCAGGTCGAAGCGATCCAGCATAGGGCCAGATAACTTTTGTCGATATTTGGCAACTTGCTGGGGCGTATCGCTGCAACTAATCGCGGGATGCCCCAGATAACCGCAAGGACAAGGGTTCAAGGCAGCCACTAACTGGAAACGGGCGGGAAAAGTGGTTTGATTATTGGCTCTGGAAATGACGATATGCCCGCTTTCGATAGGCTCGCGCAAAACCTCCAGTACTTTTCGGTTAAATTCGGGCAATTCATCCAGAAACAAAACACCATGATGGGCGAGCGTTACCTCGCCGGGTCGGGGCTGACTCCCGCCACCCACCAGTGCAGCAGCCGATGCCGTATGGTGCGGGCCTCTGAAAGGACGAATCCCCCATTGTGCATGATCGAATAGCTTACCCGCAATCGAGTACACCGCAGCCACTTCCAGTGCTTCCTGCTCACTTAGCGGCGGCAGGATGCCGGGCAGACGCGAAGCCAGCATGCTTTTTCCTGTTCCCGGCGGGCCATATAACAACAGGTTGTGACCTCCAGCAGCGGCAATCTCCAAGGCCCTGCGTGCCTGATATTGCCCCTTCACATCCAGCAAGTCGGCACCTTTACCTACAAATGCCGGTGGTGCAGGTACGCAAGTCACCTCCAATGCTTTCTCACCACAAAGGTCGGCGCAGACGTCTAAAAGGTGATTGGCCGCGTAGACAGCCGTTTCCATGCTTAAACTGGCTTCAAGACGGTTCCCCTCTGCCACATACAAACTTCGTCCGTCGTTACCCGCCGCAATGGCAGCAGGTAATGCGCCTCTGACTGCACGCAGTTCTCCGGTTAAGGCCAGTTCGCCTAAAAACTCCTTGTTGGCCAACGCCTCCAAAGGAACCTGACCCGTGGCAGACAAAATTCCCAGCGCAATCGCCAAATCATAGCGCCCTCCTTCTTTCGGTAAATCTGCAGGCGCCAAATTGATGGTGATACGTTTTGCCGGAAATTCAAATCCCGCATTCAACAGCGCACTGCGCACACGGTCTTTGCTTTCCTTAACGGCGGTTTCAGGTAAGCCAACAATTGCCAGCTGGGGTAAACCGTTGGAAATATGGGTTTCGACAATCACCTGAGGCGCGGAAATACCCACCTGCGCCCGACTGTAAACTTTTGAAAGTGACATAGCATCCCTGCTTTGAAGTTATTTTCCCTGCCGGAATATTTCCCGATGAAACATTCAGCCATTTTTGCGCCATCACAGCGCATATTTTGTTCATCACTGGTGCGCGACTGCATCCTGCAGAAAGGGGTACGCGCAAAAGTGGCGCTAATTACTGATTTTTTTCTCTAGTTCAGCAACAACTTTTTCCAGTTGCTCCAATTTGGAGCGAGTTCTTTCCAGCACCGCTACCTGTGCATCAAATTCATCCCGTGTTACCAAATCCAGCTTGGTGAGCACGCTGGTCACAACCATTTTTACGTGATTCTGGATGTCATCCTGGGCACTTTTTGCTACACCAGGAAGCAACTGCTCAACCTGTTGTTGAATCGAACTGAATAGCTGCTGGGGGGTCAACATAATTATTCCTTTTAAGTCAATCAATTAGAAAAGCACGTCATGCCGTGCCTGATACAAAAATCAGAGGACAGCTATTTTAACACGACTTGCTTTTTAAACTGCCCTTAAAACCCTAATAACTTTTCTCCAGCGGGTCGACAAAATGTGGCCACCGGACCACATCCGAACACAAAATAACCATTATTGCACCCTATTGGCGCATATCGCTTCAAAACAAAATTATGCTGCACCATGCTGGACCAAAAACATACAGGTTGCGCTATAATGATTGCAACAAGTTAACAAATAGCTTGCCCCACCATTTTAATCCAATGATTTTATTGATAAATTCCCTATTGGCACAGCTCATGCTTTGGTTTGCGCACACTCCGCACAGATTTTCTATGTGCGCAGACTTAAAGCAAAGCTTTCAATAACAGGCGGGATATAAGGAGAAACTCATGAAACTCGTGACTGCCATCATCAAGCCTTTCAAGCTGGACGACGTCCGCGAAGCGCTTTCTGACATTGGTGTGCAAGGCATTACCGTAACAGAAGTCAAGGGCTTTGGACGCCAGAAAGGTCATACCGAACTTTATCGCGGCGCTGAATATGTCGTGGACTTTTTACCCAAGGTTAAAGTGGAAATTGCAATTGGTGCCGGCTTGCTGGACCAGGTTGTAGAAGCCATTACCAAGGCTGCCAATACAGGCAAAATCGGTGACGGCAAAATTTTTGTAACTTCACTTGAGCAGTGCATTCGTATTCGTACCGGCGAAACCGGCGAAGACGCAGTGTAACCTGACAAAATAATTTTAATGGTACAACCCACAGCTAAAGCCTAGTGCGGAGGGCTTCAGATGGAAAACAATCTATATCACTTGCAGTATGCCATGGACACCTTTTACTTCCTGGTAATGGGTGCCTTGGTTATGTGGATGGCGGCAGGTTTCGCCATGCTCGAATCTGGTTTGGTGCGCGCCAAAAACACCACTGAAATTTTAACCAAGAACGTCGCTTTGTATGCCATTTCCTGTGTTATGTACATGGTTTGTGGTTACGCCATCATGTACGGCGGCGAACTGTTCCTCTCCGGCATCGGCAGCGTCGATGTAGACTCCACGCTCAAATCCTTTGCAGAACGTGAAGACGGATTCACCGGTGGTTCTATCTACTCAGGTGCCTCTGACTTCTTCTTCCAGGTTGTTTTCGTTGCTACTGCCATGTCGATTGTTTCCGGCGCGGTGGCTGAGCGTATGAAACTTTGGGCATTCCTTGCATTCGCGGTAGTCATGACTGCGTTCATCTATCCTGTAGAAGGTTCATGGACCTGGGGTAGCGAAGGCATGTTCGGCCTGAACCTTGACGACCAGTTCGGTTTCAAAGACTTCGCGGGTTCCGGTATCGTACACATGGCAGGTGCAGCAGCGGCATTGGCTGGCGTATTGTTGCTAGGTGCTCGTAAAGGTAAATACGGCAAGAATGGTGAAGTCAACGCCATCCCCGGCGCAAACCTGCCACTGGCAACTTTGGGTACCTTCATCCTGTGGATGGGCTGGTTTGGCTTCAACGGTGGTTCGGTTCTGAAACTGGGCGATATCGGCAACGCCAATGCGGTAGCCACTGTATTCCTGAACACTAACGCTGCCGCTGCGGGTGGTGCCATTGCGGCGCTGATGACTGCTCGTCTGTTGTTCGGTAAAGCGGATCTGACCATGCTGCTGAACGGCGCACTGGCCGGTCTGGTTGCCATTACTGCCGGCCCTGATACGCCATCTGCGCTGGCAGCGACGTTGATTGGCGCTGTAGGTGGTGTTCTGGTTGTGTTCAGCATCATTACTCTGGACAAACTGAAAATTGACGATCCAGTGGGTGCTATCTCTGTTCACGGTGTGTGCGGTCTGTTCGGTGTACTGGTAGTTCCTGTCACCAATGCTGAAGCTACTATTACTGGCCAGCTGATCGGCGCACTGGCAATCTTTGCCTGGGTATTCGCTACTTCTCTGATCGTATGGGCTATCCTGAAAGCAGTGATGGGCATCCGAGTCAGCGAAGAAGAAGAGTACGAAGGTGTAGACCTTGCTGAATGCGGTATGGAAGCGTATCCAGAGTTTACTCGCGACTAAGCGAGTAAACAGCTGGTTGAATGCCTCGCGACTAAGCGAGTAAACAGCAGGTCGAAAACCTCGCGACTAAGCGAGTAAACAGAAGATCAAAAAGCAAAAAAGTAGCCAGCCGAAACGCTGGCTACCCAGATAAGAGTTAAAGATTACGGCACACAAGGCCGTGATTTTCCAGACAACATGCTTTAATGCATACTCGTAAAACCGCCGGATAGCTCACGAAGTACCGGCCCGACAACCCCCGCCACAAGCGGGGGTTGTTTTTTATGGGGCTTAAATTTCCTTACGCTGCAAGAAAGCGCTCTACTACCTTGGCAAACAACTCAGGCTTCTCCGCGTGCAACCAGTGCCCTGTTTCGGGAATGACTCTCACGCTCGCAGCGGGAAACAGCGCCAACACCTGTGGTTGATGCGACTTTTGTACATACCCCGAATGCCCCCCGATAACAAACAGTACTTTTCCTGTAAAAGGCTTGTCGCCCTGCTGCCCGCGCATGATCTCGTTGTAGCACTGCATAATAACAGGCAGGTTCATACGCCAGACAAAGCGATCCGCCCCGGCTTTGACCAGATTTTTCAACAAGAAAGATCGAATGGCAATTTCGGGCACAAACCGGGATAGCACCTCGTCGGCCTGCTGTCTCGACGTTAATACGTCCAGATCCAGATTCCGCAACCCTTCGAATATTTCCGAGTGGTGTGGTGGATACTCCACGGGAGCGATATCGGCAACCACAAGGCGCTCAACACGCTCGGGGTACATAAGCGCAAATTGCATGACTGTTTTACCCCCCATGGAATGCCCCAGCAATACCGCCTTTGCCAGGCCTTTCTCATCCATATAGTGGGCAATATCATTCGCCATGAGCTGATAGTTCATCATCGGGACATGAGGTGAACGGCCATGATTGCGCATATCCAGCGAGTGCACCTCGTAATGCTGAGCAAGCAGGCGTGCGATCATGCCCAGATTTTCCAGCGAACCGAACAGTCCGTGAACCAAAATAATCGGTTCGCCTTTTCCCTGAATTTTATGATGAAGCTTCAGCACCACAACGCAAGCTCTCCCAATGCCGTTGAATTCAACAAATATTGAACGTTATTTTCTTTCGCCTGTACCTGCACTTCTTGCAGCAAATCAGCCAAAGAACAGGTATCCGGGCGCATTCTGGAAAAAGCCGATACGTACCCCCACATATGCTGTAGCGCGTTACGCAAATCCGTTTCGGCAGGTGTAGCGCGTTTGGCATGCACCATTTCAAGCAGCAGGTCATTAAACGTAAATGCACGAATTGCTACCAGCCGTCCAAATATCTGATAACTATTATGGTTTCTCGCCATGATGGAATATTTATAACGCGCCCAGATTTCGTGTTCCGACTTTGGCACACTGATTCGGCCATGCTTACCTTGTTGCTGCCGTTCGGCGAGCAAACCAAACTGCTCCGAAGGCGCAAGAGGAAAACGTGCCGGCCAGATAATCGCCCCCTTAGGAACACGCTGATAATCGGGCGTGGCAATCCCTCGCAAACGCATTTCTGCAATCAATTGATTGAGTCTGACGACCAGCGCACCATCATGTCCCAGCCAGTGAGGGGGTAACTTCGGATGATTCCCCTCGGCCGCGGCCAAGCCGGACAGTAATCGCATTTGCTCCGTCAGCAACGCATCATCAAGAAAACCCGCATCTATATCCCAAATCTGATACATATAACATCCAGGCAAAAAAGCAGAATATCCCGTGACATGCACGGGAACGGTGGGGCGCCTATCATAACGGATGAAGCCGTCCTTGGCACTTCAACCGTTGAGTACGTACATCAAACAGACCGGCTTTTAACGAGACCGGGCGCGTGCCAACGAGTCAATCTGGGCGTCGTGCCAGCGGTTGAGCGTAAGCAGCGCCATGATCGCGCCAAGCAATGCCAGCGCCATATCCGACTGCGTATCCCAGATATAACCCTGCGTTCCCAGGAAGGCTTCGGCAGATTGCCCCGACAGCAAAGCAACACCCCATTCAATCAGTTCATAAAACGCGCTGATTGCCAGGCAAATACAGACAACCAGAAAATACATCCACTGAGGTTTAGCCAGCACGTTCCTGCGAATCAGAATTTCCCGTGCCACCATCGCGGGTACAAATCCCTGGGCAAAATGCCCCACTTTGTCGTAGTTATTGCGCTGCCCATCGAACACCGTTTTCAACCAGTCAAACAAGGGAACTTCAGCATAGGTATAGTGTCCGCCGACCATCAAAATAATGGCGTGAATCAGAATCAGCCAATAAAGCAATGGCGTCAGCGGAAACCGGCGATAAGTCATCACCATCAGCACCAACGCAACCATCGCGGGAAAAACTTCCAGAAACCAGGTAAATAAATCCTTGGGATTCACTGCCGACCAGATAAAAACGCCCACAAAAAGGCAGAGCCATATAATCCTGTGCACCATCTCGCAAAAATCCTTTAAAAACATCGTCAAATGAGGTCTATTTGTTAGAAACTAGACTAAATGAGGCAATTTAAACAGCCTGATCTACAATTATAGGGCGCCGCAGTCAGCAGTCGCATCGGAAGTTAAAAAGGAGCCATCATGGTTAACACCGCTTCACCCGCCCCATCTCAGGAACGCCGCCGAGGCCGTCGTTATCCCGCCGCCAAGTTACATGCGCGCCTGCGGGTAAAGAAAGGCTTATTTGGTGACTGGGTTGATGTTACACCAAGGGACTACAACCGTTTAGGCATTGCGATTGATACCGACCAGCCACTGAGTGCCGACCAGAGCATCATGCTGCAAATTACCCTTTCCGTCGACATGGGGGATATTGTCATTGACAAGGTAGAGGGAATGATTCGTAACGCACAGCCCAAAGGCAGCTGCACACGTTATGGCGTAGAGTTCGATTTTGATGCCAGTCGCCATATGCGTTCTGAAGATACCCAGAAACAATTGGCCAAGATTGAAGAGATTCTGGTGCGCAGTGAATCGTTAACCCAGCGCATGACCGATCAGACCATGGGCCGCTGATTCCCCCTTCCTCTTTTAAAAGCAAAAAGGCCATCAAAAAGATGGCCTTCTCGTGTCGCGCTGGTAGCTTATCCGAAATAGATATTGTTGAGATATTCACTCAACTCTGCATAAACCAGCATTTCGCGCTCATTGTGAGGTACAAAGATTTCCAGTTCCATCATTTTCTCTCTTATTCTGCCTGATGCGATTTTCATTTCAGCGTACTCCCTGCCACTCTGACCTCCCCAGATCACTTCAGGCTGAGATACACCACACAATTATCCACATCGGGGCCGATCACCAAATCCAATCAGCTCTGCGGATGTAGCCTATACTAGACCTATGGTGTGACAGTCGCTTGACAATATGTGCCATTGGTTTGACCTCCTGTTACTTTTTTTTGTATTCCATCGTATCCTTACGAGTTAACCGCTGACTCATCAGCAAAACTTACGGCCATTCCGTTGAATCACTGTAACTACTGGCAGCAACATAGATAAAAGGATGTTATGGGACAGGCTTCAGACACCTTATCGGTAAGCGCATCGTCAGCACAATCCCTGCTGGTCTATTTGACCCAGCATGGTTTTGATGGCGCCAAGGTTGCCCGCAAGGCCGGCATCAAAGTCAATACGCTCGACAATCCGGACAGTCGTATTCCAGTTCAGGTGTTTAACCGTTTCTGGGAAGAAGCCCTGAGCGTGACCCATGACCCGGCACTGGGCTTACATGTTGGTGAAATGACTGGCACCACTGAAATGGGTATCGTCGGGCATATCTTTTTCAACTGTGAAACCTTGAAACAGGCGCTCGATCAATATGCGGCGTTTTTCAGCCTCGTCAATACGTCTATGCGGGTGGATTTTTACACAGATGATGATTTTGCCTACGTAAGCTATGTTTGCGAAGCCCCCGAAAGCTACTCCCGCGCCGCCATGGACAGACTCATGGCGATTTCCCTGATGCGCGGCAGAATGTATGTTCATCCCCAACTGAAAATGCACCATGTGGGTTTCGCCCATCCGGAACCCGAATACGCGAGTGAATACCAGCGGATATTTCATTGTCCGGTACGATTCAGTCAGCCCCACTGTACCATCGTTTTCCGCAAACATTTTCTGAACTACAAACTCCCCAAACGGAACCCCTACTTACACCAGGTACTCACCCGACACGTTGAAGCGATTCTCAACAGAATCCGGCCGCGCAAGGCGATTACCAGCAAAGTAAAACAACTCATCGCCGGACAGCTGGCAAAGAACAATGTGGATGCCGAACACATCGCCGCCGAACTGCATATGAGTCGCCACACGCTCTACCGCAAACTCAAACTGGAAGATCAATCCTTTCAGGCGTTAATCGAAGAAGTACGCCAGGAAAAGGCAATCCAATACCTTGAAGAAGGCAAACACTCACTCAGTGAAATCGCTTTCCTGCTGGGCTTTTCCGAACTCAGCGCCTTCAGCCGGGCCTTCAAACGCTGGACCGGCGTCCCTCCCGCCAAGTGGGGAACCAAATAGGCGGTTTAACCCGCTATCGACGGATAGACACCCGTTCGGTAGCCCCCTGACATTGCTCTGCAAATTCCAGCCACTGATCAAAACGGGTTTGTCAGAGCTGTAAGCGCTTTGTCGCCATAGCCCGCGATTTGCGCTAAAAATTTGTTTATTAGTCCCCTCGCCGACGATCTTAACAGCACAAACAAAAGATCACTTTTTAACCAACTCCTGTCTATACTAAAAAAAGTAAGCATCCCACGTGGGCAAAACCTGAACCAATTCAGCGCACCACGCCACAAGCAGGGCGTTTGATAGGTTAACGTAGAGTGGAGGCGAATTATGTTCCAGTTTATGCAACCGGATCGCGTCAGCGATCTGCACTTCAAATACGACCCGGTATCGGGGTTACGCGCCATCATTGCTATTCATAACACTCGCTTTGGCCCTGCTTTGGGGGGCTGTCGCTTTATTCATTACGCCAGCACAGAGCAAGCTGTCACCGACGCAATTCGACTCGCCAAGGGGATGAGCTACAAAGCGGTCATGGCCGGCATTGAGCAAGGGGGCGGTAAATCAGTCATTATCAAACCGGACACCCAGTTCGACCCGGAAGCGTTATTCTCGGCTTTCGGACACTTTGTAAATGAACTCAATGGTCGCTACATCACGGCGATTGATGCGGGCACCACGGCTCACGAAATGGACATCATCCGCCGCCATACCGCCCATGTCACCAGTACCACACAGGAAGGCAATCCGTCAGGGTATACCGCGCAAGGGGTATTGGCCGGAATCCAGTCTGCGGTAAAACATCGCCTTGGGCGACTGTCTCTTGAAGGTGTTTCGGTGGCACTGCAAGGTCTGGGCAATGTGGGCTTTTTGTTGGCGGAGATGCTTCACGAAGCGGGTGCCCGGCTTACTGTGTCCGATCTGGATCAAAGTAAAGTCAAGGCCGCCATGGAACGCTTCGGCGCAACGGCCAGTGATCCCGATACCATCTACCAAACACCTTGCGATGTATTTTCGCCTTGTGGTTTGGGAGGCGTGATTAATCAAACTACAACGCAACAGTTGCGTTGCAGTGTAGTGGCAGGATCGGCGAATAATCAATTGGCCCGGCCAGAAGATGGAAACACCCTGTTCGAACGCCACATTCTCTATGCCCCGGATTACGTGATCAATGCCGGCGGGCTGATCTACGCTTCCCTGCATCACCGCCACGCTAAAAACAGCCTGATCAATTCCAAAATAAATCATATTGCCCACACGCTGGAGCAGATATTTGACGATGCGAGTAGCGAGCACTGCCCGACCAGTCAGGTCGCTGACCGGATGGCTGAATCCAGACTCTATGGCTATTGAAGGGGGAAGCGATGAAACAAAAATACGAATTCAGCGTTCAGAGCCATCGTTTTATCAATAGCGCCGGTAAGGCATTGATGCCGCTGCCGGCGCGTTATGCCGATTTGCAGTTGCTGGAACAGGCTTACGAGCAAATGGTATTAATAAGAACCTTTGACCAAAAAGCGATTGCATTGCAGCGTACGGGAAAAATCGGCACCTACCCCTCGGTGTTGGGTCACGAGGCCATCAACATCGGCGCGGGCTTAGCGTTGCACCAAGAAGACGTCTTTGCCCCTTACTACCGTGATTTGGGCATTCAGTATTTGCGCGGAGTGAGCTTTGTAGAACAGTTAATGTACTGGGGCGGAGATGAGCGTGGCAGCTGTTACGCGAAACAACCCGAAGATTTACCCATTTGCGTTCCCATTGCTACGCAGTTCTGTCATGCCGCTGGGGTCGCCAGTGCCATAAAATTTCGCCAGCAGGCGCGTGCCGTGTTGGTCTCCGGGGGCGATGGATCAACCTCAAAAGGCGATTTTCTGGAAAGTCTGAATCTGGCAGGTGCCTGGCAGTTGCCCTTGGTGTTTCTGGTATCCAACAATCAGTGGGCAATATCCACTCCCCGCTATCTGCAATGCCACGCCGAAACGCTGGCTCAAAAAGCCATTGGCGCGGGCATCCCTGGCGTACAGGTGGATGGCAACGATTTTGTGGCAGTACACGACACCTTAACGGACGCTTTGACCCGCGCTCGCACCGGTCATGGCCCGACGCTGGTCGAAGCCGTAACCTATCGTTTAGGCGATCACACGACCGCCGATGATGCCTCGCGCTACCGCTCGCAGGAGGATCTCAAAAAGGCGTGGGAGGAAGAACCCATCAAACGTTTGCGCCTTTATTTGTCCTCACAAAATGCCTGGGACGAAAAGCGCGAACAAGCACTGTTGCAGCGCTGCAAGGTGACGGTAGAAAAAGCCGTCGCCGATTATGCCGCGATTGAACCCGATGTTCCTACAGCCATGTTTGACCATTTGTTTGCCACCCTTCCCGAAGATTTGCACGACCAGTACGAGGAACTCCGTCGCCAGACTCAGGAGGCGTCCCATGACTAATATGACAATGGTTGAAGCCATCAATCTGGCGATGGCTCATGAGTTGAACGCCGATCCTGACCTGCTGGTCATGGGTGAGGATGTCGGCATGAACGGCGGGGTGTTCAGAGCCACCGTCGATTTACGCAAGGAATTCGGCCGCACCCGTGTCATTGACACGCCTCTGGCCGAAACCATGATTGTGGGCACGGCCATCGGCATGGCCACTCAGGGGCTACATCCCGTGGCAGAAATACAGTTTATGGGCTTTGTTTATCCTGCGATGGAACAGCTGATCTGCCATGCCGCCCGGATGCGTAACAGAACGCGCGGCAGGCTCAGTTGCCCGCTGGTCATTCGCGCGCCCTTTGGGGGCGGTATTCATGCGCCGGAACACCACTCCGAAAGCACCGAGGCCTTGTTTGCCCATATTCCCGGTTTGCGGGTCGTCATTCCCAGTTCTCCGTTACGAGCCTACCGCTTGCTGCTCGCCGCGATACGAAATCCTGATCCGGTGATATTTCTTGAGCCCAAACGCATCTATCGTGCCGTATCACAACCGGTTGATGACAACGGTGAAGCGTTGCCGTTGGATACCTGTTTTACGTTACGCGAAGGCAGTGATCTGACGTTGATTTCCTGGGGCGCGATGGTGCAGGAGACTTTAAAAGCCGCCGATCATCTCAAACAGCAGAATGTACACTGTGAAGTTATTGATGTGGCCACGGTGAGTCCGCTGGATCGCCGGACATTGATTGCCTCTGTGTGTAAAACCGGTCGGGCTGTTATTGTGCACGAAGCGCCCCGCCATTGCGGTGTCGGTGCGGAAATCGCAGCAACCCTTCAGGAACACTGCCTGCTTGACCTCAAGGCACCGGTGAAACGGGTCACCGGATACGACACCATCATGCCCTATTTGCGGCAGGAATTGCGCTACATGCCCAGCGTGGAGCGAATTCTTTCTGCTGCCAACGAGGTGATCAACTTTGGATCCTAGTCTGCGCCTGGAGGATAACAACCATGAAGTATTTTAAATTGCCCGATCTGGGTGAGGGCTTGCCAGAAGCCGAAATTGTGAAATGGCATGTGGCCGTTGGCGATAAAATCCAGACCGACCAATTGTTAGTCGAAGTGGAAACAGCCAAAGCCATCGTGGAAGTTCCCTCCCCTTGTGACGGCACGATTGTGGCCCTGTTCGGCGCCGAAGGAGACGTCATTCATACCGGTGAACCGCTGGTTGAATTCGACAACGAAGCCTCACACGATACCGGCACCGTGGTGGGGAAACTACAGCAGGCCGAAATCAGCGCCGGAGAGGATCATTTTATCGTCGGGGCCGCGCCCTCCAGCCTTCAGGTGCAGCACGGCCGGGCGACACCGGCTGTGCGGGCGTTGGCACAGCGGCTCAATGTCAATCTCGATCAGGTCACCCCGGGGCCTCACGGTTTAATCTCGGCAGCCGAGGTCGAAAAGGCCGCACAACTGGATCAGCAGCACGGCAGTGCCGAACCGCTTAAGGGGGTGCGTCGGGCCATGGCCCATGCCATGACGCACTCGCATTCGCAGGTGGTTCCCGTCACGCTGCATGATGATGCCGATATCCATGACTGGCCTGCCGGAACGGATATCACCATGCGACTGGTTCAGGCACTGGCCGTGGCGTGTCGTAAAAATCCGGCACTGAACGCCTGGTTTGATGGCAATACTATGAGCCGAAGGTTACGTCAGTCGGTCGATCTCGGCATCGCCGTGGATACCGAGGAAGGCTTGTTTGTCCCCGTACTTCGCGATGTTGCCAATCGCTCCCAGGACGCCTTGCGCGAAGGCCTCAACCAGCTGCGGGAAGATGTCGCCAAACGAACCATTCCCCCTGCCGAAATGCAGGGGGCAACCATCACCCTCTCAAACTTCGGAACCATTGCCGGCCGTTACGCCAGCCCCATTGTTGTACCACCGCAGGTTGCCATCGTAGGCGCAGGCGTCATTCGGGAAGAAGTCGTAGCACGGCAACAGCAGATCGCCATACGCCGCCTCATGCCATTGTCGATCACGTTTGACCATCGCGCCGTCACCGGAGGAGAAGCCGCGCGTTTCCTCAAAACACTGATCATGGCACTTCAAAAAGCCACCCCGTGAGGAGGATTATGGCAAATTAATACCCTGAAAAATCAACAGCGCATCATCGACCGAGTCATCCTCAGCCAGGAAGACCAGCGGATTGCGCCAACGGGTTGCACGCCAGGTGCCATCGTTCGAAATCAATTCACGACCGCCCTGACCGGTGGTTACCGATTTACACTGGTCGGAGGTCCACTCGTATTCCCTTGCAAAACTCACGGCGGCGTTATCCGCTACTGACATCAATCCCAGATTTGCTAGCGCATCTTCCACACTTTGCTATTCACGAGGAGAAGTAGGCACCACATACAAACTACAAAGCTGGTTGGGATAGTAAATTTTTTTATGGAAATTCTTCGTCAGGCGATACCCGACTGCCATCAGCAAAGACTCGATCTTGCCATTCGCATAGACACGAAAGCCCTTACCGATATATCGCCCCTGCGCGAGGAAGTCCTCCTCCGGCACACGCTCACCGCGCTTGTAGGCATCAATCCAGCCACACACTTGCAACGCTTCGGGTCGGGTGGTGCTGATATGCGAACAGTCGGCACGCTGCGCCAACTCGGACAACGGCTCTGCATCCAACAGTTCCTCTGCAGAAGCACTGCCTCCTGAGGACAAAGTCCCATAGCAAAGCATTCCCAGGACAATCGAATGAATCCATTTCATTACTATTTTCCTTACCTTCTGGCGCGATGGTTACTTAGGCATTTTTTTCAACAATGTAGGTTGGCTTGCCATCCAGACTGAGCTGATTTTTTTAACGCCAGTATTCTTTAATGCCTTCTTCTCAGACCCTACAGCGGCAATGTGCCGGTTTTTGGTTTTGATCGCAACCCTATTCTTCAATGCAATGCATAACCCTTGAATTAGCCCACGCGATCAATTTTGGGTGCCATCTACGATGAACAGCGCAACCACACTTACAGGCTGCTAAGCTGATAGGAGCCGAAAAACAGCCAGCCGGAATCAGAACCGAATGCAGGGAAAAAAATGACATCTACACCCGATGGGTCAGCAATAGGGCGCCTGCCCTGCCTGTCACTAGAGCAGCTACCAGACGCGGTGGCGCTGACAACCTGCGAAACGGAAAGTCATTATGTGGCGGTTAATAATGCTTATTGCTTTATGGTGGGCGCGACTCCCGAAGCGTTGATAGGTAAACGTGTCGATGAGCACCTGTTGTGGACGAACCAGTTACAGGCCCGGGCGGCTCGGGAAATGATGATCAGCGGGATTCCGATTGACGGTCTGGAGTGTCAGTTTGGTGGCAATGAAGGCCCGGTCATATCAACATCGGTATCGGTGCGGAGAATCGAGCTTGAAAATAAATCTTACCTGATTATGTCGCATCGGGATGTGCAGCAGCGGGTATTGATTGAACGACAGCTGCGCGAGAGTGAGGCCCGCTGGCGGTTCGCGGTTGAAGGCCATGGCGATGGACTATGGGAGTGGCAGGTCGATAACCATCAGGTATATCGCTCTCCCCATTGGTTGACCATGCTGAAATTGCAGGGCGCCCCCACCGATGTGAGCCTGAAGGAACATCTGTCTGTTTTTTTTAAAGAAGATTTGCCGGAAATAGCGGAAGAATTCCAGTTATTGCTCGCGGGAAAAAAAGAGGAGCTGTTTAGTCAGTGCCGGTTAAAGCGAGCCGATGGACAAACCATCTGGGTGACTTTCCGTTGTCGTGTTATGGAATGGAATACACAGGCGCAAGCAAGCAAAATCATTGGTACGGCGCGAGACATCACGGAAACCAAAATGCGTCAGAAAGTAAGGGACGCACAACTGGGGCGTCTTTCGCATTCGGCGAGACTACTGTCGCTCGGGGAAATGGCCTCAATGCTGGCGCATGAGATCAATCAGCCACTCGGAATCATCAGCAGTTATGCGGGGATTCTGATGCGTAAACTGGGGCTGGAAAGTGAAACCGGTAAACTGGCCGGGAAGATTGAAGAGCAGGCGCTGCGGGCAGGCAAGATTGTCTGGCGAATGCGTAATTTTTCGCGCCAAAGTCGGTTCCAGCCGGAACAAGTGGATATGCGCGAACTGATCCAGGAAAGTCTGGAATGGCTTCAGGCGGACGCCCGCAACGGCAATACCCGCTTTGATGTCGACTTGCCCGAACAACCTTTGTTCGTCAATGTTGATCGCGTTTTATTGGAGCAGCTGATGCTCAATCTTTTGCGAAATGCCATTCAGTCCATGTCAGACAGCACAGAAAAAAGCGTGGTAGACATTCGGGCGTCCGAAGACAAATCTAATTCGCAGGTGATTGTTGAAATCGCTGATCGGGGGGCAGGTTTGTCGAAGCAACTGTCTTTCGATGAGTTTCAACCGCAACCCTTTCTGACCACCAAAGCGGATGGCGTCGGCTTAGGGCTGATTATCGTCCATTCTATTCTTGAGCGGCATAACGGCAAACTCTGGTCGAAGGCCCGGGAGGGCGGAGGAACCTGCTTCTATTTCTCATTGCCCGATATGCAAGCCAAAGGCAGTCAGTGAATGACCACTAATTCAGGGGGAAATATGGATTCAAGTCAGACTGAACAGGTCGCGGTCGTCGACGATGACGGGGCGATGCGCGAAGCCATGATGGCCATTTTGGAGAGCGTCGGCATTCAGGTGCAGGGCTTTGAGTCCGGCCAACATTTTCTGGCCGAAGCGCAACGTCTTCGCTACGGCTGTTTGGTTCTGGACATTAGGATGCCCGGGCTATCCGGGCTGGAAGTGCAAAAAAAGCTGCAGGAGCTGCAGATCGACGTGCCCTTGATTTTAGTGACGGGGCATGGCGACATCGAAATGGCGGTCGAGGCGATGAAGCGTGGCGCGCGAGACTTTCTTACCAAGCCATTCCGGGATCAGGTGCTCATCGATGCCGTGCAAAATGCACTGACGGCGGCGCACGAGGCCGCGGCGGCAAGTCACCATGAAGACGATCTGAGAATGGCCAATGGTGAGTTACAGGCCCGGCTATCCTCGTTAACGCCACGCGAACGCGAGGTGCTGACCTACGTTGTCAAGGGAATGCGTAGCAAGCAAATCGCGGCAGAACTCAATATCGCGTTGAAGACCGTGGAAGAATATCGCAGTCGCCTGCTGGATAAAATGAAAGTGCGCTCGTCTACCGAACTGGCTTCGTTAACGGCGGCGATGGGGGGGATTCACCCTACCCCATAAGCCTCTTATTGGGGTTTACCCCTATAAATTTCCGGAGTTCCTCCAACTGTTTGTTCCCGCTATTTTTTTTAAACTAACTCCCGTAATTCATATTTGTGCCGTCAGTAAACGTACCCAATGCTGAGCAGACAGCCGCCTGGTCGACTTTTACTGAGGTTTGGGAGTAGTCAGTCATGCCGGTCATTGTCGAAACAAATGAAAGGGGTTGTCTTGTAACGCTTCAGGGTGATGCCGTCATCCGTCAGGCAGCAGAGATTAAAGCCGCCCTTGTTGATGTGTTACAAGCCCATGACACGATCGAAATCGATCTGGGTCAGGTCGAAAGGGCCGATACCACAACCTTGCAACTGCTGTTGGCGATCAAGCGCCTTGAAAACAAATCCGTTCGACTCATCAACCACTCTTCGGCTGTCGTTCATGTCGCTGGCATTGCTAACCTGGCTGAACAGATAGACCTCGCGGAGCCATTCGCGAATGCGTCGTCAACAGGGGGTGAACATGAACTTTTCTGATTCGCTCAACACCTATTTCGAAGAAAGCCATGATCTCTTAACGCAGATGGAAGATATTCTGCTGGGGGCGGAAGGGCGTGTGCCCGACAGCGAGGAAATGAACGCACTGTTTCGTTGTGCCCATACCATCAAAGGGTCTGGCGGTATGCTCGGCTTGTCCGGTGTGGTGTCTTTTACCCACGAAGTCGAATCATTGCTGGATCGGCTACGCAACGCCGAACTGATGTTTACACCTGCGTTGGCTCAACTGCTTCTGGAGTGTCGCGACCAAATCGAGTCACTGGTTCGGGCCGAGGCAGAGGGAACCGCCGTTGATGAGGCCCTGGGAGAAACCCTGATACAGAAACTCCATGCCCATAATCACCCGGATCAGGCGCAGCAAACCACACAACCGGCGGCTGCCGTCGAAACCACAGCCGCTTTAGCTAATGGCGAACCACGCGAAGGACAGGTCGAAAGTGATTGCTGGCATGTGTCGCTGCGATTTGACCATGATCTGTTGATGTACGGTCTCGACCCTTTGTCACTGATTGATTTTCTCAATACCCTGGGCGATGTCGTGCATGTTGAAACTTTGTACGACGACCTGCCGGACTTTTTTGCAATGAACCCTGAGGACTGTTATTTCGGGTTTGAAATTGCATTACGCAGTTCTGCATCCAAGAGTGATATTGAAGCCACTTTCGAGTTTGTGGCAGATCAGGCTCGCATCACCATTCTGCCTCCGCACAGTCTGATCCAGGACTATTTCGACTTAATGGAAAATGCACAGGAAGCTCGGGCTCGTATCGGAGAACTGCTGGTTGCTTGTGGCAGTATCACCGAAAACGAATTATCGAGAGCGCTGGACACACAACATTCGGGCATCGCTGAACCCATTGGGGAGTTGCTGATCGCTCAAAAGTCGGTGCAAAAGTCTGATGTTGATCTGGCGCTGGCGCGGCAAAAAGAAGGTGATGAGCGCCGTGCCAGAGAGGCAAAAAGTGTCAAAGTGCCTGCGGATCGTCTGGATGCGTTAATTGATCAGGTGGGCGAACTCGTGATTGCCGGTGCGGCCACTGAACTGCTGGCGCAAAAAACACTGAATACCGACCTGCAGGAATCCACGTCTCATTTATTAAGTCTGGTGGAAGAAATTCGCGATACCGCATTGCGCTTACGGATGACCCCCATCGGCGACGTTTTTGCACGTTTCCCGCGTGTCGTACGCGATGTTTCCAAAGAGCTTGGCAAAGATATCCGGCTGGAAATCAGTGGTGCCGAGGCCGAGCTGGACAAGTCGATGATTGAAAAAATCGGTGATCCGTTAATGCATCTGGTCCGCAACAGTATTGATCACGGCATTGAGTCGCCAGAACAGCGCAAAGCGGCAGGCAAACCAGAACAAGGCGTGCTTAAGCTCAATGCCTACCACGTTTCCGGCAGTATCGTGATTGAAGTACAGGACGATGGGGCCGGATTGAACTCAGAAAAAATATTCCAGAAAGCGGTGAGCAAGGGGCTGGTAGCCGACGACGCACACCTGAGCAAACACGATATCTATCGATTGATACTTGAACCCGGATTTTCGACCGCATCCGCCGTGACCAATCTTTCAGGGCGAGGGGTCGGTATGGATGTCGTCAAAAGCAATGTCGAAGCACTACGAGGCACACTGGATATCGACAGCGTTCCCGGTCAGGGCACCATGATGCGTATCTATCTGCCTTTAACGCTGGCCATTATCGATGGCTTCAAAGTTGGTATTGGCTACTCCACCTTCATTCTGCCGCTGGAGTGCGTGATTGAGTGCATTGAACTGCCAGAGGGCGTTAAAGGTGCCGACTACCTGAATTTACGGGGCGAGGTGTTGCCCTATTTGCGTTTACGTCAGCTTTTTAATGTCGCGGGCCGCTCGCCGGTTCGGCAGAACATTGTGGTGGTGGGCTTCGCCGGACGCAAGATCGGCATCGTTGTCGATCATCTTCAGGGGGAATGCCAAACCGTTATTAAATCGCTCGGGCCTTTGTTTTCAGGCGTTAGCGGCATTTCCGGCTCCACCATTCTCGGCAGCGGCGAAGTGGCGCTGATATTGGATGTGGCACAGCTGATACAGCGCGCCATGCACGCAGAAAACCAGCACGTACCGGCCTGATGCCAAGCGTACGTTGCCTGAAGGAGTGTCACAGACTATGCGAAAACGTTCCGGTTTAAAGATTTCACAGCGGTTTCTTTGCCTGCTACGGCAGTTGGAGATGACTTGATGTCGGCACGACATCTTTTAGTCACACGGGGTATCTCGCTAACAGCCTATGCCCCGTAGCATTCGAATTGTCAGGAGAGAAAAGCCATGCGCTTATTTAAAACAGTCAAAGCCAGATTAAGCTTTTTGTTAGCCGTTCCTTTAATTGCCCTTTTGTTTCTGGCCGGTGTGGTCATTAGCGATAGCTGGAAAACCACGCGAGAAGCCTCAACCATTGCTACCTTAATGGATCTATCGGTCAAATCCGGTGCGTTGGTTCATACCTTGCAGGTGGAGCGAGGACTCAGCGCGGGCTTTATTTCGTCCCATGGTGAGAAATTCAAAGCCGAATTGCCACAGCAACGCAAAAAGACCGATAAAGCACTGAAAGAATTTAAAGACAAGCTGGCCACCCTAAATAGCGCAGAGCAATCCGGTGAACTGAAAGAGATGCTGGAAAATGTGCTGGATGCCATGAAGGAGTTGGAAGACAAGCGTAAGTTGATTTCCGACCTGACACTGCCCCCTCCCGCGTCTGACGCCTATTTTACCGGCGCCATCGCCCAGTTGCTGGGAGTGAGTGAGAGTATTTCCGGCTTAAATACCGACCAGACCATCGGATTAATGAGTAATGCCTATCTCGCTATTCTCAATGCCAAGGAGTATTCCGGACATGAACGGGCGTTTGCCACTGGCGTGCTGGTAAAAGATCAGATTGATAACACCCTGCTGCTGAAACTGGTGACCCTGGAAGCCAGTCAGAATACCTATTTCAAAGTGTTCAATAGCTCCGCCACGCCAGACGCCGCAGAAAAACTATCGGAAGTGCTCAACAGCGATGTGTCACAAAAAGTGCTGGCAATCCGCAAGACCATTCAGTCGGCCACCGGCAACTTTAATGTCAATGCCGGCGAATGGTTTACCTTATCAACAGCCCGTATCGATCAGTTACTGGAAGTTGAGCAGCTGGTTGCAGGACAGATTATGACGGTGGCCAAAGCAACCGCTTCCGACACCCGTAGTCTGTTGATTTTCTATTCCATCGCCAGCGGTCTGGTCATGCTGTTAACGGCGTCGCTGGGTGGATTTATCTCCCGCAGCCTGCTGCGCCAACTGGGCGGTGAGCCCGGCTACGCGGCTGAAATCGCGAGCATCGTGGCAGATGGCGATCTTACCGTTGATGTGCAGATCAAACAGGGTGATAGCAGCAGCCTGCTCTACGCCATGCGTAATATGGTAGAGCGGCTGGCGCAAACCATAGGTAATGTCCATTTGGCTGCGGAATCTTTGTCATCTGCCTCAGAACAAGTTAATGCCACCTCGCAATCCCTGTCACAGGCAGCCTCTGAACAGGCGGCCAGTCTGGAGGAAACCACCGCGTCCATCGAAGAAATGTCGGCCTCCATCGCACAGAATAACGAAAATGCCAAGGTGACTGACGGCATTGCCAGCAAGTCGGCAACCCAGGCCAATGATGGCGGCGAAGCGGTAAGAGCGACCGTGGAAGCCATGAAATCCATCGCCGATAAAATCAGCATCATTGATGATATCGCTTATAAAACCAACCTGCTGGCGCTGAATGCGGCCATTGAGGCGGCACGTGCGGGTGAGCACGGTAAAGGATTTGCCGTAGTCGCCGCAGAGGTCAGAAAACTGGCCGAGCGCAGTCAGGTTGCCGCGCAGGAAATCGGCGAGCTGGCGGATACCAGCGTCAAAACAGCCGAAATGGCGGGGACGCTGTTGATCGAAATGGTGCCGTCTATTGCGAAAACCGCGGAACTCGTACAGGAAATTGCGGCGGCGTCGGAAGAGCAATCCGCCGGCGCCGCTCAGATCAACACCGCGATGAACCAAATCAGCCAGACGACCCAGCAGAACGCATCGGCGTCCGAAGAGCTTGCCGCGACCGCCGAGGAGATGAGTGCACAGGCAGAGAAACTGCAAGGATTGGTAGGATTATTCACCTTAAGGATGACCACGATGCCTACGACAGATCTGATGCAAAAACCAGCGTCTGCCACCGTTCACACCTTGAGCCGGCAAAAAGCCAGACCCTCAACGGTTTCGAATCGGTCTGAACATCCGGTGATGCTGGTAGACGACGATCCAGAATACGTTCGTTTCTGAGCGAAGGAGGCGGTTATGTCTGCATCAAATACAGCAGTTCAGAACGTATCCGGAGAGTCGGGAGGACAGGCACCGCGTCAGGTGCTGGTTTTTACGCTGGACGGAGAAAATTACGCCATTGATATTCTGCATATCCGGGAAATTATCGAATATGGCGTAATGACAGAAGTCCCCATGATGCCGGACACGGTTCGGGGGGTGATCAACCTGCGTGGTGCGGTGGTTCCTGTGATTGATCTTTCCGCCCGGTTTGGCGGCAAGCGCACGCAAACCGGGCGGCGTACCTGCATTATTATCGTTGAAGTGGAATATCAGAATCGCCTCCAGATATTGGGCGTGATGGTCGATGCGGTTAACGAAGTAATGGATATTGATGAAGCGGATATCGAGCCCGCTCCTTCGTTCGGGGCGCAAATCCGAACGGATTTTATTCAGGGAATGGGTAAAGTGAAGGACGCTTTTGTGATCATTCTCGACGTCGCCAAAGTGTTTTCGTTCAACGAATTAGCGCAGATCAGCCGGTTGACGGCAGGGGCGAATGAGGCGCTGGCTCATGACGCATCCTAGTTTGGCGATGATCAGCCAGGAAGAGTTCGCCTTGTTCAGGGACTTGATGTACAAGGTAGCGGGTGTTTGCTTTAGTGAAAGCAAGCGGCATCTGGTATCGGGTCGTCTGGCCAGGCGCATTAGAGAGTGTGAGCTTCCCGACTTCGGTGCTTATTATCGTCTGGTGACCAGCGAGTACGGCAAAGAAGAGTTTCATCGGATGATTGATTTATTAACCACCCATGAAACCTATTTCTTCCGGGAACCCAAACATTTTGAATTTCTGGCGCAACACGTCATACCGCAACGACTGAAAGCCAAGGGAGAGCGCGAAACACTACGCGTATGGAGCGCAGCCAGTTCGACCGGCGAAGAGCCTTATACTCTGGCGATGGTGTTAATGGAGTTGCTGGGGGATAAGCACCCCTGGGAAATTGTCGCGACCGATATCAGTCGTGAATCATTGAGCCGGGCGCAATCCGGCGTATATACAACCTCACGACTGGACGGGCTGCCGACGGGCTTTTTGCGAAAATATTTTTTAAAAGGCACCGGCAGTCGGGAAGGAACCGTGCGTATTGTTCCGGAGTTAAGACACAAAGTGAGTTTCCGCGAGGCCAATCTCACCTCGTCGCTGGGGAGCTTAGGCGAGTTTGATGTAGCCTTTCTGAGAAACGTCCTGATTTATTTTGATATGCAAACCAAACAAGGGGTTGTTAATCGGGTAGTACAGCAGATTCGCAAAGAGGGCTGGTTATTCATTGGTCATTCAGAAAGCCTGAACGGATTGACCACCTCGATGCAGCAGGAAAAACCCACCGTTTACCGGAAACAGTCAAAATGAATGGCACGAAGGATAAGTATTCAGGCCAGCAAACTTTCGTTCAGCCAGGTGGATTTTATTTTGGCGGCCCGGAAGGCGAAGTGCGTACTTTGCTGGGATCCTGTGTTGCCATTACGTTATGGCATCCCACATTGCATAAAGGAGGCATGTGCCATTATCTGTTGCCAGAAAACAACAAAAGCAGCACAAAAGATGCTTTATCTTTTGACGGGCGCTACGCCAGCGGTGCATTTGCACTCTTTATGAAAGAAGTGAACACGTTAGGTGTGTCACCGTCGAGTTTTGAAGCAAAAATATTCGGTGGTGCCAGAATGTTTGGCTCCCAGGATAAAGCGCAGGCCATGCATGATGTAGGTAACCGCAATATTGATGTGGGCTGCCAGCTTTTAAACCACTATGGTTTTAGATTGAAGGTGAAGCATGTGGGCGGGAATGGGCGACGAAATCTGATTTTGGATCTGTCCAATGGAGATGTGTGGGTACGCTATGTTCCGGCCCCCCGTGTTTCAGGCGATGCGCCAGTCGTTATTGAGAGAGGTGTCTGATGTATATTGAGTGGAAAGACGATTATTGTATCGGCATTGGTCGGATTGATGATCAGCATCGCAAGCTAATAGGCTATCTCAATGCGCTGTACAAAACGGTTAGCGGTGGAGCCCCCGTTTCGCAGAGCTGGGAGCTACTGGATGCCTTTAATCGCTATGCCGAAGAACACTTCAGTTCGGAAGAGCGAATTGCGTTTGATGCTGGCATTCCCTCGGCCGAGCTAGAGAATCACAAAGCAGAGCACGAAGCCTACCGCATACGCCTAAAAGGCTTTCAGCAAGCCTACATGAATAAAGACAAAATGGTACCGGTGCAGCTCATGGCCTTTTTATCCAAATGGTGGCTCTCAAACATTTTGGTCAAAGATATGGAGCTGGGTCGACTGATTCATGATCAGGAAGCAAAACAACATGGCTAAACCGATACACGTCATGGTGGTGGATGACTCCGCCGTGGTACGCCAGGTGGTGAGTGATCTGTTGAGTCGGCAACCGGATATCGACGTCATCGGTGCGGCCTCCGACCCGATATTTGCGCTCAAGAAAATGGAACAATTCTGGCCCGATGTGATCCTGCTGGATGTCGAAATGCCACGCATGGACGGCATTACGTTTCTCAAAAAAATCATGTCCGAGCGCCCTACGCCAGTCATCATATGCTCCACCCTCACGGGAAAAGGTAGCGAAACCGCGATGCAGGCGCTGTCAGCGGGCGCAGTGGCTGTCATCACCAAGCCCACGCTGGGGCTGAAAAACTTCCTCACTGACTCATCCAACGATCTGGTGACGGCCGTTCGGGCAGCCGCTGGTTCAAATTGCCGTGCGTTGCGGGCATCGTGGCCAAGCGCCCCGGCCGTGGCGCGTACTTCTGCGCCTGCAGGTGATCAGGTGGCCATGGCTGAAACAACCGATCGCATCATCGCCATCGGCACCTCTACCGGCGGTACTCAAGCGCTGGAAGCCATTTTAACCCGAATACCCCGTACCACCCCGGGCATAGTCATTGTGCAGCACATGCCGGAAAAATTTACGGCCTTGTTTGCCCAGCGATTGAATCAGATTTGTGACATCGAAGTGCTGGAAGCCATCGATGGCATGCGGGTATTACCGGGCAGAGCCATTGTGGCACCCGGTGGCAGGCATATGACACTGGTACGTAGTGGCGCCCAATATCAGGTAAAGGTAATGGATGGCCCCCCCGTAAACAGACACAAACCGTCGGTGGATGTCTTGTTTCGTTCGGTTGCCAAATGCGCCGGTAAAAATGCAACCGGTGTCATTCTGACCGGTATGGGGGGCGATGGCGCTCGGGGGCTTAAGGAAATGCTCGACCAGGGCGCTTATACGGTCGCACAGGATGAAGCCACCTCAATCGTGTTTGGCATGCCGAAAGAAGCCATTGCACTCAACGCGGTCAACCAAGTGCTTCCGCTACAAAAAATACCTGAATTACTTGCTCGCGGCGGAATAAGATAGGCCCGCTGGCGTGTTAATGCGTGACCAGGCATAACATCAACACGCCGCCGTTTTTTTCAGGAATGCTTTAACTTTGCAGTCAAACGGTTGCCACCTCTTCTAACACCTGCAATGTTTGGGTTATTGCGGCCGAAAGTTTTGCTTTTTCGTCAGCAATGCTATCAGGGCTAAGACCGGACGTTCCTTCCAGTCTGAAAACCTCAATATGTTCAACCCCCAAAAATGTCAGCAGTGATACCAGGTAAGGCTCAAAGAAATTCATTGGAGCCAAACCACCACCATCGGTATAACCCTGTGCGCCGTAGCTCAACGCCAGAATAGCTCGTTTCACAGGAACCAAACCCTTAAAAGAAGCACCATCAAAACTAAAGGTTTCGTTGATTCGAACAATTTGATCGATCCACGCCTTGAGCGACGAAGGCACGCTGAAGTTATACATGGGCGCGCTGATAAGCAGGCTATCTGCACTTTTTAATTGTGCAATCAACTCATCAGAGCGTGAGGTGGCCTCTTTAAGCGCGGGAGTCATGGCTTCCTCGGGGGTATAAAAACCCGTAATGGTTTCATTGGCGATCGGTGGAATCGCCATCATCGACAAGTCTCGCCGCGTAACGATCAGATCGGAATGCGTGGATTGCAAATGTTGCTCAACCAGATCGGCAATGGCTCGCGAATGCGAACCCTCTTCGCGTGGGCTGCTATCTAAACGTAACAGTGTGGGCATGGCTTCTCTCCATCTCGTCGGTATAGGGTGTGAAAAGAAGTTTATATATGCGTTTTTATTCAATAAACTACCCGGAATGCAAATCATTAATGCGGATAATGCACGAATGAATCTGGAACATATCAAATTATTTGTCGCGGTCTACCGGGCAGGAAGCTTTGCCACCGTGGCTAAAGATCTCAATGTCGCCGCCTCGTCAGTGTCGCGTGCCGTGGCGACCTTAGAAGCGCAGTTAAACACCCGGCTGTTTCAGCGAACCACCCGAAACCTGACCCCCACACAAGCCGGGGAGCGCTATTTTCAGCGAGTTGAGGCACTGGTCGAAGAATTTGAAATAGCTCATCAAGAGATCATTGATCAATCTCTTGAGCCATCGGGCAGATTACGTGTGACCGCATCCGTCTCCTTCGGTCAGATTGTGATCGCGCCGCTACTTAAAGCGTTTCATGAGCAATATCCGAATATTTATCTTGAACTGACACTGTCGGATACGCGCGCCAACATGATTACTGATCAATTTGATGTCGCGATTCGTCACGGCAGATTGCCGGATAGCAGCTTTGTGGCAAGAAAGCTTGCGGAGGTAAACTATGTGCTGGTTGCCAGCCCCGGGTATCTCAAACAAGTCAGACCAATCACCACCCCCGAAGAGATTCCGCTGCATTCGCTCATCAGTTTTACCTATCCCGAATTTAGCAAGGCGTGGTGCTTTCGCCGCAATGGTACGGAGCAGGTAATGCCAATCAAACCATTCCTAACCCTGACCACCGCCTCGGTGATCAGGGATTGTGTAAAAAACGGAATGGGCGTGGCGATGCTTGCCGACTGGACCGTTAAAGAAGACATCAGCAACGGAAGTCTCGTACAACTGCTCCCAGACTGGGATGTGAGTGGCGTCAGCTTTGATACCGCCATCTGGCTGGTTTATCCTTCACGAGCATTTACACCCGCAAAAACGGCGGCCTTTACCGATTTTTTAATAAGGCATCTTGCGCCAGCGAGACCCGCAAACGCGAGCCCAACTGCTCCTGCCGACAGCCCCCGGCGCATCACCTGATCAGGATTTGAATTCAGATTTAAGCAATCCAAAACACTTCAGATCGTGAAACCGCCCCTTCCAGAAACCGGCCTCACGCCGCCGCCCTTCTTCTTGAAAGCCCAACCGACGAAGCAGTGCTTCCGATGCCTGATTACCCGGTACAGTATCGGCTTGAATTCTGTTAAGCGGACCACAGGCCAGCTGCCCTTCAAATGCAGCCTGTCCGTGACCGGTGAAGCAGTATAAACTTCCCTGAATGAGTAATGAGCTTAGCCAGGGATGTTTAGAAACTTAATCTTCGGCGTCAAAGCTACAACCAGTGAAACAAGGGCCTTGATTTGCCTCTTCAATTTTCGCTTTCCACAATTCTGTGAAAAACTTCACGCGAGCATTTGTTTCATTGGATCGAGAAAACATGACGAGATATGTTTCTTTTTCTTTCATCATTACCTTGGTACACACGAGACCGGTTTGAACACCTAAGTCAGTATCTTGATTGAAAAATTTCAATATCGCATTGGAGATATCCTGCGATCGCTCGGGATTAAAATCCTGAACCCGGAAATAATAACGACCATCAACGGAAGCATCATCAGGGTCTATCCGTAGGGTATGCGTACCCAACTCGATCAAATAGGCCTCCGTAAACTGCTCACCCAACGTATCAGGATCAATGCTCCAGGAAGCGGCAACTTGCTTTACCGCGTTATCGTCCAGAAACTCCGTTCCTGTTGCTCCATTGATTGAAGGCATTAAGTAAGTTTTGGATAGTTCAATCTCTATTTCGGTAGGTTCACCGGCACTAACATCCGGCTTTTCGTGCTCACCGAATTCATCGATGTAAGCAGCGTATTTTCTTATCGTCTTGCCCTGTTCAGAGCGCGCCCAAAAATAATTAATTCCGCCATGATCACTTCCAAAAACAGAAGCTTCGCCGAATTCAGCACTAAGACCATTGATAAGACTTAAAACGCTATCAACATTTTTCTCTAAGGTGTTAATTTTTCCTAACCATTGAATATTTCCATACGGCAATCCCCACCCGCCGATATAAACAGAATCACCGCATCTGGCCACTAACAGGCAATCACTTCGCCACATCGGTTTTAAGCTATCAATATTTTCAAGTTTTTTAACGGACTGAATACTCTTTAAATTCTTCTTCAGGTATTCAACAACATCATGAGTATTTGCCGTTGCCACGACGCTCCAAATCATATTGCTGTACAAACAGGTATCCATACTCTATTTCTCCTTAAGCTAACAAGCGTGTAGCCAACCTCAAAAATCAGCGTTCATTTTTCGGCTTCAACCGTGAATGTCCGGCTAATGTGCCGCTTTATAGCATTGGTAGCAACATTATTTTCTGCATTAAAGAACCACACGACAAAACAGGATTAGCTCCGCATCACCTGCGTCTTTTGTTTATAAATTCTGTTGCTGCAAACATCAAAAAGCGACAAATTACCTTTGCGGAGCCCACTCCGATCAGGCCGAATGGAATACGGTGTCAGGCAGTTGTTTCTGCAGGCTCGCATTGTTCGAAAATGACTTTCAACTATCGAGGATAATGGCATGGCAGCAACACTCAGATTCGTATTGTATTTATTAGCCCTGGTCGCACTGGTCACCGGGCTGAATGTGCTGATGGGTGGCGTAGGGCGTTTGATCTCGACCCTGACGGTGGGTACACCGTCCGCTATTCTCATCCCCGCGATGGTGCTGGAATTTATTATTCCTTTCGTGGTTTATGGAATGTATTGGAAGCTCTTTAAAAAAGACATCGCCAAGTCGTCTGCCGAACTTGCGTAATTATTCAGCTTTTACTTTACGCATTGCCCCCCACCTGGGGAGCAACTTGGCAAAATCCCTGTGGCGGGACATCCAGGGCTGCATTGAATTTGCTCGACATATTCTGAAAGCAAATCAGCCCGGTGAGTTCTATCAGGGCGTCTTCTGAAAAGTATTCCCTAAGGCGGGATCGATCCTCCGGCGTCACCTGCCGATCCGACAAGGTGATCTGCTCGGCATAGTGCAACGCGGCTTTTTCCCGCACGGTAAACAAATCGCTATCGCGAAACGTCTCCAGTGCCTGCAATTTGGCTTCGCTTTGGCCACGGCGCAACACCATCATCGAATTGATGTCGACGCAGAACCGGCACCAATTGAGTTGCGACACGCGCACGGTAATGAGTGAACGTAACGCCGGCTCGATCGGCGAGGATTTTCGATCCAGCGCGCCGAACAGCAACGCCAACGTCGCAAACACCTTGGGGCTACGCCCCCAGAGCTTGGCCGGCTCCAGCACCTGACCATAACGACGACGCTGATTCCAGAAAAACAGCCGCACATACCAAGGGTAGCGGACTGTGGGTGTACGTTTGCTAGGGATAGCCGTCATGGGAAAGATTCCTGTTCAGTTAGATGGGGATCTAAGCCGGTAATCGAATTTCAAATATTACACAATTGTCATTGCCACAAGTATTGACGGGGTTCTACCCACCAGTCTATGCTGCGTTAAACCTTTTCGTTATTGTCCGCCGTTTCAGAGGTGCCACCGCGATGCTCGGCCAAAGGCCTACATTTTCCGTATTGCTGCTGACGTTGTTGCTCAGTCTTTTGACTGAGCACCCGTCTATTGCGTTCGGAGTCTGGCCGCAAAGTAGCGCCGATGTGCATACCTCTGTTGTACCCGTGGTCACCGACACCGCCGGGCAAACATTCGCCTCCGCAGCCGATTATGATACGGTGCATTGCTCTGTCGATTCGGCGCAGAGCGACTGCCATCAGTGCACCAGCTGCTCGGCCATTCCCAGCCATTTAACCAGTCCGCGATTTTTGGTGGAGCAACCGCACTTTGTGTATCTTGCCCTGCTGCACCGCATTGAACTGGAACCGGAAACCAAACCGCCTCGTGTCGTCTGATATACGCCTTGCTCGGCAGGGCCGTTATCTCAGATATCCACATTGATTGATCAATAAGCATCTTACTCAATCAATGACATATTTTTATCGAATATATTTACGAGGCATATACTTATGAAAGTTTCAAAAATGATCACGGGGTTCTTGTTTGTTATGGCATCCGGTTCAACATTGGCAGATGGCGGAAATTATTGGGAACAACACCCGCCAATGCATCAAAACCCACTCACACTTCGTACGATGCCAAACGCGTCCGAAATGGGTCATACTGCTGCGCAACATAAGCGCTGGCAGCTTGAAAACATAAACGACGCCAAGTTGAGTTCTCGCCATATGCCATGGGCAACAAGCGAACATCACACTAAAACTGCCCACAGCGCTTACGAATACCAGCGACTGCAATTTGGCAGCAACCGGTAACACGAAGCAGGCGCCCGCTCTTCACAGCGGGCGCTATAGTTATCCTTAGCGTTAACAACAAATAGGGATGGGAGGGTGACGATGCACAGACCCAATAGGTCACACATACCACCTGGCAACACCTGATTTCCAACCCCTGGCTTAGATCGGATTCCGACCATGTGGCAACTGGCTTGGCGACAACTGCAGCTGGATGTCGTCCGAACGACACTGACTGCGACGGCATTGGCTGCCGTCGTGGCCGTATTGCTGGTGCTACAAGGGTTTGAGCTGGGGCTTTACCATCAACTTAACCGCACCGCGCTGGATTTAGACACGGAACTGATCGCCCTACAACCCGGCGTCACCAACCTGCTGGGGGCGCGTTCGTCACTACCGCAATTGGCACGCGCGGCCGTTGAAGCGGTGGACGGCGTTGCCGATGCCTGGCCGCTTACCGGCATTCCCGTCATCTATCAGCAGGACAACCAAAAAACCCCGATTTATGTCTTTGTCTACGACATAAAAGGCGGCCCTGCCCACTTGGCTACCGGCCACGCGGTGGAGCAAAGTCGGGATATCGTGATTGATCGTTCGCTGGCACAAAAATATCAATTGCATGTCGGAGATCGCTTTACCATCGCCGACTTCGATTTTCAGATCGCCGGTATTACCACCGGTCATGCCGCTTTATTTATGCCATTTGCCTACATTGGTTACGACGGCATGCTGGATTTGTTTCTGGAATCACAACTGGCGCCTGATCTTAGTACGTTCCCCTTGCTCAGCTTTCTGCTGCTCGATCTGGACAAGGGCGCGAGTGCGGCACAAGTCGCGCACCGTGTCGAACAGCAAGTACCCGAGGTGGACGTGCTCTCGTCCGCTCAACTCGGCCACAACAGCGTCGCCTTGGGCCGCGCGATGTTCGGCCCGGTGTTAGGGTTGCTGCTGAGCGTGGCCTATGTGATCGGTTTTCTGGTGGTCACGCTGATTATGGATGCCGACGTTCGCGCTCGCCGCCGCAACTTGGTCGTGCTGATGGCGTTGGGTTTTAGTGCCACACGGCTGGCGG
Organism: Hahellaceae bacterium; assembly: GCA_024234505.1. GTDB lineage: Bacteria > Pseudomonadota > Gammaproteobacteria > Pseudomonadales > Oleiphilaceae > JACKOD01. Next base: position 297,868 of record JACKOD010000004.1, on the reverse strand, counting down.
GGGGGGGTACTGCAGCAGTGCCTGCTGCTGTTGCTCGTCGCCTTTCCCGCAGGCCTGCTTATTGCCTTGGCACTGGGGCATCTGATTGAAACCTTGCAACCGCTCTACGAAATTCGTTTTCTGGATGCACAGGTACTGGGCAATGTCATTGTGGCCAGCCTGGGCTTTGCGGCCCTTGGCGCACTCCTGCCTTTGCACATGCTGCGTCAGGCCGATCCCGCCACCGCCTTGAGAGGAGCCTGACCATGCTGTACTGGGCATTCAAGTCGCTGTTAAGCCAATGGCGCAGCCTGATCAGTAGTCTGCTTGGCATCACTGCCGCCTTTTTGCTGGTGATTCTGTTTGGCGCCATTTTACCGGAATGCGCGAAAAGCCCCGTCGTTCAGGGCGGGGATGAATAGCGCGGACACGATAGTGTCCTGATTGTTAGTGGGGCATTTGTTGTTGCTCGATATACTGCCGAATGATCTCAATCGGCGCGCCTCCGCAACTCCCCGCAAAATAGCTGGGCGACCATAGCGCGCCACCCCATAGCTTCTTCTTAATGCTTGGATAGTTCTTTTTTCGGATAAGAAGACTGGACACACCTTTCAGGCTGTTAACCAGTTTCGACACCGCCACCTTGGGCGGATATTCCACTAAAAGATGCACATAATCATCCTCGCCGTCGAATTCCACCAACTCCGCTTCAAAGTCTGAGCATACACTGGCGAAGATTTCTTGAAGGTCTTCCAGAATGGCTTTTGTGAATACGCCGCGGCGGTATTTCGTCACAAAGACCAGATGAACATGCATCTTAAAAACGCAGTGTCTGCCGTGCCTAATATCGTTGTCATTGCTCATAGACCAAAGTATGATTGAATCATGAAACGACTTCAAGCCTTCAAATACGAATTAATGCCGGACGGCGAACAACAGCGCACTATGCGCCGTTTTGCCGGGTCGTGCCGCTTTGTATTCAACAAGGCGTTGGCGTTGCAGCAAGCACATTATGCAGAAGGCAAAAAGAAGCTGTCTTATGCCGATTTGTGCAAACATCTGACCGAGTGGCGGAAGAACAGCGAAACGCAATGGCTATCTGAAACCCATTCCCAACCCTTGCAACAAACGCTTAAAGACCTGGAACGAGCCTACAAAAACTTCTTCGAGAAACGCGCAGACTTCCCGCGCTTCAAGAAGAAAGGCCAGTCGGATAGTTTCCGCTATCCGCAAGGCTGCAAGCTCGATCAGGCCAATAGTCGGATATTCCTGCCGAAGCTAGGCTGGATGCGCTACCGCAACAGCCGGGAATTGATGGGCGCGGTGAAAAACGTCACCGTGTCCGGCAAACAAGGCAAGTGGTACATCTCGATCCAGACCGAGCGCGAAATCGATGCGCCGGTACATCCCTCGACCGCCATTGTGGGCATCGATATGGGGATTGCCCGTTTTGCCACGCTGAGCGACGGCAGTTATTTCGCTCCGCTCAACAGTTTCAAACGCCAGGAAATCGCCTTGGCGAAGGCTCAGCGAGCCATGAGCCGCAAACAGAAGTTCAGCAACAACTGGAAAAAGGCAAAAGCCCGCATCCAGAAAATCCATGCCCGTATCGGCAATGCCCGACGCGACTACCTGCACAAAACGACTGCCACCATCAGCCAAAACCACGCCATGATCGTGATAGAAGATTTGCAGGTAAAGAATATGAGCAAAAGTGCCAAGGGAACAATCGAAGCAAAAGGACGTAACGTCAAAGCCAAATCCGGCTTAAACCGCTCCATCCTGGACCAAGGCTGGTTTGAGTTCAGGCGACAGCTTGAATACAAACAAGCATGGCTAGGGGGGGGCGTGATCGCGGTCAACCCACGCAATACCAGCCGTACTTGCCCATGCTGTGGGCGTATCGCCAAAGAAAACCGCACCACGCAAGCCAAGTTTGAATGTGTGGAATGTGGCTATGCCAATAACGCTGATTTAGTGGGCGCAATGAATATCTTAGCGGCAGGACATGCCGTATTAGCGTGTGGAGAGAGGGTGCAACAAGACCGCTCGATGAAGCACGAACCCGCCAAAGGTATCACGCCAGCAATGGCGTGAACCAGTAGGAATCCCCTTGCTTTAGCGAGGGGAGGATGTCAAGCGGCGAGTCCGATCAGGTGGTGGCCTACCCACGCAACAGCCAGCCGGATGTCTGGGTGATGCAACAAGGCGTGGCGAACATGCACATGGCCAGTTCCTATCTATGGGATTGGAAAGTGACACGCATCGCCGCCTTGCCCGATGTGGCCAAAGCCACGCCGATTCTTTACCAGAATGCTTCGGTCAAAATTGGCACCCGTAACTGGTTCGCCTACATCGTCGGTCTGCCGTCGCAATCTGCACGCGGTGGCCCCTGGCGTATGCAAAGCGGTCGCGCACAACCTTCAATTGGCGAAGCCGTGATACCGGCCATTATTGCCGCCGAAACCGGCGTTTCTATCGGCGATGAAATCCAGATTACCGATCGCCACTTGCGCATCATCGGGCTATCGGAAGAAACCTTCTCTATGGCGAACTCGGTGATTTTTGTCGCCTTCGATGACCTGGAAAAAATTGCCTCCGCCGCCGGCACGGTGAGTTATGTCCTGGTCGATGCCAAGCCGGGAGTCGATGCAGCCAATTTAGCCCAACACATTATGGCGGAAGTCGAAAAGGTCAACGCCCTGACGCAGCAACAGTTTATTAGCAATGACTACGACATGGCGGTGCAAATGGGCGTCGATATTCTGTATCTGATGAACCTCATATGTTCCGCTTTGGCTGGCCTGATTGTGGCCTATACCGGCTACACGCTGGTCGCCAATCGTCGTCGTGAGCTGACCATTGCCAAAGCCGTGGGTATGCCGCGCCGGGCTTTGTTGGGCGCCGTTATTTTGCAGGCGGGTAGTCTGGCATTGCTGGGATTTGCGCTAGCAGCCCTTCTCTCGTGGCCGTTGCTGCCAGTCATTAAAGCACTGGTGCCCCAGGTAACGCTACTGGCTTCGTCGAGCGCGCTGCTGGAAACCGCCTTGGCCGCGTTGCTGGTTGCCACGATTGGCGCACTGTTGCCCGCCTACCGGGTGCTCCAACTCGACCCCGCCATTGTGTTTAAAGAGTGAGACCTTATCATGCCGCCCTTACTAAGCGCCCACCAACTGAGTAAACATTTTGGCCACGGACATACGCTGGTAAAAGCCGTAGACAACATCTCGCTGGAGGTTGAATCGGGGCAAATCGTGCTCATCATGGGGCCGTCCGGCTCAGGCAAAACCACGTTGCTGTCGATGTTGGGTGGCCTGCTGCAACCCGACACCGGTAGCATTCTGTTCGCAGGCGACGACCTGTGCCAAATGTCGGAAGCCAAGCGGATTCAATTCCGGGCACGGCAGGTCGGCTTTGTGTTCCAGTCGTTCAACCTGCTCGATGCCTTGTCGGTGGAAGAAAACATTCTGTTTCCCGCCAGCCTGTCACCGGGCACCCGGCATGCCAAACGCCAACGCGCCGAAACATTAATGCAGGCCCTGGGCATCAGTGCACGCCGACGGGCCTTGCCGCGCACTTTGTCGGGTGGCGAAAAACAGCGCGTCGCCATTGCCCGTGCTTTGATCAATCAGCCACCACTGCTGCTGGCCGATGAACCGACCGGGAATCTCGACTCCCAAAGCGGTCAGGAAGTGATGATGATTCTGCATGACATTGCCCGCGACCAGAATTGTGCGGTGATCGTTGTCACCCACGATCCGCGCGTCGAAGAAATTGCCGACCGCATATTCTGGCTGGAAGACGGCACCTTACGTGTTCGCCGTAGCGAACAACATCACTGGGCGCGCGATCCGGTGTGCGGGATGCGGGTCGACGCCTGGACAGCAGTGCATCGCGCCCAGGCCGAGGACCAGGAGTTTGTGTTTTGTTCCGCGAACTGCCGCCAACGGTTTTTGGCTGATCCATCGAGGTATTCCGCTTCTGGTTAGGGCGTGTTGACGTTTTGTCCTGTAACTCGTTAACAGCCTCACCGACAGAGGCAGAACGGTGGACAGCCAGTCCTCGGGCCGCCTACAGCAGAAGGGCCGTGTAGAGTGACCGAGCCAAACGTCAACACACATTAATGACGGAACTGATTCGCTTCCAGACTGGCCGTTTCGATTTGGAGCATTTGCAGCACCATGTCGGTCAGTTGTGCTTCGCTGACGGTTTCACCATAAATAGCGTGTAACGTGTTGGCAAAAGGAATGCGTAAATCATGTTCGCTCTGATCATTGAAGTCGGGTAACGACATCAGCATTTGCACTGAGCGCATTACTGCCGCCTGCCAGCGAGCCGTGGTTCGCAGACCCCGGCTCGTTGAGACGACCAGCTGTTCCTTCGTCAGCAGGCGAAGGATATGATCCCGTTGCCGCTCAAGCGGCCTGGGATTGTGAGTGCTCTCTGACATACCGCACGATATCCTGAGTTTCTTTGCGGAACTGATCATAGTCGATCTGTTGCGCATTGATGAAGGTACTACCCAGCATGGTTAGCGCCCCCATCATACTGGCTTCGGCAATTTCTTCGTCGGTTGCACCAAACAAGCGTGCAGCTTCGGTATGGAACAGCGCGCAATATTTGCAGCGTGTTGCCCCAGAAACAGCCAACCCTATCAGTTCCTTATATTTATTGGGAACTTTGGTTTCTGCCAGCCAGAAATCCCGGGCCATCGCCCAGAAGCCATTGGCACCGCCTTCCGGCATTTGACGCAGCCATTCGGGCACAACGCCCAAGGTCTGCTCAATTTCTTTGAAGGCTTCACGAATGGCCATGACACACCTCCTTGCCTCTTTTTCGGTTCGAAAATCCATAAGAGGTGACTATTAGTATAATCCTCCTGCAATCGGGTGGCCTTGTTGGTCGACCGATTTATAAGGCATTGCCGCAATAACCAACCAATTCAGAAGGTTACTTTTAGATTATTTATTCACTTGCCTGGTTTTTATATAGCCGTGGGCTACATGGGGAATTGCTCTATTTTACCCAATCACGGCTGGCGGCAGATAAATAGTAAATTCATTCATGGGTTCGATGAGCACACTGTAAGGATTATTTTGCTCTGCCGTTCCGACTATGCCGAGATCAGACAAAAGCTTAAACTTTGCCGACTTCAATTTTGCCGGTTTGACTTCGAGCGCCTTATGCCACACCCGATAGGTTCCTAACTTTCCGTCCCGGCGATAGTAAAACCCCGCGAGAGGATGCGTAAGATAAACCAACGCCGACTCGGTATCCGGAAAGCCCGAAAATTCAAATGCATCGTTTTTTGATTGGGTTAACTCTACCGATGCGGCAGCCCAATTGGATTTCGTTTCCATCTGGTATCTATCGTATAAACCTGTCGATGGATTCAAGGCGCAATCAAAGCTGACTTTGCCTGCATGCCAGGGCAAATTCCATAAATACCTCGGGACAGCCAACGTCCAGGAATCCAGCGTGGTACCCAAGAACCAAACACAACGTTCATTGGTTTTCGTGTCGATTATATATATGCGGTAATTTGTCTGCCCCATGGTGAATTTCGGAAACGGGAAAACAGCCGACGTAAAATCTACATCGACGAAAGGCACGACCGATATCAGGCCCATCATCTGGCCATCAACTTCAACGGTATCGAGATGAAATCGTTCCGGGAAGATCCCTCGAAACCGATCCGCCGGAACGGCATAAGTAATAATCGCGAAATGCTTTAATCCACAAAGGACATCAATCCCCTTTGGTTTGGGTCTGGCGGTAAGATAGTCTGCCAGTTTACGTGATTCCTGCACGATGCCTCCCTGTAATCAGATGGTTAACCTAACAAGTTCATTGCACTCACTTCCGGAACCTTCCCGCTTCAAATAACGGTTTTCTTGCTGGCTGAGCAGGCAGTATGGCACTGCGCCTAGGGTTTGACTGCCACCCCCTGAATAATGGGCGACACCAATGGCATAACGCTAATTTTGTGTTCAAAACGAAACTCCTCGAAGCGGAACCCGGCCTCTGCTAATACCGCCCGCGTGTCGCGATCCAGATGACAACCGCAGCCAAGCACTTTCCACACTGGGTTACTCCGGCGTTGCCATTTGGCCAAGGTGGGGCGATCCGAGCGAACGTGCTCGAAAAAGACCATTCGCCCCCCTGACTTCAATACCCGGAAGGCTTCCTGTGCAGCTTTGTATGGGTCAGGAATGGTGCAAAAAACCAAAAAAGCGACGACCGTATCAAAGCTGTTGTCTGGAAAAGGCAACGCCTGAGCATCTGCGACCGAAAGTGTAAAGCGTGTCCCGCCACCAGTCCGTTGCTGCACGCGCTCGACCGCCTTTGCACAATCGTCCAGCAAGGCACCACAAGGTTCAATGCCGACCACTTCCGTTAAATTCTCGGGATACCAAGGCACGCTAGAGCCGGTGCCAATGCCGATTTCCAATACGCGTCCCTGAACTTTTGCTAGGGTTTGCTTTCGATCATCAATTACCGCCCTGTCTACATACTTAAGTATCCAGGGAAAACAATACTGCTCGTAGCAGTGCATTAAAAACTTCATACGACGAGGTTTCCTGATTAAAGTTGGGTGTCATCCTTAATTCGTTTTATCGCACTTTGCATTTTTTTACGCTGCGCTTTCATCAGTTGTAATTCTTCATTTAATTTTTCTTTGAGCGCCGGGTCTTCCTGCGTTTTCAGCACGCGTTCGAGTGCTTTGGTGCGTTTGCGTAGTTGCGCCAGCATTTCCAGTAATTGCTGTCGTTTTTGCTGCTGATCTCGATAACTCGCATCAACATAGTGGCGCAGTTTTTTTATCAGCTTACGTAATTTGCTTTTCTTGATCATAAACCCTGCTCCTTGTTAACCGGATTTGCTGACACTAGTTCGGGCCTCCCGGCTTTCCCTTCGGCGCTGAACGAGGCAATTTCATCGGCGTTCAACGCCAGCCCTTCGGTTACGCTGCTTTTACCTTCGGAGGTGGCGGTGAGCCAACTTTCCATTACGGCGATCAGGTTGTGCGATATTTTAAGTGCATAGGCAGAATCGTTGATTAACGAAGTCGCGGCTGTGCCGGTAATCTGATGTGATCGAATCAGCTCATCCACTTTGCCACTGGCAATAATGTCTTCGCGATCCAGCATAACGCGCAATCGGCCTATCGAGAGTAAACCGCGCATGGGGCGCTCCTTTCTTACCGACTCCAGTTCGGCGAGTACTTGCGCCACAAGACGTCGAATGTGGCGATATTCGTTACGAATACCGGTGTTGGGGCTAAACAGGTATTTTTTAAGATTCTTTCGCAAATGCTGTACGTCTTTGACTGCTTCAACGGCCTGCCGACACGTGGTTTTCAATCTGAACACCTGCCGCTGCTGATCGGCATTCATGCCGGTTTCGGCTCTGGCCGAATATTCAATGATGTCGCTATAAATCCCTTTGATGTGTTGCTGGTACATTTCTGACAAGTCGCGACTGAAATCGATATCGGTCGGTTCGGCGTCCAGTTCCTGCAACCGGTCAACGTCATCCAGCTCCTGACGCTTCAGGTAGAGCCCATAGGCAATGACCGCGCTCATATTGCTTAACAGGTGGCGAATTTCTTCGATGATCACCTTGAGTGCAGCATCAGGATACGCCATCGCCGCGTCGTTGAGGTAACGGGTATCGGAGTCCGCACGCCGTTCCTCAGACTGCACTGCCAGTTGCAGGCCGGTTCGGCGTTCCCGGTCGGGCAGGATCCAGAACAACAATCGAACCAGCCCCTTCATCCAGGGCAGCATCATCGCGACACCAATCAGGTTGAATAGCGAATGAAATATCGACAGTTTGAGTGTGTAGTCGGTGTCGGCAATCCCGACCAGACTCGCAATCACATCAACCACTACCCGCAAAGGAGAAATGGCCAAAATAGCCACCAGTCCGGTGGCGAAATTAAAAATCAGGAGAGCCAGTGCCAGACGCTTGCCGTTACGGGAGGCTTTCAGGGCACCAATGACCGCCGTGACCGTGGTACCGATATTGGCACCGATGGCCAGTGCCAGGGCGTTATCGTAGACAATCTGGCCCGATGCCAGTGCGGTGATGGTTAATACCAGCGTGGCATGGCTCGACTGCATAATCACGGTCGCGGCAGCCCCCAGCAAAGTGTAGATCAGCAGGCCTCGCAGTCCCGGCAGGGCGTAAGCACCTAAATCTATCTGATCCTTAAAGGCATCGAATCCTTCTTTCATGTAATGGATGCCCAGGAAAAGAAAACCCACGCCAGCCAAAACATAGCCCAAGCCATGCCAGCGCGGACGGCTTTGCAGCGTCAGCACTGACCCCATGACCAGAAGCGGCATAGCGTAGACTGAGATCTGTACTTTCAGGCCTACCCCGGCAATAAGCCAGGCACCGGTGGTAGTGCCTATGTTGGCGCCGAATATCACCCCGATACCCTGGGCCAGATTGATCAGACCTGCGGAAAGAAACGAGATGGTAATCACCGAAACCAGTGAACTGGATTGCATAATGCTGGTGGTGACCACACCAAACGCCAAACTGCGACCGGTGGTTTTAGTGGATCGGCTAAGAATACGCTCCAGCGCACCACCGCTGTAGGCTTTAAATCCTTGTTCCAGCAGCGTCATGCCAAACAGGAATACAGCAACACCGGCAGCGATGGTGGTAAAGTGTTCGCTGGCCCAAAATCCATAAAACAGGGCAATACATATCAGCGGTAACAGTAATCGTTGCATCATGCCCTGGCGGTGCCCTGAATAATGAAGGATAAAAGTGCGTTGTGCTGCCCTTTAAGCATAGCAACAGCACGAGTTCATTCACATCAAGTACGCCGACAATTTGCTTGTGCTATACATGAAGGGCCTGAGTATTCATTGCGACATTCGAACAACAAGTAATAAGGACTTTTCATGAAACCAGAAACCATTGCGCTGCACGCGGGTTACTCCAGCGATCCAACCACCAAAGCGGCGACAACCCCCATCTACCAAACCACCTCTTATACCTTTGATAACACCCAACATGGAGCCGACCTGTTTGACCTGAAGGTTCCGGGAAATATTTATACGCGCATCATGAACCCCACCACGGCGGTACTGGAAGCCCGTGTGGCCGCACTGGAAGGCGGCATTGGGGCGCTGGGCGTGGCCTCCGGCATGGCGGCGATTACTTATGCGGTGCAGGCATTGACCGAGGTGGGCGACAATATTGTCAGCACCAGTCAACTCTATGGCGGCACCTACAATCTTTTTGCACATACGCTGCCCCGTCAGGGCGTTGAAGTTCGGTTTGCTGCTCACAATGATTACTCGGGCCTGGAAAGTCATATCGACGACCGCACCCGATTGCTGTTTTGCGAGTCGATCGGTAATCCTGCCGGTAACGTCGTCGATTTGCCCCGTTTGGCTGACATTGCCCACCGTCACGGGTTGCCGCTGGTGGTAGATAACACCGTCGCGACCCCTTATTTGTGCCGCGTGTTTGACCATGGTGCAGATATCGCCGTACATTCGCTGACCAAATACATGGGGGGGCATGGTACCAGTATCGGTGGCGTGATTGTCGATTCCGGCAAATTCGACTGGGTTGCGAATAAAGCCCGTTTCCGCGTGCTGAATGAGCCCGATCCCTCCTATCATGGTGTGGTGTACACCGAAGCAATGGGCCCTGCCGCATTTATCGGACGCTGCCGCGTGGTGCCGCTGCGAAATACCGGGGGCGGCACTCTCGCCTATGAATGCGTTCCAGATCATGCAAGGGATTGAAACTCTGGCACTACGGATGGATCGTCACTGTGAGAATGCGCTGAACGTGGCGCAGTACCTGCTGGATCATCCTCAGGTCAGCTGGGTCAATTATGCCGGTCTGGCCAATAGCCCCGATTATGCGACTTGCCAGAAACTGCTCGGCGGCAGGGCCTCGGGCATTCTCAGCTTTGGTATCAAAGGCGGACGGGAAGCCGGGGCGCGATTTATCGACGCACTGCAGCTTATTTTACGTCTGGTCAATATTGGCGATGCAAAATCACTGGCGTGCCATCCGGCATCCACCACACACCGCCAGCTCAGCCCCCAGGAACTGGCCTCTGCCGGTGTCAGCGAAGACATGGTGAGAATCTCCGTGGGCATTGAGCACATCGACGATATTCTCGCCGATATCAAGCAGGCACTTGAAGCCGCCAAATAGGATTCAAACCGGCTCCCGGCCCGACCGCCCTCCCGCCGTCGGGCATGGCCTCTCTTGTTTGCCCTCGCCCTGCATGCAAACCCGCTTGATTCCATGTCATATTTTCTGCCAGAAACGGGTATGATTCGCCCTTTACCTCCCGCTTTTTAAATCGACGACTAGAGGAGCCCCCTTGGTTATGAGTATGTCCTTTTCCCCCAACGAGTTGATCACACGTCTGCGAACCCATCCTGATGAAGTCGAATTTACTGAAGTCATGGCCACCATTAACGCTCATTACACCTATACCCCGACGCGTTTCTGCAATGGCGCAGGAGATGATCTGGTGGTGAACGAGGCGGGTACGAATGAAGGTTCTTGCCGGATTTTTGCATTTGCCAGATTAAATCAGCTATCCGCCGCCGAGACACTGGCTTGCTTCGGGGCCTACTATCGAGAGGATGTATTGAAGCATCCTGACGCAACAGATCATGCCAATATTCGTACTTTCATACGCCACGGCTGGACGGGCATTCGCTTTGACGGTGAGGCATTGCACGCGGTTTAGTCCTGGAGCCTGAGCGTTTAATACCGAGTTACGTCTACACTTTAGATTTACAATGATATTTTTAATTTACTGTGTCATTTAAAGACGCTAGTCAAACACGCGCCTGAAATGTCGATATGGTCCTGTTCCTAACTTCGATAATGTTGAGCCCGACATGGATTTCAACCTGATTGCAATTCTGGTGTTCATTACCTATGCGCTTGCCTTGTTGTGCATTCGCAAGGTGTTGTTAACCTATCGGAGTGTGCAGGGGGCGCTGGCCTGGATGGTGGCGCTGATCGCGTTTCCTTTTGTGTCGCTTATTCTGTTTGCGTTGTTTGGGCGCCACCGGTTTGAAGGTTATGTGGCCGCCCGGCGCTCCGGTGATCAGGAGCTGATTTATATCAGCAACGAAATTCGCGACAGTCACGCCCGGTATTTCTGTGCGCCACCGGCACAAAGCCCCGAATTAGGGGTGATCAGCCAACTGGCAAAAATGCCTTTCAGCCGCGATAACCAATGCGATCTGCTGATTGATGGCGAAGCAACGTTTGGTGCCATGTTCGATGCCATCGAGCAGGCGCAAACCTATGTGCTGCTGCAGTTCTACATTGTCCGAAATGATCGTATCGGCAATCAGTTGCACCACGCTTTGTTGAGAAAGCAACAACAAGGCGTGCAAGTCTACTTTCTGTATGATGCCTGGGGGAGCGCCTCCCTACCCGATGATTATATCCAAGCGCTGATCCAGTCAGGCGCCAAGGTGCATCCGTTTAATACCGTTAAACGCTTTTTCAGCCGCTTTCAGATCAACTTCCGCAATCACCGCAAACTGGTGGTCATCGACGGGAAAGTTGCGTTTATGGGGGGAATTAATGTGGGGGATGAATATCTTGGCCGCGATCCTGAGCTGTCGCCATGGCGCGATACCCAGCTCAGGCTGGCCGGCCCGGCGGTTTACCCCCTTCAACTGAGTTTTGTCGAAGACTGGTATTGGGCCACCAATGATGTGCCCCGGCTGAACTGGCTGGGCCGCGCCGACACCGAACATCCGCAAAGCCAGGGAGCCGTTTTGATTCTGCCGACCAGTGCAGCGGATGAACCGGAAACCTGTGTGCTGGCATTTTTGGCCATGATTAATCACGCACGCAAACGTCTTTGGATTGCCAGCCCCTATTTTGTACCCGATTTGCAGTTTATGAATGCACTTCACCTGGCCGCGCTGCGAGGTGTGGATGTGCGGATTCTGATTCCGCGCAACGCCGATCACCGCTGGGTGCAGTACGCCGCCTATTCATATCTGGAGCACGCGCAACAGGCCGGTATCCGCATCTACCGCTACCATAGCGGATTTATGCACCAGAAAGTCTGGCTGATCGACGATCGCTATTGTGTGATAGGAACGCACAATCTCGATAACCGCTCTATGCGACTGAATTTCGAAACAGCCGCCATCGTGACCGAACCGGCGCTGATTGAAAGCGCCCACCGAATGATGCAGCTGGATTTTTCCCGCAGCATCCGTCTGACCCACAAAAACTATCAGGATACGCCTATGACGTTTAAACTCCTGTGCCGCGCCAGCCGCCTGCTGGCTCCGTTGCTATAAGCCGCCTATACTGAATTTGATTATTAAAACAAGACCTCGCGCACAGTCAGACAGGGTAACCAGTTGCGGTTCCGGATGGCCTTGTGCGAGTATGGCGGGCTGAAAAGAATTTATGCCCGGGAAAAAATAACAGGTGAAGAATGCAATTCAAACCCAGGGAAACGCTGACTGAACAAGTTGCCCAGCATATCGAGAATATGATTGTGTTCGGGCAATTGAAAAGTGGCCAACGGATATACGAAGGCCCGATGGCAAAAGAACTGGACGTGAGTCACGGCTCGGTTCGTGAAGCATTACTCTTGCTGGAAAAGCGCCATTTGGTGCGCAGCACCCCGCGCAAGGGAACCTTTGTCACCGAACTGGATGAACACTTTGTACGCAGCTTGTACGAAGCCATGCAGCTCTATCTGACCCATACTGATATTAAATTGCTGCGACACTGGACGCCCGACTATATGGAGCATCTGGAATCGCTCTATGAAGCCATGAACGATTGCTATCGTCGTGGCCAGTTAATGGAGTTTCTCAATATCGGGATGGAATACGCACAGTGCTCCATCACCTATGCCGACAATTACTTTATTGTGAGCGCATTGCTTGACTTGTGGCCCTCGGCTAAACGCTGCGCGTTTGTTGCCTTGCGTCAGGGGCCGGCAGTGATCGAAAGTAATTTGCGCCATATGCGTCGCTCCCTGGATACACTCAAAGCGAGGGATGAAGCGGCACTGGCCAGAATTACAGATGAATATGCCAAAGAACAGTGCGAACAGGTACTCAACTCGCTCGCCAAGCAAAGACCCTCGCCAGGGCAGGCCTCCGGCTAACGGCAAAAGACCACCGCAGCCCCAGCCCTGTCGGTGGTCCCACCTCCCCCTGTGGCGATTGGCAAAGAATTGAGCCACTTGATGAACCCGGAATTCTGATACCCTGCCTCTCCGTGATTACGACCAAACCTCCGTCCACCTGGATGGCAGTATTGATGGCTATCATCGACTACCTGTATATCGTCGCGGCGAGAAACAACTGTCGGTTGGCTAAGCTTTCACTATTAGTCATTAGATACCTACCACGCACTTTATAGAAAAACCATCTTTACATTATTTTTCTGCATCAATGAGTCGAACAGCATAGGCAGAAAAAGCACTATCTTTCGTCATTAAATGCATACCTTCAGACTGAGCCTGGGCGATTAACATTCTGTCGAACGGGTCTTTATGATCCTTGCCTGTGTGTGGATGGATTACGATAGGTAAACTTCCTGCTTGCTCGCCATGGAACAGCGATATCGGAAGCTTGGAAAACCCCTTGTCCTCAACGATAGAGTCAATATCATCCGGTACCCGTAGAGCGCCCATGCTCTTTTTTATCGATATTTCCCACGTTGTGGCGGCACTTACAAAAACATCATTTCTAGGGTCGGCGATGAGTTCTTTTGCATTTTTACCGATGAAACGGTGCTTGTGATTATCAATCCACCATAAAAAAACATGCGTATCCAGCAATATTTTTTTCACTCGACACTCCCATAAAACGACGACTCAATCTCGGCATCTACTGTTTCGAATCCAGTCAGATCAACATCATATCCGCCTGGTTCTCTGGGAGTTTTCGTCTTATGAGGAACAAGATCAACATAGGGCTTGCCTGCTTTGGCAATCACCACAACCTCACCGGAGTGAGCGATGTCGGCCAACTGGGACAATTTCGTTTTTGCTTCGTGCATGTTTGCTTGAGTCATAACGCCCTCATACAATTTGGTTTAGCTAAGCGTAGCTAAAGTGTAAGCTGCAAATGTCGCTGGCTCAATATTTTTAATCAAATGGGTTATTGATTTTTACTTTCCCGAAACGCGGCCGACTTCCTGTCACCACCGCGCCCCAAGGGTTTAGATCGCCGTCCGGTCTGCGCGTTGAACCGCTCGTCACCCAATACGTCGAATCTGGTACCTCAAATGACCGATGCGGAAAACAGCGTCGACCGACTCGAATACGAAGTGCACGGCAACCTTAGGGAAAATGCTGGTCTGGGTTCATAACACAAATCTCAGCCCTGCTTTTCCACATAGGATTTCCGGAATTCCGATGGCGTTACCCCGGTATAGTTTCTAAACGCCCGCGTGAAATTTGCCGAGTCACTATACCCCAGTGTCTGTGCCACCTGACTGATGCTGAGTTGATTCTCTTCCAGCAGGTGTTTGGCTTGCAAGGTAATGGTTTCGTTGGCTATTTCGCGAAAATTGGTGCCTTCTCGCTGTAATAGCCGGTGCAGGCTGCGCACACTCATGAATAGTTCTTTGGCAATATCTTCCTGGGAAGGTTGAACCTCCCCTTTGTGATGTAACAATCTGCGCTGGATTCCCGCGCTGAGGCTTCGATCCAGTGAGGGCAGTTGTTCCATCAACTCGTCGCACTGCTTAACGCTCATGCTGAACGAGCCCTGATTGGCTAAAGGCAGGGGCAAATGGAGTACGGACGATGGAATGAAAATACGATTGAATCTGCTATTTCCGATAATCTCGCCTTTCATGCCCGCCGAGAATTGCTCATGGTAAGGCGCCAGGTTGTGCTGCACTTCCAGTCGGACTTCCGGCATTTTATCCAGTAACACAAACTGGGCCATGGTATAGAGACTGGCCAGCGCGGCCTCCAGCAAGGCTTTTCCCGAGGCGGGTTTGAGCGGATAGGTTAAGGCTAAATCAATGGTGGTGATGCCCGCGTGTTCCTGAAACTGAATATCCAGCAGCGGCAAGACAATCGGCATATATTGATTTGCGATGCGTAGCGCGTCACTGGCGGTGGGGCTGCTGAGGGCGGCATAGCCAACAATGCCAAACGCACTGAGATTTAAACGGGAGCCGTAATCCAGGGTAATCCCGGGTCGACAGTGCTCGCTGATGTTTTCCAGCAAGACATCCAATTGGCCTGCACTGACTTTGTATTTGTCCAGTGCGAGGGCCGATTCAGGAATCAGGGTCTCATGTAACAGGTCGGCAATACTCGCCCCCTCCTCCAGCGCCATGGCGATTAATGGCGGGAAGTACCTGAAATCAAAGACTTTATCTCTTGGGCCAAAGGTAAACATCTGTGCATACTACTACGACAGATTGCTTTCAGTAAAACCCTGCCGCACCACTTCGTGTCGATTCATCTTTCTTTCTCTCCTCAAAATCAGGCCGAAAATGACAAGTAATTGGCGATAACTAACCTGATAACCCCTACCGATTTCTAAAGAATAGAGACTTCCGGGCACTTATCTACGTATTGCACAGCGAATCTATGTAGTCACAGCGAATGTCGCCCTGAATCGAAATTTTTGAGTGAGGTGAGGCATGAGTACTAACGCCAAAACAACAATGAAAGCATCCAACACTGACACCCCCTTAATCCAGCGGGCAGTCTCATTCGATTTTTCCGGCACGCCGTTGCACTGGATTCCCGATGATCCCTACAGCAGCCACTTTATCAGCGTCATTCACACCCTTTTACCCGCAGGAGAGTTTTTCTTCTGTCGCTTGTACAACAAGGCACTGCCCCATATTCATGATGCCCGGCTGAAAAACGATGTCAGGGGCTTTATCAAACAGGAGGCCATGCATGCCCGTGCTCACTCCTCGGGTATTGGCGGGTTTCTTGACGCACACAACATGGAAACCGCCAGTTACATCAAGAAAGTGGAATGGATTTTCGATAAGCCCCTGCATGACAAACCTTTCGGTTATCAGCTCCCCAAACGCATGGAAAAGCACTGGCTGGTACTGCGATTGGGACTGATTGCCGCCATTGAACACTTTACCTGCGTGTTAGGTAAATACGCGCTGGAAAACCCCGCCTGGGATAAAAGCCAAGCCGATGCAGTCGTGCTGGATATTCTGCGCTGGCATGGTGCCGAGGAGATTGAACATCGAAGCGTTGCGTTTGATGTCTACAACCATGTCGGCGGACATTATCTGTCGAGATTTCCGCAAATAGCGTTCGTGGTTCCCATTCTGCTCGGGCTATGGGTGATGGGAGCCTCTCACTTAATGCAACAAGACCCGGCCCTGTCCAACAAACAGCCTCGCTTACGCGGTTTGTTCTTTTGGCGGGAATGGCGGCGCCTGGCCCGCAAAGGCCACCTGCCTTCACTGACCTTTTTGCTTACCGAGGCATCGCGCTATGTCATGCCCGGTTATGACCCGGCCACCGAGGCCAGCACCGAACAGGCTCAGGGCTACCTTTCCACTTCTCCGGCGGCACGGCGGGCCGCAGCGGCGGCGTAACAGTCGCTGACCATGCGTTATTTCGAAGTTGAGCAACCTAAACATAAGAACAGAGGGTGAATCCCATGCAGAAAGTCGAAAATTTTACTCCGCTTGAACTGGAACGTTTCAAAGAAGTCCAGCGTCTGGCTTACGAATGCGTGCAGGCCGTAGAAAAGCAGTTGGTTGAAGGTATGACCGAAAAGCAGGCCGCCCAACTGATTAAGGACTATCTGGATGAACGGAGCGTGGATAGTTATCTGCACAAGCCGTTTGCGTGGTTCGGCGACCGTACCGCCTTTACCGGTTTCTGGTCTGACTTTCACTTTTTCCCGACGAACCGGAAGCTGGAATCCGGTATGCCGGTCATTCTGGATGTCGCCCCCACCGTTGCAGGTTATACCGCCGATATCGGTTACGCCCTGTCCTTTGGCAAACCCAATCCGGTACTGGATCAAATGCGCCGTACGTTGCTGGAAATTCGAAGTTACATTCTGGACGCTACTCTGGCGGAAAAGACCTTCAAACAGGTGTATCAGGGCGTCGATCAAATGATCAGCGATGCCGGATTCCGCAATGCACATCAAGTCTATCCTCGACGTGTTTTGGGTCACCGGGTCACCAAAACCCACACCACCTTTTACGATAATGTGTCGCTCTTCGGCTTCAGTGCACGCCAATTGCAGTGGCTGATTCCGGGGGCAATCAAGGGGTTGGCGCGAAGCCCGTCGCCGCTTTGGAATGATCTGAAAGAGTCTGATCATCCTCCGCTACCCGGTACCTGGGCCATAGAACCCCATCTGGCCAGCCCGGATGGTCAGGTGGGTGCCAAGTGGGAAGAAATACTGGTGATTACCGAGAGCACCGCCTACTGGCTCGACGATCAGGTTCCGCATGTACAAAACCTGTCAAAAACCGCCCTTAAAACGGTTGCAGCCTAATGGGAGGCGCTATGCGTGAATTCACTGTCAATCACCTGGATGTCGAACTTTATGTACAGGTTCATGGCGACGCTAATCAGCCTACCCTGCTGTTTCTGCATGGTTTTCCGGACTGTCAGCAGTCCTGGCATCATCAGGTAGAGGCCCTGAAGCGAGACTATCAGGTGGTCACGTTTGATATGCGCGGCGTGGGCCAGTCTACCTGGTCGGCCAGACGCCATGCCTATCATATGGACTCGCTGCTGGCGGATATTGATGCCGTCATAAACGCAGTGGTCGGGCATGATGGACAAGTGCATCTGGTCGGACATGACTGGGGGTCGGTCATCGGCTGGTCTTTTATCTCCGACGCGGGTTACGCTCGCCGGGTATTATCCTATACCAGCATGTCTGGCCCTCACCTGGCTTTGATGCTGGACTGGGCAAAGCGCAACCTGCAATCTGCCACGCCAACAGGGTTGGCCGGCGCACTGCGTCAGGGGCTTTTTTCGTGGTATGTCTACCTGTTCAATGTTCCCGTGCTGCCAGAGGTGATGTTTAAACTCGTTGGTCAGCCACTGTGGCAATGGCTTCTTAAGAGCAACGGGGTGGCAGCCGACGATACCTATCTCAATGCCAGCCAGAAAGAAGTAGAAAACATTTGCCTCAACCCGATCAACCTGTATCGCCAAAATCCGTTAAATCCTCCCGAAGTACCGGCCGCATCCAGCATTCACGTCCCGGTACAACTGATAATTCCCCGCGGGGATCGGTTTATTTCAGATCAGTTATTCGAATTTTATGACGAATATGTTGTCAATCTGCGCCGTCATTTTATTGAGGGCAAACACTGGGCTCACCACAGCCACAAAGAAGACTTTAATCGTCTTGTGAAGCAGTTTGTCGACACCGTTGAGCAACAACAATCGAGGGCCGCCTGATGAGCAAGATGAAAAACAAAGTAGTATTGATTACCGGTGCCGGTAGCGGTATTGGTCGCGAAACCGCTATCGTCTTTGCACAACAGGGTGCCCATATTGTCATGGTCGATCGGGATCAGGCCGGCATGGAAGGCACCGGCCGACTTGTGGCTGAGGCGGGAAGTGATTCCGAAGCACACCTTTGCGATGTCAGCTCTCGGGAGGCCATGCGCGCGCTGGCCGACGAGGTTCATCGCCGACACCAGGCACTGGATGTGCTGATTAACAATGCCGGAATAGGCTCAGCCGGACGTTTTCTGGAAACCAACCTGGACACCTGGGAGAAAGTACTGGATGTCAATGTGCTGGGCGTGGTTCATGGCTGCCATTTTTTCGCGCCGCGCATGGTTGCCACGCGGAACGGCGGTTCCATCGTGAATATCGCCTCGGCGGCGGCTTTTGCGGCGGCCAAGGAAATGCCTATTTACGCTGCCTCAAAATTCGCGGTATTCGGTTTTACCGAATCCCTGCGCGCCGATTTGAGTGAATATGGCATCCACGTTGCCACCATCTGCCCGGGCCTCATTAATACGCCTATTGTGAAGAACACACTTTTTGAAGGTGCCATGGCTGCCGGCGGCAAGGCGCGTGACAAGGCCATGGCCTTGTATCAGCGCCGCAACTACCCGCCCGAAAAAGTAGCACAGGCCATATTCAAGGCAGTGGTTAAACGCAAGTCGGTGGTGCCGGTGTCGCCGGAGGCCTGGGCGCTCTATTACGCCAAGCGTTTTGTGCCATCAATTATGGAGCAGCTGGGTAAAATGGACGCTCCGGTCGCGAAATAATATCTATGGTTCTACATAGCGCTTCTGAAGGATTATCCGGTCAGAAGCGCCTTAAACAATGATCAGAATATTTCCTGAAACCCCATCCCTAAACTTAAATACACCGATTGATTATGGCTGTCCGCATGGCTGTACGCGAGATTGAGCATGCCCAGTGGCGTTTCGAAGGCAACAAAGGCCGTGAGCGAGTCCACGGTATCACTCCATTTCGCGTCACCCAGATCATCCCAGACATTGCCTACTTCATAGGCGCCTCCCAGATAATAGGAAAACAGCGAGCGACCAAAGCGGCGATAGATCGCAAACGACCCCAAGGCGGCGTCCTGATTAGCAAACTGGTCGCGGGCATAGCCGGAAAGACGCATAAATCCGCCCAGTCGGACATAGTTCGCTACCGAACCCTGGCCACTGATGAGTTTGCTTCCTGCCACCCGGCCATGCAGGGTGTATTCGTTAAAGGTTAACGCCCGACTGAAGGTGCCGGCCAATCGATCAAAGCGCCGGCTGGCCCCTACCTCTGGGAGAGAGGATTCGCCCACCAAGGCCATAAAGGTACCTTCGGTAGGCATATCAACCTGATTTTGAGAATCAAAACGGAACTTGATGCCCACGCGCCCCGCCTGCTCTTCGGCAAACTCCGCCTGCGAACTCCCTCGCTCGACCGAATCATTAAATTGGCCACTTTCGATAAAGCTGCGAATTTCCGCCGAGGGGCCCAGTTCCTTTCCTAAGGACAAGCGGCCATAGCTATAACGGATATCATGCTCGGCTACCCACTGGGAACCGGCATATTGATTGATAAGGTCTTTTTCGACGCCCGCTTCCAGCGCCACAAAATAGCGCCAGATAAACGACAAGGGCTGATAGAATTCGGTTTTCAGGTAAGGATTATTGCCAATCGCCGCGCGCGTATCCCATTCGGCCCCCAGCCGGTTGAGCGCCGTCATGTTGTACCCTACCGCCAAATTGAAAAAGTTGTCACCCTGAAAGTTGTCTTCGATTCCCAGCCCGACCCTGAAGTAGTTTGGCCCCCAGCTTTTTTCCCGAGCTTCAATGCGTAACGCCAGCCCGTCTTGCGCAGGAAACACCTCGTAGGTAACGGATTCAAAATAGCCGAGACCATAAATTTCCCGAATATTTTTTTCCAGCTGTTTTCGATCCAGCATCATGCCGGGTTTGAGCTGGATTCGGGACAAAATGAACTCATCAGAAACGTGGGAATGATTCACCATTTCAACCCGATCGAGCACCTGACTCGCAGGATGCTTCAAGGTCCGGCGGATTTCATAGGCCTGCCATTCCTGCGGCGACACCGCGAGAGGATGCAACTCCAGCGCGGCGGCACGAGCAGCCGTAGCACCCAGCTCCACCAGCTCATCACTGCGATCAAAATCGGCCGTACCGGCACCTTCCAGATTGGGCACTATCAGTACATCCTGATCGGTCAGTGACCGGAGCTGTACATCAACATTCCGGCGGGTCAATAAATTGGTAATTTGATCCGCAATCAGCAAGGCGTTACTTAATTCTTCCTTTTTGCTCAACTGGGTACTGATATCAATGGCAATCACCACCTCCGCCCCCAGCTGTCGGGCCACATCAATGGGGAGATTGGCCGCAACACCGCCATCAACCAATAATTTGCCGTCAATTTCGACCGGACTGTAAACCATCGGGATAGACATACTGGCACGAATGGCGCGGGAGAGACTTCCCTTGCCGATCGCCACCGGTGCTCCGGTGGCCAGATCAGCGGCCACGGCCCGATACCGTAGCGGCAACTGATCAAAATCTCGTACATGCGAAGCCGAGGCTGTGAGATCGTTGAGCACCAGCTGAAGTTCCTGCCCCTCCACCGCACCACGTCGTAACTTGACGCCTTCCAGTCCCAGACCCAATCCGAAACTGGCCATTTCGCGATCTTCCTGTTTACGCCGGAAAGCACGCTCCTCGCGGGAATGTTCATCGGTGAACCCAAGCGACCAATCCATCTCGTGGAAGCGATCTTCGATTTCATCCAGAGGCATCCCCATCGCATACAAGGCCGCCACAGCCGAACCTGCGCTGGTACCAACCAGAACGTCCACCGGAACATGCATTTCTTCCAGTACCCGAAGTACCCCTACGTGCGCCAGTCCCTTCGCACCGCCCCCGCTCAGCACCAGCCCCACTTTAGGCCGATGGGGTGAAGGCATGATTTGAACCTCGCTTTCGGCCTCTGCCTGCACGGGGGAACTCATGCCTATCATTAGCAGGCTGACGAGCGCTGCCTTGTAAAAAGGACGCTCATGGCCCTGACATAATCGAAGAAAAAAACCACCGGATCCGGTAAAACGTTTAAACACCCTGATTCCCCACTCTTCCCACTTACGAAACAGTCTGCCCATACAAAAAGCTGTCTGCCCAACCAATCTCATGATTGACCGAAGCCGTAAGGATACCGGTGTCCGCGTCATCGATCACCTGATTCCGGCAATCTACATCGGAAAATGACGTTATTCATCCTCCGACGCGTCGGAAAGGCGTGTGCCCGGCTCGGCAATACTCAATCCGCTGGTGTCCGGCACAATGGGGGGCGGAAGATCCCGTTTTTCAGCCAACGGACTCCCCGTTGGCGCAAGCGATAACTCGTTCAGATGCTCAAACACCGGCGCTTCCACTTCTTTTGGTTCAGACAGCGTTACCCCGACCGGCTCAATATCCAGCGTGGAATCACTCAGAATTTCAGCGGCTTTTTTACCCGATAGATCCAGCCGCCCGGTTTGTGGCAGCGGTGTGCGAGGCCCGGCGGGAGATGAGGCTTTGGCGGCGGCCACCGGCTTGGGAGCTGGTGCTGGTGCCGTGGCCGCGGGACTGACGGCATGGGAAGCTGGCGCAGGTGGGGCCGCAGTTGTCGCCGAAGGCGCTGCACCACCCATGGGTTCGATCTGGCAAACCGCACCATTCTTACGCAGTATCATTTGATACTTCAACGCCGTATCGCGATCCATTTTATTGCGAATAACGACTCTCGCACCGGTAAACATGCGAGCCACTTGCTCGGCACTGGCTTTAAACAGCTGGGCCACGTTGGCCTGTGCCTGTGCCATGTCAAATCCGTCCACCAATTTTCCGTAGAAAACCAATTCAAATAGTTCGTCACTCATACCTGAAGCCCTGTATGGCAGTTGATAACCGCACACATCGAATCAATGGGCGGTTAATAATTCATATTTTCATGATCCTAGCTTAAACCACGTCACGCATTTCTTCCCGATTTATCCGTCGGTTTTCATGTTATCCGCCATCGTTTGGTGACCTATGAAGGCGCAACGGCGGTTTTTTTTCGGACAGTCATCGGAACGAACACCCCGGGAGCGGTTGACGTTTGCCTCTATCAAGCGGTTGGTGAGGCGGCTTCGCCGCGCAGGTTAAGCCGGTTGACTCGAATACCGCACCAACCCCAATGTGCCCCAAGGACGGCCGCCTACCATCCTGCCTCTGTTGGTGGAGCTGTTAACGGGTTACAAAACAAAACGTCACCACGCCCTAAGGTTATTTATCAAATTCGAGACGACATTCTCAAAACTGATAAAAACCTGATTCCCTGCACCCTCAAGGTTGTGCAGTGTTATGGAGAGCCAACCGTTTTCTATTTTGCTTTAGAAACGAAAGCTTAACATTTCATCTTACAAGCGAGGCTAAACTCCGCGCGCGCCCCCAGAGCTTTCCTTGACGCTGTTACGCTTGGAATTACATTCGACAAACGCCCATTAACTGGCTACTTTTTAACTGCTAAAACGATTTCAAAAGAAAACATATTTAAACAGACCTTCGCCCGGCTTTGATCAATACTTAATCGCCCCAATCCATTCCGGGCCGATGTTGGTCTTGATATGGCAAGAGGTCACACAACCTGTATGACAACAAGTTGAAAAAACTATTTATAAGAACAATTTATAAATTATAAGAACGATTTATAAAAACTATAAAGCAATCCAAAGCAGCGTTTCTGTGAGCGTCTATCAATAAAGATGCAGCAAGGCTTGGTTCTAATTCAGCGACACAATTGATTCCATGAATTCAGTGCAGTTTGCCTTTAAAGGCTTTGAAGTTTCTGAGCTCCTTTCACGACATGGGGAAACCTGTGCCTGGCGAGCATTCGACGTTAAGCGCCAACGTTCTATTATTCTGAAGTCGGTGCACAGTGACTCGCCGCCGCTCATGCTGATGGAAAAGCTCAAGCACGAGTATGAAATCGGACGCCGGTTTAAACACCCGCACATTATTCGCTACCTTGGTCTGCTGACTTACCATCACCGGGTGGCGATTGTTACCGAGGATTTTTCGGGCCAGCCTTTGGCGGCCTGTATTCCTGAACAAGGTTTTCCTATCGGTACTTTTTTAAGACTGGCGCTCCAGCTGGTTGATGCCATTGCCGAAATCCACCGCCAGAAAGTGATTCACAAAGATGTCACCCCCTATAACGTGGTGTTCAACGCCGAAAAGCGGCTGCTGAAAATCATCGACTTTGGCATGGCTACGCGCCTTAGTCAGGAAGTTCCGGTGCATCTGCGGACGTCGCTCATGGGTGGCAACTTACCCTATGTCGCCCCGGAGCAAACCGGCCGCCTCAACCGGGTGATTGATCACCGTACCGATTACTACAGTCTGGGCGTGACCCTGTTTGAAATGCTCTGTGGCCAACGACCCTTTGTTGCCGATGATCCTCTGGAACTTGTCCACGCGCATTTAACCCGTAAACCGCCGCGCATTTCCCAGTGGCGTTCGGATATACCGCCGATTCTGGATGACATACTGGGTCATTTAATGGCGAAAAATGCCGAAGACCGCTACCAAAGCATGGAAGGCCTGCGCTTCGATCTTGAAGAGTGCATGCGCCAATGGCGTGAGCACCAGAGTTTCAGCCATTTTGAAATTGGTAGTCACGATCTCAACCAGCAGTTTGCTATTCCCCAGTGTCTTTATGGTCGCGATCACGAATTGGATGTTCTGGTCCAGACTTTTGAGAATGCCACGCAAGGCCTGACCGAGCTGATGTTTATCAACGGCTATTCGGGGATGGGTAAAACGGCACTGGTCAACGAGATCAAAAAACCGCTGGCCAATCGTAAAGGCTATTTTGTTACCGGAAAATTCGAACAGCTTAAACAAAATGTTCCCTTCAGCGCCCTGTCTTATTGTCTGGATGAACTGATCGGGCAGATGCTCACCGAAAGCGATGAACGCCTGGGTATTTATCGTCATCAACTGATTGAGGCACTGGGTAATCATGCCAGTCTGCTGAAAGATCTGGTACCGGGGCTGGAGCTCATACTCGGTGCCCAACCCTCTGCCGACCATGTCAGCGACAGTGAGCGATTACAGCTACTGCCCCACCTGATGCAGAATTTCATGCGTGTTTTCGCCGTCAGGGAACACCCGCTGGTACTCTTTCTGGACGACTTGCAGTGGGCAGATCATGCCAGCCTCCAGTTTTTGGAGCATATGCTGGATGAGCTGCAAGGCAGTCATCTATTGGTGGTGGGTGCCTATCGCACCAATGAAGTTCAGGCCAGTCACCCGCTGTTAAACCGGCTGGCACGCATTCGACAAATCTGGCCACATATTCAAACCCTTCAGATTGGCCCGTTGAATGAAGGCCAGATTGCCCAGCTGGTGACCGATACGCTGCATCAGCCACAAAACCGTATTACTTCGCTGGCCCGCTATCTCTTCCAGAAAACCCACGGCAACCCCTTTTATGTGGTGCAGCTGCTGCGTAACCTGCATCAGGAAGGACATATTTTCTTCGACTTTACGCAACGCCAGTGGCGTTACAAACTCCCCGAGACACAGCGCAATCTGGCGGCGTCTTCGCTGGTGGATGTGGTGGTGGCGCGCGTCAATCGTTTGCCACAAGCCACCAAACGCCTGCTGCATTTTGGCGCCTGTATCGGCAGCCAGTTTGACAGCGACATGCTGGCAGAATTGACCGACACTCACGGTCACGAACTCCGTGAAGATCTTTGGCCCGCCATCGAAGCCGGTTTGTTACAGGCACAAAGCCCCTGGACAGACTACGACCCCTCGTACAGCGGTCACATTGCACGCTTTCGTTTCCCGCATGACCGGGTACAACAAGCGGCCTACGAACTCTTCTCGGTGGAGCTGCAACAAAAACACCACCTGCAGGTCGCGCGCTGTCTGCACGGTCGTATGCTCAAGCAAAGCGAAGGTCAGGATTTACTGTTTGATGTAGTCAATCAGTACAATACCGGCGCAGAACAATTGCCCGAAGAAGAACGTCTGCCGGTAGCCGAACTCAATTTGCAGGCGGCGATCAAATCCCGTGTGACCACCGCGTTTGACTCCGCCGCCTACTATGCGCAGATGGGTATTCTGCTGGCGGGCGAAGCCGCCTGGCAAACCAATCCCGGATTTCGTTTCCAGTTAGGTTGCGTACTGGCAGAAGCCGAAGGCATGCGAGGTCGTACCGACGAAGCCAACGAGCTGTTACGGCAACTGCAACACTGCACCATTAATCGCCACGATCAGATACAGCTCAAACTGATTTCAACCAGCCTGTTCGAATTGCAGGGCCGCTATCCAGAAGCCATGGGGCTGCTGATGGACGGGCTGGATTTGCTGGGGCTGCAATTACCTCGCGATCCGGCCGCACAAAAAGCGGCATTGAACGATGCACTGGAAAAACTACCGGAGCAGATTCAGCACCTGGATACCGCCAGTTTACTGGATAGACGCACCCTGGCGGATCAGGATACGCTGTCGATCATGCGTTTGCTGATGCGGCTATGGACCCCTTGCTACGTCACCCGCGAGCAAGACCTGTTGGCATTAGTCTCCATTTCGCTCACCAACTACACGCTAAAGCATGGCCTCTGCGAAATTTCGCCTTTTGCCTATACCTGCTTTAGTTTTACTTATGGCATTTTGAAGAACGATTATTGCCTGGCCTATCAGTTTGGTAAGGCCGGGGTTGAGCTGGCAGAGCGATTCGGCAACCCGACCATCAAAGCCCGGACCTACCTGTTGTTTGGTATGAGTATCAGCAACTGGCAACGCCCATTAGATGAAGGGCTGGCCTGGCTGGAAAAATCAGCCCAATTCGCGCAGGAAGCCGGTGACCGGGTGTACGGCAGTTATGCCTCTTATTATCTGCTCACTGACAGTTTTATTCGTGGCCGACCACTCGAAGATCTGGCTCGGGACACGCGCCGACACCTCGATTTTCTCGGCAAAACCAATCAGCCGTTGTTTGACGTTGCCTTGTCCTTCAGCCGCACACTCTCCTGCCTGGGAGATTACCAGACCGGTTACACGTTCGATCAACCGGCGTTTTTAAAGAAATACTTTCAGCTACCCATTTTTATGGCGGGCTACGATTTCAGCGTTTTGTGCCAACGTTTCTGGAGCGAAAAGAAACAAGATATTCTCACCATTGCAGAAAGTGCCAGCCAGAGCGTACCGGCCTGTCTGCAAGGAACGATCAAGGTTGCCGAAACCGCCTTCCTGAGCGCGCTGATATTTATCCGCGAAGGGGCTGAAAAAGAACCTGAACAACGCGAGCACTGGCTCGCAAAAGTGGCCCCGACGGTAGACCTGCTGCGTGACCTGACCGATAACTGCACCAATATTTATCTGCATAAATTTTTATTGCTCAAAGCCGAACTGGCACGCATCAGCAATGAACGTCTCGAAGCGATGGAGTTGTACGAGACTGCCATCGAAGCGGCTTCGGAAAGCCAGTTTATTGCAGTCGAGGCACTCGCCAACGAATATTACGCCGAATTCTGGGAACAACAGGATCGCGACCGGATTGCCAGTTTGTATGTCAAACGAGCCTGGTATCTTTACCGGACCTGGGGCAACCATGTCAAAGCCAAGTCACTTGAAAGACGCTATCCGCATTTGCTGCTCGAAACCTCCCCCAGCGAAGCCGATGCTCATACCGCATTGCTCAAGCAGAGCGTGACCCAACCCCGGCTGGATCAACAACTGGATTGGCTAACCGCGTTAAAAGCAACGCAAGCCATTATGGACAATATCCAGTCCGCCAATATTGCGGAAGAGCTGGTTAAAATTCTCGCTCAAAATGCGGGCGCTACCCGCGCCTTGTTGTTCAAGAGCGAAAAAGACAAAGCCCTCGTGTTACAGGCGGCCTGGCCCAAAACCGACGATAACGGCGTGGGCGAAACGGTGACCATCGATGACACCTCGCCATTTCCCGGGAGCCTGTTGCAATACATTCAACGAGTTCGAACGCCACTGCTGATTGCAGATACCAAGCTGGAGCAGAGATTCTACAACAGCCATTATCGACGTCATTGGCAGCCGCGATCCGCATTGGCCATGCCGTTGCTGGATGGAACACAAATGAGCGGAGTGCTGTATTTCGAAAGCAATCAGTATGCTCACGCCTTTAATCAGGATCGTCAGGCGCTCCTGAGTGTACTCTTTGGCCATGTGGTCGCGGCCCTGCGTAACGCACGCCTCTATGACGAACTGCGGGATAACGAACAGCGCTTCCGGGACCTGATTGATGGCTCCATACAAGGCATCGTCATTCATCGCGATGCCAAACCTCTGTATGTGAACCATGCCTTTGCGAGCATGGTCGGTTATACCGAAGAAGAATTGATGGCCATGGAAAGCTTGCTGTGCCTGCTGCCAGCCGAAAATACCGCACAGATTGAGCGGGTGAAGCAGCTTTCACATCATGATCGGGCACAATCTCACTTCGAAGTCGATATCATTACCCGCGATGGTACGCGTCTCGTCCTTGATAACATGAGTCGCGCAGTAAACTGGCATGACGGTGGAGCGATTCAAAGCACGCTGATCGATATTACCGATCGCGTTGCCTATGAACATCAGATTGAACATATGGCGAGCCACGATAGCCTCAGTCGCTTGCCAAACCGCATGCTATTCCAGGACCGGTTACAACATGCACTGATTCATTGTGACCGCCATAGCAGCATGGGCGCAGTGCTCCTGCTGGATCTGGACAAATTTAAAGAAGTTAACGACACCCTTGGCCATAGCGTGGGCGACGAACTCATTAAAAGCGTGGCCAAGCGGCTGACCGCCCAGATAAAAGAGAGCGATACGGTCGCCCGTTTAGGCGGTGATGAGTTTGCCATTCTGCTGGAAGACGTTCACGCCGCAGAAAATGTCGCCAATACGGCCCAACGAATCCTTGATGCACTAGCCAAACCGTTCAACTTTGACGGCCATGAGATTTTCACTTCAGGCAGCATCGGCGTGGCGATTTATCCCAATGACAGCCTCCAGTCTGATGAGCTGATCCGCTTTGCCGACCTCGCCATGTACAGTGCCAAAAACGAAAACGGCAATCAGTATCATTTCTTCCAGCAAGAAATGAATCTCAGCCTGCGGCGTAAAAAAGCACTCGCGAATGATATCCGTGCAGGGCTTGGCAACGACGAATTTTATTTGGTTTACCAGCCACAAATACAAGCCAAAGACAGGCAGCTGAAGAGCTTTGAAACGCTGCTGCGCTGGCGCAAAGCCGATGGCACCCTGGTACCACCGTGTGAGTTTCTCCCTGTAGCTGAACAAAACGGCCTGATCAACACACTCGGCGAGTGGGTTCTCCGGGAAGCCGCGAGACAAGCTGCCATTTGGCAACAACAGGACAAACCCTTTTCGCTTGCGGTCAATGTGTCGGCGGTGCAGTTTCACCAGTCTGATCTGGCGGGTACCGTGGAGGAAATTCTGCGCGATACCGGACTGGATGCACACCGCCTCGAACTGGAGATTACAGAAAGCCTGCTGATGCAGAATATCGAAGCCGCGATCGAAACCATGCTCAAGCTCAACAAGCTGGGCGTTCGATTGTCTATTGATGATTTTGGCACCGGCTATTCTTCGCTCAGCTATCTGAAACGCTTCCCGGTACAAAAAATCAAGGTGGATCGATCCTTCGTGAGAGATCTGGGGATTGATGACGATAGTCTGGCCATCACCCGCGCCATCATCGAGTTAGGCCATATTCTGGATTTAAAGGTGGTTGCAGAAGGTGTCGAAACCGAAGAGCAAATCAGCATATTACAGTCCATGGGCTGCGACCTGCTACAAGGCTTCCATTTTGGTATGCCCTTGCTGAGTTCCGAAGCTGAAAACCTGCTTAATGACCACTGCAAGGAATGCTACCAAACCGAGCCTGACAACCCGTCAGACCCGGCTCCGGTGATCAAGACCTGACGGTAGAGGATCGCCCGACACGGTCGGCCACCTCGACCGAGTCCAGCCAGTCTGAATAGGTCTCCAGTAACGCATGCACGCGGTCCAGATCAAACAGCTGTAGTGCCTCGTGCAACGTACTGACGTAGGCACCCAAAGCGACCGAACCCTGGCTGACTTCACCATCGACGGTTGGCAACAGTAACCGACGCGAATCACGACAGAGCTGCTGCAGCGCATCTATATCACCACTGTTTTTCAATGAGGTACAGCGTGTCTCGAGCGATAATTTGAGCTCTCGCCACTGCGACACACTCAAAGGAGCCTCGTCACTCCATTCCGCTAACGCCTTCGGGCCCACCTCAGGGGGACTGTCGAATTCTGTTCCCAGGGTTTTCCGCTCACCGGGAACAAATCGCTGTAAGAGATCAAACAGCTCAGGTTGACCAAAGGGTTTGCGTATATAGCCGTCAAATCCGGCCGATATAATTTTCTGTTCATCTTCATTCATCACCGATGCGGTAATCGCAATCACGGGAATCCGACGCGTTTCACGGCGTTTACGTAGCTCTTTAAGCGCTTCGTAACCATCCATCACGGGCATGCGAATATCCATCAGAATAACGGCGGGTCGCCAATGTCGGGCCATATGGATCGCTTCCGCGCCGTCAGCCGCTTCATTTACGATCAGGTTCGCGGGCTCCAGTACGGCCCTGAGCAATGCACGATTCATTTCGATGTCATCCACCACCAGCACCTTGGCACGCTTGAAACACCAAAGCTCGTTGATACAGGCCACATCACGATCCACTTGCGGTGCCGCAACGCTCACCTCAGGCAGCATGACAGAAAATACCGAACCTTTACCCGGAGCACTCCGTACGCCGATGTTCCCCCCCATCATTTCGATCAGACGCCGACTGATGGCCAAACCCAACCCTGTGCCACCATAGCGACGATTACTCTGTCCCTGTTGCTGTTCGAACACGTTGAAAATGGTCTGTTGCTGATCCAGCGGTATACCAATACCACTGTCCTCCACATCAATCTTCAGGCTGACACTTCCGGCCTGCCCGCTTTCCGACAAGGTGACTCGTACCTGAATATATCCTTTGTGGGTAAATTTAACGGCGTTTCCGATGAGATTGAACAACACCTGTCGAATGCGCGTTTGATCCAGCAAGAGTGACGTCGGCACCTCTTCCGCACAGAGCGTATGCAAATCCACCTGAGTGCGATCCACCTTGCTTGCAAAAATCTGCTGAACCTCGGTCAGTATGGCCCGCAAATCCACTGCCGAAGATTCCAGCTGCATTTTGCCGGCCTCGATCTTAGAAAGATCGAGAATGTCGTTAATCAATGTCAGCAATGTGCTACTGCCGGCCCGTATCGCTTTCAGATACTCCTGCTGGCGTGTGTCTTTTACCAGTCCGCCCAGCAAATCGGCGTAGCCGATCACGGCATTCATCGGGGTGCGAATTTCGTGCGACATGTTTGCCAGAAACTCACTTTTGGCGCGATTGGCCGCTTCTGCCTGACGTGCTAACTCCCTTGCTTCAAAGGTCGCCCGCCGCAATTGCTCTTCACTGTCACGAAGTGCATTTTCGGAACGGATTCGCTCGCTGATTTCCCGCGATAACTTGCGGTTCCAGTAGAAAAATACGCCGATGACAATGGCTGCAACCAGAAACACCCGACGAAGCAACGTGTAGTTGGTCGCCGGCTCGATATCGGCCGATATCCATTTTTGATAGATCTGGTCAAACTCATCAGCAGGAATGCTGTCAATGGCCTGATTCAGTATGTCCACGAGTTCCGGATAATCGGGATGCACACCAAACCGGACATTGTAGGAATAAGGTGTCACACTGGTAATACGCAGGTTATTGATACCCAGTTTTCGTACCAGATAACCCGCGCTAGGGATATTTGTAACAAACACATCAATGTCGCCGTTAGAGAGCGCCAACAAGCCTTCTTCAAGCGTTTCGTTGATCACCAGATTGAGATCAGGGTGGTTGATGAGTAAAAAATCCAGCGATGCGTATCCCTTCACGGCCCCGACGCGTTCTCGCTTTAACTCCCGCAAATCGCCTACAAACGGATGATCGCTGCGAACCATCAGCACTATCGGAATCGACAAATAAACTTTGGAAAACAGCATGTACTCTGCGCGTTGAGGGGTATCACCCAGGCCGGAGATCACCGCGATTTCACCATTACGCATCGCTTCCAGCGTTTCGTGCCAGTGCTCTCGATACTCATAGGAAAAGCGATAGTTTAGATGGCGTTGCAACAGTTCGAGGTATTCACCGATCATCCCCTCAACCTGTCCATCTTCTGTGACTATTTCAAACGGAGGCCAATGTTTATCACCAGATAATTCGAGCCCCGGCAGGCGGTTCAACCACTGTCTTTGTACGGGCGACAGAATATCCGGTGCCTGCTCCTCTGTCTGATTTGCATTCGATAGCGTTCCCCCATCGTCTGCCAGGGCCGCAAGGCAAAAAGGCACCCAACCGAACACCCATCCCACGAAGCCCCACAGGACCCACTTGCTCCACCGCGTTCCTTGCCCGTTCAATCCTGGTTCCCCCACCTTAAACCTATTTCTCGGCAGATTATTCGTACCCAAACCTGTTGGTTCAGTATGGTTTAGTCCTATACCGCGCCCGCCAATAGTGAGGGTGCGTTTTAGCCATCTTCTTTCCTCGATACCTCACAGTAGACGGCCCGTCCTCGGGGCGCTTTCGGCTGTCTTGGTTCGCCCATCGGGGCGAGGACGCCCCTCGCTACTACGGGATCCTCCCTACAATGGATAGCCGCAGGTGTTACAGCCCTAGGCTACGGCGACCTGATTTCTGCCGTCACCTTTCGCTCGATACAGTGCCTGATCGGCCAGATCAAACAAACTCTCTTTATTCATGCCTTCGGCAAAAGCGACCATGCCAAACGACATCGTAATCTGGACCCGCTCATTGCGAAAATGAAACGGTAAGCGCGAAATCATCTCGCGTGTTTTATCCATCACGCTTTGTGCCATTTCCAAAGGCGTCTCCGGGAGGAGAATTACAAACTCCTCCCCACCGTAACGGGCCACAAAGTCGGTTTTTCGGGTTCTGAGTTTGATTTCCTTGGCAATAATCTGAATAACTTTATCCCCGGCCAAATGGCCATACTGGTCGTTAACCCGCTTGAAAAAATCAATATCGCCCACCACCAGTGTCGCGGGTTGACGATAACGGAGCCAGCGTTCGTACTCTAACTCGTAGCGCTCATCAAACGCTTCGCGGTTAGGCAACTGGGTTAATACGTCGGTTAAAGCACGGGAACGTTCTTCCCGCAGGCGCTCTCTGATGGCTCCGGTTTCCTGTTCCATGGAGCAAAGCCTTTCCTGCAACGCCGTTAATTGCTGATTCAACTCACCTTCTCGTCGCTCTTCCGACACCCGATATTCATCCATGGTTGATACGATGGCATCCAGATGGCTGTTAATCGACAACTTCAAGCGATTCATATCCGTTGCGTTGGCGATTTCATCACTGATTGAACTGACCTGGCTACGCACCATGCGATCCAGCTCACCACTGTTGCTACGCCAATCGTCGGTGTGGCGCCGGCTATCACTTAAAAATGACTGCAATTTTGCCAGTCGTTCATCCAGCCCCTGCAAAAAGGCTTCAAACTCGTGCTGACCTCGCCCTACGGCAGAAATAACCAGATTGGCCACATCATCCAGCGTGGGGCCCAATTCATACCAATTGAGGCCACGACTAATGTTTTCCTGCAGGCGCTCGGCTTCCTTGGTGGCATTTTCCGGCAGCGTTAATTGCTCGATCAGGTTGTTTAATGCGCCACAGACATGCCCCGCAATGGTTGAAAATCCGGGAACGGGCTCACCGTTTTCGTCGCTTAGGGTGATATCCAGCTCGGTGTCATCCGACCCGGCAGTATCCTCGATGTCACTCGCCTTGCTGGCAACGTCACCGGTGGACTGACCGTTGGTCTGAGTTGCCCCGCTACTCCCGGAGCGACCAAACAGGCGATTTAACAAACCGGGACGCGAGGCATCCCCCATTTGCATCAACTGTTCACGTAGTGCCGACTCCTGAATTTCAGCATACTGATGCAGTAAATTAGGATACTCTTTCAGATTGAGCTGTTGTCCCTTGAGCATTTTGGCAAGGCTTTTAAGGCGCCGTTTTTGCCCTCGTTCCAGATCAAAGCCCGTCAGTTGATCAATCAGATTCTGCAACGCTCCCACCACCTGGGTTGAATGCTCGGCACGCTGATGATCGAGTTCCAGTACGGCGCTTTCAATATCACTGAGGCGCTTGGTCAACTCCAGTTGGCCCGGATTTTCCCGCCGTAATATCTCTCGCAAATTACCCAGTTCGTTATCCAGTCGCGGATTTTGCCCTTCTGCCGCCAGACTCACGCGCACCAGAATCCGTTGCAACAATGACACATGCTCATTCAAGGATTTTTCTTTTTTCTCAGCCTCACCCACCTGATCGAAGTATTTTTCCTTCCACTTCCTCAGTTCCCGGCTAACATTCTCGCGATCCGACATTCAAGGCTCCCGATGGATCAACAATGAGCAACTCGGTTTCCAGGTATGCATTCAGTTCAGAGCACACCTCACAATGAGAAAAGTATAGTTCGTTTTTTAAGCGATGCGGCTCAGGTGGAAGAATCTTTCCGCGCTCGACGGGCACGGGGATGAGCCTGATCGTAGACTTTTGCCAGATATTGGAAATCGACATGGGTATAAATTTGCGTGGTGGCAATATCCGCATGCCCTAAAAGCTCTTGTACGCCTCGCAAATCACTACTCGATTCAAGCACATGGCTGGCACAAGAATGACGCAGCAGGTGCGGGTGAAGATTGACTTCGGCCCCCTGTCGCAGCCCCCACTCTCGCAGACGTAGCTGAACATTCCGTGAAGAGATCCGCGTTCCGCGTTGACTGATAAAAAGCGCCGTTTCTTCAGGGTGTGCGTACTCGGACCTAATTTGCAACCAGGCATCCACGGCTTGCATGGCCTTGGCACCGACAGGAACCAATCGTTCTTTGGCACCTTTACCCAACACCCGCAACTCCCCTGCGCCGGAGGTGAACGTCAGTACATCCAACCCAACCAATTCCGACAAGCGCAGACCACTGGAGTAAAACAGTTCAAACATGGCAAGATCACGTACATCGCACCAGGCATCCCCAGCACGATCCAGCAAGGCACCCACCTGATCCACATCCAGCGTTTTGGGTAATCGACGTGGCAACTTAGGCGCACTCACACCCAAAACAGGATTATCTTTTACCCAGCGTTGGGCAATGGCGTAGGTGAAAAAGCTGCGTAAGGCAGAGAGCCCTCTTGCGATGCTTCGGCTACTTAGCCCCTGGGCCGCGTCATCGACCATCCCCATCTGTCGACGCGACGCTTTACGCCGCACGCCGGGACGAGGCTTTCGCAAAGAGATAACGTAGTCCCGAATTATCGGTTCATTTACCGCTGTAAAATCGGCGACGTCACTGTGATGTTGCAACCAGTGGGCAAACGCCCACAAATCGCGCTGATAATTGCTTAAGGTATGTACGGAGCAACGGCGTTGCTCCCTCAACATGCGCAGAAAGGCGTCCAAAGGGCCCGTCAATGCCTCGTCCAGGACGTCCTGAACATCACTGCCGTTCTCTGCGCCCATCGGGATTATTCCAACAACCGCGCAATCGCTTCTGCGCCGCCCTGGCAGCGTTCACGCGCCAGTAGCGGCGGCAAAATGCGGCTCAGCGTATCGCTGATATACGATAAGAAAAGTGAACCCATGCTGCTGTCAAAA
The DNA here is from genome assembly GCA_024234505.1 of Hahellaceae bacterium. GTDB lineage: Bacteria > Pseudomonadota > Gammaproteobacteria > Pseudomonadales > Oleiphilaceae > JACKOD01. The sequence goes on along the minus strand of JACKOD010000004.1, from coordinate 262,588 downwards.
TAGTGCTCATCATCACTGCCCAGACTGAGCATGCCCAGATGCTCATCTCCCCCGAGAGGAATCACAGCCGCAGACTTCACTTTCTCCGCATGCGATGGAAAAAGGCAACGCAGCTGTTCCGGCTTAAAACGCCCGCACACGGCGCGACTGCTTTCCAGTAGCGTTCCTAAACTGGCACGGGCAGCCGCTACGCTGAGCAGGTTCACATTGCTGGCCGGATAGTCTTTTTTATCCCCCAACAACACGATGCTGCAAAACGGCACCGAAAAGTCGTTTCGAATACTCTCATCCAGCATGATGAGCGCCTCATCGAGACTTTGTGCTTCCAGCAAATGCATCAGCAGTCGTTTGCTTTTCTCGAAAAAACGATCGTTCTGACGCGCAATGTCAATCAGTTCCGCCAACTCGCGCTTCAGTAAATCGCGTTGCTCCCGAAACACATGCACCTGTTTTTCCACCAGCGAAATCGCCCGATCACTATCGTGAGGAATAGAGAGTTCACTCAAAAGCTCGGCGTGCTTTACAAAAAACTCCGGATGCGTACGCAGGTAAGTCACGACCTGAGCTTCGTCGACCGTCGTTTCTTTAGTTGTCTCGTTCTGGGTTTCAGACATCAAATTACTACTCCCAGTGTTTGTATCCGATGATTAATGGGGTTCCCAGGATGCGCTTAATTCTTGAATTAAAGCCGCACCTGCCCTTCAAAGACATACGTAGCAGGACCTTCCATCATCACGGAATGATCTCCGCCCGCCCACTCAATTTTTAAATGCCCTCCCGGCAACTTCACTTCCACCTGTGAATCCAGCAAACCTCGCAACTGTCCGGCAACCACGGCCGCACAGGCGCCGGTACCACACGCCAGCGTTTCACCCGCCCCCCGTTCAAAAACCCGGAGTTTGATAAATTTGCGGTGCACTATTTCCATAAAACCAATATTGGCTTTCTGGGGAAAGCGCGGGTGACACTCCAACAGCGGGCCCAATCTCTCTACCGGAGCGGTATTCACATCGTCTACCAGAAGCACCCCGTGAGGATTGCCCATGGACACGGCACTGATTAAATATTCCTCGCCGCCAACCTCAATAGGATAGGTGCTGGCTTGCACCTCGGCCACAAAAGGAATTTCTGCCGGAATTAACCGTGGAGGCCCCATATCAACCACCACACGACTATCTTCGGTAATACGCAGTTCAATGGCGCCTTTGGCGGTTTCTACGCGAATCACCTCTTTATCTGTCAATCGGGAGTCCCGCACAAAGCGCGCAAAACAACGTGCGCCATTGCCGCACTGCTCCACCTCGGAGCCATCGGCATTAAATATGCGATAACGGAAATCGACATCGGGACGGCCCGGAGGCTCTACCAGTAACAACTGATCAAAGCCGATACCAAAGTTTCTGTCGGCCAGTCGTTTTATTTGTTCCGGGCGAAAGTGTGCATGCTGGCTAATCAGATCAACCACCATAAAATCATTGCCCAGACCATGCATTTTGGTAAATTTAACCAACATTTATTCGCCTTCGACCTTGTAAGAATTCAATCACAAATTAATGGGCGGCGTTGAGAACCAGCGAGCGTGTCAATGGTTTCGATTACAAAACGTCAACACGCTCTAAGTTAAGTTTAGGACAGCGTTTTTTCCAGTCCCAACTGATCCGCATAAGTTTCACGGCGTCGCACTTCGGTATGCGCCGATCCGTCCACCATAATTTCGGCAGCACGATTCCGGGTATTGTAGTTAGAACTCATCACAAACCCGTAAGCACCGGCAGAGCGAACCGCCAGCAGGTCGTCTGCCTCAAGAATCAGTTGACGGTCTTTCCCGAGGAAGTCGCCGGTTTCACACACCGGACCGACCAGATCATATACCCGGGCTGCGCCGGAGGTTCGAGGGATAACCGGCTCGATTTTCTGCCAGGCACTGTAGAGTGCAGGGCGAATCAGGTCATTCATGGCGGCATCAATCACGGCAAAGTTCTTTTCCTCGGTACACTTCAAAAACTCTACCCGAGTCAGCAAAATGCCGGCATTCGCCGCTATAGAACGCCCCGGTTCCAACAGCAGCTTGAGTTTCCGGTCAGAAATTTTTTCCAGAATAGCGCCAACATAGGTTTGCGGACTAGGTGGCGTTTCTTCGTTATAACGAACACCCAATCCGCCACCCAGGTCCAGATGCTCAATCACGATTCCCGCCTCGGCGAGTTCGTCAATCAGGCGCAGTACCCGATCCAGCGCATCCATAAAAGGAGCGATATCCGTCAGCTGTGAACCGATATGGCAATCCACGCCAGACACTTTCAATCCCGGCAGCATATTAGCCAGGGTATAAACCTGGAAAGCATCTTCTATGGCGATACCAAATTTGTTTTGTTTGAGTCCCGTAGAAATATAGGGGTGTGTCTGTGCATCAACATCAGGGTTGACCCGCAGGGAGATAGAGGCCACTTTACCTGCTTCCTGAGCAACCTGATTCAACCGATGCAGCTCCGCTTCGGATTCCACATTAAAGCAATACACGCCCAGATCCAGCGCACGACGCATTTCCGAAGCCTGCTTGCCGACCCCTGAAAATACCACTTTTGCCGGATCACCTCCGGCCGCAATAACTCGTTCCAGCTCACCTTCGGAAACAATGTCGAAACCGGCACCTTTGCGCGCCAGCACATTGAGAACGGCCAGATTCGAGTTCGCCTTCACTGCATAACAAACCAGATGCGGATAACCCGCCAGCGCTTCTTCGTAAGCCAGATAATGCGCTTCCAGCGCCGCGCGGGAATACACATAGAGGGGCGTACCGTAGGTTTCTGCCAGCAATTTAGTAGAAACATTTTCGGCAAAGAGTTCATTATTGCGATAATCAAAAAATTCCATGAAGGTACCGGTGCTCAAAAATCAGTTTATAAAGGCGATGGGTTATCCAGCAACTAAGGGCGAATGTCGCCGCTTGCACTGGCGGGTTTATCTTTCTCTTGAGATTGTTCGTCTGCAGCAGGTGTGGAAACGTCACCCACAGACTCAGAAACCGGGCTGTGAGGTGTGTTTTCAACAATTGAGGCCTTCGCTCTGACAGGTTCGTTGGCGGGCAGATAAAGATCCCCCTTCTGTCCACAAGCCGATAGGCCTGCAAACAAAATAACCGACACGAGCCCCGTCCAGACAGGTTTTAACATATTCATAAAAATCTGCGCCCTTGATCGTAATGGGCCATTGTACCTGATGTTTCCGGGATTAGTGCAACTGGATACTGATTGAACTCGGTCCCTATGGGTGGCCTCAGAAAACACCTTCGATCAGCGGCGATCAGGCCGCCGGATACAAGCTTAATAATGCCTGATTCAAGCGCGCTTCCAGCCACTGTTTGTATTGCAGATAGTGCATCGTCTGCATTTGCGGTGACTCGGCCCCCAGATCCATATCCCCCGGCAAGCCCAGGTCGGTGATATAACATGGATAAGGTACCTGCGAAGCACGCATCGACTGAATGTAATGCGCTACTGCCGCCACGAGCTGGTCTCCATATTCCAGCGATGTAAACTCTTGCTGATCACAATAAATATCAAACACGAGCGAGCCATCCGGTTCGCGATGCCCTATTGCCTGAATATCGATATAGAATGCCGCCGCGTCCGGGGTAATGCCCCGACGACGGACTTCGAACCTGCCCGCTATTTTACCTGGAATGAGTTCAGAAAATTCAATATCGGAGTCCATGACCGGATCATGGATTGCCAGACTCATCTGGCGCCGCTCCGCTACCGATGTCATAAATCGCTGCAAAGGCTGGAGTAACGCGGCGGTATTGTAGAAGGGAGACACCCAACTGAACAAACTGCCGCGTTCATCCAGCACATAAATCTCCGCCTGCTGTTCCAAAGCAAAAAAGAAGACCTGAATCATGCCGCGACGATCCTGCTCGAGCACCGCGCGAACACGTGGCTGATCCTGCAGCGCGTAGCTATCCAGAATAATCGGGCTGTATTCCAATTGAGGCTGAGACAGGTGATTCACCAGCGCATCCCAGCGATCAAACGAAAAGAATCGCGGCGTATCGGCAAATTGCAGCACAAAATAGCGGAACTCCACTTCAATCACGTAGCGCGCATTTCGATTGGCGGTTTTGGAGAAGTACACATCCACAACACTCTGGAACAGGTCTTCAACACGTTTTGCAATGGCTGCCGCCCGATGCACGCAATAGCACGTTACCAGACGTTCCGGTAGCGGGTAGCCTTCATTCTCGCTCAAACTGACCAGTAGACTTTTCAGGCACTGAATCAGCGTATCGCCGGTTTCGAAACGCTGTACATGTACCTCATTCCAGCTATTGATTTCGACCTTATCAATCGTGCGGACCAGATTATCCCGATCCGAGCTAAAACCCAGCGAATCCGTTCGATCGCTCAGTTTGTGAATACCTTTAGATGAATAACGTTCCATTGGATCCACGCCCACATTAATCAGCAATAACAGTTTGCGCGGATGGTTTTTCTGTTCGAACGCCTCATGTGCCAAGGCAGGCAACGGCATGGGCATAAAAGCCTCCAGCGTACTCATTATCTGCCGGAACTGTTGCAGGTTAAGTGGGCAAGCTCCCGCCACCAGACTCGTTCGTGTTGTGCGGATGATGAGTCCGTTGAACCACGCCCAGGCCAGAAGTTCGATCAAACTCAGCGAGCGCTTCAGCGGCGGATGCATCATGGCATCGGCCGGCGTTGATAAATCGGTGAACAACATCCACCCGCTGGCAGAGGGTCCCGCGGCCGGAAAGCTGCTTTGGTGATGGAAAGACAAACTATCTTCCTGCAGCGAAGGCGCAATGCCCGGGTTGATCATTTCCACTTTACCGGCCTTTCGCTGAAATGCCGCATACAGCTTGCGTCCCAACAGGTTCATTTCATTGGCACTGATCGTCGCCTTGAGATTGTTCACCCGTGCATACTGTGAAAGGAAGCGATAGCTGTGGGTTAATGCGTTGACGATAGTTTTGTGCTCACGCTGCACCTGCTGGGCACGCCATTGACCTCGACCATCCAGCAATTGCAACTGCTTCGCCGGCCAATTCCAGTGCTGCACCAGATTTTGCAGCACAAGGCGCTGCCAGGACGCAACCCGCCCCGTTGGCCGGGAACTCAACCGTTTGCCCACTTTTAAATAAAAGCTGCGCCGCACCAGTTCCAAACGATCAAGCTCCTGTCGGGCAATCAAGTAAGACTCCAGTCGCTGATAGAGCATCACATACGGATCCAGATGATTCGCATCGGTATCATCTGCATAAACCCGTGATTTGTAATCCAGACTTAAACAATCTCTGGCAGGAAGCTCATGGGCATAGACTTCGGCCAGCATCAGTTTGAGCAAAGATTTGTAAGGCGCATCAATCCCTTTATAGAGCTGCCACATTCCCGCCCCGACAAATTCCTCTTTGGGAATGGTCGAAACATGGCCAAAATCGATCACTTCTGCCGGATTGATAAAGCGCTTTTCAAGCAGCATGGCGACCAACTCAGCGTATTCATTCTCTTTTTCAGACGGGATCAGCCACCACACCGGAGTACAGCCCGACAGCCAGATACTGGTACGATAAAATTCATCCAACAGAAGGTAATGCTGTGCCGTACCACTACTTTCCTTATCTATGGCACTTTGCGTACGCCCGTCGCGGAACTCGTTCGCCTGCATCAAAAAAACATGCAGCTCCAACCCCTGCTGGTCGGCCCAGTCACTGATGCCGATGGCTTTACGCTGTAACTCGGCCAACGCTTCCGCCTCCAATCCGGGGCGGTGGCATAACCAAAGGTCGATATCGCTTTTCTCGGAGTGCGCCAGTGTTCCCGTACTGCCCATCATAAAGAGGGCTTCTATGTCAGGCGTTCCCCGCCTGGCTTCTTTCATGGTCAGATTTCGAAAAAACTTCTGTGCACTGCGTAAGGTTTCCTTGTCCACACGGTAGTGAGCCACACCGGCCGGCGTCGCAGGCGTAACGTAACCAGGAAGCGACGGGTGATTCAGATGAAACAGCAAGGATAATATATCGAGAATCGGTTGATGCCGGGCAGACAATCCCTCCCGTGTACGTGCCAGGCGCACCTGATTCAGCGCCAGAAAGCGCTCCCGAAGCTGCTTCAGCTGCTTGCGATCCACACCTTCTTCAAATTCCAGCGTGATCGGCTTTTTCGCCACTTTGTCGTTCGTATTCATTCGCGTGACCGAGTTTTTATTTTGACCGTCATCTTTAGCCCGAGCTGAATAGTGTAATCTACAGGACTGATTACCCTAGTGCATTAATCAGGACAATACCATAGCCGGACGGGTGGATAATTTTGTCTGTGCTTTCTACCACAGTTGCCAAGTGCGTCCGGAAATGGTGTCATACCCTCCGACACAATATCATGCATATTAACCATGGCATTCCGGCCATCAACCCGCATTGATCATACTAACAACAACGATAAGAGTAAGGGGGCTCACACTCCCCCCATCAGGTAAGTAAAGATGATCCGCTACCAGATTGCCCGCACGCGAAATGACGCCGCGAACGGTAAAGTTTCAGATCAGGCCTGGATTCTGGCCACCGAACAAAATCAGATCATTCGCATCAGTTCGATTGCGGAACGCTGGTTTGGCTACCGGAATCAGGATATTGCAGGTAAACCGCTGAAAACCCTGATGGCTTCATCCATGGATTGCCCGCAACCCCTGCAGGCCGATCTTCCCGAACACAAACCTGATGCAACAACCTTCCGTAATGCCGAAGGCAATTTTTTTACCGGCATGCTGAGCTTTGAGCGCCTGCACGACTTACCCGAAGCGCTCCCCGATAACGAACCCCAAAAACCGGTCGCGGCAGAACCCGTCAACGACAACAACGTGTTCTCGCAAATGAAAGGGCTGGGCGGCTGGCAGCTGGATATCGCCACCTTGCAGGTTCAGCTATCGGAAGGTGCCAGTAAAATATTCGGGCTGCCGCCACAAAGCCAGCCCAGCGCAGAACATATTCTGTATTTTTTCAGCGACCGTCAGCAACGCCTGAGCGCGATGGTCAGGCGTGCACTTGAAAAAGGAATTGCCTTTGAACTGGAGTTACCCATCATCACCAACACCCAGGAATCCCGCTGGGTGAGAGTGAGCGGTCAACCCGAGATTAAACAAAGTAAAGTAACGGCCCTGAAAGGCACCATCCTTGATATCACCCCGTTTCGTCAATCCAGCGAAGAGAGCAACTACCTGACGGAATGTCTGAACGGCATACTCGAAGGCAGTCAGGACATTATTGCGGCACTGGACAATGAACTGAAGGTAATCGTTTGCAATCAGGTCGGTCGTGAGGAGTTTGCCTCGCTGTTCGGCATTGAGGTCAATCGTGGGGACTATTTACCAGATTTGCTGAAAAATCATACGAATGAGCGCCTTATCTACATGCGACTGTGGGAACGCGCGTTCGAAAAAGAAAGCTTCCATGTAGAAATGCCGCTGGCGCAACGCGACACCGACCTGCCCGTGTGGGACATCCAGTTCACCCGCATCGACGGTCGTCAGGGAGAATGTCTCGGCGCGGCACTCATTGCCCGACGTTTGTCCGATCATGCCAACCCGCAGGAAACGCTGAATTATCTGGCCCGCCACGACCCGCTCACCGGACTGTTCAACCGCAAGGAATTTGCCAGTCGACTGAATCGTTGCATGGAGCAGGCAGAACAACGCGGCTCAGAGCACTCCCTGCTGTATATGGATCTGGATAATTATCAATCGATCAACGAGCGTTATGGTGACAAATTCGGAGATGAATTACTCAAACAATTAGGGCAGCTCATAAAGAGTAAAATTCGTCAGCGCGATGCACTGGCCCGTATCGGTGGCGATGCCTTCGCCGCTATTCTTGAAAACTGTAGCGGTGCCGAAGCACTTAAAGTGGCGTTCACGGTAAGAGATACCCTGGCAGACTATCATCCCAAGCAGGGAAGCCAGTCGCTGGATATCAGTGTATCCATTGGTCTGGTTCCCATTACCACTGACTGTCAGCCCTCCCCTGAATCGCATAAGTCAGCGGCTGATATGCTGCTGGATATTGGTCACAACACCTGTTACGCCGCCAAGGCGCTGGGACGCTCCCGGGTAAATTGCTATCAGCCGGACGGTGAAAATCGTGCCAATGAACTGGGCGAATATCGCCGCGCAATTGACCTGATACATGATGTACTCATTGACGTATCCCGCCTGAGTCTGGACTTTCAGCAGATTCGCCCCATTCATAGCGCAGTGTGGGGCGAACATTTCGAAATACTGACCCGTCTGGAAGACAAGGAACAGGGTCGGATACGTCCGGAGCATTTCCTGCCCATTGCCGAACGATTCGATCTGGCAAGAGAACTCGACCGTAAAATAATCGACACCGTGTTTGCCTGGCTGGTTGCACACCCGCTTCAGGCCCACCGGAGAAAGCTATGCTCGATTAATCTCACACTTAACAGCTTGCAAGATGAAACCTTCAGCGACTATATCGAAAACCGCTGTGATTTCTATCAACTGCCGCCTGAACTGTTTTGCTTTGAATTTGACGAACGAGCCATTCTCAAAGATCTGGAAATGGCACACCGACAATTTACACGATTGAAGGCCGTCGGCTGCAAACTGGCAATAGACAAGGTGGGTACCGGAGACAGCAATTTCCTCTACCTGTCGGAATTACCTGCGGATTTCATAAAAATTGACGGTCGCATGATCGCGGCGATGTCTGAAGATAAGGTCACGCTGATCTTTGTGGAAAGCCTGCACAAAATTGCACAAGCCACGGGAAAGCAAACCATCGCCTGCGATATCGAGAATCACCATATTCTCAGCACCATACGCCAGATGGGACTGCACTTCGGGCAGGGAATGGGGATATCGCCCCCCAAACCGCTGGAAGACATGCTGGAAGTATAATTCGCGGCCTCTCACCTGACAGTAAGAGGCCGGTTGCCGGTTTAACCGGCGCGACGAGACTCCAGTGCAGCCTTCGCTTTTGCAACGGCCAAACGTACCTGCGCGGGCGCCGTTCCCCCCAGGTGATTTCGCGCGTTCACCGAACCTTCCAGCGTCAGCACATCAAACACATCGGCATCGATATTGGCAGAGAACTGGCGTAATTCATCCAGACTCATATCCGCCAGATCTTTTTGGGTTTTTACACCATAGCCTACTGCCTTACCCACTACTTCATGTGCATCGCGAAACGCCACGCCACGTTTGACCAAATAATCAGCGAGGTCAGTCGCAGTCGAGAAACCACGGCGAGCCGCCTCACGCATGACGTCCTCTTTCACCTGAATTGCAGGCACCATGTCAGCATAGGCTTTTAAGCAGTCTTTTACGGTGTCGATCACATCAAACAAGGGTTCTTTGTCTTCCTGATTGTCTTTGTTGTAGGCCAGCGGCTGCCCTTTCATCAACATCAGCAACGAAATCAACGCACCGGTCACTCGTCCGGATTTACCGCGTACCAGCTCCGGCACATCCGGGTTTTTCTTCTGGGGCATAATGGATGAGCCGGTGCAGAAACGATCCGGCAAATCAATAAAGTTAAACTGAGCTGACGTCCAAAGTACCAGCTCTTCAGAAAAGCGCGACAGATGAATCATCAATAAGCTGGCAAACGAACAGAACTCAATCGCAAAATCCCGATCGCTCACTGAATCCAGAGAGTTGGCCGTTGGGCGGTCAAAGCCCAGTAATTGCGCGGTGTATTCACGGTTAATCGGGTAAGTTGTTCCGGCCAGCGCCGCCGCTCCCAACGGCATCACATTTACCCGTTTGCGGCAATCGCCCAGTCGATCAAAGTCACGACATAACATTTCGTACCAGGCCAGCATGTGATGACCAAAGGTCACCGGCTGCGCCGTTTGCAAGTGGGTAAAGCCCGGCATGATGGTATCGGCTTCCCGCTCGGCCAATGCCACCAACCCTTGCTGTAAACGCGTCAGCTCGGCGGCGATAGCATCAATTTCATCACGAACATAAAGGCGGATATCAGTCGCAACCTGATCATTACGTGAACGGCCCGTGTGCAACTTCTTGCCAGTAATGCCTATTTTATCGGTCAGACGCGATTCGATATTCATATGAACGTCTTCAAGTTTGACCGACCACTGGAACTGCCCGGCTTCAATATCCGCACGAATTTCGTTCAAGCCCTGAATAATCTGGTCACGTTCGGCATCACTCAGTACGCCCACGCTGGCCAACATCGTTGCATGAGCTATGGAACCTTGTATATCGTGATAATACAAACGCTGATCAAATCCGACCGACGCTGTAAACCGCTCAACAAACGCATCCGTCGGCTCACTGAAACGTCCGCCCCAGGGCTTGTCTGCGCTATTGTCTACGCTGCCTGAAGCGACTTCAATATTCGGGGGATTTTGGTTGCTCATAGAATGATTATCGCCTTTAGCTGAAACCGTTTAAAACCAGTCGATCCAAACCACATTCATTGGCGGAATGCCGCTATACTGAATGCACTTGCATCACCCAAGATAAAATTTAAAGCGCACATTATATCACCCTCTGCGAAAAAGCCCCATTCGCCCGTTAATGTGTTCGCAACTCGAAACCAGATGACTAAGTTTTTATACGTTTTTACGCAAGGGCTACGTTTTTTACGCAAGCGCTAGGCTTCTACACAAGGACATGGCATGAGTACCCTCGGGAAATCCCATCTGGCACAGACCGCTCCGCTCTCGAAGTCAACCGCCGATCAGGAATCACAGTTTTTCCTGCCGGATTTATGTCGCGTTCAGGTCGTATTTTCTCTCATCATCGTCACCGAACTGGTCGCGTTGCTTCTCACATTGATACACGCCGATGATTCGTTGCTCGACTGGGAATACCTGGGCTTGATTTCGCTGTTCGGCAACTGGGTGGTCCTAACCAGTGCCGCGCTGCTCTGTGTACTTCGCAAACCTCTGGCCCGCCTGCCGCTGGCCGTTTCCAGCACGCTTTGTTTTCTACTGATTCAGGCCATTACTCTGTTTTACAGCATTGGCGTTGACCATTACCTGCCCGACAACATCCGCATAGACCGGGAACAGACGCTTAACTGGCAATTCATTCTTCGCAATCTGACGATCAGCATCATCATCGGTGGTACCACGCTACGCTACTTCTTTTTACAGCATCAGTGGCGCCGGCAACGGCAGGCTGAACTTGAAGCCCGATTACAGGCTCTACAAGCAAGAATTCGCCCTCACTTCCTGTTCAACAGTATGAATACGATCGCCAGCCTGATTGCTATCGACCCCCATGCGGCAGAAGAAGCCGTACTGGATTTATCGGAATTATTCAGGGCAACGCTGGGAGATCAACGCCAATTGATTCCGTTACGGGAAGAATTGGCCTTATGCCATCGCTACCTTCGCATTGAAGCACTGCGACTGGGTGACCGAATGAAAATAGAGTGGCAGATCGAAACGCTCAATCTCGACGCGCGGCTCCCCCCGCTTATTCTCCAGCCCTTAGTGGAAAACGCCATTTATCATGGTATTCAGCCACGCAAGGAGGGGGGAATTATTCGGATACAAGGTCAATCCACACCCAAAGCCCATCAGATTTGGATCGAAAACCCGCTCCCGACAACCACCCAGGGAGATTCCTCCAGTGAACACAAGGAGTCACAACATCAAGGAAATAAAATTGCCTTACAGAATATTCGCGATCGACTGGAAGGTATTTTTGGTGATTTGGCCTCGCTTAAGGCAAGCCATGATCAGAGCCACTACCGTGTGGAGATTTCCATCCCGGTTTACAACGGACGATAGATCACCCGGAACATCAAGTGAGACTTATGACTGACCTCTGCAAAATTCTCATTACTGACGATGAACCCCTGGCACGCCAGCGCCTGAAACGTTTGATCGAGCCACTGACGGGGTATCAGATTTGCGGCGAAGCCGGTAATGGCGTTGAAGCATTGCGCCTGATTAGCGAGCTGGAACCCGACATTGTCCTCATGGACATCCGGATGCCCGAAATGGATGGAATGGAAGCAGCGCGACAGGTCGCGACTTTGCAGCACCCCCCGGCGCTGATTTTCTGTACCGCTTACGATGACTATGCCATTCCTGCCTTTAAAGTTCAGGCAGTGGATTACCTCCTCAAACCGGTTCGCAGCGAAGCATTACAGGAAGCACTGCAGCGCGCCTCCCGCACCAACCGGGTACAACTCGCGCAACTTCAACCGGCGCCCTCAACTTACAAAGCGGCCACTCACAAAACGCTGATCGCAAAAACCTGGCGAGGCAGCGAGCTGATCGACATGAATCAGGTGTTTTATTTTATGGCAGATCAGAAATACGTCACCATACACCATCAACAAGGTGAAACCTTGTGCGATCAAACCCTCAAGGAGCTGGAATCGGAGCATCCCGGAATACTGCTTCGCATCCACCGTAACTGTCTGGTCAACACCCAGTGGATTGACGCACTGATTCGCCAGAATGACGGCCAATATGCTCTGCGACTTCGCAATCACCACACCAGCCTGCTGGTCAGTCGCCGACACGTTGCCGATGTGAAAGCCTGGATGAAACAGTTATCGGGCGATACATAAATCAATCGTCCGGCAACAAACACCTCATTGCGGTATATCAAGACATTTTTATTGAAAAAAGTTACTCTTTAGCTCTTCATTCGCAACCGATAAGCTGTGCAGATAACCCATGACAGAATCAAGCCCCGCACCTCGCACCCTTCGTATCGCCACGCGCCAAAGTGCCCTTGCCATGTGGCAGGCCGAACACATTAAAGCCCGCCTGGAAGCACTTTACCCGGACTTACAGGTGGAATTAATGGGCATGACATCCAAAGGTGACAAGATTCTGGACGTGCCACTGGCCAAGGTCGGAGGAAAAGGTCTATTCGTCAAAGAACTTGAACAGGCCATGCTGGAAGGCAGCGCCGATATCGCCGTGCACTCCATGAAAGATGTCCCGATGGACTTTCCTGAAGGGTTAGGGCTGGCCGTCATTTGCGAGCGAGAAGACCCCACCGATGCGTTTGTCAGCAATCACTATGCCTCTCTTGATGCGCTCCCTCAGGGCGCGGTAGTCGGTACCTCCAGTCTGCGCAGAGAATGCCAGTTACGCCAGTTTCGCCCCGACCTGCAAATCAAATTTCTGCGCGGCAATGTCAATACTCGCCTGGCCAAGCTCGACGCCGGGGATTATGACGCCATCATTCTCGCCACATCCGGCCTGAAGCGGCTGGGTTTTGAAGCACGCATTCGAAATGTCATCGAAGATACCACCAGCCTGCCGGCCGTTGGCCAAGGGGCACTCGGAATCGAATGTCGTCTGGCAGACCAGGCCATCATCGACCTGCTCAAACCCTTGATTCACGAACCTACGTGGCAGCGCGTCAGCGCCGAGCGCGCCATGAACAAGCGACTACAGGGCGGCTGTCAGGTGCCCATCGCTGGCTATGCCGTGCTTGAAGACAACGCGCTCTATTTACGCGGGCTGGTCGGTGCCCCCGATGGCAGCCGGATTATCCGCGCAGAACAACGTGGTACGCCGGATCAGGCCGAGGCGATTGGCATCGCGGTGGCCGAAGCCTTGCTGGCCCAGGGAGCGGCGGAAATACTGCGCGACGTTTACGAAAACGCCTGATATGTCTGAAAGAACAGGCATCGAGCCGGGGCAATCATCGTCAAACCCGCGCCCTCTTGAGGGGGCACGGATTCTGATTGCCCGCCCGGAAGGACAAGCCACCCCCATGGCGCACGCGCTCTCGCAACTGGGTGCAAGCTGTCACTTGCTGCCGGCCATTACCATTACTGCCACCGAGCTTTCACCTCCGCTCAAAAACCAGATACTGAATATTGATCACTACGCACGCGTGATCGTTGTCAGCGCCCATGCTGCAGAATACGGTCTGACCCTGCTCGATCAATACTGGCCCCAATGGCCAGTGGACATCGAATGGTTTGCCATTGGACAAAAAACAGCCCGCCTACTTGCCAATGCCGGGATTACTGCCCAGGTTGCCGCCTCGGGAATTGACAGCGAGGCACTCTTGTCATTACCCTGCCTGCAAGCTCCACTGGAAGGTAAAACGCTGATATGGCGAGGCTCTGAAGGCCGCGAAACCTTGCGCGACACGCTCATCCAGCTTGGTAGTGAAGTTGAGTATGCGTCACTCTATCAACGCTCGATACCAGAATATTCCGCGCAAGCGATTTATAAAGCCCTCGACGACTTCAATCCGGATTTGATTGTTGCCCTGAGCGGTGAAACATTGCACAACCTGCTTCAGCTGAGCCACAATAATCCCGCATCACTCATCCGTCATACCGTCTTGGTACCCGGTGAGCGCGTCGCCTCGCTGGCAAGATCGCTGGGTTTCGCGCAGGCAATTTATCCGCAGGCTATGGATGAAGAATCGATCAACCAGGCCATCGTGAGCTATTATCAACAACAGAAAACAATAATCCTATAAAAGATAAATCAGGAATTCGCGTGACAAACGATATACAGCCTTTGCCTGCAGCGCCGATAAGCGCCCCGCCACTGATCAAGCCTGCCCGCGTGTGGCCCCTCTGGCTAGGTTTGTTGATCACCCTGCTACTTATTGCTGGACTGGCCTTTTGGTATTGGCAGGATCGACAATTACAATCCGGCTGGCAGCCGCAGATTCAGACCTTGCAACAAAATAACCAGCAGCTGATGCAGCAGGTGGACACCCTGCAGCGTGCACTGAATACACTGCAGTCAGATCAATCACAGGCACAACGACTGCAAAGTGATACAGACCAGCGTCAAACCCGTCAGATAGACCATAATGCGCTGACGCTGGCACAGGTCGGCGGTAACAGCCGGACTGACTGGCTGCTGGCAGAAGCGGAATATCTTTTACGTCTGGCCAATCAGCGACTCACCATGGAGCGCGATGCCAAAGGTGCAGAAGCCATCCTGAAGGCCGCCGACAAAGTACTGGCAGAAAGCGATGACCCCGGCTTATATACGATCCGTCAAATGCTGGCCAACGAACTCCTGTCGCTGCAAAATCTGATGAGCGTCGACCGGGAAGGAATCTTCCTGCGACTGGATTCACTGATTAATATGCTAGACACGCTGGAACAACAGGCCTTTTTGCGTGAACCGGTTGAGGGTGGCGAAAACCTGTTTGCTTCGGCACTGGTTCCGGAGATCAGCGATACACCGCTCTGGAAAGAGCTCTGGAGCGAACTCAAGCAACTGATTGTTATCCGACGCCTGGACACTCCCGCAGAGCCACTGCTCCCCCCCGAGCAAAGCCATTATCTCAAACTTAATTTACGCATGATGCTGGAACAGGCTGAGCTGGCCCTGCTGGAAAAGAATCAAACTCGCTATCAGCACAGTCTGGCACAGGCACAACGGTGGCTCTCACAATATTTTTCCGAGCAGAGCCCGCAAACGCAATCCATGCAAAGCCTGCTGCAGGAGTTATCGACGCAGTCAATTGCGCCGGAACTGCCAGATATTTCAGGCTCATTAAAGCTGCTTAAAGATCGGGTCGCCTTGCTCTATCGCCAACATCAGCTCCCTGTACCCGGTGAGGTTGCCTCAGCACCTGAAGCACCCAAGCCCGTTCAGCAAGGGCACGCGCAATGAGAAATACATTGATCCTGATATTGTTAGCACTCACTGCGGCAGCAGGGCTTAGCCTGTTTCTGGGGCAAGACTCCGGCTATCTGCGTCTGGCATGGGGGAACTATATCCTCGAAACCAGTTTATGGGTTGCCATTGCCTTGTTCTTTCTGCTGAATGGTGCGGTTCTGGTCATACTGAAAAGCTTTAACCTCGTCAGCCAGAGCAGCTATCGCCTGGGTGACTGGCATAGCCAGCGCAGAAAACTGCGCGCTCGTCGCCGTACAACACTCGGCTTGCTCGCGTATGCGGAAGGTAACTGGCAGCGCGCCCAGAAACAACTCAGCGCCGCTGCGCCCGACGCCGATACCCCCTTGATAAATTATCTGGCCGCCGCACAGGCCGCCCATGAACTCGGCTTGCAGAAAGAAAGCGAAACCCTGTTGCGTAAAGCCTACGACAGCACACCCGGTGCTGATGTTGCCGTGGGCCTGACACAAGCACAACTGAGCCTGGCAAATAACGACTACGAACAAGGCCTTGCCACCTTACTGAGACTTCGAAAGCAACTGCCGGATCACCCCTTTATTCTTAAACTTTTGAAGAATGTCTATCTGAAACTCGAAGACTGGCAACAACTTGGCTTATTAATCCCGGATCTCCGTCGTGCAGGGATTATTGAAACGGCAGAGCTTGATGCACTGGAGCGTCAAACCTGGCTCAATCTTCTGACCCATGCCGCAGACGAAATACGTCGTCAGCACGGTAGCAGCCGCAACATCGAATTGCTCAATCGTCTTTGGGATCGACTACCCTCTACCATGCGTAAGGATGAAACCGTTATTCATGCCTATGCCAGCCATCTGGCCGCGCTCGGTGCAGCAGATCAGGCAGAAACGCTCATCAGGAAAGTGGTGCGCCATCACTGGAGCGACATGCTGATTGATCTGTATGGACGAATTGATAGCGAACACAAAGAAGAACAGCTGATCAGCGCCGAAAACTGGCTTAAAGAGCGACCCAACAATGCGACCTTATTGCTCGCCCTGGGCCGACTCAGCCTGCGCAATGAACTTTGGGGCAAGGCAAAAGAATATTTTGAAACCAGTCTTCGCCTCAAACAAAACCGCGAAACGCTGGCAGAACTTTGTCGTCTCAGCGCGCATTTGGGCGAACACCAGAATAGCGTCGACTACTTACTGCAAGGGCTGCTCAAAGATGCGAGCCTGCCCGACCTGCCCATGCCAACCAGCAAATAAGTCTCTTCACCGCGTGCCCTTCTCAGGCGCGCGGTGCATATTCCAATACGTCTGAATGAAAACCCGCAGGAGCCAAACCTTCGGCCACCAGCGCATCCAGCGTGGCATAGACCATGGCCGGTGATCCGCTGGCAATCACCTGACAGCCCTTCAAGTCATGAGCATCCTGCAGTACACGGCGAAAGAGCTGCTCGTGATGTCCCGGCCACGCATTATCATCAACATCACCAATGACTTCTGCATAATTAAACCAGTGATACTGCTGCTGCCAGGCCAAAGCCAAATCACGCCAGTACAAATCCGATGCCTTACGCACCCCCCAATACAAATGAACCGGGTGCGCGTGCTGGTGATGAATCAAATGCTCGACAATACCTTTCATCTGGGCAAACCCTGTACCCGCTGCAATCAGGATCAGCGGCGAGCTCAAAGGCGCCATGATGCCCGACTTTCCCATGGGCAACGATATTTTTACCGAAGGATTTTCCCGCAGTGCAGAGATCACCCCCCAGGCAGATTCCCACTCCGGGGCAGCCTGAATATGCAACTCAATTAATCGCTCTCTCCCTGCAGCTAAGAGTGCTTCGGGTGAACTGGCAATCGAAAAAAAAGCCGGTTCTCGTCCGGGTAAATCAATCGAAAGGTACTGTCCTGCAGTAAACCCTATTTTCTTTCCGGCGGGTAAACGCAACTGAACGCGAAACACATCCTGATTAAGCGCAGACACTGAAACAATCTGGCAAACTACGGATTGCAAAGGCCACTCGCCTTTGTCGAGTACATTTGCCATTTCTACCTCACAGTCAGTCAACGGCATGACATTACAGAGCAGAATTTTCTGCCCTGGCTGGGCGTATTCCTGCCCCGTGTAACGATCTTTACAACGACCGGAACGAAGCACGCCTTCGCAATATTCACAAACACCATTCTTGCAACTGATGGGGATTCGAATACCTGCGCGTGACGCGCCTTCATAAAGGTTCTCACTGATCTCACAGTCAAAAGAGAGCTGTCGAGGCAACAAACGTATATTCATAAAAGATGACGCCAGAATCCCCTATAATTCTTACCAGATTCCCAACTATTCCTACTAAAAAGCTAAGGTATTATACCCTATCACCCGGCATCAATACCAAGCTGGGCCCAGATTTCGTCTACCCGCTGTTTAACTTCCTGGCTCATATCAATGGTTTTCCCCCACTCACGTACCGTTTCTCCGGGCCATTTGTGAGTGGCATCCAATCCCATCTTCGACCCTAACCCCGACACAGGCGATGCAAAATCAAGATAGTCAATCGGTGTATTTTCCACCATCACCGTATCTCGTGCCGGATCCATTCGCGTGGTAATCGCCCAAATAACGTCCTGCCAATCCCGTGCGTTCACATCATCATCCGTGACAATCACAAACTTTGTATACATGAACTGACGCAGAAACGACCATACCCCCATCATCACCCGCTTGGCATGACCGGGATATTGCTTTTTCATGGTCACCACAGCCAACCGATAGGAGCAACCTTCCGGCGGCAAATAGAAGTCAACAATTTCCGGAAACTGCTTCTGCAATATGGGAATAAAAACTTCATTCAACGCCACCCCAAGAATGGCCGGCTCATCTGGCGGCCTACCGGTGTAGGTGCTGTGGTAAATAGGTTTTTTTCGATGAGTTACGCGCTCCACAGTAAACACCGGAAACTCATCCACCTCGTTGTAATAGCCGGTATGATCACCAAAAGGACCTTCGGGCGCTGTATCGCCAGGATAGATAAAGCCCTCCAGAATGATTTCTGCACTGGCCGGCACTTGCAGGTCACTTAAGTGTGCGGCGGCCAATTCCGTCTTTGACCCTCTTAACAAACCGGCAAAAGCATATTCTGACAGCGAGTCAGGCACCGGCGTAACGGCACCAAGAATAGTGGCAGGATCTGCACCCAAAGCCACGGCAACAGGAAACGGCGTTCCCGGATTTTTCTGACACCATTCGCGGAAATCAAGCGCACCGCCACGATGGGAAAGCCAACGCATAATCAAACGATTACGACCAATCAGTTGCTGACGATAAATCCCCAGATTCTGTCGCTCCTTTTCCGGCCCCCGCGTAATGACCAAGGGCCAGGTCACCAACGGGCCGGCGTCTCCGGGCCAGCAGGTCTGAATCGGAATCTGATACAGATCGACCTCATCTTTTTCGACAACGACCTCCTGACAAGGCGCCGAGCGAACCAGTTTGGGCCCCATATTCATAACCTGTTTAAAGATGGGCAACTTTTGCCAGGCATCCCTTAACCCTTTGGGTGGATCAGGCTCCTTGAGAAAGGCCAGTAACTTACCCACTTCGCGCAACGCAGAAACATCTGACTCCCCCATCCCCATGGCCACACGCTTAGGCGTGCCAAACAGGTTGGCCAAAACAGGCATGCTATAACCTTTAGGATTTTCGAAAAGTAACGCGGGGCCACCTTTACGCAACGTGCGATCGCAAATTTCCGTCATTTCCAGATAGGGATCAACCTCAGTGGTAATCCGTTTCAGCTCTCCAACCCGCTCTAACTGGGCAATAAAATCTCTCAGATCACGATATTTCATAACTGGCACAGAAACCTTTAAGCATTGAATAGCCAACGAGCACCGGTAATTTGCGGCCCCCGCTTTATAACGACCTAAACGGTGGACATCGCCGCCATAAAAAACGAAAAACGGGCCCCCAAAGGCCCGTTATCTGTTCCTCTACCCATATGTCAGGGTATCACCTAAAACCCGTCTTAACGCTTTTTCATTGACTGGAAAAATTCGTCATTGGTTTTGGTATCTTTCAGTTTATCAAGCAGGAACTCTACCGCTGCCGTGTCATCATCCATCTGATGCAGCAACTTGCGAAGAATCCACACGCGCTGCAACTCATCTTCCGACATCAGCATATCTTCACGACGGGTACCTGAGCGACGGATATTAATCGCCGGATAGACCCGCTTTTCGGCAATTTTCCGATCAAGGTGAACTTCCATATTACCGGTTCCCTTGAATTCCTCATAAATCACTTCGTCCATCTTTGAACCGGTATCAACCAGTGCTGTCGCGATGATCGTAAGACTCCCGCCTTCTTCAACGTTACGGGCTGCGCCGAAGAACCGCTTGGGACGCTCCAGTGCGTGGGCATCCACCCCGCCGGTTAGCACTTTTCCAGAGGAAGGAATTATGGTGTTGTACGCACGCGCCAGACGGGTAATAGAGTCGAGCAGAATCACGACATCTTTCTTGTGTTCAACTAACCGTTTGGCCTTTTCAATCACCATTTCAGCTACCTGAACATGGCGTGCGGGCGGCTCATCAAAGGTACTTGCGATCACTTCGCCACGTACCGAGCGCTGCATTTCTGTCACTTCTTCTGGTCGTTCATCAATCAACAACACGATCATGTGACACTCAGGATTGTTGCGCGTAATCGACTGCGCAATATTCTGCATGAGAAGCGTCTTACCCGCTTTAGGGGGCGAAACAATCAAACCACGCTGACCTTTCCCGATAGGCGCAACCAGATCCAGAATCCGCGCAGACAGATCTTCGGTGCTGCCGTTACCGGCCTCAAGCTTGAGACGCTCATTGGGAAACAGAGGAGTGAGGTTTTCGAAAAGAATTTTATTGCGGGCGTTTTCGGGTTTATCAAAGTTAATGCTATCAACTTTCAACAATGCAAAATAACGTTCACCTTCTTTTGGGGGACGTATCTTGCCAGAAATCGAATCACCGGTTCGCAAATTAAAGCGCCGGATCTGGCTGGGAGAAACGTAAATATCGTCCGGCCCGGCTAGATAGGAACAATCGCCCGATCGGAGAAATCCAAAACCATCCTGTAAAATCTCCAGTACGCCATCACCGTAAATGTCTTCACCGCTTTTAGCGTGTTTTTTAAGAATGGAGAAGATGACATCCTGTTTGCGCGAGCGCGCCATATTTTCCAGCTGCATGCCTTCTGCAATCTGCAGAAGTTCGGGGACAGATTTTTGCTTTAACTCGGTAAGATTCATGGTTTGGCTATAACAACTATGAAGAGGAAAGTTGAAGAAAGTGATTTCGGTGTTTTATGATTTTGTGGAAGTCTGAGAGGAACGACGTTAGCGCATAATAGACTTACAAAGGCAAGACTAGCGCGAAAATTAAGAATAATCCAGAGATTTGCTATTTTTTCCCCAAAAAGAACAGTTCTTCACCAAATAGCATCACGCTTTCGCCACTAAAATTCACCCGAATACCGATGCAATTTATTGATCTGCGTGAATTTGCGGTCACCTGCAGCAGTGTTAGTATGACTAAGTTGCCGTTGGCGTTTGCCTCTATCACACTGTAGCGAGGGGCGTCCTCGCCCCGATAGCCGCGCCACGGTAGCCAAAAGCGCCCCGAGGACGGGCCGCCTACACGGTGGAGCTGTTAACGGGCTACAGGTCCAAACGTCAACATGCCCCAGGGCAAACTGATAAATTCCGTTTTACTAAGAGACGCACCGAGAGACACACCTATGAGCGCAGCCAAAGAATTTGTTCCCTTGAATGTTGCCGTACTGACGGTTTCAGATACACGATCCTATGAAAACGACACTTCTGGCCAATTTCTTGTAGACAGTCTGAGTGAAGCCGGACATCAGCTTATTGACCGGAATCTTATCCCAGACGACATCTATCTGATGCGCGCAGTAGTCTCACAATGGATCGCCAACCCGGAGGTTCAGGCCGTCATCGTCACCGGAGGCACTGGCTTTACCGATCGGGACAGCACACCAGAAGCCTTGTCCCCGCTGTTTGACAAAGAAGTGAAAGGCTTTGGCGAATTGTTCCGGCAGGTTTCTTTTGGCGAGATAGGCTCATCCACGATCCAGTCTCGCGCTTTTGCCGGACTGGCCAACCATACCGTACTTTTTTGTCTTCCCGGCTCAACCAGTGCCTGCCGCACAGGCTGGAACATCATCAAGGAACAGCTGGACAGCCGCCATCGCCCCTGCAACTTTGTTGGCCTGCTGGTAGGCAAGCAGCATAAAGACATCAGCGTCGTTAAACCCTATTGCGGGCCAAGATCATGAGTTGCTGCGAACAGCCCGGACTTCGCTCCGTTGATATGATGTTAAACGAGCTGCTGGCGCAGGCTCCCTTACCCCATCGCAAACAATCCGTATCACTGACTCAGGCATTGGGGCGAGTTCTCGCAGCCTCTGTCACAGCCCGGGTAAGCGTCCCTCCTTACGACAACAGTGCGGTAGACGGCTACGCGTTCAATACGGAAGATCTTTCTGACGCCAGCTGCACACTCCCCCTTTCGCAGCGTATTCCGGCAGGTGCCGTGCCCGAATCACTCACTCCCGGTACAGCCGCGCGTATTTTTACGGGGGCGACCATCCCCTTAGGCGCCAATGCAGTCGCGATGCAGGAAGACTGCGAAACACATGAAAACAAAGTCACACTGCCTCGCAACACCGAAGTTCATCAAAATATTCGTCCGCGTGGCCAGGATATTCGCGAAGGCGACGTTGTGATCGAAGCAGGAAAGACATTGCGCCCCCAGGAACTCGGCTTGCTGGCGTCAATCGGAATAGCCAGCGTAGAGGTATACACACCTATCAAGGTCGCCATCATCTCGTCTGGCGATGAGTTGG
Organism: Hahellaceae bacterium; assembly: GCA_024234505.1. Taxonomy (GTDB): domain Bacteria; phylum Pseudomonadota; class Gammaproteobacteria; order Pseudomonadales; family Oleiphilaceae; genus JACKOD01. The sequence continues at coordinate 240,080 of JACKOD010000004.1, read as the reverse complement.
CTGAACCCGGCCAGCCACTCGCTGCCGGAAAAATATTCAACTCCAACCGCTACCAATTGCACGGATTACTGCATTCTCTGGGATGTGAAATTGTTGATCTCGGCATCATAAAAGACACGCTGGCGGCCACGCGTGAAGCACTTCTGGATGCGGCACAACAAGCAGACATTATCATTACCAGTGGCGGCGTTTCTGTCGGCGAAGAAGATCATATCAAGACAGCCATCACCGAACTGGGCGAACTGAATCTGTGGAAGCTGGCAATCAAGCCAGGCAAACCCTTCGCGTTTGGCAAAATACACAACACACCTATTCTTGGTTTGCCCGGAAATCCGGGTGCCGTGTTTGTCACCTTCTGTATTCTTGCTCGTCCGTTTTTACTCAGGATGCAAGGCGCGACTCGCACCACACCTCAGAGCTACTCACTTCCTTTGGGCTTCTCTTTGCGGAAGCCCGGAACCCGCAGAGAATTTCTGAGAGCCCGGATCACCCATTGCGATAACAAAGCCGTCATTTCAAAACATCCCAACCAGAGCTCTGGCGTGTTGAGTTCGGCAGTCTGGGGAGAGGGTCTCGCAATCATTCCTGAAAATACGGCACCGGGTGAAGGAGATTTTGTGGAATTTATTCCGTTTACTGAACTTTTTAATGCATGATGACAGAAGCGGATGAAGCATCGCGATCCGTTCTGTCAGTCAAACCACTGAACTGACATACAACGACATCCTTAGACTTAACAAAGGCAACCGCGTGAAAATCCTATTTTTTGCCAGTCTTAGAGAAAGACTTCAGTGTGCCGAGGTAACACTCTCAGACACAGAGAGCCTCCAAACCGGCCGGGACATTTTGAATCGACTGATTGCCCGAGGGGAACCCTGGCAATCTGCCCTGCAAAGCGGGCAATTGCTCATGGCAGTCAATCAGGAAATGGTTCCACTGGACACACAGGTGAATGCAGATGATGAAATCGCGTTCTTCCCTCCTGTCACGGGAGGCTGAACATGATACGCATTCAACACGAAGATTTTGATCTTCAGACCGAAACCAACCTGCTCAGAGCCGATAACGCTCAAACCGGTGCGATTTGCTGCTTTACCGGGCTGGTTAGAGACTTCGGCGACAAAAACAACCTCTCCGGCCTATTCCTGGAACACTATCCGGGCATGACTGAAAAATCGCTGCAACACATTATCGAACAGGCTCACGAGCGTTGGCCCATTCAGAAGGTTCATGTTATTCATCGCATCGGACAACTGATGCTGGGCGATCAAATTGTATTTGTGGGCGTCAGCAGCGCCCATCGACAAGCCGCCTTCGCCGCATGCGAGTTCATCATGGACTATCTCAAAGTGCAGGCACCGTTCTGGAAAAAGGAACTGACGCAAAACGGCGAAGCACACTGGGTTGACGCAAAACACAGCGACCATCATCGTGCTGATCGCTGGCAAACAGCCAACGATCAATCAAGCGAGTGATTGCAAAGATACGCATAAATCTAACGAGCAGGACTCGCCCGGCAGCAGAGTAACAGCATCTTCAAGCACATTGGCTGTTTCAATGCATAGCATCCGTTGCCAGGCATCCTCTGCAAACTGCGATAGCCTCCGGGCTTTTGCAACCCAGGGATTCCATACAATACAGGTTTTTGAGCGACGAGATTCAAGCCGGATACGACGCTGCCAGCCCGCATCGACAATCTCGATACACTCGGGCGTTTGATGGTAAATCCGATCAGTTTCTTCACTGATCCTCACACTCCCAGGCTGCACAAAACGATCCCACGCCTGTAACGCATCCGTGTATTCCAAATCCGCCAGTCCTTCGATTTCGATCTGATCAATATGGCTGACAGAAAAATAGGTATGCAATGCCTGACTAAACGAAAATTTTTCCGAACCGTTATTCACCACTTTCAACTCAATATCCAGACGCTGACCAACGCGAAAGCGCACTTGCAAATCTACCGAGTGCGACCAGGATGGGTGCATTTTTTGTGCAAACGGATAATTCAGCACCAACTCAGCGCATTCTTCCGTCACTAAAACCTTATCCACCAGCCAGGGCCTGTCACGTACCCAGCCATGTGCTGGCGCGTTATTTTCACCGACACACGCTCTGACAAGTGAAGGATTTTTCTCAATCGCTCCAAACCAGGGCCAGCAGATGGGCACGCCTCCTCTCAAAGCCTTGCCGCGATCAAATGCCACTTTCTCACTTAGCCATATCACCGGCTGCTGCCCCGCCGGCGTATATTCCAGCAACTGCGCCCCCTGGAGCGCAATTAACGCATTCCCCTGTGGATGTACAACCTTGATACAAGGCAGGCCCCCAATATCAACCAGCAAAATCGCTTCTGTGCTTCCCTTATCCATCTACCCCTCCATACACCCGAGAATTCGCTGCAAACATTACCACAAACAGCCAAGAAACCAACGAAAATGCTATTTAAGAGCACTGCAGCGTCATCAATTTGCCCTATGGTACTATAGTGCATATTAAAATAGACAAAAACACCATCAGTGTAATTTTTTTACACAAAAATAAAAAATATATAACGATTTTAATTCAATAGCTTACATGACAGACACCTGAAACAGACCACCACAATTAGCACACATACAAAAATATTCCAGTTGTCATATTTTCATCGCACATATAAAATACAATCCATCAAATACACTGAAACATTGTATTTAAAGGCTTTTTTGCTTTTCATGAATAAATAAGTAGCAAAGATGGCATACATTTTGTTTTAATTTTTGTGATTCAAATCAATCTTATCAACCCCTAAAGGCGAGCAATTCAGGCACCAAACCTGAAGCGTGGCGCAACATTGGACACGGCAAGTACCTGCTTGCCCTTATTTAAGATGTACAAGGAGATGGACCTATGCGTATTAGTATTTTTGGATTGGGTTATGTTGGCGCCGTTTGTGCGGGCTGCTTGTCAGAACGTGGACATCAAGTGATTGGTGTAGACATTTCGCCCGCAAAAATTGACCTGATCAACTCAGGCAAATCCCCTATCGTAGAGCCCGGTCTGGAAGAGTTGCTTGCAAAAGGCGTACAGACAGGATTGATCAAAGGCAGCACTGACGTGCAGGCCGCCGTGCTTGAATCCGATATCTCTATGATCTGTGTGGGTACCCCCAGCAAGAAAAACGGTGATCTGGAACTGGGCTATATCGAAGCCGTATGCCGCCAGATTGGTACCGCCATGGCCCAGAAAAGCAGCCGCCACACGGTTGTCGTACGCAGCACAGTGTTGCCAGGTACGGTTAAAAACGTGGTTATGCCACTGCTGGAAGAGTTTTCAGGTAAAAAAGCGGGTGTTGATTTCGGCGTTGCCATGAACCCCGAATTTTTGCGCGAAAGCACGGCAATCAAAGATTACTACTACCCTCCGATGACCGTTATCGGTCAGCTGGACGATGCCTCTGGCGATCAACTTGCAGAAATCTACGGCGAACTGGATGCGCCGATTATTCGCAAGACCATCGAAGTGGCAGAAATGATCAAGTACACCTGTAACGTATGGCACGCTACCAAGGTAAGCTTTGCCAATGAAATCGGCAATATTGCGAAAGCCGCCGGAGTCGACGGTCGCGAAGTCATGGACGTGGTTTGTCAGGATAACAAGCTTAACCTGTCAAAATATTACATGCGTCCAGGTTTTGCCTTTGGCGGCTCCTGTCTGCCTAAAGATGTTCGCGCATTGACTTATCGCGCTGGTCAGATGGATGTTGAGCACCCGTTGCTGGCCTCTATTATGAAGAGCAACGAGTATCAGGTACGCAAAGCATTTGAACTGGTACAGGCCACCGGTAAGCGCAAAGTTGCCCTGCTGGGTCTGGCATTCAAATCCGGCACGGATGACCTGCGCGAAAGCCCATTGGTTGAACTGGCCGAAATGATGATCGGTAAAGGCTATGACCTGGGCATTTTCGATCGTAATGTTGAGTACGCACGCGTTCATGGTGCAAACAAAGACTACATCGAATCTAAAATCCCGCACGTTTCCTCTTTGCTGAGATCAGATCTGAACCAACTGGTCGCCGATGCAGATGTCGTGATTCTGGGTAATAACGACGAACTGTTCGAAACCATCGCAAGCAATGCTACAGGCAAGAAAGTCATTGATCTGGTTGGCTTCATGCAACATGCCTCAACAGAAGAACTGGAAGGCATCTGCTGGTAACCAAACCGTTAGTATCCGGAGGCGGGTTAAGCCGCCTCCGGAAATATGTACTTTGTTGTAACCTGGATGGTGCAAACAATGGAAGTTTTCAAACGGCTGAGCTCATGGACAGGTGGCTGGCTGCTTTATCTTTCAGCGTTGATGGCAATGGCTCTGAGCCTGCCCGATACCCTGTTTGATCCGGAGTCACGCGACTTTATTTTTCTCATCGGTGCCATTGGAATCTGGCGCTATTCCATCGGGATAGTGCATTTTATCCGCGGCATGATTTTTCTCTATCTTGTATTTCCATTGCAGCGCCGGCGCGTACGCAAACTTGGCGACAAGGCCATGCCTTCTCAGGTCTTCCTGATGGTCACCAGTTTCCGTATTGATGCCAAAACCACCGCAATGGTTTATGACTCAGTGATTCGCGAGGCCATCGACTGCAAACTTCCCACTACGGTCGTCTGCTCCATCGTTGAAGTCTCGGATGAATTGATTGTTAAGGCGCTTTGGGCAAAACACAATCCTCCCGAACATGTAAAACTGGATTTTGTGCGTATTCCCGGTACCGGAAAGCGTGACGGGCTAGCGTACGGATTCAGGGCCATTTCGCGCCACATTCCGGCCGACGACGCCGTGGTCGCCGTAGTGGATGGCGATACCGTGCTTTCACCCGGTGTCGTATTAAAAACCGTACCTTATTTCAGTATCTTCCCGAACGTCGGCGGACTCACTACTAACGAGTTTTGCGAAGTTCGCGGCAGTTATCTCATGAGTGAGTGGCACAAGCTTCGTTTTGCACAACGCCACATCAATATGTGCTCTATGGGGCTGTCCCATCGGGTTCTGACGCTGACCGGAAGAATGTCAGTCTTCAGAGCCAAAGTGGTCACTAATCCTGAATTTATTGCCGACGTAGAAAGCGACTCCTTAAAGCACTGGCGTTTAGGCGAATTCAAATTTTTGACGGGCGATGATAAATCAAGCTGGTTCAGCCTGATGCGTCTGGGCTACGACACTTACTATATTCCTGATGCTGCCATAAATACCGTGGAGCATCCACCGGATAAAAACTTTGTACGCGCCAGTCGCAAGTTGATGTTCCGCTGGTATGGAAACAACCTGAGACAAAACAGTCGTGCCATGAAGCTTGGCCCATCACGACTGGGCTGGTTTACCTGGTACGTGCTCTGCGATCAACGTATTTCGATGTGGACGAGTATTCTGGGTCTTTCTGCCGCACTGGTGGCGGGAGTGAAGTACAACATTGGTTACCTGGTGGCTTATTTGCTTTGGATCGGCATCACGCGACTCATTCTTACTTTGCTGCTGTTGGCGTCCGGGCACAAAATCGGGCCAGCCTATCCGATCATGCTGTACTACAACCAGATATTTGGCGCCATTATGAAAATTTATGTGTTCTTCAGACTGGATCAGCAATCCTGGACCCGTCAGAACACCAAGCTTAATCGCGGACTCAGTGGTTTCCAGCAATGGTTTAATACCTGGTCTTCGCGCGCCATGACATTCTCTGCCGTCAGCATATTTGCTGCGGTGGTCATGCTGTCGGTGTAGATATCGGAGCCAGCCAAGGCGTAACACTATTCAACCAAGGCGAAACACTATAAGGAAGCGTGGCTGCTTTAGCAGCCACCCACGAATAACCCGTGTGACCCGCAGCCCTTGTGCCTGAGGTCTCTCGTCAAACTTAAAGGATTAAAACATGAACACTGCCGTTAATATGAATGTTGTCCATGAGTCTGAGGCACAACGCCAACATGCTCGAATCAAACTGCCTGCAAAAGTGCATTTCAGAAATGCTGCCAAAGAAGTCTGCCAGTTTGAGTTGCTTGATCTGTCTGCAGGCGGTTTCGCCTTCACTCTTTCCAAGCAGGAATTGAATGCGGGTGAGCATTTCAAAGGCAAACTGCTGTTTCAAATCGACAGTCTGAGTTTTGCCTTGAACATTGAGTTTCAGGTTTCATTTATAGATTCATCAAACGGCAGAGTGGGCTGTGAATTCCAGGGCTTAAGCGCGCGGGAAATCTCGGCCTTACGTTACCTGATTACCTCTTACCTCAGCGGTGAACTGGTGACCGTTGGCGACATGATCAACACGCTTCAGCGCGAGAACTTCACTAAAGCCCGTAAGAAAGGTGGAGTATCGGCCACCATGAATCTGTTTGAGCGCACCAAGGCGATAGCGCTAAGCTCGGCTGTATTTGCCGCAGGCATCAGTGCGTTTGCGCTGGTAGGTAACGGCGTATACAACCACTACTTTGTCACCAAAGCTGACTCAGCCATGGTAAGCGTGCCTTCACTGGCCGTTACTATGCCTCGTGAAGGCGTGGTCAGCAGTCTGATTCCTGCCGATGGCATGGTGAAAAAAGGTGCCCCGGTAGCCAGTTTCTCAACCACGCTGCTGGATGTTCTGAAAGGGCATCTGTCCGAAGAGAGCATCAATCCGGATCAAGTTGAGCGATTGATCGGCAAAACCGTTCACGGCACCCTCACCAGTCCCTGTGACTGCCGCGTACAAACCCAGCTGGTTGCCGACGGTCAATTTGCAGCGAAGGGCGCGACGGTATTTGAACTGGTTCCGATGAATTCTGCGGCCGCAATCGAAGCCCGCTTTTCGTATAAGAAATTCGACGATGTGAAAGTGGGTAAAACGGTTATCTGGCGCACGTCAGGTGACGTCACCCCGCACAAAGGTGTCATCACCTCCGTTGCTTTACAAACTGGCGGTCTCGATTCTGATATTCGCGTCACCATCCAGCCTGAAATCGCACTGAGCAGCGAGTTTGTAGGTCAACCTGTCTCTGTGAGCATCGGTGATCTGCCCACTGCGACCTGGTTTCAACAAGCGCTGGCCGTGAACTAACAGGAGCTCAGCCATGACCTCCAATTTTAAAACCTGTCTGCTGGCGCTGCCGTTTTTTATGGCCGCTTGCAGCCACTTACCTGATCAACGTCTGGCCAATCAGGCGTTGCTTCAGGGCGATACGGATACCGCGCGCTGGCACTATTCTGAGTTAGCTAACGCGGGTTATGTTGACTCACAAATTGCGTTGGGTGATTTGTATTTACGGTCAACGGATATCGCCCAAATCAAGCAAGCAGAAGCCTGGTATCGAAAAGCGGCACAATCTTCACCAAAAGCAAAAACCCGACTGGGTAAGCTGTTGGCAAAAGATCCTGACGCGACTCCGTCCCGGCTGCGCGAGGCCGAAGGCTTACTTAAAACATCGCTGGCTAACGGCGATGAATCTTCGCTCGTACCGCTGATGATGCTGTATGTAGAAAACGAAGCACTCTGGCCAAACGCCGAAGCACAAAACCTGATTGACAAAGGTCGGGCACAAGGGCTTCCTGAAGCGGATATTGCTCAGATCAAGCTTTATCGCATTCGCGGTACGCTCAATGAGCACATGAACGATGTTGAAGCCGTTTGTGAACGTCGCGTGAACGAATATGAGAGCTGTTATCCCGAGTTAGCAAATATCTATGCGCTTAAGGATGACCATGGCAAATTAGACCGGCTCATCGAAAAACTCAATGACGGCTATCAGGATCACATCATCACGCCGAGAACACTTGAGTCCGTTGCCCGGGTACTGGTGTCTCCCGAAATTGATGCGGTAACCACTAAGACGCTTGATTCACGCATCGCCATTTCCAAACAATTACTGGAGGCTATTTCCGGCGAATATCCACGCGCATGGATACGTCTGGCACGCCTGGCGAAAGCCTATCCAACGCAAATAAGCACGGAATCGCTGCTGGATTATATTGACCATGGAAAACAGGCCGGTCTGCTGGAAGCCGAATTGATAGAAGGTCGACTCTACTATGAAGGGCGTCGGGTCCCCATGAACCCCTGGCTGGCAGAAAAACACCTCAGCCATGCCGCTCAAGAGTTCAAGGCTGCGCATTATATGCTCGGCCAGATTTATCGCCGTGGCTACCTGGGATCGGCAAACTATACCAAAGCGCTGGAACACTTGCTGATTGCGGCCCGAGATGGACAGGCAAGCGCAGACTTCGCTCTGGCGGAAATGTTTTCTTCCGGTATCGGAATCAAGGCCAATAGAGCCACCGCTTATGTCTTTGCCCATTTCGCAAACGCGTCAGGGTTAAACAACGAGCGAGTGGTTACTTTATATCAGTCACTTAAAGATTCGCTTACCCGACAGGAATGGGAACAAGCGGTTGCGCAAATTCAGCGGGAAACCCAGACCAGAAATACGCCCCCGATGCTGATCAGTCAGCGCGATATAATCAACTAAATCCAGGGATGGTTTATGAAGTTAAAAATTGCAATCGCCGGGCTGTTAAGCGTGGCGTTAAACCCGCTTCTCGCTGCTGAATATGGTGATCAGGTATCCTCGCAAAATGCGTTCACGAACCAATCATCAATGGAAGCCGGTCTGCGCACTGCACTGGCAGCCACCAGCGAAGGCGACCTGGATCTCGGCACACAATCCGGCGGCGAGATACAGGAGCTCTATGCAGATATCCGACCATGGCTGCATTACGACTTCAATGCAGACTGGCACGGCTATCTCTATGCCCAGCTCTTCCTGCCAACAGGTGATGTACTGCTGGATCAGGAAAGCACCGGCGGTAACTCAGATGTCTTCTTCGGTGCCCGAGAGTTCTGGCTGGAATACAGCGGGTTTACCGCCTATCCGGGCGAAGCGTTGCGCGTTGGTAAACAACGCATAAAATCCAACGATGGGCTCTGGTGGGATCAGGATGTTGAAGCCATCCACTGGTACTTTGATACCACGACACTACAAGCCAATCTCGGCGTGGCACAAGCGTTCGACACCTACCGCACGGATGATGCCGAACTGAGAAATGATCTGAAAGATCGCATGTTTGCTTTTGCCAGCCTGTCTGGAAATATTGCGCCCGAAACCCGTATCGGCGTGCAGGCGACCTTTGCAGACGACCAAAGTAGCGACGCACAGCAAGGAAGCTTCTATTCGGATGACAAGTTGTCTACCGGACGCTATGTCTGGCTGGGGCTTCATCTCGACAATGGCTTTTTTGATGGCGTTACCAGCCCGGATCTGGCCTATTGGGCATCAGTTAGCTGGCTCAAGGCAACCCAGGATAGTGTGACTCTCAACACGCAAAAGATCGTGACCGGCATAAACACTCAAGATACCAGCGCATTGGCCGGTGACGCGGGTATCCGCTGGCGCCTTCCCGTCAACACCCCCATCAATGCCGGCATCATGATTGCCGCAGCTCAGGGGGGCAATGAGTCTCTTTACACTCAAACAGGACTGCAAAGTAACCGTTCGCGTTATACCGGTACCCGTGCATCCTTTCACCGGTTTAGTGAAGCCTTGAGGGCTGATTTTTCCAACCTGGTCAGTACAAGTATCTTTATTTCACTCCCGCATGAAACCTGGGATGCCAGCCTGGTTGCACACAAAATAGAACGTTATTCAACCGACTCCGGCATCATCACTGGCGGTACCAGTGTTTCGCCCGCGACCAACAGCAAAGAAATCGGCCAAGGTCTTGATCTGGTTTTGAGCTATTACAATTTGGATGCGGTCGTGCCTGCTCGCTGGGCCAACGATGCGGATAGTTATGTGAGACTGCGTGCCTCTGTGTTCAACACTGGCGACGCTTATGCGGCTAACGCACAGGACACACTTCACCGAGTCGTGTTCGAATGGATTATGCGCTTTTAAGGGAAGTAATGGCGATGCGTGAACAAATTGCAATAAGCAAACGGTTAACCTTTTATTCTTTGCTAGCGGCGGCTTTAACTCTGACGCCGGTTGCCGCGAACACCTTAGTGCCCGCATCCGCGTCGCCGATATCCTATAGCGACACGGACGAACTGGATTCATTACAGGATGTAGAGGGTACGATAAATTCACCTTATCAGGTGGTGGAAGCAGATCCTGCACAGCTTTATATGCGAAAGCCGTTGCTTCCCGATTTATCAGGGTTCACTCCCCAGGCAGCAATGGCCCGCATTCAGAAAGCGACCGTGGGTCATGCTGTGATCAAGCGAATGCTTGGGGAAGATGCGCTTGATGAGTTTATTGGCGGGAATGACCGTCTCAAGGAATGGGTTGAGCGTCAAAGACAAATGCCTCAAGCCATTTTCATCGAAAACGGCTACATGACGCCCCAATCGCTTGCGCGCGAATTAAAAAGCGACGCCTTTCGAGAAGTCTCACCGGGCATTTTTCTGGCCAGACTTCCGATTGTTGTTCGTCCGGGAGCAACGTTTCATGTTGATGAGAAAACGCGAGCGTTACGACTGTCGCAGGAACGGGGTTCATTTCTGGTCAATGATGGCGCGCTTTTTATCACCGATACCCAGGTGATTGCCTGGAGAGAATCGGAAAACCAGCCCGCCAAATTCAGGGACAAAAACGAGTTCAGACCCTATCTGATCTCTTGGGGCGGAACCGAGACTTATATTATCAACAGTACCATCAAAAGCTTTGGCTATGCGGCGAGTAAAGCTTATGGCGTCAGTATTTCGCAATACAGTCCGAGTATGGCAACCAAAATGCAGCGTGAACGCCCTACCGGATGGCTGTTGAATTCGACCTTTGAAGATCACTGGTATGGTTTTTACTGCTACGAAGCCGACGATGTGGTGATTCGCGGTAACACCTACAAAAACAACCTCGTGTACGGTATCGACCCACACGACCGCTCAGAGCGGTTAATTATTGCGGAAAACATCGCTTACGGAACGAAAAAGAAACATGGAATTATCGTTTCCCGGGAAGTAAACGATAGCTGGATATTTAACAACAAGAGCTATGAAAACCATCTCTCCGGGATCGTTATAGACCGTAGCAGTTCCAACAATCTGGTGGCCTACAACGAGTCTTATCGCAATGGCTCGGACGGTATTACCATCTATGAAAGCCCAAACAACCTTCTGTGGGGTAATCACACGGTGGCGAATCAGCGCCACGGGATTCGATTGCGTAACAGTACCAATATCCGGATGTATGAAAACGAATCGGTTGCGAATGGCCTGCTGGGAGTTTACGGACACATCAAGGATCTACGAGGTACAGACCGGGATATCGAGCTGGATCCATTCGACGAAAAAGTATCGATGCTGCTCGTAGGTGGAAGCCTCGTATCCAATGGCTCCGGCCCGGTATCAATCGCCTCTCCGCTAAGCGTAGAACTTTACAATATCGATTTTCTGGCACCGTCAAAAGGCTCTGGAGTCTCGCTCAGCGGTGTATTAGGCGAACTCCAGCCGGAGCTGATGAATATATTATTCAAACGCAAACGGGCCGCGCTCATCGAACCCGTAGAGATGCCAGTCACGGCAACAGATTTATAAAGTACGCAATAGCATAAGCGGTAGGCGGAAGAGGATTGGAAGATGTATTTAAGGACAAAAATGAACAGCGCACTGCGCTTGGCGATTACCGTTGCGGGATTTGGTCTTTGGAGCAGTCAGGCGAATGCCGCCTCGGATTACACCCTGGAACCCTGCTGCGATCTCTGCCCGGAAGCACTGAGTTCGGCGTCATATGACTCAAAATACCTGAGCTTTTTCAGAACGCTGGTGCCAGGTGAAAATGACTGGTTATACCGGACAGAAAATGACCTGCGTACCGAATTTGGTACCGATGAGGCAGGCTATCGTGGCTTAAAGCAACTGAATGCTGCCCTGAAAGCGAAAGGCGTTGATCTGGTTATTGTGTATCAGCCTACACGGGGGTTAATGAACCCGGAAAACCTCTATGCCGGCGATCGCAAGAACTTCAATAGTGCACTGGCTAAAAACAACTACACCCACGCGTTGGAAAGCTTCAGATCGGCTGGAATCCATACACCCGATCTTTCCCGATTATTTGACGCACCTTTTTCACAGGATTATTTCTTCAGGGGTGACCACCACTGGACACCCTACGGCGCTGCACGTACGGCGGAAATAGTCGCGGAGTCAATAAAAACACTCCCGTCATTCAGCGAAATACCTTCTGTCCGCTTTGTCACCAAACAAGAAGGACTGTTGGGCAAGCGAGGCACGTTACATAAAGCTGCCGCACAAATTTGTGGTCACGGCTATGCCGACCAATATGTAGGCAAACTGGTGACCGAGCCTGCAGAAGAAACCGACAACCTCTTTGGAGATGAACAAACCCCACAAGTTGTTCTGGTGGGCACCAGTAACAGTGAAAGCACCTACAACTTTGATGGTGCATTAAAACAGTATCTGTCTGCTGATATTTTAAACGTTGCGGCCACGGGCGGTGGCTATGACGGTGCCATGCTCCAATATCTGCCGAGTGAGGACTTTCAACAGACCCCCCCCAAAATTCTGATCTGGGAGTTTGAACCTCACTACAATCTTTCGCAAAGCATGTTTTTCAGACGGGCATTGCCGCTTATTGAAAATGGCTGCGAAAATAAAGAGGCGCTGCTGACACAAACCTCGCCATTGAAAGCAGGTAAAAATCAGGTTCTTTTTAATGGCGCCAATGGTGTGCTTCCGATTTCCTCAGGGAAGTACGTCATTGATCTCAAGTATGACAACCCCGAAGCCCGCCAATTAAAAGGCATCGTCTGGTACATGAATGGCCGTAAGGAAAATCTGAACATTGACGTATCCTCCTATATAACAACCCAGGGACGTTTTGTTTTCGAATTGCGGGATGACGCCGAATGGAAAAATCTCACGTTTCTGTCACTCGAATTAGAGTTGCCGGAAAATTTACCTGAGGGCACAAAGGTCAATGCCAAGCTTTGCAGCGGGACCGAACATCTGGTGGCCAAATAGTTATGAACTACAGAAAGACAAGGTTGCTTATCAACTTTCAAAACACGTTATTAGCAACCCTGGTAGCGGCCATGCTTGGATGCACCGTAACAATCTTCCCCGTGCAGGAGCAGCCCAGACAATCTCAAAGTCTGTCTCTGGCAAAAGATACGGTGCCTCCGTTGACTGCGCCTGCCGGGTATGGATTTCTGCAACATGGTAATAGAGATACGCAATTTGAGTGCCCGGACATCCCGACGCCCTTTACTCAAGCGCTGGAATTCAGAAGCAAGTATGAAGGTTCGGATAAGTCTCGGGACCAGCTCAACCCCAAAGCATTGGCCAGCTATAAATCAGAAACAGCGACCATAAACGCATTTGAAAAAGGCATTAGCTCACAAATAGATACGTTTTTTGCTTCAGGGAATGAGCAGGCACTTCGGTGCACTCTGAGCTGGCTCACAGCATGGGCCAATGCCGATGCCCTCACAGGAGAAGCCTTAAATCACACAGGTAAATCCATGCGTAAATGGGCCTTGGGAAGCATGACTGGCAGTTACCTGAAACTCAAGTTTTCAGCGACACGCCCTCTTGCCGAATTTCCCGGGCAGGCAACGGCTATCGAAAACTGGTTTGCCAGGCTCGCCGAGTTAACCGTCCAGGACTGGGACAATGCGCCGCTGGAAAAGATGAACAATCACGAATACTGGGCGGCATGGTCCGTGATGGCGAGCGCCATTATTCTGGATCGACGGGACTTGTACGACTGGTCGGTGAAGCAATACAGAATATTTGCGACACAGGTGGATAAAGACGGCTATCTGCCCAATGAGCTGGCCCGTAAATCACGCGCCCTCGCCTACCACAATTACAGTTTACCGCCGCTTACCATGATGGCGGCATTAGCCAAAGCCAACGGCGATAATCTGGTGACTGAAGGAGACTATGCACTGGTGAGACTTGCCGAATTAGTACAGGCCGGGCTTAAAGACCCGACACTGTTTGAACGCAAAAGTGGCACCGTTCAAACTGTAGAAGACATGAACAGTGATTCCAAGTTTGTATGGCTGGAGCCTCTTTGTGCGAATTATTCCTGCAATGAAGCCATGCAAAAGTGGCTACTCGACGCACGTCCGCTGAAAGCCTATCGCGTCGGTGGAAATGTGACCTCGGTGTTTGGCAAGTAATCTGTGTTTGGTAAGTAATCCGTGTTTGGATGGTAGTCGGTGTTTAGACAGTAATACTCGGCACAGAAGTGCATGTAGGAAATTCTTAGCCGCAGGTGCTTTGGAAATCGTTTTATCAAGGAAGAGGTTTAGCTCCATGGTTTTTTCATCAAACATATTTCTGTTTATGTTTTTGCCCGTGTTTCTGGGCATCTACTATCTCAGCAGTGCCCGTTATCGCAATCTGATCATTCTCCTTGGTAGCTACGCATTTTATGCTTGGTGGCGTGTGGACTTTCTTTTACTGTTTGTCGCCGTCACGCTTTGGAACTACCTGATCGGACGACAAATCTCGTTTTCACCCCAAGGTGGTCTGCACGCAAAACGCTGGGTAACCCTTGGCGTAGTCGGTAACCTGATGACACTGGGCTATTTCAAATATGCCAACTTTGGCGTAGATACCTTTAACAGTCTGATCACTTCATTTGGCTTCGAACCCTTTGTACTGACTCATATCATTTTGCCGATTGGGATCTCTTTCTATATCTTCCAGTCCATCAGCTACATTATTGACGTTTATCGTGGCGATACCGAACCTACCCATCATCTAATCGACTTTGCTGCCTTTATCGCGCTGTTCCCTCAGCTCATTGCTGGCCCTGTACTTCGATATAAAGATCTGGCAGATCAATTTACCGATCGTACTCACACGCTGGACAAATTTAGTGAAGGTGTGACCCGGTTTATGCAGGGGTTTGTAAAAAAAGTATTTATTGCAGACACCCTGGCCCCTCTGGCTGATGCTGCGTTCGCGCTGCAAGATCCAACCACGGCAGACGCCTGGTTAGGTGCGCTGGCCTACACAGCGCAACTGTATTTCGACTTTTCAGGCTACAGCGACATGGCCATCGGGCTGGGCTTGATGATGGGTTTCCGATTTATGGAAAACTTCAATCAGCCTTATATCAGTCAATCTATTACCGAATTCTGGAGACGCTGGCACATCAGTTTATCCAGCTGGCTGCGCGATTACCTTTATGTACCTCTGGGCGGTAACCGTCACGGAACTTTCAATACCTATCGTAACCTGTTTTTGACCATGCTACTCGGCGGACTTTGGCATGGTGCCAACTGGACGTTTGTGGTCTGGGGTGCCTGGCACGGTACGATTCTGGCTATAGAGCGTGCGCTTGGCGTGAATGCTTCGCCAAAAGCGATCCGTCCAACCCGTTGGTTGTTCACGTTCATCCTGGTCATGCTGGGCTGGGTGGTTTTCAGAGCCGAAAACCTCTCAATTGCCCTGCGTATGTACGAAGCCATGTTCAGTTTCGATACGATGCATTTAAGTGAGCTCTACCTTGCAACCATGACGCGCCTGCAAATTGCAACGCTGGTATTGGCCTTTGGTGTGATTGCCTGGTTTGGATTGGGCCAATATCAACGTCCGACAGCGTTGCGCGCGCCAATTTATCGCTATGCCAGTGCGGGAATATTGCTGCCATTATTTTTTATCGCGGTGCTGAAACTTTCTGCACAAAGCTATTCACCTTTCCTTTATTTCCAGTTCTGAGGAGCGAGCGATGAATCACGCACTTAAAGCAACTTATGTAGCGGGTTTTGGTTCCATGATTGTGGCACTGGCTGCGCTATCTACACCCAATTTTTCCGGCTTTCAGGCAACCGCCGACTCCAGTGTGATTGAAGGCCAGTACACCAGCCAACTGGAGCGTCATTACGACAAGACTTTTCCTGTAAAAACGCTGGGGACCAACGTGTGGGCCACCATCGACTATCTGCTTTTCAATGAAGGCCGTCCAGGTGTGGTGGTAGGTGAGCAGGGCTGGCTTTATACCAGCGAAGAAATTGCTCCCATTGAGCAAGGTGAAATACACCTGCAGGAAAATCTCGCGCTTGTGCAAGAGATCTCACACTGGCTTCAAGCACGTGATATCGAATTGGTGGTTGCCGTTATTCCGGCCAAAACCCGACTTTATAATGAACATCTGGGTAACCATCAACCCGCTCAAATCCACCAGCAACTCTATACACGTTTTCATACGGCATTGGCGGAGCAGCATATTCTGGCACCGGATTTTCTCGATGTAATGCGGGAACAAAAAGCGAGCACGCCGCTGTTTCTGAAAACCGACACTCACTGGTCTCCCGAAGGGGCTGACTTCGTGGCACAGACGTTAGCCGTCCGGTTACGCCAGCAGGGATGGATCGAACCTGCACAAACCTTTATCACGGAATCACTGGAGCAAATCGTACACAAAGGCGATTTACTTTCTTACATTCCGATGGATCCCTGGTTTTCCGACTGGATGCCCGGCAGCGATACCCTGATCCCCCGGAAAACATTCGAATCTGTCGCGGCCGCTCCCGCAGAAGACAGTCTTTTTGGCGATGAAAGCACCGGTATCACACTGGTAGGTACCAGCTACAGTGCCAACTCCTTATGGAATTTCGCGGGCGCACTGATGCAACATCTGGGTGCTAGTCTCGTCAATCATGCCGAAGAAGGTAAAGGTCCGCTGTTACCCATGCTGACATATCTCTCCTCCGAGGCATTCGCTAACGAACCACCACAAGTCATCATCTGGGAGTTTCCCGAGCGTTACCTGCCCGTCAAGAATGATTTTTCCGGCATTGACGCACAGTTATTGGCACAACTTCGTCAGCCACAAGGTTAATGTATCTTTGAGTTTTTACTATTTTCACAATGTTAAGTAACAACAAGGAACCTACGTCATGAACAAGGCATTCACTTCCAGGTCACTACTGGCGAACGTTTTACAGGTATTCGCGATCATTTTGTTATGGCTGCCACTGTCAAGCAGCGCAGGAGAAGATGCACTGTACGGCCCTGTCGCCCCCCCGGGATCGGCCTTTATCCGCGTATTTAATGCCAGTGCCATTGAGTCGATTGACGCCAGCGCCGCTGAACTAAAGATGACCGATGTCGCCAGCATGGCAGCCAGCGACTACTCATTTTTAGCACCGGGCGACCTCAATGCTACCGTCGGAGGAACGCCACTCACAGGCAAGCTGGCTCCCAACAAACATTACACACTGGTCTTTCTTGGTGAAGGGCTGGCACAGCTGGTTGAAGACGCCTATTTCGAAAACCGCAAAAAGGCTCTGATCAGCTTTTACAACTTTACAGATGCACAGCCACTCACACTAAAAACTGCCGACGGAAAAGTAGCCGTTGTCAGCAATACAGCATCCGGTCAACGGGGCGAGCGCATGCTGAATGCCGTCAAATTGGGCATGTCGGTTTTTGCCGGTACAGCAAAAGTCGGCGATATTGCCCCTTATGTACTAGAACGAGGCAAAGTATCCAGCCTGTTTGCTCTCGGTCACAGTAGCGCTCCGGTTTTTGTCTGGATCGAAGGCTGATAGCTATAGATTTATAAAGACACAGATAAATTTACGAAAGCGTTTAATCGTTTAGTCCGGCATGCCAATACACTACTGGCCTGTTTCGGACACAAGCGGGTAAAGGTATTCGACAGTAGTGGTCATAATGACCTGTTGATTTGGAATTTCAGATAAAGGAGATATCTCATGATCCCAGTAATACTTTCCGGCGGTAACGGTTCACGCCTGTGGCCCTTGTCCCGTCAGCAGTACCCCAAGCAGTTTCTCGCCCTGACCGGTGATCGCACCCTGTTTCAGCAAACCTTGCAAAGACTGGATGCCGAAGGCGTAAAAGCACCGGTAGTAGTTTGCAACGAAGAGCACCGGTTTATTGTGAGTGAACAGCTAAAGGCAATAGGTAAAACTGCACAGGCCGTTTTGCTGGAACCCTTTGGACGCAATACAGCCCCAGCAGTCGCCATGGCGGCAATGAAACTACTTGAACAAGGTCAGGATGACCTGATGCTGGTCTTGCCGGCAGATCACGTTATTAAAAATCAGGCAGCTTTCCATGCGGCACTTCAAGTAGCTAAAGCTGCAGCAGAACAAGGAGAAATGGTTCTTTTCGGAATCCAACCCGAAGCCCCTGAAACCGGCTATGGCTACATCAAAGGCGATATGCAGGCGCGAGCTGAACTGCCTGAGGGCGTTTTCCGGGTAGAACGCTTTGTTGAGAAACCTAATTACGAAAGAGCCTGTGATTTCGTCGCTTCTGGTGAGTACTTCTGGAATAGTGGCATGTTTATGTTCCGCGCCAGCCGTTTTCTGGAAGAGCTGCAAGCGCATGACAAAGACATTTATGACACCTGCGTTCTGGCACTCAAAAACAGTGCTCAGGATCTGGAGTTTACGCGTATTGATGCAGAAAGCTTCGAGTTCTGCCCCGACAACTCCATCGACTATGCGGTAATGGAAAAAACCGGTCGCGCCACTATGGTACCACTAAGCGTAGGCTGGAATGACGTAGGTTCATGGTCATCGCTCTGGGAAGTACACGACAAAGATGAGCAAGGGAATGTGCTCAAAGGCGATGTCATGACTCACGACAGCCGCAACTGTTTCGTTCAAGGCAACGGCAAGCTCGTTACGCTGCTGGGACTGGACAACGTGGTCGTAGTGGAAACCAAAGATGCCGTAATGGTGGCTCACAAAGACAAAGTGCAGGATGTTAAAAAACTGGTTAACACCCTGAATGCCGAAGGCCGCAGTGAAACCCAGAATCATCGTGAAGTCTATCGCCCTTGGGGTTGTTATGATTCGGTAGACATGGGCGGACGCTTCCAGGTGAAACGCATTACCGTTAAGCCCGGTGCGCGCCTGTCGTTGCAGAAGCACCATCACCGGGCCGAGCATTGGATTGTGGTTTCTGGTACGGCTCGCGTCACTTGCGACGACAAGGTCTTTCTCATGAGCGAGAACCAGTCTACTTATATTCCGGTTGGCTCCGTGCATCGTCTTGAAAACCCGGGTAGAATCCCGCTCGAGATTATCGAAGTTCAGTCTGGCAGTTATCTCGGTGAAGACGATATCGTACGGATTGAAGATGTTTACGGGCGTAGTCCGGCAAAAGCCGAGACCAAACAAAACGCCTGATTAATAAGGCTGCCTCATCAGCGGCCAAGTGTTCGGGGGAGCCTCTGTTTCCCCTGGCACATTTTCCCAGTTTAGCCCCACCATAGGAGAATATCGGTCGTGGCAGAGTTAAGTTGTTTCAAAGCCTATGACATCCGAGGCAAAGTCCCCAGCGAATTGAACCCAGAGCTGGCGGAAAAAATCGGACGAGCTTACGTACAAATTGTCGGTGCAAAAAAAGTGGTCGTCGGCCACGATATTCGACTGTCCAGCCCGGAACTCACCGAAGCACTCATTCGTGGTCTGCGCGCGGCCGGTGCCGATGTATTTGATATCGGCCTGTGCGGAACGGAAATGATCTATTTCGCGACCTTCTTCTACAAAATGGATGGAGGCATTGTTGTAACCGCCAGCCACAATCCACAAGACTACAACGGCATGAAGCTGGTTCAGAAGGACTCTCGTCCGGTCGGTGCCGACAGTGGGTTGAACGATATCAAAGCCTTGATCGAGTCAGGAGCCCCGCTGTTACAAGCCGAACAGGATGGGAGCTATCAGACCAAAGACGTGATGGATGATTACATTCAGCACCTGTTGAGCTACGTGGACGTGAGCCAGCTGAAACCGCTAAAAATAGTGGTAAATGCAGGGCATGGTGGTGCCGGACTGGTTATTGATGCTATTGAAAAGCACCTCCCCTTCGAGTTCATCAAAGTACACCATAACCCTGACGGCAATTTCCCCGCAGGTGTTCCCAACCCGTTGCTGGAAGAAAACCGCGCAGCCACCGCCGATGTGGTCAGGGCGCACAATGCCGATCTCGGTCTGGCGTGGGATGGTGACTATGACCGTTGTTTCCTGTTTGACGAAAAGGCCAACTTCATTGAAGGCTATTATATCGTCGGCCTGCTCGCCCAAAACTTCCTGAATAAGAATCCCGGTAACAAGGTAATCCACGATCCTCGCTTAACCTGGAATACCATTGATATTGCCAATGAAGCCGGCGGTGTTGCTGTAGAAAGCAAAACCGGACACGCCTTTATCAAGCAGCGCATGCGCGATGAAGATGCTATCTATGGTGGAGAAATGAGCGCCCATCATTACTTCAAGCGCTTTGCTTACTGCGATAGCGGCATGATCACCTGGCTTGTCGTCGCAGAACTGGTATGCCAGGCCGGCCTGCCTTTATCGGCACTGGTAGAATCTCGTCAGGCAAAATTCCCTGCCAGTGGTGAAATCAACCGCCATATCAATCAGCCAAAAACCGTGTTGGCGAAAGTGCGCGAAGCCTATGAAGGACTGGCCCAGAATATATCGACCGTCGATGGATTGAGCATGGATTTTGGTGACTGGCGCTTTAACTTGCGTTCATCCAACACTGAACCGGTTGTGCGTCTGAACGTTGAATCCCGTGCGGATGAAGCCTTGATGCGGCAAAAAACAGCGGCATTGTTGGAGCAAATGGCTGCGTTCGACCCCGCGTAATCAACCCGAACAGCTCGCCCCCTCAAGGGATAACAACAGGGTTTACGCGTTGTTATCCCTATTTTCCCTTCTCTTTAGTCTGCACTTATAACCTCCGATTTTCTTCTGTCCGAACTTTCAAGCTCTGCTATTCTGAACTAAAGCTGACTATTTTTTAAACAGACAGGTGATTCTTACAGAGTGTGCCACTATGTTTACAACGTGTTCCTCTATGTTTACAACGCATTCCACCAAGCGCCATCTCAGACATTATTTAGCTGCATTAACCTACCGGGCCATCCTCTGCATCACCAGCTTGATCGTCAGCATCGGAGGTTTGCGAGCAGAAACCATTAATTACATGACTGTGCTGGAGAAATCCAAGCCCTTTCAAATAAATGATGGCACCAAAAGCCAGGGAGGGCTGGTCACCGAAATTGTTGAGGCCATTTTTTCCGGTACAGACTATCAGTTGCACACCCATATATTTCCGGTTGCCCGGATCTATTATGAGATTGAATCGAGAAACCACCCCAACTGGATTGCATACGATGCCAAGGTCTGGAATTCATTGATTGCTTCGGGTGAGTTTGTAGAAAGCCCTTTATTTACCGTAAATCATGCGCTGCTAACCTGTAATCCAACCATACAAAATATTGGCAGCGCAGAAGACATACAAGGCTGGACACTCGCAACGCTAAAACAGTTTCAGTATCTGGAGCTGGATCGACTTGCCGATCAGGGACGCGTCAAGCTACAACAGGTGGATCGCTACGAAGCGGGCATTCAAATGGCGGCCAGATCCCATGTCCAGGGTTTTGTCGAAATGGCACTGCGTCTTAAATACAACTTACGCCAACTTGAATCCCCAGCGCCCTGCCTGCATTTTGTTGACTTTAGCGCCCTCATTCCTCCCTTCGATATTTATCTTTCTGTCGATCGAAAAATGTCCGATAAAACGAAGGCCTTCATACTGCATCGAATTGAAGAAATGAAACGTACCCATCAACTTGAAAAGCTGCTGGCTCAATGGCACTAATAGCTCAATTACAGGCCCAGTAATGCTAAAGCCTCATGGGAATTGACGTTTGTGAAGCAATCGGCTTCAGCAGAAAAGTCACAGTACTGTACCTGCTGACCCTCCAGCCAACGCATCATACGACGCTCACCACTGAGCAGATAGTCTGAAATACTTTCATGCAATCTCGTCGGAACCAGCAGGTGCAAGGGGTGTATTCGATCCCCCGCTTTGACAGCAATGAGCTGCTCCGGATATTTTCTCCATGTTGCCAGCATTCTGGGCGCATAATCAGCGGGTAACCGGGGCGTATCACAAGGTGAGAGCAACATGTAGTTTGCGGTAGAAGCCCGCAACAATACCTTGAGTCCCTCAAGCGGCCCGTTGTAATCCTGTGTATCATCCTGGATGACCTGGTCAGCCCAGACAGCGTAACGGTCGAAATTTCGATTGCAGTTGATCAGCAGTTGGTTGCAATGAGGGCGCAGTTTGCTGGCAATATGCTCGGCAAAACACGCCTCATGCCAGCTCAGCAAGCCTTTGTCGACGCCCCCCATTCGAGTGCCCAGGCCACCGGCAATAATTCCTCCGTCAATCCTAAACCGGTTATCAGCCATGGCTCGTTCACCCACCTCGTTCAAGACATTGTCTTCAGACACCACATCAGGCCCCGTTTAGCCAGAAATGAACAGCGATGCTTGACGCATAACCCGCACCAACGGCCCAACTCCACTGCAAGTGCCTGACAAACGTATATTCTTTCGACTGCCCCATCAACGCCACGCCTGCCGCAGAACCAATGGATAACAGACTTCCGCCCACACCTGCCGTCAACGTCACCAGCAGCCATTGAAACCCGTTCATTTCGGGATTCATCGTAAGAATTGCAAACATCACCGGAATATTATCAATCACGGCGGACATCAGCCCCACAAGTGTATTGGCGACGGTGGGCCCCAGCCCGTCATATACCAGCGCGGAGGCTAATTCCAGATAACCAATGAACGCCAGTCCACCGACACAAAAAATCACGCCACAGAAAAACAGGAGGGTATCCCACTCGGCTTTTGCAACACGGGTAAACACATTGAACTCATGACGATCCTGACGCCGCATGGATGACTGGTTCAGGTAATAAGAAAACAGAAACAGATAAGACAGTCCGGTCAACATGCCCAGGAACGGGGGCAAATGGAAAAACTGCTCAAAAACAACGGCCGTGGCGATGGTTGCCAAAAAAAGCATGGACGCTCGCATTGCCCCTCGTTTGGTGGCCACGGCAATATCTATTTGCGGAGGCAATTCTTTTGGCAGCGCCATATTCATGATCAGCGCGGGAACCAAAAAATTAACCAAAGACGGGGTAAATAACTTAAAGAAATCGAAAAATCCGGCTTTATCGGCCTGCCACACCATTAAGGTAGTGATATCACCAAAGGGGCTGAACGCGCCTCCGGCATTCGCAGCAACCACAATATTGATAAAGCTCAGCGTCACAAATTTTGGCGATCCGGCACCTACCGCCAAGACCACCGTCCCCATCAACAGGGCAGTTGTCAGATTATCTGCCACCGGTGAAATGACAAACGCCAGACAACCGGTAATCCAGAATAATTGTCGATAGGAAAAGCCTCGCTGCAACAACCAGCAGCGAAGGGCTTCGAAGACATTACGCTCAATCAGGACGTTAATGTAGGTCATGGCGACCAGCAAAAATAACATCAGTGAGGCATATTCAATCAAATTGTGATTTATCGCGTGTTCCAGCGTTTCTGGCGGGATATTCGCTTCTTTTGCCAAAATGGCAACTATCAGCCAAATGGCTCCAGCCGCAAACAAAACCGGCTTTGACTTTGCCAGTTCGGTATATTCCTCAAGCATGACTGCGATATAGGCAATCACGAACAAGCCGATGGCCAGAAGACCAAGCCAGGACTGAGTCATGTAGTCAAACTCCAGAATTTTTAACAGGGATCAATCGAAATTAATACACGAGATCAATCAGAACGCACCATATCCCGAATAATCCAGGAAACAGGCGTTCTGCTCGCGCAGGGTGAGGGGCTCAGTTAAGTTGATTTTCCATGGCAAATATTGCGGCTTCGACACGCGAGCGCATCTTCAGTTTCTTCAGCAAATTTTTGACATGTACTTTAACAGTACCTTCTGCAATATCGAGTTTGCCCGCGATCATTTTGTTGCTCATCCCGCCCGCAATCTGTTTGAGAATCTGTAACTCACGTTGTGTCAGATTTTCAATCGAGCGGCTCTTGTTCGCTTTACTCCGTGATCCGATAGCACTCGCGAGAACGCCAGCCAGATTCTCACTGATCGCCATCGTGCCGGTGGCCGCCTGGCGAATAAATGAAATCAGCTCTTCCGGCTCGGTCTCTTTCAACACATAGCCATCCGCACCGGCCTTCAGTGCTTCGACTACATCATCGTGATTATCCGACACAGTGAACATCACTACGCGCGAGAATATTTCCTTATCCCGCAAGACTCGCAAAGTGTCTATTCCACTCATGCCTTTCATATTCAGATCGAGGAGGATCAGGTCAGGCTCAAGCTTCTCGGCCATTTCAATCGCTTCCTGGCCCGAACTCGCCTCACCCACGATATCCAGATCAGATTCCAGTTGCAGTAGCTCGACCAGCCCGCGACGCATCATCGGGTGATCATCTACCACAAGAATATTTACCTTTTCATCTTGCTCTGTCATTTTTTCAGACTCACTTTTTGCTGCCTTCCGCATCATCCCAGAAAGATTACACTGACGACCCTGCGGATTCACCATGCCGGTTCAGGGCATCCAGATTACATACCAAACGAACAACCACGCCGCGGGACACTCCGTTTTCCACCTGCAATGTCGCCCCCAGACTTTGTGCCCGCTCGCGCATAATACTCATTCCGTGATGCATCAGGCCTCCTATGCCCGCCTGCAATCCTACACCATCATCCGTGATTTCCACCAGTAATTGCTCTGACGGCAAAATGTCAAATAATACCGTAACTTTGCTCGCACGCGCATGACGTACGACATTTGCGAGCGCTTCCCGCACAATTTGCAGCAAATGAATTTCGGCATTGGCCCCGATCAGGGGTTTTTCCAGCCGATAGTCGAGGTCAATTTCCATCGAACCCCGTTCACGATATTCTGCCGCGGTTGCCTTTAACGCCGCATGCAAGCCGGGCTCATCCAGTTTCAGACGAAAGGTGACGAGCAACTCCCGGAGTTGTGCATAGGCCGTATTAATCGCATTGCGAATGTTTCCGGTAATTTTGGCGAGCTCTGCCGCATCTGCACCTCGCTCCGATAACGTCTGCCATTTGGCTACCTGCATTTTCAGAAAGGACAGCGCCTGCGCCAGGGAGTCATGCAATTCGCGGGCAATCGTTGCTCGCTCTTCGACCAGTAACAGCCGGTAGGTTTGTTCATTTTTCCAGTCGCGACTGAATGCTGAAGCAATATGACCGCTGACCGCCACAATCAACTGGCGTTTTTCCAGTGTCTGCATTCCAGGATCAACGGCCCATTCCAGACAACCGTAAAGATGTCTCGCGTCAGCAATGGGAAATCGCCACACCGAGGGCGTAATCTGCTGCATTTCCTTACCCTGAATTTCCCTGAGCGCACTGACTGCTACTTTCTGGTACCAGTCTCCGGCACTGGTAAAAGGGGTCGCCTGCTCTGTGAGCATCAATGAAAAAGTACCTTCCTCTATTGCGTCTGACAACCGCTGCATAATCGCCAGCAAGGCGGTCGCATGATTTTCTTCAGCATTGATCAGCCGCGCTGTTTCGTATAGCAACTCCAGAGACTTCGTTTGCTCGCTGAGCTTGTGGGTCTTCAGGGCCACTCGGGTCTCCAGATCCTGATAAATCAAATCCAGTTCGGTCGACATTTTATTGAAAGCCCGAGCCAGCGTACCCAACTCATCCTCCTGATCCAGTTCGACACGCGCTTTCAGATTACCATTACGAACCTTCTCCGCCGCCGTTGCCAGATAATCAATCGGCCGGACAACCGTACGATAGAGATTGATCAACGCAAACCCGGCGATTAACACCAGTAGCGTAATGCTCATGCCATGAATCCAGCGCAATGTCGCCATCTTTTTTTCTGTCGACTTTTGAAACAGTCGCACCATGGCATCAATATGATTTACGAACGAATCAATTTCGGTAAGTAGTACGCCGCGTTGAGGCAGTTCGCTAATATCGGTGGCTTCGACTAACTGTTCGCGTAAATGACGCCAGCCCGCATGGACTTTTTCCAGCGCCAGTCGCTGAGGGTTCAACGGCGGTTTTTGCAGCAGCTCAGACAACACCTCCGTAGTCATTCGTCGCTCAAACTCATCCAGCTGCCCGACAAATTCAGTTGCACTCACCTTCGGAGCGTCATTCAGACGTAACAGGTACTGCGAAATAAGGTAGGACTGCATACGCAACGAGCCGGAAACATTGATCCGCTCGGCATCACCCTCGGTGGTTTGGGTGATATAGAGCGACATGGTCATACTGGTGAGCACCAGTAATAGAATCAGCATCCAGATCCAGAAGGCGCGTCCCACCAAAGAGCGACGCCAATGCGGAAGGGGTAGATACAATGTCACCGGGTCTCCAAATTATTACAGCTGCCAGAGAACCGATTATGCGCTAATACTGGCTATTTTTTAACTGCAAGTCATGATTCCTTGATCTTCATTAACGCACCACGACCCAAATCTATCCAATCTGCCCAATATTTACCTACCCATTTAGGGCTACCTCTGAAACAAAATTGATTCATCTCAATAGCAACCTCCCCCAGCGGGTCTATGCTCAACTGACAAATTGACTTTGTACGCCGGTTTACGCATGCAAAGTCGAATGGATTTGACCACCGAACTGAATATACAAACGGTTTCCCATGTCAGGACAAGTAAATCTAGGACGTCGTGCACTGCTCCGGGGACGATTTGAGCCACCTGTGGATGCGCTTTTGCCTCCGTGGGCACTCGATGCCGGGCAGTTTTACGAACAATGTACTCGCTGTGACGAGTGCATCTCCGCTTGTCCTGAGCAGATCTTAATCAAAGGCCAGGGTGGCTTTCCCGTAGTGGACTTTAAACAGGGCGAATGCACCTTCTGCGGCGACTGCGAAAAGATCTGCACCTCAAATGCTCTGGACGCCCGTACCCGGACAATCCCCTGGCAGCAAACCGCACAGGTTGACGAACGTTGTCTCGCCCTGCAACAAACGGTTTGCCGCAGTTGTGGCGAAGCCTGCGAGCCTCGGGCCATACACTATGAATGGCTAACCCGGGGCATTGCTCGTCCGGTGGTAAATAACGATTTATGTAATGGCTGCGGTGCCTGCGTGGGGATTTGTCCTACACAGGCCATCCAGATTCAAAAACGCACAGCATCATTTCAGGAGGCAAACCAATGACCGCATGTGCTGAAAACCTGTCTTCCACCCCCGAGTATCCTCGCGGTGCAAACGCGTCCAGTCTCACGACGGACAAGCCTGCCTCACAGGAGTACAGCGTTTCGGGTCTGGTGGTACACAGCTTGCCCGAAAAAAGCGAAAGCGTCGCCGCCCGGCTACGTCTGCTGACGGGTGTAGAAGTTCATCTGATTAACCCGGATGGAAAAATGGTCGTGACCGTGGAAGAAGAACCTGGACAAAAACTGATGGTTGACACCATCACCGCCATCAATAACACGGAAGGGGTCATCAACGCGGCCCTGGTCTATGCCCGAACAGAAATCGAGAGCCAAACCGATTCCGACGCAGCTTCAAATTCCGACTCGGAGGAGCAACAATGAAACTAACCCGAAGAAAATTCCTTAAAAGCAATGCCGTTGCAGCGACGGCGGCGGCGGCAGGTGTTGCATTACCGGCTGGCGCTTCCAATCTGGTGACCAAAGCCGAAGACACCGCCATTAAATGGGATAAAGCCCCCTGCCGTTTTTGTGGTACCGGCTGTAGTGTGCTGGTAGGTACCCAGCAGGGCCGTGTTGTGGCGACACAGGGTGACCCGGATGCCCCGGTTAACAAGGGTCTGAACTGTATCAAGGGCTACTTCCTGTCCAAGATTATGTACGGTACCGACCGTCTGACCACGCCATTATTGCGTATGACTGATGGCGAATATGACAAAAATGGTGTCTTTACGCCCATCTCATGGGACAAAGCCTTTGATGTCATGGCAGAAAAATTTAAGGAAGCACTCAAGAAAAACGGCCCAACATCAGTGGGCATGTTTGGTTCAGGCCAATGGACGCTTTGGGAAGGTTACGCGGCCTCAAAACTCTATAAAGCCGGCTTCCTGTCAAACAATATCGACCCCAACGCACGTCACTGTATGGCGTCTGCGGTGGGTGGCTTTATGCGTACTTTCGGCATCGATGAGCCGATGGGTTGTTACGATGACCTGGAACAGGCCGACGCTTTCGTGTTGTGGGGCTCCAACATGGCGGAGATGCACCCGATCCTGTGGTCACGCCTGACCGACCGTCGATTGAGTGCGCCTCATGTAAAAGTGGCGGTGTTGTCTACCTTTGAGCATCGCTCGTTCGAACTGGCTGATAACCCCATTGTATTCAAGCCGCAGACCGATCTGGTCATCCTGAATTACATTGCGAACTACATTATCCAGAATAATGCGGTCAACAACGAGTTTGTGACCAAGCATACCCGCTTTAAAGAAGGGGAGACGGATATCGGCTATGGCCTGCGTCCGGAACATCCGTTGCAGAAAGCGGCTAAAAACCCGGACAGTGGCAAGTCCAAAGATATTACGTTTGAAGAATACGCCAAGTTTGTTTCTACCTATACCCTGGACTACACCTCGGAAATGACTGGCGTGCCCAAGAAAAATCTGGAAGAACTGGCCAAGCTTTATGCCGACCCGAAAACCAAGGTCGTATCTTACTGGACCATGGGCTTCAACCAGCACACCCGCGGTGTGTGGGCAAACAACCTGGTTTACAACATTCACTTGCTGACCGGAAAAATTTCCGAGCCGGGCAATGGTCCCTTCTCTCTCACCGGGCAGCCGTCCGCTTGCGGTACCGCGCGCGAAGTCGGCACTTTTGCCCACCGTCTGCCTGCAGACATGGTGGTAATGAACGAGAAACACCGGGAAAAAGCCGAGCACATATGGAAACTCCCTGCGGGCGCAATTCCACCCAAGCCCGGATACCACGCGGTATTGCAGAATCGCATGCTGAAAGACGGCAAACTGAATGCCTATTGGGTAATGTGTAACAACAACATGCAAACTGCGCCGAACATGAACGAGGAAGGCTATCCCGGTTACCGGAATCCTGCCAACTTTATCGTTGTATCCGATCCCTACCCCACAGTAACCGCGCAAGCCGGCGACCTGATTCTCCCCACAGCGATGTGGGTGGAAAAAGAGGGTGCCTATGGTAACGCAGAGCGTCGCACCCAGTTCTGGTATCAGCAGGTCAAAGCCCCCGGTGAGGCAAAATCGGATTTGTGGCAGATCATGGAATTCTCCAAGCGCTTCAAAGTCGAAGAAGTATGGCCGGAAGAGTTGCTGGCGAAAATGCCGGAGTATCGTGGCAAAACGCTGTACGACATTCTCTATCGCAATGGCCAGGTCGACCAGTTCAAAGCGGAAGAAATTCCTGCTGATCGCCTGAATGAAGAAGCACGCCACTTTGGCTTTTATGTACAAAAAGGGCTGTTTGAAGAATATGCCAGCTTCGGACGTGGCAAAGCGCACGATCTTGCAAACTTTGAGTCCTACCACAAGGCGCGCGGTTTACGCTGGCCCGTGGTGGAAGGCAAAGAAACTCTGTGGCGCTTCCGCGAAGGCTATGACCCTTATGTGCCTGCAGGCGAAGGGGTGCGATTCTATGGCAAGCCCGATGGCAAGGCATGGATTTTCGCGCTGCCCTACGAGCCACCAGCCGAATCACCCGATGCCGAATACGATATGTGGCTGAGCACCGGTCGTGTGCTTGAACACTGGCACAGCGGCACCATGACCCGTCGTGTTCCCGAGCTCTATCGTGCGTTCCCGGATGCCGTGCTCTTTATGCACCCGGACGATGCCAAGGCGCGCGATTTACGCCGTGGAGATGAAGTTCGCGTGATTTCTCGTCGGGGCGAAGTAAAAACCCGCATTGAAACCCGAGGACGTAACCGCCCACCGCAAGGACTGGTGTTTATGCCATTCTTCGATGCGCGCCAGTTAACCAACGCGCTGACACTGGATGCTACCGATCCGCTGTCAAAAGAAACCGACTACAAAAAATGTGCGGTCAAGGTCATAAAGGCCTGATCCGCAGTGAACAGAACCAAACCGGAATAGACCACTAACAGAACAGAGCTGATACTCGACAATGAAAGTGACCCAACCCAAACCACAGGCCCGCAATACGCTGAGCCGCCGCCAGTTCCTTACGGATACTGGCCACGCGGCATGCAGTGTGGGTCTGATCGGTCTGGGGTTGGGAATGTACGGGCAACAAAGCGTTGTTCACGCCACGCAAGCCCTGCGCCCGCCCGGTGCCCTGGATGAAGAACATTTCCTGGGTGCCTGTGTGCGTTGCGGATTGTGTGTAGAGGACTGTCCTTACGACACCCTCAAGCTGGGCCGCTTGTTTGATCCTGTGACAACGGGGACACCCTATTTTGACGCGCGGAAAGTGCCTTGCGAAATGTGCGATGACATTCCCTGCGTAAAAGCCTGTCCTACCGGCGCACTGGATCCCGAACTGACCGACATTGACCAGTCCCGGATGGGTCTGGCGGTACTGATAGACAGGGAAAACTGCCTGAACATGCAAGGCTTGCGCTGTGACGTTTGTTACCGCGTCTGCCCGCTGATCGACAAGGCAATTACCCTTACGATGCTGCGCAACCCGCGCACAGGCGTACATGCGATTTTCGAACCGGTGGTGCATTCAGATGCCTGCACCGGGTGCGGAAAGTGTGAACATGCCTGTGTTCTGGAAGAAGCGGCCATCAAGGTGTTTCCGCATAACCTTGCCAAAGGTGAATTGGGGGCACACTACCGCTGGGGCTGGAAGGAAAAGGAAAAAGCCGGGGAAGCACTGGTACCCGACATCATTGACCTGCCGGATCGTCGACCGGAACTCGAAGGACTCCCCATCAACGGAATGCCCCCCTTGGGTGGAAATTCCGGGAAAGGAGGCTTCTGATGAGCAAAGGAAACCGGGTTTTGACAGGTGAACAGATGCCGGGTGCAGAGGCCGTGCGAACCAAAGGCTGGTTCCTTGCCTGGCGCTGGCTGTTAGCCAGACGAGTATCACAAATCAGCATTATGGGCCTGTTTCTTTTGGGCCCGCTGGCAGATCTCTGGTGGATTAAAGGCAATCTGAGTTCCAGTCTCGTACTGAACACGGTGCCGCTGACTGATCCATTTCTGTTATTGCAAACCCTGGCGGCAGGTCATCTGCCCGTCACCACGGCACTGCTGGGCGCCCTGTTTGTGCTGGGCTTTTACGCAATGCTGGGTGGCCGGATATTCTGCAGCTGGGTCTGTCCGGTAAATGTAGTGACCGATACTGCAGGCTGGCTGCGTCGGCGTCTGGATATTCGCAAGACGAGCAAACTGTCTCGTTCAATGCGTTTCTGGATGCTTGGCATGGCACTGCTGGTGCCCGGCCTTACAGGCTATCTGGTATGGGAGCTGGTCAATCCCGTCTCCCTGCTTCACCGGGGCCTGATTTTTGGCATGGGGATGGGCTGGACACTCATTCTGGGAATATTTCTGTTCGATTTGTTTGTCAGCCGTCGCGGCTGGTGCGGACACCTCTGTCCCATGGGGGCCTTTTACAATCTGCTGGGGTCGGTTGCCGAAAAAACCGGCGTCAGTCTGATAAAGGTCAACGCGAAGGACAGATCACGCTGCAATGATTGCATGGACTGCTTTGCGGTATGTCCCGAGCCCCAGGTAATCAAGCCTGCCCTCAAAGGCAAAGGCAGTCCCGTGATTATTGCTTCGGACTGTACCCAGTGCGGCCGCTGCATTGATGTGTGCGCGCAAGAGGTTTTTCACTACAACACACGGTTCGCCCAATTCGATGCGACGACATCAACGGGCTCCTCGGAATACGCAACAAATTATAAGGCGGAGAAATAACGATGAAAAAGCTAGCTACCTTACTATTCGCTGTTTTAGCAAGCTGTCTGGCCGGCACAGCTATCTCAGATACCGGAGGGCTGAACTCCCTTCGCGGTTCAACGGATCTCGACAAAGTTCGACAAGCCGATGACATGAAACGCATACCGCGTGATCGTGAAACATTCGAAAGGGATTATCTGCATCAGCCTCCGCTGATCCCTCACCAGGTACGTGGCTACGTTGTTGACCTGAACAGCAATAAGTGCCTGTCTTGTCACAGCTGGACAAACTACAAGAAAAGTGGAGCAACCAAAATCAGTATGACCCACTTTGCTACGCGTGATGGCCAGACCCTGGCCGATGTTTCGCCACGCCGTTACTTCTGTATGCAGTGTCACGTACCGCAATCAGATGCCAAACCGTTGGTAGACAACAGTTTCAAAACAGTTGACGCACTGGATGGCAAATAAGCCTTAGGCCTATTTTCGCCACACAGAATACGGGAGAGCACCAACATGGCAAACACTACAACTAAACGCGGCTTGATCGCACGTTACGGGGCGCTGCTGAAGCGGCCCAGTACTGTCGCGATGGGAGTGATTCTGGCACTGGGCTTTATTGCTGGTGTCGTATTTTGGGGCGGTTTCAACACCGCGCTGGAAATGACCAACACCGAGACATTCTGTATTGGATGTCACGAGATGGAAGATAACGTCTATCAGGAATATAAAGAAACCATACACTACAGTAACCGCTCGGGCGTTCGTGCAACCTGTCCGGACTGCCACGTGCCTAAAGACTGGACGCACAAGATTGTGCGGAAAATCCAGGCCAGCCAGGAAGTCTGGGGCAAGCTGACCGGATTCATTAACACTCGTGACAAGTTTCTGGATCACAGAAAGGAAATGGCACTGCGTGAATGGCAACGCATGAAAGAAAGTGATTCACGTGAATGCCGCAACTGCCATAACTTCGAATACATGGATTTCAGTGAACAAGGCAAGCGTTCGGTGAGTATGCACTCCACTGCACTGGCCTCCGGTGAAAAGACCTGTATTGACTGCCACAAAGGTATTGCTCACCACCTGCCTGATATGGACGGCGTGGAAGGCTGGCACTAAACCGGAATCCCGGGCTCCGTTACGAACCGCCATGACGGGGCCGGAAAATACGAGGAGTTTTCAAATGAGCCCATTAGAGTCAATGATCTGGACGTTACTGGGATATGCCGCCATGCCAACGATTTTCATCGCAGGCTTTGTCGGTACCATCGCAGTCACCTGTTTTCTACTCGAAGTAACAGGTAACGGATTAAAAGAGTAAAAGAGTAACTTCACGACTTGCAGTCCGCGCAAAACGTGCGGACTGCATTACCTATCTACCCCGCCAGACCAGCACGCTACATTTTGTGACACAATTATCACACCTAATGTGATGCAATCCTCGCTTTTACCTCTATAATGCCTACCGCAACCAGGAAGTATGCCTTTCGAAAAACAAGGACGACCTTTTTTAACGGTTTGCCTGCCCTCTACGCGCAAACATTTTGATCCGATCGAACCGGTCTGTCAGACACCCCTCCGACAGACACTCATCCGACACTAAAATCATTCGCAGTAAGGTATTTACGTCCATGATATTTTCGACTTATTCGCGCCGCCTCGCAGTGGCTGGCACCCTGACAATGTCTACTTACGCCTCACTATCATTTGCAGCGGGTTACACACTAAACGAACAAAGCGCGTCATCCATGGGTACAGCCAACGCTGGCGCGGCAGCGAATACAGAGAACGCTTCGGTCATGTATTTCAATCCGGCCGGGATTGCATTTTTGCAAGGCACACAACTCTCCGGAGGCGTTACTTTTCTTGACGTCAGCAATACCTTTTCCGGCACTGCCACCAATACGATTGGCCAGCCCGTCGCTGGATCGCCCGGCGGAGATTATGTCGCCCCTTCCGTGATACCCAACTTTTATGTATCTACGCAACTGAATGACACACTGAGCGCCGGTATCGGCCTGTTCGCACCCTTTGGTGTGGCGGGTGACTACGATGCCGATTTCAGCGGGCGCTATTTTGCGGATGAAACCGAATTAAAAGCGCTCAGCCTGCAACCCACGCTCGCCTACAAAATTCTGCCCGCCTGGTCGCTCGGTCTGGGTGTGATGGTGACCTATGCAGAAGGTACGTTGACGAAAGCACAAGATTACTCGGCCCTGACCGTCACCAGTGGCATCCCGGCAGCATTGATCAAAGAAGGCCATTTTGACGTTTCCGGAGATGATATCGCCGTGGGCTGGAATATCGGCCTGATGTTCCAGCCGGACGCCGATACGAGTATTGGTCTGAATTACCGTTCAAAAATGAATATCGAGCTGACGGGCAATGCCACGCTGACGCAAGTTCCGGTAGCCACCGGCAGCAATCCGCCAATTGCTTATGTGAGCCTGACAGAG
Organism: Hahellaceae bacterium; assembly: GCA_024234505.1. Taxonomy (GTDB): domain Bacteria; phylum Pseudomonadota; class Gammaproteobacteria; order Pseudomonadales; family Oleiphilaceae; genus JACKOD01. The sequence continues at coordinate 205,906 of JACKOD010000004.1, read as the reverse complement.
AAAGCCAGCGTCCCGCTTACCACTCCGGAATCGGTCACCTTGAGTATCAAACAACGCCTGTCGCAAGATTGGACGTTACTGGCGGGCACCACCTGGACACGCTGGTCCCAGTTTGAAAATCTGGATATTCTGAGCGACGAAGTCTCTGGAAGCGGTCGAATTTCTGCGATCTCCGGCCCCAAGTATGGCGCAGCGGGCTATATTGGCCACGTTCCCGAACAATGGCACAACACCTGGTCCTGGTCAGTAGGCACCGCGTACGATCTGAACGAAAGTATCACGCTAAAAGCCGGTTACGCCTTTGATCAATCACCCATTCAGAATGCCTACCGTACCGCCCGTGTACCTTCCGCTGACCGTAACTGGCTAACACTCGGATTGCAGTACCGTGTTCAGGACTGGACACTGGATGCCGCCACAGGTTACCTGTTCATTGACGACGTTAAGGTAAACGAACACGACTACAAAGTAGATGGCAGTAAAATCGGAAAAAGTAGCCTGACAGCAAATTACGAGCTGGAAGCCTTTGGACTGGCGCTGCAAATCAGCAAACGCTTCTGATCCAGAGAATAACCGCTTGAAACACTATACACGCCTGAGAATTCAGGCGTGTTCCGCGCGTTCTTTCAAGGTCACCCCCGACCGCTGTAATCGACGCGATGCCTGCAACAGGTAAAAAATTTTGTCTGCCGCTTCTGTATAGCCTAAGCCTCCCTCTCTGACGTTCGATATGCAGTTGCGGGACGCATCCGTTAAACCGGGTTTGGGTCCCCAGGTTAAATATAGCCCCAGACTGTCCGGTGAGCTCAGCCCCGGCCGCTCACCGATCAGTACCAACACGGATCTGGCATTCAAGGCGGCACCAATGTCGTCGCCAATGGCTACCCGACCTTGCTGAACCACACACAAGGGGGCAAGCGACCAGTGCTGGCTGTCTCCGGGGACTAATCTCGCGAATAATGCCTGAAGCATGGGTGCGGCATGACGCTGTACCGCCAAGGCCGACAAACCATCGGCCACAACAATCGCCAGATCCGGTGGCGAAGCGGCTTGTGTAGCCAACGCCATCAGTTCCTGCCTGAAAAGAGGCGCAAGCTGTCGACCCAGATCCGGACGTTGCAAATAGGAGGCTCGGTCTTCGGCACAACTATGCAGTCGCAGTGGAGTGCTCCCGGTGAGCTCCTGCAAGTCGTGGCAAAGTCCCTGCAAATCTCGGCAAAGTACCTCCAACGCTAAAGGTGTATGTACGGCATCTTGTGCCTGAGCATGCGCCAACTGAAACTCCAATAACGCTTTTGTTGGCAGGCTGATCCCGGCTCGACCCAGCCCGATGCGAGCGTCGGTAAATGCCCGTAATATTTCCCACGGATTTTTCTGAACAAAGGCAGAAACCTCCCTTTCGGGTAACTCGCCTACGGGCTTTGATGGTGATTCAGTCATGTTGTCCTCCCTGGCTCAATCGCTGTAGCGAAGCCGCAAACGCAGGCGGCAGTTTCGGGTTGAGAATACCCCGGGACACATCTGTAAAAATGGCCATTTCAGAAAGCCAGCGTTCAAACTCGGGAGCAGGCCGCAGACCCAGCATGCGGCGCAAATACAACGCATCATGGAAAGACGTGGTTTGATAATTCAGCATAATGTCATCCGAGCCCGGTATGCCCATGATAAAATTACATCCCGCGACTCCAAGCAAGGTCAGCAAGGTGTCCATATCATTTTGATCCGCTTGTGCATGATTGGTGTAGCACACATCTACGCCCATCGGGAGTCCCAGCAACTTTCCGCAGAAATGATCTTCAAGACCTGCCCGGGTAATTTCCTTGCCGTCAAACAGATACTCAGGGCCAATAAACCCGACCACCGTATTCACCAACAGCGGCCTGAATTTACGAGCCACTGCATAGGCACGTGCCTCACAGGTTTGCTGATCCACCCCATGATGTGCATTCGCCGATAATGCGCTTCCTTGTCCGGTTTCGAAATACATTACGTTCTGCCCGACGCTGCCGCGTCCCAGCGAATGAGCAGCCGATTGCGCTTCGGCCAGCAATGACAAGGTGACGCCAAAGCTTTCATTGGTAGCCTGCGTGCCGCCAATCGACTGAAATACCAGATCCACCGGCGCCCCCTGCTCAATCGCTTCCAGACTATTGGTCACATGAGTGAGTACGCAAGACTGCGTAGGAATTTGATACTCACGAATAATCTCGTCCATCAGGTGCAACAGACGTACGGTTTGGGCCACGCTATCGGTGGCAGGATTAATACCGATGACAGCATCCCCACTCCCGTAGAGCAACCCATCCAGAATGCTGGCGGCAATCCCGGCGGGATCATCTGTCGGGTGATTCGGCTGCAAGCGGGTAGAAAAACGGCCATCCAGACCGATGGTATTACGAAAGGAAGTGACTACCTGACATTTACGTGCCACCAGAATCAAATCCTGATTTCGCATGATTTTACTAACGGCGGCCACCATTTCCGGGGTTAGACCTTGGCTGATTTCAGACAATCGTGCGGACGAGGCATCATCACTCAACAGCCAGTTGCGAAAATCACCTACGGTAAGATGGGAGACCGGAGCAAACGCGGTGGCATCGTGCTCATCGAGAATCAAGCGTGTGACATCATCCGCTTCGTAGTCAATCACCGCTTCATTCAGAAAATTCTTTAACGGAACTTCTGCCAGACACATCTGTGCGATAACTCGTTCCTGCGCTGTTTCTGCAGCCAAACCGGCTAACCGATCACCAGAACGTGCGGGGCTGGCCTTGGCAAGCAGGTCTGCCAACGAACGAAACCCCATGCGCAGGGAGCCCAGTTGAAAATGATAACGCGAACGAGCCAGTGGCATAATAATCTCTCCCTCGGTGAAATCCAGGGCACCCACGCCCCTGCAAAATCACCCATTTCCGAAGAAACGAAACAATCCTGCACCGATTCTGACAAATACCGCTACATCAACGCCAGTAAAAGAAAGAAAAAATTACCCCCCATCGGTAAAAAAATAATTACCAGAGACTTTTCAAAAAGCTTCCGACCTCATCAAATACTTGCTTGCCAATCTCGCCCCGTATGATCCCGTGTTGATGGAAGTCGATTTCCCGATACCGCTTATTCACCGATCCCAACAGACTGAATATGTCTCGGCTGCTTTGAACGTCCACTTTGGGGTCTGCACCGGCGTGAATCACCAGGGCAGGAATCTTTACCGCCCCCAAACCACGTCGTACATTTCGCATCAACGCCTGTATCTGGGCAATGCTGCTAATCGGGCATCGCAGATAGTTTATATGAGGGTTGTCGGCATGGTTCGTCACAAACACTTTGCGCCAGCGGGACAACCCCACGCTCGTCAGCAGCCGATTGAGCTGTGTGATCGGTCCGGCTAAATGCGCCGAGAATTTGCGGAATTTCAGTGGCGCACTGATGCTGATGACTGCCGCAAAGGCCGCTGGCTGAGCAATTACCCGGTGAAGCGCGATGGCGCCTCCCGTCGAAAAACCTGCAATCACCACCTGTTCGCAGCATTGCGCCAGTATCGCCTGCCCCCGCACGACCGAGGCCTCCCATTCCACCGCAGTCCGTGCATCCAGGTCCAGTGCCGACGTACCATGGCCCGCCATTCTCGGCGCATAGACGTTGTATCCCTGTGCAAACAGAAAATCTGCCAGCTCTCGCACCTCTTCCGGAGCAGCCATCAAACCATGGATAAGCAATACGCCACGCCGGTACGCCGGATGATGTAGTAGAAAAGGGGCCCCTATCTCACGAGGTTTGGTTTCCCCCGCCAGATAGAAAGCCTCATATTCTTGTGCAAAAAGATTTTGCTCACAGGCCAACGCCTGAGCATCGGGCAATGAGTTCACCCTCAGGCTACCGTGTGCGCTGCAAAGGCGCTGTAAATCAGTGCATAGTGGCAGCTGGCGCCCACCAGTACCATGACATGAAACAGCTCATGAAAGCTAAAAATGCCGGGCAATATCAGAGGTCGTTTAGCCGCATAAAACAGCGCGCCGGCCGTAAATGCAGCTCCGCCCCCCAACAGGAGCACTTCCTGCGCCGATGTCATAGAAGCCAGCACCTGCTGCATGGGCAATATGAGCAACCAGCCCATGGTCAGATAAATCGCGGTAAAAACCACCCGTGGCGCTCGTGGGAAAAACACCTGCGTAAGCACCCCGAACGCCACCAGCCCCCATTGAATGGCAATCATCGGCACCCGCCAATCATCATTCAGAAAGAAGTAGCACACCGGCGTATAAGAGCCGGCTATCATAATAAAAATGGCAAAACGGTCCATTCTGCGCCAGAAAGACAACTCGTTTTCCTGCTTTTTAAACGCGTGATAGAGCGAACTTGCCAAAAAAAGAAAGACAACGGACAAACCATAAATCAGCGCCGTCACCATCAATGGTGCCGAATCGGTGGCACGCAGTATCAGAAAAAAAGTGCCTATGGCCGCTGCCAGCATGCCGGCCAGATGGGAGTAAAAATTAAATGCTTCCTGTGATCGGATCACGAACTACCTCGGTTATCGAATGTGCGTTCAACAAACCCGACAAACTGCGGGAATCCACCAGGGTTTACCTTGATGGAGATCAACCCTGGTACAGGAAACACGCGCAAAGCTACAGTGACAGAAATGCCACCGATTGCAGGATCAACGGCATATTGGCTTTAATGAGATAACCACTGCCACCCAACACTCCTGCAGTGATAAGACCAAACCAGACAAAATCGACCTGTCGGTACACCCATTCGTAATACTTATCGACCAGATTCCAGATCATGAACAACAAGCCAATCCAGAACATGCTACCAATGCCATACATAAACGCCAGCAGCAATACGGCTAACCCGCTCGAAAACGCTAACGCCTCACAACCCATGCGCTTGAGTGGTTGCCCTCGGTATACGTAAAAGCTCAGTCCACCCAGGCACACAAAATAGGCTAACGCCGGTAAGGAGCATAGACCCTCCTCAAACACGCCCAACCCGTTACGCAGAGCCTCTGCATTGGGCAGATAAGCCGTATAAAATATCAACCAGGAGAACACGCAGATGAATAAACTCACCAGCATCAGGCGAACGATTACGCGTGGCAGCGCTTGTGAAACCCCCACAGTAATAAGCCCCGGTGCCATCGAAATAAAGAATCCCAGGCTGGCGATTAACGCCCCCACACTCATAAAACCAATCAGGTGGTGCTGGTATGCTTTTGCAAGCAGCCCCCAAAATATCATCAAAATGAGGGCAATCCAGCGAACATGACGGGCCTCACCTTTTCCTCCTGCACGCGTCATGAAACTGGCTGAAATCAACACTCCGCCCAGCACCGCCACCAGCAGAACCATATACTCACCACCGGTGTAACTTAACAGGGCCATTAACGAAATACCCAACAGGCCATCCCAGTAAGACCGGATTAACCAGCGAGCACCGGCGAGCGTTTGGCGAAACCAAAGATGGGACATACACATCCGGTAAAATTTACGCCAGAGGAGTTTGACGGGGCGCTCTAATTTAAAAAAGAGCGGCACACACAAGACCAGTACCAGCACAATAGAGATCACATACAATGCCGTTCCAAACCAGTCTATTTTTTGGGCCGGCACCAACTGTTGTATTTCCAGCCCGTCCAAATGCGCGCCAAAATGTTGCTCGGCAATCTCACTCAGATGTTCGCTCCGTGCCTCGAAGATCGACTCGGAAATATCGTCAGCATTGCGTAACTCCACCAATAAATTGTACTGCGCGCGAACTTCATCCAGATTACGGGGTTCATAACTTCCGGCTCCCAGTGCCTCTGCCATCAACAGTGAAGGCATCCAGAACAGCAATAAAACCAAAAAAGATCTGGTCACAAAGTCCTTTTTCCTAATCATAAAATCCTTTTCCCCAATTTAATGACGTTGTTTAGTGAAATTGTTGAAAGTTTAAATCAAACCAGTCTCCCGCCTCACGGACCCCTGCAGAAAAATGCCGGTAACCCGAGCCAGTGTGTCTGGTTTACGACATGCGACTACTGCTACACTCCGTAAAACATTCGCAAAGGATCTTGCCATGCATTGCACTATCACGGCCATTTATACGGCACTGACGGCCTTTCTTTTTATCGTACTGGCTTATCGCGTTGTTCAATTCCGTCAAAAATTCAATGCCGGCATTGGAGACAAAGGCGACCGTGCTTTTAACGTTGCGATTCGAACCCACGCCAATCTGGTCGAAAACGCGCCCATTACTTTGTTGCTGATGTTGCTGGCCGAAAACCTTGGCGCCTGGCCCTGGTTTTTGCATCTTAGCGGAATCATTTTTGTCGTTTCCCGCATAGCCCATGCATGGGGCATGACCAAGGCGCTCGGCAACTACTCTAAGTACCGTTTCTTCGGCGTCGTGGGCAGCTGGCTGGTGCTGCTGGCACTGGCCCTATTTGACCTGGTGGCGGCGCTAATCCGCTGAAGCGGCATCGGCGCCGTTTCGATGCACAAACAATGCCTCTGCCAGTGCGATGATCTCCTCTTTCATGGCCAGAGACTCCAGCCATTTCCCGGGAATGGCTTCTACGCCATAATATGCCCCTGCGAGTTGGCCGGCAATGGCCGCGGTGGTATCGGCATCATCCCCTAAATTTACCGCCTTGAGTACACAGGCTTCATAGCTGTCTGTGGTATCGAAACACCATAATGCGGCCTCAAGTGAGGCTACGACATAGCCGGAACCCACAATTTCAGCATCACTCTTCTCTCGGTAATGACCCTGCGCGATGGTGCGCACTTTATCGGTATCAGGCGCATAACCCGCATCAAACAACACTTTTTCCTTCGTTTCCCCCATCAACGCCGCCCGTAGCTGTGTGCCGAACAGTTTTGCACAATCAATGGCTTCGGGCGCGGCATGGGTTGTTCTTGAACTCTCTGCTGAAAACAGCAACGTATCACCCAGGCTGGACAAATAATACATAGGAACAGGTGCCAGACGCATGAGCGCGCCATTTCCCGCACTGAACGGATCAGCAGAACCTGCTAGCGGATTGCCTGTTATCTGATACTGGTTCAACGCTCGCTGCACGGTGGTGCCGATATCAAAGCAGGTGCCATTGCAACTCATGTAGCCGTAGTTCATCCAGTTGCAATAGCGATTCATCTGATCCACCGCATCAAACCCTTTGCGAGCCAGCAAACTATGGGCAAGACACAAGGCCATGGAGGTGTCATCCGTCCACTCTCCTTTTTTCAACGCAAACGGGCCTCCACCGGTCATATCGGTCACTTCAGGAAAGGTGCCTCTGGCCCTGAATTCGACGGTGGTTCCTACCGCGTCTCCGCAAGCCAATCCGAGCATGCACCCCAAATAACGCTGCTTTTGTGAAATCTGCTTTTCTGAATTCATCATGACTCCCTGCACAACATTGATGTAATCAATCACTTCACATTTGAAGCGCCAATTCACAAATCCTTAGATGGACAAACACGTCAACCCCATGGGTTTCCCGACAAAACGAGTATCACTTCTGAAATATAGACTAATAATTGATCTCTCTGTCTCCTGAGCACGATCGCCTCTGGAATAAGCCTGTTGCCAATGCGCTTGTATAAATGGTGCAATCGTTCCACCAGATACACATTATCTCAACGCACTTGATCGAAACCACCGGGGAGCACAGAGAATTGCCAGCAAAAACGTCATTAAAACCTTATTCAGTTAGCTGTAGTGAACGCAAAATAAACGTAGGGACGCGTTCGGTTAGCGTTGAAATATATGCTCCTGTCACCCCGGCACCGACGCCAGGCATTCTTTTACTGCATGAACTGATGGGCTTGCTGGAGTGCTATCGTGAAGATGCCACAGCACTGGCCGCCAAGGGGTACCTCGTCTATCTTCCCGACCTTTTTAGTGGTGGTGCCGTAAAATACTGTATTCGCGCGCTGATTCACGAGGCGGGACGTCGAAACCGGGCAGGCAGTGCGGTCAATCAGGAAATTCACCTTCTACTCGACGCCCTCAAATCAGATCCAGCCTGCACGGGCTCACTGGGAATGCTCGGTGCCTGCCTAACCGGTGGATTTGTGTTGCAAATGGCGAAACGGCCCGACATGCTAGCGCCGGTACTGTATCACCATTCCGTGGGTATCGAAGGGGCCGGGGTTCCCTTGGACGAATCTCTGAATGAAATTCAGCGACTGCAAGGCCATTGGTCAGAGAATGATATTTTCTGCCCTGCCAGCCGGAGGAACCAGCTAAAGCAGGCGCTGGGCGACAAGCTGGAAGCGTATGTTTACAACATGCCTCATGGCTTTAGAAGCTGGAGTCGCCATCTGGCAGATTCCGAAACGGTTTGGCAACGCACGCTGGCATTTTTCGATCAACATTTACAGACAGGCACCGACGATACCTCACCTTAACCATGATTTTCCGAGAGCTCCCAAACCTGGCCGACATCGTTTTTTGTCACACCATAAATACGCACTTTGGCCAATGCACTTACCATGGAGTTGCGGGTGGTAATACACAGCACCAGGTTGACGTCTGTGAGGTGAATGTTATCCGCAGAGATCGCACAGACGGTCGCACTCACTTTGTAGCGCTCCAGGGCGATATCCAGTTCGGATATCAACTCTAGATACCCCGGAAGATGATCATCGACCAAAATATAAGGATTGGCTATGCGCCTGAGCACATAGCGATAGGAGGACAACCACTGCTCGAACATGCTTTCCAGCCCGACAACTTCGATGGGGTCTATCATGTTTGTGCCCGCCGTTAAAGTTGAGACACTTCATCAGGTTTTATGATCTCTACTTTAACTTTAGCTTGCATTGCGAGAGTGTGCATTTTTTATACAAACAATATGCGACGCCAGACTATTCTTTTGGTTTCAAACAAGCCTGCAAACGCGCCTGCATGGCTGCCAGTCCGGCTTCACGTGCGTAACGTATATTGCGTTCCGGAATGCGCTCAGGTTTTTCCACTCCCTGCAAAACCCGTTCGATACTGGCTTCACGGATGAGGTGTAGTGTGGGGTAAGGAGACCGGTTCGTATAGTTCGCAGGATCATCCTTCGAGGCCCCTGCAAAACAATAGTCGGGGTGAAAGCTCGCCAGCTGGTAACGTCCTTCATAGCCTTGCGCCGCCAGAAGCTCATTCGCTAATGACAGCAAACCCAGATAGTGATCAAAATCATCCACACCCTCGGGAATGATCAGCAACGTTGTCTCGACACCCGCATCTTCGTCCAGCAACCGGCATTCGGCGAGCAACGCCATCATCGCATATTCAAAAGCGTTTTCATCCCACGCCCCCGTCCCCTCGTGGCCAGTATCCCGAATCACACAGTAGCGAATCGTGTCGTTTTCCATTTCTTTGCGGGCAAAGGGACAAAAATTGTCGCCAATGACAACCGACAAGACCCACTCGCGAGTCTGGGCAACGATCATTTCGTCTGTTGGCATTTCATTCTCCAAAGTTTACACAGGCATAAGATATTAAGAACCACTCGCGACTTTGCCGTTTGCCGCTATCACCGGGTAGTGGGCCGCGTCCTCGCCCCGATAGCCGAAAGCGCCCCGGAGACGGGTCGTCTAACGACCAATGGCAGTTAACTAGCGTGTTAATCAGTGACATCGCTCAACATCTCTCCCTTAGCGGCGGCACAGTGTATCTAAGCTTGCAGTGCCGAGCGAAACTTTTGCTTCTGATACCTCACTGGCGTCTGCCCATACCACTGTTTGAACGCGCGACTGAATGCGCTCTGTTCTGAATAACCCAGCATGAGTGCAATTTCTGGTAGCGAAATTTTGTCTTCACCCAGATAGCGCTCGGCAAGTGTTTTTCGAATGTCCCGCAGGAAATCCCGAAACACAAGCCCTTCCTCCTGCAATTTCCTGTGTAATGAACGCGCTGACAAATGAAAATGCGCGGCCACCTTTTCCACCGAGGGTTCACCTTCCTGCAACGCGCGGACCAGCACTCGATGTAACTCGCTCACAAATTCACTTTGCTTCGGATAGTGCGGTGCATCATCGGGCGGCAAACCAAGTAAATTAATGGCTTGCTGATTCATTAAGTGGTGCAAGTGCTCGTCGCTGCCCACAATAGGCAGTGCCAGCCAGGCGGCCGGAAAGCTCACGGCAAGATTACGGCACTCGAAATGCACTTCACAACCAAAATAGTCCTGATACAAGGATGCCAACGCCTCCGGCACCTGATTCGTGAATTCAATCCGCAATGGCGTAAGGCGAGGGTTCGCCAGTATGGTTCGCGATAACGCCAGCAATCCCGACAACAATAATTCGTCCGACAACTGACTGGAATAACCATAGTCGGCTTGCCAGCTAAGTTTGGCCACCGGTTGCCCGTTGATCGGCTCAAAGCTTAACTGTGCCTGATTACCATCATAGAGCAAGCGCTGAAAACGCTCGAAACTACGCAGGGCCTGTTCGAGATTTTTACTGGTTTTGAGCAAATACCCCAAGCATCCAAAATGCTCGACTTTAACGCACTCGCCAATTTGCAAGCCGAGTGCAGGGTGATCGAAACATGCCGCAAGTTCATCCAACAATTGCCACCATTGCTCAAAAGATAAATGACGGTGATGGGGAATGGCCTGCAATAGGGCCTGCGTACGAGCGTCAATATCCACTACGCGGGATGCACCACGATGGCGTGTGACAAATTCTGCCAGCAAGCCGGAAACATCCGAGGTTATAAACAGATTATTTAACACTCGCCTTCTCCGCTCAGATCGTGATTGCCCTAGGGCGTGTTGACGTTTTGCGCTGTAACTCGTTGACAACCCCTAAGAACTGGTTACATCTTCGCCTATTTTGGCGCAGATTGTCAAAATTATGGCTGATTTCGTCAATCTTTATTGCCCTCCTCCGGATAGTATAAACACATGAATCAAACACGCTCAGACGTTAAACCTTGGGAGGACGCATGACAGACTTGCTGCATGCCATCGGATTTATCATTACTTTTGGAATGTTTTTTCTCGCCATTATTGTTGCCGAAGCCTGGTATTGGCACCGTAAAGGTCGCACCGATATATACGATTTTCGGGAAACCCTGGCCAGCATCACCACCGGTGCCATGTATAAAATCACCGACGGTGTACTCATTGCGCTGGTCATTACCGGACTTTACGATACGGTCTTCTCATTCGGCTTGCAGTATCGTCCCGAACAGGGTCTTTTTAGCGTCATCCTGCTTTTTTTCGTGGTGGATTTTGTTTTCTACTGGTATCACCGCGCGATGCACAATATTCGTTGGTTGTGGACGGGGCATGTGACACACCACTCGTCTACCCGCATGAATTTCTCCACCGCCTTGCGCCAGAATTTTCTTTACGACCTGAATTTTGGCTGGCTGATCTGGTGGCTCCCGATCGCGTTTATTGGTTTCGACAAAAACTGGGCGATTGTTGCGATTGAGCTTAACCTGGCTTATCAGTTCTTTATCCATACCGAAACGGTTAAAACCCTGGGCCTCTGGGAAAAAGTGTTTAACACACCTTCACACCATCGAGTCCACCATGGTAGCAATCCGGCGCAAATAGATACCAATTTCGGCGGCGTACTGATCATCTGGGATAAACTCTTTGGCACCTTTGTAGATGAAAAAGATGCCGGCACCATCAAGTACGGCTTAACCAGCCGCCAACCTAAAACGTTGAACCCGATACGACTCTGTACCGACGAGTTTATGTGTATGATGCGGGAGCTGATTCGGCATAAAGATCTGCGAATTTTATGGAAAGGGCCAAACTGGGCAGAAAAAACATACGGCCCGCTGGATGCTCCCCTGCGCCAGGATCTGCAGGCAGAGGCCTACCGCCCTCGCCCCTAAAATCCGATCAACCGACCTCGCCTTTCAGAGCGAGGTCGGTTCCGGGATTGCCGTGATCAGACTTTCTTACTTAATAAACTCAAACTTTCTTAACAAATTCAGACTTTAATTTCATTGCGCCAATACCATCGATTTTACAATCGATATCATGGTCGCCATCGACGATACGAATATTTTTCACTTTCGTACCCACTTTAACCACCAGCGATGAGCCTTTAACTTTCAGATCTTTAATGACAGTGATGGTGTCACCGTCACTCAGAATATTGCCATTCGAATCTTTAACGATACGCTCGCCTTCTGCGGAATCTGCTGACGCATTTTTAGACCACTCGTGGGCACACTCGGGGCAAATATACTGCTCACCATCTTCGTAAGTATATTCAGAGCTACATTTTGGACAGTTAGGCAAACTACTCATAAGGAATTCCTTAGCGGCATACATTAACGGCACTACTTACAGGCAAGCACTGTAAATCCTGGCCCTGATCGATTAAAGGCGAAAGCATACTAATAAATGCAGTCACAATTCCACTTAATTGCCATGGTTTTTTTGATAAACCAGGTGAGCATCGTCAGCGAACTCACGGTGAAACCACGCTTGTAAAAAACTGACACAGGTCTTTAAAGCTGGAGGAAGATGGTGCCGAACAGGATAAAGTGCATAAAGGGTAAGCGTCGGCCGCTCAGCCTCTTGCAGTATTTCTACCACATCACCATTGGCTAACGAAGCGCGACAAGCAAAATCGGGTATAAAACCAACCCCCAAGCCTGCTTTGATGGCCTCCAGCATAAACAATATATTGTTCACCTTAAGACGTCCGGAAATATCAACACCTTCCCCCAAGGGCCAATGAGCCTTGCCTTTGAAATAACTGTAAACAAAGCACTGGTGATGCGACAAATCTGCCGGTGTGGTGATTGTGGCATGTGACGCCAGATAGGAGGGAGCCACCACCACATGATACTTAAACGATATCAGTGGCTTACCTACATAATTTGATTCCAGTGGACGACTGGAGGCGCGAAATCCCAGATCGAACCCTTTTTCGATTAAATCAATCGGCGCATCATCCAGATGGATATCCAGCGCAATATTGGGATACGCCTGCATAAACTCGGTAAACATCCGGGCAAGATGCGTGGTGGCCAGCGCCATGGGTGCGTTAATACGCAATTTACCTTGGGTCAGCGGATTCAACCGCTGCACATAGGCATCGGCATCCGAAAGTTTGAGCAGAATTTCTCGACAGTGCGCCAGATAGCCTTCTCCCGCTGGCGTGAGCACCACATGGCGCGTCGAGCGGTGCAATAAACGCACGCCAATATCCGCTTCAAGTTTGGAAAGCTCCTTACTGATCATGGACTTGGAGGCATTCAGCTCATCCGCTACCAGGGTAAAACTGCCTGTTTCTGCCACACGTACAAAGAGATTAATCGCCCGCAATTTATCCACATTTGTTTCCATAATGAATACATGATGTTTCTATTGTAGCCATTTATGAAACAGCGGTGAATGCGTAGACTCCACTCATAAACACTAAACATCAAACACTGTTTTTAAGTTGGAAGGCATCTCATGCAACCCCTTTTAATCATGCTCCACGACTACTTCAACGGATTACATTACGGAGATACCGACAAGCTTCGCAGACTGTTTCATCCAGAGGTGGTGCTCAAAACCCCGGGAAAACGCCGTACGCTGGAGGAGTGGTTGAGCGACGTTGCAAATCGCCCCATCCCCAGTCAGCAAGGCCACCCTTTCAGATACAAAATTGTTTCGATAGAAGTGATCAAGGATCAGGCCATGGCAAAAGTCGAATGCCCGCTATTCGATTATTTCTATATCGACTACCTTGGATTTTTAGAGGAAAACAGTCGCTGGCAGATCGTCAGCAAAATGTACACGGATATCGGATCACCCACACAGCCACACACCGCCACGCTGTGTTGATCTTATTTCAGCGAAGGCACGTCAAAGGAGCACACCATGCCATACGTAAATATTAAAATTACCGATGAAAACGTGACTACCGAACAGAAAGCTCGGCTGGTCAAAGGCGTAACGCAACTACTGGTCGAGGTGTTGGATAAGAACCCTGCCACGACGCATGTCATTATTGACGAAGTAAAAACTGAAAACTGGGGGATCGGCTACGATCTGGTCAGCGATCTACGAAAAAAGGCCACCCAAAAAGAATAACACTCGAATGCTGGTGGAGGAACCCGTCCACTGCCGGTTCCCCACCTGAGTCTGTGCATTATCCTTCCCGATCGGCACTGATAAATCGACGGAGTTGTTGCTCGTAGGAGAGGTTTTCTTTACGCAAGGCTTCATTTTGTTTCATTAAATCTATCACCACGGCCACAGCGATCCAGTCGATCTCCAGATCCTGATATAACCGGAACGCCTTTTTCAGCCAGTACACACTACTACTGTCAAATTCCCAGTCGTGCACAGCCGCGCCTGAGATTGGCTGTACAATGCCATATTCCACCATTTCGATAACGATCTCGCTTTCAACGCCTTCAAACTGACATAGTTCCCGTAACGAGATACTCAGCACAATATCGCTCATCACGCGTTACTCCAATCGGCTCTCGGATCAAAGGACTCACTGGCGGCCAGTGCCTGCCATAATTTCGCCGCGTTCGGGCTGGCGGTTGGGGGCATGACAATTTTCACAACCACATACAGATCTCCCGTGCTCCCTTTGCTTTTCAATCCCTTGCCTTTCACCCGCAATTTTTTACCGGCGGGCGTGTGGGGAGCAATCGTCAGGCTCACTTTACCATCCAGTGTGGGTACCGTAACCTTGCATCCCAACGCGGCTTCCCACGGGGCCAGGGGCAGCGTTAACATCAGATGATGTCCCTGCACATCGAACAAAGGATGCGGCACCAGTCGAATGTGCAGATAGAGATCACCTGCCACACCGTCACGGAATCCCGGTGCCCCTTGTCCTTTTACCCGCACCCGCTCGCCGTCCGTCACACCTTGTGGAATCTTGACGCGCAGATGTTTTTTAAGATGCGTCAGTTGGCCCTGCTCCACCACGGGAATGTGGTATTCCACTGTTTTGAAATTTTCGGTCTGCGTTTCCTCAAGAAACACGGGCATTTCTATTTCTACATCCTGTCCCCGGACACCTTCAGTCCGATGGCCGCCCGTATGAAATGCACTCCCCCGCGCGCCGAATATAGAATTAAAAAACTCGGAAAAATCGCCCTCAAACTGATCTCCCGCCTGAGCATGATAACCCCGGCTTTCCTGCCACCCCGGCGGCGGCTGAAAGTCCCGATGGGATCGGCCGCCGTATTTACGCAGCTCATCGAATTCGGCGCGACGCCCTTCATCCTTAAGCACTTCACAGGCTTCCGCCACTTCTTTGAACTTGTCTTCTGCCCCCTTGTCGGGGTTCATATCGGGATGGTACTTTCGCGCCAGCTTGCGATAAGCCGTTTTAATGGTTTTGCTGTCGGCATCCGCCGCCACACCCAGTATTTTGTAGTAGTCTTTGAATTCCATACCTTCATCCCACAGTGGTTTAACCGCTGAAAGGCAAACACGCCGTGACACCCGGCTTGCGTGGAAACATCATACGGTGATGACCTGAAGTATAGTAAAACTATTAAAGGAAAGGGTGGATGTTGTGCTGGCCAGAGCATCCTGTACTATGTTGATCTTTGTCCCAACCCGGTTTTCGCGGCCATCACATCGCCCGGTGTGCACAGGTCTGCAAATCCATTCTGAACAGGATTGAACGTGAGTAAAATTATTTTTGCAGTGATCACCATTGGCGTGGTGTTTTTTCTCATTCGCTATGCCAAAGGCAACAATGTTAACGTCAAAGCCAATCTGGAAGAAGGCGCTACCTTTTTGCTTGAAAACGGCCGGAAGGAAGGCGTAGTCACCACGTCTTCGGGGTTGCAATTTCTGGTGCTCAAACCCGGTACAGGCACGGTTCATCCCGGGCCCAGCGATAGGGTACGGGTGCATTATCACGGAACCTTAATCGACGGCACGGTTTTCGACAGCTCCGTGGCGCGCGGCGAACCGCTGGAGTTTGGCTTGAATCAAGTGATCAAGGGCTGGACGGAAGGGGTACAACTTATGGTCGAAGGCGAAAAGCGCCGGTTTTTTATTCCCAATGATCTCGCTTATGGTCTTCGCAGTGCAGGAAAAATCGGTGCAGGGTCTACACTGATCTTTGAGGTAGAGTTGTTAAAGATTATCAAATAGCCCTCTTCCGAAGTCGGGTACCGTGTTGTCGTGCGGTGCCCTGAACTCACTCCAACGGATCCTGTTATGACTAATCCTAAACGCGCCGCAGACGGCCCCTTTGCAGTAGAAGTCACCCAAGGTACCAAATATTTCTGGTGTGCCTGTGGTCAAAGCCAGAACCAACCCTTCTGCGACGGCTCACACAAGGGAAGCGAATTTTCCCCGGTTAAGTACGAGGCCACAGAAACCAAGCGTGTATTTTTTTGCGGCTGTAAATCGACAGACCACCCGCCGCTGTGTGATGGCAGCCATAAAAAGCCCTGATGATGAATCGTTTTTCACGTCCATCATGAGGGATTGGACTGCCGGTGGCTCGTCCTCGGAGCCCTTTCGGTTACCGAGGCTCGGCCATCGGGGCGAGGACGCGCCTCGCGACCCTGTGCTCGCGTCGACTTTACTGAACGCGTTTGATGACCACTTTGGCAACCGGATTGCGCCAGTCATAAAGTGCCGCATCCAGACCGCCAATGCCGTGAATGCCGTTGTGAATTGTCACAAAGCCTTCACCGCTGTCTTGTGGTGACAAAGCCTCCCCACCGCAGGCAGGGCCGGGTACCGAAGCACAGAACTCGTCATTCGTTTCCGAGCCGGCATCATACGCGGGAGCCAAATAGGTCAGTGTTTCTCCGCGTTTTGGTAAATCCACATCAGACAGGGCCACGAACGCATCGTTGGTGTTGCCCAGCATCGCCCCAAGACTTAAATGATCTCTTACATGACCGGTGATCGTGACCGTTGAACTCAACCCGGGCCGCGTGCCACCAGAGCCAACTTCTGCGGCGCTGAAATAGGGCATTTCACGCAGTTTTTCTGCCATCGGTAACCCGTTACCGGCTTCAGCCAGCATGGCTAACTCTTCACTCGGCGCCTCACCTGCCTGAAAGAATGAGCGTCCTGAACGGTGGGTAGTAACCATCAAGGGCGCAATGGGCTGACCCGGGGTTAAATTGGTGAGCGTCACTTCATAAGTTGCTTCTTTGCCAAAATGGTGGCCGCCTTCGGCCCAGGTGGGGGCCGACAACAAGGCCGCAGAAGAGAGGATTAAACCGCTGAGTACCGTCATTTTATTATTCACGTCTGATCTCCTTTCACTCACAAATGTTGGAATGTACACACGCCCTTCGAGCGACTTCATTGTGTATGCAGACATTGTGCGACCGAATTATCACGTACTCATCACAGAGAAATAACGTTAATGAGGCGTTTTGATCAAGACTTTTTAGAATCGAATGCGCTTGTCAGCCATGACAAACCCGGTTTCTCCCTTCGCGTTTGGCACGGTAGAGCTGTCCGTCAGCCTGCGCCAGCAATTGTTCATAATTCGGCGCACCGGCATCGGCCGAGATACCAAAACTCATGGTCACTTTGAGTGCGTCGTTCAAGGTATGCCAAGGGTATTGCTCTATGCTTTGGCGGATTCTGTCGAGCATTTCTTTTGCCTCTGCAACGCCGGTATTCGGTAGGGCGAGCACGATTTCTTCCCCGCCATAACGGGCAACCAGGTCACAATCACGCACCGCCGATTGGAGAAGCTCTGCCACAATCCTCAACACCTTGTCTCCGGTAGCATGAGAAAAATTGTCGTTGACCATTTTAAAGTGATCAATATCTCCCAACACCAGCGAAAACTCCTGAGCATAACGACGTGACACAGAAAACAGCGACTGCACCTCTTCATTAAAGAAGCGTCGATTGTACAACCCCGTGAGTTCGTCCCGAATGCTCAACTCTTTGAGTTGGGACGCTTGCTCGGCAATCAGGTTTCTTGAGCTTTCGAGATTCTCATAGGCTGCCACCAACTGTGCATTCATGGCGTTAAATGCATCGGCCAGCACCCCGATTTCGTCCCGCGTTTTGGTAGGCACTTGTTGCTTGAGCTCACCTACGGCCATGTTGTTGACGGCACTGATAAGATGATTCAGTGTAAAAACCAATCGATTACCCATCCAGATCCCAAATGGCAGAATCGCAAGCAAGGCGACCATGATCGAAAAACTAAGCGTTTCTTCCAGAGTGTGCAAATAGGCTTCTTCTTTGGGAGAAAGCGTAATCTCTTCGCCGGACAGGACATAAGCCACCACATTGCCCCTGACCTCAATGGGCTCCAGGTCATCCAGCGTGTTTAGTACCGCCTGTTCGCCCAGTTTAAATTCCGGCCCGCTTCGTAAAACATGGCCGTTCTGATCAAACAAGGTAAATTGAATGGGTGCACTATCCAGCCGGGCCACTTCTTCTACCAATCGAAAATCCTGCGACTGGGCAAACCCCATCGCATCTGTCGCTTCCCCCCAGGATTGGTTCTCTTCTATATAGTGTGCGATCGACTTTTCAAAGGCATTTAAATATGAATCCAGGGCCTTTTCAGCAATTTCATGCTCGACCATATAGGGGGTTGAAATCAGTACAACCAAGCCCACTAACAGGCTGGTCAGCATCAAGGCACCGATGAGTTTGGTTTTGATTGAATTCATTACACATCCTATGAGTGGATTTCAGCCAGAGCCTTTGCAGTTTACGCAATTTATCTGCGCAGCCTCAACGGATTTATGCCTACAATGTCCTGGGACGCGGGTCTTGGGGGACGTAGCTATCCAGCCCCGGTTGCGGGTATGCTTTCGCGCTATACTAAACTCAACTTAACATGGATGCGGTTTGTAGCCTTTCCTTCGGCTTACAGGCAGGCGAGAGAGTGAATGAATAGGTTGCTGGGCATACTGATGGTGTTCGGACTAACCTCCGTTCAGGCGGAGGATAAGGCGGCACAACTCGAATTCGGCTATGCCGAAGCCTGTCCTCATATGTGTCCGTATAACGAGCAAAAAGGTTTTACGACTGATATCGCCCGCACCATCTTCGAAAAACGCGGCTATCGTGTAACCTTTGTGGCCTTGCCATGGGCCCGCGCGGCTTACCAGGCAATGCAAGGCGAACTGGACGGAGTGTTGTCAGCGGGTAAACTCGAAACCCCGGGCATGATATTTCCCGAGCTGGAAATTGCAGAGCAAAGCGACTGCTTTTACGGGAAAGATTCCGACCCCTGGCAAGCGGGTGATGCCTCTTCATTTCTGAATCGCACAACCATTATATTTAACGGTTGGGTTAACGAGCGGCGCTACAGAAAAGCGCTGGGAGACGAGGTATATCAGCAGACATTTGAGGAGTTCTCCATCGATTCACGCTACTACGAACGCGTACTCGAAATGGTGCGCAGGGGACGTGCCCACGCGTTCTGGATGGACAGTACCGTGTTCGGTTACCTGCAAAAACACAATCCCGAACTGGACAGCCGTGGTATAAAAAATCTGGGCTGTGTTGGGCACCAATATCTGTATCTTGCGCTCACCCCCCAAACTCAGGTCCGCTCAGAGAAACTGGCCGTTGAATTCAGCGAGGGCATGCAAGCCCTCCGGGACTCCGGCGAACTAGCCAACATTCTGCAAACCTACGGTTTGAAAGATTGGCGGCATTAACAAGTTCAAGATTTTCACCGGTCCGAGACCCGCCTTAACACCCCACACTTTTATACTCATGAGTGAATCCACACGCCGACTTATACCTTTTGCCAATAGCGAGAACCTTTCGCGCTGCTAGACTGAGAAGGTTTCGTGCGGCTGCCGCCCCATCATGCCCTCAGATCTCTCACCAAAGCGCCAAAGGAGGCCTACGTGTATACCACTGGTCTGGATAAGAATGCTGCCAATTTTGTTGCCCAAAGCCCACTGGATTTCATCCGTCGTGCAGCGGAAGTGTATCCTCATCACCTGGCGGTGGTGCACGGTGATATTCGCCGAGACTGGCAAACAACCTATCAGCGTTGTCGCCGGCTGGCATCGGCATTGACCCGGGCCGGCATTGGTAAAGGCGATACGGTTTCAGTGATGTTGCCCAATATACCTGCCATGGTGGAAGCGCACTTTGGTATCCCCATGACCGGCGCGGTGCTCAATACACTCAATACCCGTCTGGATGCGGAGGTTATTGCCTTTATGCTTAATCACGCCGAGGCCAAAGTGCTATTGGTGGACCGGGAGTTTTCCGGCGTGGTACGGGAAGCCCTAAAAAGCGTGTCCCGTCCCCCGCTGCTTATTGACGTGGATGACCCGTTATTCGCTGCCCCGGAGGCCCCGTTGGGCGATCTCGAATACGAAACATTTCTGGCCGACGGAGATCCGGCATTTGACTGGCAGCCACCTGAAGATGAATGGGACGCCATTTGCCTGAATTATACCTCGGGAACCACGGGCAATCCCAAAGGGGTCGTCTACAGCCACCGAGGTGCTTACACCAACGCCGTCAGCAACATTCTGGAATGGGATATGCCCAAGGGGGCGGTCTATTTGTGGACACTGCCCATGTTTCACTGTAATGGCTGGTGCTTCCCATGGACCATCGCCCTGCGTGCAGGCGTTCACGTCTGTCTGCGAAAAGTCGACCCTGCCCTTATATTTGAATTGATCCGGCGTGAAAAGGTGACCCACTACTGTGGTGCCCCCATCGTACACAACTTGCTGATCAGTGCCCCCGAGTCATTACGAGAAGGCATTGATCACCCGGTGAACGCCATGGTCGCCGGTGCAGCGCCACCTGCCGCCATGATTGAGGGAATGCAAAAGATGGGGTTTGACATCACCCACGTTTACGGCCTGACCGAAGTGTATGGCCCCGCCGCCGTGTGTGCAAAACAGGAAGACTGGGGCCACCTGCCTCTGGGCGAGCAGGCTCGCCTTAATGCCCGTCAGGGCATGCGCTACCACCTGCAAGCCGGTATGAGTGTACTGGACCCGTCAACGCTGAAACCCGTGCCTGCCGATGGCACTACGCTGGGTGAAATCATGTTTCGGGGCAATATTGCCATGAAAGGCTATCTGAAGAATGCCAATGCGACCGATGAGGCCTTTGCCGGAGGCTGGTTCCATTCCGGTGATCTGGCGGTATTGGATCCGGATGGTTATGTAAAAATCAAAGATCGAAGCAAAGACATTATTATTTCCGGTGGAGAGAATATCTCCAGCATTGAAGTGGAAGACGTACTCTATCGTCATCCCGCCGTGATGGTGGCCGCCGTGGTCGCGAAACCCGATGAAAAGTGGGGCGAAACCCCTTGTGCCTTTATTGAGTTGCGTGACGGGGCCCACGTCACCGAACAGGAAATCATTACGCACTGTAAAGCGCATCTGGCCGGCTTCAAGGTGCCTAAGCATGTTGTGTTCGGAGAACTACCCAAAACCTCGACCGGTAAAATCCAGAAGTTTGCCTTACGTCAGCGAGGTGCGGGCGAATAGCCCGCGACCGTGTTTTTTAAGGACTATTGAGGGCGATTAAGGTCAGCTTGTCTGGCTTTATCGCGCAAGAAGCCCACCCTGAAAGCATCGACAATGCCCACCAGCCAGCACACCACCAATACACTGGTAGACACCTGAATACGCTGCGACTGGCTGCCATCCATCTGTTTTGCAATCGCCGCCGAGATTCTGTCTGCATCCAGAGGAATCTCGCCGCGCTGAATCCCATCGCTGATTTGCTGGGCCACCTCCAGACTCGCCGAAAACAGGATATACACGCAAATAGCGGCCACCCCCATCAACAAGACCCCCGGAATAGTTTTTTTAAGCAGCAGGTGGCCGCTCCCCGGAAACACTAATCCCGACAATAAGGCGGCTTTTACAGAGTCTCGCATGTTCTTTCCCCACTATTTTTTCTCTTATGTTCATGTGCCAGGACGTGTTGACGTTTTATCCTGTAACCCGTTAACAGTCCCACAAACAGCGGCAGGGCGGTAGGCGGCCCGTCCTCGGGGCGCTTTTGGCTGCTCGGCCATCGGGGCGAGAACGCCCCTCGCTACAGCGTGATAGAGACAAACATCAACAGTTCCTGACAATCAGAGTTACCTTCAGGTGTCTTCGCTTAACCAGTCTAGCATCTGCATTAAAACCCGGGGCGATAGAGCTGACTATTCCGAGAGGTGTTGCGTTCGCCCCTCTCCTAAACCATGGCCTGCCGATACTGTTGGGGCGTTTGTCCTGTCCAGCGTCGAAAGGCATGAATAAACGCAGCCGATTCGCTATAGCCCAGCTCACTCGCGATGGTTTCAATCGTGAGACGATTTTCCTGTAGGTAGCGCTGAGCCTTCTGTAAACGCGCTTCGTCGAGTAGTTTCTGAAAACTGGTGTGCTCTTGTGTCAGCTGACGCCTTAACGTACGTTCAGACAGGCCCAGTGAACCCGCCACTTCTGACACACAGGGAAATTTACCCACAAACATCTCCAGATACGCAGTGACACGGCCACTGACACCTGCGAGGGGTTTGCGTTGCCGGAGTAATTCATCGCATTGCCGTTGATAGGCCTCATTGGCCATACTGTTGGCCGTTACAAAGGGAAAATTCAGAAAGGCATTCGGAACACGAATCCCCCCCACCGCCTGATCGAATTTTACCGTACAACCGAAATGCTGTTCATAGGTCCGGTATTCAGGAGGTTTCGGGTACGGGAACCAGATTTCATTGGGATGCCCCTGCACCCCCAACTGGCCCTGAATATCACGGATCAGTTTGACAGTGCCCACAATATCACTGTCGATAAACAGGCGACGCACGTCTTCGGGCATCGGTTCCGGGCGAAGCAACAACAGGGTATTTTGTGCTTCAAGCTCGATGCTCATGTGGCTGTGCAAAAAAGTGAGTGCCTGATACTTCACTCCCATGCGAAAGGCTTCATAACCATTTTTGCAGGTGGAGATAAGCATGGTCAGCACACCATAACTCGACCAGGGAATTGCATCACCTATTTTTAGCCCTACCAGCGGATCAGGGTATTGCTGCAATAAATCACGGAACAACTCAATTTCGGTACTCAGGTTGATATCCGCCGTCGGATCCAGCGTTGCCTGCGACAGGCCTTGCCGGGCCAGCAATGCGGTCACATCAATGCCATCGCTTTGCAGCCCCTGCAGCATATACATCAAACCAATCACTGAGTTTTTTCCCATACAGCCTCTCTGTCTGCGTAGTTGGCGGTCGGCGTGGTTAACGCTCAGCTCGGATGGCCGGAAATATCAATCGTACGATCAAGTCTAGCATAGTCATGACACATCCCGACTGACTACACTTTGTCCTACAGTGTGACATAACAACAATTGACAACGAGAGGTTTTGCATGTCGAGTCTGTCTGCGGGTGATGCCCATGCGATTAAGGACGTGGTGATTGTGGGTGCGGGATTCGGGGGGCTGTGTATGGCCATCAAGCTACTGGAATCCGGCATCACCAACTTTGTTATTTTGGAAAAAGGCGATGACGTGGGCGGTACCTGGCGTGACAACAGCTATCCTGGCTGTGCCTGCGATGTGCAATCACATCTGTATTCGTTTTCATTTGAAGGTAACCCTGACTGGTCGAAACGTTATGCTGGCTGGCGCGAAATCCAGAATTACATTCTTCACTGCACAGAAAAATATGGCTTGCGACCCTATATTCGCTTTCAGCGCGAGGTGACCTCAGCCACCTTTAACGAGCAGCAAGGCCTTTGGAGCATTAAAAACAATCAAGGCGAAACCCTGCTCGCACGCCATACAGTGATGGCGTCCGGCCCGTTGCATGTCCCCGCCACCCCCAAAATCAAAGGGCTGGAATCTTTTAAGGGTAACGTGTTCCATTCTGCCCGCTGGGATCACAGTTATTCGCTGCAGGGAAAAAATGTGGTGTCGATTGGCACAGGAGGCAGCGCCATTCAGTACGTGCCGGAAATTGCACCGGATGTGAAGCAGTTGTATGTGTTTCAGCGTACCCCGGCGTGGGTGATCCCCCGGGATGAGCGAACCTACAGCCCGTGGAATAAAAGTCTGTTCCGGCAAATCCCGTTGTTACGCAAGATTCATCGCGACCGTTTGTACTGGAGCAATGAGTCACGCGTGTGGCCGATATTTCACCCGTCGCTCGCAAAGGCCGTGCACCCGTTGGCCAAAGCCTTTATAAAATATCAGGTCAAAGACCCCGCACTCGTAAAAAAACTCACTCCCGATTATACCTTCGGGTGCAAGCGAGTGCTGATCTCCAATAAGTATTACCCCACCTTTAACCGTCCGAACGTAGAGTTGGTCACTGACGGCATCAGGGAGATTCGCGAACACAGTATTGTCACCCGTGACGGGATTGAACGCCCGGCCGACTGTATTATCCTGGGTACCGGCTTTGTGGTCGATCCGAGAATCTATATGGCCGGTTTTGAATTGACCGGACTGGGAGGCCGACGCATTCAGGACGACTGGAAAGACGGCGCCGAAGCCTATTTCGGTATAACCGTGAGCGGCTATCCGAATCTGTTTCAACTCATCGGGCCCAACACGGCCCTGGGCCATAACTCACTCATTTTTATGATTGAGGCGCAGGTGCACTATATTCTGGAGTGCATGAAACAACTCAAGCAAAAACGGGCGGCGTATATGGACTTAAAGCCGCAGGCCCAGCACGATTTTAATGCGGAAGTACAACAGCACCTCAAGGGAACCGTATGGGAGGGCGGCTGCCAAAGCTGGTACAAGCTGGAAAGTGGCAAGAACTATACCCTCTGGCCCTGGTCGACCTGGAAATACTGGCTGCGCACCCGTCGCGTAAAAACCCGGGATTACCATTGGGTTTCATGTGAGCAAACCGCTGCCACGGCATGCCCTTCGCCACTTACCACGGCGTAACCGGCAACCAGGTATCAGGTTCGCTGTCGGCAAATTCAGGCTACAATCATTCCCATACCTTATTGTTGGGAATGACTGTTGCCATGAAAAAAGACTTGAGCCTGTACGAAACCCGCGTGATCGGGGTGCTACTGGAAAAGGAAATCACCACCCCCGATCAGTATCCGCTGTCGTTGAATGCACTGACTAACGCCTGTAATCAAAAAAGTAACCGTCATCCCGTGTTGGAACTGGATGAGATCACCGTAAAACAAACGCTGGAATCGCTACGCAAGCGGGGCATGGTCACCGTGAGCCCCGGTAGTCGGGTGGAGAAGTTCCAGCACCGTTTTTGCAATACGGAGTTCAGCGAACTCAAATTTACGCCACAACAGGTGGCTGTGGTGTGTGAGTTACTGATTCGAGGGCCACAAACCCCCGGAGAACTGCGCTCGCGTGCCAGTCGTATGGCCGAGTTTAGCGACGTTAAGGTGGTCGAAGATACCCTGAAAGCACTGGCGGATTATACCGGCGATAGTCTGGTGGCGATGCTGCCTCGCGAACCGGGTAAGCGCGAATCGCGGTATGCTCATTTGTTCAGTATTGATATTGAACCCTTGCCCACGCAAGCCACCGATGCCGGCAACGTATCGGCAGATAAAGCGCGAATTGCCGAATTGGAAGGACGGGTCGCAGAACTGGAAAATCTTTGCGATTCTTTGCGTCAGCGTTTGCGGGCCTTAGGAGAAGTGGCCTGAACCTGCCTAGCGAGCAGTTCAGGTTTGCCTGTACAGGAATCAGTTGCGGCCTTTCCTACGCAGGAAAGGCCGCCGATTTAATACTGCTTCAAGTAATAATCAAAGGCAGCCAGGGCGGCCTTTGCCCCTTCACCCATCGCCACCACAATCTGCTTATAAGGCACCGTAGTCACATCGCCACAGGCAAAGATACCTTCCGCGCTGGTTTCACCACGCTCATTGATGATGATTTCACCATAGGGTGTGGTTTCAACCAGCCCTTTCACAAACTGGCTGTTCGGCACTAACCCTATTTGCACGAAGACGCCCGCCAGGGGTTGCCGTTTTATCTCGCCAGACTCCCGCTCCTGATAATCCAGCGCCACCACCTTGCCATTGTCAGCAATCACCTCTTTAGTGGCGACATTTTTAATGATGCGGATATTGGAACGCGCCTGCGCCTGCTCAACCAAGACCTGATCCGCTTTTAGCGTAGGCATAAATTCGAACACCGTTACCGATTTGACAATGCCCGCCAGATCCAGCGCAGCCTCAATCCCCGAATTTCCGCCACCGATGACCGCTACGTCTTTCCCTTTGAAAAACGGGCCATCGCAATGCGGGCAATAAGCCACGCCATTGCCGATATTTTCTTTCTCGCCCGGTACATTCAATTCACGCCATTTTGCCCCGGTGGCAATAATCAGCGTTTTGGTGTCGATAATCTCCCCGGAAGATAACGTCAGCTGTTTGATTCTACCTTGCGTAATCTGCTCAACCCGCAAATGTTCTTTCAGCGTAATATCGTAGTCGTTCAGATGCGCCTGTAACGCACCGGCTAATTTCGGGCCGGTGGTCGCCGGTACTGATATCAGGTTTTCGATACCTAGGGTGTCTTTCACCTGTCCGCCCAAACGATCGGCGATGAGCGTGACCTTCAAACCTTTGCGAGCTGCATAGATGGCTGCCGCGACACCCGCAGGTCCGCCACCGACCACGGTCACATCCTGCTCTGGTAACGCCGGCTGCCCGGCCCCTTGGGCGCTAGCTATCTCAGGATAACGGGCAATGAGTTTTTCCAGCAATTGCGCCGTATCTATTTTGCCGTTGGCGAACACTTCACCGTTCAGGTAAACGCAGGGGACACCCTGAATGTTGCGCTCGGCAATCAACTCGGGATAGATCCCGCCATCAATCATTTCACTACGGATGAATGGATTGAGCATGGCAAACTGGTTCAGTGCCTGCACCACATCGGGACAGTTGTGGCAGCTCAGACTGATAAACACTTCGAAATTCAGCGGTTCCCTCACGTTTGCCAGTATGGCGGTGATGCCACTATCCAGCTTGATTGGCGTGCCGGCTAACTGCAGTACCGCCAAGACCAGTGAATTGAATTCATGGCCTCCGGGAATACCCGAAAAAACAATACCGGAGGACTCGCCATCGACTTCCAGCAAGAAACTCAATGGGCTCCTGAGCGCGCCCCCCAGGTCTTCCTCGCGCAGACTCAAACGATCGGACACCGAAACAAATTTTTCAAGGAAATCGACCAGTTCGTCGCGATTGGAGTGCACACCGGTTTGCAGAACCAGCGCCACATTTTTTTGCATATTCGCCGTGTAATTTTTGAGTGCGGATAAAATATCGTTACTTAACATGGGTTTGGCTCCTCTATTCTGTGCTTGAGGTTATGATCAGGCGTGTCCCAAGCGGCCACCGGTTTCACCTTCCCGGCCTGCTCGCGGGCAGACACAGGAAGGGGTGGCGAGTGTCAGATTTTTCCAACCAGATCCAGACTGGGCGTCAGGGTCTTTTGACCTTCTTCCCACGCCGCCGGACAGACTTCACCGTCGTGATTGGCCACGTATTGCGCCGCCTTCACCTTACGCAGCATGTCTTTGGCTGAGCGACCGATACCCAGGTCATGTATTTCGGCCACCTTGATGATGCCTTCCGGGTTCACCAGAAAAGTACCGCGCAATGCCAAGGCATCTTCTTCGATCATGACGTCAAAGCCCCGAGTAATCTTGCCGGTTGGATCGCCAATCATCGGAAAGCGAATTTTGCTGATGGCCGGGCTGGAGTCGTGCCATGCCTTGTGTACAAAGTGCGTATCAGTCGACACCGAATAAACCTCGACTCCCAGACGCTGCAATTCGTCATATTGGTTGGCCATGTCTTCCAGCTCCGTGGGGCAAACAAACGTAAAGTCGGCCGGATAAAACAGGAAGATTGACCACTTGCCTTTTACATCTTCGGAAGTGATGGTTCTGAACTCACCATTGTGAAAGGCTTCTGCTTTAAATTCTGGAATAGCTTGATTGATCTTGGCCATGATATTCATCCTCTATGGGTCAACGTAGATTGTTTCGTCACCGGGCTGTGCCTCAGCGGTGATTAAAGATTAACCGGATGGATGATTCTGATAAATTGAATAAAATAGATACTTACGATCAGTTTTTTTGAACCACATTATTCTTTTTTAACCACATTATGCTTTTTTAACCACATAGTTCCTTTTAGCAGGCCGCAGGAGGGCGCCCGATGATCTCACTCAAACAGCTGGTTTACGCGCTGGCAGTCGAAGATAACCTGCACTTTAAAAAAGCGGCGGATCAGTGCTCGGTATCCCAGTCGGCGCTAAGCACTGCGATTACCGAACTGGAAAAACAACTGGGCGCCCAGATCTTTGAACGTGACAACAAAATGGTTCTGGTTACGGCGTTTGGCGGGCAGTTTCTTCAGCGGGCGCGTGCTATCAAATTACAAATGGACGATCTGTACAATCTGGCACAGGCTCAACACTCTCCGTTGAGTTATCCCCTGTCGATGGGCGTGATCCCCACGATCGGTCCTTACCTGCTACCCAAAGTGCTCCCCTCGGTACGTTCACGTTATCCCGACTTCCCGCTTCGGATCGTGGAAGATCAGTCTCATGTGCTTGCCGACCAGGTACGCAATGGCGAACTGGACACGGCCATTCTGGCCTTGCCTTACCCCTTGGAAGGATTGTTGGCTTTTGAATTCTGGCAGGAAAATTTCTCCTGGGTGACTCATGCCAGTGATGCCCATGCAGGGCAAAAGGAAATCACCAGTGCAGAATTGAAAGAAGCCCGCTTAATGCTGCTCAAAGACGGACACTGTCTGAAAGATCATGCACTCGCCGCCTGTCGACTGCAACCCAGTGAAACCGATGACAGTCTGTCTGCCACCAGCCTCTATACGTTGGTTCAAATGGTTGCGGGAAAAATGGGCAGCACGCTGGTTCCCGAGATGGCATTGAAGGCTTTGCTGTCAGACTCGACAGAACTTAAAGCAGTGGCGCTCAGTGACTCCGGCCCTCATCGGAGAATCGCTTTTATCACACGCCCGAACTATATCGGCGTTAATAATATTGAACTGCTAAGAACCTTGTTCCGGGAGTGTCTGCTGACAAACTGAGACGCCTCCCTAGAGAGGCGCCATTCTAGGGCATTTCCGTTGCGCCGGGCTTATTCAGCAAAATTGATCTTGCCTACCACACCGGCATGATCAGAAGGCCACAGGCCATTCATGGTCATGTCTACCGCATCATCGCCCACCACTTTGACTTTCACTTTGTGCAGTTCGCGTGATTGAGGATTCACAAACAAATGATCAATGCGTTCTGAGAGTTGGGCATCCGGATCATTCACATCAGCATTGAAGCAGCAGGTAAAACCTGGCTTGTGTTTACCCTGTACGATCCAGAGATCCTGATAGCCGGTTCCGACGGCTTGCAGGTACGGTGGATAGAGTGGCAACCCATCCAACCCGGGAATACCTGAGGCAGAGACAAACGGCTGCTCGGTTGGCGCACTGTTAAAATCTCCCATTAACACCGTAGGGAAAGAGCCGGGATTAGTCATTTGCATCACGCTGAGCAACTCATTCATTTGAACCGCCTGCAGCGACATAAAGGGCTCACTGCCTCCGGTTTCCAAATGGGTATTCACCAGACGATACTGTTCGCCCTTAACATCAATATCTACGGCCGTGTATCCGCGGGTAAACGCGAGCGTGGTACCGGCAATCTGCATGGAAACGTTGTAAGTAAAGTTGTTGGCTAACGGATTGGATTCCTGAACGTCGGCGCGCACCAGAATGACATCGTGATCGACCAGACGCAGGTCGTCCAGTTGCGGAGCCTCCGGCGTCCCGCCCACAACCATGGGAAGCTCAATATCAGCGTTAGTGGAAGTGACCGCGACACGGTAGTTCAATCCCCGGCTTTCCAACGCACTCAGCAGTTCACTGAGATAATCAACATAAAGCGTATCAGCGGCATGCTCCGGGTAACCGGCCTGACTATAGCCAAAGTCGCTGGGATGCTGAGTGTAAACGGAAGACACCTCCTGCAAACCGATGGCATGAGGTTTATAACGATGAATCTCATCGGCTATGGCCTGTACTCTTGCCCGAAAATTGGTTTGCTGCATTTGTTGAAAGGCGGCACTCACCGCCATAGGTACCAGCGCGGGCTGCGTATTGGCCACTTCAATAACCGGAAAAATATCCGCCCCCAGATACAGGTTTCGGGTCATGACCTTGAGCTTGTCATTGTCATTAGCAGACACCGAGGTGGCCGCGAGTGTCGCGCAGACAACAGCGAGTAGTCGTGGTGTAAATTTCATAGTGCTTACCTTTTAGTCGTTTTTTATTGTGTATTTCGTGTTGTTTATTTTTATTTTATCTAATTGTTTTTATTACCAATTACCTGATTATCAAAAAGTATTGGCCGGCCTCGCAACAGCTCACAGGTGTACCTGTCAGACCATGGGAAGCGATCGTTAAGATAGCACGCCTCGAATGGTCTTCGGGGCTATGAATGCACTCCCGTCAGACATTTATGACGCCAAGATCATCTTCTTTACCGATAAATTTGTTAGCTTGCATCAGGCAATCTCCGGAAAACCGGAATGCGCGGAATCCACACGGCACGGAAGCCAGGGAGACGATCTATTTCTTTAAAGAGACGATCTATCTCCTGAACACTTGTTAAAACAACAACAATCAAACACAACAAGGTGAGGCTATGAAATATAAAAATAAAACGACACGGGCAGGATTATCCCGCACGCTCATTGCCATGGTCATTTCAAGCGCGGGTCTGGCGGCAAATGCAGCCACGCTGGAAAACGGCGTCGCGGTCAGTGGTTTGGCCGGTAGCAGCGGAAGCAGTAACTACTATGATCTGGCGGTTCCTGCGGGCGCGACAGACCTGAGCATCAAAATCAATGGCGGTACGGGCGATGCGGATTTGTATGTCAAATATGGGGTACAAGCCACGACCAGCACCTGGGATTGTCGTCCCTACCGTGCCGGAAATGACGAAACCTGTACCTTCGCCAACCCTCAAACCGGTAACTTCAGCATTATGCTCAAGGGTTATTCGGCCTACAGCGGCGTCACACTGACCGCCAGCTTTACGAAAGGAGGAACCACGACACCCCCGCCAGTATCCGGCGTTTCGAACACCGCCGCCGCGGGTGACAGCATCACGATGGCGTTCGGTGCAGACTGTACCGGTAACGTCTGGTTCTGGGATTTGTTCTGCCTGTTGGGCGGCGATCAGCCCGAACATTCCTGGTTTGATGGCTGGTCGAGCAATGTAAACAGCGTACATGATCGCTTCAAAGCGTTGGATAGCAGCATTACCGCCAACAAAGACGCCGCCATGACCGGTGCCGAAATGACCGGTATCAGAGACGACGGCCCCGAACCCAACTTTGCTACGCAAGCTGCCGCCATTGTGGCGCAGTCACCGGTGCCGGATCACGTCGAAGTCATTCTCGGGGGCAACGATATTTGTAGCCGTAACTGTGTAGACCCCGCCAATTGTAACGACCCGCTGTATAGTGAATCTGAATGGCGTCAGGCCGTACGCAATGGTCTGAACACCCTGATGTCCGGGCTCCCCAGCGGTGCCAGCGTGCTCGTGGGCAGCGTCGCCCGGGTACAGGATCTGCGTCAGGCCGGTTTGGACAAGCAAGCCAGCAGCTCGGCGATCAATTGCGAATCCATGTGGTCTACCTATGATGTTTGCCAGATCGTCACCAAAGGCGGTTTGTACAATAACGAAACCTCTGCCACCCGTTTAGCCGCTGTTGCTGCCGCGCAAAAGCGCTACAACGAAATCGTGCGTGAAGAAACCCAGGCGTACAACGGAAATACCAATGGAATGAACCCCAAAGGCATCGAAGTCGTGGGCGAATACGTGGACGAAAATACGCCCTCCGGCGGTACCTTCCACTTTGGCGCGCAACATATAGACGGTGGCGATTGCTTCCACCCCAACGTGGGGACACAAAGCAAAATTGCCGAGTTTATGTGGAACGCCAATCCGGCCAAGCCTTAATAAATGCCTAACACACCGCGTGTGGATTATATCTCGCGCGGTGTGTTAGCGCCGGTTTCCGCACCTTGAACACAAGATAACACTTACTCGATCTGCCTCGGGCGGCCCGCAAATCAGGGACTACCTCAGGCAGATCGAATCAGTTTCAGGTTTTGCCATGAGATGTCTATTTCTTAGTTACAGCCTATTCGCTATTTGCAGATTGTTCACCATGTCCTTTCCACTAATCATGGCTATCCGACGATTCCATAGAAATGAATGGTCAGGCATCCTACGCACCATGATTCGAGGCAGCATGGCCAGTGCATTGTTATTCATCCTGCCGGTTTATGCAGGAGAAGCGCCTGTCGCCACAGTGAACGGCCAGACGATTCAGGCAGACGACATAGACGCGCCGATACGCCTGGCATTATTTGATCTGGAATGGCAGAAATACCAGCTCCGACGCGCCTCGCTACTACAATTGATTGAACAGACTCAGGCCCGCCATCCGGCCGTGAGTGCTCCGGCAAAAATCTACCTGCTTCCTCCTATGCCGCCTCGCGTGGCGATTCCTCAGGACAAGCGCCCGGTACAGGGCGCAGCGGAAGCCTCACTGCGTCTGAGCGTTTTTTGCAGCTTTCAGTCACCTCATTGTGCCCAGTTACAGCCATTGATTGGCCACTTGCTCAATGAATATGCTCCCAACCTTCAGGTGGCCTATTACGAATCTCCGCAAGGATTTCACCGGTATGGCAAAAGTGCGGCCAACGCCGCGCTCTGTGCTGCCGCCGTAGCGCCCCCCCAGGACAGTCAGACCGGCTGGAAATTTCGCGACGCGCTCTATGCCGATTTTAAAACCCTTACGCCTACTCGATTTAGAAACATTGCCGAACAACTCAACATCAACCAAACCCGCTTTGATGCCTGTCTGGAAAGCGAGCCATATTCGGCCAACATTGAAGCCGATCTCGCCCTGGCAACAAGTTTAGGCCTCAGTAATGTGCCCGTGGTTTTCATCAACGGTCTTTACGTCAAAGGGCCGCAGTCGCTTGATGCTTACCGCTACTATCTCGACTCCGAGTTGCAGTCGCTGGCCGGTACAGAGCCTCTCCTCGCCTCAACGCGCCCGCTGAAACTGGTAGCAACCTCAGTTGCCACCGATAGTCAGTCGTCCTCCGCTGTGATGGAGCTGACCGAACTTCAAGAGGTTAAACAATTCCGTATCGGCGACCACCTGCTGCCGGGGGTTGTCCTGCTGGCGGTGGAATCACAACGGGTCATTATTGAGGATGAGGGTAAGCAAGCCTTCATAAGGTTACAAACCAGTCAGGGAGGTCACGTTCCAGCAAGCGCCGCCGGAAGTAACTCAACGACTTCCGCGCAGGAAACACAGTTCACAACGCAAAACGTCCCCACAACTTCGAACGAATCGCGTACATCCGCTCAACCAGACTACCGCACCCGCCAACTGCCTCCGGGTCCCTCCATGCCGCTTTCACGAGATTGGGTAAACGAACAGTTAGCACAGCGTGAACATCTTGAGGCGCTGATTAAACCAGCGGAGCATGTCGTAGAAGGTGTTCACTTAGTGCGTCTGGAAAACGTCGACAATGAACGTTTCTACAGCACACTGGGACTAAAGTCGGGAGACGTCCTGATGCGGGTAAATGATAGCTGGGTGCACGAAGGTCAGAACCAGCTTTGGGAACGACTGGCCGAAGATCAACCGCTGACGGTTATTATCATGCGCCAGGGTTTTCCGGTGCGTTACGATTATTTTATCGAGTAGCACTGGCATATCAAATTGCACACGGGTGCACGCAATCCACAGAAAACGCGGTACGACCGAGCCAAAAATCTATAGTGACCTTTCGAAAGCAATTTATGAGAATAGCGTCACACAATGCCATATTCATCACTGAAAACGCCCTATTTCAGGGCAACCGGAAACATATGAACATTGTGTGTCGTTTTTCGAAAATGTACACTCTTTGTACAAAATAACAAGAATGACAAAAACAACAATAAGAAACGACAAGGTATGACACTCACATCATCACGCTGTTCTGTGGTGTATCTCAATATGCTGACGGACTATGTTCGACAGCACCAGATTAGCAATCAGCTAACCTGGGCGCGAGATTATCTGCCGAACATGGACACCCGAAAGCAAATTCCCGTCAGTCAGCTACTTGAACTGGTCGCCGAATTGCATCGCTGCACCGGTGCACTCACCTTTGGTCTGGACATAGGTAAAAAGCTGCCTCCCACTGGTTATGGCATCATGTCTCTGGCATTTATGAATTGTCAGACGCTGGAAGAAGTGCTGCAACTAACATTGCGTTTTACCCCCTTGCTCAACGAAGCCTTGATTCACGAGTGCGTACAGGAGGCCCCCCATACCACCCTGTTGCTCAATAGCGAAATTCAGGTACCCGAAATGATTCCGCTGATCGAGCTGGACTTTGCCTCCATGCCCACGTTGGCGCGCTTTTTGGTGGGGCAGGAGAACGCCTCACGGGTACAGTTGGAAGAAGTCTGCTTTCGTCATCCCCCTCAGGCGTTGCCTGAAGTGTATGCGGCACATTTCGGTTGTCCGGTACGATTCAACCAAACCACTAACCGTATTCGTTTGCGATCCTCGCTTCTGGCGTTGCCGGTGAAGTCTTCTGACCCGCGCGTCTGCCGGTTTATTCTGAATAAAGTGGAAGAGCAGGTATTGCGGAACCAGCAGCGCCAGCCGCTGCAACATAAAGTGAGTCAGTTCATTGCCAAAGAACTTCCCCAAGGGATACCCGGTATTCATCAGGCGGCACAAGCCTTCAACATGAGTGTATCCACGCTCAAAAAACATCTCAGTCAGGAAGGCGTTACCTACAGCAGCCTGTGTGATTCGGTGCGACAAAACATGGCACTCCGACTTATAGCAGACAACACCCGCCTAAAAGAAATATGCAGCCTGTTAGGCTTTTCAAGCGCCAGTAATTTAAATCGGGCCTTCAAACGCTGGACCTGTATGACCCCGAGTGAATACCGCCAGCACATGCTGAACCAACGAAAAAGTGCTTGATACAGGCTCAAGGGTTTACCATACGAAAGCACAGGCTTTCCGCATCAGACGGCTCGCCAGCCAAACTGGCGAAAAACCCCGTTGCCCAGCATTACCCCGGTGATGACGCCCACCATGCCGATCAATTGCAACGGCTGGGGGGGCTCACCCAGCACCATGCCCACTAAAAGCGTGAAAACGGGTACCAGATTGAAAAACAGTGCCGCCCGTCCCGGCCCCAACGCCTGAATGCCCTTTAGCCAGAAGATATAGGCCAGCACCGAACCACAGGCCCCCATATACAACAGTATCAGGTGCGTCTGTGGCACGAGCTGAGGTATCAATGTTTCCGGATGCTCGAACAACACGGCGGCAAGTGACAAGCTGATCGCACCGGCGCAAATATTCCAGCGCGACAACTGCAACGGCGGAACCGTGGGTGCATAGCGTTTGCACAGTACGCTGTACAAGCTCCAGCACAAACACGCCACAATCATATAAAGGTCACCCTCCGCAAACTGCAACCGGGTATCCGACTTGCCGGTAATGACCAAGGCGACGCCCATAAATCCAAGACATGCCCCCAGCCAGTGCTGGATGCCCAACCGCCCCCCCAGCACCACCGAGGCCAGCAAGGTGGTGACCAGCGGGCTGGTCGCCATAATCAGCGCGCCATTTAACGCGCTGGTACTCTGCAAACCGGTAAAAAAGGCAAAGTTAAAGCCGAATACCCCCAGAATACCCAATGCCACGAGTTTCATAGGCATCCAGCCTTCAAGTCTCGATTCAGCTCGCCCATGATAGAGACGTAGTATCAGAAAGATGAGTGCCGCTATCAAAAAGCGCTCGGCACCTGCAGTCAGTGGAGGAACAATACCTGCCAACGCCGAGGCAGCGTTGAAATTACTACCCCAAAAAAACATCGCAACAATTAACAGTCCGAAAATACTTCTCTCTGTTCCAGCCATGGGCTCACCTCCCTTCGCAGCGAAAACGATAACAGTGCGCTATCATATACTTCCCGAAAATGAATAATAACTCGCATTTATGGAAGGCAAGCTCTCATTTATGGAAACTCAATATTCTTTGGATGATTTAGCCTTATTCGTGGAAACCGCCCGCCATGGCAGTCTGACCCAAATGTCCAAAACCAGTGGCGTTCCGCTTTCCACGCTCAGTCGGCGCCTGCGTCAACTCGAACGGCAATTGGGATGCCGTCTTCTGGATAGAAACGCACACCATTTTCGCCTGACACCGGCGGGCGAGAATTTCTTGACTGAATGCGGCCCCTTACTGGCCGATCTTCATCAAATCGGTGCTCAGCTTCATAACGACAATCATCAACTGCGTGGTCACTTGTCTATCACGGCACCGGTGAATTTGACACAGCACTGGTTAGGCCGCTGTATCAATGCATTTATGAGCCGGCACCCGGAAATCCGTATCGAACTCAAACTGTCCAATCATTATGAAAATCTGGTGGAGAGACAGTTTGATGCCGCATTTCGCGTGGGAGAACCCCAATTACCCGACTGGATTGCACGCCCCATCTGGAGTTCCTGCATGGGCCTTTGTGCCAGCCCGGACTATCTGGCCTCCATGCCCGCCGTTGACCACCTGCAAGCACTGCACCAACACCGTCTGATCATGGCCACACCACTCACCCAATGGCATTTCCGGCATCGCCAGCATGGGACGAAAGAAACGCTCACCCCTCGCCCCCATCTTCGGGTGGACGATATCGGTATTGCACTGAATGCGGCCCGCGCAGGCATTGGCATTGCCTATGTTCCCGCCTATTACTATCAGAATGATCAATACCAGAATGATCAATACCAGAATGATAAATGTTCACTGCCCGATCAGCCGCCATCGTCAGTGACGACCAACGCATTCCACTTGCCCCCTGAAGAGGCGTTGGCACCCGATGCTCTTAAAACGCCGTCGCTCATACCGGTGTTACCCGACTGGCGAGGCGACGAGCGTCCGGTCTATCTGCTGTATCGGGATAGGGAATTTATGCCCGCCAGGCTACGCGCTTTTGTTGATCATGTGCTGGCCTGGGAGGAGTGTCAGCGCTGGCAGGCTTGCTGACACCGGTGTTTGTTACGGATGAACTGGATAGCTGGCAGGAAGTAGACAACCGTCCACTTCCTGCCTTGAATGGCCAGCGAGCTTATTGCAGATTTTGCGTCTGCGTTTCACTCTCGGCCAGCGTAATATTGCGCGTTGCCGCAAAGGTCAGCGCATCATCAACTTCAGCGTTGTCATCGCCACAGGTATAGCTCAGGGTGTAATTGCCCGCCTTGATGAAGGCTGCAACATACTCGTAGACCGCCGTCTGCTCATTGTAATTTACTTTCGCCGAAGCAATCGGCTCGGGAGACTGTCCATCGACATCATCCGGCGTAACATCGTGAGAGGTAAACAAATAAACCGCTCCCGCGTTTAGGCTGGCATTGGCGCATTGCGCTGAAACCAGTGTGGTCGCATCCACGGTGCCTTTGACTGTGGCGCTGCCGGTATTATTAATCAAACGCAGCACAGGCTTGAGTTTATATTTGTCATTCCCCGTATGCACAATGGAGTGGCGCAAATCAAAATCGATGGTAAAGCTGGCCGCACCATCGGCTGGAACGGTAATCGGATTGTCATCCGATGCATTCAGTTTGAGGCCAGAGGTAGAGCCGCTGGGCACTTCCATCTCGTGCTCTGCACCACTGACAACAATATAAGTATCCTGCTCCCCTTCTACCGATTTTACCGCCAGACGAATAGATTCATATTCGCCCGCCGCCAGAGATTCATCTGTCAGCAAGGGCGCGGAATTCCCGCCTTGTTGCTTCAGCAAGTCGATACTTTTAGGCTGGGCGAAGGTAAAGGTCTTGGCGGCACCGTCTTTCGGCTTGATTTCGACTCCGGTAAATTGCACTACAACGTGATCGGCACTATCAATGGGCGCATCGGTTACGGCAAGTGAAAATTTACCTGTGCCAGCCGTGGCGGTATTGGTCGTCGCCGCCCCAGAGCCACTGTAGCTATCCGAACCACAGGCACTCAGCCCCGCAATCACAACCGCTAAACATGACAGTTTTAAGCTTTTCCCTGACAATTGAATACTACGCATGACGAAACCTCCTGAAAACCAACTTGTTGGCATTACGCTTTGAGTGCGTTGACGTTTTTCGATGTCACTAATTAATATGCTGACAGCAAATTCCAACATGCCCTTGCATAAGTATTACTACTTAGTTTAAGCCTTTCCTGTTTTAATAGACAGCCTCATTCGGCGCGGGGGTGTGGCTCGGTTCTCAACATTTGTTCAATCACCCAAACCCGATCCTGCCCCCACACGACGCGATCCCGATAATAAAAACAGGGTACCCCCCAGAGCCCTAACCCGCTCAGCGTTTGCATATTTTGTTCGGCCCATAATCGCCAATCCGTGTTCGACAGGTGAGTGCGAGCCCGTTCCCAGTTTAACCCGGCCCGCCTTACCATGATCGCCAGATCGCGATCACTGTCGGCATGCAACCCTTCGGCATTTACACCTCGCGCACATGACAGCAAATAGGCTACGCCGAGTCCCTGCGATACGGCGTAATCGAACAATGCATAACATCGCTCCACTCCTGCGCCGAGCGGATCGGCTACCCGGCCATAGGGTATGCCGGCGCGTTCCGCTTCGCGTTTGGTATCCAGAAAAATATACATTTTCTTGACAGGCGGCACGCTCAATCCGCGCATCACCATGGGTAATACCGGCTTGATGAGTAACCTGCGCTGATAGCGTCTGGCCAGCCGAACCGCTTTCTCCAGACCCAGATAGGAATAAGGACTACGCAATGAGAAATACATGACAACAGGCTCTGCGGTATTCTCTCCGGCCGCCTCGGATAACACTGAGTCAGACAACGCTAGCGTGTCGGAACAATCAAAGTGTTGGCGATCAAAAAGCGTGCCCTCATGCGAAGACGAGTTTACTCGCTGCTCCAAAAAATACAGCCGGTCAAGCCCCCAGTACCATTCACCGCGGTAGAACAAGGTCGCGCTAAGGTAGTGTCCCTGGCGTTGTAATTGGCCTTCGTCGACGCGCAATCGCAGCAGGGCATCATCATGAGACAGGCGACTCAACTCCGGAGCCGGTAAGTCGGCTTCCAGCCAGAAACGCGTAAAAAGCATACTTAGCTGATCTAAAATCGTCTCGTCACCGGGGTGCTGATCAGCCATTGCAACCGCCTCGGCCAACGCTTCCGAGTAGAGCGAAATTCGCGCAGCGGTTCGCTCAGGGCATTCCTGTGGATAGGTCAGCCCATACAATTGGGCAAGGTAGCCCGCGTCAACAAAGGCATTTTGGTGCCACGCGCTCAGATCGGGATACATGATTTTTTGTAAGTGTTCTACGGCATGAAATCTCAGTGGGATGCCCAACCGGTCACGCAGTTGAGGTAACACCTGCACTAATAACCAGCTATAAGGGTCATCGATCCGCAGAAAGACCTCAATCACCGGAGGCATGCTTTGCAACACACCTTTAAACGCATTGAAGTCCCGCTTCAATGAGCGAACCAGCGGATGTGAAACCGCTTGTGCAACAAAAGGCATCAGCTTCTTTTTCATCTGTGCGGAACCTTGGTGAGTGGCATCAACTCCAGCGATACCCGCCGGTTTAGCCTTTGTTCAAGTGTCGTTTGAAGCAAATTCAGGTCATTCATCGTGAGACTCCGTTCCGAGCCGATGGCCGCACGAATCACCAGATAGATGTCGTCATCACTGTCGAGACGTACATCCATCACATCCAGCGTCACCTCCTGGCCATTCACCCGGAACTGTTCTCCCCGACCCAGCTGTTCTGCCCGACGCAGATCCACCATGGTCTGAAACGCATGAAACAAGGGAACTGAAACCGCCACCAACATCACCAGCGATACCAGTAAACCACGACTAGCCTTGGTGAGCGGTGCGAAGCCCAACAGCAAAAAGGTGAGCCCTGCCGCCAGAGAGATACCCACCAGGTTGGTGAGAAATAACAGCAAAGCACCCCGAACAATCGCAAAGTCGAGCCATCCCACGCCGATGCCAACAACACAAAGCGGCGGCACCAGCGCAACGGCAATCGCTACACCGGAAACACTGCGTGCGATATTTTCGCGAACATAGGCAAACGCACCTGCCACACCGGACGCCAGCGCAATGGCCAGATCCAGTACATTTGGTTGTAAGCGAGCGGCGATCTCAGCCGTCACCTTCACAACAGGCACCCATTGCACCAGCACAGACGCGGTGGTAATGGCCGTCAGCATCCCGATGGCAATTGTTCCCAGCGAACGTTTAACCAAGCCCGACTCGGCTCGCAACAGCCCCATCGCAAACGAAATGATCGGGGCCATCAGGGGCGCAAGCACCATCGCACCAATAATCACGGCCGGACTGGATTGTAATAGCCCTAACGTCGCAATCACCGAGCTTAAAACCATCAGCATGAGAAAATTGCCGGTGATACGTGCGTTCTCGCGTAGTTGCAGAAACAGTTCGCGAAACTCATCTTCCAGTGCCCGGGTAAAATAAGGCAATCGCTGGGCAATGAGTTGAATCCGCTGATCTTTTTGCGGCAGGTGTTCCAGATGAAGCGACTCTCTGGCAGGCTGCGCGCCTTGCAGCAATAATCGATAGGACTCGGGTACATTGAGCCGAAGTGAAGCCGGCACCAGCGTAAGCTGAATGCTGGTCGCTTCTCGCCGCTTGCCATCAACCACATAAGAGAGCGGCGTGTTCGCCTCAAAGCAGACCTGCGTACTGCGAATAAAACTCACCGCTTTGGGAAGCCCATTGAGCGACCAATGGGCCGAGAACCATCCGGCCACCAGGAAATGCAGATATTCACGCACGGACTTGGGTGCCAACAGGATGCAGGAGATCAACCCATCTTGTGCAGACAAGCGCGTTCCAAGCAATTTTGCAGCAACGCCTTTCACTTCGTTTTCAGGAGCGATGATTCCCACCAGCGCGGTTTTAAGCGTTTTGTCGTCACCATATCGCAACGTGACCGGAAAAGGCTGAATGGAGAACAGTCGCAACAGACTGTGCCAAAATACGAACAACCAGCCCGCGAAGGCCGCGAGCCATCCTTCATGGCTTTTGGCCCGCATGATAAACGGAGTTTCACCTACACTGACCATTCCCAGCGCTATTTCATCATTGCAGCGTAAAAGATCCAGCGCCAAAGGCTCAGATCGGAAAGCCAGAATCGAGGCGTCCGGCAGTTTACGGGGAATATCAAACCAGTGATGCACCAGGGTATTGCCAGCGGCGGGCAGGAACCCCAGACTGAAGTTCTCGCGCTGTGCAAGGTCAGCCAGCACCGGTAGCTGTTCATCAAACGCCCAGCTCACCACATGACGAGTATCGGTCAGATGCGCTCCTGGCTCGCGACAAAACTGCGAAAAAGTCACCTCTTTCAGCGCGACTTCCTGCGTCAGGGCATACGCCCGAACTAGCTCCAGCTCTGCCATCCCCGGCCTGGACGGGTCGGCGTCATTGGGCAGAATCAGGAGGGCGTCCGAGAGGCCGCTCATCGCAGACTCCGTTGATCCGGTGGCGTCACTCATGTGGGCTCATTCCCGGGCGTCTCACGGCAAACCGGCCTGTTAACGCCTGCCTGTTAACGATAACGAGAGTAAATATTTTCGAATACTCCCTGTGCTTTCAGATCCGACATCGCCTGCACTATTTTTGCGGCCGGTAACCTTGCTTTGCGATTAATGGCACAAGATAAGTCATAGGCGGCGTCCTCAAGTTCAGACAACATGAGTTGACGATCAATCAGACCTAATTTGCGTAAATAATAGAAAGAAACCTCGGAATCAATCAGTGCATTAATTCGACGAAGGCCCAGTAGCTCGTAAAGCCGCGAGGTTTCTACCATTTCCAGTCGATTCGCCTGACCCGAATTAAACATTTGCATGGTGCGAGCACCGTATTCATAACCGAGATTGGTTCCGATAACTTTTCCTTTGAGCTGATCAAAGGCTTCCAGCTCGTTGTCTTTTGTCGCTACATACATTTCCCGATAATGAAAAATGGCTGGCCCCCAAACATAAGTGTCCGGGCGTTTCACCCAATGGGGGTGATACATGCAAAGCACATCCACCTTACCCGAATCCATAATCTGATCGACCCGTTTGACCGGCACATTGACAAAATCGGCTTTGGCCGAAAGTGCATCAGCAATGGCAAGAGAAACATCTTTGACGATGCCTGCTTCAAGCACCTGATCCGAGCCGATATGAAACGGCGGCCCATGATAGCTATAACCAAACATCAACGTCTCGGTTGCCTGTACCGTCGCGGCCACCAGACTGACCCAGACCAGACAGACCGCCCGGGTAAATCGTCCTCTTCCTACGTTCATATGTTATCCCTTTTACAACCTAAGCCAGCCTTCAGTGGCAGTGCCTTCTGCTCCTCTGCCAATCGACTGCCAAAAAAACACCCATGTATTGCCCTAATGCTAGCTAATTTTTGCAACATTTGCTTACCCAAATATTACATTCTTGCCAGAGGAAATCGTTCTGACAAACAAATCAAGTTAACGAAAATCATCACCCGCGGCAAGTCATGCCCTACCCGGACACCTCGCAATCGATTGAGATCTCCGCTGGCTTGTGGCATAAAAGAAACTATTCAAACTGACTGGCCCGTACGCCGAACACCCCTGAGGGTTGCCCGGTTTGTCTGGGGCGGGTCCGAACCCGGGAATTCCATGATTACGCTGTCCGATCTTTTCTGGCTTGCCCTGCTTGGCCTGGGCATCTTCCACTGGCTGAAATCCCGCGAAATGAAGGATTACGTGCTTCAGGCCTGTAAAAAATATTGTGAAGCCACCACGCTGCAGCTTCTTGATGAAGGGCTGGTCTTGCGAGCCATCTGGTTCAAGCGGGATGAAAAGGGAAAACTTCGTCTCTGGCGGCGCTACGAATTTGAGTTCACGTCCACCGGAGACGAACGCTACACGGGGAAAGCCATTACGCTGGGCAAACGCATACTACGCATTGAAACCGGTGTCCATCGCATGGAGCTGCATTAACCCGGGCCGGTATCAAGGCATCGCGACCAACTCTCGTCGCCATTCCATCGGCTGAAAACCGATACCGTCTTTATTCGCTGCGGCTCCTGCCATCTTGAACCCAAACCGTTCATAGACAGGAATGGCGTAAAGCGACGACCTCAATGTACAACGTTCAAATCCGATCAGCGTCCGGGCTTCACGCCATAAAGCGCTGGCAATCCCTTTTCCTTGCTCGGATGCAGCCACAAACAAATGGTAAAGATGATCTCCGCCTTTAATGGACAGATAGCCGACAATACCCGTGTGATTAACATAAACCAAATTCACAAACTGTGCGCTGGACAATCGTTGCTCGAATGCCGCCTTCTCCAACGTTTCTGCAAACCACGCTGGCAAGGCTTGCGTCGGGTTTTCCAGGTAAAAATGTGAAAGCCCGGTGACCAGTTGTTTAATCTCTAACGCATCTTCTACCTGCGCGTAACGAATACTCATATTCTCTCCTTGCTATGAACTGTTCCTGCTATGTACTGTTCGTGATGTAATTTTTTTACTACCATCAATCATCCTGATGCCACTATCAAAAATACGTTATCAGGCGGCTTCGCAATAGTAAAC
Source organism: Hahellaceae bacterium (assembly GCA_024234505.1). GTDB lineage: Bacteria > Pseudomonadota > Gammaproteobacteria > Pseudomonadales > Oleiphilaceae > JACKOD01. Next base: position 162,278 of record JACKOD010000004.1, on the reverse strand, counting down.
GGCAAACAGTTGCTCAGCATCACACCATTCTTGCTGTACCCGAAACCCTGCTGCCCGGGCCAATCCGGTAAAACTCGCCGGTGTATATTTATAAGAGTTCTCCGTGTGAATGGTTTCACCTTCGTCAAAGCGGATTTCGGTATCGGCACAACTCACTGTCTGGCTGCAAAGGCTGCGTAAGTGCATTTCGATACGTTGCTGATCGGCATTGTAAAAAGCCTCATGAGAAAAGTTCTCAACCTCAAAATCGGCCGGGAGCAGGCGATTCAGATGATGCAATACATTCTGGTTGAAATCCGCTGTGATGCCATGAGCATCGTTGTAGGCTGCATGAAGTATCTGCGCATCCTTATCCTGATCGACACCGATAAGTAAGCCCCCATGCTCCCCGACTAACGCACGTAACTGTTTTAAAAACGCCAGCGCCGCACTCGGATCAAAATTGCCCAGCGTTGATCCGGGATAGAAAGCCACCCGACGTCCGCCATTCATTTTTGCATCTAAAACGCCCAGCTGGGAGAAATCACCGCAGACCGCCGTCACCCCCAACCACGGAAACTGCTCCGCCAGCCGTTGGGTGGCATTGATCAGGAATCGCGACGAAATATCCATAGCAACATACGTCTCGGGCTGCAAGGCATCCAGCAACAGGCGTACCTTCTCGCAGCTGCCACACCCCGGCTCAATCAGCGTAAATCCAGCACCAATACGCGCCGCGATCGCCTCGGCGTTTTCGCTCAGAATCTGCGTTTCTGTACGGGTAGGATAATATTCTGGCTGGCGAGTAATGGCTTCGAACAATTGCGAGCCACGCTCGTCATAAAAGAACTTTGGACTGATCCGCTTCTGTGAATGGCGCAGTCCTTCCAGCACTTCAGTAATGATGTTTTGTGTCTGGGGTTGCAAATCGATAAATTCAATGCGACTTGAGGTTTGTGCTGCGTAAGTTGTCATCCTTGGATCCTCTATTACGGTTATCGGGGCTGCAAAGTGCGGGCGAGACGTAAGCCGCTGAATTGCCAGCGGTCGGCGGGATAGAAAAAATTACGATAACTTGTACGGGTCTGGCGCGGATCGGTGACACAGGATCCACCTCGTAACACCCACTGATTGCACATAAATTTACCGTTGTATTCACCGATGGCACCAGCCGCCGGCTGATAACCCGGATAAGGACTATAAGCACTGCTGGTCCACTGCCAGACCGCACCAAAAAGCGAAGCAAGATCGGCAATGTTTGGGTGATAATGGCCTGTATCATGACGAGTCAGGCAATCCGGCCATTGGGGCGCGGCCAGCTCCCACTCGAACTCGGTAGGCAAGCGCCCCCCCAACCAGCGAGCAATGGCATCCGCTTCGTAGGCACTGAGGTGGCAAGCAGGGCGATGAGGATCCAGGGGTTGCAAACCATACAGGGTGAATTCCTGCCACCCCTCAGCTGCCATAACCTCTCCCTGCGGAGGGTGCCAATACAGAGGATGCTGCCACTGTTGCTCGCGCACGGTTTGCCAGCCATCTGACAACCACAAGGCGGGATCGCGATACCCTCCCGCGAGCACAAATGCGAGCACTTCGGCGTTGGTAATCAGCCGGTCTGCCATTTCAAACGGGGCGATGAATACGGGATGCCTGGGAGTTTCATTATCAAAACAGAAGGCCCCATCAGCAGCCGCCCCTATGTCAGTCAACCCGCCATCAAAACGACGCCATTGCATCACTGGCGCGGGAACATCCGATAACCAGCGATCTGCCAGAGGCAGGTAAGCCGGAAACAGCGGATTTTGGGCCAGACTGTATTTTATGTCGGTAAAAAACAATTCCTGATGCTGCATCTCATGCTGCAATCCCAGTGCCGTCCGTGCACAAATGTCTGCACTGAGGTCTGGGCCTCGCTCCAACAACGCCAGCATCGCTTCATCAACCACCTGGCGATAGCGGTAAATCTCCGCCACGGTCGGACGCGACAAAAGACCTCTTCGGGGCCGGGGAAATTGAGCTCCAATACCGTTGTAATAGGAGTTAAACAGATATTCGAACTGCGGGTGAAACGGCTGATATGAAGCGACATACTCTTTCAGAATAAAGGTCTCAAAAAACCAGCTGGTATGAGCCAGATGCCACTTGGGCGGACTGGTATCAGGCATGGCCTGTAACCCGTAATCTTCAATGGCCAGGGGAGCACAATACTGCTCGAAACGTCGGCGGATAGTGCGATACTGCCAGGCTAACGAGTGCGCTGTCTCATTGCAGCCCGATTCGCAGTCGTGGTCTGCCTGCCACGGACTGTGATCGTTCATTTTTCCTCATCCTGAGTGGCTTGGGCTCCACTCCTCATTTTCTGGTTGGTATAGCCTTTAGATCGATTGGCACCATTTGTTCGTATCGGATCATAACGTTCCGGTCACGGCGCAACGTTCTGGTCAAGACGTAACATTCGGGTCATGAGCGTATTAATAAACACAATTGTTACATCAAATGTGTTCCATACTTTTTTTTCGGGAACGATGCTTTACCCGGTCATTGCCTGCAATTTAAACAGGCTTTCTTAGAATAGATGCTTTAGAGATGAGCGCAAACCGAATATTTCAAAGCTTACAAACACAGGGCAGTGATCTTGGCTCCGGTCAAATCCTGCAGATCCTTCGCGCGCAACTCAATTTCCAGACCGCGGCGGCCTGCACTCACATAGAGCGTAGGGTATTGCTCTGCAGACACATCAATAAATGTCGCCAGACGTTTTTTCTGGCCTAGCGGGCTGACGCCTCCGAGTACATACCCGGTGGTTTTTTCTACCAGACGTTTGTCGGCCATTTCTGCAGACTTCGCTCCGGCGGCCTTGGCAATCAGCTTCATGTTCAACATCGACGACACCGGCACCACCCCCACCGCGAGGGATTTATTATCCAGACTCACGACCAGCGTTTTAAATACACGTCCCTCTGCTACGTTCAGTTTCTCGGCGGCCTCCAATCCAAACGACTGATGGGCCGGATCATGCTCATACTGATGAATGTTGAACACTATGCCTGCTTTTTTTGCAGTATTTATTGCGGGTGTCATAACGTTCCGGGCTCCTCGTCAAACGACGGATATTCACATAGTCGAACAAACAATAGGCAGGATATTATCGGTATTCATGTCAGCGCTGCCAATACTGCCCAAATAACAAACGCATTCCAGAAAGCGCGACATGGGACTTGGTCGGTCTATTTTTTGTTCAATTCGCCATAACATACCTGAAAACAAAAACAACACTACATGACGGCAGAGACCCAAACCATGATAACCACCGAAACATCTTTAACTCGTAAGGCGCTCAGCGGAAAGCGCGTACTCATCACCGGAACCACCGGTTTTTTAGGCAAAGTACTACTAGAAAAAATCATTCGTGAAATTCCCGACGTGGCAGGAATAAACCTGCTGATTCGCGGCAACAAAAAACACCCGGAAGCGCATGCCCGCTTTAAAGCCGAGATATTAACCTCCACCATTTTTGAGCGGTTGCGAGAAACCGATTCGGAGGCGCTTGAGCAATTTTGCGAACAGAAAATACAATGTATCGGGGGTGAGATTACCGAGCCCTGTTTTGGCTTGTCAGATCAGGATTATCAACAACTGGCGGCAACCACCGACATTTTTGTGAACTCCGCTGCCAGCGTGAATTTTCATGAAGCACTGGATACTGCACTACGGATCAATACGCTGTGCCTTAATAACGTGGCCGATTTTGCTCAGGACGCCGGCGATATTCCCGTGGTACAAATCTCCACCTGCTACGTGAATGGCTACAATAACGGCATCATTCACGAAGCCATCTCCAAACCGACCGGACAACACATCGCTGTCGATGAACATGGCTACTATGATGTCGCCCGAGTATTCGGCGAATTGCAACAGAAAATAGCACAAGTGAAAGCCAGCACGCCCAGCCCAGCCCAGCCAGACGCACTCACCGAATTGGGGCTGCGTGAAGCTAATCGCTTTGGTTGGGGAGACACCTACACCTTTACCAAGTGGCTCGGAGAACAACTGATACTCAAACGAATGATCGGCAAAACGCTGACCATACTGCGTCCGTCGGTTGTTGAAAGCTGCTATGCCTCCCCCAAGCCCGGCTGGATTGAAGGGGTGAAAGTAACGGATGCCATTTTACTGGCCTACGCGCGCGAAAAGGTTTCCTTTTTCCCGGCCAGAAAGGCCGGAGTGGTGGATATTATTCCGGTAGATTTTGTGGCTAACAGCGTACTGTTAAGTATGGCAGAAGCCTTGAATGAACCCGTGGCGTCACGAATTTACCAATGTTGCAGCGGCTCGCAAAACCCTCTGGGCGTCGAGCGCTATGTCACCACCGTATGCGAAGAAGTGCGTATCAACTGGCGGAAATACCCGAAGCTTGCGCGCAAGGAACCTCAGCGTAAGTTTGTCCTCGTCAATAAAGGCGTTTTCATCGGTGCCATAAAGGTGATGAAGCAACTCACAACGCTGTGGGACAGACTCCGGCTCCGCTCCGCAACCAACAAATCCAAAGCACTGAAAATGGTCGAAAGCACGCTGAAACTGGCCAATATTTATGCCAATTACACCAGTCCCTACTATGTATTTAATAGCGATAAACTCATGGCGCTGGCCGCAAAAATGGGAGAACGAGACCAGCAACTTTTTCCGGTCGATGCAGCGCACATCGACTGGGATCGTTACTTTAAAGAAATTCATGTCGCTGGATTAAACCATTACGGCATGGAAGATCGCAGTAAAGTTGAAATGCCCGAGGCACTGGAAGAAGATCGCGTTGAAAGCCAGTTAGGCGAAAACTCGCAAGCTCCGGCCTAATCGGCTAAGCCACTCAGGTAATCAGCGACCAAGCGTTTGCCCGCATACACAGGAAAGGGGCGTTCTCGCCCCCATGCCCGCGCCAAGCAAACCAGAAAGCGTCCCGACGCTGGGCCACCTACTATATTGATACATTGACAACCCGCCACCGTCGAACCCTGTTGGCGGGGCGTCCTCGCCGCGCACGAACAAAGCCACCAGAATTGAATTGGGCACCACACCCTCAGCGCCCCGGGGATGGGCCGCTTACAGTTTGACCCCGATCAGCGGAAGGGGCACAGTGTTTATAGCCTGCCTCGCCCGCTTAGAAGGAGCTACGTCAGAAGAAAGTACTAGGTCAAAAACTGGGTAACCACAAAGCCCCAAACGATAGCCCCCACCCCGCCCAGTTCACCGATGATCAGCAACCCCATTCCCCAGGTCGTATCAAAGCTGCGTGCTTTAAACTGATTGGTTTCCTGACGGGCCAAGCCCAGCTTGAAATATTTTCCGATCGCGGCAGCAAAGAAAAACAGAGGCACGCACGTAATCACCAACTGAACCTGCGTTGAATAGGGACTGTACTTGAGCAACTCCGCCATGACCAACGCCGCAAAGCTATATAACAGGGCCGCACGGTGGGCAATATCAATGTAGGGGTGTGCCCGATGGTTGGGGCTGGTCATGATACCGTGATATTTGAGCACACCGCCCAGCATACCAACCAACAGAAATAGTCCCGAAGCCGCCAGGGTGATTTTGATTGCTAAATTCATTTACTTTCGCTCCCACGCAAGTAGTGGCCTTTATTCATAATGCAAACTGCCCCAACGGGAAAAGCAGTGCGAGTCATCCGAGTTCAACGCCTCAATGACTGACTCTGCCGTTTCACGCACCGACGCCACCGGGTCCGACGTGGCACGATGCAAGAGTGGCATCACATCAAAACCATCAACATCGGCCAGCACCAGCAAGGCACGCCGGCGTAATTTCGGCTCATCACAGGTACTGAACGCGATTAATGGCGGCAAAGTGCGTGAATCGCCCAACGCGCCGATGGCTTTCATACAAGCCACCACCACGTCTTCATCTTCATCCTTCAGTCCGGCGAGCAAATGATCCACAAACGCCGGATCAGGCTGATGCCACAAGGCGTTAAACGCCGCTTCTCGTAATTCGAAATGCTCGTCTTCCAGCCACGCCAACAGAAGATCAGATGGAATCGTACTACCTGCGCACAATAAGGCCGTCATTAAATCAGCTTTGGCATCTTCTGGAAAAACAGAAGATCTCATGTGCCCAAGAACAATCGACGCAACCGGCCCCACGTCCTGATTCCACAGTTCTTTGGCGGCAGCGCATTGTCGAACTTCATCATCCGAGTCCAGACAAGCGATAAACAATGCCAACACGTCAGGACTTTTGAAATCGCCCAAGGCACAAATCACCTCGCCAGCCAGATCGTCATCGGCATCATCAAGCAGACCCGCTAATAACGGAATGGCTCTGGTATCCCCCAAATTCCCCAAGGCGTGCACCACCTCCTCCAGTGATTCTTCATCTACAAGCGATATAACCGGACTTAACGTAGTCAGAACCGTCTCTTTCACCGATGGTGAAATAAACTCCATATCAATACCGAAATTCAAGAGGCTGCCGATGCTTTTTATCGCCACGCGGCCTAATTCACCCCTATCCTTCTGGAGCACCTCACATAAGGCGATCAATGCACGAACATCCCGCGACTCACTCAGAGCATCGGCAGCTTCGCACTTTAACGACAAGCTCCCATTGGCCAGAATATCCAGTACAAAATCCAGGGCCTGATCACTCTCGGTCTCACCCAACGTTTCCAATACCATCGCCTGATGCTCAGGATAACGGTTATAGAGTTGAATCAGACTTTCTACGGCTTCGGGAGCCGCAATGGTTTTAAGTCGATCCAGCGCCGACGTGCGAACCTTGACCGACTCATCCGCCAGCGCTTCCATTAGAAATGGCGCAGCGGCAGGTGTAAATCCCAGACAATCGGCGGCCTTCACACGCAAATCTTCTTCGGGCGCCAAACGCATGATCTCGACCAGATCGCGGAACAATTGCTCACCCAGAGGGGAGGTTTTCATCACCTCCTGCAGCACAAAGTGATAGCGCAACTCCGCCAGCGCCGGGCGAATATCATCCAGATCAAACAGCGCTTGATGCAGTACCGGTATCACCTCGGGAATACGTGTGCTGGCCAGCACTTCCAGAACCAAGTGCCTCACCGGCCTCTGCTCCCCGGCAGCAACAGGTGCCAACACCTCGGCCATTTCCATGATCACGGTATCGGTCACGGCATCGTTGCGTTCCTCAAGACGCGCCACCCACGCGGCCATCATTTCCCGCGAAATGACATATTCGTCGTCTTCGTCATAGGCGTCGTCTTCATAATCGTAATCATAGTCGTCTGACATCGTTTGCCTCCTTGCGGCGATCATCAAAGTATTTCAAGGGGACGGAATATTGTGATACGGCGGATATTAACACAGGTGCCCGTAGTACCGCAGGAACATGCCGTACCAACCCGCGCAGACCATTTTTATCCAACGTTATTAACAAATGATAACGACACCCACCGGCTTTTTAAGGAAACTAGCCCCAGGTCAGCATGAGGTGAAGGTCGAATTAACGATCGATACGCCATAGGCAGACACTATTTTGTCGACAATTAAAACAAACAGTTAACCGTCAAACACATGGGTGCTTAACCCACCAGAAAGCACCCTATACGGAGAGTTACATGACAGCCACCAATCCTCACTTCCCGAAACTTCTTGAACCCCTGGATCTCGGTTTTACTACCCTGCGTAACCGCGTTCTTATGGGTTCGATGCATACCGGACTCGAAGAACACAAAGATGGTATCGAACGCATGGCCGCTTTCTTTGCTGAGCGCGCACGTGGCGGCGTAGGCTTGATTGTAACCGGTGGTTTCGGCCCCAACGCCGAAGGTGCAACTCATGCACATACCAATTTGATGAAAACCGAAGAAGATGCGCTGAAGCACAAACCCGTGACCGACGCCGTACATGCCGAAGGCGGTAAAATCTGTATGCAGATTCTGCACACCGGACGCTACGCCTTTAACCCTAATCTGGTGGCCCCTTCCGCAATACAGGCACCAATCAATCCGTTCCAGCCCAAAGCACTGGATGACGACGGCATTGAAAAGCAGATCAACGACATTGTAAACACCGCCCGGCTGGCACAGGTGGGTGGCTATGACGGTGTTGAGATCATGGGTTCGGAAGGCTATTTCATCAACCAGTTCCTCGCCAAGCGCACCAATCACCGAGACGACGCCTGGGGCGGCGAATATGAAAACCGCATGCGTCTTGCCGTTGAAGTCGTTCGCCGTACCCGCGAAACTGTCGGCCAGAACTTTATTATTATCTATCGCCTGTCGATGCTCGATCTGGTCGAAGGTGGCAGCACGTACGAAGAAGCACTGCAATTGGGCAAAGCCATAGAAAAGGCCGGCGCTACCATCATCAACACCGGTATAGGCTGGCACGAAGCGCGTATTCCCACCATTGCCACCAAAGTACCCCGCGCCGCGTTCACCTGGGTTACGGCAAAATTCAAAAAAGAGTTGAGCATTCCGCTCATAACCTCCAACCGGATCAACACGCCGGAAGTTGCCGAGCAGGTACTTGAACGCGGTGATGCAGATATGGTCTCAATGGCGCGTCCGTTTTTGGCCGACCCGCTGTTTGTGACCAAAGCTGCCGAGGGTCGCAGTGACGAGATCAATACCTGTATCGGATGTAACCAAGCCTGTCTGGATCATGTATTCAGCGGCAAGATGACCAGCTGTCTGGTTAACCCTCGGGCCTGCCACGAAACTGAAATCGTGATACAACCTGCCACAAACCGCAAAAACATCGCGGTCGTGGGCGCTGGCCCGGCCGGGTTAGGCTTTGCAACGACAGCGGCTTCGCGCGGACATCAGGTCACCATTTTTGACGCTGCCAGCGAAATTGGCGGTCAGTTCAATGTCGCCAAACAAATTCCCGGGAAGGAAGAGTTTTACGAAACCATCCGCTACTTTGGCAAACAGATTGAGCTGAACAAGAACATCACACTGTGCCTGAATCGCCGGGTCACGGTAGCCGACCTGAACAGCAACGATTTTGACGAAGTGGTCATTGCGACCGGTATTGTGCCAAGACTTCCTGAAATCGAGGGAATAGATCATCCGAAAGTACTGAACTACCTCGATGTACTGCGAGACAAAAAGGCCGTAGGCAAGCGCGTGGCGGTCATCGGTGCCGGTGGGATCGGCTTTGATGTTTCAGAGTTCCTGACCCATGAAGGCGAAGCCACCAGCCAGAATATTGAAGCCTTTATGAAAGAATGGGGCGTAGATATGACACTGCAGGCCCGTGGCGGAATTGAAGGGGTAGAAGCAGTCGTGCATCCCTCACCACGGGAAGTGTTCCTGCTGCAACGCAAGAAATCGAAAGTAGGTGCCAAGCTGGGCAAAACCACTGGCTGGATTCATCGCACCGGCTTAGCGAACAAAGGCGTCAAGATGATTCCGGGTTGTCAGTACGACAAGATTGATGATCAGGGAATTCATGTGACCATCGGTGACCAGACCCAGATTCTTGCGGTGGATAACGTAGTGGTTTGTGCCGGTCAGGATCCATTGCGTGAACTGGTCGAAGGATTGAACAAGCCGCATCACCTGATTGGTGGCGCCGACGTAGCCGCCGAACTGGACGCTAAACGGGCCATTGATCAAGGCACGCGACTCGCTGCCGAAATTTAATGGCACGCGGTGCGACGGGTAGCCATCCATAAGATGCCCGCCCGTCGCACATCAACCTCAAACCTTTTTTCTGAGCCGGGATAACGACACCGGTGTCATCCCCAAAAAGGACGCAACATGATATTGCGGCAACCGTTCCAGCAGTTCAGGATACTCCCTGCAAAACCAGCGATACCGTTGTTCGGCGTTGCCCATGAGTAATTGGGCTTCATGTTTGGCATTTTTCACGAACACCGATTGCAATAACCGGATCTCCAATTTGAGCCAGTCGGTACTTTCTGCCCCTGCCGAGTACAACGACTTATAATTGGCCAGCATCAACTGCGTGGGTTCCAGTGCCTGAATATAATACTGGCAAGGCTGATCTTTAATCATGGCACTAATGGGCGCAATCGCCTCATTCGCCTGATAGAAGTGCTGATTAACCTCATTGCCAGCTTGATCAATGTAATAAACCCGAATCAGGCCTTCGAGAATAAAGCAGATTTCGGTACAAAAGTCACCGGCCCGGATCCAATGCTCAAGTGCATCAAATTCCCGATACTGAAACAAGTTACCCAAGGGCTCCCAGTGTTCCAGAGGCGAGCCGGCCACCGCTTCAAAAGCCCCCCGGAGTCTGTCATGTGGCGTTGTCATGGTACTGTTACCTTATTCAACTGACGTTGGAACCTGTCCAGCAATTCAATCCATTATAACGATAGTTAACACAGGCCCACATTATCAAACCAGAACCGATTGCAGTAAATGCAAAAAAGCGCTCATCCTACCGACAAATTAATATTTACACTGTATAGATAAACCCTCTATCATGTTTCTTCGAAGACCCTGAGCCTGATGAAAAAAGGAAGCCCATCATGTACGACTTTCCCCTGCTGAGTCTGTTACTTGCGCCATTACTTGTCGCGCAAGGGGCTTATACAAAAAAGATCACTCCCCGCCTGCCGGAACCCTCCGGGCCGCGCGCAGGCTTCGCCGGGCAAGGCCCTTCCCTCTCACTGATGATTGTGGGTGATTCCGCTGCAGCAGGGGTGGGGGTATCTCACCAGACGGAAGCCTTATCCGGTCATCTCGGCCAAAAGCTGGCGCAGTACTATGAGGTAAGCTGGCGTCTGATCGCCACCAGTGGCCATTCAACCACCGACACGATTAAGGCCCTCACAAACATTGACGCATTTAATGCAGAAATCGCGGTGATCTCTTTGGGCGTGAATGACGTAGTACAAATGCGTTACTCGAAAACCTGGATACAGCATCAACATCAGTTACGCCGGCTATTGATAAACAAATTTGGTTGCCGGAAGCTGATCTATTCCAGTGTGCCCCCCATGCATTTGTTTTCTGCCATGCCCCAGCCCCTGCGCTGGTTTATGGGAAAACGGGCCGGGCGTTTTAACGAGCAACTCGGTGCATTCATTGCAGCCGACCCGCATTCCGAGCTGATATCCCTACCAGCTCGTCGGGACGCATCCTTTCTGGCATCGGACGGTTTTCATCCCAGCGCCAGAACCTATGCAATGTGGTCGGATGCCATCATGGACGCTATTCTAAAATAGTGTCGAACCAGCAGGTTAAAAACAGGACGACAAAAAATGAACATGCCATTTCATGTCATTATCGTGGGTGCCAGCCTGGCGGGATGCCACCTGGCAAAATGTCTGGCGCAACAAGGCTATCTGGTTGCGTTGGTGGAGCGTCGGGCCGACCCTGACGCCTATAAAGTCATGTGCAGCCATTTACTGCATCCTAACGTAGTTCATACCCTGCAAGACTACCATCTGTATGATTCGCTGGTCGAACAGGGCGGCCAGGCCACCTACCTTGATATTCAGGTACGCGGTCGGCATCTGTTTTATCCCTTTAACCGCCAAGCCCGCATGGCAAATATCGAACGCCGCCTGCTCGACCCGGCGGTGCGCCACAAAGCCATTGAACAGCCCGGCGTAAGTTTTTTTCCCGGAGCCAAAGTTCAGGAGTTGGTATACGACGCCCATCAGCGTGTTACCGGTGTTGAGATTCAAACCCAAAATGCACAAACATTAACCCTGCACGCCCCGCTGACCGTGGGCGCCGATGGCAAAGGCTCTGCTGTGGCCGCGCTGGCACACCTGAAAATGCGAACACTGGAGAACGGGCGTGCCGCCTATTTCGCCTATTACGAAGCCAGTCAAACCGCTACTGCCAGCCAGATTTGGGTGATAGATAAAGGCCGCAGCTATGTTGGCGTATTCCCCAATGGGCCGAAAGTTCTGGTGAGCTGTTACTTACCCAAGGCGCATCCTGCTGCGGCGAAAGGTGCCGATATCGAACGTCATTTCGACCAGATGATGGCCACCACACTGCGCGAACAAGCCTTAGGCCCGCGGATTGGCAACGTTATCGCCGCCCGCCAGACCTCCAGCCAATACCGACCAAAACATCGTCCCGGCTTAACACTGGTGGGCGATGCCTATTTAAGTGCCGATCCGCTGACCGGCGTAGGTTGTAGCTGGGCATTACGCTCGGCAGAGCTGTTGGCCACCAGCCTGGGTAACATCAACCCCGGCACCCAACCTTCGCATCTGAGCACCCAACAAATAGATTGCGCCTTGCAGCAGTATCGATCGCGACACGCCATGCACCTCTGGGCACCCGCCTATGCATTGGCATTTGTTTCAACACACGGACGATTGTTAACCCATCCCCTACTCGTCAAGCCCGCGTCCTGGCTTGCCAGCAAAGTCGCCCATCGACCGTTAGCGGCGTGGGTACCAGCCTATCTTCCCCACGATACTTGAGTATTAGCACTAATCTACTCAGTGCGAAATCAAATCATTTCGGCTACCATTCCGCCCGCTGTACATATGTTGAACAGCTACGCCCGGTTATTGATCGGGTTTAAACCTAGAAATCAAAAGTTGTAATCAAGGAAAGAGGACGGTCATGATTCCATTTGGCGTAAAGGTCGCTTTGTTGCGTGTTTACCTGTTTATTCTGAAATTTGTTACCTGGCTGTTGCCATTCAAAACGCCGATGCTGTTCGTAGGCCCGGGCTCATCCAGACAAATGGCCGCGACCATGGCGCATACAGGGGTACGCAAGGTACTGCTGGTAACGGACGCCATGCTGCTGAAGCTGGGTGTGGTGAATGGCATTCTGGAGGAATTAAAATCACAGGGTGTTGAGGTTGAAGTTTACGATGGTATTACCCCTGACCCCTCGATTCAGCAAATTGAAGGCGGCTTGTCTCTTTTAAAACAAAAGCAATGCGAAGCGATTCTGGCAGTCGGTGGAGGCTCTTCTATCGACGCCGCGAAGGTGATTGCACTGCGTGCCACCAATGACAAAGCCATTGCCAGTATGGTGGGCGTGACACATACCATGTTGAGCCTGATGTTCGGCAAGGCGCCCTTCCCGCTTTATGCCGTACCTACTACAGCAGGCACCGGATCGGAAGTGACCATCGCGGCCGTCGTGTCCGACCCGGAACAGAAGCGTAAACTGCCGATTATGGATCTCTCGCTGGTGCCCAAAATGGCGGCACTGGATGGCGAACTGGCTAAGGGGCTACCCGCCCACATTACGGCCGCAACCGGAATGGACGCCTTGACTCACGCCGTTGAGGCCTATATTTCCCTGAATCGATTTGAACATACGGATCAAATGGCCATCGCCGCCACTCGCCTGATTATGAAATACCTGGATCGTGCGGTGAAAAACGGCGCGGACGATATCGAAGCCCGGCAGAGCATGTCGCTGGCATCTTACTACGCCGGATTTGCATTCACCCAGGCCGGGGTAGGCTATGTCCACGCCATTGCCCATAACTTTGGCGCGCATTACCACACGCCCCACGGTTTGGCGAACGCAATTGTGATGCCTTATGTACTGGATTTCTCCAAGTCGGCCTGTATCCGTCGTTTAGCGGAACTGGCAGACGTGGCGGAGTTACGTGCCCCCGGTGACACCGATGCCGTGGCCGCAGACAAGTTTATCGCCCGCATTCGCGAGATGAACAAAGAATTTGGTATCCCCGAACATCTGGATGCGCTGCAGGCGACGGATATTTCTGCCATCGCGGCTGCAGCACTGGATGAAGCACGCTTTACCTACAACGTACCACGCATGATGGATCAGGCTGATTGTGAAGCGGTAGTACGCCGGATGCTGGTTTAGGTCTAACGAGTTAAATATAGCTGTCTGTACAATTACAATTAAAAAGGGCCGATGTCGGAAACGTCATCGGCCCTTTTTTGTTTGATTCTTGAAAAGCGAGATTTCGACCTATTTGGTGCACTAAACGCCCAGAAATCGAACTTTTTAACAGGTATTATTCCTGGACGACAGTTTCTGTCTTTTCCTGGCGGGTCAGAGGTCTGGTTCCCAAGGATTCAGGAGTGTCACCCCCGTGGGCTGAAAATCGGCCACATTGCGGGTAACTACCGTCATGCCATGCACAAGCGCTGTCGCCGCAATGAGCGCATCACGCTCGCTGCGCCTGTCGGGCACATGCAGTCGGGCGCAACGTTGTGCAACCGCCGTATCAACGGGCAGCGTTCGTCCGGTAAACTCCGGTAATACGTGCTGCTCCAGCCAAGCACGCAGTACGGCTCCCTGGACGGCATCTTTACGCTCTATCGACAACACGCCTAGCTCCAACTCCAGGATGGTGATCGCCGACACAAACAGCTCAGATGCATCAACCCTTTCTGACCATGCAGCAACGTTTGGGTCAGCCTTACCCGCCCGCACTTTTCTCAGTTCAGACACAATATTGGTATCGAGAAGGTACATCATGAGAAATCAGCCGCACTGGGTTCGATTGTCACAGGCGCGGGATCAAACTCAATATCTGCGATATCAGGCATCGACAACGCATCAGCAATGTTGCGACGCTGTCCAGTGAGTTCTTGATACTGTTCAAAGCTCAACAGCACATGCGCAGGTTTACCGCGATCAGTGATGAAAACCGGGCCGTTCTCGGTGGCTTTTTTGGCACGAGTAACATTCTGATTCAGCTCCCGGCTGGATAGGGTTGTAATAGTCATAGTAATCGCTCCTGACAGATCACACATGTAGTAATGTTGCTACAGGGCAAGCTGGAGGTGCAAGTCCTTTGATATAAATTATTGTGTCAGCAATGGTAGTCGCCTTCGAACGGATCGTTGGCGAGAAGACCGAATTCCTTGGGCGGTGTGCTGTCTCTTTTCGAATTTCAGGAGTCTATCCGGCAGCACGCTGCAGCCCGAAGCTATTCTTGTCTTGCGATATCCGATAAATTACGAATGGCGGTCGAGTTAAGTACCGGAACAAAAAGAATCCAGGCCTTGCCAAGGTGGGTTAACGCTGCACCTTAAATTCGGTGGCAACCCTGTAGGCATGGCGTCCTCGCCGCGCTGGCCGAAACCACCTGAACAAACCCTGCACCACACCCCAAGCGCCCCGAGGACGGGCCGCCTTCAGGCATGGGGTATCATACTTAGCGTGTTACCGGAACAATATTGTCGAGGTACTTAAAAGCGTCATTAGGGTGGTTGCAATATCAATATTGCGCTGTAGAGATGAAATAGACTGAAAACAAACGCGCCGGCGTGCTCCAGCCAATCTTCATCACCAAGTTCTAGTCGTCGTAATATCGGCGGCAAGTGTTCGGGAATGGCGCCGCGTTTGGTGGGATGAATAGCAGATCAAAAGCGATTAATTCGTTCTGCGGAACCTGCTCCTGCACTGCGCAAAGGTAGGACAGATACGATCTTTAATGCTGGTCCCTACAGACATCCATACGGGCAAAAACAAACATCCAGTACCTCAGGGTGATACCGCGATTTTAAACAAATCAATGACATCCATACCTTTCGGGATTTGAAGGTGTCCGTCAATAATCAGCGCCGACATGCCATGAACCATCGACCAGGCACCCAGGGCTCTGGCTAACACCACCTTGTCATCCACCCCGGGCTTGGCAAACGCCGCATGCAAAAGTTTGAATGGGCGCTGGGTACTGCTTTCGAGTTTTTCCGAGACTCTCACTTTCGCCGGTGACTCGGGCTTTGTGCCTTTGTTGCGACGTCCTCCAGTATCCACCTGGCTCAGCATCAAGCGATAGATTTCCGGGTTCTCCACCGCAAATTGCACATACACTACGCCATAATTCAAGATCAGATCACGTCGTCGCAAGTCTGGCTTTTTTTCAATCAACATGCGTTCGGCCAATTCATCAAATCCCGATGCGGCCACGGCTTGCAACAGCTCCCGCTTGTTTTTGAAATGAGTATAAGGTGCCATATGAGACACTCCTACGGCGGCAGCAATGGCTCGCAATGACAAGGCATCGGCCCCTTCCGAGCGGAGTATTTCCTTCGCGGCCTGCACCAGTGCACGCTTTAAATCACCGTGGTGATAATTAGTGTTTGTCAATTTGAACCTATCCTGCGCTCGACGCTTCTCGGGGAAACCTGATTATCTTTCGGAGAAACCTGTGTATCGCTCCGAATAACAACTCCCACGGAGACCACCGGTTGAAAACGCGCCATTGTATCACGCTTCTATAAAGAGATTATTCTCCAAAGCCTGGCGCGGAAGACGACTGAATGTGGACTTTATGCCCGGCCTGCGCCCGCCATGCAGAATAGTTTATTTCAGGTAATTGCACGTGCAAGGTCACCTGGCGGCCGTAATCGACAGTATCAATCACGCCCGATGCTTGCTCCACCCAATAGCGCGCCTGGGCTTCCTGGGCGAAATCACAACTGAAAGAGACCCGGATCATCGCCACCGGATGCTTTAGCGCCAAGGCATCCATCGCCGCTTGTGCGGCCCCCGAGTAGGCCCGGACCAGCCCACCCGCACCCAGTTTAATACCGCCAAAATAGCGAATCACCACCAGCATGACGTCGGTAATCTCTTTGTGTTGCAGCACATTCAGTATGGGCTTGCCTGCCGTCCCAGACGGTTCACCATCGTCTGATGCCGCCGCCGAACGGCCATTTTCGCTAATGTATGCCCAACAATGGTGACGGGCATCGGGGTACTGTTGGCGGGCTTTTTCGAGCAATGCCATCGCGTCTTCACGCGAAGCGGCATGATCGGCCCAGGCAATAAACCGACTCTTTTTTACTTCAGTTTCTACGCTCACAAAGCCGTCGGGAATACTGAGTGTGGTCATTTTATGGCTGCCGTAAAGTTATTTGAGCGGCTGTGGCTCACTCCGCTACCGCCAAATAATAGGCCATATCGGTTTTGTACAAGCGCTGTTCGGCTTCAGATTTCGAATAACGTCCGGAGGCACGTAGTTTATCAAACCGCTGGCGATATGCTTCGGTGGACTGATACCTTACAAACCGTTCGGATCTGAGCTTCTGAAAGGCGTCCAGATCCAGCCTCTGCACCTTACCCACCTTACCGCTGGAAACCATCACCAAACGGTAGTGTTCATAGGTTGATTCATACTCGTCGTGTCGATAGCGAACCATCTCACCCTCGGGAATAATTAACACCCCCGAAAACCATGCTGCCTTCAGCGGGGACGTTTTCCCCGGAAAAATCTTCGCTAACGGAATGTCTGCCCCATTACCCGAGCAGGAACCTTTGGCTATTTTGTTTAAATACAGGGTCTGGCCTTTCACTTCCCAGGTAGCGAGATAGCCCCGCCAGATAGCAGAACAGGTTGCCTTGAGAATTTTTCGCGGCTTAGGCCGTGCGTCATTAAAATAGGCTTCGAGAGGGTTCGACAAGGTAGCCATTGCCTCGCCTTCGTAAATCAGAGACTCCGTTGCTTGCGCGGTCGCATTCACTTGTGTGGTTGCCAACAGGAGGCCCACAAAAACCATGATGAGTTGCTTCATTCCACTTCCTTTCGTGCTGTTGTTCTGGCCTACCCTGGCCGAAATTAATGGAGCGCTATTTTCCCGGAAAAACCCCTCCGACTGCAAACCCGCCCGATTGTTGCATCCAGTGCTTTTTAGTCATCTATACTGACAGCATCGCTGACCAGCCTGGAACGATTCCCCCATGAAAGAACCGGTACAGAGTGCCTCAGACAACCGGACTCATCCCGATGATGCCAGCTACTGGCAACAATTAGAGCCGGTAAAACGTGATGCCGATCTGATTCGGCGCCTTGAGCAACGCGCCCGAACCGGCATCCCCATGACAGGCTTTTCCTTACGTCGGACGCAATTGGCCTCTATTAATCTGGTTAACGCCGGCGAACGACAAGGCTTGCAACTCACCCATTCCGACCTGTATCGCGCCGATTTGCGGGGCGCACATCTATTCAATCTCGACCTGAGCCACTCGTCGCTCATGAAAGCCAATCTGGAGGGGGCTAATTTGCACTGTGCCAACCTGCAAGGCTGTAATCTGTTGGGAGCAAATCTGGAACGCGCCAAGCTGGATAATGTTAATTGGGGAGAGCAACTATTTCAGGAAGAACTCGCGCATGGTACCGAGTCTGAAAGAGAGCGTCTGGATCTCTACCAGCAAGCTGAAGAAACTTATCGCCATTTACGCAAAGTCACTGAAAATCAGGGCATGTTCGAAGATGCCGGTAATTTTTTTGTGCGCGAAATGACCATGCGTCGCTATCAGATGCCGCCTTATTCGTTTCGTCGCATGGTATCCAAGAGCGTGGATGTCTTCTGTGGCTATGGCGAGCGCCCTATGCGGGTGATTATCTTTTCTGCGCTGGCGATTCTATTTTTTGCACTCAACTACTTTTTAATCGGCATTTCGGACGGCGGCCATCCATTACGGATGAATACGGAGCTGCCTTTGCTCACCAATCTGTCAAACTTCATGAGTTGTCTGTATTTCAGCATCGTCACCTTCACCACACTGGGTTATGGAGACCTCACGCCTACCGGGCTGGCGAGAGCCAACGCTGCGACCGAGGCCTTTGTGGGCAGTTTCACGCTGGCCTTATTTGTGGTGGTATTTGTAAAGAAAATGACCCGCTAAACACAGAACAGAATACGCCTGCCAACGCAGGCGTTAACACCCGTGTATTTGCATTCACGATCAAGAAGACATCGCGCCTGCAGTTTGGCGAAGGCCTTGGGGTACCCCCTCCTTACGATATTCGCGGACCAGCAGATACACCAATATAGCGATAGAACCGGTGATAAAGATTGCCACCATCCATGGGTAAGGATTCATCTCCCACTGACGCGCATCCTGCTTGAGCCAGGAACTGATCAGCAAGCAACATATCACCAGATCGAACAGTAACTGCATACTGCCGGGATCAGTAAAACCCGCGGCCCAGACGCCCATGTAGCCTACTTGCCACATAACCCAACCGCTAAATACCGCAAAGTCGATAAAAATCAGCCATAGTAGCGCTTTACGAAGTGTCATTGTGATTCCCTCATCGTTGATTAAGACCATTTCAGTGTTCACCAACGCCAGCGACCAAACAATTACCTCAGAGGTAATTGCGGCAATACAGGGACAAGCTGCTAGTATGCTGGAATATAACGTAGCCCAGGCAGGGGGGAGATATTCGAATGGGTGCCGTGGAATCTTCATTTTCCGCCATGATCAAGCAATGGCGGAATTTCAGAAAACGTTCCCAACTGGATCTCGCGCTCGACGCGGGCGTCTCGCAACGGCACGTCAGCTTTCTGGAGTCCGGCCGCGCGAAGCCCAGTCGCGATATGGTGCTCAACCTCTGCGACGTACTTGATTTACCCTTGCGCGAACGCAACCAACTGCTTACCGCCGCCGGATTTGCCCCCGTATTCAAAGAGCGCACGCTGGACAGCCAGGGCATGGCCACAGTCAACAAAGCCTTGCAAATGATGCTGGATCACCACGAGCCCTATCCGGCCATTGTGGTCGATCGCAATTGGAACATGCTGCTGTCGAACAGGGCTGCCGTACGATTTTTAGAATTGCTGGGAAACCAGAATCAATTATGGGAGCGTGTCGATCCCGGCGGACAAAAGAACGTCTACCGCTTAACGTTTCATCCACAGGGCATGAAACCCTTGATTAACAATTGGAATGAGGTGTCAAAACATCTCATGGTACGTTTACAACGAGAGGTCGCCGCCGACCCGAACAACACCACCTTGCAAAACTTGCTCGTCGAGTTGAAAGACCAGGCCTCCGGCGATGCCACCAACGAGCTAAACGAAAACTTTGCGCCCCTGCTACCCATGGAATTGGGAGTGGGCAATCTGACGCTGAAAATATTCAGCATGATCTCCTCGTTTGGTACGGCGCAGGATGTCACTGCCGACGAACTCAAAGTGGAAACCTTTTTTCCGGCGGATGACTTTACGACACAGTTCTTTTTGCGATTAGGGAATTGAGCAATTTCAGTCAGGATGATTCCTAAAGATCCGGGCATAGTTAGCCCTGATTGAGGAGGTCGGGAATGAACGAAAAAAAGATTTCGGCGTATGCGGAGCGGTTCGCCAAGGTGTTCGACTATATCGACGAGCACTTGTACGAGGACCTCTCCGTGGAGCATTTAAGCCGTGTGGCCAATTTTTCGAAATTCCATTTCCATCGGCAGTTTTCGCAGTACGCAGGAATTAACGTTTCCCGCTATAGGCAATTGATGCGACTGAAACGCGCATCCTATCGACTGGCTTTCCAGAAGGAAAAGCAGGTGATCGAGATTGCGCTGGAAGCAGGTTTCGAGAATCCCGAGTCGTTTTCTCGCGCGTTTAAAAACACCTTTGGTCAAACGCCTTCTCAATTCAGAAAACGTCCGGCCTGGCAGCCATGGACAGAACAGTATCAAATTCCTGTCAGAGAGAGGAACCAAGTTATGGAAGTGAACATCATCGAGTTTCCCGAAACCCGGATCGCGGCATTGGAACACCGGGGAGCGCCCGATCTGGTCAACGAATCCGCCCGAATCTTTATCGAGTGGCGCAAAAGCACGGGGCTTTCACCAGTCAACACCAGCGAAACGTTCGGCATCGCCTACGATGATCCGAATACAACGCCGCCGGAGCAATTCCGTTTCGATATCAGTGGTTCGGTTGCCCAAGCGGTACCCTCCAATCCACAAGGCGTAGTTAACAAAACCATTCCTGGCGGGCGCTGTGCCGTGGTGCGGCATTTGGGCAGTCACAACCTGATTGGCCCGTGTGCTTACTATCTATATCGCGAATGGTTACCAGAAAGTGGTGAAGAGCTGCGGGATTTTCCGTTGTTTTTCCATTATCGGAATCTGATGCCAGAAACCCCCGAACATGAGTTAGTCACCGACATTTGCTTACCCCTAAAATAAGCAAAAGCACATATAAAGCGCACGCTGCTTCCAAAATTAGAGGATTTCAATCAGGCATTCTAGGGGCATTTCTCGCTTTGGATACCAATTTTTATTCTCTATCTTATCGAATGGCGACCCATGCTAGAATTCCAGAGGAGTAACTTATCTATGCACAGTTAGCAGGGGCGATAACACAACGATGAAACGAACGCACTTCATTACCGGTTACCTTGGACTGACCCTTGCACTGGCAGGCTGCCAATCTATCAAACCGTTAGCAGTGACTGACGAGTGCGCGTCTCCCCTGCTATATCAGGACAAGGCCATGTCACTCAACGCATCCTACGGCATCCTCGGACTGGGCGGCACTTATGTCTCGACCTCCAATGTGAAAAATGTCGAAAAGCAGGTGCAAATCTACTTTGCGGAAGCCGAATTTCTGTGTAAACAACACCAACTGGGCAACCTCTCGACCGAGCAATACCTGCAGGAACGCAAAACCATGGGCAGGGAATTTGCCGATATCGTACCGGGTTTAAAAGCCGCCCTCATGCCACCGACAGAGACCTTTGACGCGGATGAAGCCTGGCTGTTTTCGGAATCCCGCAACATTCCCTTTAGTCGGGTAAAAGGCGTCGAGCAGCTGGACGCCGAACCCTGTGCCGACGGCTACACATGCACCACCTCTGGAGACGCCGCCACCGGCCGCTGGCAGAATGCCTATTTTTCCTGCGCGGCCGATGCACTGGCGAATGCGGCAGAGGCACAAAGAACGGAAGTCCGGGGTAGAGAGAAAAGCATTCGAGACGTGCATACCAAGGCACTGATCCGCAAGGAAAGCGAATCCCGCCAGATCGCCACACTCACCGGCACCGAGCCTAATCAGCCAAACTTCACGCTGCAGCGCGAAATCAATTTGACAGAAATCACCTACCCCGCCGAAGCCCGCTCCCGCAAAGAAATGAAAAGCAAACTGGTGCTTGACCTCCCGCCGACCATCGTTGGACAGAACTCCATCAGGCAATTAAGCACACTGCTGGATGTCGACGATGCATTTCGCACCAAAGCAGTCTGGCAAGGCCTGCCCGACCCGTTAAGCAGCGAACAACTCGGAAGCTTCCTGGATTTATTAAGCGCGCAGCACATTCAACTGGATGCAGTCACTTATCAGGATGATCTCCTGTTCTGCCGAGTGATGGTGCCAAACCCTGCCACCCAGCCATAAGCGTTCCCTCTCCCAAATTGGGAGAGGGGAGTTAGAAACGCTCTGCTGTTCCCCCGGTGATGGGCCCCATGCCGAACCATACCCTCTCCCCTCGGAGAGAGGGTTAGGGAGAGGGGGTATCGCGCCGCCACTGCAACGCCCAACACCCTCTCCCCCGGCCCCTCTCCCAAATTGGGAGAGGGGAGTTAGATACGCCCGGCTATTTCCCCGGTGATGGGCGCCATGCCGAACCATTCCCTCTCCCCTCGGGGAGAGGGTTAGGGAGAGGGGGCATCGCGCAGCCACTGCAACGCCCAACACCCTCTCCCCCAGCCCCTCTCCCAAATTGGGAGAGGGGCGTTAGATACGCTCTGCTGTTCCCTCGGTGATGGGCCCCATGCCGAGCCATTCCCTCTCCCCCTCGGGGAGAGGGTTAGGAGAGGGGGCATCGCGCAACCACTGCAACGCCCAACACCCTCTCGGCCCCTCTCCCAAATTGGGAGAGGGGAGCTAAAACGCCCTGCTATTTCCCCGGTGATGGGCGCCATACCAGGCCATTCCCTCTCCCCTCGGGGAGAGGGCTAGGGAGAGGGGCATCGCGCAGCCACTGCAACGCCCAACACCTCTCCCCCAGCCCCTCTCCCAAATTGGGAGAGGGGCGTTAGATACGCTCTGCTATTTCCCCGGTGATGGGCCCCATGCCGAACCATTCCCTCTCCCCTCGGGGAGAGGGCTAGGGAGAGGGGCATCGCGCAGCCACTGCAACGCCCAATGCCCTCTCCCCGGCCCCTCTCCCAAATTGGGAGAGGGGAGTTAGATACGCTCTGCTGTTCCCCAGTGATGGGCCCCATGTCGAACCATTCCCTCTCCCCTCGGGGAGAGGGTTAGGAGAGGGGCATCGCCAAGCCACTGCATCACCCAATGCCCTCTCCCCCAGCCCCTCTCCCAAATTGGGAGAGGGGAGCTAGAAACGCCCTGCTGTTCCCCCGGTGATGGGCCCCATGTCGAACCATTCCCTCTCCCCTCGGGGAGAGGGTTAGGGAGAGGGGGCATCGCGAAGCCACTGCAACGCCCAACACCCACTCCCCCCGCCCCTCTCCCAAATTGGGAGAGGGGAGTTAGATACGCGCTGCTGTTCCCCCGGTGATGGGCCCCATGTCGAACCATTCCCTCTCCCCTCGGGGAGAGGGTTAGGGAGAGGGGGCCAACGGTACCAAATTCGCTGGCTGCTGATCAGCAATATACCGCGCCATCTGCGCCAAATTGCTTTTCAACTCTGGCAAAGCGATATTCCGGCTGGCAACAAACGCCTGAAATTCACGGTAGTCGGGCTTTTCTGCACGAATAAACGCCAGACTTTCGCGACTGGTACGAAATAGCTTTTCCAAACCAGGAATACGCAACAGCAGCTTGAGCAAAAACAGTGGCGCAAACCGCGTCGGGGCCGGCACCTGCATGGCAGCACCCAACACGCGGATGTTATCGGCCAGACTCAAACTGTCGGGATGCGCCACCAGCAGATCGGTTCCGCTGGGCAACGGCTGACGCACCACTTCTGCCACGACCTTACAGACACTATCAATACTTACCAGCGGCAGCTGATGGCTGGCATTACCGGGGATGGCCGACAGCTTGCCCTGAATAAGATTCGTGCAAAGTTCGAACAACGCCTGATGCGAGTCCACCTCACCAGTCACACTGTGGCCGCACACCGTAGCGGGGTGGATCACATTAAAGTTTACCTTCAAGCGTTCGGCGAGCAGGCGAGAGCGGAAATGCGCTTCGATTTTACTAGCCTCATACACGCCGACTTTGCGGTAAATCGAGGCATAATCGTCCTGCGCGACACATTCATCCAGTTTGAGTTCTGCCAGATGAACCGGGTTAAGCAACATAAAGCCACCCAGCCAGATCAGACGGGCTTCGTGTCTGGCCGCCAGTTTTACCATCGCCAGACTGCCCTGCACATTGCTGGCATAAGCCTGTTGATAATCCAGCCCCCAGCCAAACAACGCACCGGAATGAATGATCACATCCCAGGTGCGCGACTCTCCTTGGCGGGCTTTCAGGCCCAGATCCGGCAATGACAGATCCCCTTTCAGTGCATGCAATTTATCCGGGTTACCGCCCCGCTCACGACATTGCTGACGAATACGATTGATCTTACCTTCGTCACGCAGCAATAAATCCAGCTCGTGTCCCTCGCCACTCAAATGTGCCACCAACCAACTGCCAATGTAACCACTTGCTCCCGTCACCAGAATGCGTGCCATGCCTAAACTCCTTTACTGTGAAATGGTGAAAAACAGTGTAAAGTATCGAGTCAGCTCTACAGTCAAGAGGGAATTATGCGAATTTCGGAAGTCGAAAAAGTCACCGGCTATAGCCGTCACACCTTGCGATTTTATGAAAGCAGCGGCCTGATCAAACCACCCCGGCGCACCGCCAGCAACTATCGCGATTACGATCAGCAAACCGTGCAGGAGCTTTTGCTTATTCGCCAATGCCAGGAAATGGGCTTTCAGTTGCAGGAAATTCACGACTTTCTGGTCATGCGGCGCGAGTCTGGCCTAAGTTGTGCCAAAGGGGCAGAGTTGCTGGAACAAAAACTGGAAGAAGTCGCCGACCGGATTCGTCAGCTTAAAAAGCTCGAAAAATTACTGAAATCCGAACAGCTGAGATTATTGCAGAGCGCTTGCGAACATGGGCAAGTGATACCGGAGAAATTGCAGGCGAAAATGCCCAAAACGGGTTAAGCCATGGCCGTTACGCCACTAAACCCGGGTTAATTATTTCCCCTCACTGACAAGGTAAGCTAGCGTCAACAATCAATCAAAGGAGTTTCTGCAATGACGCTAACAGAAATCACTCAAGGTTATCTCGCCGAACTGGGATTGGATGCCACAATGGATAAGCCTGAACTCCTCAGGCAGTTGCAATGCAGACACATTGCGCGCTTTAGCTTCAACAGCCTGGCGGTGGTGCTGTCTCAGGAGATTCCCCTAGATAGCGCCTCGGTTTATCGAAAAATTGTTGTGGAAAAACGCGGTGGTTACTGCTTCGAACACAATAAGCTGGTTTTCGATGTGCTCACCACCCTCGGCTATGAAGCGCGGATTCTGATGGCTCGGGTGGTTTACAACAAGGAGGATGAGGTTCCCCGAACGCACCGAATTACGCTGGTCACGCTGGATGGCGAAAGCTACATTGTGGATGCCGGTTTTGGTCATTTTGGCGCACGCCTGCCCCTCAAGCTGGTGCCGGGATTAGAACAGGAGCAGGAAGATGAACGCTTTCGCATGGTCGAACTCGCCAAGGGTGATATTGGCTTTCAGATATGGAAAGACAGCGCCTATTTCACGCTCTATCGCTTCGATCTCAACCACTATAACGAAGCGGATTGCCTTGCTGGCCATTTCTACTCGCATAAATTCCCCACGGCCGGTTTCGTCAATAACCTGGTGGTAAGCCGAAAACTCCAAAACAAGATTTACTCACTCCGCAACGGCGATTTTTATCATATAGAAAAAGGCGAGACCCAAATCTCAAAAATCCAGCATATCGAAGAGCTCCACCAAAAGCTGACGCAATGGTTTGAGTTACCGGTAGATCGTGCTGTATCGGAGTTTTTGTATCACAAATTCGTGGTGCAAGGCTGACCCGTGCCTCCGTTCGTAGTTCTAAGGTGATCACACATGAAAGATAACCTCTCAAACCACCTCACGTTGCTACTCTGGATCAGCCTTCTCGCCTCCTCTTTTGTAGTGTCCGAATCACTGCTGCCGTATGCGAGTCCGGTGGCCAGCACCGGCTTGCGTTTTATTCTCGCGAGCCTGTTGATGCTGCCGTTAGTCTACAAGCAACTGAAATCCTATCTCCATGCCCGATTACTCATGCAATATAGTGGCATCAGCGCCTTTCTGGTGCTGTTCTTTATCGGCATGTTCGAAGCCCTGAAAACCACCACGGCGCTAAATACTTCGGTCATTTACACCCTGATTCCGCTATTCAGCGTCGGTCTGAGTTATCTCTGGCTTAACAGCCGCATCGAAGGGCTAAAATTGCTGGGCTTTTTAATCGGCACCGGAGGCGCGCTTTGGGTACTATTGGCCAGCCACCCCCACCAAATCGACGCCTTGCAATGGCGATCCGGCGATTCAATATTTATGCTAGCCAGTGTGTGTATGGCAATGCACGCCGTGCTGGTAAAAAAATGGGGCACCCGGATACCCGCCCGGATTGGAGCCTTTTTGATTCTGCTCACAGGCAGCCTGATGTTACTTCCCCTCCTGCTCTTTGCCGGCGAGCTGGAAACCGTGGCGTGGCAACAACAAGGCTTCTGGCAGGCACTGCTATACCTGACACTTTTCACCACACTCGCTACCTTTTTTCTGCAGCAATATCTGGTACAACGTGTGGGCCCCAACCGACTGCTCGCATTCACTTATCTGGTGCCGACACTGGTTGCCCTGCCACAAGGCTTAATAACAGAGGGACAATGGCCAATCGCACTCCCCGGTATCGCATTGACAATTCTGGCACTCTATTTAATATCCTGGCATTCATGGCAAATTGAACAGGAAACCCGATGAATAGGCAGCAAGTCGAACAAGCATTTCTCACCTATTTCAGCCAGTCTTACGGTCTGTTCAAGGTTGGAAACTTCGCCGAACTCGGTATCGATGCCGAGCTAAAGCACTATCCTAAAGGGGCCAGACTGATTCAGCAGGGGGCACCGGCACCCAAACTGTTTTTTCTGGCCAACGGACTGGCACGGTATGTGAGCCTCTCACCCGACGGCAAAGAGTTCACCCAGTCCTTTGCCCGAAGCCCCGGAATGGCCGGATCGACACGCGCCATGATTCGTCAAACCCCGGCGCTGTTCAACATTGAAGTACTGGAAGATTGTCTTTGTCTGGAGTTTCACTGGCAATCATTCTTTGATCGAATGAAACAGATCCCCGGCTTTCTGGAAACCTACGCTCATATGATGGAAGCCCTGTTTATCGCCAAGGAGGAACGGGAAAACGCCTTTGTGCAGTTAAGCGCAGAGCAACGCTACCTGAATTTTATCGACCAACATCCCGCGCTGGTCGATAAAATTCCGCTGCAATATGTCGCCTCTTACATTGGCATTACACCGGTAGCCTTAAGCCGTATTCGTAAACGGCTCAGATAGATAGGCATGGATCACGAAGCTACCGCCACTGCTCATCATCCAAATCGGCCTGATAGCGGTCGCCATCGGGAAAACCCAGATTTTTCAGGCGGTCAAAGTAAGGCTGATAGTTAAACTCCCCTCCGGCCTCCCAGGGTTTCAAGTCCCAGATGAAATCAGACATCCAGGCATACCAGCGTGGAGGTGGCGGCCACTTTTGGAAATAGGCGATACGCTGCGCCTCGGTCGGAAAATTTGCCCACCATTCGAAAAACACCATCATGTAGGTTTCCCCTGCCCCCATTCGCCACTGCAAACTGGAGGGATGCGCGTTTTCAGAAAAAATCCACGGCGGCGGCAATACGCCCTCCTTGTTCACAAAGCTTTTCAGTGCATCCTGATACCAAGCAGGCAAACTCTCGTCAGTCATATCATATTCCTGGCTCGAAAAATAAAAACTTCATTCACCAGTCTAACTGCAATCAGCTAATTGTCACGGAGTCTTGGGTGAAGCGGTTGCGCACGTTTTCCCCCAATAAATCCCTTCAAACCGCGTTTTTCAGGTTCGTTTAAGTTTCATTTCGTAAAGTCATGGCAACAACAATAGATCACACCGATAAATAAGGAATGCTGCCATGATGACGAAAAAACCAGCGAACACGACCCACAATAATGAAGTGCGGGTGTGGGACCCGTTAGTAAGACTTTTTCACTGGTTCTTGGTCGGCGCGTTCTTTTTGGCCTACCTGACGGAAGATGATTTCATCACGATTCATTCCTGGGCAGGTTATACCGTGCTGGGGTTGCTCGTTATTCGCATTGTCTGGGGGTTGATTGGCACGCGACACGCGCGATTCTCCGACTTTGTCTATTCACCAAAAAATATCCTGATATTCCTGAAAGATACCCTCGCGCTCAGAGCAAAACGCTATCTCGGACACAATCCCGCCGGCGGGGCGATGGTGATCTTGCTGATGTTAAGCCTGATCGCCACCACTGTCTCAGGCGTGGTTCTTTTTGGTGTCGATGAAGGTCAAGGGCCGCTGGCTAGCTGGGTGATCAATCATGAAAATTTCTGGGCGGAAATGCTTGAGGAAGTACATGAGTTCTTCGCCAACTTCACGTTATTTCTTGTCTTTGTGCACGTAGCGGGCGTGATCGTTGAGAGTCTGATCCATCGGGAAAACCTGATCGGCGCTATGTTCAGCGGTAACAAGCGAAAGCTCGATGATGCCTGAGGCTTCACCGAATTGCACAAACGTCACCGAATCACACAAACGTCACCGAATCGCATGTGAAAGGCACTTTTTGCAGATCCTGCGTAGTTTGAGGAACGACATCATGAAACAACACAAACGCAATCGAGCGTATTTGTCCGTGTTAAGACTGGTCATTCTGTCTGGAGGAATGGCGCTGGCATCCTTCGCCGCCATTGCGGGCGAGTCCGCTATTAAACAGTTGCTAACGGACTATCAACAACAAGGCGCAGGCAACTTTGACAGCGCCAGAGGACAACGCCTATGGGAAAGTCGCGTGGCAGATTCCGAGTCTTTTGCTTTGCGTAGTTGCACCACCTGCCATGGCGCCGACCTTAAAAAGCCGGGTCAGCATGTAAAGACGAAAAAAGCCATTGAACCCATGGCGCCATCGGCGAACGCCACGCGCTTGCGCAAACAAGCCGAGATCGAAAAGTGGCTTCTGCGGAACTGTAAATGGACCTTTGGCCGAGAATGCAGCGCTCAGGAGAAGGGCGACATGCTGGTCTTTTTACAGAGTCAGTAAATCATTCCAACGAGCTCATGCGCAAAAAGCAGATCACAAACAACGAAGCAGATTAAGGAACCCACCATGAAAACATTTACAGTCAGCTTGAGTTTAATCACCCTGCTGCTGATCACCACAACCGCTGTGTTTTTCAGTTCCGACCAGGCCTGGAGTGACGAGGATGGGGATCGCAGTGTGTTTTGGGATCTTTCCAGCCTGAAGCGGCCCGGTGTCGCGCCGGTTTCAAACGACCTGTACCAGCAAGAGTGCGGAAGCTGCCACATGGCTTACCCGCCGGGCCTTTTACCCGGGGCGTCCTGGCGCAACATGATGGAAACGCTGGATAACCACTTTGGCGAGAATGCCGAACTGGCAGAAAGCACCCGCACTGAACTGCTCAGCTACCTGCTAAAAAATGCAGCCGAGGTGTCCGACTACCGCCGCTCACAAAAAATCACTCGTTCACTGGCGGAGGGTGAAATCGTCGACCGCATTACCAGTGTTCCCTACTTTATCCGCAAGCATGATGAGATACCGCGCCGCTTCGTGGTGGATAACCCGAAAGTCGGTAGCTTTAGCCAATGTAACGCGTGCCACCAAAACGCCGCCAAAGGCAGCTTCAATGAAGATGAAGTCAGCATTCCCGGTGTAGGTTATTGGCACGACTGAATCAGCGATCCCGTCAGGTAGCGGCTACAATCAGAGTATAAAGGATGGGGCCACTACAACCGGGTTAAATCAGCATGAGGTGCGCCGTGATGCAGGCAATACACAAGATCAATCCGCTGGTATTACCGGTCATTCTGCTCTTGTCATCAAAGCTCCTGGCATCTGATCACAAAGAGGCTCAGCGACTGGTCGAGTCTGGTCAGATTCTGCCGCTGCAAACCATTATTGAGAATCTTCCGGCATCCAAGAAAGGCAAAGTGATTGAGGTCGAACTCAAAGACAAGCGCGGTCGCCTGCTTTACGAAATTGAAATCGTGGATAAGTTCGGCGTTGTTCACGAATATTTGTTTGACGCAACAACCGGCACGTTGTTGAAAGAAGAGATAGAAGACTAAACGATGCGACTGCTACTGGTTGAAGACGACAAAGACTTGGTTGGCGCGCTACGCCCTGCGCTGGAACACGCCGGTTACGCAGTCGATTGCGTGGATAATGGTGTCGATGCTGAATACCTTGGGCGCGAGTCCATTCATGATGTTGTAGTGCTGGATTTGGGGTTGCCCCAACGTAGCGGGTTAGAAGTGCTACGTCATTGGCGCGCGGATGGCTTTACCCTGCCGGTGATCATCCTCACCGCCAGGGACAGCTGGCATGAGCGCGTGGAAGGATTCAAGGCCGGTGCCGACGATTATCTCGGCAAGCCCTTCCATGTTGAAGAATTGCTGGCCCGACTCAACGCGGTGTTGCAGCGCAGTCTCAAATCAGCACCGTCTGATCAGCTACGCAAAAGCGGGCTGGTTCTGGATAGCAACACCCAACGTCTGACCTCAGCGGACGGTCAACAACATGCTTTAACCGGCATCGAGTTTCGGCTATTACGCTACTTGATGCTGCATGCGGGCAAGGTGTTGTCAAAGTCGACGCTGATGGAGCATGTCTATGATTTTGATTCGGATAAAGACAGCAATGTCATCGAGGTCTACATCAACCGACTGCGACAGGTTATCGGCAAAGATCAGATAGAAACCCGTCGAGGCCAGGGCTATATCTTCAAAGACACCTCGACAGGCTAAAGGAACGCCCCCCATGCGATCACTGCAAACGAAATTAAGCGTCGGCCTGCTGTTGAGCCTGATCGCCGCCTTTGCGCTACTGTGGATTTTCGTCAGTGTGGGTATTCGCTATTTAACCGAAGACTATATTTATAACCGCCTTGCCCATGATGCCGAAACCTTGCTGGCAGCGATCACCCCAGACGCTAGTCAGCTTAATCTCGACAACGTCAAAGTCGGTGCCGTGTATCAACAACCGTTTTCCGGGCATTATTTTGTACTGGAGCACGAGGGCGAAACCCTGCGTTCGCGCTCGTTATGGGACTTGAATATCACCTACGAAAAAGCCGCAGGGCAATTGGTAGACAGACAACGCACCACCGGCCCGCAAAGCCAGCCCCTGTTGGTGCTGGTTAGCCAGTTTGTGAAGAATGAGCAGCCGGTAACCATCGTCGTGGCGGAAGATTTTGCCCCGGTAGAGGCCGCCATCGCCGCCTTTCGGCAACGATTCAGTATGATTATTCTTCCCTTGCTGATACTGCTGGTGCTCTGGCAAATCTGGTTAATGCGTCGCGGATTGCAGCCGATCAAACAGGTGCAACAGGATTTAGTCGATTTAGAAGCCGGCAAAATTCGCAGTCTGCAAACAGACGTGCCGCAGGAATTGATTGCACTGGTGAATGAAATTAACCATCTGCACGGTGCGCTGGAATCCCGACTAAAACGGCACCGCGATTCACTCTCCGATCTGGCACACGCACTGAAGACGCCGTTGACGGTCATACAACAGGTCTCTCAGGACAAACAATTGAGTCATCTACCCGACATCGCACAGGTGCTACAGCGACAAGCGGAGACCACAACACAGTTAATTCAAAGGATACTCAATCGCGCCCGATTAGCCGGCTCGGCACCCTCTGCCAGCGCGTTCGATTTCAGTGTGGATTTTCCCGGCTTGCTACAGACGTTGCAGATGATGTATCGGGATAAATCCCTGGTCGTGAACTCGACCGTGCCGGAAGGGATCGGCACACGCATTGATGCTCAAGACATGCTGGAACTGCTGGGCAACCTCTTGGACAACGCCTGCAAATGGGCCAGACATGAGGTCAGCATCCTTGTCAGCCTGAGTGATTCGCTGAACCTGACGATTGAGGACGACGGCCCAGGCATTCCTGAAGATGCCATCGACACGATCACCCGCCGTGGCGGCCGACTGGATGAAAGGGTCGAAGGTCACGGCATGGGGCTGGCGATTGTCGGCGACATTGTCGAGTGTTATCAGGGGGAACTCCGGTTTTCGCGCTCGATGACACTGGGGGGATTAGCCGTACAAATAAAATTGCCTGTGTGATTCTTAATAGTCGGACAGCACACACATCAATCCATATGCACTGGTTGAGGGGGAAAGGTCAGCAATCTATTGCTCACTTCCAGCAAGACTTATTCTCCCACCCCCTCTATTAAATTTTCTTTTTCAAGTGACCTTCACCGCCCTTTTTGCCGTTCGGGTAGTACCACTCGAAAAGCGCACTGATTGCATCAATCAGCGTGATAGCCACTCTACCGTTTGTAATACAACCTGAACTGCGACTCAGCGTTTCGTGGAAGAGCATTTTCCTATCGGACTGTTCGAGCAGTATCAGACTTCCTTCACATCCAAGGGAGGGATATTCAATGACGCTGTCTTGCTGACCAATTTTTACCTTAATGGTCCACGACATGTCGTTGTCCTGAACGCCCGCACCTTCCCACAGGCCGAACAAAGACAGGGCTATTTCCTGTACGTTACTTGCTTTGGGTTGCTTTTCAGGCACCTTTGATTCAATGCGAGAAAGCATCTGGCTTCTATGCTTATCAATATCCACCTTGTCCACTTTCAGCAGAATGTAAACGGTCCACAGGCGTTCGCCCGCTGTATTGATCGCGTTAGAAACGAAGTATTGATCTGCCTTTTTCAGATCGCTGATGCGCTGTTGCACCGTCTCTTGCAACACTTCCCCGAACCGGGACGATGTGCGTCCCTGGCTTTCACTCTGTTCAAGTGACATCGCGCTCGATACGGACACACCGAGAAACTTGGCGTATTGCAATTCGGCATCTTTCTGGGCCGAAGCAAAGGCGGCTCTATCAGGACGACCGACACTTGGATAGGCTCTATCGCTTTGCCCAACAAAGTAAACGTACTGTTGATTAGGTTGCTGAACGCAGTCGGGAGAGCGAATCCAGCAGGGCTCATCGTGTGCCTCAAAGGAAGACATTCCTTCGGGTGCCTGAGCAATTTTGGTAGGTTGAAGCATTGTTTTTTGGGCACTACAGGCTGAGAGAGCGAAAATAATGGGTAGAAGTATTCTTGGGATCATAACCATTCCTTGATTAGTGTTTATGCCGCCTTGTTTATAACGTCAAAAATTACGAGCGTCTACTTAGTGATGTCGAACTGTCACCCTCCCCTAAAATAAATCCGTCGCATAGAATTTTCATATGAAATTGTGAAAAGCATCAAAATTTTGCAAGCCCTGCAGTTAAACGGAACTACATCGCATCCCCTGACGTAGTGCTCAGGTAAAGTTGTATGTCATAAAAAATATAAATAAAAAAACAAATAAAAATATAACTAAAAAATAAAATTCAGAGACACTGAGAGGACCCCATGCTGCATTCCAAGGGATTGCTTCGTCTGGTTTTCGCTTGCGGGGCACTCGTATCAGAGACGACCCTCGCGGAGCTGAGGCCGCTAGATGATAACACTCTGTCCGAAATGACCGGTCAGGCATTAATGTCGATTGGTGAGACCAAAGGTCTTAATGCCGGTGAAAGTTTTACCAGAATGACGCTATCAGGCATCGAAACTGACCTGTACATGAGTATTGGCGCGCTGTCTGTGGCGAAAAGAGCATTACCCGGGACAACGACCGCAGCGGATATTGACGCGACTAACTTTGCCTTGGGAACTCAAGGTGGTGCCTCATTTCGCGCCTATAGTCCTTATTTTGAAGTAGCAAAGGTAGACGGTGACGTTGTGGGTATCCGCATCGGATATATGGATGCGCAAGGTGAGATGACTGGTTCGTACTCCAGTCTGACCGGAAATATCGGCTTGAAGATCGATATGGATGGCACCGGTACCGACATCCGTGATGCTCAACTACTCAATGAAACGGGTACAGCAACGAATTATCGTGCGACCAATATTGGTATCGATGATGGATCGGGTACCTGCGGTTCTAGCTGTGCACCGCTGAGTAACCTGAATACGATCAGTGTCGGCAAAGACGATGGCACAGGTGGTGTTCAAAGCACGAAGGATTTCTTCTTCGCCATGCAATCGCAGACGGTTAACTGGCTATCTAATGAGTCGCCTAAACAGGCGATCACCGCGGAAAGCGAGTTGTATTTAAATATACCAACCTCAATGACGGTTAACCTGTCCGATCTTAACACCGGAACACTAAGTGCCGCCGCTCAGACACCATACGTTGAAGCGGGGACGAATCTTTTCTAAATTCGTCGCTCAGTTTCGGGCAGGCACACAGGCCTTTGAGTGTCATTGCGTCTTATTCCTATAATCCTCCTGCCGGTTGAACAAACCGGCATCGGGGAAATCCAGAACAGCCCCCAAATTTTACCCCCCCCCCCCGCTCTCTCCTTTCCTGGATTCACGAAGCACAAGGTTTGATCCACATATAGGGCAATAGCCGGCCCGCTCTTTTTCTGGCAGAAGGTGCTTTATGCATTCTGTACCCGATTGGCGTATTTGAGTAGAAAAGTGTCCTCTTTGCTGATCGCCACAATGGTACAAATGAACTAAATTTGCCTTGGCGCATCGATAAGCACCAAGGAGAATGGACATATGCGGTAAATGAAGGCCGCAAGCCGGAATCAGGCGATGGACTTCACTCCGCATAGCTGACAACAGCACAGGTCGAACGAACTTGGCGTTCTTGAAAATACATTAGCGCTCATGCTTGCCAGGTACGACAAGCGGCATAGCTAAACTGGCAATGATCTACACCGAACATAACAACGATAAAAAGTTCTCTTAGACCTTTTACGAGGTGGAAAACGATAACGAAGGACAATTGCGATCAGGAAGATCGGGAGCTACGAAAGGTCATTTTGTATTTTTTCATTTTGACGATAACGAGAACGAGAAATGCACAATGGCTCAAAAATTTCCATGGCAGATCGAAAAGCTGATTGTTGAGTCGGCGATTTCCAGCGGCCTGTCTTTTGATGACTTACCGGCAAATGTTGCGCTTTTTAATAACGTACTGAAAAAGAAAAACGTGACACCCGATGAAATAGAGCAACTCATGGATGACTTGGAGCGCCTGACAGGACGCACCGATTTAGCCATCGTGTTTGCACAGGCGTTTATTCCTGAATTTGTCGATGACTATTTTCTACTTGGCTATACAGCAAGCAATCTGAAAGAGGCCATTCAACTGCTTTCGCGCTATAAGCGGATGCTTCATCCGTCGTTGGATTTGGTCATCGAAGAGGATGATGAATTTGCACACATCATTTACCGCAGTACAGATCATCATCCTATCGCGAATAAATACTTTTATAGCGAAGCCATATTCAGCTGCCTTCTTAATCGCACGCGGGATTTAACCCATATCCCCATTGCGTTAGAGAAGATTGCCTTTCGGCATGAGAAAACGTCACACCACCCTCTTTACCCGACGTACTTTGGATGCCCGGTAATACATAATCAGCCGGAAGATGTGCTTACCGTACGAAAAGACGTACTCTATCTACCCTTTCATACCCATGACCCGGAAACCAATCAACTCGTGCAAGCACAGGCTGAAAGCCAGTGTCACCCTCCCTGTGAGCTAGTGTTGGAAATCAACCGAGCACTTATGCAAGGTTTGTCTGATCCCGAATTTGGTATCGAGAAACTCGCGAATGCGCTGTATATGAGCCAGCGTTCGCTACAGCGTAAGCTGAACGATGCCGGTTATACTTTTAGCAAATTGAAGAGCGAGTTACGCATTACGGAAGCTAAAAAATCGTTAGAGGGCAATAAACGTACCTTGGAAGAACTGGCTGAACAGCTAGGGTTTGTGAACGCCCATAGCTTGCGTCAATTTTTCAAAAAGCAAACGGGTATGACAATTTCGGAATATCGGGCGACGATTTGATTCGTTGTCCCGGTGGCGGTGTTAGTGGCAGTGTAAAAATGACTGCCTAACGGCAGTTGAAAATTGCCCCCCTGAAGATAATAGCCAGCCCCTCCGGAATCCCTAGGCTCTCCAACGTTTTAGCTTAGTGCATGTCCTTTATGTTGAATGGCATATACTTCTTATATATTGAAACGTCAACGACACAATCCCCATTGACTTTCGCGCTAATACAGCACCCTACTTAATTTGAAAGTCCACGTGTAATTGCCCCCAATGCGCCTTGAGCATCATTTTATGAGCATCATTCATTGGCAGGTCTTTAATTGCCTTTGGCCAAAGGCTTCTGGCCTTTTCCAGCACGTCATCAAGATGGGGTTTAATCGCTCGCCACGGAATTTCTGCCCGGTCGGCCCAAGACTTAAAATTCGCAAGGGAAACTTCATACCATTCTTTAGTGCTCCCCAAATTAAGCGCAAACTGTCTTTCACCTTCGATATAGACACTCGTTGTCACAATGTCATAGGCCGGTGAAAGTCTAGGTGTGATTTGATCCGCATAGCGCAAGCTCCAATTTTTGAGGTGCGCATCGCCATTGGCAAGCAGAATATTAACCAGCAATCGTCTGGCAAATTGTTGCGCGTCGGCCAAACCATCGCCGGAAAATCCGTAGATAATCCTGCCGATTTGCTCATAGTTTGCCGAATTGTATTTCTCGTGCGGATACTTCACCAGCACCTGGGCAAAGTCTTCCATGTGAATGCGAATATCAGCCGCCCGATCAAAGCGTTTGATCGCAAACGCCAGCTTTTCATTTGGTAAATTTATTTGCGGCAGATTATCCAGTTTATTGAGTTCAACCAGTTTAATTTCCGGTATATCAACGCCGACTAACGCGGCGAGCGTCATAGCCGTGTACTCGTTTACCGGTACATCTTTATGCTGAGTGGATGGCGTTTTGACGATCCAGTCTCCTAGTTCATCACCTTTCGAAAGGTTGTAACGCCCGTCTTTTTCCTTCATGGAAAACTTCATCTGAACGCCAGCCAAAGAAAACTTATTTCCCATAGAATCTTTCGCTAATTTTACAACACTGGCTCTACCATGCGCCCCAAGCACACTACCAGGTACCTCATCTGGCGCCATGGACTCAACGACTAAGGCACCAGGCAAATCCGCCCCCAGATAAGACAGTATGTGAAACTCTTTATCGACATGGACTTTGAGCCCTTGTGCAATTAGCTCTCTAAGAACCCCTTCAGGAAGCAAATTTGACAAGGTGGGGTGCAACCTGTGTTTTCTCGCCCAGGGCTCTGCCATCACCTTTTCAGCATGTGGGAACGCGGGATGAGTCATCAGACTGAGCGTCGGGCGATTCGCATCATTCTTGAACTCCTCCGCAAAGCTCAACACATTTCGACCGCTTTGAAATCCCGCCAGATAGCCAACCAACCTGCCGTGCAACGTCAGCTTCAGTACATTCACTTCCTCGCTGCGATGGTCGCTCACGTGTCATCCTCAAGTAAGCCTTGCCACGGATCATCAGACAGGCTCATCTTTACATTTTCTGCTTTATAGCCCGAGTCTGGAGACTGGGAATTTGAAGGTTCTTTCTCAAGCGCGGCCATTACAGCACTGAGCTTTTCTTTGGGGATAAGCATGAGTTCACTGTTAAGCCCTTTCGCGATCAGTTCCAACGTATCCAACCTGGGGTTGCCTTTGGACTCCAGACGTTGATACTGCTGGCGAGAGACCCCCACACGCATCATCATGTCGTTCTGTTTAAGACCGAGTGCCAATCGCCGCTTTTTGAGCTGTTCGAGTAATGAATTCATCGCGTAAACACATAGGTTGCTTTTTACGTTAAAAGAAACATATTAGAGGCTTCATAACCCATAGGCAACAAATAGGATGCTTTTAATATAAGTTAGCCCTTTAAGATAAAAAAGCAACTTATTAGCTTCTTTCATGATCAAGCTACGATAAACATGGCAGGCAGAAAAGACGAGAAACTGACGAAGAATTTGAACTTAGATAAGAGGTGTAACCATCCCCTAAAATAGATACAGGCACCACTATCGAGTGATCGCGGGGTAAGGCTTTCCAGCGTTTTAACTTATCATGTTGTTGGATCATCAACGCTCTAGCGAGTCTGGCGGGGCGCCGTCATCACATTTTTTGCAATTCAACACCGTATCCAGCATGGACGTACGACCGGCTTCGGTTTCGACCCAGGGGCGATTGATCCAGGGTGGATTATTTCGGACATGCTGAAAGTGACCACACGTCAGCTCCGCCACCCAGTGGTTTTCCTCGTCTTTGTGATAGCCGCAAATGCGTTGCTCCATGCTTTAAATGTCCTATCCGTTACAGCCTTAGATCGATATTTTTCGAGACGCCATCAAGCCCAGTCAGCTGTTTAATCTCTGTCAGCTCGACTTCCAACGGCGCGGTAGCGCCGGTATCAAGCACCAGATATTCGCGACCTTCATGCTGGCGAATGGTTTGTGCAACGCCTTCCAGAATCGACGCATTTTTAAGCAATACCCGCACTCTGGCTTGTCGCATGCAGACGATCTCGAAGTAGTCGTGGTGGTCGCAGGAGATCATTGCGCTTTTTTTGCATGACGCTTTACGGGAAGTTGGTTCGGACATAACAAAAGGCTCGTTAAGTTGGGGGCTCATTGGCGCGGGACCAGCACGCGTTATATTGACGATTATGCTCGGGGTTTGCCCTTGGCAATATTCCTCTATACTACACCCATGCTAATTCAGATACTGGCTTTGTACGGCTATCTACGACGATTTGAGAAAATTGCGGCGTTTTAGTGATTACGATTAATGGAGCATGTCGGAATTCACAAATGGATTTTGAAAAACAAACCGGATTTAAGCTCATCAACATTTCAGACTTGGCCTTCATCAGCTACGAACAAGTCGGTAGTAAAGAGAAGGCCTGGTATCAGAACACAACGACCTCTAAAAAATACCTCTACAAAAAAAACCGATCGCCGGGCGAAGATTGGGCTGAAATTCTGGCATTTGAGCTAGCCAAGCGACTGAATATTCCATGCGCGAACTACTTTTTCGCTTACGATGAACTCAACAAGACTAAAGGCATCGTCACAGAACCGGTTCAGGATGAGGACGACACACTTATATTGGGCAACCAGTTACTTGTGGAAGCGACCCAAAAACCTGGATCAGAAGCCGACGCTGAAAGCTTCGTGGTTAAAACTGAAGAACAAACAGTCGACAGAGTCGTTGACATAATGACAAACGAAATTAAACACAAGCCTAAGCAATTCGACAGTTTGCCGGGAATTAAAACCGCCCTGGATTTTTTTATCGGATACGTACTATTTGATGCGCTTATTGCGAACCAAGACAGGCATCATCAAAACTGGGCCTATATCGTGACCAACAAGGGAACAAAGCACCTATCGCCTACTTTTGATCATGCATCCAGTATGGCGTTCAATCTCTCTGATGAAGAAAGATCCATACGCATGAACTCAAAAGACCAAGGTCAACAAATTGAAACCTTTGTAAAGCGGGCAAAGTCCCACTTTTACTTGGATAACAAACGTCTGAAGACATATGAAGCATTTGCCGCATTCCGTTTATATGCACCCACCGCGACAAAAAGCTGGTTGAACAAACTAGAGGCATTAACACCTGACATAATCGAAAATTTAGTGTCATCTATGCCCACTTGCAGAATGTCACAGACAACAAAGCAATTCACGACTAAACTTTTACTATGCAATCGATCGAGAATTCTCGAGCAAATCAATACCGAGATCGAATCGTCATGATTACGCTCTATACACTATGGCAAGACACACAAACCAGACTGTGGCATCCTGTAGGCTTACTTCGTCGAGTGAATGACCGATACATGTTCGTTTATACCAAAGGGGCAGAATTAGCCGCGTTTATCCCTTTTCAAGGAATGCCGGACATCTATAGTAAATACGAGTCCGCAACACTTTTCCCATTATTTGCCAATCGAGTATTACCAAAAACACGGCCAGAATTTAAACACCTGGCACGTTGGTCTGGGCTTGATGTAAATTCCCATTCTATTGAACTTGAAATGCTTTCGATCACTGCCGGACAAAGGGAAACAGATAATATTCGCCTTATTGCTCGTCCGGAACCGTCTGCAGATGGATTCTATTACCTGACCTTTTTCGTTCATGGTATGCGTTACTTAGATGAAAAAAGCCTAGAGGTATTAAAAACGCTCAAACGTGGATCGGAACTTTCTTTACTTTTCGAAACCGATAACGCCTATGACCAATACGCCATTGCTGTGGAAAATCAGGATACGCCTCCATGTAAGCTAGGTTACGTTCCTCGTTACTATGCACAAGATCTGAGAAAGGCACTTCATGACATCGATCCCGAGAAACGCACTGTGCGGGTAAAGAAGATTAACCACGATGCACCGCTACAACTACGTTTAATGTGCGAAATCGAAGTCTGTTTGCCAAAAGGCCATGCTCCGCTTGTATCAGATGAATACATCCCATTATATAAGCCTGGCGTAAAGGCGCAGGTTCAACCCGCTAACAAGCCACCCCAAAAGCACGCTGCTACACGCAAAAAGCCAACAGAACCGGTACCCCACTGATTCATTTCAGTAATAACGTGCACCCAGCAATTGACATAAGCTTTCACTAGCTTCATATCCACTCATTTTTCATGCTGGCGAATGGTTTACTGACGCAGAACATGAACGCAGCGCGACTCGCTATCAGGTTAATAAAAGGATTTTTGATTGATCACTAACTCACTGCTTTATGACATACAACCCGACGGTTCCATCACTATTCCAACGGCTCATGTGGCGCCACTATCTTTTATATTCAACGCGGTTGGATTCAGTCTGGATGAGATAAAAGATGCCGCTACTTTTGAAGCCATTTGGGCAAACCATATCGGTTTCCGCATTGATGATTTAATGTTCGATTGGTTGAAATCCAAACCCGTTTCTCTCGAACGTAACGCGTTAATGGCCGCGCTACTCGATTCTGACGATGAATTTGAGCGCATGCTATCTTTGCTGAATCGTCGCAATGCGATTGGATTAAAAGTGATTAATCCGGGTACTGATAACGATTAATCTGAATGCAAACAGCATAGACCTCATTTTGCTTATCCATTATCAAAATGACAGAGCTTGCTTTTGCTGGTCAACCACGGTGTGGTTTTGCGGGGATCGGTCACTAACAACACAGACATCATCGCTCAATACTATTATTGGCTTAGGCTCCGAACATCCCCTATGAGATTACCGTTCAGTACTAGCGCCTGTTAACGACGCTGATCGAGTGAT
Organism: Hahellaceae bacterium; assembly: GCA_024234505.1. Taxonomy (GTDB): domain Bacteria; phylum Pseudomonadota; class Gammaproteobacteria; order Pseudomonadales; family Oleiphilaceae; genus JACKOD01. The sequence goes on along the minus strand of JACKOD010000004.1, from coordinate 121,127 downwards.
CATACAGGTTATAAACTACTCTCTGCCGGTTTAACAAACCGGCACCGAGGAAATGCGGCACAGCCCCAGAATTTCCTCTCGGCACCACCGCCTTTCTTAGATTCACGAAGCACAAGGTTTGATCCACATTTGGGGCAATGATTGGCCTGCTCTTTTTCTACAACAATTTGCTTTACGTGAGCCACATGCTCGCGGTTAGTTTTAAAGCTGCGAGCTAACCGGCCGTTTTCAATCGCCTCGATTACGTCATGCATTTGTTCTTCACTCAACAATGTTTCACGCTGCGAAAGAATATAACGCGCACAGCCACCGGCATAGGTCACGTTATCAGGCATCGGGGTTTTAAAGGTACTGTCGCCAACAAACACCACCACCGAGAAAATACTGCCTTCGGGTACGTTCAAACAGGCTTCCAAGGTTTTTACGTGTTTATAGTTTTGATGCAGCGGGTTCTGAAACTTGCTGGAATGCTTAAAGATCTTTTGCGTCCATTGCTTTTGATTGGCGTTACCAAAAATCCAGCCTTTCATATTTTTAGTTTCCAGCACAAAAATGCCGAAGCAGGAAACCACGATATGGTCTATTTGCGTGGTGCCATCTTCGGTAGGCAAAGTGACGTTTTTGATTAGGTGATACTGCTGCTTGGGAAGGCGAACCTTCAGCATCACATTCACCAACCACTCGCCAAATACACCTTTGAACCAAGGCGATTTGAGCACCATGCTGAGCAGTAGCAAGGGAGCCAGATACCACAACGCGTGAAATACTGGCTGGAGAACGGGAGTGAAGTCCATTTATGAGTTCCTCTAATACTCTTAAGCGGTGCCAGTTCTTTATTTGCCCATTATTTCAGAATGATGTTCAGCCAGCCAGATCGAAACGATCTCGTACAAAGACGCTGCTTGGGCAAGGCATTCTTGCATCGCGCTCTCAGTCACCAAATCCCCCGAATAATCTGCAACATTACGTTGCTTTCTCAGACTATCTAAAATAATCATCTGTTCAATCGCCAAGCCCACTGTTTTCGGTAGAGATTGAATCATTGTCTGATGATGTCCCGGTTTACTTGTCAGGGTACGATAACCGCTGGCCTGAAGTGCAGCATTGGCCAATTGCATGATCGCCTTATAGGCCATATCGAATTTGTTTTCATTGCTGAGCCCATCCAGTTTCGCATCAGCGATATTACGCGCTGCCGCTTCCAATAATCTCTTTATGGCTGCCGCATCTGGCGTAATCGCTTCCAGCGTTTTGCCGATTAAATTATCCAATGTCATCCTTGGTTCCTATTACAAATACTTTTGGTTTCGACAATACATCTTTAATGAATTGATTTTGCTCTGTGATTGCCCGTTGCCATTCTTCCTGGCTGTAAACCTTTGGATTGATCTCTCGCCCTAATACATCCTGTGCAGGATAGAGCGTCTTTACTACCTCAGCAAAGCTGACATCGCCAATGATCAAAACGTCCACATCACTGGTAGCGGTGGCTTTGCCACTTGCGACGGAACCAAACACAAACGCGGCGGTAATCGCGTTCGCTATCGGTCTTAACCGTTCGGCCAATACCTCGGCCAAACCGGACGTTTTACGCAGGATACTGGCCAGTTCCTCGTAAATCGGACAAGCCAGGTTCGCTCGGTAATACACCTGATTACCTTGAGGCTCTTTCTGCAACAGCCCCGCCTCGGCCAACTTGCTAAGCTCCTTGTGCAAGGTACCCGCCAATGTTCCCGTTAACCGGGCGATTTCCCGCACATGGTAGGCGTGATCGGGCTGCAACAACAACAGCCCTAAAACACGGCGGCGGTATTCTTTAAACAGTATGTCAGCAAGCGGCGAATGCATAAGTTTGACCATGAAGCTATTTTAGCTACATTTGTAGCTTTTTTTGCTTCGTAAATCAACTTGGGCATTTCTGGGAGCCCCTTTTTAGTCAGTGCCTTGTTTAACGGGCGGCTACTCAGACATAAAATACAATCATTGACAATCTTTGTACTCAAGCCTAGCATTTTTCATGGCAACGTATGCCTTTGGAGGTCACCATGCATATATCACTGACGCCAGAACTCGAATCCCGCGTTAAAGCCAAGGTGGAGAGCGGGTTATACAACAATGCCAGCGAGGTAATTCGAGAAGCTCTGCGCTTTATGGACACCCACGAAGACTGGATTCACGAGGTCAAACTGGCTCGTCTTCGGGAGCATTTAAAAATTGGCGTAGACCAGTTGGATCGCGGCGAGGGTATCGTCATTGAATCCAAAGCGGCGCTCGACACCCTGTTTGATAGCATCAAGGACTAATCGCGGTGTCTACTCACCCGCTAATCATTGCGCCAGCTGCGAAAGCAGACCTAAAAGAAATTTACCAATATGGTCTGCGACAATGGGGGCAGGCTCAATCCAACAGCTACCTGGAAACCCTAAAAGGAAAATTCTGGTCGCTGACGGAACAGCCCCTCATGGGCACTGAGCGGCCAGAACTACTCGCCGGTATACGCAGCCTGCCAACTGAAAGCCATATTTTGTTCTACCGTGTTACGGCCAGCAGCGTGGAAATAATCCGCGTGCTACATGCCCGCCAAGACCCTGCACGCCATCTGAAATAGCCAGCTAATCGCGTCACGACTGGTTTTGGGTAGTGGTGCTGTGCATTCTCTCGTATTGAAATCAGCTTGGTGTCCTTAAATGTTTCCTCGATTGGCACAAATAAAGATTCTTTACTTAAAGAACTTCTAAGCTAAAAATCAAATCACCATCTTCTGTGCTTAAATTATCAAACTGAGGTCGTTGTCGCCTATTCGTAGATTTTTCCACTTTAGATTTTACATATGTCGCCAGTTCATTGAAGGTACTTAACCCATCTCCATCACCTACATCAACACCTTTATTTTCTAAACCTTCAATCAATGCTGTCGTAAACGGCGAATGGTCAGTGCCATCACTAACAGGTTGATCGTCACCAGCAGTCAAAATATTTATCGCTTTTCGACTTAATATATCATTGTAATATTGCGTATTGCGTTTGATAGTCTTAGGCAAACTACGTTTCATAACTAAGCCAGAGAAACAGCTATCCAAAAGCAAAGCGACATGATTAGACTTCATTGCTTGTGCATATTGTCTAATTTGGCTAAGAGAAATTGCTACTTCATCATATTCAAAGATATCTTCTGAGTTCAGAGCTATATCTGCATCAAAAGGAAGTAAATATCCAACCTTTTCTGAGTTTTGAATACTCAAGCCTTGTCCATGTCCGGCAAAATAAAATAAAAAACTGTCATCCGAGCCAGTCTTTTTTCGTATTTCCTGAAATGCCTTCAATATATTTTTCTTAGTTGCCCGATCATTAAAAAGCGTTGAAACACGATAGCCTTGACGAGCTAAAATATCAGCAATTTTTTTCGCGTCATTTACTGCATTTTTTAAGGTGGGTATTTCAGCATTGTAATACTCATCAACTCCAACTATAAGTGCGTACTGATTTTTATACCAATTCAACATAGATCTCATATTTGAAGAGGAAAACTTATCAACAGATAAAAGCATGGTCTTGCTTGATGTATTTCCAAATTTATCTGTAGCAGAGACAACGAACTTATTTTGCCCCTTTTTTAATGAAACAATATGTTCAAAGTTACCATCCGAATCCAAGTACAAAGGCTTGCCATTTAGCTCAGCACTTTTTATTCGTGACTCATCCGTAACTTTACCAACTACTGTTAGTGTCTTCTCAAAGGTTCTAGCCTTTTGTAGAGCTCTTTGACTTTCAGGTGAAAGAATGACGATGACAGGAGGTTTTTTATCTACTGCAGCAGTCACATCTACATTTTTTATGAGCGTATTAGAACCAGTTAGAAAATGGTAAACCTCAACATTGCCTTCCTTCATTGCTAAAGCGGCAGCCGCTTTTCCATCGCTTGATGTAATAGATTTATCTGCGCCATGGCTGATGAGTAGCTCTGCAGCATTCTTATTATTAAGAAGTGACGCCATATGAAGGGGCGTTAGCGCATGGCTGTGGTATAGCGCTTTATTTATAAAACCATTGAGTTTGGTGGCATTATCCACATCGACGCCTTTGTTAATTAACCAAGACATCGTAGGAATATCATTCCTTAAAATTGCAGCGAGCAAAGGCGTTAAACCTTGCCTGTTTGTTCTGTCAAGATCAATTCCTTTTCGATAAAAACGATCCAGATAGTCACTCATCCCTAAGTAAAGAGCAGCATAGAGCGGTTCTTTAGCTCCATATGGTTCATCCTTTCCTGCACAGTGTTTATCAGATTCCAGGTATTTTAACATTCGATCATCGCGCAATATCATTGAGAATGTTTTCTCGATATATCCATCATCCTCTCTTAGTTGCTCGTACCGAATATTAGTAATAAAATCAACCATATCACAAAGAGGTGAACTGTAAAATTTTGAATAACTGGAGTTGACGAAAAATATATCCGCCCCTAGCTCGATTAGACGTTCAATGAATACAACATCATTTTTTTCTATATAGGCTTTGTTGTTGTAATTTAATTTAAAAAAGAAATCATCCAAAGCGGAGAACCTATTATCTACATCGAGCGTAGCTCCGAAGCTTACGAGTAGCTCAAGAGTTCTCACATTTCTTCGTTCGATCGTTCTTTCTATTGGGGTACTGGTATCTGAAACACAACCGTCTTCTGATAACCCTAGGCATCCAGCTCGCTGGTTTGGGTTGGCGCCATTTTCAAGGAGTATCTTTACAATTTCTACGGTTTTATCATCTTCTTTACGGTCAGTTGCGACAGTGATAGGGTACGAACCTTTGCCTGCTCCCCAGACCTCATCCCAGAGAACCGTCTCATTCATGGTATTTACGTACTCAATATATTCTTTTACTCCGTCAATATCTTTGGCATCAATTGCTTTCAGCAAGTCTTCAACACCACTAAATAATCCCCCGAAAACATTACTACTAAATAACCAAATAAAAATTAAACCACTATATTTAATTTTCATTTCTAACTATTCCCCTTATGTTTTCAGCAAGCATTACGGTCTACATGAACTGATAAAAAATTAACCTACACTACTGCCATGATGTAATCAAGAATTGACAGTCTCGCTATCGATCCGAATAAGCGAGATAATATTCAACTCCCCACCCGTAAATACACCCCCATACAAAACTCCAACCACCCCCGAACATAATCACAAGCCAACCGGCCTTTACCGATCACTTCATGATGACAGCCGCCGCCGCAGAGGTATTTGGCCCAGCATTGGTTGCAAGGATTTTGCTGGTGTACGTGGCGGTCTTTTAGCCAGTCGTTTTGTTGGGTGGCGTCGATGCCGAGTTCCAGGTTGCCCATTGCACCGGCGTCATCGTCTACAAAGCGGTGGCAGGCGAACAGGTCGCCTTCGGCGGAGACGCCCATGTAACCCGCACCTGCGCCGCAGGGGTATGGCCGGTGGGTGCCTTTGCCGATTTCGCGCATGGCGTTGAGCATGTTGGCAAAGGCGTAACGTTTGCCTTGCCGTGTTTGGCGTTCGAATTCGCGGCCGCAGTCGATCATTTCGGCCAGCATCAGTTGCAGTTCGTCGCGGCCCATTTCGCCTTGTCCGTTGGGGGCGTTGAGCATGGGCGAGAAGCCGACCGAGTGGAAACCTTCGGCCAGAAACTGGTCGAGCATGGCGCGCAGGCCAAGGTTTTGTGGCGTGACGGTGACGCGAGCAGTGACTTGCATGTTGCGTTGCTCGCTCAGCAAGGGGCGCACGTTTTTCATAATACGTTCGAAGCTGCCCTTCCCGCCTTTGGTGGGGCGGAGCTTGTCGTGGGTTTCGCCGATGCCATCCAAGCTTATCGTCACGGCAAAGCCGTGCTGTTCGAAAAAGTCGGCGTCCTGCTCGGTCACCAGCGTGCCGTTGGTGGTAATGGAAAAGCTGGGCGTTACGCCCCGCACTTTGGCTTGCTGTACGGCATGTTCGGTTGCTGCGTAGAGTACGCTGCGGTTCACTAAGGGTTCGCCGCCCATAAAGGCCAGATTGAATTTGCCCCCGACGGGTGTTTGCTCGACCAGCGTGTCGACCGCCTGCAAGGCTGTGGCGAGGGACATATTCTTCGCGGGGCCGCCAAATTCGCCTTGCTGGGCATAACAGTAGGTACAACCCAGATTGCACTTTTGCGCGATGGCGAGCGAGAAGGCATGTATCGGCATGGCTTCTGGTGGCTCGTCGTTGATCATGGGGGTGCCATCCAAGCCCAAGCGAGCCAGCAACTCGTTTTCAGTGCCGGTTTCAATCGCCTGCAAAATCTGCTGTTCCAGTGCGGGTGTGAGGTCGAATAGCTGGCTGCCGTTCACCACCAGCAAATGGGCCTGTTCCTGATCGCGCCACAGGTGTAGTTGGGACGAGCGCGGCCGCGACTGCTGCATATGGTGCAGCGCATCGGGCAGATGGGGGTGGTCGGGCTGGTCGGCGTTGATCAGCGGGATGCTGGTCATGGTGGATTCCTGTTGGTTGGTCGTTGTTGTTGCGTTTTGTGGCTTCGATCTGCCCTCTCCCCCGGCCCCTCTCCCGCTCACGGGAGAGGGGAGTTTATTTGGCCGCACGCCCTGTGAGGGAGAGTTGAGTTTAGCTAAGCTCCATTTCCCTTGAGTCAGGAAGAAGATTCTTCGGCTCCACATGGGCATGTTTTTTATCGTTGCCTTTGTTGAGGGTGCCACTACAACATCCCCTCTCCCCTCGGGGAGAGGGTTAGGGAGAGGGGGGCAGCTAATCAATCTCAACCTTCGTTTTTATCGTCTTTTCCGCCGATCTGGAATTTCAATACGTCTTCCCAGTCGTTGAACAAATCCTGATAGTTGATCAGGCGGTTGTCTTTGTAGTCGTCGATGACGTACTGGCCGCTGCGCTTTTTGGTCATCCAGTTGTCGCCCCGGCTGCCGCCATCGGCGGCGGGTTCGATGTTGACGTAGTCGGGTCGGCTGGACGCCCAGTAGTAGCACACGCATTCGCGGAAGTCGTTCTGCCAGGGTGAGCACAGGCCCTGGGTGAGTTCACCGGGGCTGGCGAGGGCTTCGTTGATGACGGTGGTGCCCTGTTCGAAGAAGTCGCGCACTTTGAGCTTGCGGGTTATGGTCTGCTTTTTCGGGATATCCGCCAGCACCTGCTTTTCCAGCATTTTCTCTTTGGTGAAACGACAGTTGAGGTATTCCCCTTTGTGCTTCCAGATGGCGGCGAGCGTGTTGGACCATTCGAGATTGACGATGGAGTCTTCCAATGGCCCGACGCCCGATCCGTCGGCGGTGGGGCCTATCGCCTGAACGACGACCGGATGATCGACCGGCTTACCGTGTTCATCCGGTATTTCTATCACCAGCAGGCGGTGGCCTTGCAGGTCTTTGTGGTCGCCTTCGGCGTCGAGCACGTAGTTGTCATGTTCCACCAGCGTGATGTCTTCAAAGGCGCGTTTCCACACGCTGCGAAAATCCAGTTCGAGTCCGGGGCAGCAGTTGCCTACCGAGGAGGCGATGTGGGTATTAAAGGGGTTGCCCCGACCTCGATATTGTAATTGGGCGGTCAGGTTACGGGGGGTGAGCCCGGTGTCGGGGGCTTTTACGCTGGTGTCGAACAGGTTGTTTTGGCCGGCATGTTTGATGGTGTCGATCTGGCGATGGGTGAGTGCCAGATAGTTGGTGTCGGCACCGGACATGAGCGCGGGCATTTTACGACGCCCCTTGTCGGTAAGATCTGCGGTTTCATGGGGTTGGCGCAGGGCATCGTAGAACCAGGGGGCGGCGCCGCTGCTCATGGCGGTGTAAAGCTGTTGATGCAGGCCGACGATGGCCAGCGTGTCAATGGAATGCGGTGCCATGACCGGTGCGTAGGGCCGGTTGTAGTCGCTGGAGTCATCTGCCGGCATGGTGTCGGCATGATTCGGACGGCCTTTGATGGTATCGCCGTTGAGTACTTCGACATTCATGAAGCGAACGGTTTCGTAGGCTCGCCTTACAATGTCGAGCGCGTCTTCGATGGGTACCTGTTGAGGATCGACTTGAGGGCCAAGCAGGACTTGCATGACGTCGTCTTGTACGGTGCGAACAAACTCGGAGTCTGGCGCAAAGATGGGCGGCGCAGAGCAGAATCGGGCTTTTGCACGAAATTTGATTTTGTTTTTGTCGTCCAGCAATTCCAGCGTGACGATACCGTCGCAGGCATCGTCCAGATAGCCTCGGGCGGGTTGCGGGTCATCGTAATAGTTGAAATAAGGGGCTTTGCCATAAGCGGCATAGAGCCCTTGCGACAAGGTGTTGAGTGTAGGCTGGTCGTCTTTGTATTTGCCATTCCAGAGGCCTTTTTCGCTATCGTAGACGATCCGCTCTTCTGGTATGTGCACATCGGAATAGGCAACGCCGCCCATTTCCTGGGGAATTTCGATGTTCGGGTCGTCGGGCAAGGGCGTGCTGCCATAGACAAATCAGTTGGCGGGCGTGAAGCGCAAACGAATTTCCGGGAACTGTTTGTTGGGCTTGATGAACTGCATGGTGCCAAACGGAATGTGTTTGCGCGCGCCCTTTTTGTCTTTGATGAAGTGTTTGCACTCGCCGTTGAGTGAATGCAATTGATGGTCTTCGAGGTTCTCCAGCTGTGCGAGAATTTTGTCTTTTTCTTTTTGTGTCCGACGCCAGACTTTCAGGTTACCCGCCGCTATTTGCCAGCGAACGCGTAAGCCGGCCTGTTTCAGCAGGTCGGCGGTCAGGGGAACCAGCTCGCTGTTGCCTTGCTCATCACTTAAGGTGACGAAGGCTTCCAAAAAAGGCGCGACGGGTCGGATTTTTTTTCCGCTTTTAAATTTAGGTGGCTGGTCACTGGGGGGCAGCGTGCCGGTAATCTCGCCTGTTGCCGTATCGACCATAAAGGTTTCGGCGCGGGTAATGTTACGAAACCCCAATGGTGCATTCGGGTCGGTATGGATTTCGTAGTTGTCCAGCGGTTCGCTGGCGGAGCCTAAGCGCCCTATGGCCAACGAAGGTAAAATACGGATGTCCTGGATGGTGCCATTGCGCTTTTTGGTGCCTTTAGTTTTTGTCATTTTCGTTATTCTCTTTACCCACGCTTTCGCGGCGTTTTTCTTATGAATTCGAGTATTGGCTAGCCCGCTTACCCTCTCCCCCAGCCCCTCTCCCTAGCAGGGAGAGGGGAGTAAGAGACTCGCGGTTATTTCTGCGGAGACGAACCACCCACCCTAACCGTCCCCTCTCCCCTCGGTGAGAGGGCTAGGGAGAGGGGGTATTTGCCAAGCCACTGCCCAGCCCCAAGCCCTCTCCCCCGGCCCCTCTCCCAGACTGGGAGAGGGGAGTTAGAGACAAGCTACGATTCCACAGCGCTTGCAACCTTGGCGGCTTCCATCACTGTTTCGAGCCAGCGTTCGGTTTCGCGGTCGGCATTCGCCATGGCAGCCAGATACTGTTGCTCGCTGTGGGTCAATTTGTTACCGGCCAGATCACGAATCGCCAAGCGAACGTTTTCACTGGCGTCGAGAATGTCGCGGTATTGCAGCCAGCAGCTCACGGCGTTCTCGGGCAATTCCAGAGTGTAAGGCATCTGGAACGTAGGCCCGGCCGGTTTGAAAGGTTGTCCTGGTTCATCTAACGGTGCGCGCACCAGTATCTCCGCCAGTGCTTTGAGGTTGTACATTTCGCCAAACGTGCGATGTGTCAGTGCCTGATAGGTACCGGCACCTTTATTGGGATTGGTGCCTCGCGCCAGTCGGAAAGTATGGGTCAGGTACGTGAGTAACAGGCGATAACGCAAATCGAACAACGACGCCCACTCGCAGGTCAGTTTGTTTTTAATGGGGGTGTTGCGGGCTGCCATGTCGCCATCTTGTCGTTTGAGCTTACCCAGACTGCTGGGATTAATAGGCAGATCGCGGGCAGGCTGGGCCTGAGGATGAACGGGCTGACGCTCGCTGTTTTCCGGAAAATGCCGACTAAATTCTTCGTAAATATGCAGAAAGCGCGCAAAGTGCGACTTCTCGGCACTGGAATGGGCCGCTTCGCCTTGTTCGGCCACCTGCTCCAGCGCATTAATCACGTCGTCGCGGGTGGCTACCGGCACCACAATCACATCGGCGGTGGTGGGACAGGTGCGGGGCTTTTTAGGCTGGCTGCCATCACTGAGTTCGTCGGTGGCATCTTCACCCGATACCTGTCCGTGATTGCGTGCCCATGCTCCCCAAGAGGCTTGCTGGGCAAAGGTTTCGGGATGGAAATCATCATCCGAGATTCGCGCAGGATCTTTGATAATTTCGAGCACCACTTTGAACAAGGCCGCAACCGATTTCACATCGGGGCGCGGGGGGATTTTGCCCTCCATCACGCGCTTGAGGATGCCTTCTTTATGCTGCTTGATGGCCTGGGTCAGGGCTTTGGTCTCGCTTTCCTGTTCACCCCATCCCAAGGGGGCTTCGGTGTAGACATATTTGGCCAGTGAGTCGAGGGTCAGCGGCTCCAGTTCGAAAGGGAACGGGTAAAACTCGTGATCCCAGGGGTAGTCTTCCCGATCCAGACTAACGGCACCGCCCATACAGGTGATGACATTCTGAACGGTCATGAGGTGACCCATTTCTTCTTTGGCAATGCTCAATATCGTCTGCTGCCAGCGTCGCACACGATCTCGCTGGTCTTCGGGAACCTGATCCCCACCCAGAGAATAGGCCGCGTAGAGGTACTGCACCATTAACCCATGTTCGATTCCTGCATCAATCTTTAACAGCATGAGCAGATAATCCCGCCAGGTAAAATCGGCGGGCTTACCCAGATTGCCGGAGAGTTCCAGTAACTCACCCGAGGGGAAAGCGCGCATGTGTTTGGAAAATTTCTGTTGCATTCAAGGCTCCTTTTTATATGCAATGGCCAAAGGTTTAACGCCATGGCCAGCGGGTAACCGGTTATTGTTTTTATTCGTTCTCTACAACAACTACTGCAGGTGTGGCGTCTTAATTTGCTCCCCAACAGGCGGCTCGTCCCCGAAGGGGCTTTCGGCTACTGAGGCTCGGTATTCGGGGCGAGGCCGCCCCTCGCTACAGGGTGATCGCTGCAACTTTGTTAAAGATCTCGACAGGACACCGGCAAGAGCGCGGGGGTTACGCTGGTGCGATTGGGGCCGATGGCTGTCATGCCTTTTACGGGCGGCGAATTGCCACATAACCAGGAGAACGGGCTCACCGGGCTGTCAGTAACCACGGCCGGGCGTAAGGTAAGTATTTTATCTTTAAGTAAATTGTTCGCTTTATTGCCCAGCGTAATTTGAAATGCGCCCTCTTCGAGCGCCACACGGGTGACATAATTACCGAGCAGTAACTCGGGGGCGGGCAATCCGGCTTCTTTGTTGTCGGCAGGAAAGGTGCCTTTCTGTTTGTAGAATTCTTTGACCTGTCCCTTGAGCTCGTCGGCGATGACCATCGCCTCTACCACCTGTGCTCGCGTGATATAGGAAAGATAGGCCGGCATCGCAATCGAGGCCAGAATGCCGATGATAGAGACCACCACCATGAGTTCAATCAGAGTGAACCCCCTGCCCCCACCGGTGCGTGCAGACTTGAGCGCGTGAGTTATCGTCAGTTTCATACCAGTCTCCTTACAGGGCGTTGCCCAAGGCAAAAATAGGCAAATACATGGCAATGACCAGCCAACCCACGATAATCGCCAACAGGGTTTGACTGATCAGGGTGACTCGCTGCCGCATACTTAACAGGCGTTGTATAAAGCCTGAGTACAGGTGTTGTAGCTGGTATGTCAGCTCGTCTTCCAGCGTTTCGGTTTTTTCGGCCAATTCAAGATGACCCGCAAGCGACAGCGGGAGCGAGGTTCGGGGGCATGCCGTCAAGGTTTCGGCCACGGACAGTGCGGCTCGGCCTTTTAGGCCGCTTTTAACTAGCAAACCGGCATACAAAAGAAACAGTGTATGGGTATGTTGTCGCTTGATTCGATGCAGGCCGGGCGTCACGCTAAAACTGCGATCCAGTGGCTGCCATTGGCCTAACTGGCGGCCCAAACGTTGCACCTGAATGACGTACCAGATCACGATGGGAATCAGCAGGTAACCCATTGGGGCCAGCATCTGCCCTGTATCTAACGTGACGCGGGTCAACTCGGGCAGTTGCGCGCCGTAGTCACTATAAAACGCTTCATACTGAGGAAACACCTTGGTCACAAACAGCCAAAGACAAACCAGCGTCACACTCGCGATGGAAAGGACGTAACCCAGCAGGTTTTTGAACTCGCTGGTCAGTTGTGTCAGGCTTTCCTGCAAGGGACTGCGCCATTGGCTCAGCGCCCGAAGCATCGCCAGTGCGTTGCCGCCTTCGCGATGGGCGGCCTGAATCAAGCCCTGCAAAGCCGAGAGTTCCGGCATTTGCGCTGCACCGACGTCAGCCGGGAATTGGCCTTGTGCAAGCTGCGCCAGCCCGTTCAGGCCAGGTTGTGCGGCGGCAGGTACCGAGGCCCTGAGCCTGCTGATGGCCTCTTGAAGATTCACGCCCTTGGCCAGCAGCTGATCCAGATGCCGTACTAACTGAAGTACATCCATCTCGTCTGAAGCGCGATTAGTCATGTACGCCTCCTTGATTTACAGGTTGATCACCGTGACGGAGCGATTGATTCCGACACAATGATGGCAATAGATGGGCAGGAACCGTCGTCAGATTCGCTTTGGGGCTCTCGCTTTCTCCGCCATTGCAGGTCCAGCGATGCAGTACAAAGCCCTCGGTGGCGGTGGCCGTATGAACAAAGCTCAGGCGTGTCTGATCGAGTGCGTGCTCTTTGGCATGTAGCGCAAAATGAAAACTGCCGTCCGGGGTGACGGTGACATCACTAATGACCTGCCCTTGTCGCCGGGTGGCGGGATTTTCTTCGTTTAACGCGGCCTCGCCCCACAACAGAAATGGGTTCACCGAATCCGGCCACACCCCCTGGTGAGCAAAGTAAATCGCCTGCTCGGTTTTTAGTGTAGGCGCGAAGGAAAAAGGTTCGGTTAAGCGCGCTTTGACGATGGCGGGGCCTGACGCATTGATCGCCACAGCCATACCCACCCCGGCAACCACCAGGGTCACCAATAGGCCGGTCACCAGCCCCAGCGGCGGGGAGGAAATCGGTATGCCAGGCGATGAGGGCAACATCAGGTGCTTCCTTTTACCATTCGTCGTTACAGCTTCTACAATTCGTTGTTAACCGGTCGTACAGCCAGACGCGACCGCCGGGAACGAGCCATTCAATGGCACAGACTCCCCTTTGCGGCTATCGTTAAAAGACAACGCATTGCATAGCATTCAGTCTGCATTAACCCTAGAAGATCATTTGACATAGAGCAAGAAATTGGAATCGGATAAACAGACCATGGACGCGTCACCCCGCGCTCACTTCACAACAGATATCTGCGTCATTGGCGGCGGACCGGCAGGTGCGACTATTGCCCGGAAGCTGGCTCAGCTCGGGCATCAGGTTTGCCTGATTGAAAAAGACACCTTCCCCAGACCCCATATTGGCGAGTCACTCACTCCGGGTATTTTGCCCGTTCTGGATGCACTCGGGTTACGTCAAACGGTAGAGCAAGCCGGCTTTTTACGAGCGAATCAGGCCATCATTCATTGGTCATCCCGAGCCGAACGACATAAGACGGGGGAAGGCGAACCGGGTTTCCAGGTGGACCGGGGAAAGTTTGATGCTATTTTACTCGATGCGGCCCGCGAGGCCGGTGTCAGGGTCTTGCAGCCAGCGACCGTGCGAGCCCCTAGCCAGCCGATAAACGGCGAATGGACGCTGGATGTCCTGCCTGCCGGCCAGGAGCAGGCACAGGTGGTCAAAACCCGTTTTCTGGTCGATGCCAGCGGTAAACATGGCCTGCTCCCCGGAAAAAGACAACGCACTTCGGCATCCACGCTGGCGCTGTACGGTTATTGGCATAACGTAAAATTTAACAGCCCGGAAACCCGAGTCGAAGCGGGCGCCAATGCCTGGTATTGGGGTGCGCCCTTACCCGACGGAACCATTAACGCCTGCGTGTTTATCGACCCTAAAGAAGGTAAGGCCGGCTCGCCAGAGGAAAGACATCAGACATATCAACAATTGTTGGCAAAATCGACCCTGCTGCAACATTGCCTTAGTGGCGAACTCCGTTCGCCGGTCAGGGTTTGTAATGCCGGTAGTTACTATCACGACGATCCGGTGGGCGACCAGTTTATTCGCGTCGGCGACGCCGCTTTATCTATCGATCCCCTGTCATCTCAAGGGGTTCAGACGGCCATGCTAGGCGCACTGCAGGCCAGTATTGTTGTCCATACCTGCCTGACCCTGCCAAACAACCGCATTCTGGCACAGCAATTTTACCGCGACAGGCAAATAGAAACCGTGTCACGCAATGCGCATTGGGCGGCACGGTTTTATGCCGAACAGGATCGGTTTCCCGATGCCTCCTTCTGGCGCCAGCGCGCCCGCCCATGGCTCGTCAAAGCGGCTTCGTTAGACGAACAAGAGACATTGCTTATTCCTGCCGAGCTAAAGGAAAGCACGCGGGTTCAGATTTGCAAGCAGGCCACGGTGATTCCGACCCCCGTCATTCAAGGCCACGTGATTGTTGAACAGCCTGCGTTATCGCACCCCTTACTCGAGCGTCCTGTCGCATATCTGGGGAATCAAGCCATTCTGCCGCTGCTGGCAAGTATCACACGGGGAGATTCGGCGCAGAGCCTGCTGCAAAAGTGGGGAAAAGTGCAACCCCGCGCGAGGGCAGCGGAGTGGTTACATTGGCTGTGGGTTAACAGAATTCTGGTGACTTACGAAAGCTCCGCCGCTCGCTAAGCGCCGGATGTTGCAAGGCCCGCCCAAATCACCTGGTTACGTCCGGCCTCTTTAGCACAATACAATGCCTCGTCAGCCCGATTGACTAACGCTATCGGCTCGACATGCTCTCCGGGAGTTAGCGTGGCGCCACCAATACTAATCGTCAGGACAGGACTGGTGGGTGAAAATGCATGCGCCACTTCCAGAGCCTGAATCGCCTGACGCAATGCTTTCATGAGCTCAAACGCCCCTTTTTCATCGGTATCGGGCAATAGAATCACAAACTCTTCACCACCGTAACGGGCCACTTTGTCACTCGGACGCTTAAGTGCATGCTTGAGAGCTTTGGCTACAGTGCGCAACACCATGTCTCCGCCACCGTGACCATAGTTATCGTTGTACTGTTTGAAATGATCTACATCGATCATCGCTAACGACAACGGTGTACGATTTCGCTTTGCCCGCCCCCACTCTTTGGCGAGACAGTTTTCAAAGCAACGTCGATTGGCAATATTGGTCAATCCATCAAGATTGGCCAACTCTTCCAACAGTTTACGCTGGCGAACCATTTGCATGTGATTGTCCACCCTTGCTTTAACCAGCGTAGGGCGAAACGGTTTGGAAATATAATCAGACGCACCCAATAAAAGTCCTTTTTCTTCATGGGCTTCGGTATCCAGCGCGCTGATAAAAATCACGGGGATACTTTGGGTTGAAGAACGCGCTTTGAGTTTGTAGAGAACATCATACCCGTCGTGATCCGGCATAATAATGTCTAACAAAATCAGGTCGGGCTGATGGACGGCAGCTTTTTCAATGGCTTGTGCGCCATTTTTTGCCAGTATCACGCGATAGTCGGCTTTTAAAATATCGGTCAACACTTTCCGGTTCAGCTGCTCATCATCTGCAACCAGCACGGTTTGTCGCGTATCGTCGTCTTCACTATCTATGCTCATGGCCTATCTATGCTCACGGTACAACGGAATCCAGAGTCGCA
The DNA here is from genome assembly GCA_024234505.1 of Hahellaceae bacterium. Taxonomy (GTDB): domain Bacteria; phylum Pseudomonadota; class Gammaproteobacteria; order Pseudomonadales; family Oleiphilaceae; genus JACKOD01. Next base: position 105,309 of record JACKOD010000004.1, on the reverse strand, counting down.
TTGAGTTGAACCAACACCTCTCGGGCCTGTGCATATTCTACATCATCTATAAGATATTCGAGCTTCTCCAGCAGCGAGGCATACTCGGCTCCCGGTAAACAGGCACGCAATTGGGATACCAGATCCTCAGCACTCGAATCGTCGGCACGAAGCAGCTCATCAATAGTAGTAATGAGTTCCCGCGCCTGCTCCAGATTGATCAGACGCGGTGCACTTTCCCTGACCTCTGTCGAGGCGCTTTCGAGTTGCTCCAATCCTTCCAGCACTTCTTCAAGCGTAAAGACAAAGGTTTGTAACGCCTGACCGGCATCCTGATTCTTATTGGACAGTGCATATTCTACATCCTTGGCAGCATCAGCCAAACGATGCGCGCCAAAATAGATAGCCAATGGCCTAATGGTATGCGCCAGATCCTGAATTTCTGTGTAACGCTCTTCCGGCAAGATTTCTGTTTTGAGACGTTGCGGCAAGTCTTGATAGTTACTATAGAAGTTCTTCAATAACTTCAACAATAACGCATTATTGTTTCGTGCCCGCACACTGGCAGCCACCAAATCCAACCCGGGTAAATTTGCTGGTAACTCCGGGCCCGATTCGGAGTCAGACGCTGCGACCAATTCAGTCTTTCCTGTGTAATGTTCCTGGTTGGCAATCCATTTCATTAACAGGATTTGCAATTCATCGGGATCAATCGGTTTGGAGATGTGATCATTCATTCCCGCCTGTAAACTCTTTTCCCGGTCTCCCGACATGGCATGCGCCGTCATGGCAACAATAGGCAGGTCTTTTAAGCTTGAATCGGCACGAATGATACGCGTTGCGGTCAGGCCGTCCATTTCGGGCATCTGAATGTCCATCAACACCAGGCTATAAGGCTGGGTTCTCAACATTTCAATCGCGACCGCACCATTCTCGGCCGTATCGACTTGTACACCAGTAGGTTCCAGATAAGACAGTGCCACTTCCCGATTAATCGAGTTATCTTCGACCAGCAATACCCTGGCGCCTTTCAACAGATCCATATCACTGGCCGACGGCAGCTGATGCAGCGGCTTGTTCAGCATCGAAGACTCACCGCCGGAAATAACGCTGACAATCGAATCATAAAGTACCGAAGCGTTCACCGGCTTGAGCAAAAAGCCATCCAGACCGGAATCTTCGGCAAGATGTGCCACTTCTTCTCTCGCAAAGGAGGTTACCATCAGGATGGCCGGAATAGCCGGCAGCTGGCTGTTGCCCTTTATTCGTCTTGCCGCTTCCACACCGCTCATTTCCGGCATCTTCCAATCCATCAGCACCAGCTGATAGGGCTTGCCTGCTTTCGAAGCGGCCTCTAACATTCGAATGCCTTCGCGCCCGCTTTCCGCCTGCTCCACTTTCATCCCAAAGGATTCCAGTTCTGCCGTCAGAATATTACGCGCCGATTCATTGTCATCCACGACCAGAATACGCAAATCTTTCATGTCGACGGGCACGCGACGAGAGACCGTTTTCTCGTCAACCAACGCAAACTCAACCGTAAAGATGAAATGACTGCCGACGCCGGGTTCACTGTTCAACCAGATGCGCCCGCCCATCATTTCGACTAATTGTTTACAAATGGCCAGCCCTAATCCGGTACCGCCATATTTGCGGGTGACGGTACCATCAGCCTGGGTAAAGGCAGTAAATAGCCGGTCGGCGTCCTCTTTAGAGATACCAATGCCGGTATCCTTCACCGAAAAACTCAACCGAATATGGTTATCCGTCTTTTCATCCACCCCAACGGCGATGATCACTTCACCCTCGTCAGTAAATTTAACCGCATTATTAGCCAGATTAATGAGGATTTGTCCCAGCCTGAGCGGATCACCGATCAGCCTTTCGGGAACATCCGGATCCATATAGTAAATCAGCTCCAGCCCTTTGCTTTCTACCTTCAGCGAGATCACATGCGATAAGGTATCCAGCACCTCATAAAGGTTAAAAGGCACCTTTTCCAGCTCCAGTTTACCGGCTTCGATTTTGGAGAAATCAAGGATGTCGTTAATAATCCCCATCAGCAAGTCTGCAGAAATCTGAATTTTGTCCAGATAGCCCCGTTGCTGCAAATTAAGCGGCGTCTTTAACGCCAGACGTGTCATTCCGATGACCGCATTCATTGGCGTGCGGATTTCGTGACTCATCCGCGCCAAAAAGTCAGACTTGGCCTGATCTGCTTTTTTTGCTTCCTGTGTCGCCAACTGTAACTTTTCTGTACGCTCCGCGACTTTGTTTTCAAGGTCTTCGCTGTAATCCTGTATGTCTCCGGCCATTTTCTGAAACGTGCGGGCCAGCAGGCCAACTTCGTTTTCTTCCCGAAGCATTAATGGCATTCCGCTAACACTTTTCAGGCCATAGTTACCTTGCGCCACTTCGCTGGACGCAAGGGCAAAGATGTTGAGCGGGGTAATCACCTTTTTGCGAAACACCAGATACAACATGAGCATTTCGAGGGCCAGCGAAATCAACCCCAGCCACAAGATAAAGCGGGCCGTATCCAGCGCCACGGAGGTTAACAGCGACTTGGGATATACGGTGACAAAATACCAGTCCGGCCCGGGAATTGACGCAATCGCCAGAATATTATTGTTTTCTTTGTCATCCAGAAGGAAGAACTCACCGGGCTTTTCACCAAGCGCGGTCACAATCTGTCGATGCATGCTGCTAAGAGCGGTGTCTTTAACGTCACGAATATACAACTGTCCGGCGGCTTTGCGCAGTTGCTCCACTTTGTCCGGATGAGCAATCAGGCGGCCATCTTCCCGGAAGATAAAGTTATAGGTGCCTTCCAGTTTGTCTTTGAACGTTCGCTCGAACAAACTGTTCAGTAAAATGTCATGCCCCAGATTAATCAGGTGTTGCTCGTCAATATCTACCGGGGTAATACAGGAAACCATCCATTCATCAACCGTATGGTCATAATAAAGCCCCGTCCAGACGGACCCCCGACCGGGGTTATTCTCCTGGGACGCCACGGTAAACCACTCTTCCTTGGTGATGTCAAAGTTAGCTTCGGCCTGCAGGCCCCAGGGCAAACCGGGCCAATAGCCAATCACCACATTTTCGGGCATGGTGACATAGAAGTTCGGAAAACGACTTCCCCAGGCCTCGCCAAAGCGGGAGATCATCCAATAGGACATCGTTAACCGGTTCCTGAATTCCAGGCTGTCAATGGGCGCACCCATGCCGATAAAGCCCGAAATATCATGGCTACGACTCCCGTCGCCACGAGTGATTCCATCAAAATTTTTCTGTGGAATACGCACGGTTCCGTCAGGAAAACTTTCAAACACCCGGTCGTAATCCAGTGAATCACTGTCGTGTTTGGTCTTCCAGTACTCGCTAAAGTAGGTTTTTGCTACGGCATGATTTTCTTCAGCCAGTTTGAAGATCTCGCGCTCTTTCTGGCCCCGTTCTGAAATATAGTTTTTTAATCCATCCTGAACCTGCATCTCCAGACTCGACATCACATGCCAATAGCTAACGGCCGTGACCGCCAGTACAACCAGCGTGATGCGGATAGAAAACTGCAATAAAGTGGACGCTGCCAGCGAAGAGGAAAAGTAATTTTTCAGCTTTTTTGCGACATTGATGGACATTAGGAGGACATACTCTGATGGTTAATAGTCGGGCCACACTACGCACTTAATGACAACCAAAATGGCATTTAATGACAACCATAATGACAACGCCTCCTGGCAAAAAACATACGGCCCCACACGAAGCCCGTGCGGGTACAGCGCCGCCTTTGAGTATAGGAACAGTTGTTTAAAAAACCAAGTTTATGGCGCCATTTGCAGTAGACTTATTCCATAAACCTAGTCAGGTTATTTAAACCGGTTTCGATACGACCAGTGCGACTTGAGCACGTTCGATAACTTACCTAACATAGAACCCTTTCTTTCACGGAAGGATCACAAGTGTTACCCCATTTATATAGCTTTCGGCGTTGCCCTTATGCCATCCGCGCAAGGATGGCCATCGCTGCCAGCGAGCTGTCGCTGGAGATTGTAGAGGTCGCACTAAAAAACAAACCGCCCGGATTACTAAGCGCGTCTCCCAAGGGAACGGTGCCCGTGCTGGTCTTGCCGAACCATCAGGTGATCGACGAAAGTCTGGACATCATGCGCTGGGCACTCAGCCAAAATGACCCGGAAAACTGGCTGACCAATGCACCTGCAACAGCCTATAACACCCTGATTAACAAGAATGACAAAGAATTCAAACCCTGGCTGGATCGCTACAAATATGCTGACCGGTACCCGGAACACGATCAGGTATTCTATCGAGCGCAAGCGGAAGGATTTATCAAGGAATGGGATGAGTTACTTTCGAAGCACGCGTTTCTGTGCGGCAGGCAGGTTTCGCTAGCCGATATTGCTATTTTTCCTTTTGTACGACAGTTTGCCCACACCGATATCGACTGGTTCAACTCGACCCGTTACGCGGGCGTTCACCGATGGCTCAGGCACTTTCTAACCTCTGAACGTTTTAATCACATCATGGAAAAACACCTGACCCGCCTATAATCGGATCAGGTGTTTCCGGACTCAGCTCGCCTTCAATCCGAGCGTCGACAAGGTACTGCTGCGAATCTCTGCAAGCAGGGTGGCATTATCGATAAGCGACTGCCCATAAGAAGGCATCATCGCTTTCATTCGAGCCTGCCACTGTGCACTTGCCAGGCGCTCTTTAAAGCAGCGCTCCAATACACCGATCATCGCCTGAACAGCAATGGATGCACCGGGTGAAGCACCCAGCAATGCCGCCAGAGTGCCATCTTTGGATGCCACCAGTTCGGTGCCGAATTCCAGCTTGCCACTGCCATCGGCATTTTTCTTGATAATCTGCACCCGCTGACCCGCTTTGGCCAGCGTCCAGTCTTCCGCTGATGCCGAGGGAAAGTACTCTTTCAGAGAGCACACGCGATCTTCATGAGATTGCATGGCTTCGCCAATCAGGTATTTTGTCAGATCCATGTTGTTCACCCCGACCGACATCATCGGCAGGAGGTTATTACCACGAACGGAGGCAATCAGATCCAGTGCAGAACCTTCCTTTAGGAACTTTGTAGTAAAACCTGCGAAAGGACCAAACAACAAGGCTTTTTCACCATTGATAATACGAGTATCCAGGTGGGGCACCGACATCGGAGGCGCACCCACAGACGCTTTACCATACACCTTGGAATCATGCTGCTTTACGATTTCGGGTTTGCGACAGACTAGCCACTGCCCGCTCACCGGAAAACCGCCATAGCCCTGGCTTTCATCAATGCCGGACTTCTGCAACAAGGGCAATGCTCCGCCACCTGCCCCCAGGAATACAAAGGGGGTTTTGATGGACTGGGATTCGCCGGAAGTTCGATTTTTAACCCGAACTTTCCACTGTTGATCATCGTAACGCTCAAGACGTTTAACCCGATTATTCAACAGCAATTCGAAATTAGGATGCGCCTGCAATGCAGCAACCAAACTACGGGTGAGCGATCCGAAATCGACATCCGCTCCGTGTTCAACGCGCGTCGCAGCCACCGGTTCGCCAATATTACGATCCTTCATAACCAACGGCATCCAGCCGGCAATCACGGCGGGATCTTCACTGTACTGCATTTCCTTGAAGAGCGGGTGGGCACTCAACAACTCATAACGTTTACGCAGGAACGCGACGTTATTTTCGCCCCAGACAAAACTCTGATGAGGTGTAGGATTAATAAAGTTACGTGGTGCGGGTAACACCTGTTCGTTGACCAGATAACGCCAAAACTGCAGCGACATTTCAAACGCCGCATTGATAGACAGTGCGCGGTTAATTTCCACACTTCCATCAGGATTTTCGGGGGTATAGTTCAGTTCACAGTATCCAGCGTGGCCAGTGCCGGCATTATTCCAGCCATCGGTGCTTTCATGGGCAACGTGATCGAGACGCTCCACCATGATGATCTTTAATGCAGGGTCAAGCTGCATCAACATCATGCCCAGGGTAGCGCTCATGACGCCCCCGCCGACGAGCACCACATCTGCTGTTTTAACAGTCATTGGAATTTCGCCTTTCACAAAAAATTCAAGTTCGGGTAACAAGGGTTTAAATTTTAGGGTGCCAATTATGATGGATAAGTACCATTCGTCAAAGCCCGAGATGGTCATATAACGTTAATAGCTATGCTTTTTAGTGATAAAAATTACGTTTGATTTTGCATTTCGAAAATACCGGTCTTTTTTTGCCTCACAGTTGTGCGCAGAGCCTCAGAATTGTGCACGATAAAAAGCAACACACATTCACGCCTGAAAATCTACCTGAAAATTTCAACTACACTGAAATCTACGCGACTGATCCCGGATGTCTGAGTATGAGCCACGCCCCTACGCCACTCACCCTGCCTCGCCTGCTGATATTCGACTGGCATGGCACACTCGTCGATACGCTGGATGCCATGTTTAGCGCGATGGAAGACATGCTTCCGCAGCTCGAAGATCTCAGTCTGGTGGAGCAGTTACTCCCAGAAGAAGCCTGCAAAACCCAGGATGATGCCCGCCTGGTGCGCTACATTCGCATCTTTCGCCGCCTTCACCCGCGCATACTTGCAGAAAGACGCGTGTCTCGTACCGATATTTTTAACGCGATTTTTGGTCAGAACATTGAAGCGAAAACCATTGCGCACCTGGCTTATAACCGCTGCTATCGCAAATACTATGGTCAGGTAAAACCCTTCCAGCAGGGTATCTTTGACTATCTGGTTACCTTTAAAAAACTCGGGATAAAACTCGCCGTGGCCACCAATCGCAGCCGGGAGTTTCTCGACCACGAGCTACAGATCGTAGACGACGGCCAATGGCTGGGATTATTCGATGCAACCCTCTGTGCCGATGACGTTGTAGACTACAAGCCTGCACCCGGCGTGTTGCTGGCGGCCATTCAAGCCGTGGGAGAGCAGCCCGGCCATCATGTCTGGTATGTGGGCGACAGCTATATGGATATGGTAACGGCGAATCATGCGGGGATTACACCAGTCTTTTACAATGGTGCCTGCTGGGAGTCGCAGTGGTTCGAGTCTACCTTTCATCACGATACACATCTCGAACCTCACGCGATTGTGAACAGTTTTGAAGAACTGACGGATTTGCTGGAAGACCTGGAGCGCCGCACTCCCGGGGCGTTTGCCATGCCGCTTTCGCTCTTTCGCCCCTCCCCCTTTCCGCCTCCCGAACCACCACCGCCCCGGATTGAGCCCGACTGGCATCCCGCACTGGCAAAGATGGTTCCCCCCAAGGTCATTCTTTTTGACTGGCATGCCACGCTGGTTGATACCCTGGACGCCATGTACCACGCCGTCGATGACATGCTGGTTGAATTCTCAGATCTGGGTCTTACCCAGCGTATGGTGGATCCCCGCAACAGCAAGTCACCCGAAGATGCCCGTTTGGTAGAGTACGTCCGTCAGTACGCGGCTTTGCATCCCAAGGTCAAAGCCGACCGGAAAATATCACGCACCGACATTTTTGAAGTCCTGTTTGGCGACGATCAGGAAGCCAAACAAATGGCCCACAAGCGTTTCAATCATCATTATCGCAAACACTATGGCACCGTGTTGCCGTTCGAGCCGAAAGTGGAGCCCATGCTGGAAGCCTTGCGGAAACTGGGTATTATCGTGGGTGTGATCACCAACCGTGATCGGGAATTTTTTGAACATGAGCTGGCGGCAGTCGCAGGCAAAGGCTGGTTACACCTCTTTGATACCAACGTCTGTGGCGATGACACGCCCTTGCGCAAACCCCATCCAGACCAGCTTTACAGGGCTGTAGAGAATCTCAATCAGCCCCCGGGTCTGGATATATGGTATGTAGGAGACAGTACAACTGACGTGATCTCCGCGAAGCGTGCCGCGATGACCAGTGTATTTTTTAACGGAGCGCAGTGGGATTTGCCCTGGCTACAAAAAATATTTCCCGGCAACGAACGCTACCCTTTCAAACCGGATGTCGTTGTGAATGACTTCTCCGAATTCTGGGCGCTGGTACTCGCCTGCTGCAGATAGTCCTGCTACAGATAGTCCTGCTACAGATAGTCCTGCTACAGAAAGTCTCCAGGGCGCCTGATCAGGCGCCAATCATTTTCCGGATACCGCCAATCACGGCATCGCCTTTAAATGGCTTAACAATCCACCCTTTTACGCCTGCGGCCTTACCCCGATCCTTCATACGCGGATCACTTTCGGTCGTAAGCATAATAATGTTCACGCTGCTATTGCCCTGCTCACCGCGAATTTTTTCTGCCATAGTCAAGCCATCCATATTCGGCATATTTACGTCAGAAATCACCAGCTTGATCTGGGAGTCGGCCTTGAGCTTAGTCAGACCATCCTTACCATCAACCGCGACTTCTACCGACAATCCCTGCCCTTTCAGGAAAGCACTTACTTCGTTGCGTACAGTTGCGGAATCATCCACCACTAATATTTGCGCCATATTAAAACTCTCATTAAACAATTTTTGTCATATAAAGATAGCACTGCATCGTCACACCATGGCAATTTGATGTAACAACAAATCCGATATTCCTATCTCGCTAGAAAAACTCCAGCTCGCCACTCTCTACAAAATTCTCAATAACCTTGTTGCTTTCATTGAATTTGTCTGGTGACCAACTCAAATTAAAGATCAAGCGCTGATAAAAAGTTACATCTTCTATTTTTCCTTCTGCATCACTAAATATATATTTAAAACATAGTTGCGGCTCCGTCGAGCCAAAGGAAATGTATTTGTGCTGATGATCCACAATGATCGGCACCTGCGTCCGATAGGCTTCTCCCAGGCTCTCGCTATTGGAAAAATAGCGGGCCTTGATGCCGCCCCAGATCATATTGGTCAGTTCATTGAGGATCGCATTCGTATCCTTAAAGCTGGTATCCGTCGAAGACAACCCGGTATTGGACGCCTTGATTGCATTAGAGATGGATGGCTCCACTGCCTGCAACATCATATAACCGCGACACCAGGAACTTTCCAGCGGGATCAGACTAAACAAGTCACCATAGATAATCTGGTCTTTCACCAGATACGGCAAATCACACCGAATCGAAGTGTTGTGGATAATGCTGCCCAATGCCTGCATAGAGACTTCCTGAATCCCTTGCGCGAGTTCTACCGGGTAATACATGCTGAAAACATATTCGTCGATTAGTTTTTGCAGCGCGTCCATGTCTCCCAGCGTATAGCACCCGGCGATTACGCTACGACATTCAGGATCCAGCCCTTCCAATGAGGATTCCGAGTCCCGACGAAGGAAAATCGGCAATTCAGGTCGAATTTTGTTAATTTGCTTGCACAATTCAAGACCACTCGGGCTACCGCTATTACTGTCATACGTCTCGGCCAGAAAAATGGCGCCAAGATCAATATTGGAGCTGAGGATGGCATTGATGTCCCGGGAGGCATCTTTCAGACCGACAAGATTATTGGCGACACAAATTTTTTTCAGTTCTCCCAGCACGTGCTCATCAAATTCATGAACGAGCACTTTACTGACGATTTTGGTGACTTCTTCCATCACAACTCCATACATTCATGGGTAATAAACTGGCATGGGTAATAAACTTGGCCATGGGTTATGTACATGGGCAATCGACGACAGAGTCAAAAAAACTCCAGCTCACCGGAATCCACATCATTTTCTGTCGCCGAACTCTGTTTGACTTCAAAGTTAAGGTTTTGATCGGCACACAGGTAAACGCTCGCAAACATCAACGCGCGCGACTGAAACAGGGCCTCTGCATGCGCGTCAAACTCGAACTTCTGCCCGCTAACGTATTGCAGGCAATCATGACCCAAGCGGTTGGGTGTAGACATACCTAGCGTGGGAACCGTACGGCCGATTTCCCGCTTGATGGCTCCGCAAAAAGCATTGCCCACCTCGCCTACAAAGTCATAAAACTTGTCTTCTTCCAGTACCTTATTGGGTTGTTTGATACTGTTCACCACAAACTGCTCAAGCTCGGTGTTCTTTGTAAAATGCAACACCACCACCACTCGAAACAGCTGCGATGAAATCGTCAACATAAAAAACTCTTCGTGCTCCGGCATCTGGGTACTGCTTTTTTCCTTTACATCCCACCCGGAACTTGCAATCAGCGCCTCTTCAAAACCACTGATGAAAGCCCGCCTTAATTCGCGCTTAAAGTCTTCATTTACTGTAGGCATGGTCGTTACTCCACCGGCTTTATCAAGTTACAGTCTCTGGAGCATTTCTTTTACGACCTGCGAGGTACTGGCCACGTCAGTCAGAATCATCTTGCCTCCGGCCTGGATATCCTGAAATGTCATCGTGGTGAGGCAATCATTCTTATTCAGATTTTCTTTATAACTCACACTGAGTTCCTGACTACGCATTGCCAGATTCCGAACTTCATCCGCAACTACCGCAAACCCCCGGCCATGCTCACCCGCTCTGGCCGCCTCAATGGCCGCATTCAAAGCAAGAATGACGATCTGTTTGACTATGCTGAAAAACTCCTCATTCTGGCGGTGCATTTCGGCATTGTGTTTCATCAACTGCATCAGGTTTTCATGCCAGCGCTCAAAGGTCACCAGCAACTGCGTCAAGTCTTGCAGGGAGCTTTCGATGGTATTCAAACGGGTAGTCAGAAATTCGCTCAATACCTGCCGGGTATCTTCCTCTTCCTGAAGGCGGGCACTGTACTCCCGCTGCAGGGCATTTTTTTCATCGCCAAAGGCTCTGGACTCATCAACCGCCTGACGTCTTAGCGTCTCAACCTGCTGTTGCAGTGCATCCACCTCGCTCCGGTGGTGAGCACGCAACTCATCGACCTGCGCATTCGTCTGACGACTCGCCAGCTCCCCATTTAACGCAGCGATCTGCTCAAGATAACCTTGTTCCCGAACATTCACTTTCCTGCGATACAGCCACATAACGGCGATCGCAGCCAACAGTAAAACCCCGGAAAATCCTGATAACATATTGTAATTCATCTAATTAGCGCACTAGCTTTTGATATGGAAGGGTTCTATCAACAACGTCGACATTAGGTACAGCATGACAACAGCATGCATTTTTACTAACTCTCCATAAATGCTAGCAACAATTAAAAAGTCTGCTAAATAAAGTTTTGCTTTTTTAACCATGCGATCCTGATTACGACCAATAAGTCACCGATAGCAAAACGCGTATGGCAAACAGACTTTGTCAAACATTGGTTGTAATAACTCATTGGACAGGTGCGCCACTGACACGCGCTTGTAGAATTTTTTTTGCACTCAGCCGCCATAAAATATTGAGTACACAGCATGATCGTCTAGAGTAAATACTAGATTGAATTAATGTTTTGTCGGCGGAGTGCTGGCAGGGGGCGTTTTGCTCCGCCAAGTTAAGCAGCCAATCCTTCCCGCCCAGGAGAGTCTGGCATATTACCTCCCTCCCCGAGAACGAGCTGCCTACAGCAAATATCCACACATTGCTCGCTCCTGAAACGTCGACAGCTCATAGATTTTAATAATAAATAACCTATTGATTTAATTAATAGATAACTACTTGAGGTGAAAACCCGCTTATGTTGCAGTTGAGTTTTAATCAAAAAGTCGGCGTTGGCTTTGCAACGATAATTTTGCTGCTGACCGCATCCGGATTATCTTCTCTTTGGAATCTCAACGACATCGACGGATCGACTACCCGCGTAAACAAAGAAGCGGTACCGGTTGTAAAAGAGAGCAATCAGGTGCAGATACAACTGCTTAAACTCGCAAAATTGAGTTCTCTGGCCTACAACGCACCCACGCAAGAGAAAATAGATCAATACCGCACCGATTTTTCAGCGGGCGCAGAAAGCTTTGACGCCATGCAAAAACGACTCAAGGCGTTAGCAGATCAAGATGCACAAATGGCGGAAAAATTCAGTCACGTCAAATCGAATTATGACGCCTACGCAACCGCCGTCAGCCAAATGTTTGATGCCAAGCTGGCGGTACTGGCCGCCAAACAAAAAACCCTGGACGAGGCGGATGCGCTGATGGGGCTGGTCGATACAGTTGGCGGCACGCTACTGGATATTACTTATTACAATGCCGCGCCTGCCAACAAAGCCGACATGGAACTGGTGGCCGGCTATGCGAATGGTGCCGATGCCAAAATGCTGGGGGTTATCAAAACGCTTAATGAAGTCAAAATCACCACCGACCTCGATCGCCTGAATGAATCCAATGACGACTTTACGTTTGTTTTCAACGACTCATTCAATCTGCTGAATAGTGGTGCTCGGGTATTTAAAGCGTTCGATGATAAAGGGCTGCTGGACAGCGCTTTTGCCGCCTACGATGCGCTTCAGGCGCGTCTGGAAAAGAAGCCGAACGTCGTCGATCACAAACGTGAGCAGCTGACTCAAACGGAAGTCGCTCTCGAAAAGCTGGTCGCTGCCGACAAAGCCGTCAGTGCTGCCATCAGCAGTCTGGACGAGATGCTCTTTTCAGCGGACCAGCAATTCAACACGTTACAGAAAGAGGTCTTTGGCAGTCTCGACTTTGGTTTTAAAAGCAGCGTAGCCATTCTGATTGTGCTTATTTTGCTGGCGACACAAAACTTCAACTCCATGCGTCAGGCGATTCGTAAAAAAATGGAAGATCTCGCCAAGCTCAATACCATCGGAGGCTCACTGGCCGCCGCGCAAAGCCAGAGTATCGCGCTGGAAGAAGTATTGCAGTGCATGAATGAAAAAATCGGCGTTGCACAGGGATCGGTCTTTCTGACAGACGAAGCGCAGGAACTCAAACTGAAAGCCTGCTTCCCGCCCAAGAGTATCAAACCCGGTACCCAACCTGCCAAATTCGCACTGGGCCAAGGCGTGATAGGGCGCGTTGCCGAATCCAAAAAAGTCATCTTTGTACCTAATACGGCAAAAGAAAAAGACTTTATTTCGCAGGAAGGAGAAGCCCCACGCGCGCTGCTCTGCGTGCCACTGGTAGACAAAGACATGCTGATCGGTGTTATCAACCTGTCAGGCGATGTGAAAAAAGTGAATTTCGCAGACAGCGACTATGAGTTTGTGTCTTCTGTAGCCCGCTCGCTGGTTACAACCATCAAGAATATCCGCATGCGTGAAGTCATCGAAGAGCACAACCGCAGTCTGGAACAGAAAGTTGAAGAACGCACCGCCGCTCTGAGACAGAAAAATCGCGATATCGCCAACATGATGGCCAACATGCACCAGGGGCTGTTTACCATTACTGCGGGTGGGCTGATCCACCCGGAATATGCCGCCTATCTGGAAACTATTTTCGAAACCAAGCGCATTGCCGACAGAAATTTTGCAGACCTGCTTTTCAGCCATGCACAGCTTAGCGCCGATTTGATCGACCAAAGCGTCACCGCAGTCGATGCCATTGTTGGTGAAGACGAAATGATGTTCGACTTTAACTCGCATTGCTTGTTAACCGAGATGGTGATTCATTTCGATGAAGGGCACGAGAAAATTCTCGAAATGGATTGGGATCCTATCGTCAATGACGACATCGTTGAAAAACTCATGGTGACCATTCGGGATGTCACCCAACTGCGGGCACTGGAAGCCGAAGCCAAAGGTCAGAAGCAGGAACTTGAAATTATTGGCGAAATACTGTCGGTTGACGCTAAAAAATTCAAAGAATTTGTTAACACCTCGGAAAGCTTCGTTGATCAATGCCGTAAAATCATCGAAGAAACACCAGAAAAAGACACCAACGCCATTGCCGAGCTGTTCCGCAACATTCATACCGTAAAAGGCAACGCCCGGACCTACGGACTGAAGTACATTGCCGAAGCCGTTCACGGCGTTGAAAGCACATACGACGACCTTCGCAAGAACGAAGATCGTCAGTGGCAGCCGCCGCAATTGGTGGAAGAACTGGAAGCGGCAAATAGCGTTTTAAGGAAGTACGGATTGATTTTCTCGGAAAAACTGGGCCGCGATGCCATTGTTGAGGCCTCGGGGCCCACACTCGACCCACAACGAGTTTCCGGCCTGTTGAAAAACATCACCGAGCTGACCAGAGAAGCGCTGCCTCCCAAGGTACAAAGCATTGTCTCTGAAGCCTATAAACTGCTGATATCAACCGAAGCCAAGCCTATCAACGAGGTGATTGGCGATGTTGTAGAGTCCGCCACTTCGCTGGCCGCACAGCTTGGAAAGGAAAAGCCCGACATTGTAATTAATAACGGCGACCTGTTTATCAAGAGCGAAGCACATAACATGCTGAATAATATCTTCATGCATGTCTTCCGCAACGCGATGGATCACGGTATCGAAAAGCCCGATGAACGTACCGCCAAAGGCAAGCCGGCCCACGGCACTATTCGTCTGGACACAGAAGAAGGCAATGGCTTTGCGAATTTCTGTGTACGAGATGACGGCCGAGGCATGGCACTCACCAAAATCTATGAAAAAGCGGTGGAGAAAGGTCTGTATGATGCCTCAGCACCTCGTCCTCCCGCAGAAGAAATTGCCAACCTGATATTCTCGTCCGGTTTCTCTACTGCGGAGCAAGTGACCGATGTATCAGGCCGGGGTGTTGGTATGGATGCGGTGAAAGGCTTCCTGGAGAAAAACGGCGGCGGCATTACGGTCGCGCTGGAACCCGGCGAAGATGGGGCGGACTTCCGTGCGTTTAGTACGCAAATCCGTATTCCCGAACAGTTTTACACCCAAGCACCCAGCTTCGCTAAATCTGCTTAACCCATTCGCCCCGGGGTAACCCGGGGCCGCTCAGGCCCGGAACAGCAACGTAAACCGCTATGAATACGTTTTCGCACAATGACCCGTGGTGTGGTCTCAACCTGGAAGATTCGATTCCTGGAAAATTACGCTGCATGCACGATGTCATGAAAAACCACATGTCCTTTGTCACGCGTGTCGCCGTCGCCCTTTATGACCCCAATACCGACAATTTAAGAACGTTCGCTTACAGCAGCCGGAATGTCAGCCCTCTGACGCACTACCAGGCAAAGCTTGCCGATTGCCACTCCCTGCAAGATATCGCACAAAACCAACGCCCTCGAATTATTAATGACCTGGCCGTATTTAATGAAAGCGATCACATGCATGCCAAAATCATTTTTGCTGCAGGCTATCGCTCCAGTTACACCCTCCCCATGATCTGGGATGGAAAACTGTTCGGCTTTGTGTTCTTTAACTCCGATCAGCCAAATGTTTTTGAAGAGCGTTTTTTAGGCGAACTGGATGTGATCGCGCATATGATCACCTTGCTGGTTTATAACGAGCATGCCAATGTACGAACGCTGTTGGCGACCATCAAATCCGCTCTCGATTTGACCCATTCCCGGGATCCGGAAACCGGCTGTCATCTCGAAAGAATGTCGCGCTATGCGCGTCTTATAGCGAAAAACCTGGCGGAACCCCTTGGCTTTGACGACCAGTTTATCGAACATATTTTCTTGTTTTCGCCGCTCCACGACCTGGGCAAGCTGGCTATTCCGGACCGAATCCTCCTCAAAGAAGGTCCTTTGAGCGACGAAGAATTCGCAGTCATGCGCACCCATTCTCAGGAAGGCAGAAAACTAATCGATCGGCTATTGGAAAACTATGGTCTAAAAGGTGTGACTCACGTGGAGATGCTACGCAACATTGCACTGCATCATCACGAAGCCTTTGATGGAACCGGCTATCCGGACCAGCTTCAGGGCGATCACATTCCTATCGAGGCGCGTATCGTTGCGGTCGCCGATGTGTTTGACGCCTTAACCAGCAAACGGCCCTATAAAGAAGCCTGGAGCAACGAAGAGGCATTTGCCAAAATGCAACAATTGTCAGGTATCAAATTCGACCCCCAATGCGTCGCAGCGTTACTGAAGGATCCCGACGACATCGTCGACATTCAGCGTGCGTTCAAAGAAAATCAGTTTGGCTGACCAGTACTGAACCTACCTGCACTCAACACCTGAATCGCCACCAGCAAAAACAAGAAAGGCGCCCTTATCGGCGCCTTTTTCGCTTTACCGTCAGCAGACGGATCAAACCTTAGATGTTGCTATTGATGAATGCTGTCAGTTGTGACTTGGAAAGCGCACCCACTTTAGTGGCATCCACATTTCCGCCTTTAAACAGCATCAGCGTAGGAATACCACGGATATTGAATTTTGGAGGCGTCTGATCATTTTCGTCGATGTTCAGCTTGCAGATTTTCAGGCGTCCTTCGTACTCATCCGCAATTTCTTCCAGCACCGGCGCAATCATCTTGCACGGGCCACACCATTCTGCCCAATAATCTACCAGTACAGGGCAATCGGCCTGGAGAACCTCTGCTTCGAAGGTGTCGTCTGTTACATTGATGATTTTGTCGCTCATTTTGCTGTCCCGCACAGTTGAAAAATTAGGTGTAATCCGTAATGAAATCTATGTATTTTCAATTTCGCCAATCTGCCGCTACTTAAAGCGTAGTTTTTTGACATGGATTAGGTGTCGCATCTGCAAAGTTTGGCTTATGATTACCGCATTACTATATAGCCTTGCTAGAGGATTTCAAGCGACGTGGATGTAAAGCCGCAAGAACCTGATATCGAGAATCAGACAACCGAGAGCCAGACGACCGAGACTCAGGCCACTGAAAGTCAGACCGTTGCTGCCATTGATCTGGGTTCCAACAGTTTCCACATGATTGTGGGTCGCACAGAACACGGTGAGGTACGCCCGATTGATAAGCTCGGCGAAAAGGTGCAGTTGGCCGCCGGACTCAACAGCGAGCAAATACTCAGCGAAGAAGCACAACAGCGCGGACTGGAATGCTTAAGTCGCTTCGCCCAGCGCATCAAGGGCTTACCACAGGGCGCCGTACAGGTGGTCGGCACCAACGCTTTACGTATTGCAAAGAACTCCCAGACCTTTATCGAGCGTGCCGAAGCCGTCCTCGGACATCCGGTTGAAATCATCGCGGGCCGGGAAGAAGCTCGCCTGATCTACCTCGGCGTATCTCACCTGCTGGCGGATGACGATGGCAATCGACTCGTCATTGATATCGGCGGGGGCAGCACCGAATTTATTATCGGCGAGCGCTTCGAGGCGAAAGCGCTGGAAAGCCTGCATATGGGCTGCGTATCGTATCGGGAACGCTTTTTCGAGAACGGCGACATAGCCAAAGAAAATCTCAAGAAAGCGATCACCCAGGCCTCGCGTGAACTGCTGAATATTAAAAAGAGCTATCGTAAATTAGGCTGGACCAGCTGCGTCGGCTCTTCCGGCTCAATCAAAGCGGTTCTGATTGCGGCAAAAAGCATCTACCCGAATAAAGATGAACTGACCCCCCAGGTAATGAATCACCTGCTGGAATTACTCCCCAAGCTCAGTCACATCGACAAACTCACCGAACTCGGAATAAAAAAAGAACGTTGCAGCATTTTTCCGGCAGGATTCGCCATTCTCTATGCCTGCTTTGAGGTACTGGGCATAGAACGCATGACATTCTCGGATGGCGCACTTCGTGAAGGTTTGATCTATGACATGCTGGGCAGAATACAGCATGAAGATGTTCGGGAACGCTCTATTTCAGCCATGCAAGAACGTTATCACGTAGATAAATCACATGCGCTCGCGGTCGAGCAAACCGCCCTTTACACACTGCAACAGGTCGCCAAAGACTGGTGCCTGACTCATAGTCACTTTGCGGAGCTGTTGCGCTGGTCTTGCCGACTTCATGAAGTGGGCCTCATGATTTCGCACACGCAATACCACAAGCATGGCGCGTACATTATCCAGCATTCCGACATGGCCGGTTTCAGTAAGCAAACCCAGATTGGCATGGCCATTCTGATTCGTGGCCACCGACGCAAAATCATCCCTGAAATTTTTGTCGAGGCGCCCCCCTCGCTTCGCCAGCACCTGATCAAATTAAGTGTTCTGATGCGGCTCGCTGCCCTGTTTAACCATTCACGCACAGACGAAGGCCACCCGGAGTTCACCATCAAGGTAGACAAGGCCCGTATCGAGTTATTTCTGAGTGAAGACTGGCTGCAGGAAAATCCGCTCACCCGGGCCGATCTGGAAGCCGAAGCAAATTATCTGAATCGTATCGGTTTTAAACTCAGTCTGAATTAAACACTGAGCTTAAAGGAAAAAGGTCGACTCACCCTAGCGAACGGATTTTATCGGCAGGGTCGACACATCTTCTTGCTGCACGAGCGCGCCTACCTCCAGATAAGGCGCCGCATCCATTTGATCCGCCCCCATCATTGCCGCCACACGCTGTAATGAACTCAGAATCAGGGATTGCTCCCAGTCTTTCAGCTCGGCAAACTTTTTCACAAACCCTTCCTGCAAGGGCGTCGGCGCAGAAGCAATCGCTGCCTGACCCTTAAGTGTCAATACCACAAAAACCTTACGTTTATCCTCATCTCCCCGGATACGCTTTACCAGCTCCCGGGCTTCCAGCCGATCGATAATGGTCGTCACCGTCGCCTGACTCAACGTCACCGCTTTTGCCAATACACCAATCGTACTCTCGCCATGGCGACTTAAGGTTTGCAGCACCAAAAGCTGGGGCGCCGTTAACCCTGTACTCTTTATGAGCGAGCGAGAATGTATATCGGTGGCCCGGATAATTCTTCGCAACGCGATTAACACATCCCCAGCCATTGCGTCCAAAACCATACTGCCTCCCCGAAAAGTTCATACTCAACTTATTTACAACTCAATACATATTACCTTGTAACCGGGTAGAACAACAGTCGCTACAAGGTATGAAATAGCTCCATGCAGTTTTAAAGATCAAAATTCACACAATTTTTCTTTTCTTATTTAATTAGTGTACTATTATTTAGTGCTATATATTTAACACCTGCTTTTTACGCTAAAAGTCGCGTAAAAATGGAATTAAAAAGCTTCATTTTCATTCGTGATCTAAGCATTAATCAACAAATACGAAGACATATGACAATAACACTTAGTAATACGCAGGGCGCCGCGCCAAATGAATCTCCGGGTTCGATACATTCACCCCAGAAAGAGATCACGCTGTGTGTGCCTGAAAGCACCGATGGGGCGGCAGTCCATGCGCTCATCGCAAACACCCCTCCTCTTGATCCGAATTCGCTTTACTGCAACTTGCTGCAGTGCACGCACTTTGCACAAAGCAGCATTAAGGCCATGACAGGCGATACACTGGTCGGCTTTATTTCTGGATACCGGCTGCCAGAATCCCCGGAAACCCTTTTTATCTGGCAGGTGGCGGTTGCTGAGCAGGCTCGTGGAAAAGGTCTCGCCAAGCAAATGCTTCTTGCACTGATCCGTCGACTCAATACACACCACCCGGTCGCTCACCTGGAAACAACCATTACCCCGGACAATCTGGCGTCCTGGTCGCTTTTCAAGTCACTGGCGGCATCGCTGAATGCGCCCTGGCAGAGTGAAGTCATGTTTGGGCGACAGACACACTTTCAAAATTTACATGACGAAGAGCTCGTCATGCGTATTGGCCCCTTCTGCCAACCCGAATAGTCGTGACAGATGAATTTCTAAATCACTTTCCCACTTTTTTCTATAACTCTGACATTTAAATCAGGAGCCCCTGAGATGGATATTTTTAAGCAACAGGAATCGAACGTTCAAACTTATGCCCGCTCGTTTCCCGTCGTCTTCAATCGCGCCGAAGGTGCACGTATTTTTGATTGCGAAGGCAATGCCTACATCGATTTTCTTGCCGGCGCAGGGTCACTGAATTACGGGCACAACAACCCGCACTTAAAAGAAGCGCTGATCGAATACATTCAACGCGACGGCATTACCCATGGTCTGGATATGCATACCGACGCCAAGGCCCGATTCCTTACCGCGTTCAAAACACGGATTCTGGAGCCTCGCGGCCTTGACCACGTGGTACAGTTTACCGGTCCCACCGGTGCCAACGCCGTTGAAGCCGCGTTGAAAATTGCCCGCAAGGTGACCGGACGCCACAATGTCATTGCCTTCACCAACGGATTTCACGGCGTAACGCTCGGGGCGCTGGCCCTGACCGGCAACCAGCATCATCGTGGTTCCGCAGGCTTACCCCTGAGCGGTGTAACACGCATGCCCTATGCGGGCTATCTGGGCAGTGACGTCAACACGCTCGCGCTATTGAAGAAAACCCTTAACGATGCATCCAGCGGCGTGGATATGCCGGCGGCCGTTATTGTCGAAGTAGTACAGGGCGAAGGCGGTCTGAATACGGCTTCGACAGGCTGGTTGAAAGAATTACAAAGCATTTGTCGGTCACACGATATTCTGTTGATCGTGGATGACATTCAGGCGGGTTGCGGTCGCACCGGCACCTTTTTCAGCTTCGAAGGCGCCGGGATTTCACCCGACATCATTACTCTGTCCAAATCTCTGAGCGGTTACGGCCTCCCCATGGCCATCACTTTGATTCGTCGCGAACTGGATCAATGGGAGCCGGGCGAGCACAACGGCACGTTCCGCGGCAACAATCACGCGTTCGTGACGGCAACCGCAGCACTCGAAAAATACTGGGGGGATGACCAGTTTCAAAATGAAGTTAAAGAAAAGGCGGCACTGCTAAGTCAGCGCTTCAAGCGCATTTGTGATCGCTATGGCGTCACGCGTTTGCAGCACAAAGGTCGTGGATTGATGCAGGGTATTCGCTGTCAAAACGGCGAAATTGCCGAAAAGATTTGCCGCCATGCTTTCAGTCAGGGCTTGATGGTTGAGACCGCAGGTTCCGAAGGTCAGGTTGTCAAGTGTTTGTGTCCTCTGACCATTACCCATGCAGAGTTAACCCAGGGACTGGATATTCTCGAAAGCAGCTTTGCCGAAGTGTTCGGACAGCAAAGCAGCGCGCTGAACAAGGCGGGCTAACCCCATCGGATATTCAACCTGGCAAGGAGGTTAAAGACATGATTGTACGCACACTGAAAGAAGCCCGAGAAACCAACCGCCGAGTAGAAAGTGCGACGTGGGAAAGCACCCGACTATTGTTAAAAAACGACAATATGGGGTTTTCCTTCCACATTACGCGCATTTTTGCCCATACCGAAACCCGTATTCACTACCAGAACCATTTGGAGTCGGTGTATTGCATTCGCGGTAAAGGCGAAATCGAATCGCTCGACAGTGGAGAGATCCACCCTATTTTACCCGGTACGATTTACATTCTGGATAAGCATGATCTGCACCTGTTGCGCGCAGAAGAAGAGCTTGAACTGGCCTGTGTGTTTAACCCGCCACTCAATGGCAAGGAAGTACACAACGCCGACGGCGCCTACCCGCTAGAAGCAGAAGTGGTTTCGGACTAATCCGTGCAACAACCGGCATTCCCGCTAAATTTGCAAACAGGAGACCGCATGTCGACGGTAGACAATCACGGACATACAGTAGAAAAAATCGGCGGCACGTCGATGAGCCAGTACAAAGTAGTCAGAGATAATATATTTCTTAATCCGACCCTGACGACCCCCTATCAGCGGTTATTTGTTGTATCCGCCTATAGCGGTATGACCGACCGGCTACTTGAACACAAGCGCAGTGGCGAACCCGGCGTTTACGGACGTTATGCCAGCGGCGAGTCCAACGAGGCGTGGCAACAGGCACTTGGGCAAGTACGCGAAGCCATGCTGACTAAAAATGCCGAGTTGATTCACGACACCTTCAGACGCGCCCAAGCCAATAACATGATCAGTCAACGTATTGCCGGCATTGAAAGTTGCCTGCTGGATTTGCGCCGCCTGTGCAGCAGTGGCCATTTCAAACTGGACGATCACCTCCAGACCGTTCGTGAGCTGCTTGCCTCACTGGGCGAAGTCCATAGCGCGCTCAATACCGTTTTACTGCTTCAATCAGAAGGTATTCGTGCCCGTCTGGTCGATTTAAGTGGCTGGCAGGACGATCGCAAGCTCACGCTGGATGAACGTATTCAGGACGGGTTGGCAGATATCGACTTTAGCAATGAACTACCCATCATCACCGGTTACGCTCAATGTGATGGCGGTTTAATGCACAGTTTCGACCGGGGCTATAGCGAGATGACCTTTAGCCGCGTTGCTGTCATCAGTAAGGCATGTGAAGCCATCATCCACAAGGAATACCACCTGAGCAGCGCCGACCCTCGTCTGGTTGGTGACGAAAAAGTGGTACCCATTGGCCGCACCAACTACGACATTGCAGACCAGCTCTCCAACCTGGGCATGGAAGCTATCCATCCCCAGGCCGCTAAAGGGCTTCGCCAGCAAGGCATCGACTTACGGGTCAAAAACACTTTCGAACCTGAGCACAATGGCACGCTCATTACGTCTGACTATGTCAGTCAGGACGCCTGTGTAGAAATCATTGCCGGTCGGGAGCAAGTGTTTGCCATCGCTGTCTTCGATCAGGACATGGTGGGCCGATTCGGATACGACGAACAGATTCTGGCCGCACTCAAGCGCTTTAAAGCCAAAGTCATCGCCAAAGATATCAATGCCAACACCATTACGCACTTTGTCGCGGCCAATTTGAAAACCATCCGTCGAGTATTAAAGGAACTGCATGCCAGCTTTCCTTCGGCAGATATCAGTAGTCAGGAGGTTTCCATTGTCTCGGCACTGGGCAGCGATATGCAGGCGCCAGGAATTCTGGCCAAAACGGTCACAGCGCTGGCTAACGCCGGCATCAGCATTTTAGCGGTACACCAGTCCATGCGTCAGGTGGATATGCAATTTGTCATCGCGCCAGAAAACTATACTCGTGCCATTTGTGCACTTCATCAGTGCCTGGTAGAACCCCATAATCACGGGGTCGCCATATGCGCGGCCTAACCCTGCGAACGCTGCTGCTGGCCTGTCTGCTAGCGGCAGCACCGGCATTCGCTGCCGACACGGACCAATCCACACCGGACGGCCCCCGCCTGCAAAAGCTCAGCGAAACCATCGAGACGCTGGACAAGCCCATGTACTCGCCGTTTACCGAACGCTATTTACTGGATGAAGTAAGACAATTGCGAATGGATTACGAGCGTCTACGCAGCGAACTCATGAATCGATACTCACGCACTGAACTCAACATGGCCGACCGTTCAGTGCGCTACATGACGGATGCCGTGACTTACTTTTTTTATCTGATTGCCGGCGCGAGTTCTATTTTATTACTGGTAGGCTACAACTCGGTCAAAGATATTAAAGCCAAGGCGCAACATCTGGTCACGGAAGAGGTCAACGAACTGGTAAAGACCTACGAAACGCGCTTAAAAGGCCTGGAAGAAGTGCTGCGCACCAAATCCGACGAGATTAGCGAAAACGCGGACGCTATCGAAAAAACCCAGGAAATACATGCACTCTGGCTACGCGCGAGCCAAGAGCAAAACCCTAAAAACAAGATCGCTATTTATGATCAGATTATGGCCATCCGTCCCCTCGACACAGAGGCCTTGACCTATAAGGCCGATGCCGCGCTGGAGCTGCATCAAATCCAGTGGGCCATTAATCTGTGCGAACTGGCCTTACAGCAGAACCCGCAACACGGTCACGCGTTTTATCAACTGGCCTGCGCGCACGCCCTGCAAGAATCATTGGATCTGGCAATGAGCTATCTGGAACAGGCCATCCAGCAAGCCAGTCATTACGCCGAAGATGCCAAGGATGAACCCTTGCTGGAAAACCTTCGCGGCAGTGACCCCTATTGGCAACTTCTTGCCCGACATGGCATCGAACGCGAGTTTAAGCCGAAGGCTTAGCAAAATATACGGTGACAACGCACAAAGCATGTCGTACTGCCACTGAGTCAATCAGACACAACAGCGGTTTGCCATGCTTTCAAAACACGCTCACCTTCAACACTCACCGGATACATCAATTCGACTTTCAGTTCCGACAAAAACACATCAGTTACCGGCCCAAATTGTGCGACCAGGGTAGTCATCTCCAACGTCTGACCATTCACATTTAATTGCGTCAAAATACCCGGCCCCTGCGGCGCTGACTCCGCAGGCTTCGACGAACCTAACAATGCGTACATCGCTTCGATCATATCCGACAGCTTGCGATCATGCGGATAACGGGCCGCATCTTTGAGCAAATGTTGAAAAGCGGCTTGTGCAACTTCCTCCCAGTTTTCGATAACACGCTTCCATTCGTTATTCTGCATAAAACTCTGATACAGATTCACACCGGCCTGCCTTAACGCAGGAAACAACCGTTGCGCCGTTTCATTGGCTTCGATCACGTCTCCCCAGCGGTTGAGCGACCAGGCAGGAAAGGGATTATGTTTCTGCAACATCCGCTGTATTGCGTGCCGATAAGGTTCGAGTTCGGTTTGCGAAAAATCCTGGTCAGGAAACGCAGGCGCCAGCCCAGCCAGGCGCAACAATTCGTTTTGCTCCCTGAGCGGCAATTGCAAACACTCGGAAAGCTGCAAAACGATCGCCGCGTTGGGACGCGAGCGGCCAGTTTCCAAAAACGAAAGATGGCGCGGCGACACTTCAGCCTTGCAGGCAAACTGAAGCTGACTCAACCCGGCTTGTTTGCGCCAGTATTTCAAGCGGCTTCCGAAGGCATTGGCGTTGTGAGTAACGAGGTGTGGCACCCTTGGCTCCTGAAGGAATAGATTAAAAGAATCTGTCTTATATTACCTGAAAGGGAAGTGCCATATCGGCTCCCAAGCGATAACCTGTTTTCCAACAGCCACGACACAGGAAAGGAAACGCAATGAATCACTATCGCATCGCATTTACGCTGGTACTGGGCGCTTTTATGCTCTTCACATTGGGCGTCATGCTAACTGAAAAAGCCTCACTGCTCGAATTCGGGCAAGAAATGCTACAACGCAACGACACCCTGCAACTGGTTTTGGATCTCTATCTGGCCAATGTCCTGTTGGTGCTTTGGATGATTGACGACAACCGGAAAAACGCGCAATCGACGGCATCCTTACTGCCCTTTATGGGGATTACACTGATATTCGCCACCGTCGGCCCATTACTTTATATGTGCTGGCGTAATCGCTTTCCATTTACTGATAAAACCTGATGCCTGCACTGATCGACAGGATTTCTGCAAAGGAATGAAAGTGGGTCAATCGCGGCATGAATGAAAGCAGGTCAATCACGGATTGAATGTTGGCAAATTGGTTATTACTTAATCTGTGATAAAATCCCACCACGTTTTTAAGGGCAGCGCGCTATTGCGCTACCCCACGGACAATCGATTTCTGACCAGGAGTGTCTTCCTATGCATATCGCCGCTGTTTTGACCCGCTATAGTCTTCCTGAACGTTTTATCCATTTTCTCGATGTGATGCCGCTGATCGAAATGGTCTGGGCTGATGGTAAAAACCAATGGAAAGAGCGGGAAATTGTGCGAGATTTTCTACATGAAAAAATCAGTGCTTACCGCAGTGATTTTGGTTTCGAGGTCATCGCCGAGGCCGATCTACGTCAGGTGCTGGACTTTTTCCTTAAACAACGACCCGATGCAGACATGCTGGCAGAGCTGCGTGAATGTGCCCGGGAACGCATTCTAAAACGCGGCGATGACGCTTACTGGAACGCATTGACTGATCGCTGCATGGATATTGCCGCCGCATGCGCCTTACGTTATCCCTACCGAAACGATGAACGTATTGTGACCGAAGAAAAGCAATTGCTTCGTGAGCTGATCACTACGCCAACTCGCTAACGCATAACAATACCCAATCACCAACACGTTAACATGCCCACTCGTTAACGCGTCAGAAGGGCGCTGAACAAAGTATCGTCAAAAGCGTTGCGAAAGCATCAATAGAATACTATTCTAGAATAACATTCTAACTTCATCTTCTGTTGAGACGCTGATTTATGACTGCAACGCTTGCCTCTATTCCTGCATCCCCTTCGACCTTATTGCAGCTCTACCAAAACGCAAACCGCCTGCCTATCGGGAAGTGGCTTTTCAGTCAGGCGCTCTGCTTGAAAGCCCCCTATTTCAGTTCGATCGCACCGCGCGTTGTCGAATTACGGCCAGGGCTCGCGGTCTGGAAAGTAAAAAAGCGCCGTGCAGTACAAAACCACATAGGTACCGTACACGCGCTCGCCATGGGCAATCTCGCTGAACTCTGCGCCGGAACAGCGATTGACGCCTCCCTTCCCAAGCATTTACGCTGGATTCCCAAAGGTATGAACATTGAGTACCTGAAGAAGGCCACAACCGACTTGGTGGGCAGCTGCGAAATAAACGACATTGACCAACTTCAAGCCGGCGAAAAAATACTCGAAGTCAAAATTACCAATCTCCAGGGCGAAATGGTCGTACGTGCTTTAATTACCATGTGGCTGACCGAGAAGAAATAATCCACCAGATTCACAAGGACAAGAAAATGCTGAAAATGAAACCCTGTTGTGAACGTTGTAACGGCTCACTAGGTTTGACTGACACGGCATTTATTTGCTCGTATGAATGCACGTTTTGCTCAACCTGCACAGAATCGATGGCGCATATCTGTCCCAACTGCGCAGGCGAATTAGTCCTTCGCCCTAAACGGGCGAAAAAGCCCACGCAAGTGGTCGCCGATCAGTTAAAGAAGAAAGTAACCCGCTTGCTGCCGGGAAAATAATGGCATAATGGCGCATCTGTAACGGCTGAATAAGTACCGCATTTTCGTGATCGCATCCATCTGCCCACTGTGCCTAAGTACCCATGCCCGCCACTATCACACCGATAAATGGCGGGAATACTGGCAATGCGTCAACTGCCAGCTGGTATTTGTGCCGTCCGCTTTTTGGTTGAACGAGCAACAGGAAAAAGCCGAGTACGATCTGCATAACAATCAGCCCGACGACCCTGGCTATCTAAAATTTCTTTCCCGACTGACCCAGCCCCTTTTAGAACGGGTGACCTCCGGTGCTGTGGGCCTCGATTTCGGCTCCGGGCCAGGTTCTGCGCTGGCGCCGATGCTTCAGGCACAGGGTTTTACCATGCGCGAGTACGACAAATTCTACGCGCAAGACGACACGGCCTTACAACAACCCTACGACTTTATTACCGCCACAGAAGTATTCGAACACCTGCACTACCCTGCCACAGAAATCGCCCGCTTGATGGCATTGCTCCAACCCGGTGGCTGGCTAGGCGTCATGACCAAGCGCGTGACAACCCCGGAAGCCTTTGCACGTTGGCATTACATTCGTGACCGCACGCATATTATCTTTTTCGCCGATGAAACTTTCGCGTGGCTGGCACAGCATTATCATTGCCGCCTGGAATTGATCGGTTCCGATGTGGCGCTGCTGCAAACGGTAGCGAAGTAACGCCAATCCACACCGAATCCTACCCTCCCTAACCATTCCACTTTGAAACTCATCCATGCGCATTGCATGGAATGCCCCCATGTTTATAAATTTAATGAATAAAATTCAAACATGCGTTTGAAACATTCGTTTAAATCTGCTATTTCTAGAATATGTTTCTAGTCATTAAGTCAAAGAAACATGCTTGCGGTTGAAGGCCAGCGATTAAATTTTCAGGTATTTTGGGCTCATACGTTGGGTATTGACTGCTTATCGGCAGTCATAAAATGCTGAAAATATATCTTGGCTAAGTAGTACGCATTCAGAACTTACAACAATAAGCTCTCTGGAGATGTCTGTATGAACCGAGAAGTCATGGAATTCGATGTTGTTATCGTGGGTGCTGGCCCTGCCGGGCTTGCGGCGGCGATTCGCTTGCGACAACTGGCCGAGCAACAACAATTGGATCTTAGCGTCTGCGTAGTAGAAAAAGGCTCCGATGCCGGCGCTCATAAGCTCGCAGGTACGCTGCTTGAACCCCGCGCCCTGAATGAACTGATCCCCAACTGGCAAGCCTTAGGTGCACCGGTACGCCAAACGGTGACCACCGATCAAGCCTGGGTGATGACCAGTGGCGAGAAAGCCATGCAAGTGCCGTCTTTTTTTGTCCCACGCAATCTGCACAATCCTGGCAACTACATTATTAGCCTGGGCAATTTCTGCAATTGGCTGGCAGAACAGGCCGAAGCATTGGGTGTAGATATCTTCACCGGCTTTGCCGCACAAGAGGTGCTGTACAACGAACAAGGACAGGTACAAGGCATCGTGACCGGCGACATGGGTCGCGACAAGCACGGCGAAGCCAAAGCCAGCTTCCAGCCCGGAATGGAACTGCGCGCCAAATACACGTTGTTCTGCGAAGGTTGTCGAGGCCATTTGGGTAAACAACTGATCAGCCAGTTCAAACTGGACGCCGGTCGCGATCCGCAGCACTACGGTATCGGCATTAAAGAGTTGTGGGAAATTGACCCGAAAAAGCATCAACCCGGATTAGTACTGCACACCACCGGCTGGCCACTGCAAAAATGGTCCACAGGCGGCTTATTTCTCTACCATGCCGAAGACAATCTGGTGTCACTGGGTCTGATCGTTGACCTTGGCTACACCAATCCTCACTTGAGCCCCTTCGACGAATTCCAGCGCGTCAAACATCACCCGTTAGTGCGTCAATATCTAAAAGGCGGCAAACGCATTGCCTATGGTGCTCGGGCGCTGGCCAAAGGTGGTTTCAACTCGCTGCCGAAAATGACCTTCCCGGGCGGCCTGTTACTTGGGTGTGATGCGGGTACATTGAACTCGTCAAAAATCAAAGGTACTCACACCGCGATGAAAAGCGGTATGTTGGCAGCAGAATCTATTGTCGAAGCCCTGTCCGAAGGCGATCTGGGCGGCAGCGAACTTGCCAGCTTCACACAGCGATTTAAAGATTCCTGGCTTTATGAGGAGTTGTATCAGGAGCGTAATTTCGGCCCTGGTATGCACAAATTCGGCAACATCATTGGGGCGGGCCTGGCGTTCTTCGAACAGAACATTCTACGCCGCAGCCTGCCATTGAATCTTAAAGACCCCACCCCAGACTATAGCCGTCTGAAACCCGCATCTGCGTGTCCCAAAATCGATTATCCGAAACCCGACGGTGAATTGAGTTTCGATAAGCTCTCGTCTGTGTATCTCTCCAACACGAATCACGAAGAAGACCAACCCTGTCACCTGACATTAAAGGATGCCGCTATTCCCATCATACGGAACCTGCCGGTGTACGATGAACCGGCCCAGCGCTACTGCCCCGCGGGCGTTTACGAAGTCGTGGCGCAAGAAGATGGCTCACCAAAATTACAGATCAACGCGCAAAACTGCGTCCACTGTAAAACCTGTGACATTAAAGACCCTTCGCAGAACATTGACTGGATTCCACCGGAAGGCGGCGGTGGCCCCAACTATCCGGGTATGTAAGACGTGGATTGATAGCGCCAACGTGAGGCGCGGGAGCTTGCAACGGCGGGCTTCCCCGCCGTCCGGGCAACATCGGGAAGGACTATAGCCCGACTATTTGCAGTTCTTTAGGCGCTTTTACAAAGAAACGTACACTCAATTTTTGCGTACTCTCTGCCATCAACGGCAATTCCCAACGCACGACACCGTCCAGATCCCGCACTGAAGTTTCCGTGGGGGCTGGCGAAATCTCGAGATCTTTGATCTGAATTCGGTCATTTATGGCTACCGGTAAATGATCTTCACAATGCAGCGTGATCGCCTCGGTTTTGAGGTTTGATATTACCGTCAGAAACTCCATCTCGCGTACGACACTGCTCCGGTCGACCCGACCAAAAAAGGTTTCAGACAGTTTATCGGTCACTTTTCTGCGTTCAACTTTAATCCCTCGGTCGACACCTAGATTAAACCGCAGGGGCTGATCTGCCTTATTGTCTTCCAGTGTCGTGCTGGCCACAAAACGCCCATCGAAAAACACATTCACAGCGCCCGATAACCATTGGCCGTCGGGCTTGATTTCACAGACAAGAAAAACCTGGGTATCCAGCGCAGGAACCACATAATGATAGAAATGCCCTTCGGGCGTGCGCCGCTGGAGAGGCAAAGTCACTTCATCTCCACCCGACTTAATCTGATAACGTTGCGGTAATTGGTGTTCAAAAGTCACACCCTGAACATGGCTTTCTGCTTCAGCAAAAACTGCCGGTGCCGCCAGCGCCTCATCCAGGTCGTAAAGCGCCTCATCGTCCTCCAGCTTTTTACTGTATTCTTGCGGTGACGCCATCACCGCCGCCGCAGGCGCGCTTACCGCACGAGACAAAGGGACGGGGGGCGCCACATTCACCCACCACGGCCCGATTTCAGGCAATGCCGAATGCCGAACCGGGGCCGCATTCGATACCCGTAACGATACGTTATCCCAATCCTCTCCTGTGTTCTGGGTAATTTTTGCAAACTGCATGAAGCTGACCTGAGCCTCGCGATCACCAGACACATCAACTTTATAGATGGGCGTCCAACCAGCCCGTTTCACCAGATAGGAGACATGGAGAGTCAGCGCTTGTTCTTCTGCGCTGTCAAACAAGACTTCAATCAACGTCAGGGTTTTGTTATCCGATTGCCGGGCAATACGCTGTCTGGATTCAATCAGCTTGATTTCAGCATCCAGCGCTTCCAGCTGATGTTCGAGTTCATCTGCACAGGTGGCCACTTCGGCATAACTTTCGCTCATAAAATCGAGCGTTTCACGCAATTTACCGGCCGACATCAACCCGGTCTGTATTTCCTGCCCTACCTGAACATTTGCAAAGGAGGCAACCGAATCGAGAAACGCCGCGCGTTTGGACTCGATCTCCACCCGCTTTTGCAGCGTTTTACGCTGTCGCTGTAATTGTTTTAGCTGAGTTTCCAGCGCCGCAAGTTCCGGTTGCCGGTAATCCTTTTGTGGAATTCGCTTTAATTGGACGCCGACAATGCTGCCGCGCCCCAGGACTTCCGCCTGCAATGAATCCTCATCCAGATCAAATGCATTCACCTCCAGCACAAGGGGACTCAACCCGGCGTGGCACTGTGCCTGAGCCTCGCGCATTATCAGCGCATGTGATGTAAATACCGTCACCGCGCTAATTCTGTTCTGCGCGCCGTTATAAATCAGATTCTGTTGATCAGGTAAACTTGTCATGCCTATTCTCTCTCTGTCACCAGTCTGATTGAGATGGACAAATTACTGTGCTGCCAATGAGGCTTCCAGCATTTCCAGCTCTTCATTCTGTGCCAGCCAATCCGCTTCGGTATCTTCCAGCTGTCGCTTCAAATGAGTCTGCTCATCCATCAGCGACTTTAAACGTGCTTTTGAAGCCGCTTCGTAAAGTGCCGGGTCGGCAAGCTGGCCCTCAAAATCGGCTAGTTGTAATTGTAGCTTCTCCATACTGGTCTCAAGGCGCGCGATCGACTTTTTGAGGGGGCTTAAACGCTGACGATTTTCCGCTTCACGCTTTTTGCGTTCTTTGCGTGCTTCGGCGCTTTCTCCGCCCTGACTCAGCGCATCGGAGGCCGGTTCTGCCGGGCGCTGCGCTTGCCTGCGCTGATAGTCTATCAACCAGCGCTCGTAGTCGTGCAAATCACCATCAAAAGTCGCCGCCCGCCCTTCGGCGACCAGAATAAATTCGTCCACCGTATTCTTCAGCATGTGCCGGTCGTGCGACACCACCACCACCGCGCCTTCAAAATCTTGCAGCGCCATGGTTAATGCGTGTCGCATCTCCAAGTCCAGGTGGTTAGTCGGCTCATCCAGTAACAACAGATTCGGGCGCTGCCAGGCAATGATGGCCAAGGCAAGACGCGCCTTTTCTCCTCCGGAAAAACGCTTGATATCGCCGAGGGCATCGTCCCCGAAAAAGCCGAAACTGCCCAAAAAGTTTCGGATGGATTGTTCCGTCGCTGTCGGCTCCAATCGTTGCAGGTGCAACAGTGGCGACGCGTTAAGGTCCAGCGCTTCGAGCTGGTGCTGGGCAAAATAACCGATTTTCAGGTGCTCTCCCGTGGTACGGGCTCCGGACAACAACGGCAAGTCGCCCACCAGCGATTTAATCAGCGTAGATTTACCCGCACCGTTAGGCCCGAGCAAACCTAGGCGGGTGCCCGGATGGATAGAGAGCTTAACTTCATTGACTATGGGTTTATCCGCCAGATAACCCAACATTGCAGCAGACATGTTCAACAACGGATCAGACATTTTCGCCGCCAGAAGAAATTCAAAACTGAACGGAGAATCGATATGCGCGGGGGCAATTTTCTCCATTCGCTCCAGCTCTTTCACCCGGCTTTGTGCCTGACGGGCTTTTGAAGCTTTGGCTTTGAATCGACGAATAAAATCTTCAATATGTGCAATTTTACGCTGCTGTTGTTCGAAGCTGGCTTGTTGCTGTGCCAGCCGCTCAGCTCGCATGACTTCGAAATCTGAATAAGTCCCGGTGTACAGACTCAGTTTTTTATGTTCGAAGTGCAGCACATGCGTTGCCACGTTATCAATAAAATCGCGATCATGAGAGATGAACAGGATCGTGCCCGGATAGCGCTTCAACCATTGTTCCAGCCAAAGCGTTGCATCCAGATCCAGGTGGTTGGTGGGCTCATCCAGCATCAGCAAATCAGAAGGACACATCAAGGCTTGCGCCAGGTTCAGACGAATACGCCAACCACCGGAAAAGTCTTTTACGGGCCGTTGTAAGTCGGATTGTTTAAATCCCAATCCATGTAATAGCTGCTCAGCGCGGACTTTTGCGTTGTAACCATCAATTTTATCAATCTGGGCATGCAGAAGCGCCATGCGCGTATGATCTTCCAGTGCTTCGGCTTCTTGTAATTCGCGCTCAATGGTTCGAAGCGCGTAATCGCCATCCACCACATAGTCGACACAATTGCGGTGCGTTTCAGACACTTCCTGAGCCATATGTGCAATGCGCCAGTTCCCCGGAAGCTGAAGCTCGCCCGCATCTTGCGTGAGTTTGCCCAGAATCAGCATAAACAGGCTGGACTTGCCCGCACCATTAGCGCCCACAATAGCAACCCGCTGGCCCGGGTGAACGGTTGCGTCCGCCCCCTCCAACAAAAAGTTGCCGCCACGCTGCAAACTCAGGGAGGAAATTTTAATCATGACTAACACACCTGTAATCGACAAAACCTATAAAAAGCCAGCACTCAAAAAAAGATCGCCAGCGATAAGCACTCACGAATCTATGGAATATAGTCCGCTATAAATGCAGAGCGTGCGATTCTAAGCCAGCCAGAACTTATCTGCCATGTCATACAGAAGCTTCTATACTGTAATCACTCATTTTTTTATGATGGATTGAGTTTGTATCCATATTGTCGACCGAGAATCAGGAGTTAAACGTGCTTAAGTGGTATTACCGGATCATTACTTTTGGATTATTGGCAGCCGCCATCGGACTCCCTTTCTTTATCAAAAATAAACAAGGTGAACCCATGATGTCGCTCCCCTCCGTCAGTGACCTGAAACCCACCTCAAGTGCCGATCAGACATTCTATAAATGGCAGGACAATAACGGTCAATGGAGTTACGGTGACACCCCGCCACCAGGTGTTAAAGCCGTACCGGTAACAGTCAACACGCAGGCCAATGTGATTCAATCGGTTGCTGTTCCGAAAGATGCCGCTGAGCCAGATACCTCTGCCACTATAACCCCTGCCGCGCCGGCATATACTCCTCCCAAACCCGGCGAAGATATTCTCACACTGGAACGCGCACAAAACCTGATTAAAGACGCGCATGCAGTCAATGGACTGATGGATCAGCACAACAAACAAATCGAGGCGGCTGCCCGTGGTAAATAGCGATAATCAAATCTAAAAAATAGGTAATGCGTCACTGATACTATGGTGATGCCCGAAAAATAACAGTACTCTTAGGCTCAGACATTCGTGTCGCTTCGGCCGCAGGCGCTGAATCAGGCCCGCCCATTCCGGCAAATAGTCTTACTGATATCAATAACAAACAGGAAAACAGGATTCCGTTAAATGAAAAAACTTATGCTTGTTGCCGCACTGACCGGCGCTTCAATGCTGGCTCAGGCCGGCGACCCTGTCAAAAAATTACAGACTGAAGAACAGCAAACCAGCTATGGCTTCGGTATGATTTTCGGAAAGCGTCTGACCACCGACATGCCAAATATTGATATGGATATTTTCGTGCAAGGCCTGAAAGATGGCTACGCCGGTGGCGCGACCCTGATGACCGATGCCGAACTGGCGCAAATGCTCCAGCGTTTTCAGCAAAAGCAGCGCGACGAACAAATGGCGCAGTTTGAGAAGTTGGCAAGTGAAAACAAAGCCGCAGGTGAAGCATTCCTGAAGGAAAATAAAAACAAGGAAGGCGTTGTTACCTTGCCCAGCGGCCTTCAGTATAAAGTATTGGCCGATGGCAGCGGTGCCAAGCCCGGCCCTTCAGATACGGTTAAAGTGCACTATCAGGGTAGCCTGGTCAGCGGAAAAGTATTTGATAGCTCGATTGAGCGTGGCGAGCCTGCCAGCGTCCCGGTCAATGCCGTAATTAAAGGCTGGACAGAAGCTCTCCAGTTAATGAAGGCTGGCTCCAAGTGGCAGCTGTATATCCCTTCAGACCTGGCTTATGGCCCCGGCGGCAACCGTTCTATCGGTCCGAATGAAGTACTGCTGTTTGATGTAGAGCTGCTGGAAGTGACCAAAAAGAACTAATTGATATGAGGGGTGAAGCCACCGGCTTCACCCCGATAACCCCATCGCCCCGGTCTTAAAATACCTGTAGCAAACCATCCGAGGTTAACGCCATGACTCGTCCGGGTTTGGCACCGAAGGATACTGCAACCACGGCCTTACTCACTGATCCACCGTAGGCTTTCCGCGGCTTGGCCTTCCACTTGGCCAGCGACTTGCCACTCGACACATCCAACAGTTCCAGCTGGCCCTGAAAATTCCCTAACAGCAACTGGCGACCATTTTCGGAAAAGCGGGCCGTTGTAAAATTGGTATAGCGGTTTGGCAATTTGACTCTGGGCTTACCACTTTCCACATCCCAGATAACTGAATCTTCCCGCTGCGCCGTAGTGAACGCCTGGTGGCCATCCGGCGAGAGGGCTACCGTTTTAATCTGGTTGCGGTGATTAAAGGCCTGAATCAGCTCGCCGGTTTCCAGACTCCAGACCATCGCGGTCTGATCATCACTACCCGTAATGGCCCGTTTACCATCGGCACTGATATCAACCCCTCGGACCTCAGCCTGATGTTTAAACTCGTGCACTTGCTGTCCTGTCACCAAATCAAAATAGACCGCTCGATGATTATACAAACCCAATAAGGCATAACGCCCATCGGCCGACACTTTAAGCGCACTGACACGAGCAGGTGCTTTCCAGAAGGTTAGATTCTTGCCGCTGCCGATATCCCACAGCGCAATGCCGTCTTCAACGGCCGTCACCGCACGTTTACTGTCACCAGAGATCCCCACCGCACGCACCGAACTATAAACGCCGGCCTCATGATTCCAGTTATACAAACGCTCTTTCTTGGCCACGTCCCATAAACTGCCCCCATGATGCACTGAACCAATGAGCGCAAACCGCCCATCGGCAGAGATATCCCCGCTTAGCAACCCTTGTGATGCGTATTGGAATGACTGTATTGGCCCCTTGCCGTCCGAACAACCCGAGAGAAGCACGCCGGCAAGCAATCCAAACAACAGTGAAAAAAGTGAATGACGGAAGTTAACAGTCATAAGCGCCGCATGTTCTGCCTGAATAAAGAGATACGCCAAGTGTAGTCAAGAAACAGTCGTTTTGCTTTGATTATCAAGTGGTTTATCAGCAGTGCGGGGGATAGATAAGACAAACAAAGGAATTTAGCGGAAGGAAATGGGCTGCGACCGGTGTCGTAGCCCATTGAAAACTCAGGCTACCTGATCGGCATGTACCGTGTGCAATTGCTCAATCAGCATATCTTCAAGCGAGAATCGCTCTTCCAGCACCTGTCCCAGCGCCGGTATTTCTGAGTCCAGCGTTCCCAAGCCATCATCAACCCGGTTGATATCATCGAACCGGTCGTTGAAATTTAAAGCCACTTCAGTAGTCTTATCGATATCCGGCATGACTTTATTGGCTAATTCTTCGCCACCATCCCCAAACTCACGCGCTTCTTCGATTAGCTGTCCGTAAACTTCAAAATGTCCGGCCGATACATAATCTACCAGTATCTGGCAGAACGATTGATACTGAACGGCGCGTACGTCTGCAGGCACGTCAGCCTTCGCCGTAAGGTCACAATAGCGAACAATCAGTTCCTGGCGCTCTCTCAGCCACCGGTCAATAATCTCGCTAACGCCTCCCCAGCGCTCTTTCGCGTTGCGGCAGTTTTCCAGCATAAACTTCCCCTTACTAGCGCGACGCCTGCCGGTCGGATTCCGGTGGTCGTCTGCATTTTTTTGTTTTCGTGATCAACCTGACACCTGAGGCAGTAGATTGACCATACATTCGTTTTTGCGCGTTCGTCAGGTGTCTGTTACGCACCGGAACAAAGCATATCATTCGACGATTCCGCCCCACAAACTGTCACAACGACGTTTTCTGGCGGTGAATGACGAAGTTAAACAAAATGTAAGGCAGCCGCAAGGGGTAAGCTCCAAACTTTATGTTTATTTTGGTATCGAGGCGCTATTTGGGCGAGCAATTTGCATGATGGCAACCGCCGCCATTGCAATGAAAGCAAGAAGCGTCCAACCCGGAATACTCAAACCCAGAAAGGTCCATTGTACTTCCGCACAATCGCCGGTTCCGCGAATTGCAATCTGTATAACCTCAAGTAATGGAAAGACTTCCAGCATATATTCCAGCCCCGGGCCACACTCTGGCACCTTATCAGCCGGAAGGTGCTGCAACCATAGCTGGCGACTTGACAAGGCCATACCGGCGATCGCGGATAGCAACGTTACCGCACCGATAATCCTCACGCCTAATGCCCGAGGATTAAGCAAGGCTCCGACCAGCGCCACCACGCCCACCAAAGCCACCGCCAGACGCTGCATCATACACAACGGGCAAGGCTCCAACCCCATCACCAACTGCATAAAATAGGCTGTAATCAATAAACCCACACACACCAGAAACAAACCGAGGTTGATTTGGCGAGCTGACAACGCAAACATATTTAACCACCTGAAAATTGATACTGAAACGGTCGCCGCCCAAGTCACCACGACCTCAAGGCAAACAAGCATAATAGAGAGATTGGCCGCATACCACCGATAAAAACCTCTCGCAAAGATTCCCGACATTAAATGACAACAAACACTGCACTCAAATGAATTTTTTGTCAGACTTGCCGATAACTCGTCACAAACAAAGCACTTTTTCTATAATGAATTAGTATTTAACCGAATGACCCGACAAAAGGTATTTTCAAGACATGAAAGTCAAGCAACGATCTGCCGCGTTCTCACTTCTTTTGGCATGGATAGCATTGAGCGCCATGCTCTCGTCTTCAGTCAGCGCAGAAGAGGAAGGGGCTGCGCCCGCACCCACAACACAGTATGTGGAGCTTAAACCCTCATTCGTTGCCAATTTCGGAACACCCGGTGCCAAGCTGCGATTTTTAAAAGCGGATGTTACCGTCCGGGTCAATAGTGTGGCGGACGCCAACAAGGTGGAAAATCATATCGCGCTATTACGCAATGAAATTGTGTTTCTGCTGAGCAAACAGGGTGACTCGCTGAACACGATGGATGGTCAGGAAAAACTTCGTCAGGAGATTCTGGAAAAGCTGAGGGCCAAGCTAAAAGAGGAAGAAGGCTCAGGTATGATTGAAGATGTGTTGTTTACCGAGTTCGTGATCCAGCGCTAATCCCGCCCTGCGAGCCACACATAGGTAGATTATTGAGACAAGTAGATTATTGAGAGGAATCGGATCGGTTGCCCCCTATCCTCTCAATAGATCAACCCCGATTCAGGCAATTTTATCAATCGGGGCTTTGAGTTCACAATGTTCATAACCATCTTCCCAACCGGCTTCCCAGGAAGCCGCGATGATTTCGCCGTGATATGGACAGCGATTTGAAGGCATCCCCATGACACCCGCCATGTACCCGTGCTGATACGCTTTGTTCAGTGATTCCAGGTCCCAACCCAGTTTGTGCTCTTTGGCCATAAGGCCTCCTATACTTACCACATCATTACTCCACTGCACTTCAGAAGGTGCCCTCCAGGTTGGACGGACTTCCGGTTCTGGTTCGGACTGCAGAAAGGGTAAAACCCTTAAAATGAGTAACTTATTGGCTTGTACCGTTGTTTTTCACAGCGGTTATTGTTGTTTTTAGTGTGTGTCTCTGTTGAATCAGGCGTCAGTTGTGCTTTTAAATGGACACCTTCTACCCGGCAACCCATTTAACACGAACTTACATTCCGCATCAAACTGATAAAAAAGTTAGCATAGTGTTCATATTACGCCAATACGACCCGTTGCTTTTTGTGCTGCAGGTAACGCTTACACCTGGAAATCCTTTAGAAATTGAGAAAAGTCGCAACTATTTGATGCTGCCAGATGTTGCTCTTCCTTAATTGACTGAATTGCCTGTGCGGTAAAGCGTTCGGTAAATCCACTATCCACTGATGCCTGTTGCAAGGAAGACTGGTGTTGGCGGGAAAGGCCCGCCGCAAATTCACACCATGATAGTGAGTTTGCTTGCATGGCCTCTAAAACCTTCGCAGAAGGGGTGAGTTGGGGATCAAGAAACTTCTGTCGCTGTGCTTCAAGTGCCGAGCGATAGTCACGGGTCTGATTTAGGCTGTCCATCAACTCCGCCACTGGCAACATTTCATCCAGCATTGACAATCCCAGAGCCGACATGGGAACGTCCTGCCCTTCATAGTGCAAATGCAACCCGGGTTCACGTCCACGGGCAACCACTCTGGCAAAGTTATCGTCCAGAAGCGAGCACTCGGCGTCGCCAATTAGCGCACTTTCCGACATCAGGCAATACAACAGGAAAACATCCAGAAAGCGCACTTGTTCCACATCGACGCCTAACGGCAAGAAAGGGTTCAAATCGAGACAACGGACTTCTATGTATTCCACGCCACGCGACTGCAACGCTTGTAACGGGCGCTCACCCCGCTCGGTAGTTCGCTTGGGGCGGATCGGGCTGTAATATTCGTTTTCAATCTGGAGAATATTGGTATTTAACTGGATATATCGACCATCTCGCTGTGTCCCAATCGCTTCATAGGCCGGCCAGGGTTTGTGAATCGCCTGTCCCAGTGTTCGAATAAAGTTATCCAGACGATTAAAGCAGATGTTAAGCGATGATTGGGCATTGTTGTGATATCCCAGATCGCCCATACGGAGCGAAGTCGCATAAGGTAGATACCATGTATCGCCTCCATGTAACGGGGATAGCTGATGCGTCTTGCCTTCCAGAAAAGACGCGTCCAGCGCGGGTGACGCGCCAAATAAATACATCAACATCCAGGAGTGGCGTCTAAAGTTACGAATCAGCGCAAAATACTGATTGGATTTAAAGGTTTGCAGTGTCTCGCGATTTTCCAGTTGTGCCTGCCAGGAATTCCAGAAGGCATCGGGCATAGAAAAGTTAAAGTGCAACCCGGCAATACTCTGCATGATTCGACCGTAACGGACGGAAAGACCTTCCCGGTAAACATGCTTCAGGCGTCCGGTATTTGACGTCCCGTATTCGGCTATGCGGATACTGGCATCTCCCTCCAAACGACAAGGCATGCTGCCAGCCCAGAGTACCTCATCATCCAGATTTCGCTGCACCCAGACATGGATATCCTGCAGCGCGCTCACGAGAGCTTCCGGCGAATGCGTGACGGGGGTAATCAGTTCCAGTAAGGCTTCGGAATAATCGGTGGTAATACTGGCGTGCGTTAGCGGATGCCCCAAGGCCGAAGGATGATCTGTCTGGGCAATAAAATGATGGGGGTCAACCCTCAGCCCCTCCTTTTCTATTCCGCGGCCAATGTCTTTAAGGGCAGTCGTAGCATGAACGTCCAGTTTGGCTAGTCGGGCAAGGAGGGTCGCGCTCATAAGGGGCCTTTTGCAAGTCTGAATACACAATTCAAGGGTTATTCTTGCCTCTGTGGCTTAATGAATTAAGCGACGGAATGCGTTATCTGGCCCTATATGGGGTGATTTTGCGGAAAAAAAAGAGGCCTCCGGGAAAAACACCGGAGGCTTGGAGAGTGTCAAGTCTTCTCCCCGAGGCCATCCTCTGCCATTCAGCGCTTTTTGGCTTTCGACAGGGCTTGTGCAAATGCGCCCGCCAAAGCATTGTTGGCAGGTTCTGGTGCGGCTTTGGGCATTCTACCCGCAGGTTTTGCCTGACCTCTGGGTGCGCCAGTATCGCTGGCACCCGGCGCGTCGTTCAGCCTCATAGACAAGCCGATACGCTTACGAGGCACATCCACCTCCATCACTTTGACTTTTACGATATCCCCGGCTTTCACCACTTCCCGCGGATCTTTGACAAATTTGTCGGACAACGACGAAATATGCACCAATCCATCCTGATGAACGCCCACATCGACAAATGCACCAAAGGCCGTCACATTGGTCACCGCGCCTTCCAGCACCATCCCCACTTTGAGGTCTTTGATATCCTCGACACCTTCCTGATACTGGGCAAAACGGAATTCCGGACGGGGGTCGCGACCGGGTTTGTCGAGTTCGGCGATAATATCTTTGACCGTGGGGGTACCAAAACGTTCGCTGGTGTAATCCTGAGCCTTCAGGCTATGCAGAAAACGGCTGTCGCCGATCAGCTGCTTCAGATCCTTGCCATTTTTCTCGGCGATGGTTTCGGCCACTTCATAGGCTTCCGGGTGAACCGCAGAAGCATCCAGCGGATTGCTTCCGTTCATTACCCTTAAAAATCCTGCCGCCAATTCAAAGGTTTTATCACCTAACCGTGGTACTTTTTTCAGGTCGGAACGACTCTTGAACGTACCATGACTATTGCGGAACTCAACAATGTTGTTCGCAATGGTCTGATTTAAGCCAGACACCCGTGTCAGCAGGGGAACCGAGGCGGTGTTCACATCCACACCCACCGCGTTTACACAGTCCTCTACCACTGCGTCCAGGCTGCGCGCCAGCTGGGTCTGGCTCACATCGTGCTGGTATTGTCCCACCCCTATCGACTTGGGCTCGATTTTCACCAGTTCCGCCAACGGATCCTGCAAACGTCGAGCAATGGAAACCGCGCCTCGAATAGTCACGTCGAGATCCGGAAATTCCCGCGCGGCAAATTCTGACGCAGAGTAAACTGAGGCTCCCGCTTCGTTAACCATAATCCGGTTCAGCTTTAACTCGGGGAATTTCGCCATCAGATCCGCCACCAGTTTGTCGGTTTCACGTGATGCCGTACCGTTGCCAATGCTCACTAATTCGATTTGATGCTTCTTGCACAGAGCGGCCAAAGTAGCTAACGACAGGTCCCACTTATTATGGGGCGCATGAGGGTAAATAGCGCAATGATCCAGTACCTTGCCTGTCGCATCGACAACCGCAACTTTCACACCGGTACGCAACCCGGGATCCAGACCCAGCGTGGTTCGGGGGCCTGCCGGAGCTGCCAGCAGTAAATCCTTGATGTTGCTGGCGAACACCTTGATCGCCTCTTCTTCAGCCCGCTCGCGAATCTGTGCCATCAATTCGGTTTCAATGTGATTACTCAGTTTCACGCGCCAGGTCCAACGCACGACTTCCTGTAGCCATTTGTCAGCCGCGCGTCCATAGTCTCCCAATTGATTATGCCCGGCGATCATGCTCTCGCAGGGATGAGGTTGGCGACGATCTTCTTCGCTATCCCCAACCGCTAGCGTGTAGTTCAGAATGCCCTCATTCCGACCTCTGAATACGGCCAGCGCTCGATGCGAAGGCATCGTTTTCAACGATTCACTGAAATCAAAATAATCGCGGAATTTTGCACCTTCCGCTTCTTTGCCTTCAGCTACCGAGGTTTTAACCTTGCCTTCTTCCCACACAAACGTACGTAACTTTCCGAGCAAGGCCGCATCTTCGCTAAAGCGTTCCATCAAAATATACTTTGCTCCTTCCAGAGTGGCTTTGCTGTCGGCAAATCCGGCCTCGGCATTCAAATAAGCCATGGCTTCCTTTTCCGGATCCAGTGTGGGATCTGCCAGCAACTTATCTGCCAAAGGCTCAAGTCCTGCTTCACGCGCAATCTGGCCTTTCGTCCGACGCTTCGGTTTGTATGGCAAATAAAGATCTTCCAGACGGTTTTTGGTGTCTGCGGCCAGAATATCTCCTTCCAATTCTGCCGTTAACTTACCCTGCTCGCGGATGCTGTTAAGAATGGTTCCGCGGCGTTCTTCAAGTTCACGCAGATAACGCAAACGCTCTTCAAGGTTACGTAACTGGGTGTCATCCAGCGACCCGGTCACTTCTTTACGGTAACGAGCGATAAATGGCACCGTAGCCCCTTCATCCAACAGTGATACGGTGGCTGACACTTGTTGAGTCTGAACGCCCAGTTCATCGGCGATACGCTGAAAGATATTTTGCATGCTTTACCTTGATTTTCGGTACATTGATACGGGAGCCACGTTCAACCGCATTCAGCGGGCACCCCGTGTGAGGAAATCGTGCTGGGAGGGATTATAGCCACACCTTCGCCGATTGCATCAACAGAAAGCCGCGAAGAAGCATTTTTCCGTTATCGTAAATCTGCTACATTGAGGAACCCAATACGGCTCGCCTGCCAGTAGCGTTCCATTAATCAATAGCGTTTCATAAATGCAAGTTCATCCTGTAACCACCGAGTAGCCTGTGTCACGATTAAATCCACGCCAACGCGAAGCCGTACATTATGTCAGTGGCCCCCTGCTGGTTCTGGCGGGTGCCGGTAGCGGTAAAACCAGCGTTATTACCAGCAAGATTGTCTACCTGGTAGAACAATGTGGTATCAAAGCTCGAAATATCGCCGCCGTCACCTTTACCAATAAGGCGGCACGCGAAATGAAGGAACGAGTCAGTAAAATGCTGAAGGGCCCCGATGCGAAAGGCCTCACCGTCTCGACCTTCCACAATCTCGGACTCACCATTATCCGTGAAGAGCACAAAGTGCTGGGCTACAAGCCGGGCTTCTCCATTTTTGACAGCGAAGACGCCAAAGCGCTGTTGCGCGATTTAATGCTGCGGGATCATGCAGACAGTGGCGAAGAAATTGACGCCGTACAAATGCAAATCTCCAGCTGGAAAAACGACATGCTGTCGCCTCAGCAGGCACTCAGTCATGCCGCCGATGACCGGGAACAGATGATTGCGTTGGTCTATCAGGAGTACAGTCGCTATCTGAAAGCCTACAACGCGCTGGATTTCGACGACCTGATTCTCCTGCCCGTGCTTCTGTTTCAGCACCAGCCCGCAGTGTTGGAAAAATGGCAGAACCGCATTCGCTATTTGCTGGTAGATGAATATCAGGATACCAATCTGGCCCAGTATGAGCTGGTCAAACTGTTGGTGGGCATGAGAGCTCAATTTACCGTCGTAGGCGACGATGATCAGTCAATTTATGCCTGGCGAGGCGCTCGCCCGGAAAATCTGGTACGCCTTAACGAAGATTACCCCTCGCTGCGTCTCATCAAACTTGAGCAGAACTACCGTTCGACCGCACGCATACTTAAAGTGGCGAACACACTGATTGCGAACAACCCCCACGTTTATGAAAAAGCACTGTGGAGCGATCTGGGCTATGGCGACCCGATTCGCATTATCCGCACCCGTAATGAAGATGCAGAAGCCGAACGTATCGCCATGGAAATTCTTGACCAAAAACTGCGACATAAAACGGAGTTCAGGGATTTCGCCGTGCTTTACCGGGGCAATCACCAATCCCGTTTATTGGAAATGAAATTTCAGGCCTACCAGATTCCCTATCGCCTTTCGGGAGGACAATCGTTCTTTGCACGCAGCGAAATCAAGGATGCCATGGCTTATCTGCGGTTACTGGTGAATGCCAACGACGACGCGGCCTTGTTACGTATCATCAATGTTCCACGCAGGGAAATCGGGCCGTCAACACTGGAAAAACTCGGGAACTACGCCATGGATCGTCAGGGCAGTCTGTGCGCAGTCATTGATGAAGTGGGTCTGGAACAACATCTAGCAGGCAAAGGGCTGGAGAAACTACGCAGATTCAAGCAGTGGCTCGATACCACCACCCGCCGCAGCCGGGAAGAGGAGCCGCTGCGCGTTATAAAGCAGCTTTTCACCGATATTGAATATGAAGAATGGCTGCACCAGAACAGTAATACGCCTGCACAGGCCGAGCGCCGGATGAAAAACGTCTGGTATCTCATCGATTCGATTGAAAAAATGCTCGATAAAGATAAAGGCACTCAGGATGAACTAAGCATCGAAGATGCCATCAGTCGCCTGATTCTGCGGGATATGCTTGAGCAACGGGAAGAAGAAGACGATAGCGATAAAGTCCACATGCTCACC
Source organism: Hahellaceae bacterium (assembly GCA_024234505.1). Classification (GTDB taxonomy): domain Bacteria; phylum Pseudomonadota; class Gammaproteobacteria; order Pseudomonadales; family Oleiphilaceae; genus JACKOD01. The sequence continues at coordinate 60,994 of JACKOD010000004.1, read as the reverse complement.
CTGCACGCGTCTAAAGGTCTCGAATTTCCTCATGTCTTTATTATGGGGCTGGAGGAAGAACTACTTCCTCACCGAGCCAGTATTGAAGAAGATAATATTGAAGAAGAACGTCGCCTGATGTATGTCGGGATTACCCGTGCACGCAAAACACTTGCACTCACGTATGCGGCCACCCGAAAAGCCTACGGGGAAAAACTCGAGACCATTCCCAGTCGTTTTATCGATGAAATGCCGCAAGATGACCTGGTATTTGAAGGCACCGGAGGGAAAGATCCCGATCTCAATCGTGCAAAAGGACAAGCCACCCTCAGTGCGCTGAAGGATCTGATGGGCGGCTGATCCAGCGCTTGTAGCGATAGCTAAGATACTCTTTTATATAGGTACCGTAAAAGCGATCCACGTAATGCAGAAAGCCGGCATAGTTTCCCTTGAAGCGGGCATGATGAAAATCATGGTAAACCGGCCCATCATAGAAAGGTAAATAACGTAGCGGGTTCCACGGAAAGTCGTAACCCGCATGACCGTCTGCCGCCTCTAGCTGGCGAATAATGATCCAGACGTACAACACCACAATATGACACCCCACCAGTATCGGCCCGACCAATGCCAGCGCGCCGGTCAGCAGATACTCCAGCCAGTGAAAATAGTTGCCCGCCAGCGCACAGGGATTGCGAATTTCATGGTGTACGGCATGCACATGTTTAAGCAGCCACTTCTGCGAATGCATACTTCGATGTAGCCAGTAATACAGATAATCATCCAATAGAATAAAAAAAACTAACTGGCTCGCGATGACATACCACTCAGGCAAGATACCATCATGAATTTCTGAAAGCCGCAGCAGAGGCCAGATCAACACCAATACCGCTAGCATAATTAACGCATTACGCGTAATTAGCCAAAGATTACGGCGCAGATACCGAGAGACATCAAAAGGTTTATTCTGAATCCGATACGGCTGAGCCCATACCGGATCAAAATAGGCCAATAACGTCCAGGGCGTTGCAAATGCCAGAAACGCTCCCAAACTCAATGCCAGTGTAGTGATGGGGATCTCGATAAAACGCGGATCAAGATACCAGGCTCCAATTTGACTCCACATTCAATGACCCTTTTCCGAGGCTAACATCACGTTGCTTGTAAGAGCACACCGCCCGTCACAGAGGGCACACAGAAGGCTCCATCTATAAATAGGACATTATGTCGCATTTATCCAGTGACCAAGCCATCATCTTCTTGCCTCCCAACGATGCGCAAACTACACTCAAACCATAAATATATGACTTTTACGTCACTTTTATCAGGTAGGGATAGCTTCTTCGTTAATGCGCTCTTGAGGACTTCAGCCATGCCGTCATCGCTCAGCCCCCTTCTTGTTAAACTCACCATTGCCGCCTTAATCCTCACAAGCTCGCTTGTCTCTGCGGACACAATACGTCTGGCCAATGGTGACTGGGCACCCTATATGGCTGAAAATCTGAAAAATCGCGGCGTCATTTCCCATGTCGTCGAAGAGGCATTTGCACTGGAAGGTATCCGCGTCGAATACACGTTTCTTCCCTGGAAACGAGGTTTTGAAGAAGCCAAAGAGGGACGATTGGATGGCAGTATTATCTGGAGCTATACGGAAGAACGCGCACAGGATTTTGACTATAGTGATCCGGTCATCGACCTGAAAACGGTACTTTTTATAAAAAACGACAGCCCCTTGGAATGGAATACCAGTGACGACCTCGCCCGGTTTTCTATTGGGGGCGTTATTGGCTATAGCTATGGTCTAGAGGAGCTCGAAAAAGCCGGCAAGGTAAATATCACCCGAATTGCCTCACCTGAAAACAACTTTAAAAAACTCGCATCGGGTCGCCTGGATGCTGTTGCGGAAGACCGTGAAGTAGGATGGGAGCTGGCCAATAAAATTGGCATCGCCGACAAGGTAAAAACACATCCAAAACCCCTTAAGTCGAGATCCTACCATTTAATTATGAGTAAACGGTTCGCCAACGGTAAGACTTATTTAGAGACCTTTAACCGAGGACTGAAAAAACTCAAAGACAGTGGTCGTTTCGACCAAATGATGAAGGCTTCTCAGGAAGGGAAATACCAATAATTCTGCGTCACCCTGCAGGTTGCGGTCACTGAAGGGATGGCACGAACGCGCTATCCCACATTATCTAGGGAGAGACGCTCTCAACCCTGTCTCGCGCCATATACTTTAAAAGCAACTGCTCATAAGTTTTATCAAACTTGATTTCGTCCAATGCCCAGCGTATCTCTGCCAGCCGATTCATCAAGGAAGACTTGCGGGAAACCCCAATATAACTGGTTTCTCCCGGCACAAAAAATTCGGACGTTGTCATATCCAGATTCATTTCCTTTTGCAGTGCCACCGACAGCAACTCGGGAACCACCACCACATCGAGATAATCTTTACTCAACATGGCTAACAAATTCCGATAATCCGTGCCGGTCTCTTTGAGCAGATCCAAGTCACTATCAAAGGGTTCAAAGTACACACTGCCCCGTAGCACACCTATTTTTTTTCCGGCTAAATCAGAATATTTGAATATGCGCATCGACGGGCGATTCACCACAAACAAGCGGCGCTCAGGCGGGAACGCCGGAATTGAAAAGTCGATATACTGTTCGCGTTCAGGTTTTCTGACCGGCCCCAGCATGACATCAGCCTGACCATCCTCCAGCATTTTCAATGCGCGGCGGAACGGAACCTCTTCATAGTGAACCTGCCATCCCAGTTCCTTAATCAAGGCGTTGAAAATCTCGATATAAAGCCCGCTGGCGGCCCCCTTCTCTAGAATCCGATACGGTGGCGCATGATTCAAAGCGACGGTAACCAAGGGCACAGACGAAATACCATTTTCTGCCTGTGCGGGAGAAGTGGAGCCTGAAATAGTCAACACGCTGACAGCAATCATCAACGAGAGTTTACGCAAATAGCTGGCTCCGATCGGCAAATTATCTTCCATTCAATCATCAGGCGATAAATGAGTACTTTAGCCTGAATATCGCTTACCGTCCAAGAACATAGATTGCACCATGCGATTAAGCGGTGACCTCCTTTGCCACCATATCCGGTCCCGGATAGACATTTTTAATCAATTGGCCCACCTGATAGGCTCGCCATCCCAGCATGGCACTGGCTGTCATCACACCGCCCATCAAAGCCCCTCCGACGCCTGCCGTCACCACATCCGCCCCCGTCAGATACAGGTTTTTTATCGGCGTCACGGGATGAATCCAATCCTGTTCAAAGCGCTTTACCGTATGTTCGATACCGTATATTTCTCCCGCTTCATTCCACTGGAACCACTCGGTAGACAAGGGCGTTGAAAGCTCATAAAAATCCAGCGCATCCCGAAGTTGCGGATAAAAACGGTAAAGCGTTTCCAGTAGTACGGACGCAATTTCTTCCTTGAATGCCTCGTAATCCTTACCCCGCTTATTCCAGGTGGAACCTTTCCACTTTTCAAACCACTGAGGGAAAGAAGGCGCGACGATTTCGACGGTCGCTTTGTCTGGATACCGGCTATCCCACGTTGGATCTTTGGCAGAAGGGAACGAGATATAGATCATCGGAAAATCAAGACCCGGCGAATCCATAAAGGCTTTCACACTTAAATCATGATTAAACTGCGGATAAACCCAGTAGTTTGTTTTGGGCAAGCCAAGCGACGTCGAATTACCTTTGAAACCCGCATAAATACACACATGAGACGCCGATAATTCGACGTTTTTCAGCTCTCTTCGCAAACCATGCTGCTCAGCTACCGCCTTGGGTACAAGATGCTGGTATGTGGGCACCAGCCCCGCACAACTTACGATTTTATCAGCGTAGATTTCCTGCCCGCCTTTTTTCAACCGAACACCATAGGCTCGATTCTGCTTTATCAGGATTTCTTCGACTCCCGCGTAGGTGAAGACGTTGCCACCTGCGGCCTCAATCACCGGGATAATGGTCTCGGCAATGCTTATGGAGCCTCCCACCGGATAGTTGCCACCCGTAATATAATGTTTCGCGACCATCGCATGCATCATAAAAGAAGACTGCGCCGGCGGCAGTCCATAATCACCCCATTGCGCGGTTAACACACCAATGAGCTTTTCATTGCGGGTGAGTGTTTCCAATACTTCTCGTGTGGTTTTAAAGAAATAGTCTGGTAAAAAGTATTTACGCGCTTTGTTATAGAGCATACCTGCCATACGAGGCATGGCCTGACCAGCAAAGAAACGCGGAATCAGCGAGCTGACCTTTGAAATCATCTCGACATAGGTATCAATCGCTTTCCCTTCTTCAGGAAAGTGCTTTTTCATTTCCGCCTTAAAGGCATCCCGTCCAGCAACGTATTCGAAGGTTTCATCCCCAATGACAATCCGATCATAATGAGCATCCATGGGTGCCCACGCTAACTGGCTATCGGAAATAACATCGAAAACGCGACGAATTACCGACCACGGCTTGTGTACTTCGCCGATATAATGAACGCCCACATCCCACTCATAACCATTACGTTCATAAGTATGGGTGTACCCACCGGCCGTATAGTGCTGTTCAAGAACGCACACTTTTTTACCCAGCTTCGCCAGCAGCGCGGCAGTACAGAGCCCGCCAATTCCCGATCCGATCACGATAGCGTCGTAATGCGACTGAATTTTATTTTTACGAATACGAGTTCCGGTGCGTTTCATCGTCGTTCTCTTATTGTTAGTGGGTACGAATCGTCAAACAGGGCACACCTGTATGCAACACTTTGCATATTAAACCGGCCACCCCGCGATATGCAATATTTTGCATATTAATTTATAATGAAGCTCTTCACGTTTCCGAGCACCCCTCTATGTCATTGAAACACGCCATACTCATTCTGCTTGAGAATGAACCCGGCAGCGGCTACGACCTTTTTAAACGATTCAAGACCAGCCTGGGCTATTTCTGGAATGCCAAACACCAACAGGTATACCTGGAATTAAAAAAGCTATCCGAAGCCGGATGGCTGGAGTTCGAACAACAAAGTCAGGATGAAAGGCCCGACAAGAAAGTGTACCGAGTGACCACAGCCGGACATAGAGAACTACAAGACTGGCTAAAAACGCCCTGTAAACCCAATAAAATTAACGACACATTATTGGTCAAGCTATTTGGCGGTCGCTTTACTGAACCGGAGTCATTGGTGGCGGAAATGAAGCGTCACAGAGCCACCCATACCACAACGCTGAGTCAGCTCAGAGCCATAGAACAAACCTATCTAAACTTGCCTGCAGATCAGCAAGCTCACTATCGTTTGCCCTACCTGACGCTTAGACGAGGCATACTCGGCGAAGAAGCCTGGCTGGCGTGGGCAGATGAAGTCGATAGTGCGCTTGCCACTCCCCCCCTCCCGTAACCCATACAAAAAAAGCCACCCTAAGGTGGCTTTGATGTGCGAATCAAGCACTCTTTATTTATTTGCTGTGGCTGGTCATATACTCGACGGCGCCCTGGATTTCTTCATCCGAACAGCCTGAACAGGTTCCACGAGGAGGCATCGCACGGATACCGCTAATGGCATGGGCCACCAACGTCTCTAATCCTTGATCAATACGGGGAGCCCAGGCAGCGGCATCACCCAGTTTGGGAGCGCCTGCCGCGCCAGTACCATGACAGGCAAAGCAGGTCGCCTTGTAGACATCCTCACCGGAACGAGGACCGGCCGCTGCTGCAGGTGCAGCAGCCGAACCACACGCCATGCCTTCCACACAAACTTCACCGACAGGCTTAATACGATCGCGAATAGCATCTTCAGAAGCGGCCTGAACAGAAGCAGCCAACGTTGCTCCCAGACCCAGAATTGCAAATACGCTCATCAATTTTTTCACACGTCACCTCTTGGCATGGCCAATATTTTGATTCTGTTAACGAATAGCCCAAAAACTAACCGCGGATTATAGCGGCAAAGTGCCTGACGTAAAACCATTTAGCCTCGCGATTCTAATCACCTTACGAGATGCTAGACGAATCCTCAAAGGATGCGTATTATAAGCGCCCTGCCAAACGCTACATCCAAGCGTGTAGCAGATGCGCCCGTAGCTCAGCTGGATAGAGCGTTGCCCTCCGGAGGCAAAGGTCAGAGGTTCGAATCCTCTCGGGCGCGCCATATAAATCAATTAGTTAGACTGCCAACCCTTCACCAAAAGCACCCCAAATTTCATTCGGGGTACAATTTGGGGTGCAAATCTGGAAAGGTACCCTAATCAATCAACAGCACCTGCATTACAAACCATCACACCGAAGCTTTTATTTCGCGCTGATAAACAATTCAATCCAGACCAGATGTCCGTAGAATTTGGCGGATAGAGTCGCTCAACAATCACAATAAAGCGATAAAATTCAAACTGTTACGAAAACAACTAGAGATAGCGTTCGCGAATCTTGGCGGCCATGATTCACTAAATAGGTAGGTGAATGTAGGTCAAAGCGTCTCTGAGTCCAGCCCTGATCGCCCCAACGAAAAAAGAAAGCAGCACTAAACGTTTCAAAACAAGTGCAATACCTACATCACCCTAACGCAGCAAAACGCTTTAACGAAATTACGAACAAAGGCCTACACTGAGCCATGCGATTCTTACAATGCAAGACCAGCCTTTGGAATGAATCAAAACGCTGCCGCACTCTTCTTCAAAGCATTTCCCAGGAAAAAATCAAGGTGCAAATGATGCCGAATTCATTTTCAAAAGCACTCAGCAAAAAGCTTTCAGCCCGCAAGAAAATATTGCCAAAATCGGACGGATCAAAGGCGCCTACGATCCAGACACAAACAGAGGCTTACCTACCGGTTCCAATATTCATAACCCGTGTGACTTCAAAGAAACCCGCCAGCGCAAGCTATTTGTTCACAAAGGTCTTGGCTTATTTGAAACGCTTGCTCAAAAAAATATCATAGAGAAAATAATTGAAACATGGGGGGAAGGCAGTGCGTTCAAATCGCGCCGTGAACACCATTAAAATCTATAAGTTATAATGCTTTTACTGCCCTCTCCCTTTTCAAAAAATGATTGCGCACACAATGCGCCACACTTTTGCAGTCGATCAAAATCCAGCTCATTTACCCCCTTCGACGAAGAAATTCATAATAAAAACCAGCTAATTCAGATAGTTATTCTAGTTTTTGGTGGATTGCGTGGCGAATTTTGGTGGAATTAAACAATCAAATGGTGGGCGATTGTGGGTTGCCGTAGGTTACGCCCCACCCAAAACAAGGCGATATTGACAGGTACGAGTATATCAATTAAAAAACATACTATTGTTAGTTAAATGCCGCATGCTTAACTTGCGATGGGATAATCGACTCAACGGTTTGAGAAGGTGGCAATTGCTAGCCAATGCTAAAACAATATCAGCCCCACACCTCAAACGGCCGCCATCAGAGTGATTTCTATATACTCTTTATACTTCGCAGATAAACCGAACTATCTCGCCGTCAAAAACGGGTAAATAAGACTGGCTTCGTCAAAAAACGTAACACGCTCGATATGGATTGTTGGCCCAGCATTATCCGCATCCCTTCGACCTAATATTTAATGACGTTATTAAAACGTATTTAAACAGGAACAACAGCATGACTAGTATCCAACAACGTGCCGCCCTGCAGCGCCAGATCTGGGCTATTGCCAACGATGTACGCGGCGCGGTAGACGGATGGGATTTCAAACAATACGTACTGGGCACCCTGTTTTACCGCTTTATCAGCGAAAACTTTGCCAGTTACATAGAAGCCGATGACGAAAGTATTAACTACGCTGAACTACCTGATAGTGTGATTACACCCGACATCAAAGACGATGCCATCAAAACCAAGGGCTACTTTATATACCCCAGCCAATTGTTCGCCAATGTCGCCAATAGCGCGAACACCAATGAAAGCCTGAATACCGATCTGGCCAACATCTTTGCCGCCATTGAAGCGTCCGCCAACGGCTACCCCTCCGAGCAGGATATCAAAGGCCTGTTTGCCGATTTCGACACCACCAGCAACCGGCTCGGTAATACCGTCAAAGATAAAAATCTTCGATTGGCGTACGTGCTTAAAGGGGTAGCGGGGCTGGATTTTGGCCATTTTGATGCCGCCCATATTGACCTGTTCGGTGATGCCTACGAATTTCTAATCTCCAACTACGCCGCCAATGCCGGTAAATCCGGCGGCGAGTTTTTTACCCCGCAGCATGTCTCCAAGCTGATTGCACAACTGGCCATGCACAAGCAAACCAGTGTTAATAAAATTTATGACCCAGCATGCGGTTCTGGCTCACTACTACTGCAAGCCAAAAAACATTTTGACGCCCACATTATTGAAGAGGGCTTCTTCGGCCAGGAGATCAACCACACCACCTACAACCTGGCCCGTATGAACATGTTTTTGCACAATATCAACTACGACAAGTTCAACATCCAGCTGGGCAACACCCTGATCGATCCGCACTTTGGCGATGACAAGCCCTTTGATGCCATCGTCTCTAACCCTCCGTACTCGGTTAAATGGATCGGCTCAGACGACCCTACCCTGATTAACGACGAGCGATTTGCCCCTGCTGGTGTGCTTGCGCCAAAATCCAAAGCCGATTTTGCCTTTGTGCTGCACGCACTTAGTTACCTCTCCAGCAAAGGCCGTGCGGCGATTGTTTGCTTCCCCGGTATTTTTTACCGTGGCGGCGCCGAGCAGAAAATCCGTCAGTATCTGGTGGATAACAACTATGTAGAAACGGTGATTTCGCTCGCGCCCAATCTGTTTTTTGGCACCACCATCGCCGTGAATATTCTGGTGCTCTCCAAACACAAACCCGACACTCACACCCAGTTTATTGATGCCAGCGGTTTATTTAAAAAAGAGACCAATAACAACATACTGACCGATGAACATATCAAACACATCATGGCGGTGTTTGATAGCAAGAAGGACACTGAACACTTTGCCAGGTCAGTGCCTTTTGAAGAGGTTGCCGCTAACGACTACAACCTGTCGGTGAGCAGTTATGTGGAAGCCAAAGACACTCGCGAAGTGGTGGATATAACCAAGCTCAATGCCGAACTCAAAACCACCGTCGCCAGGATCGACCAACTGCGCAAAGACATTGATGCGATTGTCGCGGAAATAGAGGGTGAAGATAGCGAAGGCGAGGAGCTGGAGGCATGAGTAACGTCATTATTTATACGACCGACGATGGCTCCACCAAAATTGATCTGCGCCTCGAAGATGGCACGGTCTGGTTGTCGCAGATACAACTCGCCGAACTGTTTCAAACCAGTAAGCAAAACATCAGCAAGCATGTTCAGGCCATTTATGATGATGGTGAGCTGGATGAACAGGCAACTGTCAACCATCAGTTGACAGTTCAAACCGAAGGTGAGCGCAAGGTTTCGCGCACAATCGCCCTGTATAACCTCGATATGATTCTGGCGATTGGCTATCGCGTGCGCTCGGTTCGTGGTGTGCAATTCAGAAGATATGCTTCAACTGTGCTGAAGGAATATCTTGAAAAGGGTTTTGCCCTCAACGACGACCGGCTTAAAAACCTTGGCGGCGGTAATTACTGGAAAGAATTACTCGACCGTATTCGTGATATTCGCTCCAGCGAAAAGGTGATGTACCGCCAGGTTCTGGACTTATACGCCACTGCAACTGATTACGACCCTCACAGCGAAGCCAGCCTGACGTTTTTCAAAATCGTACAAAACAAACTGCACTATGCCGCCCACGGTCATACCGCCAGCGAAGTAATTTACCTGCGCGTGGACAGCGACAAGCCCTTTGCCGGTTTAAGCAACTTCAAAGGCAGCCAGCCCACTCAGGCCGAAGCCATGATTGCCAAGAACTACTTGAGCGCGCAAGAGCTGCGGGTGCTGAATAACCTGGTTTCGGCGTATTTTGATTTGGCCGAATTAAACGCTATCGAAGAACGCGAAATGCGCATGGCCGATTATGTACGCGAACTGGACAATATTCTCCGTTCCACCGGGCGAAAGCTGCTTGATAACGCCGGCAGTGTTTCACGCAGCAACGCCGAAGAAAAAGCCAGACTGGAATACAAAAAATACAAAGCCAAAACCCTGGATAACGTGGAAAAAGACTACCTGAAAACCATCGCGGCACTGGAACAGCAGGCAAAAAAAGAGAGTCGTAAAAAATGAGCAATATGGATTTTATGGAAAAGCTGCTGGGTGGGGTTGAGGTGGAGTGGAATCCATTAGAGAGTATCGCAAAGATCAAACACGGTAAGGACTGGAAAGACTTGAGTTCAGGCGACATTCCAGTCTATGGGTCTGGCGGCATCATGGGCTACGTCGGTGAGCTTTCATACGACAAGCCAACAGTCCTGATACCCAGAAAAGGCTCAATCACAAATATTTTCTACGTCGAGACACCATTCTGGAATGTTGACACGATTTATTACACAGAAATCGACACCACCAAGATGGTCCCGAAGTATCTATACCATTTTATTAAAACCCTCGACTTGATGGCTTTGGATACCGGCTCTGGAAGACCCAGTCTTACGCAGGCGATCTTGAATAAAATACCTGTCCCAATCCCCTGCCCAGACAACCCCAAAAAGTCACTGGAAATCCAAGCCGAAATCGTCCGCATTCTGGACACCTTTACCGAGTTGACCACCGAGCTGACCACCGAGCTTAACCTGCGCAAAAAACAATACAACCACTACCGCGACCAGTTGTTGAGTTTTGAAGAAGGGGAGGTGGAGTGGAAGACACTGGGGGAGGTAGCCGTAATCGGTACGGGTAGTCATGACACACAAGATGCGATTGAGGATGGTGATTATATTTTTTATGCTCGCGGTCGAGAGCCGTTAAGTCTAAACGTATTTGACTTTGATGAAACTGCAATCATCACCGCAGGAGATGGTGCTGGGGTAGGAAAAGTATTTCATTATGCTCAAGGTAAATATGCACTGCATCAGCGAGCATACCGTATCGTCCCAAGCGATATGATGGATCCGAGATTTGTATATCACTGCTTAAGATCATATTTTTATGGGTACATACAAAAGGCATCGGTGAGCTCATCTGTTACTTCACTTCGCAGGCCAATGTTTTTAAATTTCCCGATACCAGTTCCATCGCTTGCCGAGCAAGCCCGTATAGTTGCCATTCTCGATAAATTCGACGCACTAACCAATTCCATCACCGAAGGTTTGCCCCGCGAAATTGAACTGCGCCAGAAGCAATACGAGTATTATCGCGATTTGCTGCTGAGTTTCCCGAAGCCAGATGCAGAGGTGGCGGCCTGATATGAGCAAGACGCTAAAGGAGATTGCGAAGCAATTAAGAGCCTCTAAAAAAGTCCAGTTAATCTATGCCTTCAATGGTACGGGTAAAACGCGCTTGTCACTTGCCTTTAAGGAGCTTATCGCTTCCCAAAACACCGATGACGATAGCGGAGAAGAGACTGAATTATCCCGTAGCAAAATTCTCTATTACAACGCCTTTACCGAAGACCTTTTCTATTGGGATAACGATTTAGAGAACGATAGAGAGCCAAAGCTGAAAATACAGCCCAATACGTTTACCGACTGGATTCTGAGGGAGCGAGGCGATACCGACATTGTAAAGAATTTTCAGCGCTACACTAGCGATAAGCTAATGCCGCTATTTCATGAGCAAGATGTTATTGAAGCCGGTAAAAAAACTGGTTACAAAACATACCCGGAGGTTACATTTTCATTTGAGACAGGCTCTGAAAGTTCAGGTAATTTAAAAATATCTAAGGGCGAAGAGCGCAATTTTGTCTGGAGTGTTTTCTACACACTATTACAGGAAGTGGCCTCAATTCTTGATGAACCAGACCCGGCCAAGCGAGATGACAATCAATTCGATAAATTGGAATACGTGTTTATTGATGATCCTGTGAGTTCGCTGGACGATACTCATCTTATCGAACTGGCTGTTGATTTGGCGGGCTTAATTAAAAGAAGCGCTTACCATGAGGGTAATGGTCTTAGATTCATCATTACAACACATAGTCCCTTGTTTTATAACGTCCTACATAATGAGCTGAACAACGATTTTAAAAACCCAATTCAAGATGGAACTCCCACGTGGCTATACAAGCGTAGCCAATCAGAAAAGTACAGGTTGGAAAAGAAAGCCGATGGTAATTTCGAGCTTGCCACCTCTAATGATCATCCTTTTTCTTACCATCTGTTTTTATTATCAGAAGTGCGTAAAGCAATAAAAGACAAGCAAGTCAGCAAGTACCACTTTGCCTTTTTAAGAAATATCTTAGAAAAAACGGCAACCTTCCTAGGGTACCCTCGTTGGGAGGATCTTCTTAATAAAACAGCGGAAGGTCTCCCTGATCCATTCGCAAGCAGGATCATGAACCTTTCCAGCCATTCTGCCCATGCTGGAGATGAAGTCACAGATGTTGAAGATACAGATAAAGAAAAATTAGATGTGTTAGTAACATATTTGACGGAAACCTATGGTTTCAAGAAGCAGGAAGCACAATGACCAATTACAAAGCTATCTCTGAATCGAACAACTTCATCGTACTGGATAAATACACCCAAGAATGGAAAGTGGCCGAGGGCTACCAAAGCGAAGATGCCCTTGAGCGCGAGCTGATTCAGGATTTGGTCAATCAGGGCTATGAATTTCTGCCTAGCCTGAACAACCCTAATGCCATGCTGGCGAATGTGCGGATGCAATTGCAAACCCTCAATAACGTAACGTTTCTTGAGGGCGAATGGCTGCGTTTTGTCGAGACTTATTTGGATAAACCCAGCGACACCATAGTGGATAAAACCCGAAAGATTCATGATGACTATATTCATGATTTTGTGTTTGACGATGGCCGCATCAAAAACATCTATCTGCTGGATAAAAAGAACATCGCTCGTAACAAGGTGCAGGTGATCAAGCAGTTCGAGCAGACCGGCAGCCATGCCAACCGCTACGATGTCACCATTTTGGTGAATGGCTTACCCCTGGTACAAATTGAGCTTAAAAAACGCGGTGTCGCTATTCGCGAAGCCTTTAATCAGGTGCACAGATACAGCAAAGAGAGCTTTAATAGCGAGCATTCATTGTATAAATTTTTGCAGTTGTTTGTGATTTCTAACGGCACCGACAGCCGTTATTTTTCCAATACGACAACTCGCAATAAAAACAGCTTCGACTTCACCATGAACTGGGCGAAGGCCGACAACACACTGATTAAAGATTTAAAAGATTTTACCGCCACGTTCTTCCAGAAAAATACCCTGTTGAATGTATTGCTGCACTACGCTGTGTTTGATGTCAACGATACCTTGTTGGTGATGCGCCCTTACCAGATTGCCGCTACTGAACGTATATTAAGGAAGGTCAAAAGCTCCTTCGAGGCAAAAAACTGGAGCAGCCCGGAAGGCGGTGGTTTTATCTGGCATACCACCGGCTCGGGCAAAACCTTAACCAGCTTTAAGGCCGCCCGTTTGGCCACCGAGCTGGATTTTATCGAAAAAGTGTTTTTTGTGGTTGATCGTAAAGATCTCGACTACCAGACCATGAAGGAATACCAGCGCTTTTCACCTGATAGTGTGAATGGGTCAGATAGCACCGCAGGCTTAAAACGCAATCTGGATAAAGATGATAATAAGATCATCGTCACCACCATCCAGAAGCTCAATAACCTGATGAAAAGCGAAGGTGACCTGCCTATTTATAACAAGCAAGTGGTATTCATCTTCGATGAGTGCCACCGTAGCCAGTTTGGTGAAGCCCAGAAAAACCTGAAGAAGAAGTTCAAGCGCTTCTACCAGTTTGGATTTACCGGCACGCCCATCTTTCCCCAAAACGCATTGGGTGCGGAAACCACCGCCAGCGTGTTTGGCCGTGAGCTGCATTCCTATGTCATCACCGACGCCATTCGTGATGAAAAGGTGCTCAAGTTCAAGGTGGACTACAACGATGTGCGCCCGAAGTTTAAGGAAATAGAAACCGAACAAGATGAAAAAAAGCTAAACGCGGCGGAAAACAAACAAGCCCTGTTGCACCCGGAGCGTATTCGGGAAATATCCCAATATATTCTGAATAACTTCCGCCAGAAAACACACCGTTTGCAAGGCTATATGACAGGGAGTGGGAAGGGTTTTAATGCCATGTTCGCGGTAAGCAGTGTGGATGCCGCCAAGCTTTATTATGAGTCGTTGAACCAGTTGCAGGCAAAGAGCGAGAGGCCGCTAAGGATCGCCACCATATTTTCCTTTGCAGCAAATGAAGAACAGAATGCCGTGGGCGATATTCTCGACGAAAGCTTTGATGTTTCTGCCATGAATAGCAGTGCAAAAGAGTTTTTAAGCGCGGCCATTACCGACTACAACGGTTTCTTTAAAACCAATTTCAGTGTCGATAGCAACGGCTTCCAGAACTATTACCGTGACCTGGCCAAGCGGGTGAAATCCAAGGAAATCGACCTGCTGATTGTAGTGGGCATGTTCCTTACCGGCTTCGATGCGCCGACATTGAATACGCTATTCGTAGATAAAAACCTGCGCTATCACGGCTTGATGCAGGCCTATTCGCGCACTAACCGCATTTTTGATGCAACCAAGACTTTCGGCAATATCGTTACCTTCCGCGATTTGGAAAAGGCAACCGTGGACGCCATCACCCTGTTTGGTGATAAAAACACCAAAAACGTGGTGCTGGAAAAGAGCTACAAGGAATACATGGAAGGCTTTACCGATGTGGCCACAGGCGAAGCACGACGCGGCTTTAAGGGCGTGATCAGAGAACTGGAGCAGCGTTTTCCTGACCCATCAGCCATTGAAAAAGAAGCCGATAAAAAAGCCTTTGCAAAGCTCTTTGGCGAGTATCTGCGAGTTGAAAATATCCTGCAAAACTACGACGAGTTTGCCAGCGTAAAAGCCTTGCAAAACGTGGACATGAACGATCCGCAGGCTGTAGAAGCCTTCAAAGCTGAACACTATCTGGATGATGAAAAACTGGCAGAACTACAAACCATACGCCTGCCAGCCGAGCGGATGGTTCAGGATTACCGCTCGACTTACAACGACATACGTGACTGGCAGCGTCGCCAAAAAACGGCCGAGGAAAAAGAAAAATCCACCATCGATTGGGATGATGTGGTGTTTGAGGTGGATCTACTCAAGTCGCAAGAGATCAACCTGGACTACATTCTGGAACTGATTTTCGAGCACAACAAAAAAACCAAAACCAAAGCCGATCTAGTGGATGAAGTTCGCCGCGTGATCCGCGCCAGCCTAGGCAATCGGGCTAAAGAAAGCTTGCTGGTCGATTTTATCAATCAAACCGACCTCAACCAGATTGGCGACAAGGCCAGCGTGATTGAGGCCTTCTTTACGTTTGCTCAAACAGAACAACGGCGAGAAGCGGCAGATCTCATTGAGACAGAGAGTCTGAATGCCGAGGCAGCCCGGCGCTATATCACTGCTTCACTTAAACGTGAGTTTGCCAGTGATAACGGCACCGAACTGAATACCATTCTGCCTAAAATGAGCCCGTTAAACCCACAATACCTGACTAAGAAGCAGAGCGTATTCCAGAAAATAGCCACCTTTGTCGAGAAATTTAAGGGTGTCGGGGGGCAGCTCTAATTCAGGGTGTTCTAATACCGCAGAATATCAGTCAGAGACGCGTTGCTGCTTCTGATTCAATAGACTTTAGGAAAGAAGAGAATGGTCACATTTGATCAGCTTATGCTGCCTTTAATGAAAGCGCTTGTGAACCTGGGGGGTTCAGGCAGTATCAGTGAAATCTACGAAGCCGTAGTAGAGCTTGAGAAGTTTGACGAAGAAGCACTTACCGTTTTACATAGTCCAGATAAAAGCAATCAAACCGAGATTGGATATCGACTAGCTTGGGCACGGACTTACTTGAAGAAAGCGGGCTACCTTGAGAATTCATCGCGCGGAGTATGGGCGCTTACGGACAAAGCGAAGCAAGCACCTGATATTGATAGTCGGGAAATACTGAATTATGTAAGGTCGCTGGATAGAAAGGCCAATCAAAACACTACAGACCCGACCGATCCGGATACAGTTTTAGATGAGTCACCAGAGGAGATGCTGGCCTGGCGTGAGAAGCTGCATCATGTACTGGTTGAGGAAATGAGCCCTGATGCATTTGAGCGTCTCACTCAACGTATGCTGCGTGAATCGGGTTTTGTTCATGTAGAAGTCACCGGTCGTACAGGCGATGGAGGTATCGATGGCAAAGGTATTGCCAGAATTAATGGATTGATGAGTTTCCATATTGCCTTTCAATGCAAGAAGTACAAAGGCTCCGTAGGCGCACCAGAGATACGAAACTTCAGAGGCGCGACGGTCGGTCGTGCTGATCGTGGAATGTTTATTACAACCGGCAGTTTTACTAAAGCAGCGATTGAAGAAGCAAACCGAGATGGCGCCGCTCCAATCGATTTGGTGGATGGCGATCAACTCGCGGACAAACTGAAAGAGTTGGCACTTGGGATAAAAACAGAGCTTGTAGAAAAAGTCACTGTGGATCCTGAGTGGTTTTTGGGTTTATAGGTTCCAATTTGTATAGCGTTCGTTGGGACGAATAGTTAATGCCAGCGCGACAGGAAGTGCGAAACAATCTTTCAGTAACAATAACAAATAAACAAACACCCAATAGATTCAGAATCCTTTGTCAGATTTGCAATTCTTGGATACTTATTGCCGGGAGTGACTAAAACGCTGTAAAGCAAAAGCTCTTGTTTTGGTCTGCGCCAAAACTGCTAAAAATTCAATACGGTACGAGACAAAGAATTTCTACTAACTAACTTGGCTTCACCCTATGCAAACCTTTTTCAGTTTAGCACGCCACTCGTAGTGGCTGTATTGCCATAAGCCGAAGCAAACTACCGACCCGCTTACGTCGCTTATATATCAAGTAATTTGGGTTTAGCACCCCTTACAGAACTCACTCAGATGCCTTTAGAATGATTGGAACTCTCGTCATATTTGAGACATAAGATTAGTTACCTGATTGTTTAAGATACGCTATATAATTAAAAGCAAAAATACGGCGTATTTGAACTAGATTTACGGGAACGGTAGAGAATGACTGAAACTACTTCACAGCGTCAGAAGCTTGATACTTATCTTGAACAAACGATGCTGACACCTTTAGAAATAAAATCACTGCGGGACGAAATGGAGCGGGCGACTAAGGAAGCGCTAGCCTATTTTGATCAGAAGAAAACGAAGCCATTCAGTCCAACGAATTGACCTCTTCTGGTAGCAAAACATCCAATTTATAAGTGTAAACTCCCGAACGCTTTAGATAATTACTACACACTAGTGAAATTGAAAAATACGATAAGGAAAGTCTTCAGGTGATTATCTCTAGCACAAGGTAATGCTCCGTAAAGCCAAGACTCTTAGTGTAATTGTGTCAAAACAAAAAAACCTCAACACAGTACGAGACAGAGGGCTCCAATTGCCCAGAGCTGGTTCACTGTATTGAGGCTTCCTGGTTAGTGTAGTCAGAACCACCCAGCATGGCTACTGCCAATCTGGGCATCTAACGATCACCTTTTTCGCATCGCCTGTAGCCTTCTGCCAAATCGCGCAAGCAATTCTTGTTGCATCGCTTGCTCTGCCTGTCCAGAAGGATCAATTACCGAGAATGACCGGCCATCTACTTCGCACTCCCAAATAGCTACCGTGGTTTTAGTTTCAACTTTGGCCATTTTTGGGGTAACAGAGGTAACAGGGGTAACAGCCAGTAATGGCGCGGCTTTCCGAGTTACTTGATCAGGTAGCGGTACGGTAACAGGGGTAACAAACTCGCTATGCTTGTCTCTATCAAAGCGCTTTAACCAGTCCAGTACATCAAGCGCGCTCATAGTACCCCCTCTGGCTGAACATAATAGAGTCGCTTTTGCCCTTCACGGGTTCGGGTGTTTTTGGATCGTTTGCCGGATTCTTTTTCCACCAACCATCCAGCCTCATCCAGCGCTTTGAGGGTTCGTGTAAAATCGTAGCCCTTCACGGCTGCTTTTAGCCCCCCTTCGGTAAACAGGTACACCCTCGCGGAGTCTCCTAAACCGCTAGGCCGATCATCGTAGAAGCCCGCACGGTCTCTCACTGTATGGTGTTCACTCCCTTTCAAGGGCTCAAAATGGCTGCCGCCACATCGATCAAGAAATGTTGCTACCGCATCCAGAATCTGGGTATCTTCATTGTGCCCCGCCTTCTGTTCTGCCTGCCACACTTTGTACAGGGTTTGTACTGCCGCTACGGCAGTCCCTTCGGGCCAAGGGAGTACGCCATACCCTATTGCCAGCTCTCCCGCCAAAGCGACCAGTGCAAACCGTTCGGCGCAACGTCCTTCCTGAGAGTTGCGAGCGCCGAATAACCCTTTCATTTTCCTGAATGCGGCATTAACGGCCTCTGCATCATCAATCACTAACGCGCGTATAAACGCTTTGCCTGCGTGGCCATAATGGGTATTGCTAGCGGTATTCAGGTGAGCGGCCAGCTCTGCTCCATCACGCATTCCGTGTAGTTCATGAAATGCGCCATGCGGGCCAAAGACGGCCGGAACACTGGGCAAGCGGACGAGCTGACCCGCATTAGGCCGCTCTCCGGCTTCCATCATCAGGGTTTCAAGCGCTTTCTCTCCAGATGACAGAAATAGCGTGCGCCATTTGTGCGCAGTCCGCGCCACGCCACTACGACTGCTGCGCTGCTTACCGGTGCCATTACCCAAACTGTAAACTGTCAGGCCTATTTCCTTGGGATTGGCCTGTTTGATTTCATCGAGCACCAGTAAGGTATCATTGCGAATGGCGGCCACGCCTTCCAACCCGTTACCGGTTGCATTCCATGTGCGCATGTATTCCTCTGCTTTGCCCCACACAGAACAGGCCACATTAAGCGCAGTACTTTTACCTTTCGAGGAGTCCCCCAGCAAGTGAAAGCCGCCGCTGCCTTGATGGACGATTTTCAGCAATGGCCCGGCAAAGCTCGCAGCCGTAACAAACATAAGTACTGGATTACCGGGACACTTCTGGGCAATGCTGGCTTGCCACCCTTCCAATGTTCCACCATTACTATAATTGGCCATGCCTGCGGTTTCAGACTGAAAGAAGACATCCGCCTCTCCCAGGACCGCATCCGGCATGACAAAAACGCCGGAACTGTGCCAGCCTGTTTGCTTTGCCGCCATGACGCGCCGTGCAGGGTGCTGACTGAATAAATAAGTCATAATGCTTTTGGCACGATTAACATTGTATTCCCACCCCATATTAAGCAACTCTTTGCGCAACTCTTCACCGCTGCCACTGAGCAATGACATGGGCATACACCATTCAAACCAATCTCCGTAGGAATTACGAATATTGAGCAAACGGCCAAAGTCACTCTTTCCTACGGCGGAAACGGCCACAACACGCAAGGGTGAGCAAACCCATTCATCAACTGGCTTCGGCTCGCCATTCGTTTCCTTGATCGAGTGATGCCACACACCTGCCCGCGCTTCCTTGCCATCTGGTTTTAGCGTGCTCATTTCATACACGCACCAGCAGGGCCGATCTTTGAGGGAAGGCCATTGCGGGGCTTGATTCTGTCTTGTTACCCCTGTTACCCCATTGTTACCCAGTGGCATTAAGCAAGAAGCCGCGTCATTACTGGCTGTTACCTGTGTTACCTCTGTTACCCCTGTTTTTTCACAAGTTTGAATATCAGTTGCTTGAATGGCTTGTCTGATTATTTGCGCACTCATACTGCCATCTCCACACTTTCATTCAGCACATCCAGCCAATCCACACCTTTTTTACCTTCCGGTATTGGATCAGGTGGCAAGCATAACCGCACGTCGCGGCCCTCTTTAACCAGACGGGCGGCTAAGTGGCTGGCTGCCCGTGTCCCTTCGCCTGACAGATCTTTATCTGCCATGATAAAAACCCGGCACACAAAGGCGGGCAAAATAACATGACGCAATCCATAGGCACTAACGCACGCCCACACCGGCATTTCCGGAAAGGCCGCGCGTACCGCAAGCGCTGTTTCAATCCCTTCCGTTAATGCCAATGAGGGGCCAGCCGGATAAAGGCGTATGGCCGCGCCTTTCATTGCGCCCGGTTCGATGCTGGGCATAAGTTTTTTCGGGCTGCTCACTGTTGCTTTACCGCCCTCACTGCTGAGATAGGTGCGGTGCACGTTGACCAATTCACCTCTGGGCGAGCGAATGGCAGCAATTAAAGCCGGTAACGCTATTTGCCCCTCCTCGCCATGATAGGCAAGGTTGGATATGGCCAGAATGTCCGGCCAATCCTGACGCTGTAAC
Organism: Hahellaceae bacterium; assembly: GCA_024234505.1. Classification (GTDB taxonomy): domain Bacteria; phylum Pseudomonadota; class Gammaproteobacteria; order Pseudomonadales; family Oleiphilaceae; genus JACKOD01. The sequence goes on along the minus strand of JACKOD010000004.1, from coordinate 40,668 downwards.
AACACTCCCAACCCTCGCGCATTCAGGTAACGCTGTGCTGGCTGACTGGTGGCAAGTGACTGCCCCTGCTTCAAAAGTGCTTCAAGATTCACCTGGCGCTTTTGCCTACCCAGGTTCGCACATGGCTTATGGCTTAATGTGTCCGACACGGTTTGAAGATACGAAGTTTTGCCGCGCTCAACACCCATTTCTTGGGCGATAAAATCATGTGCCGTCCGGGCATTACAGCCAAGCGTACGCATTACCCACGTCAGACCATTCCCCGTGCCACAGCGGTTACAGATGGCACCGCCGGTTTCCTGCCAATCGGAATAGAGCCGAAAACGGTCTTTGCCTCCACACAGCGGGCAAGGTTGGTGTTTGATATGTTTGCGCGTATTAGGCCATATGATGCGATAGATATTTGGCCATTGATTCTGATAACACTGACGGTCAGCACTCATCCAGAAGTCGATTACGGTAGTCATACAGTCACTCCGCTCATTTTGTTCTCGCTGGCTTCAACCGATAAACCATGCATTGCTTGATATTGGCGTACATTTTTGCAGGCGCGCTCTTTTTCCTGATCACCTTTTGCCAAAAAGGTCCTAAGTGTGATGTCCAGTTTGCAAGGCTGACGGATGTTATTTGTGGTAGAATGCGAGTTCGATATATTCTTTTCGGCCTCTTCGGGGGCTGCTTTGTTTTTTTCCATTACCCCAGCCTCACGCGGCCATCGTTTTTCGTTCGCATTCAAGCTTTCTCACCAGCTCTCGAATCTCGCTATCTGACTTTCCTGCTATGCGTGCCGTATTGATTGCTGCAATTTCACGTGCAGGCCAACCAATACATCGGGGCCCTAATTTTACAGGCTTAGGCCATAGTCCCTGAGCAATACGGTTATAGATAGTTGATCGTGAATAGCCCGTTTCAGCTTTGGCTTGGGGTAATCGAAGTATGGTGATAGCCATGTTTGAACCTCGTTAGTGGTTGTTGTACATGGCAGATAGTGATTTATAACTAAATGAAATAAAATTTACCGAGCGTGACGTTTATTAGGATTGATGTAACGAAAATTGCAATAACCTCACGCTCAATATATTTATTTTTGTGGGGGTCTACCTGCTTTTTTTGCATAGTCCGGAGCTAAAGGCTTAATCCACTCTTTGACACTTTCAACTTTTTCCGGCACAACATCCTTATAATCGGTTTTTAGTTGATCATAAATTTGAAAGGCCACCTCTCCAGTGCGCATTGATTGAGTGAAGTCTTTATTCCACAGACTTGTAGCTAACTCTTTGGCCTTGTCAATCATCTCTCTTTTTCGTGCATTTCTCTCTTGTAAGCCAGAAGTTTGCCTCATTAACCTTTCGTTTATGCTAGCCATATTTGCATTGCGACTAACCAGAACTCCAAGCCCAAGGGCTTTCAATACAACTTCGGCAACATCCTCGGCTAGTTGAGCAAAATCATTCTGATCCGAAAATTCCTTTATGTGAGCTACCATTAACATTAACCCTGAGGATAATTCAATCTCCCGCGTTCGCTCCTCGCCCTCATCTTGATCCAGGGTATGACCAGCATTGATCCCTACCAATACTGATGCTGCGTTTGCAAGATTGCTTTGTTTCTCCTTTTGCTTATTCTCCACGCTTTCTAAAAGGTCTTGCTTACCTAATTCGATAAATTCTTCTAAAGTCAAAAAATACCCCTTCTAAGACCTATTGAACTTAAGACCGCATTGATTGCGGAAAGATGCCCCTGGTTTTAACCAGGTCACATCAGCCAGACAACTTTCTAATTGTCACCAGATCACTTACGCCACCTGATACTGCCTTACATCAACTTGCACGCCACGCGACACGCACTCCTCCGCCTGTGCCAACATCCGATCTGTAACAATTTCTTGAATATACTCTTCACCACAATTGTCGCAAATGTCAGCCGGTACACTCTTAAAAACCAGTGTGGAACCATCTCTTTCAAGTGTCACCGTGGCATGGCCGGGGTGTGCTTCACCTTGTTTGCAACTCAAGCATTTCATTGACGTTTCCTCTCAAAATTCGGCTCCCAGATCGCCGGATCAGGTTCACAAGCAGTGATAACAATGATTTCCCCTTCGCCAGTGTCCGCCGCCACTACATGGAGCGGCCTATCACCTCGCCCCCTATCTTCAAACAGTTTGGGTAGGGTGTGTCCTGCGGGTAATCCATTATCGTTTTGCCCGTCATCAGCACCTGTCGCACATCCTCAGCTGTAATACCACGCTGAAACATTCGTTTAATTGCATGGCTTCTGAATACCTGATTCATAAAGCTGCCTTTCTTGCTGTCGTTATGGGCGTTACGTTATCCGGATCTTTTGCGACCCGGTGCGCCACAATATCGCCCCAAGCACACCAAACGACGCGTTGCTCTTCGGCCAATTTTTGTCGCTGATATGTTTCCTTCAATTGGTTTTCCGGTTTGTGGTTCAGCATTTTTTCGATTAAATCTGGCATAGCTTTCAAATGTTCGCCCCAGGCTGTTGCCGCCGTCCGGCGTAAATCATGAATGGTAAAGTGCTCCAGGTGTCTAAGCGGCGCTTTTTCCTTGTCTTGCCCAGGATAGCGCCCACTCAGCCGCTCCAACACCGTGTTAAGCGTGTCTTTGTGAATTGGCTTTCCCTGGCATCGCTCTCGATCGCTTTCAAAGACCCACCCTGAAACCTCTGTTAACGGTCGTAATGACTCGATTATTCTAAGCGCCAAGGGTGAAAGGTAGATCACATGCTCCTCACGATTTTTGGCGCGCTCCGACGGCAATACCCAAATACCTTTGGCTAAATCTAATTCGCCCCACGCCATATTCACCACTTCGCTTCGCCGTGCGCCGGTCAAAATAAGTATTTTGATTGCTGCCGCTGTTGTCGGCGGCACTTTCGATTCCTCTAGCGCACGCCACAGCTCCCTCAGTTCTTCAAGCTGCAAATGCCTTCTTCGTGGCCTGCTCTTGCTTGCACCAAAGTCTCCCGGCCTCAACAACCGAGCAAGATTCTCTTCGATCATGTGAAGAGTCATCGCAAAATCCAGCATAAGTCGTAAGGTGGTCAACCCCTTACTTGTTTGCGCTCTTGTGTGCTCCCGCATGGAGAACAGAGCTGATGATAAGTGGGCACGAGTAATATCTGGGACACGAATATCTTTCAGAGGTTTAGCTAAATACTTATTCCAGCGCCAGCGATGGCCCTGCAAAGTTGTTGGTGCGTTATCGCTAGTTTTTTCTAAGTGAACAATCCACTGATCAAACAGTTGCCCCATCGTCAGGATAGCAGCATTCCGGGCAATTTTGGCCGCCTTGGTATACTTAGGATCAATTCCTTCGCCTACCTGTGCTCGCAGATCAGGAATACAAGCCCTTGCCTCTTTCAAACTCATTCCTGGGTACTCGCCCAGCACCAGCTTGGCGGGCTTGCCATTCGACGGACGCTTATATCGGAATAGCCAGGTTTTCGAATTACCGTTAGTACCGCGCCGAATCCGCAGACACAACCCATCGCCATCTGAAAGTACGGTATCGCCTCCATCGGTTTTAGGGGATGCCTTGCTTATTTTTGCGTCAGTAAGCTTGCCCATGGTGGCGTCCTTGATTCAGGGGGTAAAGGTCATTCCCAGAGTACAATCTGGGTACACTCTGGGGTACAAATATAGCATGGATTTCAGTGTACGCCACTGGATCAAGCTGGACAACAAAATATATAACATACTGATATACATAGTTATTATAAACAACAATGGATCAGTAAAAACCCATGACCGTTTATCTCCGGAGGCAAAGGTCAGAGGTTCGAATCCTCTCGGGCGCGCCATTTCCCTCCGACGTTTTCCATATTCCACCTACTTTTCCATATTCCGCCTACAATTAGCCTCCGCATCCCTGGCGATAAAGATCGCTGGCCTTATTTCGAATCTTTTTGCCTTCGTCATCACTAAGGAAAACCCTTTCACCCTGCGCATTCACATCATAGAAACGAGAAATAGATTCCATAAACTTTAACTGTGCAGCCATTTCCGCACACTTCTTTGCCCGTTCTGCAACCTTCCTTTCGCTATCAAGTTGCTCCTTTTCCTTCGAGAGCCGACTTTGTTGCAAGGTATCGGCGATTTGCTTCAGCCTGGTCCGGTAGTTATCCAAACTCCCTGAAGGATCATTTGAATGTGCATCGGTTTTTTCCGGCATAGTCAAGGTTTGAACTTCGCCCGTGGAGGGTGGCTGGTCACTGTAGTGAGTACGCCCATGTTCATCCCGCCACTTGTACACCTCCGCACTCACCGAGAGCGTTAGAAATAGAAGCAACAGGCTCCCGCCATAGCGAGTCACGCTCATGGTTTTCGTCATAGATATCCGCTCCCTAACCCTAAGAACCAGTTTGCATGCTAAGACGTCCCTGTTTACGGGTAAATCCCTAATCCTGTATAACGAAATAAAAAATAATATTAGTGTGGATACGGGGGATAAAATGAACATTGCCATTCTTGGAGCAGGCTCTATCGGTTGTTATCTAGGCGGCTGTCTTGCCGCACATGGTAGCCGTGTACTTCTGATTGGCCGCAGCCGAATCGGGCAGGCCATTGCAACGCACGGACTACGCCTGACTGATTGGCAGGGACGCGACGAAATCGTAGCTGAGAAGAATCTCCATTTTGTCACCGATGCTTCTGCACTCGAAAACGCCGATATCGTTCTGGTTTGTGTCAAAGGTGCAGCCACATCATCCGCAGCACAAGAATTACAAACGTTTCTACCTGCAGGAAAGCTGGTTGTCAGTTTTCAAAATGGAATACAAAACGCACGAACACTAAAAAATCTCTTACCGTCGCATACGGTCATTGCCGGGATGGTCCCCTTTAATGTGATCAATCACGGGAACGCACACTTTCACTGCGGAACAGAAGGTCAACTTGCTGTCGAAACGGCCCCCGGGGAACTTCTGGAATCACTGACTGATGCGTTAGCTCTGGCGCAACTTCCTCTCAAAATCTATCCCGATTTACTCGAAATCCAGTGGGGCAAGCTGCTACTGAATTTGAATAACTCCGTGAACGCACTGGCAGGTATTCCTCTACTTGAAGAGCTTCACAACAGAGACTTTCGCTGGGTACTCGCTATGTGCATTAAAGAAGCCTTGCTTGCCCTGAAACAAGCCGGCATAAAACCCGCTCGCTTGGGTAAAGTTCTCCCACAGTGCATTCCTGCCATTCTCCGGCTCCCAACCTGGCTATTTACCCGGATTGCTTCAGCGATGCTGACCATCGACCCATCGGCACGCTCGTCCATGCAAGACGATCTGCTCGCAGGTCGGCTGACAGAAATCGACTTTATAAATGGCGAGGTCGTAAAACTCGCCATGACGCAAGGCACGCCCAGTAGCGTAAATCAGAAAATTATTTCATTGGTAAAAGCGGCTGAAGCATCCGGTAGCGGCTCACCATGCCTGGATGGTGTCACGCTACGTCAGTTGATTACTGAATGAGGTCCCCGCCCAATCGAGGCGAGGAATGACTTATTGCCCAAGCATTCTATTCAGCCCTTTGCCCGAATGCGTGCAGACATGCCTTCAATACCGGTATATATCAGCGAGCCATCGCTGCCCTGATCCATCTCGGCAGCATTTGCTTCGTCCGTATCGATATGCATTTCCAATCTGAACTGAGGATGCACCCGAACCAGCACGTCGCCAAAGATTAAATCCCGCGGGCCTCCGGTAATAGCCACCTCAACTTCGTCTTTATCCTGCAACCCAAAGCGTTCTGCATCATCCGGGTGCATGTGAATGTGCCTGCGAGCACAGATCAGGCCCTCGTTAAGTGATACTGAGCCTAAAGGGCCCTCCAGAGTGATAGGCGCCGACCCCTCGGTACGGCCAGAATCCCTGACGGGTGCATCAATCCCAAGAAAGAACTCATCGGTACGTGATATTTCAATTTGATTATTACTCCGCAATGGCCCAAGAATTCGAACATTGTCAATGCGATTTCTAGGACCAATCAAATTGAGTTTTTCTACACAGGCGTACTGACCTGGCTGAGACAAATCCTTGTAATGTGTCAGCGTCGCATCCGCTCCGAATAGCTTCCGGAACGTTTCTTCATTCAGATGAATGTGGCGCCCGCTAACGGCAATAGGAATCGATTTAGCCTGTAGATGCTGACCATTGATCTGACGAACCAATCCCGACGTTTGCCGCGCGATCATCAGCTCTTCGTTGGTTTTTATGACGAGTGCTTTTACCTTGGAAATATCTCTGCATGCCAATGCAACATGGCTATTCGTACTTAAACGAATATCGCTATTCCGCTGTTCATCCAGCTTCAAACCTATAAAGTCGAAACGTTGTAAAATCCGCTGGCGCATACTTGGACTATTTTCACCGATACCGCCTGTCAGTATCACAGCATCCACACCGCCCATTGCGGCAGCATAAGCACCAATGTACTTACGTGCACGATAAACAAACAGCTGTATTGCCAAGCGCGCCCGTTCATTCCCTGCCGCAGCGGCTTCTTCAACTTCGCGAAGATCATGACTAATACCGGAAACACCTTTTAACCCTGCTTCTTTATTCAGCAATCGGTCAAGTCCATCAACATCATATTCCCCGGTGCGTAGCAGGCTCATTACCACTCCGGCATCAATATCACCACAGCGGGTACCCATGACCAGCCCCTCCAAGGGTGTCATTCCCATGCTGGTATCCACTGAATGACCGAACTCAATCGCGCAAGCGCTTGCCCCATTGCCGAGATGTAAACTGATTAACCGGAGCTCATCCAGTGGCCGCTCTAAAAATTCCGCTGCCTGCTGGGCTACATACGCGTGGGAAGTACCATGAAAACCGTAGCGGCGAATACCTTCCCGTTCGGAAATGTCCGAATCAATTGCATAGGTATAGGCATGTTCCGGCATTCGCGAGTGAAACGCCGTATCAAAGACCGCCACATGAGGTACATTCGATAAAACAAGGCGCGAGGCTTTAATTCCCGCCACGTTTGCAGGGTTATGCAATGGGGCAAAACGAGCACACGCTTCAATACGATTAATGACATCATCATCTATCAGTGTCGCATGAGTAAAATAAGCGCCACCATGCACCACTCTGTGACCTACGGCATCAATCTTATACTCGCTGGCTTCTTCCAATACCCGGCCAAGCGCATTTTCGTAAGTGACATTTCCGCCCACATTTTCAAGGGTCCCACTTACAAGAACCTTACCGTCACTTACTTCGATCACCTGATATTTAACGCTGGATGAACCGCAGTTGATTACCAATATCTGCATCGTTTTTTCCCGTATATTTACTTAATTCGCTTAGCTGTTCCGCAGGAACCATTCAGACTAATGCTTAATATTTTCTTGGCCTATACTTAAAATGTTGTTTCTGCCAAGGCTTGTTCATTGCCATGAGGTGATAGATTTTTTTCATTATAGGTCTGAGCCTCGATGGTTGCCGAGAGAACACATTTACATGCCCCCCGGTTGAAAACCCGAAAGCGAACCTGCTCTTTTGTTACATCAATTCTGGCCATCCCGTTACCGTTGTAAAAACGCAAAGGCGAATGCTCATCTGCCAACAACCCAGAAACCTCATATGACTCTCCATTATTTGACTCCAGCAGGGTGTCAGTATGGAGCTGATCTTTTTGCCAACGAAACATCTTAAACGTATTGGGCCAATAAATACCTGAACATATCAGTTGATATACCGTCACTCCGGCAGGGGTTGTTAATTTGCATGCAAAACTTGCATGCACATCGCCAGAAAGAATCACAACATTAGTAATTTTGTGCCGATCAATCCATTGCAAAAGCTCATTACGCTGTTGAAGACTGTGTGCCCAATGATCTGGCCGACCTTCTAGCAAAGAAGATTTGGCATCAGGGAACACCGGTATGCTACTTACAATGAATTTGAAGGGTAAATCAGAATATCGTAACCATTCCTTGAGGCGAGTCATCTGGCGTCGGGAAATAAGCGTGTCAATCGTTCGCTCGGTACGACAATCCGTCAGAAAAAAATCGCCAACACCCCATTGAAAGCTGTAATACCAGTCTTGGGGAATCTCATAATCATTTTGCCCTTTAATATATCCGACATTCGGATCAGCCTCGGGCGATAGAATGTCAGTATAAGCACCGCCGTGACTCAACTGATAGACTTGAAACACCTGCATCGCACTATTCAAACGTTCTCGGTTTCGATTGACATATCGCCCCCACCAGGAACCCGACTCATAATCACGCACGCCATTGCGAAAACCATCATTAACTTCGTGGTCATCCATAAGCATATAAGTAGGGACGTTGGCCATTGCTTGACGAAAGAACGGCAGTTGGTATGTTTGACGATACATTTTATAAAATGCATCTAATGACGTTGTTTGCGTCCAGGGTAAAACCTTGTTCCATGGATCGGCATATACCTGGTCACCCACAAGTAACTGAAAGTCGACAGGAGTATCCTGTTTCATATTCGGCATCCAACGAAACATCTTATCGATGGGCTTATCTATTGAGGCGATCATCGGCTCATCCGACCGTCGAAATTCTCGTAACGTCGGATACATACAGGAACCCAGAGAAAAAGACAGATCTAATCGCGTCGCGGGAGCGGTTTTAAATGAATATATTTCCTCGATGCTTGACCAATCAAGCTCGGGGTTGTCATTATCGGTCTCTATGGCAGAGAAACCAACCTGATAAAAATAACCAGTGCCCGGAAGCAAATTACGAAGAATGACAACACCGGTATAATCAAAGCTCCGACTAAATCTGAATCTATGCAATCGAACCGCTTGATCTCCGTGCCTCCAGACTTTAACCCAGCCCAAATTATAGTGGTGATCTATATCACGCAGCGAGACCGGGACATCACCTGAATTGATACCGGCAAAGATTCGAGTTTCACAGAGCGTGGTATGACCCACAATCGGCCCGACTCTGCAGGGTGTAAGATGGATTGCCATAGTGTCACTCTCCTTATGACATTCGACTTAATGTTTACAGCAGTCGAATAATGGCAATCCTGACTTGAGTAAGCAAGCAGTCTAGGCACTTCTTGCGAGCGGCGACTCAAAGGCATCCGCATGAATATCTGACATAGATGCACCTTGAAGAAAACATTTCTTCTGCAATTTCTTGACAGCCATGGGAGAGCCGCAAAGAAACACCTTCCAGCCTTTGAGATCTTTATAGCGGTTTGAAATCAACTCAACGAGATCTCCCTCTTGCATATTTGGCTGAGCATTTCTTCTACACACGGGATAATAATGAAAGTTGCTATAGGTCTGTTCAAGCAGCCGCAACTCATGAACCAAATATAGTTGATCAGGCGTCCCTGCTGCTGCAAAAAGGTGTATTGGACGTTGATGCCCCTGCCCCAAGGCGTCCTGCACCACACCATAAAGCGGAGCAAGCCCGGTTCCTGTACAGGCCAGCAATAAAGGCTGATGGCTCGAAGTCTCCGTATAAAAACAACTTCCTCTGGGTAAACTAATTTCTAACTCATGACCCACATGCACTTGTTCAGCCAGCCATCGGCTTAACATGCCATCGGGATACCTTTTAATGTGCAACTCCATAAAGCCATCACGGACAGGATGACTCGCTATAGAATAACTCCTTCCCAGTGAAGCATCCTTCCATAACGTTGTATATTGCCCGGGAAACCAGTCCACATCAGCCTTCAGTCGAAGACGCATAACGTCTTGCGTAAGCATGGACAACTCCAATAATCGAGCCTGAACGGTACGTGAGGCATCGGGTGTAGATATTTTCATATCCGTAACCGGAAAACACTGACATCCCAGAAACAGCCTTTGTCTTTTTTCTGTCTCCGACAATCCCTTCTGAGCCAACGCAGGTATATCACCCTCGTCAGCTCGTAATAAACACGCGTGGCACAGCCCCGCTCGGCAACTGCTTGGAATTAAAAACCCTGCAGAATGAAGCGTATCAAGTACCGATACATCACCAGTGCTATCCAACTGATCAGCATTATAAAATAGCTTGGCCATGCCACGACTCCCGGTTATCGATTTAGTACATCATCGCGGACACTGTTGGCAATGCCAGCGATTTGCGCGATATCATCGTCCCCTACTCCCAGCTCCTTTAAGGTTTCGCCAAGCAACTCAATCACTGCATCCACATGGGTATCGTTCAACCCTTTAAGATGTTTATGCCCTTCTCGCATATCCTTGCCGGTATAGTTATTTGGCCCACCAAATACCATGGTTAAAAATGCCTTTTGCTTTACTGCCTGACCATCCATATCTACGGAATCAAAATAGTGACTGATACGATCATCAGCCAGAACCTTGCGATAGAAAATATCTACTGCCGCAGTCACTGCCGCTTCGCCACCTAACTTTTCGTACAAACTCATTTTCATTCTCCTAAAAGACATCTACTCATATGTAGTTATTTAAATGCATCTTTAATGCCACATAGGAGATATAACAAATCAAGCATTAGATTATTCAAGGACCTCTAGCATTTTTACTCGATATTACGCCATCAATGCACAACAACAGTGCAGCATAAGACACAAGTATCGCCATCGCTGTGCATCACGTGATGGACCCGCTGAGCGCGCTAAGCGAAGGAGGGGGAAGCGGAGACACCAAAAAGCCAGGGTACAAAGAGGAGGATGAAAAAGAGGAGCAACGAAACTAAAAAACCCCGGCATCTTGCGATACCGGGGTTTGGGATAGATGCCTGACGATGACCTACTCTCACATGGGGAGACCCCACACTACCATCGGCGCTGGACCGTTTCACGACTGAGTTCGGGAAGGGATCAGGTGGTTCCAGTCCGCTATTGTCATCAGGCAAAACTGTGTGACCTTACGGTCAATTCGTTCTGGCTGCCTAGCAGTAATTGCTCTGCGCTCTTTAATTCAGCAAGTGATCGTTCGTAATGGATCCTGCGTGATCATTCAATCAACGCTACCCAGACTGTTTGGGCGTTATATAGTCAAGCCTCACGAGCAATTAGTACAGGTTAGCTCAATGCCTCACGGCACTTACACACCCTGCCTATCAACCTCATAGTCTTTAAGGGCTCTTCAGGAGGCTCAAGGCCTCAGGGAAACCTTATCTTGAAGGAGGCTTCCCGCTTAGATGCTTTCAGCGGTTATCCCGTCCGTACATAGCTACCGGGCAATGCCATTGGCATGACAACCCGAACACCAGAGGTACGTCCACTCCGGTCCTCTCGTACTAGGAGCAGCTCTTCTCAAGTTTCCAACGTCCACGGCAGATAGGGACCGAACTGTCTCACGACGTTCTAAACCCAGCTCGCGTACCACTTTAAATGGCGAACAGCCATACCCTTGGGACCGGCTTCAGCCCCAGGATGTGATGAGCCGACATCGAGGTGCCAAACACCGCCGTCGATGTGAACTCTTGGGCGGTATCAGCCTGTTATCCCCGGAGTACCTTTTATCCGTTGAGCGATGGCCCTTCCATACAGAACCACCGGATCACTAAGACCTACTTTCGTACCTGCTCGACCTGTCCGTCTCGCAGTTAAGCGCGCTTTTGCCTTTACACTAACCGCATGATGTCCGACCATGCTTAGCGCACCTTCGTGCTCCTCCGTTACTCTTTGGGAGGAGACCGCCCCAGTCAAACTACCCACCACACAATGTCCCCGACCGGGATAACCAGTCTGGGTTAGAACCTCAAACATACCAGGGTGGTATTTCAAGGATGGCTCCATGCGAACTGGCGTCCACACTTCAAAGCCTCCCACCTATCCTACACAAGCAGGTTCAAAGTTCACTGTGAAGCTATAGTAAAGGTTCACGGGGTCTTTCCGTCTAGCCGCGGATACACTGCATCTTCACAGCGATTTCAATTTCACTGAGTCTCGGGTGGAGACAGCGTGGCCATCGTTACGCCATTCGTGCAGGTCGGAACTTACCCGACAAGGAATTTCGCTACCTTAGGACCGTTATAGTTACGGCCGCCGTTTACCGGGGCTTCGATCAAGAGCTTCGCCTTGCGGCTGACCCCATCAATTAACCTTCCGGCACCGGGCAGGCGTCACACCCTATACGTCCACTTTCGTGTTTGCAGAGTGCTGTGTTTTTAATAAACAGTCGCAGGGGCCTGGTATCTTCGACCGGCCGGGGCTTACGGAGCAAGTCCTTCACCTTGGCCGGCGTGCCTTCTCCCGAAGTTACGGCACCATTTTGCCTAGTTCCTTCACCCGAGTTCTCTCAAGCGCCTTGGTATTCTCTACCTGACCACCTGTGTCGGTTTGGGGTACGGTCCCAACTAACCTGAAGCTTAGAAGCTTTTCCTGGAAGCATGGCATCAACCACTTCAGTTCCAAAAGGAACCTCGTCATCAGTTCTCGGCCTTGAGATCCCGGATTTGCCTGAGATCTCAGCCTACCACCTTAAACACGGACAACCATCGCCGTGCTGGCCTAGCCTTCTCCGTCCCTCCATCGCAGTTAGTTGAGGTACAGAAATATTAATCTGTTTCCCATCGATTACACCTTTCGGTCTCACCTTAGGGGCCGACTCACCCTGCGCCGATTAGCGTTGCGCAGGAACCCTTGGTCTTCCGGCGAGGGGGTTTTTCACCCCCTTTGTCGTTACTCATGTCAGCATTCGCACTTCTGATACCTCCACGGACCTTTACAAGTCCGCTTCGACGGCTTACAGAACGCTCCTCTACCACCCATACTGAGTATGGATCCGCAGCTTCGGTGCCATGTTTGAGCCCCGTTGAATCTTACGCGCAGGCCGACTCGACTAGTGAGCTATTACGCTTTCTTTAAAGGATGGCTGCTTCTAAGCCAACCTCCTAGCTGTCTATGCCTTCCCACATCGTTTCCCACTTAACATGGACTTGGGGACCTTAGCTGGCGGTCTGGGTTGTTTCCCTTTTCACGACGGACGTTAGCACCCGCCGTGTGTCTCCCGGATAGTACTCACTGGTATTCGGAGTTTGCATGGGGTTGGTAAGTCGAGATGACCCCCTAGCCCAAACAGTGCTCTACCCCCAGTGGTATTCGTCCGAGGCGCTACCTAAATAGCTTTCGAGGAGAACCAGCTATCTCCGAGTTTGATTAGCCTTTCACTCCTATCCACAAGTCATCCCCTACCTTTTCAACGGGAGTGGGTTCGGTCCTCCAGTGCGTGTTACCGCACCTTCAACCTGCTCATGGATAGATCACTCGGTTTCGGGTCTATTCCCAGCGACTAAAACGCCCTATTCAGGCTCGCTTTCACTACGGCTCCCCTATTCGGTTAACCTCGCCACTGAAAATAAGTCGCTGACCCATTATACAAAAGGTACGCAGTCACAGGACAAGCCTGCTCCCACTGCTTGTACGCACACGGTTTCAGGGTCTATTTCACTCCCCTCACAGGGGTTCTTTTCGCCTTTCCCTCACGGTACTGGTTCACTATCGGTCAGTTAGTAGTATTTAGCCTTGGAGGATGGTCCCCCCATATTCAGTCAAGATTTCTCGTGTCCCGACCTACTCGATTTCACTTGGATAGAATTTCGGATACGGGGCTATCACCCACTATGGCGGCACTTTCCAGGGCCTTCTCCTATTCGTCACCAAGCTTAAGGGCTGGTCCCCGTTCGCTCGCCGCTACTGAGGGAATCTCGGTTGATTTCTTTTCCTCGGGGTACTTAGATGTTTCAGTTCTCCCGGTTCGCTTCCTGTACCTATGTATTCAGTACAGGATACCTGCCTTATGACAGGTGGGTTTCCCCATTCGGACATCGCCGGATCGAAGCTTGTTTGCCAGCTCCCCGACGCTTTTCGCAGGCTACTACGTCCTTCATCGCCTCTAACTGCCTAGGCATCCACCATGTGCGCTTGGTCGCTTGACTATATAACCCCAAACAGTCTGCTTTTCTGCTTCAGGTTGCCCTGACCAGATTGGCATTCTATCCAAGATTGTCGGACCGGTTTGTAACGCTTATTTGCCGGATAACGCTTGATCGAATGAATCTTTGTATGCAGTAATCCTGTTAACTTCATTGCTGACGACCCGAAGGTCACCTCAACGAGGTTAACTTTACTTACTTTCACTTGCCAAATTGTTAAAGAGCATTCTGGTGATAACCAGAACTAAACGGACTCTTGCCTCACCTTCAGGTGAGCAATCAGTTTAGTTGTGATCATCGGCGAGATGTTGGTGGAGCCAAGGAGGATCGAACTCCTGACCTCCTGCGTGCAAGGCAGGCGCTCTCCCAGCTGAGCTATGGCCCCAAGCGTACTGGTGGGTCTGGGTGGACTCGAACCACCGACCTCACCCTTATCAGGGGTGCGCTCTAACCACCTGAGCTACAGACCCAGTCTTTGATCTTGCGATCAATCGGGCCTGTCGACCCGTGCTCTCTTTAAATCTTTCACCAAGCAATTCGTGTGGACGCATAACTGAGACGCTATGAATCGTTTAAGGAGGTGATCCAGCCGCAGGTTCCCCTACGGCTACCTTGTTACGACTTCACCCCAGTCATGAACCCCACCGTGGTAAGCGCCCTCCCGAGGGTTAAGCTACCTACTTCTGGTGAAATCCACTCCCATGGTGTGACGGGCGGTGTGTACAAGGCCCGGGAACGTATTCACCGCGACATTCTGATTCGCGATTACTAGCGATTCCGACTTCATGGAGTCGAGTTGCAGACTCCAATCCGGACTACGAAACGTTTTACGGGATTGGCTCCACCTCGCGGCTTCGCGACCCTCTGTTCGTTCCATTGTAGCACGTGTGTAGCCCTGGCCGTAAGGGCCATGATGACTTGACGTCGTCCCCACCTTCCTCCGGTTTGTCACCGGCAGTCTCCTTAGAGTTCCCACCCGAAGTGCTGGCAAATAAGGACAAGGGTTGCGCTCGTTACGGGACTTAACCCAACATTTCACAACACGAGCTGACGACAGCCATGCAGCACCTGTGTCTGAGTTCCCGAAGGCACCAATCCATCTCTGGAAAGTTCTCAGCATGTCAAGGCCAGGTAAGGTTCTTCGCGTTGCATCGAATTAAACCACATGCTCCACCGCTTGTGCGGGCCCCCGTCAATTCATTTGAGTTTTAACCTTGCGGCCGTACTCCCCAGGCGGTCAACTTATCGCGTTAGCTGCGCCACTAAAAGATCAAGTCTCCCAACGGCTAGTAGACATCGTTTACGGCGTGGACTACCAGGGTATCTAATCCTGTTTGCTCCCCACGCTTTCGCACCTCAGCGTCAGTATCAGTCCAGGTGGCCGCCTTCGCCACTGATGTTCCTTCCAATCTCTACGCATTTCACCGCTACACTGGAAATTCCACCACCCTCTACTGTACTCTAGCCTGCCAGTTCGAAATGCCGTTCCCAGGTTAAGCCCGGGGCTTTCACATCTCGCTTAACAAACCGCCTACGTGCGCTTTACGCCCAGTAATTCCGATTAACGCTTGCACCCTCCGTATTACCGCGGCTGCTGGCACGGAGTTAGCCGGTGCTTCTTCTGTGGGTAACGTCAATCCAGGCTGATATTAGCAACCTGGCCTTCCTCCCCACTGAAAGTGCTTTACAACCCGAAGGCCTTCTTCGCACACGCGGCATGGCTGGATCAGGGTTTCCCCCATTGTCCAATATTCCCCACTGCTGCCTCCCGTAGGAGTCTGGGCCGTGTCTCAGTCCCAGTGTGGCTGATCATCCTCTCAGACCAGCTATAGATCGTCGCCTTGGTAGGCCTTTACCCTACCAACTAGCTAATCCAACGCAGGCTCATCTGATAGCGCAAGGTCCTAAGAGCCCCTGCTTTCCTCCGTAGAGCTTATGCGGTATTAATCCGGGTTTCCCCGGGCTATCCCCCTCTACCAGGTAGATTCCTACGCGTTACGCACCCGTCCGCCGCTCGCCAACGCCCGAAGGCTTGCTGCCGCTCGACTTGCATGTGTTAGGCCTGCCGCCAGCGTTCAATCTGAGCCATGATCAAACTCTTCAGTTTAATCTTTTTGAATCCCGAAGGATTCTAATCTTGCTCAAGCGTTACAAACTACTGAATTGTCAGGTGTTTGCTAACTTGATAATCTATCTCATAGATCATCTCAGTCAGCGCCCACACGAATTGCTTGGTTACTTTTTTAAAGAGCCGGTCGAGCTTCTCTCTCAACCGAGGCGCGTATTCTACAGCACCTCTTCTTTCTGTCAACTCTTTTCTTCAGCGTTTTTTCGTTGAAGCGATTGAGCTGACCAGTTCACTGTGCCGCCTTTATGAATTCATACAAATCCAAAAAGACCTTTAAAAACAATGAGCTGTAAATCTTGCTTCCGTTCTTCTGGGTGACCCCTTCGAAGGAGATGCGCATTATAAGGATGCGCCCGACGGTGTCAATGAATATCGCACCATTATCATCTTTTATTTTGTATCTGATTGTGACGACCCGGGAAGATACTGTTGAAGCGCCTCTGACAGACTTCTAGAGAAATCACTGATCAGAACACTTTCCGCCTGTACCAACGCATCCAGCGTCGAGGCAGAAACAGGGCGTGATTGAGCATAACGTCCAGATTTCAGTGGCCGCCCCTTTGCGCCTTCAATCCACCAATTAGCTTCCAGCCGTGCCTGCTGACCGAGCTTACCATCAAAACCAAGGATTTCGGCACGGAGAGTAAAATCTACATTTACGCCTCGGGATGGATAACGCACAAACTGTATATGGGGCAAGTTATGTATCAGGTTTTTACCCAAAGCCAATTGAAATTCACTTTCCAGGCTACCGCCCCACTGATCCAGCTTTAAGACATCATATTCTGTTTCAGAAACCTGAACGACCAATGAGCTTCGCTTTAAGTATTCTGCAAAATCGATGGGCCCTACGACAACCGTTAGGGTATTCGCAAGATCAAAACTTACCTCAGTAACGGCTGGGGACTGCAAACGATAGAACTTACTCTGGGCCGATGGCATGGGTGCGGCACATCCCAATAGGAAAAGGCTTACTGCGATCAGTACGGAATATTTCATAGCCCGACTACCTCTGCTTACCGGTGAGAATCGATTCAGGATTTCGCTGTAATGTTTCCGCCAACTGTCGAACCTGTTCGGAGGCCAAAGTAATTGAATCCAGCGTGCGGCCAAGAGAGACATTTAACTCGGACCCAGGCAATACCAAATGCTCATAAGCTGTTAGTGTGTTTTTGCTTTGTTCCAGTACGCCTTCCAGACCTGATAGTGCCTGCCCGGCTTTGTTTACGAACTGCCCGGCACTAGCGACGAAAGCGTCACCACGTTTGGCAGTGTCAGATACATTTTTACTCATGGTGCGCAGGGATATTGCCGTGTCCTGATACTCCTGTACTAGCATAGAACGATTATCATCGAGCGTCTCGGCAAGACGATTGAGATGTGCCAACAATTCAGACAACTGGGTCACGCTATTTTTCAACTCATCGGAAGCGAGCAATTTATTAGCCTGGGTGACCGCCTGCTCCAATTGCATTGCAATACGCAGGAATGGAATTTGTTGCAGCGTTTCACCAAATTCTTTTAAGGTATTCCCTAAAATCTCAAAATCTGTAGGGACAGTCGGTATTACCAGTCTATCTCCGCTTGGCTTAATACTGTAGCCCGTACGTTCAGGAAAAAACTCCAGCTGAATCTGTAAGCGACCCGTAACCAGGCTTTCGGACACGAGCTGGCCACGCAGTCCCTTGGCAACCTGCTGTTCGAGAAAATCCCGCACATGACTGCCAATTCCCATAGGAGAATTCTCTCGGGAATAAATACTCCCCGTGGCAATAATAACAACATCTTTTTCGGGCCCGTCGAATTGAATATCGACGGCGGAGACTTCTCCTAGCTGAACCCCGCGAAAAGTAATCGCTGATCCGACCGAGAGCCCCTTTACAGAACCGGTAAATGCCATCTCGATTTCATATTGCTGTCTAAACCAATTACCGGAACCAAAAGTAAACAGGCCTCCGATCAACAGCATGATGGCGACAATAACAAACAACCCAATAAACTTCGCATTCGCTCGAGCACTCATGATGTTTCCGTTACAGCCCTTATTCTGATGCCTGCCGACGTAAAAAGCGTTGAACTCTCTGATCCGTCGAGTTATCCAGTAAATCGCGAGGATGCCCGTTTGCGATCATGGTTTTACTTTTTGCGTCTAGAAATATGGCGTTGTTTCCAATCGCAAAGATACTGGCCAACTCGTGAGTTACAACGACAATCGTGGCACAGAGGCTTTCATTTAATTGTAGTATCAGGTCATCCAAACGTCGTGAGCTGATTGGGTCTAGTCCTGCAGATGGTTCGTCAAAAAACAGGACATCCGGGTCTAATGCAATGGCACGCGCCAACGACGCCCGCTTGAGCATACCGCCACTGATTTCAGAAGGATAGTATTCCTGAAAGCCAGCTAAACCCACCAGCGAAAGTTTGAGTTCGACCAGATCAGCAATTTCACCCGTCGATAACTGAGTGTACATCTCTAGTGGCATGGCAATATTTTCTGCCAGCGTCATAGAACTGATTAGTGCCCCAGCCTGATAAGTCACCCCGAAATGCCTCAGCAACGCCTCTCGTTGCGAGGGTGGCACTGTCCAGATGTCTTGTCGATCCAGCAATATCTGTCCTTTCGCTGGCATATACAAGCCAATTAAATGCTTGAGCAATGTGCTCTTGCCGCAACCACTACCGCCCATGATGATGAACACATCCCTTTCGAGAATATCGAAATTCAGATTCTGCTGAATGAGCTTATCACCATAGCGCATGGTGAGATCACGAACCTGAATCTTGGCTTTTCTGCGCTTGGAAGTCGGCAAATTTAAATATCCAATATAGTAGTGGCAATGGTTACCAGTGAATCGGTCACGATAATTAAGACTATTCCCAAAACAACGGCAGACGTCGTTGCCTGTCCAACTGCCGTCGCACTGCGGGCAGATCTTAATCCGGTAAAGCATCCCGACATTGCGACCACCACTGCAAATAAAACGCTCTTTACCAAGCCAATCACAAAATGCTTGAGCGAGACAGAACCAACTAACTGGCCGACGAATTGGCTCCAAGAGACATCCAGCATGGTAATACTCACGATGGCGCCGCCCAGCATGCCCATCAGATTGGCATATATAGTTAGCAAGGGCATCATGAGTACCAGTGCCAACATACGAGGAATCACCAGAAACTCCATAGGGGAAACCCCCATGGTCTTCAGTCCGTCAATTTCTTCATTGACCTGCATACTACCCAGTTGCGCGGCATAGGCCGCTCCCGTTCGCCCTGCCATAATGATGGCCGTCATCATGGAAGACATCTCGCGAGCCATGGCCAGACCCACCAGGTTGGCCACGAAAATACTGGCACCAAAGCGCTCCAGCTGGACGGCCCCGACAAACGCCAGAATCATACCGATCAATAAGCTGATCAAAGTGACAATAGGCAGAGAGTGAGGCCCCGCATCCTGCACCAGCCACCAGAAATCCACTTTTCGATAACGAGCCTGACCGCGCCAGAAGCGCCCGCTGGCCGCCGTCAACTCACCTATAAACGAAATAAAATCATTGACCACACGCCAGATTACGATGGACTGAAAGCCTAAATTTTCGGCGAACGTATGCGGAGGCTCCTGATGCGGCACCCGGCTTTCGGGTACCGCCAAAGCCAGCTGCAGGAGCTGGCCGACGCCCTGAGGTACACGCTGATACTCCACCTGCCAGTGGCGACGCTCCGCCTCCAGGTGAATCTGCAACAAAAACGAGACCAGCGAGCTATCCCACGCACCTAGCTGCTCGCCTGAAACAAGTAGTTTGTTTGTTCCGGCCGGTATTTTCGCAAATACGCTAAGGGCTTGTGGAACGCCATTTTCCTTATCCCAGCTTCCAAGCAGGTCAATCTGAAACTGTCTGCCGTTTGCGTGACAGGAAAATTGACTGATAGTTTTTGTCATGAAGTCTCAACGCCACCTTTAATTCTGTCGGACAGTATAAGCCGGGTTTCGATGTGTCGCTAAACCTATCGCTCAACCGGCGTTGAGATCCCCATCATTAATCCGACTCATATTCCTTTAATAGACAATGCGTTACCTGACACGCCATTCATATAACTGTCATTTATGTGACCCATTTCTGTCACATTTAACCGCGAAGATAGCTGCATTCAAGAGCGCCTAAAAAACCAAAAACGATTTAAAACGTTTAATACGAGAGGAGTTATCCATGAAAGCACGTTATCTTCCTTTAGCAGTTGCGATTTCTGCTGCGGCTATGACAACTTCTGTTATGGCTGAAGGCCCGGTAGACGGAAAGGTTTACGGTAAAATCAATGTTTCTTTGGAATCAGCAGACGTTGCTGGCAGCAAGAGCCGCGAGACATCAATTGTCAACAACTCTTCTCGCCTGGGCTTCAAAGGTGCCACCAAGCTGGATGAGCAAAATGGCCTGACTGTGACTTATCAGCTGGAATTCGAAGTTTCTCCTGATGAGGGCGATCTGGGCGGTAAGTCAAATTATTCTGCAACCGATTCCAGTGGCGACACCGTTACAATCAAAAATGTAAACGACCACAACACGATCAAGCAGCGCAATTCATTCGTTGGCCTGAAAGGCAGCTTCGGTGAAGCGCGCGTGGGTATTCATGACTCGGCATTTAAAAATGCACAGGGCAACGTAGATCAGTTCAACGATCTGAAAGGTGACCTGAAGCATCTGTTCAATGGTGAAAACCGCCTGAAGAACACTGTTTACTATCTATCTCCCAAGTTCAGCGGCTTGTCTTTTGACCTTTCTTATGCAACGCCAGAAGCAACAGACAACGACCAGATTTCAGCAGCGGTGAAGTTTGAACTGGATGGCTTGTATGCAGCGTTGGCATACGACAACGACGTAACCAGCAAAGGCGTTCACTACGAAGCTTATCGCGCTGCGGCAAGCTACAAGATCGAAGCACTGACGGTAGGCGCCATGTTCCAGCAGGAAGATACCGCCAAGGACAGCGAAAATGGTTTCCTGGTCAGCGCAGCCTATAAAATTGATGCCGCTACCGTAAAAGCACAATATGGTCAGTCTGATATCAAAGCTCAAGGCAAAAACCAGTGGTCACTAGGTGCAGACTACAAGTTGGGCAAACCAACCAAAGTATTCGCCTTCTACACCATGGACGATCAAGACGCAGCTAACAAAGACAACAACTACGTAGGCTTGGGTCTGGAACACAAGTTCTAAGATTACCCGAAACTCTCCACAGGATAGCCGTCTATAACGTCCTGTATAAGGCCCGCCCACAGCGGGCCTTTTTTGTTTTAGCGAACCCTATAGCAGCTCCGTGCAGAACATCTATACTGTAAAATAATTCTCAATCAGGAAATGAATTATGGTACGTATTACTTTCTGCCTGATTTGCTTTTTGCTTTCCTGGAGTTCCTGCACATTTGCCAAGGATGTGATATTTGCCAAGCGTTTCGGTGATGACGTGCGCGGCTCCTACCCACGCGCGCTGCTGGAACTGGCTCTGACAAAAACCGGCAAAAACTATGTGCTTCGTAGCTCAGAAAATGAGATGACCCAGTCCCGCTCAATGACTCAATTAGAGCGAGGGCAAGGAATCGACGTTGTCTGGATAGGAACCAGTAAGGAAGCAGAACAGCAACTATTACCCATTCGCATCCCCATTTATCGTGGCCTGTTGGGCTACCGACTATTTATTATTAATAAAAATCTGGCACCAAGACTGGCACAGGTCAATACCTTGTCAGAGCTGGTCAACTATACCGTGGGTCAAGGAATCGGCTGGTCGGATA
Organism: Hahellaceae bacterium; assembly: GCA_024234505.1. Classification (GTDB taxonomy): domain Bacteria; phylum Pseudomonadota; class Gammaproteobacteria; order Pseudomonadales; family Oleiphilaceae; genus JACKOD01. Next base: position 18,875 of record JACKOD010000004.1, on the reverse strand, counting down.
TTGAAATACTCGAGAATGCGGGCTTAATTGTTGCCAGTGCGCCTTACGACAAGATCCTCAAACTGATCGCCAACAACCGATTGCACCTGTTTCCTCGTGGCGTTATTGAAATTTATCCGGAGTTGGAAGCCAGCCGAGCCCAATATCCCGACCTCGTTGCAGATGAGCATTTAGTGTTAACCTATCGATTTGCGATGTTTTACTTCGTCAATCGCAATAACAGGATATTGGCCGATGACATCTACGCCGGATTACTCGAAGCCTACAATGATGGCAGTTTCATGCAGCTGTTTAACAGTCACCCGGAGATCCAGGCATCACTGACGAGAGCCAAGCTAGATCAACGAATCCGTATAGAGATACCTAACCCGACGCTAAGCGCGCAGACCCAAATTATTGACAGTCGGTTCTGGGAATAACGCTTTAGTTCATACGGTGACTATTTGTTTTGTTTAAAGTTAAGCCTATTTGTTTAAAGAAAAGCCTATGACCAACAACAAAGAATCTGCTGTCAATCCCCACTTTCGCCCGGTTAAATCCCAGTTGCTTCGCACCGCATTACTGATTTGTGGCTGGATGGCAACAGGACTGGGGGTTTTAGGTATCTTTTTACCCTTGCTCCCGACAACCCCCTTTCTGCTACTTGCAGCAGCCTGCTTTTTAAGGAGTTCTCCGAAGTTTTACCACTGGCTGGTACACCACCCCAAACTGGGTCATTACATTGCTTACTATCTGGAAGGCAAGGGCATTCCGCGTAAAGCAAAGATTTACACATTGCTACTGATGTGGTCGACGATTCTGCTGAGTATGTACATTGTGCCCCTTCTCGCGGTCAGAATATTGCTGTTGCTGTCCGCTACCGGGGTGTCTGTTTACATCTGGAGACAGCCGGATTTGCAGCTTGGCAGTTAGGCAGTGCGTTCACGACTGGCACTTTGCGAATCAGCCACGACTAAAAGGCGGCAACGCGTTGAGCAACATTTCTCCATAACGACGGGTTTGCAGGCGCTTATCAAATATCACTACTTGTCCTGAGTCGCTTTCGGTACGCAATAACCGACCACAGGCCTGAATCAAGCGCGTTGAGGCATCGGGAACGGTAATCTGCATGAATGGATTACCGCCTTTAGCAGTAATCCATTCACTTAATCCGGCTTCCAGCGGGTCATCGGGTACGGCAAACGGAATCTTGGCGATCATGACACAAGTAAGATAGTCACCAGGCAAGTCGATCCCTTCAGCAAAGGAGGCGAGACCAAATAGTATGCTGGTTTCGCCGGCATCTACTTTTGCTTTGTGCTGACGCAACACTTCCTGTTTGCTCGTGGCGTCCTGAGTGAGGATGAGATCGCGCCATTTGTCCGGCAGCTTGGCGTAGACATCCTGCATTTGCCGGCGGGAACTGAACAGAACCAGATTACCTTTACCTTCGTGCACATATTCGGGAATGATTTCCAGCAATTCCGAGGTGTGGGCACTGGCGTCGCCCGGATCAGACTTCATCGCGGGCAGAATCAGGCGCGCGGCGTCGGCATAACGAAACGGACTGGGAACCTGCAGGTATTGGCTGTTTTCAGGAAAACCGCTTTTTTGTGCGACGCGCTGAAAATTACCCAGCGCGGTGAGTGTTGCCGAAGTGACGATCGCGCCGTAACACTGACTCCACAGTTTGTTGTAAAGCAAGCTATCGGCCAACAAAGGGCTGCCGTACAGCTCGATATCCCAGTGACTGTCAAATTGCCTTTTAATCGCCCAGCGCGCCGATGGGGGCTTTCCTTCGGGATCCGGCGTGGCAAAGAAGCGCCACAACTCCATGTAGTTCTGCGCGCGCGCCAGCATCATGCCAACGGCAGGGTACCAGGTCTCGGCGTCGGGCTTATCTATGTTGCGATCATTTTTCTCATCCAGCCCTTTGAGCAACTCCTCCTGCAATGTGTCAAGCAAACGTACCAATGAGCTGTACTGTTGCTGCAAATCCAGACTCTGATTGCAGATGGCCTCGGGCACCCGCCCCTCCCGACAACGCGCCGTGGCCGATGTTTCATTGTCATCAACCTGCCAATCCAGGAGTTCTTCGGCGAGTTGATAGGCGACCTCCAGCCCATCGTGCAGTGGTTGGGTCAGACCGCCAACCGACTCGATTTCGCCACGAATACGTGCCCCTTGCGAAAAATGCGGCAACATGTCGGCCAGTGCTTTAGTTAACTGCTTGAGCCACTGCTGGCTGCCTTTAATCTGGGTATGCACGGCGAAATGACTGAGCGCTTTATCGGCCAGATGATGGCCTTCGTCAAAGATGTAGATGGTTTCTTTCGGCGCAGGCAAAACAACTCCGCCACCGAGTGACAAATCGGCCAGCACAAGGTCGTGATTCGCCACAATGACATCGGCGGTATCCATGCCTTTGCGTTGCTCGTAGAACGCACAGGAGGAAAAATAACTGCAGCGGCGATTGGTGCATTGCTGATTGTCGGTAGAAATCAGCTGCCAGGTTTGATCGTCAATCGGTTCTGCCCATTGATCGCGGTCACCATTCCACTTCATATTCGCGTAGGCAGCGAGCAACCGTTCATAGAACTTGGGATCGGTTTTGTCGGTCGCTGTGGCTTCGAGCATAAACATGGGTAGCGTTTCCCCTGCCTGACCGCTGCTGGTATGCAGTCGGGTTTCCAGCTTGCTCATACATAAATAGCGACGTCGCCCCTTGGCCAGCGCCCAGGTGAAATTCAATCCGCTATTTTTGAACAGATCCGGCAGGTCTTTGCTGACTATCTGATCCTGTAACGCGGTGGTTGCGGTTGAGATAACGACTTTGACCCCCATGGCCTTCGCAATGGGAATGGTCGCAATGGAATACGCCAGCGTTTTGCCGGTGCCGGTGCCTGCCTCTACCGCACAAACTTTGTGTTCGGAGGTGCGTTCGCCTTCATCATCGGTGCGAATCTGACCCAGATAGCGTGCAATTTCGGCAATCATATGGCGCTGTCCGAAGCGCGAACGGTATCCTTTCAGATTCATCAATTGGGAATAGGCAGTCTGTATCTGCTTCTTCAGATCATCCGACAGCATTCGTTATCGCCCGCCCCGCCAATCACGTAGCGCCTGTAACCGAAAGGCTTCGCCTTCCAGACTCAGTACCACCCCCTCCTCTGTGATCTGTTCTATTCGCAAGTTACCGAGAGGTTGCCCCTCACGAAGATAAATATTGTTGATCATCACTCTACGGGCATCCGGCTGAGGGGTATAAATGTGGCTGTTAAAAATCAACTCGGGAATACGTTGCTGCGAGCGAGAAGAAAGCTGATCAACCGTCGGGATGCGACTGATATCAGCAGACGATTCGAGCTCTTTTTCGGCAGGCGACGCGAACGGCATTGCGTTCACCGGCTCAGGGGCCGACGCGGGTTCAGGTGTTGCCATGTGATGCATGACAGGTGCCTCCGATAACGCAGCGGGGACAGCAGGTTCAACCCGAGCCACCACTTCGGGCAGGGTAACCACCGGCGGTGGCGCCAGATTGACCTGTACGGCGACGGGTTGACTGACCGTAGCAGTAGATCGAACCACTGGTGCGGTTGCCACGGCCAACGGTGCCGCACTCTGAGCCGGTTGCATCGGAATCTCTGCGACTGGCGACGACAGCACGGGAGTCTCGCGCGCATTGTCACGCAACAACAGCCAGTAGGTCAGCAACAACAGATTACCGGTCAGAATCACCACCAATAGCCAGAGAATTAGCGAGGGACGCTTTTTTCGTCCGGTCAGAATCATGTGCTGGGAGGCAAACGGGGGCAGCTTGCCCTGTTGTCGTTCCTGCTCCGATTTTTTTAGTGCATCAAGGATATAGGACATGCGTGATCTCTACCCACCAAGGGTTCATGAAGCGGGTTCTGCCGACCCCGTCAGGAAAGGGACCTGAGAGGCACGCAACACGCTGTTAATCTGGATATAGGTTTGTTCTCCCGCAATACCGTCGGCAATCAGACCTCGATATTTTTGAAACCAGCGGACTTTTTCTCTCAACGACACCTGTTTCAGAATCTGTAACGACGCCGGCGTCAGCTCGGGCGCAAGCTGATCAACGACCTTGTTCATCTGGTCTGCCAGCCATTTGTCCGGATCACGAATGTCTCCTGCCTGAATCATCGCAGAACGGAAGGGCGGAACGCGCCATACCACGGTATAGTCACCATACCAGAACTGATCCAGTAACCCGGTGGGCAAACGAAGCTGATCGTCACCCTGGGCAATGTGCGCCTGTTCGCCTTCCAGCCCGAGCAACGCTACATACATGGCCTGCCCCTGACTGTTGTAGAGTTTCAGAATAGCGGGCCGGTTGATTTGACGAATGCTCTGCCAGTTACCCTGACGCTCAAGGCAACTCAAACCCGCCAAAGGCAAGTCACCACAGTCCTCCATGCTGCTGGCGGGCACGTCGGGCCAGCGGATCAACAAGGATTGCAATGCTGGCTTGATACCGGATGTGAGGGCATTTTCGTTACGAGATAACCAGCGAGACAGTTCCTGACTCAGCACCAGCCGGGCATCGGCATCCTGTTCCAACGCAAGCGAATCAGGGAGCCCATCTGCAACCCCCGCTGCCGCCGGCGCTTTTTCCTCGGTCGATGAAGTTTCGTGTGGGATGGTGCTGACTGCTAAGTTTGACGTAGTGGTTGTAGACGTAGCGGTTGTAGACGTAGCGGTTGTAGACGTAGCAGTCGTAATAGTGCTCTGCGAGGGGGTGTGTTTGATCATCCAGAAACCGGTGAGCAAGACCCCCGACACCAACACGCCCAACAGGGCAGCCGACAACCAGGACGCGACAGGTTGTGAAGGCGAGGCCAGCTCGCCCATGATTTCCTTGCGCGCCTGACGAATATGTCTGGGCGTCACTTCCGAAGCTTCCTCCGACCAGGCGCCTAATAACGCACGGTCACACAACAGATTGATTAACCGCGGGATGCCTTTGGAGTAACGGTAAAGATGGCGGAATGCCGCCGATGTAAAAATCGGTCGACGCTGGCCCGCCACCGCAAGCCGGAATCGTACGCAGGCTTCGACCTCATCCCGATTCAGCGGCACCAGATGATAGCGGGCCGTGACACGTTGCGACAGCTGACGGAGATCTTGTCTGGCCAGCATGTCTTTTAGCTCGGGCTGCCCCAGCAGGACAATTTGCAGGAGCTTTTTGTCTGCCGTTTCAAGATTGGTCAACAGGCGTAACTGTTCCAATACATCGACCCGCAGATTCTGGGCCTCATCAATAATAATGGCGGTGTGTCGGCCCTGAGCATGCGTCTGCAGCAGATAATTGCTGATCAGATCGGTATAGCCTTTTAATGTGGCTGTGGCGGCATAGCTGATATTCAGTTCATCGCAGATTGTTGCCAATAGCTCTCGTGCCGACAAACGGGGATTTACAATAAAAGCCACATCGGTATTTTCGGGCAACTGTTCGAGAAAACACCGACAGATAGTGGTTTTACCCGTGCCGACTTCGCCCGTAAGCACCACAAACCCTCCCTGACCTGAGACACCAAACAACAGGTGCGCCAAGGCCTCCTTGTGATGTTCGCTCAGATATAGAAAACGAGGATCGGGAGCGATCGAAAAGGGGGCAAGGCTGAGTCCGAAATATTCAAGATACATCATGGTCTGGGTACTTACTTATCGGGCAAAGGTAATGTCTGTGCACATATCTATTGCCCAGTGTCGCTTCAGGGAGCGCACATAATAGCGAGGGCCGTGTGGTTTTTGAACTTAAACTCTGCAAGATTGAATATTCACTTCACATTCCCTTGATTTCACCGGTGACAAGCCACCATCTGTCGACGCTGAATGCTTCCACCTTGAAGGATTGACGCTACAATAACCGCATTCAATCGCCTCAATACTAACAGTGAATACCTCAATACAGACAGTCACTCACTGAAAATCTCATCGTGCCACCTCCCTCAGCAAGGAACTGCTTATGGACAATATCAACTGGCATTTCTCTCGCCATACACTGGCCACCCACTTTCTGGATGCCTTTGCCTCTGGCATTACCGGCGCGTTGACGCTGTTTGCTCCACGTCGAATGGGTAAGACCGAATTTATACTGCTCGATCTTGCACCCGCAGCGGAACAGCGTGGATACTTTGTGATTTACTGTTCGTTCTGGCACCTACAGTCACATCCTGCCAAGGCATTGAGATATGCGCTGGAAGAAGCCTTGCAGCATCGCGACTGGAAAGCACGTATGGCGCATTTCATTGCCGGCAATAGCAGTGTGGAGCTTTCGGGCAGCAGCCTGGGTACCAAAGTCGCCCTCAAAGCAACGGGCAAGGACAGCCGGGCCGAACAGGATGACTTACTGGCCATCATGGCCGCCTTCCGAACACTGGCCCAACAGAAAAAGCCCGTATTGTTACTTCTGGATGAAGTCCAGCACCTGGGTACTCACCCGGCTTATGAACCCTTAGTAGCGATGTTGCGCACCGAGTTTGAACTCTATCGAAAATCGTTTTTTGTGGTATTTACCGGATCGTCCCGCGATGGATTGATGCGTATGTTTCGAGACCGGAAAGCACCCATGTTTCACGCCAGCCAGCAAATCGACCTGCCGGATCTGGGGGCCGAGTTTATTGCCCACATGCTCATGGCATTCGAACAGGCAACCCAGCACAAGGTGGCCAGAGCCCCTGCGGTGCGGGCGTTTGCTAAATTGCAGTACGTTCCCGCCCTGTTTCATCAGCTGCTGCGCTTTATGCTGATCAATGGTATATGGGACATTTCCCGGGCGATGAACGACTTTCATCCCCAAGCAAGTCTGGAGCGCGACTATACCCAGCTATGGGAAGCACTGAAAAGCATCGATAAGGGCGTTCTGCTCTTACTGAACACGCCCTCGGTAGAAGGTTTGTACAGCGATGTGGCCCGCCAGTGGCTGGGAGATTATCTGGGGGTAGACAGCGTAAGCGTTTCGACGATTCAAAATGCTATTGACCGACTACGTAAAGAGCACCTTATTTACAGTGGTGGCGTAGGCCAGTGGCGCTTTGAAGATGTCAGGTTTGCCGAGTGGCTGGGTAAATTTTCAAACACCCCCAATGAGACCGCACAGATTTCCTGAGGATTGCTATAGTTAAAAGTAGCCATTGAACTTCGCCAGCCTTTTCGTAGGGCAGAACAATAACAACAAATCATTCCTCGCTTCAGGATATTTTGCATGTCGAACAAAATCTGTATTGTTGATGACGATACCTTTTATGCCGAGATTCTCTCCAATCTGGTGACCATGCAGGGATTTGAAGCCCGGCATTTTGCTTCTGCCGCAGAATGTCTGTCTGCGCTGGCAAGCGATCCCGACCCGAACCCTTATCAAGCCTTTATTCTTGATGTCGTTATGCCCGATATGGACGGCTATAGTTTGTGCGAAAACCTGCGCAGCCGACCTCGCTTTGAGAAAACACCGGTCCTGTTTGTTTCCAGCAAAAACACACTCGATGATCGCATGCGCGGCTATGAAGCAGGCGGCAATGATTACCTTGGCAAACCCGTACAACCCAATGATCTGAGCATAAAGCTGGAGCAGGCCATCAAGTACGCGGCCGCTAAAAAAACGCCCGCCCCTCAGTCGCCCCCACCCACCAGCGCAGTGCAAGCCAGCAACGTGAAGCCGCTGGTGTCTTTTCTCAAGCGATCACAATCGGTCTCGCGCATTCAGGATCTTGGTGATCTGTTGCTTGAACAGGTGTCGGCATTGGGACTCAGCGGAAGTGTGATGCTCCGCCATGGCGACCAGAATCTGTTCATGTCGGTCGATGGCAGTGAACACGCCATTGAAAAGGAACTCATGCAGCTCGCCGTGGAAAACCAGCGTCAGATTGAATTCAATCAGCGTTTACTGGTCAACTACCCGCATATCTCCTTGTTGATTCGCCGTATGCCCTCGGAGTCTGACGCCGCCGAAAACGTCAAACAACAACTGGATGCTCTGGTCGAAGTGGCAGATACGCGCATTACGCTGATGCAACGCAGCCAGACCGAATTGCAGCAGAAGAAATATTGGCTGGATCTTCTGGTGGCGGCCGAAAAAGGTTTGAATCACTCGACCGCCGACGCCTTTTATAAGGAGCAAACAATTAGCGATATTATGGAGGAATTTCTGATTTCGCTGAATGAGAGCCTGCTGGATCTGGCGCTGGATAAAGACCAGGAAACGGCCCTCAAACAGCAGTTTCGCAAGCAGATTGATAAAGTATCCGTATCCCTGAAAAACTATGCCCATTCCATCGAAGAAGCGCAAAAACCCTTTCAGGATCTCATTGAAAAGCTCAGCCGCAGCCTTTAAGTTGAGTTGACGCCTCTGGATCACTTGGTAGCGAGGGGCGTCCCCGCCCCGATGACCGAGCAATTAGTTCCCTCTCCCCTCGGGGAGAGGGTTAGGGAGAGGGGGGTAATTGTGAAACCACAGCGGTCGCCCATCACCCTCTCCCCCGGCCCCTCTCCCGCACGCGGGCGAGGGGAGATATTTAGTTCCCTCTCCCCTCGGGGAGAGGGCTAGGGAGAGGGGGGCAATCGTGAAACCACAGCGGTCGCCCATCACCCTCTCCCCCGGCCCCTCTCCCGCACGCGGGCGAGGGGAGATATTTAGTTCCCTCTCCCCATGGGGAGAGGGCTAGGGAGAGAGGGGTAATTGTGAAACCACAGCAGTCGCCCATCACCCTCTCCCCCGGCCCCTCTCCCGCGCACGGGCGAGGGGAGATGTTTAGTTCCTCTCTCCCATGGGGAGAGGGCTAGGGAGAGGGGGTAATTGTGAAACCACAGCAGTCGCCCATCACCCTCTCCCCCGGCCCCTCTCCCGCACACGGGCGAGGGGAGATATTTAGTTCCCTCTCCCCATGGGGAGAGGGCTAGGGAGAGGGCGCAATCGTGAAACCACAGCGGTCGCCCATCACCCTCTCCCCCGGCCCCTCTCCCGCACACGGGCGAGGGGAGATATTTAGTTCCCTCTCCCCTCGGGGAGAGGGCTAGGGAGAGGGGGGCAATCGTGAAACCACAGCGGTCGCCCATCACCCTCTCCCCCGGCCCCTCTCCCGCATGCGGGAGAGGGGAGATATTTATCCGAGGACGGGCCGTCTTTGGCCTGATTGACTTTCTGCAGCTCAATTCCCCTTGCTCAGTCCCCCTTGGGCGCGTTCGGGCGATTTGCAGGGTTGCGGATCTTGTGCAGCAAATTATTGGTGGAAATAACCGACCCCGAGTAGGCGATCACGCTTAACAGCAGCAACATCGGCTGCACAAACATGGCGATGGGGGGAACCGGATTCGCCAGCATAATCAATACCGCGAACAACAAACTCGGCACCAGAATCAGAAACACCGTGCCCGAAATCAGAAACACCAACCGCTCTTTGTACTTGAGCATCCGGGGATCAATCAGCAGACCCAGAATAAACTTCACCACTGCCAGTCCGCCCAGAATGGCCGCCGCCATCGCCAGATCGTAACTCATGAGGATGGACTTCACATCGTTTTGCCATAATTTAAAAATAGACACCACCACAAATGGCAAAAGCACAAACATGATGTCAGCATAAGTACCAAACAAGATACTCATCTGACGCTCTTCCTCCTCGGAAAGAATTTTATTTTCATCAAGTTCTGAGATCAGTTCTGCCTCGGTCTCGTAGCGTTGCATACTTATGCCCCTGTTCGTTTACCAATAAATTCCAGGACAGCTTGCAAAGCCGTCTCCGCGTTAAAAAAGAGTTTTTCTATTTGCGTTGGCACCGCGCCGCTTTCGAGGGCGGTTTCGAGTTCTGCCGCCGCTTTCTGTAACCCTGTTGCCGACAGGCTACCCGCAATGCCCTTTAAGGTATGGGCCAGACGATGCGCAGTCGTGACATCCCCGCTGTCGTAGGTTTCAATTATGTTCTCCAGTGCATTGGACTGCTCATTCACAAAGCGTTGCAGCATTTTATTCAGCAATGCCTCACTACCGCCCATTTGCGTCAGGGCACTTTGCAGATCGAGCACTGGCGCCTGCGTTTCGGATGGCGTGACCTCAACCTCCTTACTGAACTCAGGGGAGTCAGTCTGACGGGTCACGTCACTGGTACCACTATCGTCATACAATGATTCGTTCCCCGCATCCGCTGCATCGTCGCGGATGAGCCAGCGCAGCAAGGTCTGGTACAAAACCGCCTGCGAAATCGGCTTACTGATGTAGTCATCCATGCCGGCCTGCAAACACCGGTTCTTATCGCCTTTCATGGCATTGGCGGTCATGGCGATAATCGGCAGTGCGTTATATTTAGGCTGGCTGCGAATGCGGCGGGTAGCCTCAAAACCATCCATCACCGGCATCTGCACATCCATCAGTACGGCATCGGGCCAATCGCCCTGCTGGGTCATCTGATCCAGTAATTCCAGTGCTTTCTGGCCATTTTCCGCCAGCGTCACGGAAACCCCGACCTGAGCCAGAAATTCGGTCGCAATTTCCTGGTTGAAAGGCGTATCTTCCACCAGCAGCACCTGATGATGATTTAAGCGCTGTAGTAGCCGTTCCTGCTCTTCTCCGGCCATTCGCTTGCTTTGTTTTGGCCCTGTATAGCCCAAAATACTCTGAATACAGTCCAGCATCACCGAAGGCGTGACCGGTTTAATCAGACAATGAAACCCTAGCTCTGCCGCAGTTTCGTGGAAATGCTCTTCATTCGTTAACGCCATAATGACGATGGGCGTTTCACTGAAGTGTGCCAGTTGACGAATTTTTCGCGCAGCCTCCATGGTTTCAATCGCCTTCAGTTGCCGATCCACGATCACCAAATCAAAAGCCTCGGAAGTGAATTCCGATTCCAGTTTGCTAATCAACGTATAATCCGGCTGTAGCAAGGTCGCCTGACAACGGAAAGAGTCCAGAATTTCGAGAATGGCTTCCTGTCCGGCATCTTTGTCATCGATCAACAATACCCGTAAGTCTTTTAGTTCTTTCGCCGCATAAATACTCTTTTGCTCCGGCGTTGGCTGTAAGTCAAACCAGGCACTGAAAGCAAAGGTACTGCCTTCGCCCTCAACGCTTTCAACCCATATCTCACCCGACATCAGTTCGACTAACTGTTTGCTGATACTCAACCCCAACCCCGTACCGCCGTATTTACGCGTGGTGGAACCATCGGCCTGAGTAAAGGGCGTAAACAGGCGTTCCTGTTGGGCTTTAGTGATTCCGATACCGGTGTCGATGACTTCAAACAACAGCTGCACCCGTTGATCGAGCGACTGGATTTCCTTTATACGGATGATCACTTCACCTTCAGCGGTAAATTTAATCGCGTTGTTGGTGAGATTAATCAGTATTTGTTCCAGTCGCAGCGGATCACCCATCAAATTTGCCATGACGCTCGGACTCACCCGCACCACCAGTTCCAGATTTTTCTCCGCCGACTTTTGGGAAAGGATATTTACGATGTCGTTGATGACGTCATATAAATTAAAACTCACCGATTCCAGCGAAAGCTTGCCGGCTTCAATTTTGGAAAAGTCGAGAATGTCGTTGATGATGCCCAACAAGGCTTTCGATGAATGCTCGATTTTTGAAACATAATCCCGCTGCTTGGTATCCAGATCGGTTTTTTGCGCCAGCGCTGCGAATCCGATAATGGCATTCATCGGTGTGCGTATCTCATGGCTCATATTGGCCAGAAACTCACTTTTTGCGCTCGCGGATGCCTGCGCGGCTTCACGTTCACGCTGCGCTTTTTCTTTGTCCTTGCGTTCGGTAATGTCGATCAACGACCCTTCTATGTAGGCCGGCCGTCCTGCATCATCCCTGACCAGATGCGCCGAGCTGCTCCCCCAGAAAAGTCGGCCATCGCGTTTAACGTAAAGCGCTTCATGGTTAATAATTCGCCCCTGATCCAGCACCTCCGCTTCGAATTCTTTGCGAACGTCCGGACTGTGATAACACTGATCGGCAATATCCTCGACATCGGCAATCAACTCATCGGCAGAGTCATAACCAAATACTCCGGCCAGCGACGGGTTAGCACTGATAAATTTTCCATCGAAAGAACACTGAAAAATCCCCTCCGACGCATTTTCATAGAGCTTACGAAACATTTTAAGATGCGATAAGGCGCGCTGGTTGGCCTCGATGGCATCTTCCCGAGCCATCAGCGCCCGGCGTCGTTGCAATTCGGTTTCACGTTTTTGGGTATTGATCCGGTCGGCCAACGCCAGTGACAACAGCAACACATTGGCAAAGGCGCCCAGATGGATACCATTAGCCGCAATATAGCTGTACGGAATGACACCAAACAGATACAGCAATGCCAGCAACACGCTGCCCATATAGGCGACCCAGGCAAAAGTGTAGTAGCGGGCTGCGCGATGTCCCCGCCGCCATAGCGCCAGACCAATCAAGGTCGAGACCAACGCATAAATCAACGTCAGACGGGTACTGAGTTTAATCGTAAAGTTATAATCCGAAATAAACGACAACACCGCCATCCAGGCCGACGCGAGCGCAAGAAACTTCAACAAGCCATCCATCATCGGGGCAATTTTTTTGGTCTGCAAAAAAGCCCGCGAAAACAGCAATAAAAACATCCAGGTGATGTTGAGGAACACCGACGTTAAATTGTTATTCCAGACCAGATCCTTCCAGTGCACATACTGCCAGGTGAGCCCCGTCAACATGCACTGACCCAACAGAAATGACGTAATGGCCATGACATAGTAGAGATAGGCCGAATCTTTTATGGCAATAAATACAAACAGGTTATACAACATCATGATCAGCATGATGCCGACGAAGATGCCGTCTTGCAGCCGAATCCATGAAATATGCGAAGAAAAGCCTTCCGTATCCCAAACGCCAAACCCCAGCTGTTGGGAGCTTTTGTTTTCGACACGAATAAATACACTGGTGACCGCCTTGGGGGTCAGATTCAACTCGAAAGACGGGCGTGGAAAATCGACCGGATTCTGACTGAAAGGACGCTGGTCACCGCCACTGAAATGCGTCATCTGACCACTTTCATCGACCAGATAAAGGTCGACATAATCCAGCAAAGGATATTCAAACGATAACCAGAAGTTTTTATTACCCCGATCACTTCGGGGCCGGTAGGTCAGATTAAAGCGAATCCAATAGACAGCATCATGAAAGCCGAAATTTGCCTGCTGCGTTTCAATGGTAAAAAAATCGCGATCAAACTCGCCGCGACGCAATGCTTCAATGGTGATATCGCCCCGCTCATCCTTCATATACTGAGCTTGTGCGCTGAATTGCCACTGATGCTGTCCGTCATCCAAACGAATGGAGGGCACACTGGCCTGTGCCTGAGATATCCCGGCCAATAAAAGGATAAACAAGACTACCAGCCCTGCCCATTGGCGACAGGTCAGAATAACCGATCGAACACCCGCGCTGTTTCGCTTATCTGCTTCCGGCAACAACCACCTGACCTCAATCTGATTTGTTTTTGTTATGTCATTGAGTATAGACAGCTTTACCAAGCTTACCTTGGTTCGCAAAAGATATTCAGCGCCGCAATTTGGCAAGCAACTGCAGCAGATCAGGAATGAAACCGATAAAAGTGGCAATGCGACCGGCCACACCTGCAAGTTCGGGGGTATTGTGCATCATGTCGTACTCGACACCATTGATCATTTTTACCAGCATCCGCTCCGCACGAAAGCGATTGACGCCTACTTCAACCAGCGGTGCCAACAGCGGCATGGCAACCAGCGTCGCCGCAAACCCTCCGGCCGCCCCCGCGGCACTGACCCAGCCCGGTACACCGTAAACCTGCGTCCAAAATGCGCCCCACCAGCCCTGATGATGCAAATAGACGCTGCCGGCCGCTGCGGCTCCCAATCCCATGCCACTGCCAAAGACCACCTTGTCGGACAGCGTTTTTCCCGCCACGCCCAACGCGACAAACATCATGGATTCGCGCATGCCTTCCAATGCCACACCATGCATCCCGAGGCGGTCCCGCAACCAGCTTTCAATCACAGGTTGATTTTCCGGTGCCAGAATAGCGGACAACTGGCTGATTTCGATGCCGGCCAGACACAGCTCTTGATGAATGTACGCCTGCAGGATTTCCGCCAGACCATCCAACTGCAACAACTCATCCTGAATAAGTTGCAGCACTTCTTGCTCTTTACCACTGATCGCGGCGGCCTGCACCGTTGGCTTGCCCAGTACCTTGCGTACTAATTGCCAGCCCGCGCGCGGCATCGCCGCCAGATCACGGGGGATATCCTGACGTTGACGCCAGTGCCGCCGAGACACCGCACCCAATGACAAGAAATGATCCTGACACACTTTAGGCACCCGGGCCCGGGCCGCTGCAAAGTGCGCCTGAATCAAACGCTGCACCGGCTCATTAATGTTCGTTTCAACAGACTTCATCAACTGCACCCAACACGGTGACCTACAGGCTTAACAATCAAATCAGAGCATATTGAATTGTGCCCCTGTCTGGCAAATCTGTCCGCACGCTTTTTCCAAACGGCTAAGCCCGCTAAACTAGCCCACCCGACACGTCATCCCGACCGGTCCGGTGGCGAATAGAAGGATAGAGCGCATGAAACAGGTAGTGATCACGGGTGCCTCCAGCGGTATCGGGCTGGCGACCGCCAAAGCCAGTTTAAAAGCCGGTTACAAAGTGATTGCCACCGCCCGCAAAACCGAAGATCTGGCCCGCCTGCAACAGTTGGGGGCAGAGGCTGTCATGCTGGAACTGAGTGACGAACAGAGTGTTAACGCCGCAGCCAATACCATACTGCACCTGACCGAGGGTCGTATTGATGCGCTCTTTAATAATGCGGGTTACGGCCTGCAAGTCGCCATGGAAGATTCCACCTGGCAAAGTCTGGTCGAGCAGCATGTCACCAATGTAGTGGGGCCCATCCAGCTCACCAATCAACTCCTGCCCGCCATGCCCAAGGGCAGCAAGCTGGTCTTCAACAGCTCCATACTGGGCATGATCACCATCGCGTTTCGTGGCCCCTACTGCATGAGCAAACACGCACTGGAAGCCGCAGCAGACGCTTATCGTCTGGAACTGGAAAATCTCGGGATTGCAGTGCACGTAATTCAGCCCGGCCCCATTGAAGCCCAATTCAGGGCCCGCACGCTGGCCACCTTAAAGCAAACACTGGGCGTGAAAAGCCCTCGGTTGAACTACCAGAATCACTTAAAACGCCTGAACAATCCGGGCACAACACCCGGTACGCTGCCGGCCAGTGCCGTGGCGGAGGTTTTTATAGGAATTGTAGAAGGGAAATTGCGCAACTCGCGCACGCTGGTCACCCGCACCGCCAAAACCGCTGCGTTTTTCAAACGGCTACTGGGGCACGGTTTTCATAAAGTGGCACGCAAAGCCGAACCGGTGAACGAGTGATCTCCGGCCCCCTGCGTTTACAACTCATCCTTGTCAAAGTGCAACTTGGGTAAATTCGTAGTGCCAATCGTCATCAGCACACCACCGGCGGTCATAAAAAAGAACGCCGTCGCTCCCGCGCTGGCCGGAATCACATGATTAAAGCCCAGCGTTTGTCCTTTCAGGTAACAAAACACCGCACTCACCACCGCCAGCACCAAACAAACCCAACTCATCACATACGAAAATTTCTGCATTTCACCTCTGATAAACTCATGCACGCACTGCCCGCCCGAAGGCTAATGGCTCACAGTAGCAGCTTACCATTGTTCATGTATTGATCTGGCTTAGGAGAATCGCTATTTAGACAAATAGCCCGCGGGGATTTCAGCCGGGCTATTGAATGTGTCTTATTCCCGGACGGAATGATGCGGCGCCTAATACAAGAAATCAGTCTATTAATACCCGACTAAATACGTCAGAAAAGGCGGTGATTTGTCCTGTGCAAACTAAACTTTATAACGGAAGCAGAGCAGGAGATGGAACCATGTCTGGCGAAAATAAATGGTCATTATCAATGCACCAAATCGAATGCTGCAATTGCAGCCATGGCTGTGGGTGTCAATTCGGTGGTTTTCCCGACTCCGAATCAGGCGGATGCGAAGCCCTATTGGGCCTTTCCGTCATCAAAGGACACTTTAACAATCTGGATCTGAGCGGCTTAAAAATGGTCTTTGCGGCCATGTGGCCAAAAGCCATCCACGAAGGCAACGGAAAAGGCGCGCTATTTATCGACAGCGCGGCCACTCCCGAGCAAGTCACCGCACTGGCGACCATCATGTCGGGTCAGGCCGGCGGCATGCCCGTCGAAGCCATTGCGGGAACGTTCAGCGAATTTGAGGGCCCCATACTGAAAAAAATCGACATGAATACCGACGAAAAATACGCCTCCTTCTCCATCGAAGGCATTGTTGAAGTAGAACAAACGCCCCTGATTGATCCCGTTACCGGTGAAGAACACAATGTGCATATCACCTTTCCGAGTGGCGGTTTTATGTGGGACGACGGCAACATAGGCAATTCAAAAGCCATGTCGATCGATTTTGGTAATATTGCCTTTAATCACGCAGGACGTTTTTCAGCCAAAGCGATCGCAAACTGGAGCAACTAAGTGGACGCGGCCGAACTCAAATGGAGACGCCCGGATCAGCGGCTGGCGATCATTACCCTGGTGGTAGTGATCGCACTCTGCTGGTATTACCTGATTTTCGGAACCACCATGAATATGGCACCGATAGGCCAATGGCATACCGTGGATGTATTTATGCTGTTTGCCATGTGGGCCATTATGATGGCCGGCATGATGCTCCCCTCCGCCACCCCCGTCATTCTTTGGGTTAACAGAATCAATCAGCAACGCCGCCGAAACCACACCGCCTATATTCACACCCTGTATTTTGTGAGTGGGTACCTGTGGGTCTGGAGCCTGTTCAGCGGCCTGATCACACTGCTGCAATGGTGGCTGCATAGCGCCGCCCTGCTTTCCCCAATGATGATGAGCGCCAACCGCACCTTTAGCGCCCTGCTACTGATCACCGCCGGCCTGTATCAATGGAGCCCGCTGAAACAACAATGCTTACGCCTTTGCCAGTCACCACTCAGCCTGATCAGCACCCAGTGGCGAGAAGGCCACTGGGGCGCCATCCGACTCGGCCTGATTCACGGACAATATTGTGTTGGCTGCTGCTGGGCATTGATGGTACTGCTATTTATCACCGGCGTGATGAACCTGAAATGGATACTGCTCATCACCTTATTTGTGATGATTGAAAAACTACTCAGCAAAGGCGAATGGTTTGCGCGGTTAACCGGCGTCGTGCTTGTGGGGTTGGGTGTAGGGTTGTTGGTTTAGTTAGTCAAAGTCGCCACACCCCAATCCAGAACAGAACTGTCCCCAACACGAAAGTAACGAGCAATGACCAGGCAAAAGCCTCAAAGATCGCCGTACCAGGGACAATGAAGCTCAAAACAAAAAGCACCGCACTGGAAAGTGGAGCAACAAAATAAAGTTTGAAATACCACGGCACCATACATGAACTCCGCAGGAGCAGACCTATTTGTCTGCCCTTGGCTGGGCGACTGTCCTGAACTAACGCAGCCAACCCTGTAGCCAGCTACCCGACAACAGCCTGACAGCTTGCCATAAACCCAGCGGGATAGCGGTAAAGAGCAGATTGGGCAACCAGTCAAACCCCGGCGTCAGGCAAAACCCGACGACCTGTAACAAAAACAACATTTTTAGAAGCGTGTTAATGATCTCAACCCAACGCATATGCCGATCTCCATGCGGATAAAAACGGAAAATAGAGGCAGTTAGGAAGTACGCCATCTCTTTACAACGGCTATGGCAGTTCACCTGAAGTAGTGTGGCACATTGACCAAAAAAACACCATTTACGAAAAGTTGCTCCAGTTTTACGGTGATATATTTCTAAGCTGCCTGTGCGGCAGTGAACGGCGACTAACACGCCGCGCAGAAGACTATAAGAAAAGAAAGCAATCAGAATAAAGCGGGCGGCGGGGCCTCCCATCCAGCAAGCTGGCAACCCCGCATCGCACTCCGACTAACACAGGCGTTAACCTGATGCGTGTTACGGCCGGGAGAGTTTCACCGTGTCACGCCCGCTGCCTTTCGGCATTCGACTGGACTGTCTGGGTTCACCACACCGCTTTCCCAATTCCAGCTACCAGGGCTGGCTATCAGGCCGTCTTAGGTATCCGCGACGGCTATGGCAGTCCACCTGAAATAGTTTGGCACATTGGCCAAAAAAACACCACTCACGCAAAGCCGCTTTAAACACGTTTTAAGGCGGCTTTTTTGTTGCCGGTGAAAAGCTACGGCGTAAATACAGAAAATCGCACAGCGAGGGAGTTAAACGGCTTTTAAATGCTGTGTCGTTTTAGGTGAGCCGGTCTCTCCCGGCGTCACACCACTTGGCAGGTGTCGCAGTCACTAGACTCCATTATGCGAAACGCCGTCCTGGCTTTTCCATTTTCGCGAGTGACTGGGTGAATTTTAAGCAAAAGTTGCAATATGTTTTCTAAGCTGCCTGTGCGGCAGTGAACGGGGAACTTGTTTACACTCTCTCTCAGAGTAATTTCTAAGCTGCCTGTGCGGCAGTGAACGATTCGCATTTGACCGGCGATCTGATGGGGGATTTCTAAGCTGCCTGTGCGGCAGTGAACTTTGATGGCGTGAATGGTGCGACAACGTTTGCTTTCTAAGCTGCCTGTGCGGCAGTGAACTACGTATCGGCATATAGTCGAATGCCCTTAGATTTCTAAGCTGCCTGTGCGGCAGTGAACGACGTATCCAGCAGTAAATATACCATCGCATTTTTCTAAGCTGCCTGTGCGGCAGTGAACTCCGGCGCACAAAAGGAGGCAAAAGCGAGACTTTTCTAAGCTGCCTGTGCGGCAGTGAACGCGGTCA
>JACKOD010000003.1:427500-724069 GCA_024234505.1 Hahellaceae bacterium | reverse complement strand
CGGTGGCCCGCCGTGTCAGGATAGTTGTCCGATCCCCTGAATCTTAAAAGACAAGACGGTGGGCGGAAAGAAGGTTGTATGGCACGTTACTCTCCGGAACGGAAAGAGGCGGTCCTGAAGAAGCTGTTACCGCCCTTGAGTCGCCCGGTGCCCAGTGTGGCAAAGGAAGAAGGCATTTCGGAACCGACCCTGTATCATTGGCTGCATCAGTTAAGAGCAGAAGGTAAGCCAGTGCCCCAGAGTGGTCGTAGTCCTGAACAGTGGTCAGCGGAAGCGAAGTTCGCCGTAGTGGTGGAAACAGCCGGATTGTCCGAGGTGGAGCTAAGTCAGTATTGTCGGGAAAAAGGTCTGTTGCCGGAGCAGGTGAAAGAGTGGAAACAAGCCTGTATTGCCGGTACCCAGACGGAGGCCCAACGCCGTCAGGCTGAGCGTGAACAGAGCAAGGCAGATCGTAAGCGCATCCGGCAGTTGGAGCGGGAGCTTCAGCGTAAGGAAAAGGCCTTGGCGGAAGCGGCAGCGCTGTTGGTGCTGCGAAAAAAGCTGAGGGCCTTGTACGGCGAAGAGGACGAGGACAACTGATCCCCGTCGAGGAGCGCCAGCAGTGCATCGAACTCTACCAGGAGGCGGTGGCTGCCGGTGCCCGTCGTGACAAGGCCGCAGGAGAACTGGAGCTGCCCACGCGTACGCTGCGCCGCTGGTTGGATGCGGAAGGCCAGGTGCGAGCCGATGGGCGCCCGGACGCAATACGTCCGGCGCCAGTCAATCGCTTGAGTGAAGCGGAGCGGGAAGCCATTGTGGCGCTGTGCAACCAGCCGGAATATGCCAGTCTGCCGCCCTCGCAGATCGTGCCACGGCTGGCGGACCAGGGTGAGTATCTGGCGTCGGAGTCGAGTTTTTACCGGGTGCTGAAGGCTGAGGACCAATTGCATTATCGGGGCCGGGCCAAGGCGCCGGTCAAGCGAGCGGCGCCCACCACGCAGGTGGCGACAGGCCCAAACCAAGTATGGAGCTGGGACATCAGTTACATGCCGTCGACAGTGCGGGGCCTGTACTGGTTTCTGTATGCGATCCTGGATGTGTACAGCCGCAAGCTGGTGGCGTGGGAGGTACACTCTTGCGAATCCGGCGAGTTGGCGTCGACATTGATCCAGCGAGCGGTTTTACGCGAGCAGTGCCTGCATAAACCACTGGTGCTACATGCTGACAACGGTGCGCCGATGACGTCGAGCACGCTCAAGGCCAAGTTACAGGAGCTGGGCATTACGTCGTCCCACAGCCGACCACGGGTGAGTAATGACAATCCGTTTTCGGAGTCGTTGTTCCGCACCGTGAAATACTGTCCGCAATGGCCTTCACGCGGCTTTGCGACACTGGAAGACGCCCGCCACTGGATGCTGAAATTCGACCGCTTCTACAACCAGGAGCATCGACACAGCGGTATTCGCTTTGTGACACCAGCGCAGAGGCATGCAGGGAAGGATGTTGAGCTATTGGCAAAACGCGATGCACTATATCGACAAGCACAGGAGAAGCATCCTGAGCGTTGGTCCAGGCAAACCCGCAATTGGACTCCGCAGGGAGCCGTAGCGTTGAATCCAGACCGTCAGTTGAAGGACATTCCTCTGGCGGCATAAAAAACATTTTTCGGACAACTATCTTGAAAATCGCCGGTATTTGACAGAAATAATGCGGTATCAAACTATGTAATATCCGGCATCGATATTTCCGCCATAAAGGAAATCAGCCAGAAGATGGAGCACCTTGCTCTGTATGACTCTCTCACCGGTTTGGCCAACCGACGCTTATTTATTGATCGATTAAATCAATCCATTCAATCAGCAAAACGCCACAACTCCAAGGTCGCACTGTTTTTCCTGGATCTCGATCAGTTCAAGCGAATTAACGATACCTTGGGACACGACGCCGGTGATGCCCTGTTGCTGACCGTAGCAGAGCGACTGCAATCCTGTGTTCGGGCACAGGACACCGTCTCAAGACTGGGTGGGGATGAGTTTACGATTCTCTTGAATGACCTTGGGGATACCAACGCTGCAACAACGGTAGCCAAGCATATCTTGCGGGTTCTTAAGGAGCCGATCAAGCTCGACAAACACGAGGTTATTGTATCAACCAGTATAGGTATTACGATTTCACCCGACGACTCCGTCGATACCGATACGCTAATGAAAAATGCCGATCTCGCGCTGTATCGTGCAAAAGAGCAAGGCCGGGATGGTTATCACTTCTTTACAGAAGAGCTCAATATCAAGGCATTACGGCTATTAAATATTGAACAGGAATTGCGTCATGCCCTCTCCTCTGACGAGTTCAACCTGCTTTATCAGCCTCAAATCAATCTGAAAACGGGCGAGATTTCGAGTGTTGAAGCGCTCATCCGCTGGCATCATCCGGTTCGGGGAGAAGTTCCTCCAGGTGAATTTATTGCTGTAGCCGAAGAAACCGGCTTAATTGTATCCATAGGCGAGTGGGTATTAAGAAACGCCTGTATCCAGACCAAAATGTTACAGGAACTGACTGGTCAGAAAATCCGCGTTGCGGTAAACCTCTCCACACGCCAGTTTACCGACCCCAATTTGGAACACGTTATTTCCGACACACTTAAATCAACAGGTCTGGATGCAAAATATCTGGAGATTGAAGTAACGGAAAGCATGTTAATGGACGATATTCAAAAGGTCATCCTACAGCTCAACAGAATCAAAGCCACAGGTTCAATGATCACCATAGATGATTTTGGTTCGGGCTATTCTTCACTGAGTTATCTAAAGCGACTCCCCGTAGATATTCTGAAAGTGGACAGAGAATTCGTAAGAGATATACCGGATGATTTAAGTGATATGGAAATCACTTCAGCCGTCATTGCAGTGGCACACAAACTTAATTTAAAAGTCATCGCAGAAGGCGTAGAAACGATAGACCAGCGCGATTTTCTAATGATTAATAAATGCGATTACGCACAAGGCTACTTGTTTAGTAAACCGCTATCTTTCGAGGATCTGTATCGCTTTTTTACGGTACCGGAAAGAAAGACTGCTTAACCAAAGCAGTCTTTCTCGACACTGCGGCTAAGATTTAGCCAACAATATCCAGTAATTCAACATCGAAAATCAGCGCCGTGTGAGGAGGAATTGCTCCCGGTGCACCACGCTCGCCGTAGGCAAGATGCGACGGCACATACAAGCGCCATTTTGACCCGACCGGCATCATCTGCAACGCTTCAGTCCATCCCGCGATTACTCCACCTACAGGAAACTCGGCAGGCTCCCCCCGATCGTAAGAGCTATCAAAAATGCGACCATCAATGAACGTACCATGATAATGTGTACGAACGGTATTGTGAGCCTGAGGTTTTTCACCTGAGCCTTCAATAATAATTTCATACTGGAGGCCCGTTGGCGTTTCCAGCACTTCTGCCCTACCCGCATTTTCCTGCAGGAACTGTTCGCCTTCCTGAGCCATGGCTTTCGCCGCATTCGCCTGTTCAGCTTCGATCTTCTGGCTTAGTACACCCCAGGCAGCCTGAATGGCATCCTGATTGACAACACTGGGTCTTCCATCGATGACATCCTGAACGCCTGCAGCCAACGTTTGGACATTGATACCCTGCAAACCATTTGATGCCAGCTGCTCAGCCCACTGTCTGCCAAGCGCATAGCTCACGATGTCAATTTCCGAGACCAATTGCTGTGTTGTTCCGTTAGACATAATACTTTTCTCTCATTTTCGTAGTGAAACAAAATCATAGCATAATTGTGTGACACAGGTTTTCCTTAGACCCCGATTAGTTCACGCAACATTTCGTAACATTTCGTATAATACGGACAACATTAAGAAATATCAGGAATTTTTATGAGTAGTATTCTGATACACACATTAGAGCTCGTATTAGTTAGCGCCTTTATGTACCTTGCGTGGTTGGTATTATATCTGGCCAGAAGCGATGCAAACTTTGAAAGTGACGCTCGCCTGTCTGTGGCAACCTTTGATTCGTCTTTCAAGTTGAGCGGTCTTTTTCTCAAGCCGGTAAAAAAGCAGCCATCCAGAAGCAAAAGAGCGGAAGAAACAGCGCAATTCTCCAAGATTGACAGCTTAACCCGAGCGCAAATATTTGCCGGGCTTCAACTGTTCGAATTAAAGCGCTCCGATATCAACCTGGATTTGGCGAATACAAAAAACTGGGTCACTTATAGAACCAGTCTGTTTTTTATCGGCGCATGCGACAGCATTTGTGAACATTTTGATTGCGATGCAGAAGACCGGTTTGATGTCTGCGTCTTCGTACTAACGAGAAATATGGGAATGGACAGATTTGATGCCGAAAAGTTGATTTCGGAATATCGGCAAGCTCGCTTGCAAGGTAAGTGCGATTCAGCTGACGCTGAAGCCTACAGTGCAGGCATAAAAGCAGCGGGTAGCTGGCTCGATCTTCGTTTTACTCCCAAGAGCGAATGTTTGTCTGAGCAGATTCAAACCTGGGGCTTTATTGGTTAAAAATACTTTCTTACGAAAAAGCAGCGTATTTCTATTCAAAGGAATACGCTGCTTTTTTCTTGCTGGTATTACGCTACCAATTCCCACGAATCGTTTAGCGTAATAACGTCGTTACTGAGTGGCTTAAGTTCACTATTTATCAAAACACCTGAAACGGCTGGTTTGCTCCATTCACCTTGTTCATTTCTGTGCATAGATTCAAGGTCGACCGCTTTAATTTGATAAAGGTTTCCGCCAAAAGTCACTTTTGACCGGTGCGACAAGCCGTAAACAAATCGACAATAATCCAGTTTTAACTGAGCCAAATCTCTTTCAGTTTTATTAATTTTGCGAATAAGCACATCTCTTAGACTGCTGGCGTAATCCATTATTATTTTCCCCTAAATCCGCAAATGGTAATTTACTTACCACATCACGCTGCTATTAATGCTGCCTGTTTCCAAAAATCAGGCACACTCTTAATCTCTGTGTGAACTTCATTCACAACTCAATGAATTTAACACAAGTTTACAATTGAGAGTTTTAGCCCAATCACACTTTAAAATCAAAGTTTTTATGATCCACATCGCTATCCTTTAAAACGCGAGTGTTAAACCTTCCCGAAAAAAACAAACAACACAAAAACGAATTCTTAAAAAGTCTGATTGACATATATGCACATGCATGTAATATAGATTGCATGATGAAAGAAAAAGTAAACCAATCAGCTTTTGTACCCTGCCTCAACCTGGAGCTGCGAAAAGCAAACCGGGTGATGAGTCAGATTTATGATGGCTATTTAACTCAGTGCGGGCTTAAAACCAGCCAGTATTCGATATTGCGGTCGATCTATTTACTTAGGCAGACCACCAATAAAGAACTGCAGGATATTCTCGTGCTTGATCAGACAACCTTAACCCGAGGCCTTACACCGCTCATTCGTGACGGCTATATCACTGTGCAACCAGGCGTCGATAGGCGGCAAAAGAATCTTTCTCTGTCAGTAGAAGGTAAAACGCTATTCAAACGTGCCGAAGCGCTTTGGCAAGAAGCGCAACAGTACGCATCATTACGTTTAGGGGAGCAGGTCAAGGAACAGCTGTTGGCTCTCAGCAAAGCCGTTGTTGATTTAAAAAGCTGAGTTTTTTTAAAAATCATATACATGCATATACATCATTAGATGGCTGCCTCCTACAGGATTTTCAGGAGTATTTAGGAGTCGCTACCTGTTGATGAAGTTGTACACCAAATACATGTATACACATGTCTATAGAAGGAGTGATATTTATGAAAACCACGCAAGTACCTCTCATGGAACGCTTTTTTAGCGTAGTTGTGAGATATCCGAAAACCCTCGTTTTATTGAGTCTAGTTATCTTTATCGCGACACTGAGTCTGCTTCCTAAGCTCGTCAAGGATACGCGCTCTGATGCCTTTTTAGAGGCATCGAATCCCGCACTTCTATATCGAGATAAGGTAAAGGAGCAATTTGGTCTTAGCGATCCAATGGTTATTGTATTGGTAAATGAAGGAGAAAATGGAATATACACCCCGAGCTCTATGGCATTAATCAACTGGCTTACTGAAAAAGTCAGCACACTCCCTAATGTCGATGCAGATCATGTTGTGAGTCTGGCAACAGAGAAAAACATACTTGGAACGACCGAGGGAATGGAGGTAACCCCCTTCTTTGACCCCATCCCGCAGTCAAAGGAGTCGTTGCATGCATTGCGTTCAGCAATAGAGGACTTTCCGTTGTATCAAGGCACCCTGGTTTCGACTGGCGGAAATGCCACCGTTATTGCCATTCAAATTCAAAACGAGCAACAGGTTGAAAGCACTTATCAGGCAATTCTCGCTTTGGTAAATCAGGCAGAGCTCTCAGAACAGGAAAAACTTTACGTCGCAGGCGAAGGCGCGATAGCCGGTTATTTGGGAGGCTACATTGATAAGGATGCCAAACGTCTCAACCCTTTAGCGGGCTTAATTATTACGTTCATTATTATCATTGCTTTTCGCCGTTTCAGTCCCGGTCTGCTTGGGAATGTTATCATCGCGGCCTCAGTCCTGATGACCCTTGGCATTATGGCAGCGCATGGCACACCATTTTTCGTTATAACTAACGCGATGCCTGTAATCCTTATCGGTATATCCGTTGCGGATGCCATACATATTTTCAGCCACTATTTTGACCTCCAGGCACGTAAGCCAGAAACAAACGCGAGTGTTTTAGTTCAGGAAACCATGGCAGAAATGTGGCGACCAGTGACGCTGACTTCACTAACCACGGCAGCAGGTTTTCTTGGTCTGTATTTCGCCTCTTATATGCCTCCATTCAAATACTTTGGTTTATTTACCGCGCTGGGCGTGATGATTGCCTGGTTATACTCGATGATATTTCTGCCCGCCGCAATTGCCGCGATGAAACCTAAGGTAAGCCGACATTTTATTCGCGTTCAGGCAGCATCAAGCCATGATCTATTTAGTCGAGCAATGCAGGCATTAGGCCACCTTAGCTTAAAGAAAGCACCGGTAACTGTTGGGGTGTTCGCTCTTTTAGCCTTGCTTGGTGGCTACTCGGCCAGTCATCTTAAAGTCGATGAAAACCGTATTGGTACCTTTCATCCCAGTGAACCGATCGTTGCAGCAGACAAAGCAATTAACAGCTACCTGAACGGCAGTAGCAATCTGGATGTTGTGGTCGAAACGCCTGCCCCGGAGGATTTGTTTGATCCGGTAAATTTGCGCAAAATCGAAGCCTTACAAGCCTACGCAGAAACACTACCCCATGTGACCGGCACCACTTCTATTGTTGATTATCTAAAACAAATGAATCGCGCATTGACGGGAGGAGCCATGGCAAACTATGTGCTCCCGGACTCACGTGATCTGGTGGCGCAGTATTTTTTAATCTACTCCGCGTCGGGAAATCCCACCGATTTTCAGGAAGAAGTCGACTACGACTATCGCCTCGCCAACATCAGCATTACGTTAAACGAAGGACGTTTCAGTGAAACTCGCCCGGTCGTTGAGGCGCTGCAAAACTATATTGATAACGAGTTTAACTCTGCAACTATCAAAGCAAATATGAGCGGCCGGGTAAATCTCAATTATCACTGGATCAAGGATTTGGGGAACAGCCACTTCCTGGGTCTGGGGTTGGCCCTGCTGTTGGTATGGTTGGTCACCAGTCTTCTGTTCAGGTCAACGACTGCCGGGTTCTATGCACTCATCCCGGTTGTAAGCTCGATTCTGCTGGTCTATTCCGCGATGGTACACCTTGGGATAAATCTTGGCATCGGCACGTCGATGTTTGCCTCAGTAGCCATTGGTTTGGGGGTAGACTTTGCTATCCACACCATTGATCGGTTACGTACGCTATATCGCGAACACAATGGTGATTTGGAAGCGGCACTTTCCGCACTCTACCCCTCTACAGGACGCGCGCTGCTGTTCAATTTCCTGGCAATTGCCTGTGGATTTGGTGTACTGATTTCAAGCAAGGTCGTGCCGTTAAATAATTTTGGCACTATTGTGGCGCTCGCAGTTACTACCAGCTTTTTGGCTAGTATGACTTTGCTGCCAGCCCTGATAAAAGTGTTTCGTCCGGCTTTCATTACCGGCGAGCATGTTAATCGCAAAATCCCGCTACGCTGGTCAGAACCAGTGATCATAGCCGCCTTTGCGAGCACGATCGGACTGCTCTATGGATACTCCACGCCAGCACAGGCAAACGAAATGCCTGAAGGCGCCTGGATTGTAGCGCAGATTAACCAGCAGCCTGATGGCGAACAGGTTACGCAGCAAATTATCATGACCATGATTGATCGTTCAGGGAAGTCGCGAGAGCAAGAAACGACCGGATTCCGAAAATACATCGGTGACGAAAAACGTACCTTACTGGTGTATAACGCGCCTAGCACTGTAAAGAACACGTCATTCCTTACCTATGACTATCGAGACGGCAAGGTAGAAGATGATCAATGGCTGTACCTGCCGGCACTGAGAAAAGTTCGCAGAATCTCTGCGTCCAATCGAGGAGACTATTTTCTGGGTACAGATTTTACCTACGAAGATATTAAAAAGGAGCGGAAAATCGAAGTTGGCGATTATCAGTTTACCACCCTGGAAGAGATACCTGGTGATGGCTATACCGAGTATTTATTTGAAGCCATCCCCCGTACCCGTGAAATAGCAGAAGAACTCGGTTATGGCCGTGTTCAGTACCGGGTGAGATCAGACAACTGGGTGATCTTTGCAGCCGAGTATTGGGACACCAAAGATCAACACCTGAAAAGCTTAAGTGTTGACGATATCCGTCAGGTTGATGGCATCTGGACTCGTCATACCCTGAAAATAAAGAATCACAAAACGCAGCACGAAACCATCTTTCACGTTAAAGCCGTGGACTACCGTACTGAACTCAAAGACAGCCTTTTTTCCACCCATACGATGAGTCGTGGCCTTTAAGCACGCTAACCGATGAATCATTTTAAAGGTGTGACTATGAAGCTGTATGCTGGTAAACCACTGTATTTTGCGGTGTTATGCCCTGCTGCCTTGATGTTATCCCTGTCCTGTCGTGCCGATTTTTCCGGCACGCTGGATCAGGAATGGGCCTATGGAACCGCAGGCACCCACGAATCTCAAAAGTTTGAATCCATTATTGAACCAGAATGGAGAGAATTTTGGGGCGAATCGAGCATTACCGCTCGCGCAAGATTACGTGCAGACACGGTGGGTTCACTAGGCGCAGAAAAAAGGAGGCCAATCAACTATTCAAAAATGAACGGCCCCGTCTACAACGATGCACATGCCGAGTTGACACTTAGAGAACTCTATATCGATGGCGCCATGGAGTCTCACGGCGCCATTCCGGAAATGACCTGGCGGATGGGAAAACAACAAGTCGTGTGGGGTCAGGCCGACGGGCTAAAAGTACTGGATGTAGTTAATCCTCAAAGCTATCGGGAATTTATCCTCGATCAATTTGATGATTCCCGCATCCCCCTTTGGATGCTTAACGTTTCGTGGATATTTGACAATAGCAGTAGCCTTCAGGTCTTGTGGGTTCCCGATACCAGTGTTCATGAACTCGCCGAGGTTGGTTCTACCTACCAGATGACAACCCCTTTGCTGGTTCCCCGTCTCCGACTGGCACCCGGACAGCAAGTACAAGTCGACACAGATCACTCCCCGTCTAACGCTTTTGAAGACAGCGATGCCGGTTTTCGGTACAGCATTTTTTGGCGAGGATGGGATCTTACGTTGAATTACTTCTACCACTACCAGGACACTCCGGCTATTTACCAGATAGCAACCCCTTCGGGCGCTATTCTGCGTCCCGAATACAAGCGGGATCACCTGTTCGGAGGCACCGCCAGTAATGCCATGGGGGATTTTACGTTACGAACGGAGTTTGGCTACCACTCGGACAGCTATTTTTTAGCAGATTCACCAGCTTCGGGAGGAATACAAAATAGCCCTGAAATCGCCTCTGTCATCGGTCTCGATTGGCAAGGTCTGAGTGACACGTTAATCAGCGTCCAGTGGTTTCAGAGCTATCTGCTGAAAAGCGACCTCTCAACACAACGTCACCAAACGGAGCATACCCTAACAGGGCTTGCACGAAGAAATTTTCAAAATGATACATGGGAAGCACAAGTTTTAGTGCTTCACGCCATCACCCAACACGACGGCTTGGTTCGACCCAAAGTGACACACGCCCTGCTTAGCCAGTTGGATGTGTGGATAGCGGCAGATCTGTTTTATGGGCGAACAAAGGGGCTATACGGTCAGTTCGACCACAATGATCGGATCCTGTTGGGATTCGAATTAGGATTTTAATCATCACCACCTTGCCTTAACATCAGGAGTCAATTTATGAATATCGGTTTCGAAATTTTTAAAGCCCAAAATAGAATTCTCGGCTACATGCTGCCCGATAGAACAGCAAAGAAAGCAGCAGATCTGTTTTTAACACCACGCAAACATCCGCTGAAACCCTGGGAGTCTACCAAGGAAGCCGAGGGAAAACGCATACTGCTGGACGGAGGACTCAGCGCCATTGCGTGGGGTAACGCGAAGCGACAGATTCTACTGGTACACGGCTGGGAAAGCCGTGCGACCCAATTGGCTGGTTTTGTCGATTCTCTGGTTGCGCTGGGTTTCAAAGTCATTGCTTTAGACGCTCCGGCTCATGGTCAATCCGCAGGGAAGCAATCCAACCCCGTTCAGTTTGCAGAGGCGGTCATGCAAATAAATCAACAGTTAGGACCTTTTGACGGCATCGTGGGTCATTCGATGGGGGGAAGTGCCGTTGGACTCGCGCTATCCCAAGGGGTTGAGTGTGGCAAGGTGGTGCTTATTTCCAGCCCTTCATCAATCATTAGCGTGTTGAAACGATTTGCACACTTTATCGGTCTTCCCGGAAAATGTGCTCAACGATTCATTCAGCAAGTAGAATTGAACGTTGGACGTCCGGCCAACGAACTCAACATTGCAGAGAGACTAAGTGCCCTTAAAAGCAAAGGATTGATTATTCATGACAAAGGCGATATGGAAGTCCCTTTTCGAGACGCGGAATCGCTATCAAGAACGTGGAAAAATGCCTCTCTGCTGGCAACCGAGGGCTATGGTCACCGAGCTATCGTGCGACAACCTTTAGTATGGGATAAAGTCACCGAATTTTTGGCACATTCATGATATGAACACCCCCCAGACTCGTCCCTTCGAAAATAATATTCGAAATTAGCGAGTGGTCAGTTCTGGGGGAGCTCCTCGGGATGAGTGGCATCAGGGAGCAATTCCGGCAATATCAAACAATGCTTGTTGCAATTCTTCGTGTTGAATCGGGTGAGAGGCGATAATTTCTACCCGACTGTCGGCAGCATCATCCAAGGTAGAAACAGACACCACGCCATTTTCAGCATTGATTAAGGCAGCACCTGCTGCGAGTCGAAACACCCCTTTTACTCTTTCGGCCTGAATGCTATATACCCAGCCGAGTAAATGATGCATTGAAAAATTCACCGTCGGCGCAAACAGCCAGCCCACGCTGTAAAAACCCTGCCCTGAATTTTTACGGCAGATCCAGGTATCCATATCATTTAACCGGACTTTTTCCAAAGGCATCTCGGACGATGTTTGAAGTAAACGTGAACCGACGGTATCTGGCGTCTTCATGCCCTCATGGTGATAACCGGAGGGCAAATCCAGCCATGCCAGCGGTGCCTGACCTTGTTCAATCCATGCAAAAGCCGGTTGCGTCTGACTCAGTTGAGGGTGATTTTTCATCCACGTTTCAAAAGCCTGTTTGCAAGCATCGTCACATAAGTCAGCTTTACTTCCAAGCACGATATCGGCAACCAACAACTGCTTGTTATAGATTTCATGATCCGTATATCGAGTGTCATTTATTTTTCGAGGGTCGAGCAGTGTCAGTGTGGCACGAAGATCCACAACCTCCTCATAGTATTCTCCCCTCAGCGTGTTCAGGATCTCATCAGGATGCCCTACACCACTGGGTTCAATTAAAAGCCTGTGCGGCTTTTTTGCCAGTAACGTGCTTAACGCGATTTTCATTGGCAGCCCATTGGTACAACACATACAGCCACCGGGAATTTCCTTTATCCACGCCCCATCCCCCTGAAGGAAGCTACCATCAATGCCTATTTCGCCAAACTCATTGACCAGCACCGCCCAATATTCACCGACAGGCTTATGCCGTAACAGATTTTTAATTAATGTAGTTTTACCGGTTCCAAGAAAGCCGGTGATGATATTGACAGGGACTTTAGCTTCGGACATGCATATAACCTGAAAACGCAAAATGACAGTACGGAAAAACGATATGGATGGGAAACATAGCATAACTCGACTGGAGTCAGTGCGATTCCAATGAATTTAAGTGCAGACTTGGTTAATTAATGTACGTTTTAATTAATGTACACATTTAATTAATGTACACATTTAATTAATGTACTTGGCGACAATCGCTTGGTAGCGCCCGTTGTTAACCAGTGTATTCAGTCCTTCGTTAAACTCGTTACGTACAGATTGGTCCCGGAAGATGGCGAAGCGTGGTGCCTGAGAAAATAACGTGTGAACCTTATATGGATCATCAAACACGGCGGATTGGTGCGATAATTGAGATCGAAAATACTCAAATATGCGACGATCAAGAATAATGGCTTGGGCGCGCCGCATAAAGAGCATGTAAACCTGAGACTTCTGATCGCTAACCTCTTCTATATTTGGGTTTAATTTTGCCATTTGGGCGTAAGCATCAGGCAAATACAAAGACGCATTTTGAAATACGACCAATTGCAAATTTGCCAGATCACTGACTTCGGACAGTTTTAGTTTTTGCTCTGCCAGCGTAACCACTACATTTTCATAGGCAACGATGGGTTGAGAAAGATACAGATGGTTCGCTTCCTGATCTGAGTAAGGCAAATTAAAGGCGCCATCTACATGATCTCGCTCCAACTCTGCTAAAACGCGTCGGTTGGTTGAGTATGTAAAATGAACCCGATAACCTTTCAAAGCCAATGCTTCGCGAATGATGTCTACTGCAATTCCGCTGTCCTTCTCTGAAATCACGTATGGCGCAATTGAGGACGACGTTATTAAATGCAGCACCGGCTTTGAATTTGGAGGCAACCTCTCCGCGTTTAGCGACAGGCAAATAAAAGATGCGCAGCAATAGAGCGCCAGAGACTGAAACAGGATTTTACCTGTCAGCCTGAAATGCTTCATAAAACTTGCATCGATATTTGTCATTGCCTATCCGAATATTGCAAAAAAAGATCAAATTGCAGTCTAGCATTTTTTCTGACCTTGAGCTCAACCGGTACTTTTGAACTATTTGGAACGATTGTTAAGTACTATAAACAGGCGTTGATAATTAAGACTTTTCTTTAGACGAACTTGGTTATTCGGCAGATATACCAAGCCAACCTTAAACGCAACAAGTCGACTAAATTCACCTGCGTTTTCACTACGAATGCTCTACAATAATGCACCTTATGCATGCTGAGCCCTACCTTGGTGCACTACTCAGCATTTGTAAGCCTTATCTGTGCGATTCTTTGTAACCATTTTTCCAAGTGAATTTATTCATTGTCCTAGCTGTTTGAGGTGCAACTTTCTATGCCGGCCATGCTGCAAGTCCTTCTGATATTTCTCGCCATTGTGGCGTTGTTAGGTGTTGTGCTGGAGGACGTTATTCACGTCAATAAAGCAAAAATTACTCTTTTTCTCGGTACTCTCGCGTGGATTCTTCTGTTTATGTTTGGTGGTAGTGCAGACCACCAGGAACATGTCATTCGCGGACTGGAAGAAAATATCGCAGAAATCGCCAGTTTGTGGCTGTTTCTGGTTGCCGCTATGACCTTTGTGGCTTACCTCAACAAAAAGGGGCTGATCGAAAATCTGATTTACTTGTTTCTACCAGAACGTATCAGCGAAAAATCGCTATTATTTCTTACCGCTGCATTTTGCTTTGTATTCTCATCGCTTGCAGACAATATTACTGCAACGCTGGTTTCGGTAACGTTGATTTTGTCTTTGAACCTGTCATTGGAAAAAACCATCCGTTTCGCGACCCTGGTGGTATTTTCAGTGAACTCGGGAGGCGTGGCGCTCATCACAGGCGACGTCACCACGCTGATGATTTTTCTAGCTGACAAAGTTCATATTGTCGATTTACTGATGCTGGCTGCTCCCGCTTTTCTCGCCGTTATGCTTTTGGCCGCGTTGCTGTCCAGAGGCATGAATGACATAGTCGAAGTGCAAAAACATCGTACGGATGTGCGAGGCGTGGATATTTCAATCGCAATCACCTTTTTGTGCACCATTCTGTGCACCATCATTTTCAATGTCACCTTTCACATTCCACCGGTACTTACCTTTTTATTTGGCATGTCAATCATGTTCCTGATTGCCAGATTTTTTCACGACGATACCGAAGAACCCATCCTCGAATATATCCGCGTAATTGAATTTGAAACGCTGCTTTTCTTTCTAGGGATTTTGTTACTGGTGGGAATGCTTAAAGAGATTCATGTGCTAGATACTCTCGTTCAAATATACGGTCTGCTCCCAGCGTTCGCTGCTAATTATTTAATGGGCATACTTTCCGCCACTATCGACAACGTTCCTTTAACTGCCGCACTGCTTAAAGCAGGTATAGAAATGTCCCCTCCCGCGTGGATGGGATTGACCTATGCCGTGGGCGTCGGAGGTTCACTGTTGGTCATTGGATCTGCGGCAGGTATCGTTGCGATGAGCAAGGTTAATGGTTTAACCTTTGGCAGCTATTTGCGTTACTCGCTATTTCTGTTGATCGCCTATTCTTTGGGATATGTCGCCGTCTATTATCTGGGCGTGGCGGTGCTCTGAACAATTACTCTGGCGATCAGGCGCACTGCAGTAATTTAATCGGCTAAACTAATCAGCGGTGGTTCGAATTAACGTTAATTTTTGCGTTAATTCAGACCCCGTTAATCCAAATTAGGTAATAATACGACTTCATGTGGAGTTCAATGAGCATTAAGGTTGAACCCCGGCTGTATTAACAGCAGTTTAAGTGCATAAACATGATGTTAAACGTTCTGGATAAGAGCCGGTAGTCGCTATCCAGTCATAAATTAACCACCAATTATTATAGGACGCAGGTGATATTATTTATGAACGTCTTACGCAACCTCAAGCTTACGCACAAGCTCGTATTACTCGTGGTTCCAACGCTTGCTGCATTAGTGGTTAGTCCGGGATTAAAATATTTCAGCTTTACCACACTTATCAACAAGACAACCAAATAATTCATCTATCGGAACTTTCAACAATTCAAAGTGCATTAGTGCATGAACTACAGAAAGAACGGGGTAATACTGCCGGATTTATTGGCTCCAAAGGTAGCGCATTCAAAGACAAGCTCGCATCACAACGTCAATTAACAGACACTGCGTTAAAAAATTATCAAACCTACCTGAAGGTTGAAAGTGCAGAAATCACGCACCCGGAGGTACTGTCACTCTTGTCGGGTATCAATCAACAGTTACAGAAACTGGGTACCGTGCGCTCAAACATTTCTTCGCTAAACATCAGTGCTGCAGATGCCATCGGATTTTACACTGACCTTAATCGTCAATTACTTGCCGTGGCAACCAGTGTCGCCACTATCAGCGAAGACGCGGCTATCACCAGAGAAATCCTTGCTTACCACTTTCTATTAAAAGCCAAAGAGCAGTCTGGAATCGAGCGCGCAGTATTAAGTAACACCTTCGCCCAAAATAAATTTGGCACTGGATTTTATGAAAAATTTATAGCGATTACAGTAAAGCAGGAAGAGTTTCTGGGTAGTTACAAAGAACTAGCCCATGAAGATCATATTGATGCTTTTAACACGGCCTCAGCGTCAGATGCCTTTGAGAAAGTTGATAACTTCCGCAATATAGCCAAGGAAAAAGCCTACACGGGCAATTTTAATATCGTTGCCACCGAGTGGTTTGACGCGGCAACCCAGCGAATTAATATTCTTAAAGATCTGGAGGATGCCGCAGCCAAAAAACTGCTCGAAAATACAAGTGCAGACTTTGAGCACGCCTGGAACACACTCCTTGCCTATAGCCTGGTAACAACGCTAATAATAGCTGTTTCCTTGGCGATCATTACCGCAACCATTGCCAATACTTCCATTCAGGTTAAATGTCTTCTCAAAACCATGCAGGCTGTCGAAAAAGATAATAACCTTGGTGCGCGAACACGAATTACCGGCGAGGATGAGCTGGCAATGATCGCGAACCATCTGGATCGCATGCTGGAAAGTTTTTCTCAGGATATAGATGACATCAGTAAATCCAGCATTCAACTCGCCAGTGCGGCTGAAGAAACCACGGCTACGGTCGCAAGCACAAATGTTGCACTCGCAGACCAACAAAGCCAGACCACTATGCTGGCCACAGCAACCAATGAGCTGGCCGCGAGCGCCCAGGAAGTGGCCAACAATACCCAGATGGCAGCAGATAGCGCCAATGATGCCAGCCATCAGGCACAACAAGGAAAAAGTGTAGTGAGTACTGCCGTGCACTCAATTCAGGCACTGGCAAAAGAGATAGACGAAATTGGTCAGATTATTGGCCGACTGCATCAGAATAGTACTTCAATTTATGGTGTGCTCGATGTAATAAAAAGCGTTGCAGAGCAAACTAATCTATTGGCTCTGAATGCCGCCATCGAAGCTGCTCGAGCAGGTGAACAAGGTCGTGGATTTGCAGTTGTAGCCGATGAAGTGCGTTCGTTGGCTCAGCGTACCCAAAAATCAACCCAAGAAATTGAAACCATGCTCTCAGGTTTTCAGCGTGATAGTAGCCAGGCGGCCAAAGTAGTCAGTGATAATAAGCAAAACGTAGAAACAACTGTAACAAACGCCGGTTCAATTTCGGTCATGCTGGATGGTATCCTTTCATCGGTCAACACAATTCGCGATATGAATCTGCAGATCGCCAGCGCAACAGAAGAGCAGGTGGCCGTCACCCACGAGATATCCGACAACGTACACCGCATTGCAGATATGGCCACACATACCGCTAGTGCGGCAGATCAAATTTCGGTTGCGGCTCATGAACAAGCTCAATTGGCTGAACGCTTGCAAAATCTGGCGAAACGCTACCATCTCGGTTGATAATTACCCAACCTGCGGGAGCGCGTTTTTATTAAGGCGACTCCCCTTTTCTCATCGGTTTTCCAGCGCTCATCGCTCCTTACTAATCTATCGCACTCGTCGGCCTTATCTTGCTGGCCACCAGCTAATTTCGTCAGACTCCCGAACTTCTCCTCTGTACTGATCGCTCATCAATTTTACCTCTTCTATGTTTATTACATTTCGATTATTATCGAAATATAAATCTTTTTACATGGTTATGGGCTACGAAGTCAGTGGAATCATCGATCAAGTTGGTAGCGGTATTGATTCGGCCTGGCTGGGTAAAGAAGTGATCGCACTCACCCGCTTTGGTGGGCAGGCTGATC
The DNA here is from genome assembly GCA_024234505.1 of Hahellaceae bacterium. GTDB lineage: Bacteria > Pseudomonadota > Gammaproteobacteria > Pseudomonadales > Oleiphilaceae > JACKOD01. Next base: position 706,543 of record JACKOD010000003.1, on the reverse strand, counting down.
AGGTCGTTGTTCCACTTATCCAGGTTATAGAAAAGCCAGCAACACTGAGCTTTGTAGATGCCGCTGCCATCCCTGTAAACTATCTAACGGCTTGGATGCTTCTGATTGAGATGGGCGCACTTAAGCCCGCTGATACGGTACTTATTCACAATGCTGGCGGTGGTGTCGGGCTTGCGGCTTTAGACATAGCCAAGAATATTGGTGCTAACACAATCGGAACGGCTAGCGCTGGGAAGCATGAGTTTCTGGCCAAGCGCGGACTGGGAATAGCAATTGATTATCGAACACGGGATTGGCTCCCGCAACTTATGGAAGCGACTGCCAATAAAGGCGTTGAGCTGATTATCGATCCGATGGGTAGCAAAAGCTGGAAGAAAAGTTACAAAGCGCTTCGTTCTACGGGCCGTTTAGGCATGTTTGGTGTCTCAGAAGTAACCGAATCCAGCCTGTTTGGTAAATTGCGTTATCTCGGATTGTTACGTCATCTACCGGTTTACACGCCTATAGGATTAATGAATGACAACAAATCCGTTTTTGGCGTTAATATGGGCCGTTTATGGCATGAACCCGAAAAATCCCGAGACTGGTTAATAGCACTCATGCAAGGAGTCACAGAGGGGTGGCTCAAACCACATGTAGACAAAGTATTCTCATTTGAGGAGGTCCAAAATGCTCATGAATACCTGGAATCGCGCCGCAATATCGGTAAGGTCATTCTTGTGCCATAACGGGAATCCGGTTCCTCACCGTAAAAATTAAACTTGTAGCGGCGGGTTGGAAATTATACCAGTGGTGCGGGATCCGGGTTCAGCTCATCATCCTCCATCACGGCATTGTGAAAGGCTTCTACCTGACGCTCTGCACCGGATACGGTTTCGAAACGGGCGATGTGAAACATCGCCTCGCCTTCATTTACAAGCGGAAGTGTCACCCGACCAATCACGATTCCTCGTGTCGGGGCTCTGACCAATAGCTCTTGTTCGCCGAGCGGCGCGCTAATAACCCCCAAAATGGTATCTTTTTCAACTCGGGCGCCCAACGGTACCATCGGTCGAAGAATCCCATCCTGTTCCGCTCTTACCCAATAAGAAGATTTTGCAACTACCGGCGCGGCTTTATCTTTGACAGGTCTGGATATCGGCTTTGATGCCGGCTCTTTAACGCTTCTGGGTTGTCCTAGCATATTGAGTGCCCGCATGACACCGACAATGCCACGTACACCTCCGGCGATGGCTATTTCATCAAATCGCAGGGCTTCTCCGGCCTCATAAGTCAGTACAGGTAGTCCGTTTTCATCGGCATTGCCCCGCAGTGAGCCTTCACGCAAGGTTGAGTTGATAATGACAGGTGCCCCGAAGGCTTCTGCCATGAGTGCTGAAACGGGGTGATCCATATTGGTTCTAATTTGAGGTAAATTCGATCGATGAATCGCAGCAGTATGCAAATCGATGATATGAGTCGCCTTGTCTACAATCTGGGTTCGAAACAGGTTGGCAATTCGCGCGCCTAACGAACCTTTTTCCGATCCAGGAAAACAACGATTAAGGTCACGGCGGTCTGGTAAATAACGGCTACGTTGAACGAAACCCAAGACATTCACAATGGGTACAGCAATCAGCGTACCCTTGATTTGTCGAGATAGTTTAGTTTTTAACAATCTGCGAATAATTTCTACGCCATTAATTTCATCACCGTGTATTGCGGCGCAAACGAGTAGAACCGGGCCCGCCCGCTTGCCACATATCACTTCTACAGGGATATGCAGTGCCGTATGAGTATATAGTTGGCCCACTTGTAGCTCGATTGAACGCCGCTCACCCGCTTTAACTGTGACGCCACCAATTTCTATACCAGGCATGTCCTTAAATTATCCTCTTAAATGGTTATCCAACGGTGGAATCTCGCGTACTTACTGGCTTTGCGTTCTTTTCGATAAATTCATAGATAAGACTCGCAACATCTTTCCCTGTCGTTTCTTCAATCCCCTTCAAACCGGGCGAGGAGTTGACCTCCATCACCAGCGGTCCGCGGTTCGAGCGCAATATATCAACACCGGCCACGTTCAACCCCATAGCCTTGGCTGCAGCAACGGCAGTCTTCCGTTCTTCCGGGGAAATTTTGATCATGGTTGCGGATCCTCCCCGGTGCAAGTTAGAACGAAATTCATCATCTGCGGCCTGACGTTTCATCGCAGCAACTACTTTATCGCCAACAACAAAGCAACGGATATCAGCACCGGCAGACTCTTTAATAAATTCCTGTACCATGATGTTTGCTTTAAGGCCCATGAAGGCTTCAATCACGCTTTCGGCTGCTTTACGAGTTTCAGCCAGCACCACACCAATCCCCTGGGTTCCTTCGAGGAGTTTAATAACCAACGGGGCCCCCCCCACCATGTTAATCAAATCTTTGATGTCGTCCGGGCGATGTGCAAACCCTGTTACTGGCAGCCCTATGCCTTTGCGAGACAACAATTGTAACGAACGCAGTTTGTCCCGTGCACGGGAGATGCCGTTAGAACTGTTGAGCGGGAAAACGCCCATCATTTCGAACTGACGTAACACGGCGGTACCATAAAATGTAATAGATGCCCCAATCCTTGGTATCACTGCGTCATAACCGGTCAGATCTTGTCCTCGATAATGAATACTCGGCTGATCCGTCGCAATATTCATATAGCAACGCAGCGTATCGATTACCTTTACTTCGTGCCCTCGTTGCTCTCCCGCTTCTACCAGCCGTCTGGTTGAATACAGACTGGATTTACGCGACAGAATAGCGATTTTCATAAAATGATGTCCTTAAAATAAACTGCCAAAAGTTAAAAAATAATTGTCTGGACTATTTGCCGCTCAAAAAGGATTTTGCCGGATCAACAATATATCGCCTGCGCATAGCGGTGCGACCCAATAGCATGCGAAATTTCATGGTATCACGGTTAGTTAATGTCATTTCTATGGGCCAGACACTTTCGCCCAATGACAGCAGCGTTGTCACTACATAGCGTTCTTCACGATGCCCGCCTGAATCAGTCACGGCACGACAGTCAAGCACTGGTAACTCACAGGTAACTACATACTCCAAACTCTGTTGTTCCGGATGCACCGAAAACCGAACCATTTTTTGACCATCTCGCTCGAAAGGTGTGACATCGAACGCGTGCAAGGTTGAAGTGCGCGCGCCGGTATCCACTTTTGCCTTAATACGGGGAATATTTAATTCAGGGAGTGCTACCCACTCCCGCCAGCCGATTAAGGGTTTATCTTGCATCCTTTTGATTTCCTCTGGGTAAATACGAACAATTATGTGAAAGACTTGGCCCAAAAAAAGGCAGGCCTATTCCTGTCGATTATCTGAAATGTCTTGCTTGACCACAGTGAGAGGCATGGGGGTTGTTTGCGATCCGGTATAGAGCGAAATATGAGGATAAGGTATTTCTATGCCTTCCTTATCAAAAACCTCTTTAATATCTTCCAAAAGGCTATCTTTGAGATCTCTAAAGGCTTCGCGTTTTACCCATACTGAAAATTGCAGGTCAACCGATGATTCGCCAAAACTATCAACGACGCAAAAAGGTTCAGGTTCTTCAAGACACAAAGGATTCTCGTCTGCCGCCTTTAGCAATAAGCTTCGAACGCGAGCAATATTTTCCTTATAAGCCACGCCTATTTTCAGATCTATTCTCCGGATTGGAAATTTGCTGACGTTGGTCACTCGCGATTTGATGATGGACTCATTAGGAACGCGTACAAAAAGATTATCCGGGGTTCTCAGTTTTACCGATAGCAGGTCAATGGATACAACAACGCCCCGGGTACCTTCAATATCGATTAAATCACCCACTTGAAAGGGCTTTTCTCCAATCAGAAATAGCCCGCTAATCAGGTTTGAGGCTGAGGTTTGCGAGGCAAATCCCAGTGCGACCGAGAAAATACCGGCCGCACCCAACAATACGCTGAGCTGGAAACCGAGTTCGCGCAGTGCAGAAACCGTAAAAAGAAGCAGAATGACGTAAAATATCAGTCGTCGAAATAGCTGCATCTGATGTTCGGAAAAATGATCACGCGTTAAGCGGTGTCCTATCTTGGTCGCAATTCTGGCTAGAAAGTAACCCACAAAGAGATACACTAAGGCTCGAAACCAATGACTCCATTGGCCAACCGCCGAAAGATCCAAATTTGCTGGTAAGTCCGAATCCATTTATAAACCTTACGTTAGACAATCAATTCGCGCGTTAATATCAGATCTCAACCAAACAACACGCCCAGCGTTTTAACGAGTGCATTTTTGTCTGGCTTGACTCGAGGCTCCATCAGTAGCTCACTATTACCTGCTTCAGCGGGCGCTCCACTGCTAATGTTAATCTCAACATTGCCATCTTTCTGGCGGGCCACGGTTATCGAGTTAGTCCACAAATACCCGCTCTCAGTTGCAAATAGAGACAGCAAAGGAGCCGGTAGGCTGAACTTTTTAAGTTCTAGCAAATCATTGCCCTTATTGCTGATCCTTACCGGCGTAAAGGCACGGTAAGGCCTGAGCTGTAATTCATCCAGAGAGGTTCTGGCGGCAGTCTGGCTGGCATAACATAGTTCTCCCTGCATGGTGTTGGGCCCCATCCAGGTATCAGACAACACGCGGGTTTGAAACTCTTTTACCTTACGAGACTCCTCGCCCAGGGATAAACCAAACCAAAGCGCAGTACTGACGTAAATTTGCGTCGCCTCTCCGGGCAAAATACTCACCGGAGGCACGGTTTTAATAACAACGGGCCGATCAGCGAGTTTCGGGAACAACACAAAATCCCCAGTTGCTGACTGTGCGGCATAGCGCTCAGGTGACGTGGTCGTTTGAAATTGATCCAGAAAGCGAATGGATGTCAGATTCGTTTCGAGCTCCTGCCGAAAGGTATACCAGTGCCACTCATTAGGCTTACGTTGCAAGGTAAATAAGCTGCCACCTAAATCCAGTTGGAAGTACTGGTTTTGTTTAAGTGTTTGTTTACCCCACCACACCATCGCTGGTTTATTATCGCCATAAAGTCGGGAGATAACATCGCTGATTGATTTCATATAACCCAATAGATGTGAGAGTGTTAGACGCGAAAGTATAGCGACTCCCTTGCGATAGGCAATTAACTTTCACCCTCAGGATGCCAATCTCGCAATGAACAGAGAAAGGACGGCTTACTTGAAAGAAAATTACAAAATAACAGTGTGCAGGGAAAGGGAATAAGCACAAAACAAGCCGTTTAGCGACGGTTGATTATAAAGGAAGGACTAAATGGGGGGAGCCAAAGGCTGCGGCCCTCTCCCCGGGGATTTATCTTACAATTTAATTCATCAATAACGAGGCGGGTTTAAACATCACACTCTCAACAACGTTACCAAGCTTTACTTCACCTACTTTTTCAAAACCCAGGGATTCGTAAAATTTGGCATGTTTTTCGTTGCCGGTATCCAGACCAATCCCTGCCGAACGAGGATTCTCTCTGCATAATTGTTCAATGGCTTTTACCATAAGCTTGCCATAGCCCTTTCCTTGATGTGCGGTATCGACTCCCATCAAAGGTAGATCATGACGCTGCGTACCTGGCAGACATTTTGTCACTTGCTCGTGATACTCGATATAGCGGCGCGTTGAAGCCAATCCTGCGGTCAGCATCATACGGATTCGCCAATTCAGTTGGTCCGCAAGATTTAAACGAATGGCCGGGCTACCCAGAAGTGCTACTGCGACTAACCGTCCATTCATCGTAATACCGATGACATCCTGATGGCTCGCAAAATGTAAATCAATTAACTCGCGAATCGTTGCCCTGACTCTTTGCTCGTAACCGCTACGTTCGGCATCAAAAAGATAGCGAAACGTGGGCTCGTCTTTGTAGGCGTGATATAAAATTGCTTTAGCTTCGCTGATCGCATCAGAATCGAGCCTGACCACTTCGGGGTGGGGCAAATCTTTTATCATTATTTTCTCCCTGATTATCTTACCCACTTCAAGCCTGATAGTTATTTTTTGCAGTTTAGACAACACTGCCGGTTGCTTTTGCCTGTAAGTTTAGCAGGCGTCATTCAGGCCTGTAGAATTTGTTCAGATTTGTAAGGTAAATCTAGCAGAGACTATTCCGGCAGCCTCTTCCTTATCAATTTGTACGTCAGCAACCGAAATATGGTACCGGCCTTTTAAGCTCTCAAGCCACTTTAAGGTTTGATTGAACTCTACTTTTTCGAGCCAGACGCGCACCTTTTGCTCGCCGGACGGCTCTACACGTTTAACTTGAAGATTAAAGGGCCTGGCACTGCCACTGACTACAGAAACCAGTGACTGTCCCGGGGCCAGTGCAGCTGAACCTGTCGCGCCATTCTGCGCCAGCTGACGCAAGAGCGCTTCATTGAGTTTAACGGTTTCAACCAGTTTTTGACCTGTAGCGTAATCTGCAATTGCATGATCATAAAAAACCGCACTGGGTTTCCAGACTGCAAAATACAATAAACCACAGACCAATGCCAACGCCAACACCCCTAGTGCTCTTTGATCATTTGCACCAAGGTTCTGATATTGTCTCACCGCATTGGCGACCAGCGCGATATCACGAACGCCCATATTAACTCCCAACTATATGCAGACGACCCCGAAAGACCCCCTGCTCTTTGACCGCTGAACTAATCTTTACACCTAGCCCCGTTTCTGCCAGCGAGTTCTTGAACAGATCAAGTTGCTCAAATGTTTCGGTATTCAGCTCAAGCACCAGTTCATTTCTTTGATCACTGAACTGGATATTCCTAAAGATAATAGCTTCTGACTTGGGCTGCTTTTTATATTGAATCCCGGTTTGGGATAGCAGCTCCAGGAATTCAGCTTTTGGGCCTTGTGCATTTAATACTTTTAGCTTGCCTTTCATATCGCGTTCAAGATTTCCGGCCGTTACATTGCGCGAATTTGGAAAAATCTTTTTGTAGTTTTCCAACGCAAGTTGTTGCTCTTGTTTCGCTAATGACTGGTAATAAAAACCCTGACCAATATTCATACCCACTTGTAGTAGCAAACCAACCAGTAAAACGGCTGCGGCCGAATACCAACGAGTTAAAGGAGACTTTTGTGCAACCAGACTTCGATACGCCCCCTGACAGAGATTGACAGCAGCCCGGGGGCGACTGAACCACCCAAGACAAGAGAGCGTGAAAACATCCGAGGTGTGTGTTTTCACTGCCAATGAAACGCCTATTTCTTGATCAATCTGGGCTAATAGCAATTGAGACTTTACTTGTTGCTCAGACGTGAGAAAACAGCTGAGTTCCTTTTTTTCCTGCTCAGACTCATTGGTATCTGCCGGTGCGATTACAAATGATTCAATGCAGTACGCCAGATTTTCGGATTTGCTTTGGATAAACTGAAGTTCGGGCGACGCCAATGTAAACCAGTCACCCTCAAGAAAAAGCGAATACGGTAACTTATCGCCGCCTGACATTGCAGGTAAAAGTTGTGCATCGACATAGATACCAATGAGCGGCATGCCGGTCTGCGTCGCGATGTCACTATAGACATCCATCAGTAAATGGGGAATAGCCAGAACCCCATGCGTATCATTCTTAAGCTTGCCCGCTAACACCAGATGTAATTCTTCAACATCTTGTATTACCTGTTCTTCTACCGCAAAAGGTAACGCTTGCTGTAGATAGCGGGATTGTTTAGCCGGGATATTCACTCGTGTGGCAAGTACAAGGCGCGAAGGCAAAATCCCGATGAGTTGGCCATCAACAATCTGATTCTGCGCCAATATCAGTGCCAGAGCCTCCGCATCAGGACAAATTCCCGATGCAGCCGGCGCTTCTGCTGACGTAAACAACGCCCAATGCAATGCGTGAGGCTGAGTCACATCCCGTCCCACAGAAACGAATACTTTTGCTGCCATGCTCAAGCGCCCTGCTAATCAAAATATTGCATGTAAAGCCAGACCTCCCCCTATTCGGGAAGACTGAATGACTGTTTTGTTATAATGTATTTTTGCCCGAAATTCCGAGACATAAGCGTAAGCTTACCATTTTTATCTCGTTGAAACACCGACACAAGTCTGGATACACGATCACCTAACGTGACCCGTGTCGAAACCTGAAAAAATTCGCTGTTAACCCGTACCTCTTTGTCCTGAATGCCGGAACCTGCCCATGCAGGCAACGCGAGAAATTCCTGGGCCTTTTTTATGGGTTCTTTGCTGCGTTCCTCTACGAGTTCGTCCACCCGACTTTCATCCAGCGCTTTCGGGGGGAGACTTTGAAGTACTTCTTTGCTGCATGTATTGATATTGACCCCCCCCATTCCTCGCGGCAAAACCGTCACGTGAGGCAACAACTTCTGATAGATTTCTGCGGTTACACCATCTACTAATTTTAATTCAGAAATATCCTGAAAATCGGCGTTCGCGGTTCGATACCCCGGATCTTTTATAAGGTACAGATTATCTTCCCCACCATCACCATTTACGGCTTCAGAATCAGGATCAATCCAGTCCTGAATTTTTTCAACCGTAAGCTCTTTGATTTCAAGTAGTTCAAACAGATTCTTAAAGCGCTTGATTACAAATTGATTCGCAGTTCCATCGTTGTTTACGATGTCGTTGAGGTTCAGCCGAGCCTGTAAATCATCAATCTGACTTTCCAGTATGGCATTTCCGAACGGAATAATGAGAGAGTTGCCAGCCCAATATTCTTTCAGGTCATCGGTAAATTCATTGTTTCGTTTATCTTCTTCGTAATCTCGATACAGAATCTGGCGAGCAAACTGCTCGACAGCTGTTGCATATTCTTGTGCCTGGCTCTGCTGAAGTATGACTGCCGTCTTTTTTAGAAAAAGATTTTGTCTTGAAAGGATGGCTGTCGCCAGGATGCTTGCTAAAGCAAAAGCAAACAGCACCATCAATAGTGCGACGCCTCTCTGTCTCGCGCGCGGAATGATTCCCGAAAATGACTTGGATCGCGACTGGATCATTGAGATCCCTCACTGCTTTCATTCGACCCGGACACCTCATTCACTTCTGTCTGAGTTGTGTTCGTTTCCGTAGCATTGGATTCTGCGGTGTCGGTATCCGCATTATCAGTACCTGCGCTAGTTTCTTCACTGTTACTATCCGAGGTTCCGTTTCCGTTTCCGTTTCCGTTTCCGTTTCCGTTGCCATTGCTAGTAGCCGTTGGCGCGACCCAGTTTACCAAATCATAAACCCGACGAATGGCACCGTACCGGGAATGAGTCACCGTCATTTCCAACACCTTCGGCAATGTGGCGTATTCCTTTTTATCCAGCGCATCATCAGTGGGCCAGTCTTCGAGCCATTCATTTTTATCATTAAGAAAACGCAATTCGACTTTTTCTATCCCTGTGACCAATGTCTGGATAATTGGATCTGCATCATTACCGCGATCCAGCACTGGCCAGTAACCACGCCTCAACTCTGACTCAACCAATTCATAGCGCACTCGCTGCTGATCACTCCTCTGTATATTCAGAGGATTACGCCAACCTGTTCGAGATAATTCCAGAAGATAAAGCTGATTTCGGTTTGACAGAGCGGGTTCAGCATCACCAAATTCGTTCCTGACCGGACGAGTGGATACCTGTGAAAAATCTCGCGACATAATCAACATGGCGCGCTGTAACGTTTCCAGTTCATCCATGTGTGCAAAGGTAATCGTTTGGGTATTTAGCGCGGTGTTGAGCAATTGCCATACCCCAATACCGATCATCGCAGTGATACTGATGGCAATAAGCACTTCTAACAGGGTAAAACCGCGCTGTCGCTGCATTAGTGCAACCCCACAAAACCGTCATAGACCAAAACCTGTAAAGGTTCGCCATCCGGAGTATCAAGCTGGCTAATGACCAACTCAACGCGATTCATGTAGATATCTTCTGTTCGAGAAACTTTACTTAATATCTGCCAACGAAATAACGAATAATCGAGTTCCTCTTTCATCTCTTTTGCAGGAGGTAAGCCATCCTGTGCACGCAGCTCTACCATTTTGTTTTCTGCAATCCAGCTTGCCAGCGTTTTCAGTTCCAGCCAACGATACTGGTCGGTAACGCCAGCCGTCACACGCTGTAAAACGCCTGCGACCAGAACGAAAACGATCATCGCTATCATTACTTCTAACAATGTGAAGCCAGAATAGTTGCGTCTGGTTTTGGGCAATTGATGACGGAAACGATTCATAGGCTATTCGCTCACTGCACCGATGCGCTGAATCGTGATGGGATCCAGACCATTGGTAAAAATTTCGAATCCGTTAGCACTGTCGCCCGACATTGCCATCTGAATTTTAAATGGCGTGGTTTCGCCACTGGAAAGGAACACCAATAGCGGAGTGTGTTGTTCTTTTTCGTCGTTGATGGCCAGCTGGCTCACCGTATTGGCTTCGCCCTGAAACTCTGAGCTTAGCCAGGAAGGAAATCGACGAGCGCGCAAAGTGTCGCTTTGCATCGCAAGCCATTGTTGTTCTTTTTCATCATAACTGAGGAATTCATAACCTTCCTCGTCGAAATAAAATCCGATTTCCTGATTACTGATTACGGCTTCATCGGCGGCAAGCCGAAACAGTCCATGCAAGCGACGCGCCTCATTTTCCATTTCACGATCGACGTTACTACCGCCCACGTAGAAAACCGCAATACCAGTCACGAGAGACAAAATCACCAATACAATAAGTATTTCGATCAGCGTGAAGCCTGTAGATCGGGGATCCAATGACTTACGAATGCTAAAATATTTTTCGGGCGTCGTCACAGATTGACTCTACTCGTAAGCCATATGAAAGAATCGTATCGGCGACATCCCTCAACTTTGGATGACCAACAAAGAACCGCCGCCGACAAAGAACAATTACTTATCAAGAGCCCAGTTACCAATATCGGCATCATCACCCTCACCCCCTTCGCGACCATCAGGACCCCATGAGTAGAGATCAAACGGTCCGTTCACACCGGGGCTGATATATTGATATGGGTTATTCCAAGGGTCTACGGGTACATTTTTCATGTAACCGTTTTTATTCCAGTTCTTGGGTTCAGGAAATCCTGAAGGTTTGTTGACCAGCGCTTCCAGACCTTGCTCTGTGCTGGGGTAATTGAAGTTATCCAGCTTGTATAAATCCAAGGCACTGCTGACCTGAGAAATTTGTGTTTTAGCCACTTGTAATCTGGCTTCTTCGCCACGCCCCAAAATATTAGGAGCGACGATGGCCACCAAAAGACCCAGTATCACCATGACCACCATGATCTCAATCAGTGTAAAACCGTGTTGACGAATTTCAGTCTTGTTCATATTGCACTTACTACCCTGTTTTATTGTTGATTTTTTATATCCAACCGGACAAGTGAAGGACGCGCGCTTAAAACGCAACCAATGTAAATTCTACCTATTTAACAAGATTGCTCATATTAAGAATTGGTAGCATTATCGCCAAAACGATCGTGAGTACCACACCCCCCATAAAAAGAAGCATCAAAGGTTCAAACAAACCAACGATAGTTGCCATTAACCCTTCCAGCTCACTTTCCTGATTGCGTGCCGTGCGCTCCAGCATGTTATCCAGCTCACCACTGGCTTCTCCACTGGCAATCATATGCAGCACCATCGGTGGAAAATAGCCGGTTTGTTCTAAAGATTTTTTCAGACTGGAACCTTCGCGTACTTTTTTCGCTGATTCCAATATCTGCAATTTTAAATATTCGTTCGAAAGCACTTCACCAGAGATACGCATCGCATCAACTAAAGGAACACCGCTACTGTTAAGAATGCTTAAGGTGCTCGAAAACCTCGCAGTGTTTAAGCCTCGCGATAATCTGGAAATAAACGGTGTGTGAAGCAACTGTTTGTGCACTTTCAGCCGAAACGCGTCTTTCTTGAGCATGAGTTTAAAGCCCACACCACAGGCGACGATGACCAGCGCCAGATAAATCCCCCAAGCCCCCAAAAAGTCGCTGGCACTGAGCAACGCTTGAGTTAAGCCGGGCAATTCCTGACCGTTTCTGACAAATACCGTAATGATATCGGGTACCACGTAGGTCAGAAGAAACACCACAATACTCACCGCAACCAGCGTCAATATCATTGGGTATATTGCCGCCAGCTGAATTTTCTGGCGCGCTTGCTGACGGCTTTCCGTATAGTCCGCCAACCGGTTTAGTACAAGCTCCAAATGTCCGGCATGTTCACCCGCTGCAACTGTTGAACGATACAGCTTTGAAAAAGCTGCAGGAAATTCTCCCAGGCTGTCAGCCAGCGTATAGCCTTCCAGAACTTTCGCTCGTATAGCCATCAACATACTTCGAATTGCAGGCTTGTCAGTTTGTTCCGAACAGGCTCTGAGGGACTCCTCAATCGGTATGCCCGACTGTATCAAGGTGGCTAACTGTCGGGTAATCAACGCCTGTTGCTTTACCGAAAGGCCGGGGCGTCTTTGAAACAGTGCACCATTTGCACCTTTTTGGCGAACCGTGGTGGCTTCGACTTCAAGTGGCATCCACCCTTTCTCACGCAGCACCTGACGAATTTGTCTGGCACTGTCGGCCTCCATTACACCCTTCTGCGCCCGCCCCGCAGCATCCAGAGCCTTGTATTCAAACGCTGCCACAACTTAGCTCCTGTGCGTTACCCGTAATACTTCTTCAACCGTTGTCAGGCCCTGTAATATTTTAACAATGCCATCATCGTGAATACTCGGTGAGGTTTTGCGCGAGTAGTTCTCCAATTCCATCTCACCGACCTGTTTATGAATCAGATGACGTAAATGCTCGTCAATTGCGATGACTTCATAGATACCTAGGCGCCCTTTATAGCCCAAATGATTGCACTCGGAACATCCTGTATGACGATAGATTGTTGGCGGGGTTGCAGGATCAACACCCAGAAACTCACAATAGTCTTCATCTGCTTCAAACGGTTCCCGACAGTGCTTGCAAAGCACTCGCACCAAACGCTGAGCAATGATCCCCGTTAAACTGGATGATATCAGGAAGGGCTCTACCCCCATATCCACCAATCGGGTGATCGCGCCTACCGCACTATTGGTGTGTAACGTAGAGAGTACCATGTGTCCTGTCAAACTCGCCTGTACCGCGATTTCTGCGGTCTCGACGTCACGAATCTCACCAATCATAACGACATCCGGATCCTGACGCAGTATAGCTCTCAAGCCACGGGCAAAGGTCATATCGACCTTGGTATTTACTTGCGTTTGACCAATGCCAGGCAAATTGTATTCGATCGGATCTTCGACTGTGAGTATATTTCTGGAGCGATCATTTATCTGCGACAAACAACCGTAAAGGGTGGTGGTTTTACCTGAACCTGTAGGACCGGTAACGAGAATGATACCGTGCGGTTGATATATCAACTGCTTTACGGCTTTCAAATCCCGTTCGGCCAATCCGAGGTAATCGAGCTTTAAGCGACCGGCTTGTTTATCCAGCAGACGCAGAACGATTCGTTCACCATTGGCAGAAGGCATGGTTGAAACACGGATATCCACTTCCTTTCCACCGACACGCAAAGAAATACGGCCATCTTGCGGGATTCTTTTTTCGGCGATATCCAGTCGCGACATTACTTTTATACGTGAAACCAGTAAAGGCGCCAAAGCCCGTTTGGGCTGGACGATTTCTCGTAATACGCCGTCGATTCGAAAGCGAACCACCAGTTGCTTTTCATAGGTTTCAATATGAACATCCGATGCGTTGCCTTTTACCGCTTCAGTTAAAATCGCGTTAATAAGACGAATGATCGGCGCATCATCTTCTGTTTCCAGCAGATCTTCGCTTTCTGGTACCGAATCGGCCAGACTGGCCAGATCCATGTCATCGCCTAAACCTTCGACCATTTGCATCGCTTCGGCGGAGTCGTTTTGATAGGCTTTGGTGAGCAGCTCGTCAAATGCGGCGTCTTCGATAGGCTCAAGTACCAGGTTGCCACCCAGTGCTCGATTAATTTCAGCAAAAGTAGCATGAGCCAATGGTGGCCGAAAGTGAACGACCGCTTGCCCATCGTCGGTACGAGTTAGAACCACACCATTTCGCTTGGCAAAGGTAAAAGGAAATCGGGTGACCTCCGCCACTGCAATGTCGGAAGGTGGCTGTATCGCGCCAGGTGTATTCTGAAGCTGATCTGCGGCGGTCAATTATGTATCCCTCTATCCACGCCCACACAGTGTGGGTCACTCGATGTTAATAAGATGCGTAACGCTATAATAAAGCAAAAGAGAATTCAAAACTTATCCTGAAAAACTGTCGTTTGGCGCACGCCATAAGGCACAATTGTCTCTTTTGGATACAACGTCCGGCAAAAGTCGGTGAATTTAACTACCGTTAAGGTATTCCGGGATTTCCAGAGCGTACGAATCAGCGTGAGAAACAAAGCTGTGGGGGCACAACGTCAATTTATCAAGCAAGCCTTGACGGGATGTCTTCTGCTGTGCGCGTCCTTCGTTTTCGCACTGGAACTCGGTACCGAACTGCTGCGCTATATTGAAGACAATTATGGACAAGAAGCCCGCGTTCGCATTGAAAAATGGCAAACCCTGGCGAACAGTTATCAAAAGGAAACGGATGCCCGCAAGCTGGAACTGGTTAACCTGTTTTTCAATCAGGTTAACTTTGTGTCTGATCAAACACACTGGCATCAGGACGACTATTGGGCGACACCGATTGAATTATTAGCCACCAATGGAGGAGATTGTGAAGACTACTCCATCGCCAAATACTTTACATTGAAACACTTGGGTGTTTCTGTCGATAAATTGCGTATTACTTACGTCAAGGCCCTCAAATTAAACCAGGCTCATATGGTGCTGGCTTATTACCCTGCGCCCGACTCAGAACCGCTGATTCTGGACAATTTGATAAACGATATTCTTCCCGCCTCCTTACGAACCGATCTGGCTCCCGTTTATAGTTTTAACGGTGAAGGCTTATGGCTCGCTAAAATTCGCGGCGACAGCAAACGTATCGGCAACGCGGAAAAGCTAACACGCTGGGCTGATTTAAACTCGCGTTTATTGAAGCAGCTCGAGTGACGTTTTTTAAGTCAGATTTATTTATTAGATTTTAGTCAACCATCCCCCTAACTTCTCATTGAGTCAGCACAACGTTTTAATGAATCAAGCCATTGACGTTTACGTTAACGTAAAGCAAAATCATAGCGATCATTAAAAGCGGGACGCGTTACGTGACAACTCATCGAAATTACTCCATCAGCGACTTGGCGAAAGAATTCGATATTACAACCCGAACCATTCGTTTCTACGAATCGGAAGGTCTGCTCGCACCAGAACGCCAAGGTCAGACTCGAATCTATACCGATCATGACCGTGTTGCGTTAAAACTCATTTTGCGGGGTAAGCGACTCGGACTCAGTCTGGCGGAGTCAAAGGAGCTGATATTCATGTATGACCCCCAAACCGACAATCGCAAACAGCTGACTGCCCTGCTCACAAAGATTCATGAGCGGCGAAAACTGCTTCAGCAACAACTGGATGACATCAAACTCATGCAGCACGAGCTTGATGAAGCAGAACAGCGCTGCCTCGACACGTTAGCTCAATTAAAACCGGATCAATGAATCCTGGCGCGCGCAGGCGGCTGAAAAGGCTTCTAAAATAAAAACATCATGTTAGGGAGAAAACACCATGGCAAATCACTACCACCAGCTTAATTTCGGGCTTGGCGAAACCATCGATATGCTCCGCACTCAGGTCGCCCAATTTTCCCGGAATGAAATTGCTCCCTTGGCCGAAGCGACGGACAAGCAAAATGAATTCCCCAACGCACTTTGGAAGCTCATGGGGGAGATGGGGGTGTTAGGTATGACGGTTTCAGAAACCTACGGCGGAAGCGCAATGGGTTATCTGGCGCATGTTATCGCGATGGAGGAAATTAGTCGGGCATCTGCATCTATCGGGCTAAGCTATGGCGCACATTCCAACCTGTGTGTTAACCAGATATTCCGCAACGGTACCGATGCTCAACGCAATACGTATCTCCCCAAACTGGTCAGTGGCGAACACATTGGCGCGCTCGCCATGAGCGAGCCCAACGCGGGTAGCGATGTTGTGAGCATGAAACTCCGTGCCGAAAGACAAGGCGATTACTTTGTGCTGAACGGTAACAAAATGTGGATTACCAATGGCCCGGATGCCCATGTGTATGTGATTTACGCAAAAACGGATATCAATGCCGGCCCACACGGAATCACGGCGTTCATTGTCGACCGGAACACCCCCGGCTTTACTCGCTCACCCAAACTGGACAAGTTAGGAATGCGCGGCTCTAACACATGCGAACTGGTATTTCAGGATTGCCACGTGCCGGCCGAAAATGTGTTGGGTGGCGAAAATCAGGGTGTCCGCGTTCTGATGAGCGGTCTCGATTACGAGCGCGTGGTTTTGGCGGCAGGCCCCGTGGGCATAATGCAAGCCTGTATGGATATCGTGGTGCCTTACATCCATGAAAGAACTCAGTTCGGGAAAGCCATCGGCGAATTCCAGCTTATCCAAGGCAAAATTGCCGATATGTACACCACACTTAACGCATGTCGAGCTTACCTGTATACCGTGGCACAGGCATGCGACCGCGGCGAAACCACGAGAAAAGATGCGGCTGGCGTCATACTGTACTGCGCCGAAGCGGCTACCAAAATGGCGCTTGATGCCATCCAGATTCTGGGGGGGAACGGTTACATCAATGACTATGCTACCGGTCGTTTGCTCAGAGATGCCAAGCTTTATGAGATTGGTGCAGGAACCTCCGAAATCAGACGAATGCTCATTGGGCGAGAACTATTTAACGAAAGCTGCTGACACTGGTCGGTTCGCTTATGGCGAATCATTGTTGCGAACCCGATATCTAATACGTTGCGGAGTCTTTGATGCCCACGCTAAAAACCAAAATCAACCCTCATTCGGACGTTTTCATATCCCGAAAATCGTCTATGGATCATCTGGTTTCCGAGCTTGATCATTTGATATCCGAAATTGCCCAGGGCGGTGGAGAAGTTGCCTGTCAACGGCATTTGGCGAGAGGCAAGCTTCTCCCCCGTGAGCGGATACATCAACTACTGGATCCGGGTTCGCCTTTTCTGGAAATAGCACAACTCGCGGCACACGGAGTATACGACGACAATTTACCAGCCGCAGGCGTTATTGCGGGCATTGGTCGAGTCGCCGGAGTTGAATGTATGATCGTTGCAAACGACTCGACAGTTAAAGGAGGCACTTACTACCCTCTCACCGTTAAAAAGCATATTCGCGCTCAGACCATTGCGGAAGAAAATCGTCTCCCGTGCATATATCTGGTTGATTCCGGTGGGGCCAATCTTCCTCAACAAGATGAGGTTTTTCCCGATCACGAACATTTTGGACATATATTCTTCCGTCAGGCCAATATGTCTGCTCAGGGTATTCCCCAAATCGCGGTGGTTCTGGGGCTGTGTACCGCCGGTGGTGCCTATGTACCCGCCATGGCGGACGAAAGTATTATGGTTCGCCAACAAAGTGCGATATTTCTGGCCGGCCCCCCTTTAGTTAAAGCGGCCACAGGGGAAGAAGTGACCGCTGAAGCGCTGGGCGGGGCAGATGTGCACTGCAGGCAATCGGGCGTTGCAGATCACTACGCCGAAACGGAATCCCATGCGTTGCAAATCGCGCGTGAGTGCGTACGGCATCTAAATTGGAAACGACCCGAATTTCCGTCACACCCGCCTGCCCGGCCTCCCCTCTACTCACCCGACGAACTGAATGGCATTGTTCCCACCGACCTCAAAACCCCCTACGACGTTCGTGAAGTAATCGCACGTATTGTCGATGGTTCGGAATTTAATGAATTCAAACAGCTATTCGGAACGACGCTGGTCTGTGGCTTTGCCCATATTTATGGTCAACCTGTTGGCATTGTGGCCAACAATGGCATTCTATTCTCAGAGTCAGCACAAAAAGGCGCGCACTTCATCGAACTCTGTTGCCAACGAAAGATACCTCTCGTGTTCCTGCAGAATATAACCGGCTTTATGGTCGGGAAAATCTATGAGGAAGGAGGCATTGCGAAGCACGGCGCAAAAATGGTGACCGCTGTTGCCTGTGCCAAAGTTCCTAAGTTCACCGTCGTCATTGGCGGTAGTTTTGGTGCGGGAAATTATGGCATGTGTGGCCGAGCTTACCGCCCACGATTTATGTGGATGTGGCCTAACGCGCGTATAGCGGTCATGGGCGGAGAACAAGCCGCTGGTGTACTGGCACAAGTAAAAAAAGACAATCTGGCGCGGAAGGGCGAATCATGGAGCCCGGACGACGAAAGCGCATTCAAGCAGCCGGTAATCGATCAGTTTGAAGCCCAGTCCCATCCCTACTATGCCAGTGCTCGCCTCTGGGATGATGGAATTATCAAGCCCCGGGATACAAGAGATGTTCTGGGCCTCGCGATTTGTGCCTCACTAAACGCACCGATTGAAGACAGCCGTTTTGGTGTGTTTCGGATGTAGTTTCCGAGACATACGCGGAGAAATGCTATGAACTATGAAATGATTTGTGTAAATGAAAATAACGGTATCTTCACCATTGCGCTTAACCGTCCCGAAAAAAGAAATGCCTTTAACGACCAGTTGATAGCAGAGCTAGTTGATGCACTCAAGACGGCGGACAGCGATTCGGTTCGAGTTATCGTGCTCACCGGTCATGGCAAACACTTCTCGGCCGGAGCAGATCTCGAATGGATGCGCAGAATGATTAATCTGAGCTACGAAGAAAATCTCGAAGATGCTCATCAGTTGGCGAACATGCTACGCCTGTTGAACGAGCACCCGAAGCCTGTCATTGCTGGCGTAAAAGGCAGTGCGTTTGGTGGTGCCATTGGTCTGATTGCCTGCAGTGATATTGCACTTGCTACACCAGAAACCCAGTTCGCCTTAAGCGAAATTAAATTAGGCCTTATTCCTGCAACCATCAGCCCATTTGTCATTGATGCGATTGGCCCTCGTCAATGTCGAAAACTCTTTCTCACCGGTGAAGTTTTCAATGCGGAAAAAGCACAAGACTACGGATTAGTGCACGAAATCGTCGATCCATGTGCTTTTGACGAACATTTACAACATCTGGCTAGCCACATTGCAGCATTGCCTCCCCAGGCAGTGTCCGAAGTGAAACGTCTCATTCGAGAAGTCTCGCAGCCCGAGCCAAGAGGCGCCATTTACGAATATACCTGCCAACGAATTGCTCATTTGCGAGTGGCTCCTGAAGGACAGGAAGGTCTTAGCGCCTTTCTGGAAAAACGAGCGCCACAATGGCCGGATGTACAGTCAGCGTCTGATCAAACTCAAATCAGTAGGGCCCACACAGCCAAAGGTAACAAAGAATGATTCGTAAATTACTGATCGCAAACCGGGGCGAAATTGCCTGTCGAATTATTCGTACCGCCCATTCGATGGGGATCATTACGGTTGCCATTTACTCCGAAGCAGACCGAAATTCGCGCTTTGTCGAACTAGCGGACGAAGCCTGGTGCGTTGGAGAGGCGGAACCGGCGTCCAGCTATCTAAACCAGGCCCGTATTATTGAAGTGGCTAAATCTTCAGGCGCTCAAGCCATTCATCCCGGCTATGGCTTTCTTGCAGAAAATGCAAGCTTTGCAGCCGCCTGT
Source organism: Hahellaceae bacterium (assembly GCA_024234505.1). Lineage (GTDB taxonomy): Bacteria > Pseudomonadota > Gammaproteobacteria > Pseudomonadales > Oleiphilaceae > JACKOD01. Next base: position 686,872 of record JACKOD010000003.1, on the reverse strand, counting down.
GAGCAGGCAGGAATCCTGTTTGTCGGCCCGACAGCCCGAGCCATCGAGGCAATGGGACTTAAAAGTGAAGCAAAGCAATTAATGTTCGAAGCCGGCGTGCCGCTTGTTCCGGGATATCACGGTGCCAGTCAAGACAATGAAACGCTGGAGAAGGCCTGTAAAGACGTTGGATTCCCCCTGTTAATTAAGGCCAGCGCCGGTGGCGGTGGAAAAGGAATGCGGATTGTGACTTCCCAAGAGGAAGTTTCCAACGCGCTTGCTTCTGCCAAACGAGAGGCCTTAAGTGCCTTTGGAAACTCAAACCTGCTGATTGAGCGATACATCGCTGAACCTCGCCATGTAGAGGTTCAAATTTTCTGTGATCAACAGGGTAATGGCGTATATCTTCATGATCGAGACTGTTCGGTACAGCGCAGGCATCAGAAAGTAGTAGAAGAAGCTCCTGCCCCCAATTTGAGTGACCTCACCCGAAAGAAAATGGGCGAAGCCGCGTTGAAGTGCGCCCACGCCATTAATTATTCTGGCGCGGGCACCATCGAATTTCTGGTGGATGCTCAGGAAAACTTTTTCTTTATGGAGATGAACACTCGCCTGCAAGTGGAACATCCGGTGACAGAAATGATCACCGGACTGGACCTTGTTGAATGGCAGCTTCGTGTTGCCTCCGGCGAAAACCTTCCCCTGACACAAGAACAAATCCCGCAGAAAGGCCACGCAATTGAAGCAAGGGTGTGTGCAGAAGACATTTACAATCAATTTTTACCTGATACGGGAAATATCCACTTTATAAAACTACCCTCCGGACTCGAAGAAAAACCGAGCGCGCATGGAGAAAACACCCCTTGTTTGCGCCTCGATTCAGGCGTAGTCGAAGGCGACAACATCAGTATTTTTTACGATCCTATGATAGCAAAACTGATCGCATGGCATCCCACACGCACAGGTGCATCATTGAAGCTCGCAAAAGCACTGGGTGAATATAAACTGGGTGGCATTAAAACGAATATTTCATTGCTAAAAAACATCGTATCGCATCCCGCCTTTTTAAATGCAAATATTTCGACACACTTTATTGACCACCATAAATCGACACTCATCCCCCATTGCCAACCGGATTTGCACCTGTTGCTCAGCGCCGCAGCCTACCTTGCAAACAAGGCAATCACCACGAAAAAGCACTTAGATCACGCAATTACGCCATGGGATCGCCTACCTTATTGGAGGCTGAATCTTCCTCCAAAAACAACGATTAATTGTAAATATGAGTCTGATGAATTTGAGTTCTCCGTCTCCTATATCGATGAGACACGGCTTCTTGTCGAATTTCAGTCTACCATCTACCAGGTTTTGTGCGGGTCGCACCATGAAATGTTCCGTACGGAAATCAATGGTCAATCAAAATCCTACAATGTCTTCGAGTACAACGAGATACTCTCACTATTTGATCAGGAGCGTCAGTTCAACTTCACCCTCCCCACGCTTCACCTTCGCGCCGATGAGCAAGATAGACACTCATTACGTGCACCAATGAATGCCAAAGTAACCGCACTACTCGTCGAGCCGGGCGCTTCGATTTCCAAAGGCGATCCGATATTAGTGGTCGAGGCGATGAAAATGGAACACACCCTGACGAGCCCTTCAGATGGCGTATTAATTGAGTTTTTCTGTAAACCGGGCGATCTGGTCACACCTGAGAACGAATTGGTTGATTTGGACATTGGGGAAGCCGCCCAATGAGCACGCTTGGCAGTACGGTTAATGTAAAAATCGTAGAGGTTGGCCCAAGAGATGGCCTTCAAAATGAAACCCGCGTATTGACCATCGAGCAGCGCGTCAAGCTCATTAATATGCTGAGTGCCAGTGGATTACGTGAAATTGAAGCAGGCAGCTTTGTCTCTCCCAAGTGGGTACCCCAGATGCAGGGAACGACGGAGGTTCTAGCTAAAATAGATCGCGTCCCCCACGTAAACTATCCGGTATTGATACCCAATCTAAAAGGTCTTGAAGTTGCGCTTCTGTCCGCTGATTATGCCCCGATCAACAGTATTGCGATTTTCACAGCGGCCTCTGAGCGCTTTTGTCAAAAAAACATTAACTGTTCAATAGATGAAAGTCTCAACCGGTTCCGGGATTTGATTCCTCTGGCCATCGCACGCAACATTCCCGTACGTGGATACCTGAGTTGCATCACTGCCTGCCCGTATGAAGGACGTATTGGCTCAAAAGCGGTGATTCGGGTAGCAAAAGCGCTGATGGAACTCGGGTGCTATGAAATTAGCCTGGGTGACACGATTGGTGTGGCCCGACCGGGCGAAATCAATCAATTACTCAAAGACTTTGAAAGCGAGGGACTTTCGGCTTCACTTGCACTTCACTGTCATGACACCTATGGACAAGCCTTGGCTAACATCTACGCCGCGCTGGAAAGAGGAATCAGGACATTTGACAGTGCCGTGGCGGGCCTTGGCGGGTGCCCTTACGCGCAAGGTTCCTCAGGCAACGTATCGACCGAAGATGTGCTCTACCTGATGGATGGGTGTGGAATGAACACAGGCGTTAATTTAAATCAGGTTATTGAAGCAGGCCGATATATTTGTCAGGAACTAAATCGCAACAATCAATCCAAAGTTGCCAATGCAACTCGGGGAGGCAACCCATGATTCCACTTTGGACACCTTCAAAGGCTCAGGTAGCCCAAGCCAATATCACAAAATTTGCGCAATACCTTGGTGCGCAGCTGTCGATAGACCTCGAAAGTTATTCACAACTGCATCGATTTAGCGTTGATCACCCGGACGTTTTTTGGAAAGCGATATGGGACTATTTTAACGTTCAGGGAACCGACGAAGCTGAGCGCATTCTTCTGAACAAAAATGACATCGAACACGCCCGCTGGTTTGAAGGCGCCACCTTGAATTTTGCGGAAAAGCTGTTGCTTAAAGGGGAAGATCAACAAATTGCACTCGTTGAGCGAGGCGAGGACGGTCGACGCAGAACGTTTACCTTTGCGGAATTAAAGTCACAAGTAAGTCGCATCGCCGATGGGTTGCGCAAGCAAGGCGTCGTAGCGGGCGACCGGGTTGCAGGTTTTTTGCCTAATTGTGCCGAAGCGGTCACCGCCATGCTTGCCACTGCGAGCCTTGGTGCTATCTGGTCATCCTGTTCGCCAGACTTCGGCTTGCAAGGCGTCATTGACCGGTTTGGACAAATCGAGCCTAAAGTGCTTTTTGCCACTAACGGTTATCAATACGCAGGAAAAGTTATCTCCACTCTTGATCGAGTGAAGGATATTTCCGCCCATCTCCCTTCACTCAACGCCCTGGTTCTCATACCCTATATTCAACAAGGTTGCCAAGCTTTCGAATCTGTCCAGGTCGCTTTATCTGACGTGGCATATTTCGAATGGGATCACTTTGGCATAGCGGGTACGCTGGAATTTAAACCCATGCCTTTTAGCGCGCCTCTTTATATTTTGTATTCTTCCGGCACCACCGGGGTACCAAAATGTATCGTCCACAGCGCAGGAGGCACACTACTGCAACACATCAAAGAGCTTGGCCTGCATACCAATCTGAAAGCCGGAGAACGATTGTTTTTCTACAGCACATGCGGCTGGATGATGTGGAACTGGCTCGCCAGCGGACTGGCACTAGGTGCCACACTAGTACTGTACGACGGCTCGCCATTTTATCCCTCCCCTGCGGCGCTTTTTGACATTGCAGAGCAGGAAGAAATTACTCATTTTGGTGGTGGCGCGAAATACTATTCAGCATGCGAAAAGGCGGCCCTCTCTCCAAAGAAAACCCATAAACTTGAGTCACTTAAAACCATCCTGTCTACGGGCTCGCCACTTTCCCACGAAAGCTTTGATTATATTTACAAGCACATAAAATCCGATCTGTGCCTGGCAAGCATCTCCGGGGGAACTGACATAGTGTCTTGCTTTGTATTGGGAAACCCGGTGCTCCCTGTCTACAAAGGTGAAATACAGTGCGCCGGATTAGGCATGAACGTTCAAATTTTCGATGACGATGGCAGACCCATAAGTAGTGGTAAAGGAGAGCTTGTCTGTTGCACGCCCTTTCCTTCTTGTCCCATTGGTTTTTGGAGAGATGACGGAAGCAAATTTCACGACGCTTATTTTTCACGTTTTCCCGGCGTCTGGGCACACGGCGATTATGCGGAATTCGCTAAACATTCAGAAGACGGACATCTGGGATTTATCATCCATGGCAGATCAGACGCTGTACTCAATCCCGGTGGTGTAAGAATCGGCACCGCAGAAATCTATCGTCAGGTTGAAAAGGTTGACGAGGTGCTGGAATCTATCGCTATCGGACAACCCTGGAATAACGATGTTCGTGTCGTGTTATTTGTGAAATTACGTCCCGGCGTGCAACTGGATGAATTGCTAATAGAAAAAATCAAGAATACCATTCGGAGCAACACAACCCCTCGTCACGTTCCAGCCAAGATTCTTGAAGTAAATGATATTCCACGAACCATTAGCGGTAAAATTGTCGAATTGGCCGTACGCAATGCAGTACAGGGTCTCCCGGTAAAAAATACCGACGCACTTGCTAATCCGGAAGCACTGGATGCCTTCAGACACAGAAGCGAATTATCCTGCTAAAAGATATTCATTTTCTTTAACGCAAAAACACAAAAAGCCTGCATCAGCAGGCTTTTTGTCGTGCGGTAAACAGCGTTAATTAAAGCGCTTTTTCCAACTCAGGTACAGCTTCGAACAAATCGGCAACCAGACCGTAATCAGCTACCTGGAAGATAGGTGCCTCTTCGTCTTTGTTGATTGCAACGATTACTTTACTGCCAGACATACCTGCCAGATGCTGAATTGCACCAGAGATACCGACAGCAATGTACAGGTTAGGCGCAACGATCTTGCCGGTCTGACCGACCTGCATATCGTTAGGCACAAAGCCCGCATCGACAGCTGCACGTGAAGCACCCACAGCGGCACCCAACTTGTCAGCAATAGCTTCCAGCATTTTGAAGTTATCGCCATTCTGCATACCACGACCACCAGAGATAACAATGGACGCGCTAGTCAGTTCAGGACGATCAGACTTGGCCATTTCAGCTTTAACAAAAGATGAAACACCCGCATCTTTAACTTCTGCTACCGCTTCAACTGCGGCAGAACCGCCTTCTGCAGAAACTGCGTCGAAACCGGTTGAGCGAACAGTAATCACTTTGATTGCATCAGAAGATTTTACTGTAGCGATCGCGTTACCCGCATAGAAAGGACGCACAAAAGTGTCAGCCGATTCAACACGAATAATATCTGAAATCTGGGCTACATCTAACAACGCAGCAACACGAGGCATGAAATCTTTACCTGTGGTACCTGCAGAACTCAGGATGTGGCTATAACCTTTACCCAGATCAGCAACCAGCAAAGACAGGTTTTCAGCCAACTGATGGCCATAGGCTGCATTGTCAGCAACCAGAACCTTGCTTACACCAGCAACTTTAGAAGCGGCTTCGGCAGCTGCACCACAGTTTTCACCAGCAACCAAAACAACAATTTCACCACCGATGGCATTTGCTGCGGCAACAACATTCAGCGTCGCTGATTTCAGCGTGCTGTTGTCATGATCTGCTATAACAAGAATGCTCATATTAGATCACCTTTGCTTCGTTCTTCAGTTTTTCAACCAGCTCACTCACGCTGCCCACTTTAATACCACCAGCACGCTTAGGTGGTTCTTCAACTTTCAGCGTAGTCAGACGTGGAGAAAGGGTAACACCGAGATCAGCAGGAGAAACGCTTTCTAAAGGCTTCTTCTTCGCTTTCATGATGTTTGGCAATGAAGCATAACGTGGTTCGTTCAAGCGAAGGTCAGTAGTGACAACTGCAGGCAATTTAAGCCCTACAGTGACCAGACCACCGTCAACTTCACGCGTTACGTTAACTTTATCGCCATCGACAACAACTTCAGAAGCAAATGTGCCCTGACCCATTCCAGCCAGTGCAGCAAGCATCTGACCAGTCTGATTGTTATCGGAATCGATAGATTGTTTGCCAAGAATAACCAACTGAGGCTGTTCTTTATCTACGACAGCTTTCAGAAGTTTGGCTGCATCCAGAGATTGAACTTCTTCATCTGTTTCAATCTGGATACCGCGGTCCGCACCTAATGCAAGCGCAGTACGAATCTGCTCTTGTGAAGTTTTTGGACCAATGGATACTACAACGATTTCAGTAGCAACACCCTTTTCCTTCAGGCGAACCGCTTCTTCTACAGCGATTTCACAGAAAGGGTTCATTGCCATTTTAACGTTGGTAAGATCTACGCCAGTATTGTCGGCTTTGACCCGAACCTTGACGTTGTAGTCGATGACTCGTTTTACAGCGACCAGAACCTTCATAGATTCCTCGTTTTCAGCGATTGATTGGGAATTAACAAGTACGCATCGCTCAGCTTCTGCATAATTTCTTGCATATGATGAACGTAACCAACAGCACTTGGACTGCCGAGCATTACGCAAAGCGCCCTAATACTGACGACAAATTCTTGCGAGGTCAATACTAAAGTTACCTTCAGTTACACGGTAACTGCTTCCTCGTACCATTTTTCAACTAGAATTGATTCGTCTCAAAAGCGCATGGTGACCAAATCTGGCATGATCAGGCCCTGCCTTTTGAAACCGAGTTGTGTCAATGGCATAAAATTCAAACAAACGTTTGTTTGATACGATTTCGGGTATATCCTAGCGGAACAGTTCCCGTTATAATTCGCGACCGAATTAAGTGACTATATTTAAGTATTTATAGCGCACGATCATTTGTAAGCGGCAGTGAAGGCATTACTTCAACGGTAATGCACTGTAGAAATGCTGGTGCAAACCCGAAGTCGGTCTTTATATGTGACAGAAAACATGAGACAGAAACAGGGTAGCGCTTAATAAAAATGTAACCCATTAACAACAAACAGCATTGAAATAACGAACACTAACCCGTACGGGTGAATGCACGCGCTTTTAATGTCGTTGGTTCAAACTGTGATAATCGAGGAGACCTGAAAGTGGAACGCGAATCGATGGAATTTGACGTCCTAGTCGTAGGTGGTGGACCTGCTGGGCTGTCTGCGGCATGCAGACTTCTTCAACTGGCGCAAGACGCTGGTCAGGAGTTAAGTGTTTGCGTAGTGGAAAAAGGCTCAGAAGTAGGCGCGCACATTCTTGCAGGTACGGTGTTTGAACCAACAGCCCTGAATGAGCTTTTCCCTAACTGGAAGGAACTTGGTGCTCCGCTAAATACCCCTGTACTACGAGACGATATCTTTCTCTTAAGATCACAAGACAACGCAATCAAAATACCCAATGCGTTTGTGCCAAAAAACATGCACAACGAAGGCAACTACATCATCAGCCTTGGAAATCTGTGCCGCTGGCTGGCCGAGCAGGCAGAAGGCCTGGGGGCAGAAATTTATCCAGGTTTCGCGGCAGCTGAAGTACTTTATGATGATAAGGGCGCTGTTCGCGGTGTAGTTACCGGCGATATGGGTGTGGGTCATGACGGCCAACAAAAAGACTCTTACACTCCCGGAATGGAGTTGCGCGCCAAGTACACGCTGTTTTGCGAAGGTTGTCGCGGCCATTTGGGCAAACAACTTATCTCCAACTTCAAACTGGATGCAGGCAAAGATCCTCAGCACTATGGCATAGGTATCAAGGAGCTTTGGGATATTGATCCAGCCAAGCATCAGGAAGGCCTGGTTGTACACACCACCGGGTGGCCTCTAACCGAGAGCAAATCCACAGGTGGATCATTCCTGTACCACATTGAGAACAACCAGGTATATGTTGGTCTGATTACAGACTTGGGCTACTCAAACCCCCATGTCAGTCCTTTTGAAGAATTCCAGAGACTCAAACTCCAGCCAGAAATGCGTAAATATCTGGAAGGTGGAAAGCGCGTAGCCTATGGTGCACGGGCGATCTCAAAAGGTGGCTTTAACTCTCTGCCCAAAATGACTTTCCCTGGCGGTTTGTTGTTAGGCTGCGATGCAGGCACACTTAATTTCTCCAAAATCAAAGGTTCTCACACCGCTATGAAATCGGGCATGCTGGGTGCAGAAGCCGTTTTCGAAGCACTGGTAAAAGGATCCGAAGGCGGAGAAGAGCTATCTGGCTTTACCAGAAAGTTCCAGGATTCATGGTTGTACAAAGAGCTCTATGACGAAAGAAACTTTGGACCAGGAATGCACAAATTCGGTAATTTCATCGGTGGTGCACTAGCATTTTTTGAGCAAAACATTCTACGCCGCAGCCTGCCGCTCACACTTCATGATCCCATCCCGGATTATGCAATGCTGAAACCGGCATCAGAATGCGCAAAGATCAACTACCCCAAGCCTGACAACTCATTGACCTTTGATCGCCTGACGTCAGTATTCCTTTCGAATACCAACCACGAAGAAGATCAGCCTTGTCACTTGAAACTCAAGGACGCTGACTTGCCGATTCGGGATAACCTGCCAAAATACGATGAGCCAGCTCAACGCTATTGTCCCGCAGGCGTTTACGAAGTAATCGCAAACGATGACGGCAGCAAGCGCTTCCAGATCAATGCTCAGAACTGCGTTCACTGTAAGACCTGTGACATCAAAGATCCTGCACAAAACATTACCTGGGTCACACCGGAAGGCTCAGGCGGACCAAACTATCCGAACATGTAACAGATAGACAAAAAAAAGGCGGATATCATCCGCCTTTTTTATTTTGAACATTTTGGTGTAATCTCCTTATTTAAGGCAAATCCTAACTTGGCTCACGAGCCAAAGCATGCCTCACACCCATGCTTTCTATATAAAGATCCATCTCACCATCAACCACCCTATTCTCAGCCTCAGCATCAGCGATGGCCCCCTCCACTAACCGATAGAATACGCCCCGGGAAACCCTTGCCAACAATCCACGCCGAACATGCACATACGGTGTAATGCCATCCCCTCCAGAAAACCTGAAAGTGTTATCCGCCGCTAGCACGACAACATCACCAAGATTACTCAACAACTCAAGCACCTTAAGGCCGTCACTCAACGTTCGCCAATGGTAATCAACAATTTGAAGCGGCGCATCATCGACCGAAATTCGCACCTTTTCAACAGGAGTAACCAGATAATAATTACCATCATCCTCTCGTCTTAAAATGCCTGCAAACAGCTTTACCAGCGACTCCCGTGACATGAGATCGCCCTGAAAAAACCATTCACCAGTATTTCTAATCTGTATATCAATATCGCCGGTAAAATCAGGATGCCAGTTTTCAATGGGTGGCAGGCCAACAGTTGGCGACTCAATTTTAAGCTGAGAGATGAGTTCATTAACCTTTTGGCTGTCGGGTATTTCACGCTGCATACGCTTCTGCCTCTCCAAATTTATAATCCGCGCTGCCATTCCTGTCGCAAAAATACGTTGCTCGGTTCAGAGATGGCCTTATTGATCTGAGCCAGCATGGCCCCTTTGTCCGCTCCCAGCGTCCCCTTGAGAACCAGATAGTTGGACGCATGATCAGAGCGAAACACTGTATTTTCCAATTCAAGATTTTCAACCAACAAACGAATTTCCCTGAATAGTTCACTTTGCTGAAGAGGCTCAAACTGTCCATTAAAACCCGCCCGAAAACGTTCATCTCCCATAGGAAACGATACCACCAGGGTAGATACATATTCGGGTTGAGTTTCGTTCATCAGTTTAGCGCTGTTAATTGCATGCTGTTCAGAAAACTGACGCCCACCCAAACCATTCAAAATCATTACAGACGACTTGATGCCCGCCGCCTTTAATTTCAATAACGCCTCTTTGGATGATTCAAAGCTCTCACCCTTATCTACAAATGACAATACGGCATCATCACCTGACTCACACCCTACATAGACCATGGTCAGTCCAAGTGCTCTCAACTGTTCCAATTCTTTTTGACTTTTATTCTTTAGGTTTCTTGGCAAACAGTAAGCGGTTACACGTTCCAGATTTGGAAAGTACTTACCGATACACTCAAGTATTTCTTTTAAACGCCGGAACGAGAGCGTCATTGCGTCACCGTCGGCCAAAAAAAAGCGGCGCATGCCTGGCCATTTTGATGCAACAGCTTTAACTTCTTTCTCGATATCTTCGATTGATTTCGGTCTGAATTTTTTCTGCTCAGACGTATACATATCGCAAAAAGTACATTTGTTATAGGAGCATCCGTTGGTTACCTGAAGTATTAAAGACTTTGCTTCCGATGGTGGCCTAAAAACGGGTTCAATATACGAAATGGGAAAATAATTCATTTTTAAGATTATTCTCGATCAATGACAAAAATTTCCTGATCTCCGCATTATGCCATACAACACAGCAATCACCGCATTTTTGCCAGCTATACTGTATCCACTCAAATGCCTTAAATATCAAAGGATTTACGAACATCATGAACATAGATCATGAATTTCCACAACAACCAGAGCTTTGCTACCTTAATCACGCTGCTGTAGCCCCCTGGCCCCAACGTACACTAGAGGCCGTTACCCGCTTTGCACAAGAAAACGTTCTGATGGGCGCAACGCATTATCCTCGCTGGCTAGAAACGGAGAGGCGATTACGCAAGCGGTTGGCCAAACTGATTAATGCGAATGGCCCCAACGATATCGCATTAGCAAAAAACACTTCAGAGGCACTCTCCATCGTCGCTTATGGCATTCAATGGAGTACGGGTGACGAAGTCATTATTTCTAATGAAGAGTTTCCATCCAATCGAATTGTCTGGGAGTCGCTAAACACCAAAGGAGTCAAAACGCGTATCGTCGATATAAAACAAACAAATCCGGAACAAGCGATCCTTGACGCCATTACGCCAAAAACAAAACTGGTATCTATCAGCTCAGTTCAATACGCGTCAGGGCGGCGCATCGACCTGACATTGTTGGGTAACGCATTAAATCGTCGGAATATCCTGTTTTGTATAGACGCAATACAGAGCCTGGGGGCGATTCCGTTTGACTGCCAAGCGTGTTGTGCAGATATCGTCGTCGCGGACGGGCACAAATGGATGCTAGGCCCCGAAGGTATTGCACTTCTCTATGTACGCCCAAGCCTTCGCCGAACACTTCAATTAAATCAATTTGGCTGGCATATGGTCAAAAACCGGGGAGATTACGATCGACAAGACTGGGAAGTCGCTGACGATGCAACCTGCTTTGAGTGCGGCAGCCCTAATATGCTAGGAATTCACGCCCTCGAAGCCAGCCTATCACTACTGGAAGCACTGGGAATGGATCAGGTATTCGATCAACTCCAGAAGAATATCAGCAAGCTAATAGCGCAACTTAAAGATCTTCCTGGTGTTTACCTTATAAGCCCAGAACATCCGGAAAGGCGCGCAGGGATTGTAACCTTTGGCGTCCAGGGCTTTGATGCGACACACCTTCAACGCCAACTCATGGAGAACCATGTTATTTGCGCGGCTCGTGGCGGCGGAGTTCGCTTGTCTCCCCACTTCTATACAAATGAGACCACAATTACCCGCGCAGTCGAGCAACTTAGAAAGATCATTAGCCCGGCAAAAAACTAGGCCAGAATAATGCCGGAGGCGGAAAAGCATCCGGCTCCCCACAGATCGGCGGATATACCAACCAATTGACTGGTTCCGAAAGGCTCAGAGTCAAGATAATTGCCACGCACAGCCAAACTGTACAAATCCCCCACAAAGGGCATATGAGTGACAATCAGACAGTTATTTAGGTGTTGCTTTTCGGCCCAATCAATAAAATCTGCCGGGTCTGATTCTGGTTTCAGACCATCAAAAGTGATCACCGCGACACCCAGTAAGTCACTTGCGATCCGGGCAGTTTGCTGAGCTCTAACCAAAGGGCTCGCGACTACGCAGTCCACATGATCACCACCCGCCTTCAGCCTGTTTATCACTTGAGCTGATTGGAAGCTGCCTCTTTGAGTAAGTTCACGGGAAAAATCATCCTTCCCCCCAAACGATGCCTCACCGTGTCGCATCAACCAGACTTTAATCATGCCATTTATTTCCTTTTTACCGATGACTGGGGCCATTCCGAAAACGGATACGGTTTATGGGCATTATCATAGGTCAGGAAACTTACAATTTGTTGCACATAGCTACTCAAACTACCGCCAAATTGCTGTAGTTGGGCATTTGGTGCACCACTAAAAAAGCAAGTCACCAGTTGGACTACTGCAACCAAAAGAATCACTATATCTAAAACTTTGTAAACGATATAAAACAACACCATGTACAGTAGTCGCATGAAACTTTCCAGACGATCTGTCGTTTGCGTGGATGATTGTCCTGACATTAACCTTCTCCGATCAAAATTAATTTCCCTGCACTTGCTCTCTGGGCAGGATAAACTCGACGTCTGTACTCTGCTGAGCCAGCATTAATTTGGAAATAACATCTTTCACACTTTTATTTTCGAAAATGATGGCATGCAGACCATCAACCAATGGCATATAGATTCCCAGCGACTCGGCTTTCGCTTTTACGAGATGCAACGTGTTTACGCCTTCTGCCACCTCACCCAATTCATCCACAGCTTCATCCAGCGCGCGCCCCTCTCCCAGCGCAAAGCCTACTCGATAATTTCGGCTTAGAGGGGAACTGCAAGTAACAATAAGATCACCCACACCCGCCAAGCCAAGAAACGTCATTGGGTTGGCCCCAAGACAAACGGCAAATCGACTCATTTCTGCCAGACTTCGGGTAATGAGCATCGATTTGGTGTTCTCCCCCATTTTTAGCGCGTCAGCCAAACCCGAAATAATTGCATAGATATTTTTCAGTGCGCCACCCAACTCAACACCGTAGGTATCGAGGTTTGCATAGACCCGAAAATAGCTGCAACCCAAAACATCCTGAATCCGATTTCGCAAATCTTCATTGGTGCTGGCAATGACCGTTGCCGTCAGACAATGCTTAGCAATTTCCTTCGCCAGATTGGGACCGCTTAGCACGCCAAGTGCATTATTGGGAAACTCTTCCGCCAGAATCTCGCTCATTAATTTGAAAGATTCGGCCTCTATCCCTTTCGTTGTACTAACAACAAACTGCTCAGGTGTCAGGAAAGCCTTACACTGCTGAACAACATCTCGAAAGGATTTGCTGGGAATAGAAAAGAAAACGACATCAGCATCAGACAATGCCTGTTGAAGAGAAGTGAGTGCTACAAGATTGTGACTAAGAATATATCCCGGCAGGTATCGTTTGTTTTCGTGTAGTGTATTTATTTCATCAGCCCGGAGGCTATCACGCATCCATAAGCTGACATCGACTCCATTTTCAGCTGCAATATTTGCTATAGCAGTCCCGAAACTACCGCCACCCAAAATTGCAACTTTGCGTCGTTCAGACATTTCGCTCTATCCCAAAATGTAAAAACAACAGCTTATTAATGAACTACCGTTTGTTCAAGCTGATTTTCACATTCTAGCGCGTTAACAAGATCTTCAAACGCAGCACGATTGTCATCACTCATCGACATTAATGTTTTATGAGCATCCAGGACTTTTTGTCTGACTACGCTCTCACTCTCCCGAAGTATTGGCAACTCCTCAAGCTCGGAGATTTTGGTAGCAGGTTCTTTCATGATGATAAAGATTTTATCGAATCCCATGGTGCCAATAATCTTCGTTACATCCGGATTCGTCGAAATAATCGTCGGTAAAAACTTACTGTGCTCATACGCTTTGACTGCAATTTTCGCCAGCAATCCAAGTGTAGTACTGTCCACCAATTCAGTTTCAGTCAGATCTATAACGACCGTCTTGAATGCTGAATTACAGGTCATCATATCGATGATATTATCCAGAGTAGAGCAAAGATTGAGACGAATTTCACCAACGAATTTGAGGACATAAATCCCGTCGCGCTCTGCTTGTAATATTTTATAGCCGCTCATTTATTTTGGCCGTATCTGTAATACTTAAAACCGCTATATCATCCGGAAACTCACCTAATTCTGAAATTCCCGAATAGATGCTTAGCGAGGAAATGGTTTGCTTGCCTTTTGAAACGAAATCTAATAACAAACTTTCCTTCTCAGAAAGATTATTGGCATGAATCACCTCTAATATTCCATCTGAAAATAGAAACAATTTGAAACCACGTGGGAGTGTTTGGTTAAAAACAGTTAACTCCGGATTTTCAAACAGCCCGATAGGCATACCACTGCCTTCAAGATAACTGGCATGTCCATCGTCCAGAAGAATCGGCATGGGAAAATGTGCGCCAACCGAATAACAAAGCTCCCGCGTTTCAATATCCAGTATCCCGACAAACATTGTCAGATGCTTGCCCAGACCGGCCTCAAGCAACTCTTTATTAACTCGTAATAAAAAACGCTTCGGACAGGAAATTTCGTCACTAGATCCCCGTTTAAAATTCCTTATCAGTCTGGTGGACAAATTTTTCAGCAATACAGTTACAAACGCCGAGGACGCACCGTGTCCAGATACATCGGCAATATAGAAAAGCACCCGCTGATCATCCAGACTAAAATAGTCGAGAAAGTCGCCGCTCAGATATAAAGACGGCTTAACCAGATGCTCAAAATTAAAGGTACCAATCTGCTTTTCCTGTTCAGGAAGCATGCGCATCTGCACTTTTCGTCCTGCCGCCTGATCTGCCTTTAATTCTGCAATACCAGCCTTCAGCTCTTTGTTCGTTTCTTCGAGTTCCTGGCGGTAGTGTTGATTCAAACGGAACAATCGAATTCTTTCAAAAATGCGCTGTATAGCCTCATCAACCTGAGAGAGTTCGATTAGCGGCTTGATGATAAAATCGAATGCCCCCGCACGTAACGCATCGACCACATCGGCGGCTGTGGTAACCTTGGATGAGGCAATAATAGGCGTTGTGGATGATCCCTGTTGAGATTGACTTAAGCGGCGAATATCTTCAGGTGACAAATCTGCGAATATCAAATCCGGCTTTTCGCGAGCAAACATTACGTTGGCTTCTGCAAGGCTATTCGCTGAAATCACATAATATCCTTTTGACGTAAGATACTCGCTCAAATGCCTTCTGCATTCTGAATGAGGATCAATCACTGCGATACGTTCCGATATGCCCGTCATCTTTAACTTCACTACCAACTAACCAATATTATGATTAGTATAGGACGGTCATGGCCCATTGCATTACCGCTTAAGAGACATTAATTAATCATTTGTCATGAAATTTGAAAACGATCGCCTATCTTTAGAGACTTCTCTGCCTTTTGCGCTCGTTTTTTTCATGCAATCGCTTTTTACAGCGCTAAATTCATACCGTCTTAGGCTATATAGTTTTTTTAGAATAAACATCCTAAAAAGATTGATGAGGGAGCTCATTTAAAGAATGGAAATCGCAATTTTTGACAGTTTTCTATCGCCCTACGATAAATTGATCATGGATCCTGTGCACGGGGGAATACCTCTATTTGAGCATGAAGTTGCCATTATTGATCATTCGCTGTTTCAGCGGCTGAGGAATATTTGCCAAAATGACATATTAAGCCTTGTTTTCCCCGGAGCCACTCATTCGCGATTTCTTCATAGCATCGGGGTTATGCATGTGGGCGGGCGGATGTTCCGCTCAGTAGTCGACAGCTATCTGAAAGAAAAGAAGGCAACCTCTGGGAAATACGTCACCGGCGCGCAGCTGGAATCCATTACCTATTTCATTAAGGTGGTTAGGATAGCCTGCTTATTACACGATTGCGGCCATTCCAGCTTTTCTCATCAATTTTCGAAAACTTCCGTACTAAAAGCGCTTATGGCAAGCCCTAATCTGTTTACGGATTTGTGGGAGGCTCAACGCTGGGAAGATTTTTATGACACTATTCCTCCAGCAATAGAGCACGAGCATCTGTCTGTACGCTGCGCGTACCAGATTTTAAAAGAAACACGTTTAGAGAATTTCGGTATCGAAATTTGCGATGTGCTTGGAATTATGGAAACCACCTGCGCGACGCCAAGCCGCAAGTTTCGTGATCACGCAAATGAGTTTTGGAAGTTCATTACCAGTGATCGATACCACCAGGGTGAAGACTTATCGCCAGCTGCAACCCCACTACTCCTGCAAAATTTATTAAAATCAATCGTATCTGGCGAGTTCGACGCCGATAGAGCCGATTACATGCTTCGTGATAGCTTTCACTCTTCCGTCACGATCGGCGGCTATAGCCTGGATCATCTTCTAAGCAATCTTCGTATTGGCTGGGATTTGCAGCAACCCTGGCTTGGATTGGCAATTAGCGCCAAAGGATTAGGCGCGTTGGAAGACTTTGTATTTAGTCGTCATCAAATGTATCGGCAGGTATACGGGCACAAGACCGCCATAGGTTTTGACTGGATATTAAGAGAAGCGATCACGGAAGTAATGCAAGATCAAGAGGTACGCAATTTTGTTGAAGATTGCCTGCGAAATGTGAAAAATTTTGTTTACCTCACCGATAGCTACTTTTGGGAGTGTTTTCGTCGATACTCAAAGAAGCACCCCGACAGTTATTCTACGTGTATCGTTGATCGTATCAAACTTAAGCATATTGATACCAAGTACGACATCGCTCAAGATGAAATCGACCAGTTAAAGCAGACTTATGCAGACACAATGGGAATTCCGCTTTCCAAAATAGTAACCTGCACAATGCATGCAAGGTTTTCTAAAATTAAGGCAAATTTTGAACAAATGAAAGTACTCACTAGAGAGCCCATTACCAAAATTCATCGATTAAAGCGCATTACAGAAATGAGCAATTTTTTTGATAAATTTTCGGATGAAACAATTGTTCATTTTTACGTGAATCCTATCTGAACATAGTGACATCATAATCGAACGTAGCCTACTAATAACCGCTTCAGCACTCAAAAAGATCAGGAGTTGTTTTGAAAATTCTATCATTCAACATTAATGGACTTCGGGCACGCCCACATCAGCTAGAAGCCATAATTGACCGCATCCAACCCGACATTATCGGTCTTCAGGAGATCAAGGTTGATGACAGCCAGTTTCCGGAAGAGATGATCAGAAACCTGGGCTATCACGTCGCCTATCACGGACAAAAATCGCATTATGGTGTGGCATTGCTATCCAGGCATGAACCGGTTCAAATCATCAAAGGTTTACCTGGTGACACTGAAGACAGTCAAAAGCGGCTGATCATGGGCGAGTTCATTTACAATGGTAAGCCGGTATATGTTTTCAACGGGTATTTTCCCCAGGGTGAAAATAGAGATCATCCCCAGAAATTTCCCTCCAAATTGGCATTTTACAAGACACTTACCAAGCACTTGAACGAAGCGTTCGATCCTGCACAGCAAGTGGTAGTAATGGGCGATATCAACATTTCGCCTACCGATCTGGATATAGGCATTGGTGACGACAATGCAAAAAGATGGCTGCGCTCTGGCAAATGCAGCTTTCTACCAGAAGAACGCGCACTGCTTCAGGAGTTGCTAGATTTCGGATTAACCGATTCTTTCCGGCACTTTCACCCTACTATCAATGACCGCTTTAGCTGGTTCGATTACCGAAGTCGCGGTTTCGAAGATACGCCTAAACGGGGCCTTATAATTGATGCGATTTTAGTAACCCAGGCATTACTTGAACAAACCGTTTGCTCCGAAATTGACTATCTTGCACGCCAGATGGAAAAGCCTTCAGACCATTGCCCGATTTGGCTGGAACTGAGAAGTTAAAAGCACTTTTTGGTAAAAAATTACAGAAAAAGGCTAAATGTATATTAATATCGTCAAAGTAATGGGAAAACCCATGATCTGAAACAGGATGTCAGAAAAAATGAAAACAAGAGACCGGATACTGCATACCAGCCTGGCGCTGTTTAACGAATTTGGTGAACCAAACGTTACGACCTTGCAGATAGCGGACGAAATGGATATTAGTCCTGGTAACCTTTACTACCATTTCAAAAATAAAACCGAGATACTGGTTGAGCTCTTTTCCTGGTTTGAACAGCAGATGAATGATCTTCTGGATATTGACGATTTCAGTGCATCTGTCGAGGATCAATGGTTATTTCTGCATCTCGTATTCGAAAATATTGCACAGTATCGTTTCCTCTATCAGGACATGGTCAATCTTTTTGGACGGCATGAGAAAATTGGCCTTCGATTCAAGCGAATTTTAGAAAAAAAACGCAAAGCCACGATATTGATCTGCAAAACACTTGAAGCACAAGGTGTTTTAACCGCAACCGACAAAGAAATTTTTGCATTGGCAGAAAATATCGTTTTAACCGCAACTTACTGGATCAGTTACGCGAAAGTTATGCATGGATCACAGGGGGATTCGGAATTGAATCAGGGTGTATTTCAGGTGATGTCTCTGGTCGCGCCCTATTTAAGAGCAGAGGAAAGAGAACAATTACAGGTGATGGGTGAGGCTTACCTCTGAGAGGTTGGCCTCACTAACTGCCAAAACTTACTCTTTACGTTTTTCCAGCTCAACTATTCTCGCTTCAAGTTCAGCAATTTTTTCGTATAACGATTCCACATCAGTTTTTGACGGCATGCGTAAACGGTGTAACGC
This sequence comes from Hahellaceae bacterium, assembly GCA_024234505.1. Classification (GTDB taxonomy): domain Bacteria; phylum Pseudomonadota; class Gammaproteobacteria; order Pseudomonadales; family Oleiphilaceae; genus JACKOD01. The sequence goes on along the minus strand of JACKOD010000003.1, from coordinate 668,304 downwards.
TTTAGACACGCGCTGGTCAAACACACCTTCAAGCTTGCCGAAAGTATCAGTGGCTTTTTCTTTTACGCCTTCAACTGTATCTTCAACAGCTTTGAAATGCTTTTCTACAGCCCCTCGGGTTTTGGTTTCAATCTCTTCTCCATCCTTTACAAGCTTATCGAAAAAACGCCCCGCGTCTTCCTCTGCTTTGTTGTAGGCCCCTAAGCCGGCAAGCCAGATTTGACGAGCGGATTCTTTAATTTTCTCAGCTAACTGCGGTGGAGTTTCAATCTCCGCATTTTTGTCAGACTTAGACACGACCAGTATTCCTCTTGCAAAAACTTTATGATCAAGACATTACGCGAATTTTCTTGTTTAATCCAGCGTGATCAAAAGCCCCCGGAAAAGATTTTTGCACTCAACGTCACGAATCCTCTACCCAAACACCATAGAATTTGGTTTTGTTGGTCAACGGCTATTCCTCATCCAGGAAAAAGCAGAATATTCCGACTTAACAATTCAGATTACAACTTCAATGGCAATTTGCAGTCGACGCTTCACTCGAACTGAAGCCTCCGCCCCCTTTTTGCCTTTTATACCAAAACCACAGAATTTTATGCCAAAAAGAACTTAAATTCGGTTCTTTTTAACTGGAAATACCAGCCATATACACAATACTTGCACTGTGACTGGTCAGCATTACCCTGCTACCGGTCTAGTAGGAAGTCTTTCATGGATACTACTCACACTCTCACCCGATAACTTCCCCAGTTATCGGGTTTTTTAGTGCCCAAGAACCTACACCAACGTTAAAGTTGATGACTTATCCTGCGAACGCCCCATGAAACAGCTTACTGGTTAGGCTAATCGACGAGACCTTTCCTCAAGAGTTGACCTTTCCCCGATAGTATTAGCAATGCTTTAGCTTTAGCTGTTTCATTTAACTTTTTGTATTTTCCGACCAATCATTATTCAGGATAATTCAATGTGGCGTTAAAGTAGTGTTATAAGTATTCCTGCGTTTATAATCCTGTTGGTTTTTGAGAAATCTCATTCAGGAAGTTAAAAATATTGTTGCAGGGGTAGCGAAATGAGTTTGAGGTCTTTTTTAAAGAACAAGTTGGTTTCTCAGGATTTGGTCAAGCAGCTTGATAAAATTGAAAAGCCCGTTGGATCACTGGGTTATGATCCCTGGGGTTTCAATGTCGATACGAATCAAATCGTGTTTTCTCTATACCGTGCTATCTACAACCGCTATTTCCGCGTAGAAGCCAATGGCGTGGAAAAAGTCCCCAGCCGTGGCCCGGTGCTTATAATCGCAAATCATAGCGGTCAGCTACCTATCGATGGAACACTGATTGGCTATTCCATAGCAACCCGAGATAAATCTCCCCGACTTCCTCGTGCAATGATTGAACGCTTTTTTCCAACGGTTCCTTTCGTTGGTAATTTCCTGAATCAAGTTGGCGCTGTTCTGGGTGACCCGGCCAACTGCGCGAAAATGCTTGAAAATGGTGAAGCCGTTATTGTTTTTCCAGAGGGGGTACGTGGCTCAGGAAAGCTCTATAAAGATCGCTATCAACTTCAACGGTTCGGCAACGGCTTTATGCACTTGGCGATGAAATATAACGCAACGATTGTCCCCGTCGGCGTAGTGGGTTGCGAAGAAACCATTCCGGCGATTGCCAATATCAAACCGTTAGCCAAGTTATTGGGTGTCCCTTACGTTCCCATCGCGTTGCCAGTTATATTCCCGGCAAAAGTAATTCTTAATTTTGGCGATCCGATGCATTTTGACTCAAAAGATGTACTAGAAGACGAAGTGACCGCGCGAGTTGAGTTGGTCAAGCAAGAAATCAACCGTCTAATTGACAAAGGGTTAAATGAAAGGAAGAGGCTTTTCTGATGGATTACAAAAATACGAAGCCCTGCATACTTATTACAGGAGCGGCGGGCGCACTTGCCCAGCAAGTGATCAATCGCCTTCGAGATCACTATCAAATTGTGGCCATAGATTTCCGGGAGCAGGTTTATCTTAGTGAAGATATTCCCAGCTTCCGTATTGATTTTAATAAGCGGGTTTTCGAAGACCTTTTCCGGAAATATCATTTCGATGGCGTCATTCATATGGGACGAATGCTGGCCAGCGAAGAAACTCGCTCCCGCCGGTATAACGCCAATGTTTTAGGCACCCAAAAGTTGCTGGATTTAAGCCATAAATACGGTATTAAAAAGGTAATCGTATTATCGACCTATCACGTTTATGGCGCTCATGCGTACAATCCGGCATTGATTGACGAAACAGCCCCACTTAAAGCGACCGAACTCACGATGGATCTTGTCGACTCGGTTGAGTTAGAAAATCTCGCCAATATCTACTTCTGGCGATACCCGGATTTACACATCACCATACTGCGCCCCTGTAACATCGTCGGCCCTGGGGTAAAAAACACTATCAGCCGCTTGTTAAGCAGTCGCTATTCGCCTGTCCTGCTGGGCTTTTCACCTATGATGCAATTTATTCATATCGACGATATGGCTGATGCCATTGTGCTTGCGTATGAAAAAAACTCTCCCGGTGTTTACAATGTGTCGCCCGAAGACTGGGTATCCTATCAGGAAGCCCTGGGTCTATGTGGCTGCACACGCATACCAATTTTGTCTGTGCCCCCGGCGATTCCAAAATTCATTACCAAGTCTTTAAAATTAAGAAGTTTCCCTAGCTACTTAATAAATTACTTTAAATATCCGGTAGTGATCGATGGCCGGAACTTTGCGAAACATTTTGACTTTAAGATCAAGCGTCCTTTGAAAGAGATCCTTAGGTACTATAAAGATCAGAAAGCAAATTAAGCAACCCAAGGCGCTGTAGGTGAGTCATCACGTCTACAGCGCCGAAGCAAGAAGTCAGGCAGCAAAGAAGGGAGTCACAGTTAAGTCAGTATTCGGGACGGATTTGATATATCAGGCAAAGCATCTAACCTAGTTAGAATGGCGGGTGTTTTAACAGGAGTACTGTCGTGTTTACACTGATCACTGCACTCATTCGACAATTCATTCTTCCAACCTGGACGAACGACACAACCCCTGACAAAAGCCACTTTTATCGTCGTTGTTTTACCTCTGCATATCTCCAGAAAAAGTCGACGGTAAAAAATATTTGGATCGGATCCGGATGTATCATGCTAGCCTTCCCTAACCCGTTATTTGTCATTCCCGCGATTTTTTTTGTCATCTTTTTAAGCTTTAGCATTTTGGACGAGAGTTAATATCATACTCCGCCATTTTGCTGGTGAATTTCTCGTTGTAACCATTTGGCTTTTTTATATCTATGAATCTTAACTTTGGCGCAATCAGTCATGGAACCGGCGCACTTGTCTATTTAATAATCGCCACGTTCATAATGCGCAGTTATTTTAGACGAAATACAGATAAAGCCCTCATTGCGGCATCATTGACTACCAGCCTCTGGATGACACTTCAAAGCATTCAGTCTGCGACGGGATTTCCTTCCTTCTACTTCCGATATACGGCAGAAACTGCAAGAAACATTAGCTGGCTAGTATTACTTTTTTTACTTTTGGGCTTTGGCAGCGGTCGACACATTCTTGTCAACAGATCTCACTTTCGCCTCGCGATGGGGGCGATGATATTGCTCAGCGCAATGATCGTCACCCCCATTGTAGAAAAGCTAACCCATATTGATCTAATATCAGGCCATCATTTGGTACTTGGCCAAATACTAGTTGCGTTACTCTGTTTGATTTTATTGGAACAAGTTTGGAGAAATAGCTTTGCCTATGGTCGTTCCAGTATCAAATACCTGGCCATTGCCCTGGCAGGGATTTATGGCTATGACTTTTTTATGTATGCCGATGCACTTCTTTTAAACGAGATCTCACCTGTCCTTTGGGACACCCGGGGCATTGTAAACACCCTGGTAGCCCCGCTTATCGCCATCACACTAATTAACAGTAAAAAACAGCCGATAGAAATGCAGGTGTCCCGGCAGGTCGTGTTCAATTCAAGCATAATTTCACTGGCCGGGATTTATCTGGTTGTCATGTCGGCCGGTGGCTACTACGTTAAATATGTAGGAGGAACCTGGGGTAACGCCCTTCAGGTTCTATTTGTTTTTTTAGCGTTCATTGTCTTGTTGTTCCTATTCAGCTCCTCGAAATTAAGGGCGCGCCTCATGGTTTATATCAGTCAGAATTTCTTTGACTATAAATATGACTATCGGGACGAGTGGGTAAAAAGCACAAAACTACTAACGCAGAATGATGCAAATGAGGATCTTTCTGTGAGAGTTATCCGTGTTCTTGCGGAACTGGTCGAAAGTCGGGCTGGTGTATTATGGTTTAGAAATGACGAAGGCAATTTTGTTGCAAAAGGATATTTGAACATTGCACCGATTAAACATAATCAAATCGACGGTAACGCCGACATCATAGAGTACTTTAATGAATCAGACTGGGTCATTGATTTAAAAGAATATATTCGAGATCCGACGTCCTACAATTTACTGGAAATTCCGGAAGTCATATCCAACGCCGAACATCCATGGCTAATCATCCCGTTATACCAGGGCGCAAGCTGCGTCGGTTTGGTTATGCTTTGTCAGCCCATTGCCCCCATCGAACTAAATTGGGAAAACTTTGATCTCATCAAAGTGGTATCAAGACAGGCCTGTAGCTACTTAGTACAGAATGATTCTCAGGACCGACTCGCGGAAGCCAAACAGTTTGATGCCGTAAATAAAACATCCGCATTTTTAGTACACGACTTAAAAACGGTTGTAGCACAGTTATCCCTAATGGTGAAAAATGCCGAACGACATAAGAGTAAGCCGCAATTTATCGACGACATGATCAACACCACCGGTCATAGCGTTGAAAAAATGACCCATTTGCTGGCTCAGCTCAGGAATGAAACCACCGATGAAGCTACAGAAACGTTAAACCTTTGGGATGTACTGCGTTCTGTGGTTGCGCAACATGCCAAAATAATGCCTGCACCAGAACTGCATGAGGAAAAATCGAACAAACCATTACTGGTCAAAGCCAATGCAAATCAGCTAAAAAGTGTCATCGGTCACATCGTGCAGAATGCTCAGGATGCCACGCCTAAAACCGGGGAAATATCCGTTACTGTCAAAGAAGCTAAAGACAATGCGGTCATATTTATTCAGGATAACGGTGCAGGTATGAGTGAAGCATTTATAAAGGATCGCCTGTTTAAACCCTTTGAGAGTACCAAAGGATTAACCGGTATGGGAATTGGCGCCTACCAAAGTCGGGAATATATTCGAAAAATAGGTGGAACCTTAAGCGTTACCAGCGAAGTAGGATTAGGCAGTTGTTTCAGTATAAAAATCCCCTTGATAGATCGCGCCAGCTAGTGCATAAAAAACGAAAAAATCATCAACCTGGTGATCTTATGCTAAATTACATTAGCTCTGACGAAGATTAACCTGTTGAAAAACTTTATGATATCCGCGCGAGTTTATCTGAAGTAACACAATACTAGGGAAAAGGCTAACAGTGAAAAAGAAATTACTTATCGTAGAAGATGATCCCGGACTGCAAAGCCAAATGCGTTGGTGTTTCGATGAAGACATTGAAGTCTTTACAGCTGATGATCGAGAAGCGGCCTTATCATTGTTACGCAGAGTTGAGCCGCAGGTAATTACCCTCGACCTGGGGCTTCCCCCTGATCCGGGTGGGGCAACGGAAGGATTCCGGACACTGGAAGATATACTCCAACTGGCACCACAAACGAAGATAATTGTAGTGACCGGGCGAGAAGAAAAGGAAAATGCTGTTAAAGCCGTCGCCATTGGCGCTTGTGATTTCTACCAAAAGCCTTTAGATGCCGATATCCTGGCGTTTGTTGTTAATCGCGCATTTCGACATTTCGAACTGGAACAACAAAATCAGCAACTCATTCAAGCGCAATCAAGCTCCACCCTTCCCGGCATTATTGCAAGCAGTCCGCAAATGCAGGAGATTTGCCGCACAATTGAAAAGATATCCTCTGCTGATGTAACAACGTTGTTATTAGGTGAAACCGGCACAGGCAAAGAGGTTCTCGCCCGCGCAATTCACAACTTAAGTGGGCGAAGAAACAAAAGCTTCTCTGCAATTAACTGTGCTGCCATCCCCGACAACCTGTTGGAAAGCGAGTTGTTTGGCTATGAAAAAGGCGCCTTTACGGGGGCAACTCAGTTAAAGAAAGGAAAGATTGAAATTGCCGATGGCGGAACATTGTTCCTCGACGAAATTGGCGATATGCCTATGCCTTTGCAGGCTAAAATGCTTCGGTTTCTTCAGGAGCGTGTTGTTGAGCGCGTAGGCGGAGTAAAAGAAATACCAGTGGATGTTCGTGTGGTTTGTGCAACTCACCGCAATATACGGTCATTAATTGACCAAGGCGAATTTCGGGAAGATCTATTCTACCGTATTAGTGAAATCACCCTTAACATTCCGCCTTTACGAAGCAGAGATGGCGACGCGCTCGTAATTGCCCAATCGCTACTAAAGTCCTTTGCTCAGCAAATGGATCGCAAACAACTGACGTTTTCCGAGGACGCCGTTAAAGCGATCAAGTCTTATACCTGGCCTGGCAATGTTCGCGAAATGATCAACAAAGTTAAACGCGGAACAATTATGGCAGACGGCAAGAAAGTCTCTGCCGCTGATCTTGAGCTCCAGAATGTTTCAACGCAAGAACAACGCCCCCTTAATTTAAGACAGGTTCGAGAAGATGCAGAAAAAGCAGCCATCACTCAAGCGCTTATGGAGGCAGAAAACAATATGTCTCGTGCCGCCCGTTTGCTTGGCATTACCCGTCCGACCCTTTATAGCTTAACCGATAAGTACGGAATGCAAGTACATTCGGATAATTCTGTTGAGCAAGATACAGAATAACGATGGAGCCTGATGGGTTCCTTTAGGGGCAGAATCGGTTAACTTATCAGGAACGCTGAAGCCATTGCGACCAAGGTCTGTGACGTTTATTTATATACTAATTAGTCGATTCAAAGACTTCAGTTTGTAGTTCGCACATTCTAACGACGCAATTTGGTAGCGTGGCTCAACCATCGGAACCAGAACAATCCTCGCTACGGCCTGATTGCAGGACTCGTTAGCGACCGCTAGCAAAATAATGCGTCAGGCGTGCGAATCAGCTTGCTATATTTCTAATTTCGATAAAACTTAACTAGGGAAAGGAACTCCAACAAAGCTACTCAGGCAAGGAAAATACCTCGTTTTAACAAAGACTAACCTATGAATGCAAAAACGTTTGCCAGCCAAGTTCAGGATCTGTTTGAACTCCCAGATACATTTTTGCGTCTACAATCGCTTCAAAATAGCGATTCCTCTACTCTCAATGATTATGCAGAAATAATTTCTTTAGATCCCTCTCTAGCCGCACGAGTACTGAAACTATCAAATAGTGTGCTGTATCGCTTCCCATCCCAGATCGACACATTAACTCAGGCGATCAACGTTATTGGCTCTGAAGCCGTGATACATCTGGCGTTAGCGAACTGCACTGGTAATGTGGTCAATCAAATCGCAAAAGGTACCATTGATATCGATCGTTTCTGGAATGAAAGCGTAGAGTGTGCACTGTTGATGAGAAATCTGGGAATCATGAATGGCACCAAACGACATGAACGATTGTTCATTATTGGTTTGCTGCACAACATTGGCGAGCTGGTGGTAGCACAGGTGGCACCGGAAAAAGCCTCAGAAATTGAAAAAATGACACGGGAAAATGCCAATCCTCTGGAAAATCAACGGCAGGTATTAGGCTTTAATTACGCGGACTGCTCGGCAGAACTGGTTACCGCCTGGAAACTCCCAGACAATCTGGTGATCCCTATCCGTTTTCAGCATATCCCACTGCAAACCAATGTATTTAACAAGGAGACCTCACTTCTGCATATTTCTAATGCTTTGGTGTCACTGATATCAAACGCACAACCAGTGAGCGAACTCAGCGAGTCCGTATCAAAACTGGCAGCAAGAGAAGGTCTGGAAGAGGAGGATTTAAGTAAGAGTATTGAATATACCAATCTCGAAGCCTTAGAGGTGCTGTCAATCCTGAACCCGGGAGCAGCAAGTATTATTTAAAGCTCGTCAATCTGTTAATTCAGTCGTATTGCGTGACTATTTAGCAATATAGTCTTGTATCAGGTTATCTAAATAGATAGCAGGTATAGCGTAGGTAATCGCACTGGGGTCACGCAAAAGGTTTTCTTTGGATTCTTTTACATACACTTTATTTATTATTCCGATAACTTCAGGCGTGTCCGCCAGATATACCGGGCTTCCACTGTTGCCAGGATAAGCCGTCGCGTCAAGCTGGTAAATTTCATAAGGATTTTTGAGTCGTTTTAACAAGGTCACCGAAAGCTTGTTTGCGGTTGGTGCGGGTATCGCTATAGGTGTGACCGACGAAACTATTCCTGTGTGAGTCACTGGATTCAGGCCAAGCACCGCGCCAATCGGATAACCCGTGAACGCAATTGTTGTCCCCTCCTCTTTTAATGTGTAATCGGCCGACAAGGTTAAGGACGGCAAAGTTCGGCCTGTCAGTTTCAACAATGCCAGATCATGGTCACGATCCGTTGCAACGACCTGCACCTTTAGAATTTCCGGAGACGCGCCTTTTCCGTAGAAAACAACGAACTCCTCCTTTGGTTTCAGTACCAAATCAATGACATGAAAGTTTGTCGCGATATAGTGACCGTCATGAACAGCAAACCCGGAACCAAATAACCTTGCCTGAGGCTTACCCAGCGGATCGAACGCACCTACCCCCACCATCGAAGCCTTGATGACTTTTATCGTTTCAACAAGGCTTCCGGCGTGCGCCTGACTGAATGCGCATACACACAAAAATATCCCGATAAAGCGCACAACCATACCGTCCATCTCCTTTGTTTTCCATAAAATACACGACATTTTCTTGTAAATGTCCGAGCCTAATAGTCTAATATTTCCATAATTTATGAAACCAATCCAATGAAACGCTCCGCTTAACGTCGGATTAGCTTTTCAGCATGTCTATCAGCCCCGCCTGGCTAGCCTTAGAGGAAAACAGGATGTACCGCTTTGTCCATGACCTGGTTTATAAAAGTGCAAAAACGTATCCCGACCATACTGCACTTGTTTTTAAAAAAAGCCAACTTAGTTATGCCGAACTAAAAAAGGCGCTGGAAAAATTTGCAGACCTGCTGCAACAGCTCGGTCTCAACAAAAATGATCGCGTAGGAATCTACTTACCAAAACAACTTGAAACGGTGGTTGCCATATTTGGTACCAGCCTAGCGGGCGGCGTTTTTGTACCGATCAACCCGCTTCTGAAACCACATCAGGTTGAATATATTCTCAATGATTGTAATGTTCGCTTTTTGGTAACCAGCCACCAAAGACATCTGCAACTTGCAGAATCGCTCAAGCGGTGTCCCGACTTAAAAGCCTGTGTCAGTGTTGATCCTATAAAGCAACCGATGGAAATGCAGAGCGTTTACTGGAGCGTCGATTCTGCACAGATGAGCGATCAGACCCCACTGGATACCAAGCGACAACACGCAACCGACGCAGATCTTGCGGCGATATTCTATACCTCCGGGAGTACCGGCAATCCAAAAGGCGTGGTGCTCAGCCACCGAAATATTTTTGTTGGCGCAGAAAGCGTTTCAGAATACCTCTGCAACACATCTAACGACAAAATACTCGCTTTGCTCCCCCTGAGTTTCGATTACGGGTTTAGCCAGTTAACCACCTCATTTAACGTAGGTGCCTGCTGTATCATTATGGATTATCTGCTGCCACAGGATGTGATCAAAGCCGTTAAACTCCATCAAATCACGGGTTTGGCCGCAGTTCCCCCTTTGTGGAGCCAGCTTGTCAAGTTGGAGTGGGATGAACAGGCCGGAGCCTCTGTGAGATATTTCACGAACTCTGGTGGCGCCATGCCACTGGCAACGCTCCAACAACTCAGAAAAATTTTCGTCAATGCCTCACCTTATCTCATGTACGGCTTAACCGAAGCCTTCCGTTCCACTTACCTTCCTCCGGATCAGGTAGACAAGCGACCCGGCTCAATGGGGCGCGCTATTCCCAATGCGGAAATTATGGTTGTGCGCGAGGACGGCTGTGAATGTGCGCCACACGAACCGGGTGAACTGGTTCATCGTGGACCTTTGGTTAGTCTTGGCTATTGGAACTCGCCAGAGAAAACAGAGGAACGATTCAAGCCTACGCCGGCCAGAATTCAAGCCATTCCCACCACCGAACTGGCTGTCTGGTCAGGAGACACGGTCTATAAAGATGAAGAAGGCTTTCTTTATTTTGTCGCCAGAAAGGACGACATGATTAAAAGTTCAGGCTATCGCATCAGCCCGACTGAAGTGGAAGAAGCGGTATATTCCAGTGGCCGGGTCATCGAAGCGGCAGCGATAGGTCTGCCTCATCCCGATATCGGACAAGCCGTAACCATATTCGCCACTCGTAAAAATGTGCAGGAAGATGATGAAATTGCAGTGGTGAACACATGTAAAAAGCTATTACCCAATTTTATGGTGCCGCATAAAGTTATTTTTCTGGAAAGTCTGCCACACAATCCTAACGGCAAGATTAACAGGAGAGAGCTCCTGGAATCCTATCAAACTATGTTTGCATCTTAACTCGTCACTGGTCTGAATGTTCATGGAAATTAAAAAGCCCCAACATCACCCGTCGCCTTACTATCAAAAAAAAGGCGATGACCTATTAGTCGCAGGCTTGCCCGTAAGAATGATCGCAGGCATTGCGGGACAAACGCCATTTTATGTCTATGATCGCAGTATTATTAATACGAAAATTACCGAGTTTCGCGAACATATTCCTGAAAGGATACACCTTCATTATGCGATTAAAGCCAATCCACACCCGGCGGTTGTCAATCATTTGGCAAACAGGGTTAATGGTCTGGATATCGCGTCACAGAAGGAACTCATCGTTGCACTTAACAGTGGCATGTCTCCGTCTGAAATTAGTTTTGCCGGACCCGGTAAGTCAGAAGTTGATATTCACGCCGCGATAAATGCAGGCATCACGCTGAACGTTGAGTCGGAAACCGAATTATCCAGAGCTACTGAATACGCCAAAACGCAAGGCGTTAAAGCCCGGGTGGCGATCAGGGTCAATCCTGATTTCGAATTGAAATCTTCGGGCATGAAAATGTCCGGAGGACCCAAGCAATTTGGAATAGATGCGGAAAAAGTTGCTGAAATCATTCGTCAGATGGATTTGAGCGCTATCGAGTATATGGGTCTACACATCTTTTCCGGATCACAAAACCTCAACTGCAACGCTATTATTGACGCACACAATAAAACATTTGAACTCGCTCGCCGCCTGGTAAAAGACAGCGAAGTGCCGCTCTTGAAACTTAATATTGGCGGGGGGTTTGGTATTCCCTACTTTCCGGGCGAGATGCCACTGGATCTCGCCCCCATAGGGGATAATCTGCGTCAATTGCTAAGAGATTATCAGGATGTATTCTCTGATACGGAAATTGTCATCGAGTTAGGCCGCTTTCTGGTGGGCGAGTCAGGACTATACGTTAGCAAAATTAACGACATCAAAGAGTCCCGGGGGCAAAGTTTTTGGATGACTGATGGTGGCCTTCACCATCACTTGGCAAACTCCGGAAACTTTGGTCAGGTCATTCGTAAAAACTACCCCGTTTGCGTGGCCACCAAAGCCTCGACGGCGCCATCGGTAGTTACCAATATTGTTGGCCCTCTTTGTACGCCACTGGATATCCTCGCAGACAAGTACTTACTGCCAGAAGCTCAAATCGGAGACCTTGTAGCCATTTTCCAATCCGGAGCCTACGGTCCTACGGCCAGCCCTTTAGGCTTTCTTAGTCAGCCTGGTGTCGTTGAACTCTTGCTCTGATTATGTAAATAAGTAATCGGTGACATTGAAATACCTGATAAGCCAACCATAATTACGAAAGCGATTACTTTTTAATCACTTTCGTTTTAAAAGTTGGCTTACATGTGAACAGCATCATTACCGCAAGCGCAGCCCCATCAAGTGCCCTAAAAATAGTACCGGTGTTTGCAGGCGGAGGTACACGGCTACCAGCACACATTGGCATCCTCAAGGCACTGGAAGAGCTCACCGTTGAATTTGACCATCTAGTGGGAGTAAGTGGCGGGAGTATCGTGGCATCCCTGTTTGCAGCAGGATTCTCCGTTAATGAAATGAAATCATTGGCGATACACACAGACTTTGCCAAATTCAAAGGCAATTCATTAATTACACTGTTGCGGTCCGGAGGGCTCAGTAACGGTGATACCTTCGAAAAATGGATAGACACTTTGCTAGGTGGGGTGACATTTTCTGAACTGACCAAGAATCTGAGTATCGTTGCTACGGATGTCTCCAAGGGAGGCCCCGTCATTTTCAGCAAAACTCGAACCCCTGATATGAAGGTTTCGAAAGCAGTTCGCTTTTCCATGTCCATTCCCCTGCTATTCAGCTTTCAGGAATTCAATAAACTCATTATGGTGGACGGCAGTATTTTGTCTGAAGATGCCTTGCATCGAGATTGGGCGGAAGATGGCACACCCGTCATATGCTTCAGACTTCGAAGCAATGGAGAACGGAAGAACGCGGAAACCAGTATTATCCCCCTAAAATCCTATATCACCATGCTCATAAGAACTTTTATGAACACAATTTCGCGCGAATATGTCAGTAACGATTTCTGGCATCGAACGCTTCTGATCGACACGGGAGATATCTCTCCGGTTGACTTCAAACTAACCCAGGCCGATAAGGAAAGTCTGTTTGATGCCGGATACAATTCTGCAATAAATGTACTTCCCCTCAAATTAAACAACACCATACCCACAAAACACGAGTAGTGTTATAGTTTCGCAATATCTGCTTATTCCCGCTATCGTCGACAATCTGGTTGAACTAATAGCTAATAATTATGCGAATGGAGTATTTCATGGCAAGGAAATATCGCGTTGCTTCCTCGGTATTTAATAAAACCAATAAGAAACAAATACTGCCGCTGATGCTGGCTGGAATAATATTAACGGGCTGCGGTACATCAAAAACTGATCAGGAGTATCTCCAATCGGCCAAGGTATACTCCGAGCAGGGAAACTATAGTGCCGCCTCTATCGAATTGAAGAACGCCTTACAGCAAAACCCTCAAAATGCCGAAGCGCGAATACTGCTTGCGCGCCTTTATTTAAGAATCCAGCAAGGAGCGGCGGCAGAAAAGGAAATCGAAAAAGCCATCAACTACGGGGCTGACAAAAATCTGCTAGTCGAAGATGTTGCGCGTGCACTCTACTATCAATATAGATTTAAGGATCTTATTGACAAGACGCTTCAAATTGAATCGTTAACGCCAGCGCAAAAATCTCATCTTTTTCTTTTGAGAGGCTTGGCGCAAATCATGCTACAAAAGCCTAATGATGCCTTAACAGAATTCAAGATGGCATCGTTAGAAGCCCCTAACGAAGCCAATAGCCAGCTTAGTTTGGCATATGTGAATGCGCTGGAAAAGAAATATGACGAAGCTTTGGAGCTGTTAAACGGCATTATTGGTCATCAAAGCGATAATCCAGAGGCTTATATTTTAAGGTCTCGTATTTTTACGGATAAAAAGCAAACGGAAAAGGCCATTGATGATCTTCAGCATGCAATCAACATTGAACCCAACCGAATGGAACTCTACTTGTTCATCACGCGTTTGGAGCTGAGTATTGATCAGTTCGAAGCGGCGGAAAAGAACATCGACATTATATTAAAGCGAGCACCTAACCACGTTACCAGCAATTTATTAAAAGCCGGTATACGTTTACAGGCTAAAGATTACGAAGGTGCATTAAAGAGTGCTGAAACTGCGCTCAATCGGGAAGAAACCGACAAGCGCGCGAAGCTGATGGTTGGTATGAGTCAATTTTATCTGGAGAATTTCGAGTCTGCCAGAAAGCAACTCCTCTCAGTGGTCGACACGCTACCTCCCACACACGTTGCTCATCGAATGCTGGCTTACAGTAACTTTAGATTGGGGTACAGCGATGATGCCTTGAAGTCTTTTAGTGATAGCGGAAATTCATCCAAGCATGACATTGCGCTAATGAATGAGTTCGGATCAAAAATGGCTCAGCAAGGTAACCTGGCAGAAGCCCAGGCCTGGTTTGAAAAAGCAAGCAAAGCCAACCCCGACGATGTCAATGCCCAGACGCGGTTAGGCATCGTCAAACTTATGCAAAATGAAGAAAGCGGCGCCGATGCTTTAGAAAAGTTATTGGATAAACAAGAGAATGCGCCCGCCGCCCGTATGGCACTGATCGAATACCACATAAGTAAAGGCAACAAAGACGAAGCCAAAAAGCTCGCACAAGATGCCATTAACAAACAGCCGGAAAAAGCGGATGGCTATGTGCTCCAGGGAATTGTCCATAACTTTACCGGAGAATTTGATAAAGCGATCGGATATTTTAAAACTGCACTCGGCAAAGACAGCAACAACCACGCAGCCTATATGAATTTGGTCAAAGCCTATGTGGCAAAAAATGACATTGCTTCAGCGTTAGCCCAGTTAAGAAAAATACTCGAACTGAACCCGGCTCACGAAACCGCGCTTATCCAATATTTTGCACTTTCCAAAAAAGCAGGTTCTACGGATGAAGCGTACACCCGCATTGTAAACGCAGTAAACACAAATAAAGATCAGCAAAGCCTCAAAATCATCCAGGCAGGCGCACTCCTGGAGCTCAACAACACCTCTGAAGCTATAGCAATTCTGACCAGCATCCCTCAAAGCGAGCGCTCCTATGTCACCGCTCAGGAGCTGCTTGGAAAAATCTATATTAAGACCGGTCAATATGAGCTGGCACTTACACATGTCAAAAACTGGCGGGAAAAAACTCCTAGCTCTCCTGCGCCACATCAGGCAGTCATCAGCGTAATGGCCAAAATGGGCGACCTGAAAGGTGCGCTAGAGGAAAACCAGAAAGCATTAAAGCTATTACCTAACGAGCATTCCTTGCTCTCTTCGGAAGTAAAATTACTCTATGTAAACAAAATGACCGAACAGGGGAAGAAACGAATCGCCAGACTCCGCAATGAAGGTGTAGACCTGCCGGAGTTTGAAATCTATCAGGCCGAATATGCTATGTCGGAAAAGGACTACGCCAACGCCGAACTGCACTACAGCAATTACCACAAAAAGGTTAACACGACAAAATCCTTGCTCACGTTAGCCAGTACGCTCTATAAAATTGAAAAAAGTGCACAAGCCGATAAGCTGCTTGCCAACTGGTTAGCCAAATATCCTGACGATCAGGCCGTCAAGCTTTATAAAGCCAATAGAAACATCAGTACCGATCATTCGGCAGCCATTGCACAGTACCGACAGATACTTTCGAAGTCACCAAAGAATATCGTTGCGCTTAACAATCTCGCCTGGGTTTTGGGTGAAAGCGGTCAACTGGAAGAGGCCGCCCAAGTGGCTGAAAGCGCATTTCAGTTAATGCCCAACTCTGCGCCTATTCTTGACACTTATGGATATATCCTGTTTCAAAACGGACAGCAGGAATTGGCCGTGACTCATCTTGAAGCGGCTCATAAAGGAGCCCCCTCTGATCCGACGATTGGCTATCATTATGCGCTTGCGCTATCGCAACTTAAGAAGAATGAAGAAGCGAAAGCCGTGCTGTTAAAATTTGTAAACAGAAACTATCCTGAACAGGATGAAGCAAAAAAACTACTTAAAACGCTTTAAAAAATCATTTAAGAACGAACAAAGGGGCTTAGATTGCCCCTTTGTTATTTGAAGAATGGCTATGTGCATATCCAGTAATGCTCTCAGCCACTCGCTGAGGCATTCCAGGTTATATATTCATTACTTCTACAATCACGGTCTTGATTATAAATCCGACGACCCCCAACCCTAGTGCAAAAAACAATACCGCGGTACCGAATTTCCCTGCTTTAGATCGCTTCGCCAAATCCCAGACAATATACCCCATAAAGATGATCATCCCGGTCACCAGGATATACATGGATATATCGGAAAACTGTTCTTCTGTCATGATAAGTCTCTATTTAAAAACAATCTTACACAATGCGGGGCATTATACCGGCCATCCCATCAAAGTAAATGAATCCGTACAATATTTAACCAGACAAATTGTGGCCCAACGTACAAACTACTGAGCCAATCCGAGGATAAAATTCCATTCATATTCCCCAACAGGCATGACGGATAGACGATTTCCTTTTCGAACAAGCGGCATCTCTGATAACTCAGACAGCGATCGCAAACATTGCAAGGATATCGTTTCCGAAAATTTCCGTTCAAAGCCCACATCCACCATAAACCAGCGCGGATTGTCGGGGCTGGATTTCGGATCGTAGTATTTACTTTCAGGATTCCAGGATGTGTGATCGGGATAGCCCTCACGCAAAACCCGAGCAACACCCACAATCCCGGGAACGTCACAGTTGGAGTGATAAAAAAATATTCCGTCCCCAGGCTTCATTTCATCACGCATCATATTGCGTGCCTGATAATTTCTGACACCATCCCAAGGCTCGGACTGATCTGGTCTCGATGCAAGATCATCGATACTAAAAACATCTGGTTCGGTTTTCATTAACCAATACTTCACGAATATCCCCGTTTAACTAGTTCAATAACCTGCGCTGGCTCAAAAGGCCAACCTAGCTCCCACTCATCTCCCCCTACGACATGACAATCCCCTTTGTTCGCAAGACGGACAACGGGAATACGTACCCCATACCGTTCGATCAAATGATCACTTTCGGAAATTTCTATTTCTTCAAGACGCCAACCCTGTCCTTGTAAACCAAAAGCGATGACTTCAAGCGCCATATCACAAAGGTGACAGCCAGACGTGCTATACAACACCAGCTCAATCAATGAAATTTCTCACTAGAATTACCTGACAGGCCTGAAGTCTAAACCGCCAGATCAGGAATGTGAAGCACTACCGTTAGCATAAAACACCCAGACTGCAACCTATTTATTTCGTCAATATTTACCAGTTTTGGCTTTGCCTCATGGAGGGTTTGCTGCATAATCAAAATCCTTTCAGCCATATCCTCCCACCTGACTAATAACTGAATATTGAGATCATGCTATTTAAAAACGTTATTTTTTATAGATTTACAAAGCCTTTTTCAACCTCTCCTGAAGATCTGGAATCTGCATTGGCAGAACACGAATTTCAACCT
The DNA here is from genome assembly GCA_024234505.1 of Hahellaceae bacterium. Lineage (GTDB taxonomy): Bacteria > Pseudomonadota > Gammaproteobacteria > Pseudomonadales > Oleiphilaceae > JACKOD01. The sequence goes on along the minus strand of JACKOD010000003.1, from coordinate 651,028 downwards.
TGTGGTAGTGTTGAAACTTACCGCATGGGATGGACCTCACCACTTGGCCGTCATGGCGTACAATTTACGCACGTCACCCAAGGCAATATTCTCTTGTGTCTGAAAAGAGAGGAAAAACTATTACCCTCTACCGTGATCAAAGACGCATTGGCAGAGAAGGTGGCTGAAATAGAAGATCAGCAAATGCGAAAGGTTCGAAAAAAGGAAAAGGACGAAATTAAGGAGCAATTGATTTATGAAATGCTTCCCAAAGCATTTACACGCTCTCGCCTGACCTACGCTTACATCTCGCCCAAGGATGGCTTTATTATAGTAGATGCATCATCTCCAAAACTGGCGGAAGATCTGACAAGCTTTTTACGAAAAACGCTGGGCTCTTTGCCGGTTCGAATTCCAGCCGTCAATACTGCGCCTGCCTTTGTTATGACGCAGTGGATAGCAAAAGACGCTCACCTGCCAACCGGACTGGTATCGCAAGACGATTGCGAACTTCGGGATACCGGCCCTGAAGGTGGCGTTGTGAGATGCAAAGGTGTCGCACTGGATAGTGACGAAATCGCCGGACATTTAACTGCAGGAAAACAAGTAGTTAAGCTGGCCATGGAATGGGAAGAGAACATCAGTTTTCTTTTACAGGAAGACCTGAGCATCAAGCGGTTGAAGTTTGGTGATTCCTTTCAGGAACAACTTGATAATACCGAAGCAGACGATGCCGCCGCCCGTTTGGACGCAAGCTTCTCACTCATGTCGCTCGAATTATCTCGATTACTACCCGCACTGCTCGAAGCGTTTGGCGGTGAAGATACTTCAGCATTAATCGAACAAAACGCTGCCTGACATTTATATTCCTCCAGGTTCACTCCTGGAGGAATATAAAAACCCGATTTATTCTCCAATGTCTTCTCGCCACACCTGTGGTTTATCTGCAATAAACTCATGCATTAATGCAATACAGGCGGCTTCGTTCATTACCTCAATTTCTACTCCTCTTGAAGCGAGTAAATCCTCCTCGCCCTTGAACGTGCTATTTTCACCGATAACGACTTTAGGTATACCGTAAAGAAGTATGGCGCCCGAACACATCGCACAAGGCGATAGCGTCGTATACAAGACTGAATTTTTATACACGGCTGCCGTTAACCGACCAGCATTCTCCAACGCATCCATTTCGCCATGCAGTATCGCACTCCCCTTTTGAATCCGCCTATTGTGACCTCTCCCAATAATTTTGCCTTCATGAACTAATACAGAACCAATAGGAATCCCGCCTTCCGCAAGGCCTTGCATTGCTTCTTTAAGCGCCGCACGCATAAATTCGTTCAAAACATTCCGTCTCCGCAATGACAGTCACCAAGCTATACGAAATTCGAACGGTCATTATTGCATTTCCTGGAGATAGACTAATTAATGACATATCGATCATTTAGTTTAGAAGGAAAACCTGAATTTTAAAAAAAAAGAGCGGTACTTTTACGTACCGCTCTTTTTCTACAATGACGACTTTATAGCTTATTACTTGCTGAGTTCCAGCAGTAATTTGTTTAGGCGAGTGACGAAGGTACCCGGTTCCTTAAGGCTTTCCCCTCCCGCCAGTGCTGCCTGATCGAACAGCACCCAGGTCAGATCATTAAAGCGCTCATCGTTCTGCTCGTCATTCAATCGTTTCACCAGCGGGTGATCCGGATTGAGTTCAAAAACCGGCTTGACTTCGGGCATCGCTTGACCGGCCGCCGCCATAATGCGGCGCATTTGTGCTCCCATGTCCTGTTCACCCACAACGATACACGCTGGAGAATCCGTCAGGCGATTGGTTACACGAACATCTGCCACTTTATCTTTGAGCAACTCTTTAACCTGACTTAAAAGACTTTCGTAGGTTTTGGTTGCCTCTTCCTTATGTTTCTTGTCTTCTTCATCCTCAATGCTGCCGAGGTCAAGCGCACCTTTAGTAATATCCTGGAAGGATTTCTCTGCGAAATCCTGTACGTAAGACATCATCCATTCGTCAATACGATCCGTCAGAATCAGAACTTCAATGCCTTTCTTGCGGAATATTTCAAGGTGAGGGCTGCCGGAGCCAGCCGCAAAACTTTCTGCCGTGAGGAAAAAGATTTTCTCCTGACCTTCTTTCATGCGAGAAACATAATCATCCAGGGACACAGATTGCTCGTCACCCGCTTGTGTAGACGCAAAACGCATCAACTTGAGTACTTTTTCTCTATTGGCATAATCTTCAGCAGGACCTTCTTTAAGTACCTGCCCGAATTCCTTCCAGAAAGATTTGTACTTTTCCGGCTCATTGGCAGCCAGCTTGGTAAGCATATCCAAAACGCGTTTGGTTAATGCCGTCTTCATGCTGTCTACATTTCGGTCTGCCTGCAGTATCTCACGCGAGACGTTGAGAGAAAGATCGTTGGAATCCAGCACACCTTTAATAAAACGAAGATAAAGCGGCAAAAACTGCTCTGCGTCATCCATGATAAAAACACGCTGAACGTAAAGCTTCAGGCCTCTAGGCGCCTCACGGTTGTACATATCGAACGGAGCGCGACCCGGTACATAAAGCAGGCTGGTATATTCCAGCTTACCTTCAACTTTATTGTGAGACCACGCCAGGGGGTCCTGAAAATCGTGCCCGATATGCTTATAAAACTCGTTGTAATCTTCGTCTTTCAACTCGTTGCGAGGGGTCGTCCACAACGCAGTTGCATCGTTAATTTTTTCGTATTCCACCGCTGTTTCGGTCGTAGCTGCCGCCTCATCACCTTCTGCGGGTGTTGAATCTTTTTGCATTTCTACCGGGAACGCAATATGGTCGGAGTATTTTTTAACCAGGCTACGTAGCCTCCAGCCGTCAGCGAATTCTTTTTCTTCCGGCTTAAGGTGAAGAACAATCTTGGTTCCACGCGTTTCCTTCGTGATATTGGTAACCGTGAACTCCCCTTCACCCGCAGATTCCCAGTGAACCGCTTGATCAGCAGGCAAACCGGCGCGGCGAGTCAGTACCTCTACCCGATCCGCAACAATAAAGGCTGAGTAAAAGCCTACACCGAACTGGCCAATCAGCTGCGAGTCTTTCTTTTGGTCTCCAGAAAGATTTTTCAAAAACTCGGAAGTACCCGATTTAGCGATGGTTCCCAGATGCTCCACCACATCATCGCGAGACATACCAATACCATTATCTTCGATAGCTACGGTACCGGCGTCTTGATCAAACTCGATGCGTATACGCAACTCACCATCGTTTTCGTAAAGGCTGTTATCTGCTAACGCCGCAAAGCGCAATTTATCGGAGGCATCAGATGCGTTTGAAATGAGTTCGCGTAAAAATATCTCTTTGTTGCTATACAAAGAGTGAATCATCAGATGTAACAGCTGCTTAACTTCAGTCTGAAAACCACGGGTCTCTTTTTGTGCTTCTACGCTCATAGGGCCACTAACTCTCTTTTTTCTATATTTAACCTTGCGGAATGAATTTCGCGTAACCTGAGTTTCCGCACAATCGTCGGAAACATTCGCTACCCAGCCAACCCAATAGAGGACTGACTCTTTGCGTAGATGCTTAATGGGGGCGTCAAAAAATTTTTCAAGCGAAGAATTTATATCTCATCACGAAGGTCTGTTAACGCGTCCTTCTATCACACTGTGGCGAGGAGAATCCTCGCCCTTTAGTCGTTCCGCACTTACAGACAGCGTCTTCACGCCCGGTCTAATAAAAAGTGAGCTCGAGCCAGCGCAATCGGTTCGCGACGAGACTTCTGCCAGGCACTGGCCATTACATTCGCCACCTTATTTCCTTGACGGGTAAGCTGACACTCCACATAGGTTTCTCGATTTAATCCAGCCCGCAGATAATCCAGAGAAAAATCGACGATACGCGGAAGCTTTGGAATTTCCTGAAACATGACCAAATAGAGCGCCGCAGACATTTCCATAAATCCTCCTAGCACGCCCCCGTGAATGGCTGGCAGTATGGGATTGCCTAGGTTGGAATCTTTTTGGGGTAATCTGAAAACCACATCATCCCCGAATCTCTCGCATGACATCCCGATATGCGACGCATAAGGCACAATATTAATGAGCGCCCGGTAGTCACCCGTTTCATGTGCGCGCTGCACTAATTCTTTTAGATTAATTGGCATAAATAAAATACATCTTAAGTAAAAAGTTAAAGCGGATGGTTTGCTCAAATGTCTTGTTCGCCAACAACCTGTTGGCGATAGGATAGTGGCGTTGCCTCCTTTCCGATTCGCATAAAAGTCGCTACACACTGAGCGACAATCTTTTCTGGGTCGGTTTGATAGGCTTCACAACGGGTAAAAATGATATTCCTGGTAATCTTATGGCATGTTGCACGTGCATAAACAGGTTGACCAGGAATGGCTGCACTCATGTAGTCGACACGCAAGTCCAGAGTAGGACAAAGTTCGAATTCCGGTAACGCACAAATCACCACGCTACCGCTGGTGGTATCCATTAATGTCGTAATCGCCCCACCATGGATGATACCGGTTTCAGGGTTTCCCACGATGCGCTTACTGTAAGGTAACTCCAGCACTAAATGGTTGCTGCGAGCCTCTACCAACCGAATTCCAAGTTCGCGACATTGCGCAAGAGACTCCACAAAGCGGGTGACCTGGCCAATCAGTTTCTCGTCGTGTTGCATAAATGCGATACCTCTCTATTCGACATTCATTGTTCCGAGGGCGTTCAAATGTAGGATCAATCCTGAAATTGCTTTCCTGAACGCATTGCATAAAGTGCTTTCGAACCAAATTCTCGGTGATACAAAATTGCCACAACAACCGTGGAGACAAAAATCAACAATAACGGGTGGATGAACCATGTGAGAATAGCAAGCGCAAAATAGTACGAACGTAACCCCAGATTAAACGTATCCCCCGCCAGATTTGCAACCGCTGCCGCACTTCGGGCAAATGCTTCCCTTGCCGCCGGACTGACCTTTTCCTCTGAAGGCAATGGCGCACTGCCAACCAAAACAGAACAAAAATTATACTGCCTCATTGCCCAGGTAAATTTAAAAAAGGCGTATACAAAAATTAGCAGCAGTACCCCTAATTTTATTTCCCAGAGTAAGCGACTGGAGTGATTGATAAAGGGCATTTCCGAAAAAGTTTCCATCGCTTTTTCGGTATACCCCAAGGCAGTCAATATACCGGCAATGATTAACAAACTGCTGGAGGCGAAGAAAGCACCGTTTCGCTCAAGGTTTCCTAATACCGAGGTATCGGCAATACGATTCTCACGCCTCAAAACGCGTCTCATCCAGTCTTCCCGATACAAATCGAGCGTATTCGAAATACAAGGTCGACGCCCGGCAAGCCACGATGCCAGCGACGCGTACCCGCCCCACATCAACGCAAAAATAAAAAACGCAAACCAGTCCAGACTTTGGGCCATATTAATTTTTCTCTAAATCCGCAAGACTTTCTACAAATGAGGCCGTAGCTTCGGGAAACTCTTGCATAAAACAATGACGACCTTTGACCTGATGAACACGAAACAGCGGATGCGATAAACGAATCGCATGTGCAGACTGTTTGACAAAGGGATAGGTGTCGTCACCGTAGATGAGATCTGTGGGGCAGTTGACTTTTTCAATATGAGCCCACAACCGTTTAGGAAAACTTCCGAAGATGGCCGCCTCTCGCTCAGGCGGGCACCTCAGCTCCAAACCTTTTTTTGCGGGACGCAAGGCATGCTCAATGTAATCCTCAAGACACTGTGGCTGCCATCCTTTAAACATGCCTCGACCATTAAAATACGCATAAGCATCCTCTTTAGAGTCCCAGCTTGAACGGCGAACCTTGGCTCGGCGAGCCAACGGGCTAAGTTTTAACAGACCAAATGGCTCGGATAGCATTAAAAGGCGAGCCCAATTCGCCGGAAAAAATACCGGATCCAATAGAATCATTTTATCGAACAGATTCGAATACTTGGCCTGTGCCAGCGTGCTCAATACGGCGCCAAAACTGTGCCCCATGGCAATTTTTGTTACCCCGCTCCAGTGCCCGGAAAAGTGATGCCAACATTCCGCGATAAAGTCGGCGTTTCGGTTCCAACCATGAAAACGTCCCCCCAAATCACTGCCACCATGACCTTGAACATCGCTGATAAACAGATCGAAATCATTCTGTAAGTGACTTAAAAACTGCCAGTAAACCAACCCGCAATAACCATTTCCATGTACAAAATGAATGACTGGTTTGCCAGTTGGCCTTGTCATCCATCCTCGCACAACAAATCCGGCACTTAATTGATACTCCCATCGCTGCAGGCTATCAGTCACACTGCCCCCTCCAAAACTACGCTCGCCAAAATAATTGCAATAAACATCATCGATACCAGCACTGGATTAGAGTAATTACTCTTGACATATTAGAGCATATACTCTAACTTTATTTTCACTCAATTTTGCTAAAGTTACTCAGGCAACACAGAGTCATTCACTATCCCTGGTCCACAAGCGAAGGAACAACGATATGACGTTACAACCAGGCATTTCTACTGCTAAGCGCCTCTATGTGCAAACCATGATGCAAGTGGTGGGCAGAGCGTTACAGGCGATTAGCCAAGTAGACGATCAGATACGCAAAGAAATTGCCCCACTACCGGAAGGTTTTACCTTTTCGATGAATGTCTTACCCTCTGGACCCGGGCTTTACCTCAGAAAAAAAGGCAAAACCGAGTTTGAATATCTCGGTGCAACCCTGGATACCAAGCCTGATCTCAGCATTTCTTTCAAGCACATTAATCATGCGTTTCTTGTCCTTTCCTTTCAGGAAAGCACGTCTGTCGCCTTTTCCCATAACCGGATGTTAGTTGACGGTGATGTCGGCTTCGCTCTTCGGATGACACGACTTCTGAATCGTCTTGAAACTTTTATTCTGCCCAAGCTGTTGGCAGAACGCGCGGTAAAAGAATATCCCGCATCACTGTCGCTCCCCGAAAAAGTCACGCAGGGTGCTCGCATCTACTTCCAAATGGCAACCAATCTTGTAACGGTGAATTAAAATGAGCAAGGATTTTTACGAATTTTTCTGCCCGGTTAAAGTTATTGCAGGTCATTCCGCACTGGAACATATTCCTTTTGAACTCAACGCACTGGGCTCCACTCGCCCGCTCATTGTTACAGACAAGGGCGTCAGAAGCGCAGGACTGGTTGAGCACGTTTTAAATGCCTGCGCTGAAAGCGAAATGCAGGTCGCTGACATCTTCGATGATGTTCCACCGGATTCATCAAAAAAAGTCGTTACACTCATTGCCAAACGTTACCGTGAACTCAACTGCGATTCAATTATTGCCATCGGTGGCGGTTCCGTTATTGATACTAGTAAGGGTGTGAATATTCTTGTCTCTGAGGGCGGTGATGACGTAGCAAAATATGCCGGTGCCGGTTCACTGAAGAGAGCTCTGAAACCATTTTTTGTCATCCCAACCACGGCAGGCACGGGGTCAGAAGTCACCTCGGTCGCGGTCATTGCGGATACAGACAGAGAAGTAAAAATCCCATTCGCCTCTCCTTTCCTGTTGCCGACAGCGGCAGTTATCGACCCACGAATGACATTGACGTTGCCAGCACATATTACGGCAATGACCGCTATGGATGCGATGACTCACGCGGTAGAAGCCTTTACCTGCATGGCCAAAAATCCGTTGAGCGATGCCTATGCTTTTGCTGCGGTTAAGAAAATCAGCGAAAATTTATCCAAAGTAATGGATAATCCGAAAGATGCCGAGGCGCGTCTTGAGCTTGCTCAGGCCTCTACCATGGCGGGCATTGCTTTCTCTAATTCGATGGTGGGACTCGTCCACTCTCTTGGCCATAGCACCGGTGCACAATGTCACCTGCCTCATGGCGTCTGTATGAACCTCTTCTTGCCCTATGTTCTGGAATATAATCTTGATCAAATACGTGCGCCGCTGAGTGAATTGCTGCTAGCCATCGCCGGCCCGGAAGTATATGCATCAACACCAGCCAAAGTCAGAGCAGAAAAGGCCATTAGCGTATTAAGAGAAATGCGCGATGACCTGTACAAGCGCTGCAAGCTTCCACGTACGCTACAAGAAACTGGCAAAGTGGATCGTAGCCAGCTTTCAAAAATTGCTGAAATGACGCTGGACGACGGGTCGGTTATGTTTAACCCGCGTGAAGTGACTTACGAAAACGCCCGCGCCGTACTAGATGCAGCCTGGGCTTAAAAGAACGTTCCTTTCGATACCAATGTGGTAGCCAGATATGGCGGCCAACCTTAAAAAGGTTGGCCTTTTTTATGCCTTATAACGGCTCTACCCAGCTTAAAAATATCGCGTAAACTCCAGCTGAACAAAATCTTCTCCGGAAAGAAACCAGGTCTTATTATCAGGATCCGGCTGCGCCAATGCGCCGAGAATTTGCGGCAATGTCGTTCCTGGTGATTTCGCGCCCATAAATGCTCGTGCCTCAAAAGTAGCCTTCCAATTTTGACCCAAACGACGACTCGACTCGACCGAGAGCATGGTCTCCTCACTCTCAGGATCATAAATGCCCCCGACAAGGGCTTCTGTAGAATACTCGTCATTCAAGGTTACACGTAGCCCAAGGAAAACATCTCGCTCAAACGGGGTTGTTGCCTTCTCCTGTCGATCATCGTAGAGGTACTCGGCTACCCAGCCGACATCCATATCCGTATCAAAAAGCCCCACCTGGGTGTATTCAAATCCCCCGACCGCAGCGTAATAGGCCTCCCCTTGCCCTGAACGATGTATGCCTTCGAATTTCAGCAGCAACTGGTCCCATATGTACTGTAAGGTCAGTCCAAACTGATCAATCGTCGTATAGAGCTGTTTAAATTTAGGCGCTAACGGATTCTGGTTGTAAATCAGAATCGGGTCACGAGATGTTCCCCCGAAGTAACTCACAGACATATCCAGATTGCCGAAGTAGTTGTAGTACCTCATTGCAAAGTCTACTCGTTTGTCTTCTTTGCTGGAGGCATAAAGGATATCGTCCTGATCAACTTCTAGCGGCAGACCGAGGCGACCCTCTTTTCCTGCATAGGTTTTGGCTCGGTGAAAAAACAATCCATATAAATCCAGTGTTCCCCAATCCCGCTCGACAGAGAAACGGAACATAGGCTGCCCCAGCTTCTCTTCGCCATCCGGATTTTCTACAAGATCAGTCTGGTTAATTATATCTACCAGATGCGCTGATTCAGTGACTCCCCAAAAAACCTTAGAGATACCAAAACGTAATTCATACGCCGGATCCGCGTGAGTCCAGGCAAATTCACGAATATCAACATGACTACGCTGATCGTCGTGCTGATCCCAACGAGCAAAGACAATCAACTCCAGGCTATCCTTGCCCTCTTCTGACTGATGGTGATATTCGGGTTGAAAGCGGAAAGAAACATTTTCTTTCGCCTGACCTGCAGCACCTTCATCGAAGAAGTACCGGCCTTCAAGGCCTGTCTCCGCGTCAAAGCTATCCGCAAACAACACCGTAGATGCACCCCAAAGTGCAAATACCACCCCATATTTTTTTACTAAATCCATGTTTTCCACCTGATCACTGGCGCACCAGGAAATCTGTTTGACTTGTCACTGCCAATATAATTGCAGATATAAAAAAACGAACATATTTAAATCCGTCGGGCAAGTAACCCAAATGTAGCACCATAACTCACCACCAACGGCTTTGCATCATAGCCTTGTACAGAATTTATTTCACTTCCCGGAACTCATTCCTGGCTTTAAACCTTAATTATTGGCACCAGGGTGCCCGGTCAAGTACGTTTTTGAGTGCGGACTACGGAAAAATCGGGATCCATTTATTAAAATCGGGATCCATTTATAAAAAGTAGACTAAAAACACAGGTTTACTTTATAACGATGACTGTATATATTAACAGCAGCTGTATATTATTACAGTTCAACTTATGCTTGCTGACTACTACGAAGCTATCAGTACTTAAAACGTGCCGAATTTACGGCAAGTTGCACGAAAGACAAAAAGTAAGTTTGCATCAAATACGACTTAATACTATCTAACTCGATTTGACCTAACTAACTCGATTTAACCTAACTCAATTTTAACAGACGGATTTCAGGATGATTAAATTAACATCCAGGCAACAGCAAATACTGGATCTTATCAAGCAACATCTCGATGAAACCGGATACCCTCCAACGAGAGCGGAAATCGCCCAGCAGCTTGGTTTTAAATCCGCTAATGCCGCCGAAGATCACCTAAAGGCTCTTGCTAAAAAAGGGGCGATAGAAATGATACCAGGTGCCAGTCGAGGCATTCGACTCCCTGAGTCAGCCCCGACTGGCTTGCCCATTGTTGGCCAGGTCGCCGCAGGGAGTCCGATTCTCGCGCAGGAACATATAGAAGATTACTGCAATCTACCCCACGAATTTTTCTCTCCCAGCGCGGATTATTTACTCCGGGTGAAAGGCATGAGCATGAAAGACATCGGCATACTTGATGGGGATTTGCTGGCCGTTCATCGTACTCAGCAAGTAAGAAACGGACAAGTGATTGTGGCGAGAATAGATGATGAGGTAACGGTAAAACGCTTTAAGAAGTCAGGGCAACAAATACTTCTCATTGCGGAAAATAGCGATTTCGCACCAATAGAAGTGAATCCTGCCGAACAGGAGTTCGAAATTGAGGGATTGGGTGTAGGAATTATTCGACAGAGCGGACTCAATTAGCAAAGATAAAAAGCAGTCAATGTAATTTACTTGTCTGCTTTTTTAGCCCTGCCTTTTTTAATGAACGGTCTTGCTCAAAGCTTCTTCTTCGCTCAATTCACTTTCTGCTGCTTGTTGTGCAATTGCAGCGTAGGCTTGAATACCTGCGCTTATCATAATCTTTGCAATCTCACCTTCATGCTCGCCTAAAATAGATTGGGCTTCTTTGGAAAAATCTATCTTAACCAAGGGCGCGTCGACACTGTCTGTTCTCTTTAAGACAAAGCTACCGTTTGCAAGCTCAACAATTTCCAAAAATGTACTACTCATAATTTACGTCTCTCATATCCAACGTGTTGAGTTAACCGCGCATTACAGATAAACGTCTACCGAATGAATACCCTAACACTCTTTTCTTTAAAATGGCCAGAGAAATATGTACGAATTTACTACCGAAAATACACTCTTTAAATCGGGGGACGGCTAAAACTCTGCCATCGTCTCTCGGCAGTCCTTTATAAAACCTGCCATTTCATTTTTCAGGTTACTCCAGAATATGCGGCCATCCTGACGTTTTTCAACCCTTGACGTCGCGATCATTTGTACACTGCCCGACGCGGCCTCATCACTTTTCCAACCGTTTTCAAGATCGGACCGGCCGGTGGCTGGCGTCCGCCATTTATTTTGTTGTGCTAACAACCGCGAAAACCAGTGATCCGGGGAAAACATCTCGGCTTGCAACATCGAGACTTCTTTGGCTTCGAATCCCAAAATTTCGTTCACCCTGTTGAGCGACAGTGATTCGACAGGAGTGAGTGTTTTAGGCTTGATCTGATAATAAGCTAGCAGTTCACGTAAAAACATCTGCCAACACTCCCACATAAGCAACTGTGCTGTGTTTTCAAAAAACAGGCGCTGCGGCTCTGACATTGAAACTCCATTCGCGTCGCACACCTGCTCCAGGTCATACCAGTGTGTCAAATGTGTTCCCAGAAAAAACTCTTTTTCGGCAGTCAACGTGCGCCAGTAATTCATACCCAAAAGCCTATTCATACGTGATTGGAACGCTCATTATAGCGCCGAAGGAGCCGCAGTCTCCCCCACTTTTACGCCACAAAAAAAACATATGAAAAACCTTGAGTTGGGTACTATAGTTAATTAATTGTTTACAAATTTAAATTTCAATTGGAACCGAATTGTAGTTTAAATGCGTTTTGATCTAGAGGTACTGCTGTGGAGACCACATTGAAAATAAAACGATCTATCAGTAAACCACTTGTGGTGAGCATTTTACTGGGCTTTGTAGCCAATGCCGCGATGGCAAAAGTAGATGCGGAGACCGCCAAGCGTTTAAAAACCGATTTGACTCCACTGGGAGCCCAACGGGTTGGAAATGCAAATGGCACTATTCCAGCCTGGGAGGGAGGGATTACAACGCCGCCAGCGGGATATGTTAAAGGTGAATTTCATATTGATCCGTTTGGATCAGACCAGCCTATGTTCCGCATTACTGCAGAGAACATGAAGCAGTATGAAAAAAACCTGTCGGAAGGACAGAAGGCGTTACTGAAAAAGTATGGGAAAAGTTACTTTCTTCCAGTCTACCCCAGTCGAAGAAGCGCATCCTACCCGGCCAATGTTTACGAAGTGCTTTTCAAAAACGCTCAAACAGCGGAGTTGCTTGAGAACGGCAATGGCGTGCGAAACACCATCATGAGCAGCCCTTTTCCGATACCTAAAGAAGGTACTGAAGTACTGTGGAATCACACCTTACGCTACAGAGGAGAACAGGCTTCATTCAGGATGGCCTTTGCTTCTCCCGGAACCGGTGGAGCCTATACCCCCATTCAAACAGAGTACGACTACTTTTTCGCTTACAGCGAACCTGATGTAAAACTGGAAGATATAGATAACAAAATTTTTTACTTGCGGACCAAAATTCAAAGCCCCGCAAAATTAGCCGGCACACTCAATCTGGTACATGAGACGCTCGATCAGGTACGTTCTCCAAGAAAGGCGTGGCGTTATGAGGCGGGAGAGCGTCGACTGCGTCGTTCACCCAACCTGGAATATGGCACAGATCTCCCGAACAGCGAAGGATTCCGAACCGTAGATCAAAAAGATCTGTATAACGGCGCGCCAAATCAATACGACTGGAAACTTCTGGGTAAAAAGGAAATTTATATTCCCTACAATGCCTATCGCTTTGACTCTGCCGAAAACTCAAGCGCAGAGAAAGTGATTAGACCACAACATATCAATCAGGATCTTACCCGATATGAACTGCACCGCGTTTGGGTGGTAGAGGGCAATCTTAGAGAAGGATTGCAGCATGTGTACCACAAGAGACGTTTCTATGCAGATGAAGACTCCTGGCAGATTGTAATGACCGAAGAATATGATGAAAAGGGTGATTTGTGGAGAGCCTCTGAGGCCCACACCATCAATTACTACGAAATGCCTCTGGTTTGGACCAGCATTGAATCAACCTATGACCTGAAAGCTGAACGCTATTACGTGGATGGCCTGGATAAAGATAAAGCCATCGACTTTAACCCAGGTTTTGATAAAGGTGATTTCACCACGTCGGCAGCGCGTCGCGAAGCCAAACGATAGTTACAAAAAGTGGTACAAAAAAATAATAAAGGGGCAAAAAGTTGCCCCTTTATTATTTTTAAACTTAACTTGTACAAACACACTCCGGTTTTGGTACCCCCGTTGATACCAACAATTATAAGAAATCAGAAAACTCTATGAGCACTCCTGTATTAATTTGTGATGATTCTAGTGTTGCCAGAAAGCAAATGGCCAAATCACTTCCTAGTGATTGGGACTGCGAAATTTCATTCGCAGCGAATGGTCAGGAAGCGCTGGTCGCCATACGCGAGGGCAAAGGCGACGTATTATTTCTTGATCTCAATATGCCTGTGATGGATGGCTATGAAACGCTTGAGGCGATTGCCAAAGAAGACCTGCCCACCATGGTTATTGTGGTGTCAGGGGATATTCAGCCGGAAGCCTGTGCAAGAGTAAAAAAACTTGGGGCACTGGGTTTTATAAAAAAACCCATCAAAGACAACGAATTGGAAAGCGTATTAGGTAGCTTCGGCATTTGGTCGAAGGCAACTGAGCCCACCCCGGCTCAGACACCTGTCAGTAATACAAATACTCTCGTGAGCAACTCGGCTTCGGCTTCATCCCCGCCTCATGAGGCGTCCACTCGCCTTGATGCAGTAGGCAAGATTGAATACAGGGACTGCATACAGGAAATCAGCAATGTAGCGATGGGTCAGGCGGCCGATTTATTAGCCCGACTCCTTAATGTATTTGTTAAACTCCCCATTCCCAACGTAAATATTCTTGAGGCAAGCGAATTACAAATGGCTCTGTCACTAACACAAAGCCAGACCTATTCTGCCGCTTGTCAGGGATTTATTGCGTCGGGTATTGCGGGGGAAGCCTTACTTGTTTTCAGTGATTCCAGCTTCACCGAAATGGCGCGACTGCTTAAATATGAAGGCCAACTTGATGAAACCATTGAGTTAGAGCTTATTATGGATATGTCCAGTATTTTGGTGGGTGCCTGTATCAAAGGTATTGCCGAGCAATTGGATTTGTCTTTCAGTCAGGGGCACCCCATGGTGCTGGGGCGCCACGTTAAAGTCGCGGATTTGATTAAAATGAATGCGCAGCGCTGGCGTAAAACCCTGGCCATTGAAATCACTTATGAGATAGAGAACTACAATATCACTTGCGACCTGTTGCTACTGATTACAGAAGACTCGCTTGATAATCTCTACAAACGTCTTTCCTACCTGATGTAAGCGAAACATAACAATATGGCTCAAAATCACGTAGATATAAAAGAATTCCATTGGCTAATGGATATGCTGCAGACGATAGATGTCGGATTGGTCGTGCTCGATCGGAATTACCATATCCAGGTCTGGAATAGCTTCATGGAAAATCATAGTGGAAAGCCGCCACATCTCGTTAAAGACAAAGAGTTGTTCAGCGTGTTTCCCGATCTGTCAAAAGACTGGTTCAGACACAAATCCGAAACGGTTTTTCTTCTACGCAACCGGGCCTTTATGACCTGGGAGCAACGCCCTTACCTGTTCAAATTCAAGAACTATCGTCCGATCACTGGTACTGAAGCCTTTATGTACCAGAACATTACCATTAGCCCTCTTGTTTCAGCTAATGGCGAAGTTAATCACATTTGTATCATCATCTACGATGTCACGGATATTGCCAGCAACAAAAAAGCATTGCAGAACGCAAATACCGAGCTGGAGCGCCTGAGTCGAACTGATCGCCTGACCCAGCTAAACAACCGGGGATTCTGGGAAGAATGTCTGATCCAGGAGTTCAATCGCTACAAGCGTTATAAAACCGAGGTATCACTGGTCATGTTCGATATTGACCATTTTAAAAAGGTCAACGATACCTACGGGCATCAGGCGGGTGATGAAGTAATTAAAATTGTATCTCACCATTTACGGGAAAACCTGCGCAAAACCGATATTGCCGGCCGCTATGGCGGCGAAGAGTTTGGTGTGATTTTAGGCAATACCAATGGTGAGAATGCGATTGTTTTTTGTGAACGTCTTCGTAAAACCATTGAAGCACTGACGGTAACTCACGACGGTCGAGATATTAAATTCACCATTAGCCTGGGAATTTGTGAGCTTAAACCCGACATTAAAACCTACAAAGAATGGCTGGAGAAATCCGACCAAGGGTTATATCAGTGTAAACACAATGGTCGAAATCAAACCGCGTTAATTAGTTAAACTGGAACGATGAGGGATGACTCACCCTCATCGCACTAACGAAGCAGCGCTATACCGCTGGCAGATCTTCTGCATCAAATAGATTATCGAGCGTTTCAGTAACACGTTTGCCCGGTCGAGTATCCTTGTTGAGCGGCAAGCGCAAGGACATCACCTCTTCAACCGGATCCCACTTCACTTCAAACCCTAATTTTTTGGCCAAATTCTGCATCGGCTTGTTTTCAGCTAATACAGAACCAATCATTTCAATTGTGCCTCGTTCGCGGCAATAGGAAATCATTTTGGTCATGAGCTTGTGACCTAAACCTTCTCCTTTTAAGTGATCACTGATAATGACTGCGAACTCACATTGATAGTTGTCAGCATCCGTCCAGGCCCGGACAACGCCCAGCGTTTCTTCGCCCGGTTTGCCATCCACTCGGGGCGCAGAAGCAATAAATACCATTTCTCGGTCATAATCTATCTGAACCATCTGAACCAGTTCATCATGAGTAAAGGATTTTCTAAAGTGGAAAAACCTGAACCGAATAGACTCGGGGGACAACTTTGAATGGAACTCGACGTGGGTGGGTTCATCCTCTCCTCGCACCGGACGAAGCACGACCTGCCTGCCGGATTTTGGCAAAACATACAGTTCAGAAAGATGTTCTGGATAGGGCTGAATTATCAATTTCGCTGGTGCCCCCAAATCAATCGCGACATCTACAGCAACCGCTCCGTCTTTGTTAAACAACAAAGGCAGAATTTCTAACCCTTTAATTTCCGGATTATCAACAACAATCTGGGATAAGGTCACGAGTATTTCACAAACAGCCGTAATATCCTTACCCGGATGATGACTAAATTCCTTTAAAAGACGATACATGTAGGTCTGACTTAGCAGGTCTTTAGCCAGTGCCATATTCAATGGCGGAAGCGCCACATGACGATCAGACATAACATTGACACTGGCACCCGCAGCAC
This sequence comes from Hahellaceae bacterium, assembly GCA_024234505.1. Taxonomy (GTDB): domain Bacteria; phylum Pseudomonadota; class Gammaproteobacteria; order Pseudomonadales; family Oleiphilaceae; genus JACKOD01. The sequence continues at coordinate 634,568 of JACKOD010000003.1, read as the reverse complement.
CACAAACAATCAAAGGCCCAAACAGAGGGTCTCGGGTAATCCCAAGACTGAATCCCAAACCCGCAATGTGCGTTACCGAACGGTGCACTGCAAACCCAAGAAACGCTGCATCCGAGAAATGATCTTCATAGACCTTGATCAACTGCTCACATGCTTCCCGGATACTGGCCTCGTCATTCATTCGGTGGAGCGTGTTGCGATATCGCCCCCTACCGGTTTTTTCTTCCAGAAAGGGATGGCAGGTATATTCGTGCATCATGGCGACATTCAAAGGACCACCTTTCTCATGAAAGATGGCGACCACGTCTTCAACCGTAGAACAGTACCAGGTTTCAATCGTAGGAATACCATAGTCGCTTAACAGGCGCATCGACTCGGCACCGGAAAGAAAGCGCCTTCCCTTCCAGACGGCATCGCAAACGATATCCCGAGCATCACTCCTATCCAATAACTGGGCGGAAATAGACGACGGCGTTTCACGAAGCAGCGCTTGACTACGGGCGTGATTTACCTGGTGCATATAGGCTTTAATCGCTTTTTCGGGCGTAAAATACGTGGGAATGCCCGCTTCAAAAAAGGCTTCTCTGGCATCGAGGACCGTACTTTGCCCCAGCCAGCAAGTGAATATATTGAGACGAGAATGTCTTGCTTCCGTGATCACCGCGTCTGCTATCTGTAAGCTATCTTCAGTAAGGGATGGCGCATACATAACCAGCACGTTGGCAATATCGTAGTCTTTGGCGAGAATCTGAAGCGTCTGCCGATATAATTCGGGCGAGGCATCATAATCAAGATCAACCGGATTTTTGTGAGTCCAATAAGGAGGGAGCAGCTTTTCAAGCGCAGCCACCGTGTCCTGCGACAGAGTGGCTAATTCCCCGCCCAAATAGGCCAATCGATCCACGGCTAGTACACCGGGCCCCAAGCCATTACAGATGATCGCAAGTTTGTCCTTTCTAACCGGCTTCATGCGGGTCAGCGTTTCAAGGGCATCGAACATTTCATCGGTCCCGTTCACGCGTAATACCCCGGCTCGACGTAAAAGCGCATCGAAAATAATATCGTTGTTAACAATCCCATCGGGCAGCCGGGCGGGCGTCCATTGAGACTCCGGGACCCTGCCACTTTTAACGCCGATAACGAGCTTGGCCCGAGACGCTGCACGCACCGCCGAAATAAAACGGTTAGGGTTAGGTATTTGCTCTATATGCAGCAATATTGCTTTGGTATTTCTATCCTGTGAGAGGTAGTCAATCAGATCATCCGGGTCGATATCCATGCTATCGCCCAAAGTGAGAAAGTGGGAGAAGCCGATTCCCCGGCTAAAAGCCCAATCAATAATCGCGCTCGCAATGGTTCCTGACTGCCCGATAAAAGCAATTTTGCCGGGTAATACGCCCATATGTGCGTAGGTCGCATTTAACTTGCTGCTGGGCACCATAATTCCGATCGTATTGGGCCCCAAAACACGAATGCCGGTTTCTTTTGCGGCATCCCGAACCGAATACATCAGGGGTCTTCCACTTTTACTGTGGGTGCGGGATAACCCCCCCGTCAATACCATCGCCGTTTTAACACCCGCTTTGCCCAGCGCTTTTACCATTCGAGGCACCGTTTCCGGTGGAGAACAAACAATAGCGAGATCAGGTACAAAAGGCATTTTGCTCACCTTGCCGACACAAGGAATGCCGTGTACATCCTGATATCCTTTGGGATTAAGAATGAGTAGCTTGCCAGGGTAATCACTCGAAAGCAGGTTACGTAATACGATACCACCAAGATTCTGAGATCGTTCCGACGCCCCGAGAATCACAATGGACTTGGGGTTAAATAGTGCATCCAAATGGCGGGTGCTCACCGAACTTTCTCCTGTGTCTATAACCGTTAAGGATGAGAATATGGGTAGTCACTATACCCTTCCCCTGATCCTCGGCGATTGATAATCGTCATGAAATAAACCTTAGCACACCGACGAATAAAACTGATCCATGTCACGGGTAATTTAAGAATTTCCAGAAAAAGCAAAGGCGGTACTCCGGGCTGCATTCCTATCCTAAAGTGATAGGAGTAAACTCCCAAAGAATAAACCACAAAAAAAGACAATAAGATGAAAACAGCGTTTATCAGTCACGATGACTGTAGCCACCATGACATGGGATATGGTCATCCGGAAAGCCCTGCCCGCCTCGGTGCCATTCTTAACCAACTTCAGGATACCCGCTTGATGCAGGATCTGGAATTTGTTCGAGCGGAATCTGTCGACCCATCGGCTGTCCGGAGAGTGCACCCCGCCACCTATATTCAGCAACTGGATCTGTTGCAGCCGGAAAAAGGTCGCATCATGTGCGACGGTGATACGCTGATGATGAAAGATACCATGCGTGCGGTAAAGCTGGCCGCCGGTGCTGCCGTTCAAGCTGTAGACATGGTACTCAGTGGTCAAAACAGCAATGCATTTTGTGCAACTCGACCACCCGGGCATCATGCCGAAAGAAATAAAACCATGGGGTTCTGTTTCTACAACAATATCGCCATTGCCGCAAAACACGCCCTTGAATTTCATGGTCTGGAACGGGTCGCGATCATTGACTTCGATGTTCATCAGGGCAACGGTACCGTTGATATCTTCGAAAATGACCCTCGAGTGTTAGTCTGCTCAAGCTTTCAGCACCCCTGTTACCCTTATTCTCACCATATGTCTTATGCAGAAAATATCATAAATACGCCACTGGCGGCGGGGGCACAGGGTGTACACTTCCGTGCCAATGTAGAATCAGACTGGCTCAATAAGCTGCAAAATCATCGCCCACAACTTCTTCTCATTTCCGCAGGTTTTGATGCACATAAAGATGACCCGCTCGGTGAGCTGGAGTTAGTAGAAGACGATTATCGGTGGGTTACCCGGATGATTATGGATGTCGCCAAGACCTATGCCCGGGGGCGGGTTGTGTCTTGTCTCGAAGGGGGGTACAACCTGAAAGCGCTGGCTTCCAGTGTAGAAGCGCATATCCAGACGCTTTCCGGCTACTAGCGGAAGGCGTGGGCATTAGACTGAAACGCTGTATTCAGGGCCAGCAATCAACATAAAAAAGGGGCAAAATTTGCCCCAAAACCATGTGCAGTCGATAATCGCTACAACTCTTAATCAGTTTGCAGCGATTACGATCCAGTCTAAACCAGTCCTTTCTCAAGAACTTCCGACCGAATTCCGTCCCACGCTTCTTTTACTTTGCGAAGATGGCCAGAAACCTCTTCAAGAATTTCCACGTCGTTTTTAACGTTGGCCTCAAACAGACGATACTCTATGTATTCGTAAAGTGCTGACAAATTGCCTGCCAATTCCTGACCTTTCTCTACATCCAGAAAACTGCGGAGTCCGCCAACAATTTCGATACTCTTGTTAATAAGCCGGTTTTTACCTTCGTAATCTTTCGCGGTAATCCGGGCTTTGGCCATGTTAATACGTTCCAATGCACCATCATAAAGCAACTGGATTAAGCGATGTCTATCAACATCAATGACGCTCGTTTGAGTATTAACCGCTTGATACTGATGTAGTGCATTCATATTTCACCTATGAGTCTTATATGGAACGCTTAAAATGCTTAACTATTTAAGCCGGCGATATTAACTTTATCGGCCTGCATTCCTTAAACTTGAATCAAAATTAGTCCTTTTTATTGGTACCCAGCAACGCACCAAGCTGATTTGTCAGGAAATCCTGAGTGCTTTTCAGTTGCCCTACCAGAATATCGGCAGCGGTAAATTGCTGTGTCAGACGACTTTGTAATGCGGATATTCTCGATTCGAGCTTCTCTCGGTCTTTGGCAATGGATTCCAGCTCTTTGTTATAGGTTGTTTCCTTGTTGCCGACACTTCCGTCAAAGCTGAGAAAACTATTCAGCTTGTCGACGAGTTGCTCGGCAATACCTTCAATATAGGTTACTTTACCCCGGCTACCAGTGGCCGACCCTTCGACTTTTACTGAAATGCCTTTACTGTCGTCATCCGAATCCATTCGCAGGGTTTGCCCTGAGCCCGTTGCGGCTTTACCGTTAATGGTTCCAACAACATCCACACCATCGGTTCCGGCAGCAACTGAAATACCCAGTTGCGACAAGCTGTTTGTATCGACTTGCGTTATTTCAACTTTCGAAACAGCACCAAAACTGTTGGAAGTAAACTGTAATTGGCCGGTACCATCAAAAGAGGCGGTCACCGACTTCCCTGCACCCTTCAGCGCACTATCTGCATCCAGTTTTGCCTGAAGTTCAGTGAGGAAATCTGCCTGAGTATAGGTATTGGCGCTTAGTGTGATGAGCCCACTTTCGTAACCGTCAACTTTGATTTTGAAATCGTCGTTGTCGGCATCAATCGTAATACTGGGTCCAAGTGCTAATGAACCAGTCAACTGCCCGTTGGTAGCCGCCTGGGTAATATTGATGTCGTAACTTCCAGGTTTGGTATTTGCACTGGAACTTACAAAGCTTACTTGCGCGTCGGTGGTTCTACCCTGATCAGCAAATAAGCCAATAACATCATCGGTATTCGATGTCAGCTTTGCTTTAAATACATTTTCGTCAAGTGACAGCAAACCGGTTTCTTTATCGGTAGAAATTCCTACCTCTGACAAGCTTCTCACCTTGGACCCCGATAGTCCGGGGACAATTTGACCGAGAATACCGCGAATCTGACCATTAATCGACCGAAGTGTCGCATCTCCCAAAAACATACCGGATTCACTGGGATTGGTCGAATTATATTCAGTCAATTCATTGGAGAGTGTTTTCAGACTATTGAATTTTTCAATGAAATCATTCAACCGACCGACAATGGCTTCGTCATCGTTCGCAATCGTTAGCGAAAAAGCAGAACCACTGGTTTTCGAAGCCAGATTTAAGGTTACACCATCAATAACGTCGGAAACAGAATTAGTGGAACGGGTGATAGGCACACCGTTAATCGTAAAGGCCGCATCTTTGGCCGCTGAGGATTCGGTGAGATTTGCCGAAGCTAACTGCGATAATCCAGAGGTATCGGTATTATTACCATCACCATCTGAAACAGTAATGTTAATGGCGTTGTCCAATCCGGTTTCTTTTGACGCGAATACCAATACGAAATTACTGCCCGTGTTGATGACGCTGGCGTTAACACCCGAATCCGATTGAGCATTGACGGCCTTGGCAATGCCTTCCAGCGTGTTGTTACTACTGTCGATGGTAACATTCGTTGTTTTGCCACCCACGCTGAATGTTAATGTGCCCGTTCCGAGCGTCGTTACACTTTTATCGGCATAACCACTGGTTTTTAGTGCATGGGCTTGCGCCAGGTCCGTGATATCCACGCTGTAGCTGCCCGTGGTGGCCTTTCCGGAAATAGTAGCGGATAACGCAGAACTGGAAGAATTTGCAGTGAGTGAACGCAGGGAATCCGCATTACTTAGTACACGAGAAGGCAGACGAAGATCAGTCAGTGCGCTGCGAAGCTTACCAATGGCAGAGAGTTTTGCCTGAACTTCTTCTTCTTTTCGATCCAGTCGAAGTTCGACCGGCTCGCGTTCGGCACTAGAGAGTTTGTCAATCAGGTCACTGGTGAGTACACCCGAACTGATTCCTACGGAGGAGATATTGGCCATGATGAAACACCTACGTTACTTGCCGCCAATTAAAAGGCAATCGCATTTGTGCAATTCCAAAATACGCGACCTATTAACTATATCGGCAAAAACAGGGCAAGACTTGAGTCCTGCCCTGTAAAAAAGTGTAAACATTTGCCGCTTTTACACTTTTACGTTAAATAAGCTCAGTGGTTCATCTTGTTGCAAGTTGCGCGCCAGCTTCAATGCCACATCGTCAGGAATCTGACGTACAACTTCATTTGTGTTTCGATCCAGCACCGTCACGACGGTACGTCCAGACTCATTGTCTAACGTAAACTGCAAGTCGCGCTGTGTAGACTGAACATAGTCATTCAGGCGTGTCACCGCTTCCTGCATTTGCTCAGTCTTTTCCTTATCGGCTTTTCGAGACTGAATCGCTGCACGCACCGTTTCCATCTCTTGTTGCTCAACAGACTTTTTAGGTTCAGAACCTGAACCCTGATCCACGCTATACGCCTCTACCTGGCGGGACTTGGTCTGAGGTGCCGACGCAGGCTGCCTGGCGGTTCGCGCCAGATCGATATTTCCTAGTTTTACGTCATTCATAACTCACCTCTTACTGGTTGAGCTAACTCGAAAACCGACATCAGTTTTACCCGATGTCGGCCCCGAATTACTCGCTCAGTTCAACCCCTTATCCGAGCAAAGACAACACTTGCTGTGGTCTGGCGTTCGCCTGGGCCAAGATTGACACACCGGCTTGCTGCAGAACCTGAGACTTCGACAGCGCGGCGGTTTCTGCCGCGAAGTCTGCATCCCGAATCCGGCTGTTGGCTGCATTCAGGTTTTCGTTGTTCACCTCAAGGTTCGAAATGGTATTCTGGAAGCGGTTTTGTACCGCACCCAACTCACCTACTTTCGACGAGATGGTCTTGATTGCATTGTCAATCGCCGTGATTGCCTTGGTTGCACCTTCAGCAGTTGTGATATCGATATCCTTCAACAAGGTGCCAGACTCGGACGAACCGTAGCTACCCACTTTGAAGCCCGATTGTGCAATATTGTTGGTATTGCTCGACAACTCGATGGTGCCCGCTGCTTTAAGTGTAACAGAACCCACGTAAGTTGAGTTATCTGCTGCATCCGCCACCGCTCCAAAAGCTGAACCTGTCGTCAGACTGATATTGCGTCCATCCGCGGCTACCAGTGTGAAGGAATCCGCATCCAGCGCCTCTGCCGTTACGCCGGTCTGACCTGACTTAGCATTAATTGCCGAGACAATGTTCGCCAATTTCACGTCAACGGTATCACCAGTGGCATACGAAGTGGTGATGGACACACCATTGATGGTTGCCGTTCCACCGGTTGTGCCGGAGATATCAGTGATTGAGTTAATGCGGTTTTCGTTAACAACGGCGGTTACGCCTGTCTGATCGGAAACCTTGTTAATGGCGGCGGCTTTGGATATCGCGCTGGCAGACTTGCTGGCGCTGGAAGCCGTATCATCTGTTGAAACGCTGGCACCTACGGCCACCCCGTTGATAACCAGGTCACCGGTGGAAATACCCGCATTGGCGGTCGTCCCCATGGCGCCACCATTACTGACGACCCCACTATTCACACCGCTAAAGGTTCCTACCTCAAAACCGGCATGATCGATATCGCCAGTATTGGTTGTCAAGCCGATGTCACTTCCGTCAGCGCTTGACAGGTTGAAGGTTCCAACAAACACATCCTGAGTTGAGTTACTGGTTACACCCGCCTGGGTTGTTGACGTAATGGCCGTGTTACTCGCCAGACCGAATTTGGCAGTGATCCCCGCCGCTGTTCCGCCGATCGCGATATTACGACCGTCTTCGGCTACCAGAGACACCCCATTTGCAGCATCGCCATTAAACACGGCAGTTACACCGGTTTGGGCAGATTTTGCATTGATGGCGTTCGCCGTTGCCTGCAAGTTTTGCTCTGCAGTGAGGGTAGTCGAGTTGCCCAGTTCAACCTGAACGTTGTTGATGAAGATGGTCGCGTTGGTTACGTTCGCAACCGTACCACCAGAAGAAGTACCGGCAACAGTTGTACCATCCACGGTAGCCACCACACCACTTTGCTCTGACACCGCGTTGATCGCCGCTGCTTTGGCAATCGCACTAGACGCTGCCTGGTGCGTTGAAGAGGTATCGCTTGTACCGACGGAAGCGCCTACCGCGACTCCGTTGATAACCAAGTCACCAGAAACCAGTGCCTGACCTGAAGTGGTAGTACCCACAAACGAACCGCTTGCGGTTGTACTTCCGGTCACGGCAGAAATACCCGCCCCGCCGGCTGTTCCCAGAGAATCGGTCGCCAGTTTACCGATGCTGACACTAATGGTATCGCCCGCATTCGCACCGGTTTGGAAAACAGAGTTAGAGAAGGATCCATCCAGCAATTTTTTGCCGTTAAAGTTGGTTGTTTTAGAGATATTGTCTATCTCAGAAACCAATTGATCCACCTCTTCCTGAAGTGCCTGACGGTCAATGTCGGTGTTGGTATCGTTAGCCGATTGGAGCGCCAGTTCACGAACACGCTGTAAGCTGGCGGTCATGGAGTTCAAGGCACCTTCAGCGGTTTGCGCCAGCGAGATCGCGTCACCTGAGTTACGAATCGCCTGTCCGGTACCACGAATCTGTGAATCAAAACGTGTGGAAATTGCTAATCCCGCTGCATCGTCTTTAGCACTGTTAATCCGCAAACCTGATGAAAGGCGCTCCAGTGCCGTGGAGTTTGCACGCTGGGAAGAGTTCAAGTTGCGCTGCGCGTTGAGCGAGGCAATATTGGTATTAATTATTTGTGGCATGATATTTCTCCAGTAAAGCTTTTACGCTCTGCGATGCAGGGTTTAGTAAAGGCTCTGTGCTTACGCCTGATAATCTTGACCAGTCTCTAAGCACTCACCTGTTATCCTAGTTAGCGTCACGAAAAAAAAATACTTGAGAAATAATTCAGCCTATTTTGTAACCTTTTGTAAATTTACAAAGAAAATCAGGCATCTTCGTCATGCATGATTGACTTGGTAAGCCAACTGTCTGTTTTAGCGTCAAATTTCTTGGTTACGATCCGACGGAAATGGGCACTGATATCATCAAGGAATGCATTAAAGTCCTGCTGCCAGACTTTAATAAAGGCATCGCGCTCACCTTCATCCCACAATCCAAGCGCATGAGAAAAGCCGACATAAAGAAAATGACGTACCGCACCGCGCGTTAAGAAATAAAACTCTCTGACGCGGGGCTGCACAATGTCTTCCATATACCAGTTGAGTCGATAGCAGCATTTGGTCAGTTGCTTCACATCATCTAATGGCTCGTTCAGCATTTTTTTCATGTCGCTGACAAACTCATCCATGGTATGAATCAATAGCTGTATCGCGCGATCCATCTCGGCCTGGGTAATCTGGCGGCATTGGTCACCGAACAAGTAACCCAGAAACTTCCCGGACATACCGGGTTTGACCTGCCCGACCTGTTCGACAAATTCTTCGGGTGACATCCATAGCGCTCTATCAATCAACGCGCCGTTGGAGCAGTTGTGTACCGTCACACCAACATCGGCAATATTACGAACCAGGTGCTCCGCTTTGCGCTTGGCAGTGAAGAAAGCCGGCGTTGTTAAAAGCTTGTTCCCATCTACGCCGTCTACAAAAAAGGTTTCTGTCTTGCTGATAGACAAAACATCTTCCAAAACCGCATCCAGCGCGCCTTCTTCATAATAGGCGGAGTCTGCAGAGTGGTGCTTTTCGATGGAATGAAAACCGAAATCCATCCCGAACAGATAGATATGTTCAAAGCGATAGTGACAGGCGAGCGCCAGTGCCAGATTGGTACAGGTGGGCGTGCCATCTTCGACGATGTCGTCTTCCCGACCGAAAAGCGAAGATATACCGCTTTCTTTTTTGAAATAGCAACGTTGCTCACCAAACCAGCTAAATAGTACAGGGTTCAAATGAGAGGGACCGACAATTTTCAGTGACTTAATATATTCCGGATCATTCAGCTGTTTGAGGTAGTCGACCATTAAATAGTCGCACTCCAGTTCAACGTGGATATCCGGTTTGATCCCGTTAGCATACAGCGGCTTTAAGGATGAGCCACAGGAAATCAGAAAGACACTGTCACGTACCTGCTTCAGCGATTCAATGCGGTCATCCAGCGAAGGTCCCGACCCCACCACTACCACCGGGAGCTGCTCATACCCTGGTTTTGGTTTAGGGATAATTTTCATTCCCCCCATCAAATTGTGGATTGCCTGATTGAGCTGGTTAAGCTCATCATCGTAGTTACCCCAGGACATCATAAAGACGAGCAGATCGTCATTGATCTTGTCTGAAATTTTGTCATAGCGAGGACTTCGATCATGATTGAAAAACAGCGTCATGATGGGGAACGCAGGACAGTTTTTAATTAACGCATTCCATAACACTCCCCACAGGACATAGTCCTCGTTCTCCTTGTCATTAGGTTTGCCAACTAAAAAGTGAATAGTGGCTCCTTCCTTCTCATTTCTCCCTTCGCAAATCTTGACCCAGTCAATCGCATACAGGCTGGCGGCAAAATTATCCAATTCTGGCTCCAGAATATAGATCGCGTTGACATAGGACTCTTCCAGAAACTTTTCAATGTGGTATCCCAGCCCTACCCCCATAAACGCAATTGCCGGGTAGAAATCCGGCACCTTGTATCCGCGGTACGAAGCTTTTGTCAGGGGGGACTTTTTAATCAATCGATCGACAGCGCGAGCCATAAAACGAGGATTACGGTAATCGTCGGCAAAGGGTGGCACAAACGAAATCACCGTACTCCCTTCCGAATAGGCCTTTTTAAATTCGATAACTTCTTCTTCTGCCTGCTTTTTGGCGGTACCGTTATAAACAGAGACACCATCCCGCCAAAGATCGACCTCTTCGGTTTCAGTCAGTATATTGATCTTCGCATCTGCCAGCTTATAGTCTTTAAAGTAGTCGTAAATAGGCTTGAATCGCTTTTCAAAAAAAGCCAGATTGGCTTCTCGTCTATCATTAAACTTTTTGAATATTGCTTGTGGGTCAGTCATTTCGCTATTACATCTCACAATGGGCATACATTTAATAACCTAGGTACAGCTTAGTCGATACAGACGCGCTAAACCTCGCACCACGAAAAAATCTTCATATTTCATTACTATTGCTAACCATGCAAATTGTTGGCCGATATAAGTCATATCGGCGCAATTCTTGCGTCATTGATACGCAACCGCTTAAAAATCCTCACTCCGCGCAATATTCCAATAACAACGCTCTACCGCCTCACCAATGCGGCAACATAAAAGCGGCAATGACACGCCGAAAACGGCAAAATTACCCCGTCAAATAACCGGCAATTATTTTCACAACCGTGTCATCATCTTTTATAACGCACTCTAACAGCTCACTATTTACTTGTTTTTATTATTGTTTTTATTTTTTGTTCAACTTTGGCACAGCGGTTGCTTTTATTTTTTGCAAGCGCTGAGACCTTTAAAAGTCACGGCATAAAAATAGGCAACTGATTAAAAAGCCGACAAACGGAAACGGACAAAACAGACCGAATTCTGATGACGGGTATCTTGGAGAGTTAGGGGGAAGTTATGCCTCAGATAATCAATACCAATATTGCGTCGATTAACGCGCAAAGAAATTTGGATCGATCACAATCGGCGAACCAAACTGCCCTGGCTCGTCTGTCATCTGGTCTTAGAATTAACAGCGCGAAAGACGACGCCGCCGGTCTGGCTATTTCGACCCGCTTTACCTCTCAGGTAAAAGGTCTGAATGTGGCGATACGCAACGCGGGAGACGGGGTTTCCCTTTCTCAAACGGCGGAAGGTGCGTTAGGTGCGATGAGTAGCAACCTGCTACGTATACGGGAGCTGGCGCTTCAGTCCGCCAACGCAACCAACAGCAGCATCGATCGCGAAGCACTTAATGAAGAAGTGCAGCAGCTCAAGTCCGAGATCAAGCGGGTTTCGGAACAAACCAACTTTAACGGCACCAAGTTGCTTGATGGCACCTTTACCGACGTCACTTTCCAGATTGGAGCGAACGACGGCGAACGCGTAACCTTTGGAATTTCCGGAGCGACCGTAGATCAGTTAGGCGCAGCGCAAACCGACGGTATGACTTCTGACGCATCGACCAATGCCATGGTTGCCGGCGATCTGGTCATTAACGGTATCGCGATCGGTGCGTCTACCGGCGTGGATGATGCGTTCTCCAGTGCCAACCAAAATCAGAGCGCGATTGCCAAGGCAGCCGCCATCAATAAAAAGAGCGATTTGACCGGAATCACCGCTGAAATCAATGGTACCTCTGTCGGGGGCACCACCTCTTACGATGTGGCACTATCTACCACTGCTACGATCACAATTAACAGTGTGGGCGTGAATGTATCTATCACCTCTTCGCTCTCTGCCCAGGTTAACCTGACTAATGTTGTGGCGGCAATCAACGAAAAAACAGGACAAACAGGTGTAACCGCCGTATTCGATGGCAACCCGACCACCGGTGTGAAGCTGGTTGCCAGCGATGGCCGGAATATTGTGTTACAAACCACCGGCGGAAATGCCAGCGTCTATGGTTTGCCAGATGCCACCGCAGCAGCGGCCACCACCTATGTGGGAACCTTTACTTTGCTGTCACGCGATGGCTCCGATATCTCTCTGGATACCAGCACCGGTAATATCAGCAATGCCGGTTTGTCGGTGGGTACTTTTAGCGGCAATAACAGCGGCGCGATCAGCGGAACTGTTTCAGCTAATCCACTCGCGGCAGGCGACATGGTTGTCAATGGCGTCCCTGTGGGCCCCACCCAGTCCAACTACGATACCGCGTCGAGCACCGGGAACGATGCCAGCGCCATCGCAAAAGCCGTTGCCATCAATAAGATTTCTGACAAAACCGGCGTTACGGCAAAAGTTAACAACACCATACTTACTGCCACCAGTATCGTTACGGCGAGTTCCGAAGCGGGAAGTTTCACCATTAATGGTGTACAGATCAATATTGCCTATAGCTCAAACGATACTGTTGCCGATATTCAACGTACCGTCGTAACCGCAATCAACAACAAAGCTGGTCAGTCCGGTGTGAAAGCCGAAGCCTTTGGTAACACCTTCCGCCTGATCGCGGAGGATGGCCGCAATATTTCTGTCGGTACCGCCTACACAGGGAACATCGACGGTGCCGAACTCGGCCTGGTGGCGACAGCCAACTCGTCGGCGCTGGTAAGAAGCACCATTACGCTGGAATCCGCAGGCGTCATCGAATTAGGTACTTTGACCGGAAATATTGATGAAGTGGGATATGACGTTGGAACCTACGGTTCAAATCAGTCGGGCCAGCTTGTTAAAGATATTGACGTGTCGACCGTTCAGGGTGCGCTTGACGCATTGGCTGCAGTCGATAACGCACTCAATGCGATCAACTTCCAGCGAGCGAATCTGGGTGCTATTCAGAACCGCTTTGAATCAACCATATCCAATCAGGCTATCACCGCTGAGAACATCTCTGCCGCCAACTCGCGGATTCGTGACGCTGATTTTGCCGCAGAAACGGCAGAGCTTTCACGGACACAGGTACTTCAGTCGGCCGGTCTTTCGATTCTTTCGCAGGCGAATGGTCAACCACAACAAGTACTCCAATTGCTGCAAGGTTAATAGAACCCTAAGACCACGGCAGACTTATTGAGCATTTACAGATTGAGGTCAGGTATATGAACGGATCACATCACACGCTACATTCGACAGCCACCGAGCAAGCAAGGCAGATTTCTGCCGCTCAGGCCCGAAAGCTGATTGAGGCGAATGACATGTATGCTCATTCGAACAGAGCGGATACGGCCATTCAAGAACGTAGTTATTCCCGCTTAGCAGCGAAGCTCCTGGTTGTAGAAGTACTGACCGACTCACCTCAGTCTGCAGAAGCGTTAAACTTGCTGGGTCGAATTGAACTGGATCTTGGCCATGTGCAAGAGTCGGTAGTTTGCTTTGACAACGCAATCGCCTTGGATCCGCTGAACACGCAGTATCAGACCAATCGAGGATACGCTGCGCTGGCATCCAGCCAACATGATGAAGCGATTGCTTATTTTAATGCGGCCCTCGTCTGCAAGCGATCGAACGTTAATGCGTTTACCGGTATTGCGACGGCTTTGCAGCGCAAAGGCGATTTTCTGGGTGCCTTCCTGCACTTTAAATCCTTGTATGAAAAAGGGATTTCGTCTCGTTTAATCGAGACCGGATTAAGCGAATGCTGCAAATACCTGAAAGTAGACCACTACGATAGCGCACTAGAGCAATTGGCTCTGGATCTGCTCAACAGCAGCGAAATAGACAAAGATCACCTGGATGCATTTGTCGCCAGCCTGCTGGTCGCCAAGTACGATTTGAGTAATGACGAGGCGGTAATTGAACTCGACACACTTGCACAGGATAAACTACTGCTGACAGCGCTCAATCATACCCGTATGAGCAATTTATATATCGAAAATCTGCTCACGGCGCTGCGTCAGAATATTTTCCTGAATGGTTTGCAAACGGGTGAACTTCCCGAGTCACTGCAGGAAATTACTGCTGCACTAGGGGTTTATGCGGCGCGCCTCGACTACGCATTCAGCGAAACCGACGATGAAACTCAGGGTGTGAATATTATTTCGCAGGAGATTGCACAAACCTGTCGCGGCCATTGGTCTCCTGAAGATGTGATTGCGGCCGTAATGTTACTGGCGATGTATCGTTCCATCTATCAGGAAGCATTCAATTACCATCTTTTAAAGCATGATCTTTCAGCATGGCCTGTAGGCTCGGCACTCGTGCTCAAAGCCAGTCTTTATGAGCAATCGGACGAACATCTCTACGAGTTTCCACTTCCTGGAAAACCTGAAGATCTGTATCAGATTGAACACGTCCGCCCATTTCCTCGCTGGACTCAACTCGGCTGGGAATCGGAAGCAGACTACATGCAGCTGCTAAAAACCGAGTTAAAGCTGGATAAACTCCCAGAGAGCTTTACAAACAAAAGACTCGCCTTCCTGATTGCCGATTGCGGCACCGGTCGTCGTGCACTCAGAATCGCAAAATACTTCGCCAACGTTGAAGTCCTGGCGATTGATAGTCGCAAAGAAAACATTGCCTACGCGATCAAAAAAGCGAAGGATCTGAATATTCAGAATGTGCAATTTTTAGTAGCCCAACCTGACGATCTATGCGAGTTGAACAAACGCTTCGACGTGATTGAATGTAATAGCGGTATGGCAGGCTACACGAATATTGACGAAACGATCGCCACCTTTACCCGACTCATGCAGGACGAAGGCATTTTGCGGCTGGGGCTTTATCGTCAGGCTGCACGCAATGAAGTTCAGCAAATTCAACAACTCATCAAGGACAAGGGAATCTCGCCTGTGAGCGATAACGTCCGTGCCCTGCGTCGTGCAATTATTGATGATGTCGGTAGCGGTTGCTGGAATCGGGTGTTAAATACACCGGATTTCTACTCGGTAAACGGTACACGCGCCTTGTTGTTTGCACAAAATGAGCACGCCTTTAACTTAAAAGGCGTTCAACAGCTTTTGGGTGAACAACGCCTTTCATTCCTTGGATTTGCGGGAATTCCTGCCGAAGCCGCAGAACAGCTACCAAGAATGAGCAAACAAAATCTGGCCGCCTGGCATGATCTTGAAATGCGCGATCCAGACCTGTTTACTGATGCCTATTTCTTCTTCAGCAGAAAATTTCAAAGCTGATTCTCGACCCAAAATAAAACGCCGGCTCAAATAAGTCGGCGTTTTAGTCTCCGGCAGGAGTAGAATTCAGAGCTATTCATTCGTCATTTCGTAAACCAGTACATCACGCTCAGCATTGACCAAAACTAATCCGGCAAATTCTGCAATGCGCGCTGAGCCTGCATTTCCGGACTTAACTTCTGCCCGTATTTTTCCACTCAATAATTTCACCGCCATTTTGACCATTTGCTTGCCAACACCTTTCCCTCTGGCTGAAGGCGCCACCATCCATGACAAGGTAGTTTCGACGTCAGAAGTACAGGCACGCACATGGCCGACCGGTTGTCCGTCGAGCTCAGCAATCCATAGCTGATAGCTGTCATTCGCAAGCACACGCTCGAGCCAACCGCAGTGGTCGTCGAAACGGATAACGTCTGACTGGAAGCTGGCCTCCCGCGTGTGCGGGTCATTGCGCCAGTCTAACAGGCGTTTGGCATCCGCCATGGCTGCGGGTCTTAACAGCAAACTCATAGTCTCGGGAGATCACCTGATCAGATTAAATACTCGAAACTCAAAGGCGTACCGGCAGGAATAAATTCTCGCGCGACGCGGCCCAATATTTGAGGATAGTGCTCCGGAGATAATCCATAACCGGGTCGAATCCGACGCACATTTTCTGGGGTTAGACACTCTCCCGCCTGAATATCCTTCACAACATAGACCGAGCGACGAAAGATCAGATTTGCCTGTTCTGCCGCAGTTTTTTCGTAACTGACGTGCCCCAGCGCTTGCCAGGTACTGTGAGCATCACGACACAATTGCGCCAGTTCATCCGGCTCAAGCGAAAACGCGGCATCGGGGCCACCGTCTGCACGCTGCAGGGTGAAATGCTTTTCTATCACCGTTGCTCCCAGAGCCACACTCGCAATCGCCACCGAGGTACCTAAAGTATGATCAGATAAACCACTCAACACACCAAAACGTTCAGCCAGTACCGGAATCATGCGTAAATTTGCTTGCTCTACCGGTGCGGGATAGGCACTGGTGCAATGCAGTAAGATCAAATCCTCACAGCCCTGCGCTCTTGCTGTGACTACCGCCTTGTTGATTTCCTCTTCACTGGCCATGCCGGTAGACATGATCACGGGCTTACCCGTACGCGCCACACTGGCAATCAACGGCAAATCAACCAGCTCAAAGGAGGCAATTTTATAAGCAGGCGCATTGAGGCTTTCGAGAAAATCGACCGCTGATTCATCAAATGGGCTACTGAAGATACATAACCCCAACTTTCGGGCTTCTTCAAACAGTGCCGCATGCCAATCCCAGGGGGTATGTGCTTCGGCATAAAGGTCGTAGAGTGTGTAACCATCCCATAGCCCGCCCTCTATTTTGAACTCTGGCCGGTCTGACTGAATCGTCATCGTATCCGCGGTATAGGTTTGCAATTTTACCGCATGCGCGCCCGCAGCTTTGGCCGCGCGAATCAATTCGATGGCGCGTTGAATATCACCATTGTGATTACCTGATAGCTCGGCAATTATGAAAGGCGCATAGTCGGCACCAATTTTTCGCCCCTGAATTTCCACTACCCTAGCATTCATATTTAAATCATCGCTCTACAGGATTCTTTAGGAATTTGTTTCTAAAAACGTAATACTGACACTAATGCGCCACCAAAACCCGATTTGAAATGACTAATGGTTAGTTCCTTTTCTGTGGGCAACGTTCCGTCCGCTTTTACCATATGAGAGAAAAAAATATCTCCCAAATCAAACCACTGGCAGCCCTGCTTTTTCGCTTGCATGACTGCGCTCCAGACCAGTCCATGCGACAAGGGTTGATCAAAAAGCGTGCGGTCGTAGGCCCCGACACCATAGTAACAACGATAGCGGGTGTGCGGAAAAAGTCCTGCAGCGACCAGTTCATTGTTAAGATAGCCATACAAGGCAAAGGCTTCTGATTGCCGGATCATCTCTTCTTGTAAAGACCAGCTCATTTTACTTCGCGTCTCCTTTCCGGCTACACGAATATGCAATTGCCGAAACGCCTCTATGTCACCAGTTTCGATGGTGTCGTGGTTGATTAGCCGAACCGAGAGCGCCTCTTGTCCCTTGCGTATATTTGCCCGATAAATCTTTCTGCATTTCGCAAGCAGACTTTCCTCGCTTTGCTCAAGATTAAGATGTTGTCTGAAGAGCACTCCGGGCGATTGCCCTTTATTCAACAACCATTGAGTAAATCCTGATAGCGTTTCGCTGTTGATCTCTTCGAACTGGAACTCAACCTCTGCGAAATTTTTCTGCAAATAGTTCTGGGCAATTTTCCAGGCTTCGATTGCTTCGGCTTCAGTGGCATCCTCTCGAAATACGACAGCGGTAGGCTGCCCGCCGTACTGACCCATTCGAGCGGTCGGAGCATCCATCAAAAAAGCCAACACAGGGCGCTTACCCGCGACGCAAAAGCTCGCGTCTTCAGCGGTACACTGAAAATACTCTCGATAATAGGCGAGATTCTTCTCTTGATAAAAAGGCGACATAAGCCGACTACCCTGTTTCAACTCGGCCAGATATTCGTCACATCGCGGGTGCTGTCTGTCTATAATTTGCAATTGTTAGTCTCAAATAGCTTGGTATTTTTAAATCGTCTCAGTTGCAAAACCGGATTCATTAGCCAGCATTGGGAAGTTTGAAAATCAGTCATTCTCAACTGTCTTTTTGTCACCACAAACGAAAAGTGTCCCTTAAAAAGAGACACTCTTATTTTACCGTTATATTCGCGCGTATTGCTTTCACTCACACCGCGCGGATTGGGCCGGCGAAGTCTGCCTCAAACGGCAATTTTATCCACTTTTTCATACCGTTTTTTCTCTCCGTAAGTTTCGACCAAGGCGGCAACAATGGTGTTCAGTTGCTCAGTTTCAAAAGGCAGTCTGAAAATATATTTAAAGAGTTTCGGTAACTGCATATTGCCCTCAGAATGAATACGAACACCTTTACCTTCTAACATATTGCGTAACGAATCGGTAGGCATGGGGTTACCCGTCACCGTCGCTACTGCCAAATGATTCAGCAGTTTCAATAAACGCCCACCAAGGTCATTCTGGGCTTCGGCAAATTCAATAACGGGATACAAGGATTTCGGGAGCACCAAATAGAGATTGAACGCCGAACGCAAGCCCAAAAGCTCCTGCTCTGACATTTCAGAAAAGCCGAGTTTCGGCCCGATATCCACCGTGGGAATCAACCCCGTTTTATCACGCAAAGGAATTTTATGCTCAATCGCAATCGGTGTTCCGGGATAGGGGTATAAAATATAGGCGTTGGCCGCACTGGTGCCGATACGACGATTCAGCTCGATGGTTTCGAATACATTTTCTCTGGATTCACCTGGGAATCCGATGATATTGAAGGTAGAAACACGAATACCGTATTTTTGTGCCAACTGAAGCTTTTCTACCACTTCATCGTTTTTGTATCGGCGCATCACCGTGCGTCTAATGGCATCGTTACCACTTTCTATCCCGACACTCATTGCCACACAACCCATATCGACCGCAATCTGGAGCTTTTCTTCTTTGATGGTATTCGGCATAACCGAGCAGCCGAACTTTATCCCCAGCGGCTTAATCAGGTCGCGCAGTCGGGTGAGATGATCCATGTTGGGCAAAAGGAAGGTATCGTCTACAAACTTAAACCAGGTTGCGCCAAATTTGTCCTTTAATTCCTTCAATTGACGGTAGGAAACTTCAGGATCCTGAAAACGGAAATAACCTTTGTGACCGCCCGTAATTTCTGCAATCGTCGGATCGACGCAATAAGTACATTGCATGGGGCAACCACGGGACTGGGAATAGAAAGAGCCCTTATAAATTTCACCGTCAAACGGGCGGAACAGATGTCGGCTATCAAAAATTCCCCAATCCGGCGTCGGCAGATTATTAAGCTCTACCCTTGGTGCCACTTCGTTATGAATGATGGTACCGTCTTCCAGTCTGAAATGCATGGATTTGACGCCCGTGTAATCCTGCCCGGCTTCCATGAGATTGAGCAGTTCAGGAAAGGTTTCATCCGCTTCGCCCACACAGGCGATGTCAATGACCTCCTGCTCAAGACAATCACCTGTTGCAATCGTCGGATGAACGCCGCCGACAATAACCTTGGCGTTATGTTTAACTTTTCTCAGTAAGCCAACCGCATGATCGAAAGTGGTTGTCATGGTGGAAAGGGCAATAATGTCGGGCTTGAATTCGTCAATTTTTTTCTGGAATTCAACTTCGGGCACAACAACCGGATCATCTTTAACCAGGTCGTGAATCGAGTATGCGGTCTCTTTAAATAGGCCACGACACTGTTTGCCTAAAACTTCTTCTTCACTTTCATCAAATTCGTCAATGTTTTCCAGAACCAGATCGTCACCCGCCGTGACATTTTGAGCTGCATCGTGGCCATCAAGTTTGTGGTCGTCGGCACACTTCAAAAAGGTGGTATCAAAAAGATCAACCTCATGCCCATGCTGTTTTATCACGGCACTTAATATGGAAATACCGGCCGGAATACCAAAATTAAGATACTTTTCTGGATGAAAAAACAGGACTCTCATACGTGTACCCCTTTCTTTTCCGCAACTCACTTTTGCTCGCTAGCTCAGTCTTTTCGACTGCCATTTCGCAAAACTCAATGTTGTTCTGATCCGATCCATGCCGACGGCAAGAATTGGCCTTGTTTTTATTTATCGGCTTATTTACGGATAACCTTAG
This sequence comes from Hahellaceae bacterium, assembly GCA_024234505.1. Taxonomy (GTDB): domain Bacteria; phylum Pseudomonadota; class Gammaproteobacteria; order Pseudomonadales; family Oleiphilaceae; genus JACKOD01. The sequence goes on along the minus strand of JACKOD010000003.1, from coordinate 614,434 downwards.
CCGGAGTTCAAATAAATAACCAAGTAATTTAGTTAACTTCTCGCTGCGTTTGGCTATTTAGTTATGTTCTAGCATCAATCGGGCCAAAACCCGATCAACGCCTTGCCCATCGCATAATGTCAACGCCCGCCCGGCGGCATTCGTCATCCATTCGCGCTGGGTCAGGTAGTGGATCAAAGAACGATCAAAAGCTTCTGAGCCCACTGCTTCTGCCTGCTCCGCAATGACCACCCCCACACCTTCCCGTGCCAGTGCCGAAGCGTTTTCACGTTGATTGTCAGCCAGAACCACCAGTAGTACCGGCAACCCCAGTACGCATCGTTCCCAGGACGACGTGCCCGGCGCGCCAATAGCAACATCTGCTTCCGCGTATCGCTCCGCCATATTATTGACTCCTTGCGCGACACTCACCTCACTTTTCATGTGGGAAGCGAATGCTTTTATGCTTGTTCTATGAAGATTTTGTGCACCCAGAATGACATCAATCCTCCAGCGTTGTCCGGATTCATATCTGGCCATGCTGGTGAGTATTTTTAGCGTGATATTTTCCGGGTCCGCCCCGCCCAGTGCGACCAGAATTCGCAAACCCGATGCCGGGTTCGCGTCACTTTTTGCCATACGGCATCGCGCTTCGTAAAATTCCGGCCGTAACATGGCATAGTCGGTTCCGGTCAGTAACACACAATTCGCCGGAACGATCGACTGGTACTGTAGCGCCGAGCGGTTTAAGTTTTGATCAACCAAAAGATCACATGCATGATTTCGATTCGCTAAATCATCAATAATCATGACTTTTCGGGCAAACTTTCTGGCACCGGCTTCCCAGTTCTCGTCAATCGCATAGTGATCAATAATTACCCAATCCCAACGAGTGGCATCATCCCGCGTTACACATGCCGCCGTCTGTGCCAAATCCTGCTGCCAGGTTGCCCCTAACCAGTCATCGTAACCGTCTGAGACCGCACTCGACTGCGGTGGCGGCAGAACAGATACAGAAAAGCCCTGTGTACGAATCATTTCAATCAGATGACCGGGATGATCCCTGCAGATAAACTGAACTGCACCGCCCTTGGCCCTGATTCCCTCTGCCAGCGTCAAACAACGCATGACGTGCCCGGATCCGATCTGATAGGACGCATCCACACGAATGACAACCTGTAATGAACTAAGCGCTGTTGGCATGCCACTCCCGTTCATCGAACCTTAAAAACGGGCTTAAGAACATCACCTTTCAGACGAGATGCAAGCAACTTGTTTTCACTCACTTCCTTCAGTATCGGCAACACCTCGCCATACACTTCGAGTAACCGCTGGATATCCTGATCACTATGGGCATAGCTCAGGTTATGAGTGGCATTCATGAGTATGCCGCGCAGTGCACATTCTTGTATGAACAGGCTCTTTAATTCGAGGCCAGTGTAATTCGGGGTGTCCTTGATCGCTAACAGCGTCCAGCTTGGGAAGCCGGAGATGGAGCAATAGTCTTCCAACTGCTGTTCCCTGATAAGCTTCTCTACTGACACTTTAAGCGCCTCGCCCTTTCGTATCAGATCACCGGCCACGTCTTTAGCACGCATTTTTAATAAGGTTGCCTTGGCTGCCGCTAACGACATGGTTTCCCCACCGAATGTGCCGGAGAAAAAGATATCGTCCATCGACTTCATAATATCGCGCTGACCCACAATGGCCGATAGCGGAAACCCGTTGGCCATGCCTTTACCAAACGTCGAGAGATGAGGCACAACGTTGAAATATTCTTGCGCGCCGCCAAGCGCGAATCTGAACCCAGTGATCATCTCGTCAAATATCAGCAGCGCGCCTTCACGTTCACACAGCTTTTTTACATCGTCCAGATAGCCGGGTTTCGGTAAATCGAATGTCATCGGCTCCAGAATTACGGCGGCAATTTGTTTGGGGAACTGGGAAAAAAGTGTTTCCAATGAGGTCAGATCATTGTACTTAAAGGTATGAGTGAGCGCCTTAACGGCTCCGGGCACGCCAAGATCGCGTGTCGTTGATCCGATATACCAGTCCTGCCAGCCATGATACCCCCCCACAGCAACGTGTTCGCGACCCGTATATGCACGCGCCAGCCGAATGGCGGCCGAGGTGACGTCGGTACCGTTTTTGGCAAACCTCACCATTTCAGCTGAAGGAATGCAATCTACAAGCAATTCGGCCACTTCAATTTCCAATCGGTGAGGCAGAGAAAAGCTAACACCATTTTGTAGTTGGGCCATTACAGCCGCATTTATATCTTCATCAGCATAACCCAGACTGACGCACAACAGACTGTTTACAAAATCGATATATTGGTGACCATCCACATCCCAAACGGCACTGCCTTTTCCCCGTTCGAGAAACATGGGTGAAGCGTGACGGGGATAGGCATAGTGACTTTTACTAAAGGTTTGTGAACCGGTTGGAACCAATTCAAGCGCCTTTTGCAGAAGCAATTCAGAATTTTTGTAGCGTTCCATAGAAACTCTCACTTAAGCTGCGGTCAATTCGCTCATACCACCTACGCATCTGTCAGCTTTAACTGTGCCAGTGCATTCAAATATTCGCTGTTACGTTCAAAATTTTGATTTATCAAAATCCAGTCCGGATGAGCTGCCAGTAACCGGATAATATCGTCGAGTTCAAAATCCGGCTTATCCGGATACAGTGCTTCGAATATTTTCGCAACCAGATCAAAGTCCTCCGGGTAGTCGACGGTCAAGCGTAAACTGGCATAGTTGTGCGGATGCTGATAGGAAGCTTTATCTACATTCGGCATCTCATCACGTATAAATGAGGTCACATGCTCCCGGTGCAATCCGCCGGGAGCCTCTTTCCAGGCCGCTTTCAGCAAATCCCAGCGAACGACTTCGGCATCGAGACCATCGGGCAAGCTTGGGGGATAGCAGTTAGAGGTGTAGTCTGCACCCAAGCTCAAGTGAAGTTGAATCAGGCGATCAATGATGGTCGGCGACACCAGTGGACAATCTCCCGTTAAACGCAAAACATGTTGCGGATTGACAAGTGATGCCGCTTGGTAGAAACGATCCAGCACGTCATCGAGACTGCCCCGATAGCAGGTAATATTTAATGCATGACATAAATCAGCAATTGGCGCATCAGCCGGCTCGGTGCTCGTCGCCACAATAAGTTTATCGACTAGCCGACAGCGTGCGATTCGCTCGATCTGATAGGCCAGCATTGGCTTATTCAAAATCGGTTTAAGCACCTTTCCCGGCAAACGCGACGAAGACATGCGCGCCTGTAATACAGCCAAAACGTTCATATTTGCCAACTCATTCGTCAAACAAGGGTTTGCTCAACACCCGACACGGCGGCGTTATAATTTCCAGCGTGAAGGCTCAACCAACGCCGGGTCATCCGTCGCCAGTGATTCAAATAGCGCGAGATCAAATCGCCGCGCACTCGCTGCGACAATTTCTTTCCATTGCACGAGGTTACATCCGCCCACCACAACGTAATCAATGGGTTTTACCGACATCACAAATCCCAGACAGACCTCCAGCGCGCTTAATTGCTGTTGCTCACAGAACCGATCAAACCTATTTAAGTCCGGGCCGAAACGATCGAAAAAAGGTGGTCGCGTCTCGGCGGGCATCAGCAGCAAACCTTGTAAAAATGCGCTCCGGGTATGAATTTCTACGCCCATACGGTGCAGCTTTTGCAGATGGCCTGATGCTAACAGACGCTGATCAAGCACGTTGAAGGGAACCTGCACCAGATCAGGTGTAAAACGCAATAAGACTTCATCCAACTGTTTGGCGTTATAAACAGACACCCCTACTTTTTGCACCTGCTTATCACGCTTCAGCTGCTCCAGCGCACCAATCAACCACTCGGCTCCAGGCTTAAGAAGATCATCCGCCTGGTGAATCAACAACCCATAAACGCTGTTTTTTCCTAGCAACGAGAGTGATTGCCCGAACGTTTTAATCAATGATTGTGCGTCTTGCCCGGTTATTGATTCGCCTGAAAAGTGGTTGGTTTTTGTAACTATGCGGCACGTTCGATTGGCCAGACACTTACCCAGTACGGCCTCGCTTTCACCGTACAGTGGCGCAGTATCATAGAGATTCGAGCCAGCCTGATTCAGAAATTCGACAATATCGACAAGCTCAGAAAAGGATGTCTGCCCTTGAGTGTTTGAAACGCCATACTGGGTTCCAAATTGAACGGTGCCTATGGCTATGCGGGGCATACAATTTTTAATACCTGCTCAATCACCTGCTGTTGTTGGTCATCACTCAACGTCGCGTAGAGCGGTAGAGTAATCGCCTGCTGGTAGAAGGATTCCGCATTCAGAAAATGCATCGTCTCAAATCCGAGGCGCTGGTAATAAGGCTGCATGTGAATCGGTATGTAGTGGACATTCACACCAATCCCTGCCAAGCGGAGCTTTTCAAAAACAGCTTTGCGACTCTGTGAGCAGGTTTCTCGCAATTTAATCACATATAAGTGGTAGCTGTTCTTCCTGCCAGCCCGCTGCACCAGTGGGCAAACAGGTGAATTCGCAAACGCCTGATCATAGATACAAGCCAAACGGTTTCTGTTAGCAACAAATTCATCCACGCGAGCCCATTGACTTAACCCCAACGCGGCATGAATATCTGACATGCGGTAGTTGAAACCCAAATGTTGCTGTTCGTAAAACCATGCCCCCTGATCCCTGGACTGGAATAACGACGAATCGCGAGTGATACCGTGGCTTGCCAGCTGTCGCATTTTGGTCGCCAGCGATGCATCGTTACAAATCGCCATTCCCCCTTCACCGGAGGTTGTAATTTTTACCGGATGAAAGCTGAACACCGTAACATCTGAATACTGCCCTCTGCCGACCGGTGTGTTTTGGAATGCGGCACCCGATGCATGACAGGCATCCTCAATCACGCGGAATCCCCAGCGCTGGCGTAGTTGATCCAGACGATCCATATCGCAAGGCTGGCCGGCAAAGTGCACCGGTACAATAATCTTGGGTAGACGCCCTTCACTTGCAGCCTTTTCCAGCTTTTCTGCAAGTAGGTCGATATCCATATTGCCCGTTGCAACATCGATATCCACGAAATCAACCTGTGCACCGCAATAGAGTGCACAATTCGACGACGCCACGAATGAAATCGGTGAAGTCCAAAGCCAGTCACCCTCTCCCAAACCCAGCGCAAGGCAGGCAATGTGCAATGCGGAAGTTCCACTATTCACCGCAACGGCATGCCCGGATCCACAATACTGTGCTACGGCTTGCTCAAAAGCGCTGACCACCGGGCCTTGTGTAAGAAAATCGGATCTCAGAACCTCTACGACCTGAGCAATATCCTGCTCGCTGACCGATTGGCGCCCGTAGGGAATCATAAACCGGCTTCTTTATGAATCTGTTGAATTTCCGCCACCGACAAAAAGTGGGGGTTGTTACCGGAATTATAGCTAAAGCCCTGCTTTACCGGCTTACCGGCTTCACCTATCAGATTGGTTGAATAATTCATATCCCCACTAAAAAACTGAATCGTAGGCATAATCACAAAGTGGTCGTCAAACTCCAGTGTTATATGACTGTCATCACGGGGACACATGGTTTCGTGCAATTTTTCACCGGGACGAATGCCCACGACCTTATGTGGCATTCCGGGAGCCATCGCTTCTGCCACATCCGTAATTCTCACCGAAGGAATTTTAGGAACAAAAATCTCCCCGCCCTGCATTCTGGCGAAATTTTTAAGAACAAAATCCACGCCTTGCTGCAGCGTAATCCAAAAACGGGTCATGTTCGGGTCAGTGATCGGTAGTTCAGTCTCCCCTTGTTTCAGTAACTTTTTGAAAAAGGGCACCACCGATCCTCGTGATCCCATAACATTGCCGTATCGCACGACCGAAAAACGCGTTTTGTGGCCACCAGATACGTTATTTGCCGCTACAAACAACTTATCAGACGCCAGCTTTGTAGCACCATATAAATTGACCGGATTGGCGGCCTTATCGGTAGAAAGTGCAATAACCTTTTTTACGTTGTTATCCAGCGCGGCTTTAATCACGTTTTCCGCGCCGTAAATATTGGTTTTGATGCACTCCATCGGATTATATTCCGCAGCGGGAACCTGTTTCATGGCCGCCGCATGAATCACGATATCCACCCCTCTCATGGCTTGAACCATACGAGACTGATCACGGACATCGCCGAGGAAATAGCGCATACAGGGATCATTAAAACGCTGCTGCATTTCAAATTGCTTCAGTTCATCACGCGAATAGATGATTAAGCGCTTGGGCTTGTAATTGGTTAAAAGCGTCTGTGTGTACTGATGGCCAAACGAGCCCGTCCCCCCAGTAATCAAAACCGATGCGCCATCAAACATAATCCACTACTCCGAACCAAATATACGAATACATATGTTATTGTTGAGGCGTCTTGTTTTTGACGACCACGACAAATCCCAGATTAATACGCGAGAAATAATGCAGTTCGAACCGCTCCATTATTTTGGGCAGCCACCACTCTACAGGACGAATCGTTTTGCTTTCACTTTGCTGTGCATCGGCGGTTTCATCGCCGGTGGTCGTGTTAATGGAAAAGAAGCCTATTCTTTTCGTCAGGGCGCTCAAATCGTCCAGCACCGCGTCAACCTTATCGGTCTCTACGTTATCTAGCACATCCAGACAAACGACCATTTCAGCAGGCTTAGGTTTGGCGGCATGGGAATCAAACGCAGGATCATAGATTTGAATGTTAATCAAACGGCTAAGCTGCAGCTGGGAGGCCAACTTGCCCTTGCCCGCGCCATAGTCGAGCAAGTCCTGAACCTCGTTAGACTCGATAAGCTCCGACACCATGGGAGCAAAAATTAATGAAGTCTCACCGTAGGATGGACAATCCTCATGCACTTTTTTCTGATGCTCTATATGTGCTTTGCTGAATAATTTCACCCGTTACTCCTCGATCAAAAGCGTTTTAAAAGCCATGCTGCAACAAGTACCGAATCAAAAAAACCTGTCAAAAAATCAGCATAATGCTCAAATATGTTTATCACATACAAATACTATACCAATCGACAGATTCTGCCAGGAAATTGCTTTTAAGAAAGAGGAAGTTAGGGCGTTTTGACATCTAACGCGGAGCTTCGGTCTAGCCAAGCCAGATAATCGTCATTTTCATCTACATCCCACGTCGTTTCGAGCAACCCTACGGCCAGGGATTGCCGCTTTGCTGCATTGAGCGTCGTTTCGAGCACAACATCGGTCCCCCAGGGGATATCAGCCAGCAATACCCCGGGCAATGTGGTTAATGCCGATCGTCTAACCCCCAAGAGAACATAACCTCCATCCTCAGCGGGAATCAGCACCATATCATGGGAATTCAACTTGGTTTCCGCCTGAGCCAGATAACTGACATCCACGGTCGGGCAGTCACTTCCTACAATCATCACCTTTTGATAGCGCTGCAGACCCTTCGTCAACGCATGCAACATACGCGCTCCCAGGTTTTCTCCTTGCTGAACCTGCTGCATGTCGGGAATGCCCCCCATAGGTACTTCCCGTACTATTTGGCATAGCTGTTGAAGGCCAGAAGGCGAGTCGGGAGAAAGTGCATGAGGCGGCTGATCCCACCATAGCTGGTAATCCGCTTGTTTAAATCGGGTAAGATTACACAACACCTGGGCCGTGAGTTCGCAATGTACCTGAAATGCGCGAGCATCACCTAAGTGCTTGGCCAGCCGGGTTTTTACGCTACCAGGTATAGGCCACTTTGCGAACTGAATAACTAATGTTGAGGTTACCACTTCCAGTCAGTCCTAATGAGCACGAGGATAATATCGTTGAACCAGATCATCCGGAGAGGCTCCCCAAAAATATGCCCAACGTAATTGCCACATCAACCAAATAGTTCGCCAAATGCCCTGCTTTTCCCATTTTCTACTAGAGGTAATGAGTTTTTCTCGCAGGCAAATGGGGGATCGGATTTTCTTCAGACCACGCGAGATCTCAATATCTTCCATCAACCGCTGGGAAGGAAAACCCCCGACTTTGGAAAATAGGTCGCGAGTGATGAAGATCGCCTGATCCCCCGTCGCGATACCTGTTAGCCTGGAACGCCAGTTCATCATGAATGCAATGACTCTGAACATCGGGTGCCGACCGGTCAAGTCAACATCAAAGCGCCCCCACGCCAAATCTTCATTGACGGCATTGACGATCGCCTCATAAAACTTGTCCGGCAACTGCGTATCTGCATGTAAAAATAACAACAGCGGAGCCTTAGCCACTGCCGCACCGGCATTCAATTGACTGGCGCGTCCCTTGGGAGCGTTTACCCACTGGTCTACCCAGGGTAAAGATAGGGCCTGAGTGTTGTCGGTACTTCCGCCATCCGCGAGAATAACTTCCAATAGCCCCATCCTTCGTGCAGGCTGTAGCTGCATTAATGTCGCTTCTATATTCTCCGCCTCATCTAACGCCGGTATTACGACGCTTAATGAAGGTATTTCAACACTTGACGAAGGCGTTGCGACACGCACATTAACCTTTTCATTCATCCAGCGCGCCACCACAACTGCTTCCCTGACCCGCAGTACATCCAAAGCAATGGTCGGCGACAGCAATGGAATGCCCGCTTAAAGAGCGATCTATAAGGTCGCTCAGATGTACTTTATTTCTTTCGTTATCCTTATCACTGGCGATGTAAACTGCGTCGGGCAACTGCAGCGGCATATCCAGCATCTGATTAAAGTCACAGTCATAAACATAACCCTGCCAGTCGATGCTGATCAGACTGCGACACATCACATTTTTGAGGTTTTCTGCAGAATAGGCATTACGCAGTAACTCCATATAGGTTTCAAACTGTCCGGTAGAGAGCAAAACACTGCCGAATCGACTGATCGGCATATTGGTAATGGTAAACAGCTGATTAAATTCAATGCCGAACTTCTCGCCCAGCTCTCGTTTATAGGCCGCTTCGAGGGATTGCTGAGGCGGGGGTAGAAACGCTCCTCCCGGGTTGTACACCAGATTGAGCATCAGTCCGGAGTCTTTCCTGCCATAGCCCTGTGCATTTAGTTTTTTCAGTGCTTCGATCGAGTCGTTATAGACGCCTTTACCCCGTTGCTTATCAACATTGTCTTCCAGATAACAAGGTAATGATGCCACCACCTCCACTGCCTGTTCTGCCAGAAATTCCGCCATGGTTTCATAACCGGGCTCAAGCAGGATGGTCAGATTACAACGATCAATAACCCGGATATTACGTTTACGGGCTTCCGTCACAAGATAACGGAAATGAGGGTTCATTTCTGGCGCACCGCCGGTCACATCCAGCGTTGTTATTTGGTGAACATCAATAAACCTCAACAGGAGGTCTATTGTTGCCTCATCCATCAACTCCTTGCGATTAGGGCCGGCAGCCACATGGCAGTGCGTACAACTCAGGTTGCATTTGTACCCCAGATTCACCTGAAGGGTTTCCAGCGTAGCGCGCTTTAAGGAAGGAAATTCTGTTTCCAGTAACAGCGGTCGGGTATCGAGCATGATTGGACTTCCGTAAGACGTTGTAGCGGATAGCTTACTATCCAACGTCGCGCCCGTCAGCTGATCTCCCCATTTAATCTCGCGTTATTCGTTAAAAAACAGGTTATTGATCCTTAGCACCAGGATGCCCGCTCCCGCCCTCCCTGATTCATTGCCTCAACTACATTCGCTTCCAGAATTTTGTAACCTACGTTGCCATACAGTTTCTGGCGCCCCTGATTGAGATAGAACGTCGGACTGCCTTCGATCTTCCATAGCTCCTTTAGTTCAGCATCGCGACAAAGTGCCGCCATTGCTTCCCCCGAGGCTAGCAGCGCATCGACCGGCGCCAGATCGACCCCGGATTCCAGCGCGATACTTCTGAGAACAGACTGGTCGGATATATCGAGTGCCTTTTGAAAAAAAGCACACCGAACCGCCCAGACAAAGCGCTCAAAACGCTCATTTAGACGCGAAGACGAGGCGGATGTTTCTGACTGCTCAGCAATCTGAACGGCTTTGATAAACAGATGGGCTGCCGCCGATGATCTTGGCTTGCAGCCATTCCAAACCTCTGGGTGTATAGGTACATGTGGAAATTTAGCTCCTACGTCCAGCACGTGCTGGCAAAACCCATCAAATCCGCCTCTATCTCTCCAACCCTCACCGATACGAGTCCGTGTACATCCGAATACCGGCATAAAATGCTGCTCCACAATCAACAACTCTTCGTATTGTGAAAGCAACTCTTGTAAACGAATCTGGCCCACGTACGCCCAGACGCAAAGTACGTCGCTAAAATAATCTATTTTTACCGGAATACTGATATTACTCATGCCGCGACCTCATGCCTGCCGATTAGCCATAAAACCCGCTTTAATTTCCGCAAAAGGCGCATTGATCAGATGCACATTCTCGTAGCCCATTTCACGTAAAGCGCGCGCCGAAAGTGCTGCCCGGCCGCCTGTCGCACAATGAATTAAAATACAGCGTTGCGGATCTGAACAAAGCTCTGGCAAGCGCATTTCCAAAACACCGCGAGGAATATTGATAAATCCCTGAATTGCATCCAGTTGATATTCCTGAGGCTCGCGAACATCAACAAGTAGCGGGTTTTCACATCCACCAAGCACCTCAAGCGCAGCGGCGACCGTCAGACAGCTTTCATTCGCTTTGGCTTGCGAAACAATATCCGATAACACTTTAATCATGATTGGCCCTCATTACTCTATAACTATTCAGCAATACTAACTCTCAATACTAGGACTGACACCAGACAATTCCAAGTCAATTTTTACTTTTTCTCCGGAGGCGTCCATGCGAAAATAGCGCACCTAATTTTTGTTATCTCTGACTAACCCGGTGACAGCTGCTGTACCAGACGGCCTATCACACATACCGAGATCTCTATGACCCAGACAAACACCGCTATGACCGCCCAACTGATTGATGGCAAATCTATCGCTGCCGGCATTCGTGAAGAAATTGCGCACAAAGTTCAGCAACGCGTTGGTTTAGGCCTTCGCAGGCCCGGTTTGGCAGTGGTTATTGTCGGAGAAGACCCGGCATCTCACGTCTATGTCAAAAATAAAACGAACGCCTGTGAGCAGTGCGGCTTTCATTCCGAGTCGTTTAAAATGGGCAACGAAACCACACAGGACGAACTCCTTTCGCTGATCGAAAAGCTTAATCAGGACCCATTAATTGACGGCATTCTGGTTCAGCTCCCCCTCCCTCAACATCTCAATGCCGATTTGATTCTGGAACGTATTCGCCCCGATAAAGATGTCGACGGGTTTCACCCTTATAACCTCGGTCGTTTAGCGCAGCGCATGCCGGTGCTGCGCCCTTGTACCCCCAAGGGCGTGATGACCCTGCTAAAAAGCACCGGAATCGCACTTAAAGGTAAAGATGCGGTAGTAGTGGGCGCCTCCAATATTGTCGGTCGCCCCATGGGACTGGAATTGCTGCTGGCAGGATGCACTGTGACTACGACGCATCGTTTCACGCAAAATCTGGCAGACAAAATTTCCGGGGCAGATATTGTCGTAGTCGCTGTGGGTAAACCCGGCATCGTAAAAGGTGAATGGATTAAACCGGGTGCCGTCGTCATCGATGTAGGAATTAACCGCCTCGAAAACGGCTCATTGGTGGGCGATGTAGATTTCGATGCGGCCGCGGCACGGGCAAGCTGGATCACGCCGGTTCCCGGAGGCGTGGGCCCGATGACGGTTGCCTGTTTAATGGAAAATACACTATACGCAGCCGATAACTTGCACGACTAGGATTTGCACGACTAATTAAGTTTTGTGCCGACTCTCTCCCGCAAGGGAGAGAGATCTAGCGATTCTTCAGGAAATCACACCCGTCGCCAGGTAGTTCCTTCCTTTCGGTCATCCAGTTCAATACCTTCTTGCTTCAGGTAATCGCGAATACGATCCGATTCAGCAAAGTTTTTATTCGCTCGGGCATCTTTACGTTGCACAATCAAGGCTTCAATTTCTTCAGCCTGCAAACCTTCACCCTTACCGCTTCCTGCTTGAATATAGGTCGTCGGATCCTGTTGAAGCACACCCAGCATGTCTCCCAAAGCGCGCAGCTCTGCAACCAGCGCGCCAGCAACCACTTTGTCGGACGCCTTACAGCGATTAATTTCCCGCGCGAGTTCAAAGAGCACCGCAATGGCTTCAGGCGTATTGAAGTCGTCATCCATTGCTGCCAGAAAACGCTCGCGATAATCACCCTCAACTTCGCCAGACATTACTTCAACACCTAACATGGCGTTGTAGAAACGATCCAGACTGGCCTTTGCTTCTTGCAAGGCGTCTTCAGAATAATCGACCTGGCTACGGTACTGGCTGGAAATCAGGAAAAATCGCACCACTTCTGCAGGATACTTTTCTAGAATTTCGCGGATTGTGAAAAAATTCCCCAATGACTTGGACATTTTTTCCTTATTCACGCGAATAGCCCCCGCGTGCATCCAGGTATTGACGTATTTTTGTCCGGTAGCACCTTCTGATTGGGCAATTTCATTTTCGTGGTGCGGGAACTTCAGATCAGGCCCCCCGCCATGAATATCAAAGGTGTTCCCCAGGCAGCAAGTCGACATCGCCGAGCACTCGATGTGCCAGCCAGGTCGACCTTTGCCCCAAGGCGAATCCCAGCAGGCTTCACCTTCTTTGGCGGCTTTCCATAAAGTAAAATCGACCGGGCTTCGCTTCGACTCACCAATCTCAACCCTCGCCCCGGCAATCAGATCTTCTACTTTTTTCTTGCTAAGCTGGCCATACGGAGCATATTTGGCAATTTCATAATACACATCGCCATTTTCCGCAGCATAAGCGTAGCCGTTCTGGATCAGACGGGCGATCATGGCAATGATCTCCGCAATATGCTGTGTTGCACGAGGCTCGGCATTAGGTGCAAGCACACCCAAAGCACGCTCATCTTCATGCATCGCGTTAATAAATTGTTCCGTCAACGCATCAAACGGAATACCCCGCTCGGCCGCACGGTTAAATATTTTGTCATCCACGTCGGTAATATTGCGGATGTAGTTAACATCATATCCCCGATGGCGCAAATGGCGGGTGATCACGTCGAAGGCCACCAGCACCCGGGCATGCCCCAAATGACAATAATCGTAAACGGTCATGCCGCAAACATACATTTTGACTTTGCCTTCTTCGAGCGGCACGAAGACTTCTTTCTTTTGCGTCAGGCTGTTATAAATCTGAATCACTGTTCCGACTTCTCTCAACATGGCCCCCGTTAATTTGGGGGGCCGATTAGTCATAACTATTTTTAAAAGAGGCTGAATGAATCCATTGCCGAGGACAACCCGTGGTTATCCTTTAGCGTCAGCTTTGCCCCAGGAGTCACGCAAGGTAATGGTGCGGTTGAAAATCAAGGCACTGGTTTCTACCGGATCACGGTAAAAATAACCTTCCCTTTCAAATTGAAAGGGAATTTCCGAACCCGCACTCGCCAGACTTTTTTCCGCTTTTGCACACGCTTGCACGACCAGAGATTCCGGGTTCATCAGCGTGACAAAATCAACACCGTCTTTGTTGGCATCAGGGCTTTCATGGTTAAACAGTCGGTCATACAGACGAACCTCTGCGTCAACACATTCGGTGGCCGATACCCAGTGAAGCACACCACGGGGCTTATAGCCCTGAGGATTCACACCATGGGTATCCGGATCGTAAGTGCAACGAAGCTCAATCAATTGCCCTTGCTCATCCGTGATCATTTCCTTACAGGTAATACAATATCCACCACGCAATCGAACCGATTCGCCTAGCGCCAAACGCTTCCACTGCTTATTCGGCGCCACTTCTATGAAATCAGCCCGGTCGATAAAGATTTCGCGTGTCCAGGGCAACTGACGCTCTCCCATCTCCGGCTTTTGCGGATGATTGGGAACGGTCAGAAGCTCAATTTTATCTTCTGGATAGTTCTCCAGAACGATCTTTAAAGGATCCAGCACGCACATGGCACGGGGTGCCCGCTCATTCAGATCTTCTCTGATCGCGTGTTCGAGCATGGCCACATCCACGACACCTTCGCTTTTTGTTACACCGACCGATTCACAAAAGCGACGTAATGACTCGGGAGTAAAGCCTCGTCTTCTCATCCCGGCAATCGTGGGCATCCGCGGATCATCCCAGCCGTTTACCAGCCCCTCATCCACCAGTCGCTTGAGTTTTCGCTTGCTCGTCACCGTATAGTTGACATTCAGGCGAGAAAACTCGATCTGCTGCGGATGGCAGGCGATCGTAATATTGTCGAGCACCCAATCGTACAACGGCCGATGATCTTCAAACTCCAGCGTACAAAGTGAGTGCGTGATCCCTTCCAGCGCATCGGAAATAGGATGCGTATAATCGTACATGGGATAAATACACCATTTGTTGCCGGTCTGATGATGATCGGCAAAACGAATACGATACAAAATAGGATCACGTAAATTAATATTGGGCGACGCCATATCTATTTTGGCGCGTAATACGCATTCACCTTCTTTAAACTCACCTGCTCGCATTTTTTCGAACAAGGCCAGATTTTCCTCAACGGAGCGATCGCGATAAGGACTGGGTTTGCCAGGCTCTTTCAATGATCCCCGGTACTCCGTCATTTGCTCAGCCGTCAGACTGCACACATACGCCTTACCCTTACGAATCAATTCAATCGCAAAATCATACAGCTGGTCGAAATACGCCGAGGCATGACGAATCTCACCGGCCCACGCAAACCCCAGCCATTCCACGTCACGAGTAATCGAATCGATATATTCCTGGCTTTCCTTCTCGGGGTTCGTATCATCAAAACGCAGATTGCAGACGCCTTGATAATCCTGCGCCAACCCGAAATTCAGACAGATGGACTTCGCATGCCCGATATGGAGGTATCCGTTAGGCTCGGGAGGGAAACGCGTTACTATTTTTTCATGTTTACGCGCAGACAAGTCGTTATCAATGATGTGACGTATAAAATTACTAGGTGCTTTATTTTCCACAGTTTTCGCTTCTTTAGAGGACATGGCGTGTGAAGACAATCAATGGTTTGTTGAGTATAAAGACTCAGGATACGATTACGGGATCGCTGAAAATTCAGTATTATATACAATAATTCTTCGTGTGGCCCGATCACACGAAGCTATTCATGCAGTATTCCGCGTCAATTGCAGAAAACTGCGTACAATACATACCCACTCTAATAGTTAAGGTAGCACTGATGATATTGTTTAAAACCAATTTCGGTGACATTAAAGTCGAACTGGATTACGAGAACGCCCCTGTTACAGCAAAGAACTTCGAAGAGTATGTGCGGGAAGGTTTTTATAACGGACTTATTTTTCACCGCGTCATCAGCAACTTCATGATTCAGGGGGGTGGCTTTGAGCCAGGCATGGAATCACGCAGACCCACCCGCGGCACCATCCAGAATGAAGCTAAAAACGGTCTTAGCAATAAAGTGGGCACCCTTGCGATGGCTCGCACCATGGACCCTCATTCTGCGTCCTGCCAGTTTTTTATCAACGTTAAAGACAATGGATTTCTGGATCACACCCGTGAAAGCATGGAAGGCTGGGGTTACGCGGTATTTGGTAAAGTGACCGAAGGCATGGACGTTGTGAACAAGATTAAAGAAGTCAAAACCACCAGCCGTGCGGGCCACCAGGACGTTCCGGCGGAAGACGTGATTATCGAATCTGCAGAAGTCATCGAAACTGCTGCCTGATGCGAGCGCTGTTCATTTCAGATTTACATCTGGAACCAGCGCGTGAAGATATCACAGAAGCTTTTTTAAGCTTCTGTGATTCTATTGCGCCTGATGCACAACAACTCTACATTTTGGGTGATTTCTTCGAAGCCTGGATTGGTGACGATGAAAATACGCCATTACAGATAAAGATCAAGCAATCATTAGCCCGACTTAGCGCCCGTGGCGTCAAAATCTTCTTCATGCCCGGAAACAGGGATTTTTTAATTGGGCAAGGTTTCGCTGATGAAACCGGTATCACATTAATACCGGATCCGTTAGTCGTTGACCTGAATGGCATCCCTACACTGCTGATGCATGGTGATACGCTATGCACCGATGACGAGGAGTATCTCGCCTTTCGTGCCCGCATACGAGACCCGAAACGCATTAAGCGATTATTGAGTCTCCCCCTCGTGATCCGTAAATTAATCGCCCGGCTTCTACGCTTGATCAGTAAGCACCGAAACAAAAACAAATCCATCTATATTATGGACGTCACCCCAGCGGCAGTGGAACAGGCCATGTGTACAGCGGGTGTCACTCGGCTGATTCACGGTCATACGCATCGACCCGCTATTCACAAGGTGCCGCTACCCGAAGGTCGTGGCGAACGCATTGTACTGGGCGACTGGCATCAACAAGGCTGGTATGGTGAAGTGCTCGAAAGTGGAGAGTTTCGTACTCATACATTCAAATTTTCGTCACAAAACCCGCCTTCATAATCCCCCAAGGTTATACCGCATTCAGATTAAATCAATACACCGGCCTGCTATGAAACCGGCCCACTATGAAACCGAAAGGTCTCATCACTGCTTTCAATCAGCCCTTTTTCAATTTCGGCAAACATCGCCACACGAGGCTCAATATCGGTTTCAGAATAACGTTGGGCGAGATGCAGGTAATCCTGATAATGTCGCGCTTCTGACTTGAGTAAAGATAAATAGAATTTTTGCAGATCGGGTGCGAGGAATGGCGCCAATTTGGCAAATCGCTCACAGGAGCGAGCCTCAATGAAGGCCCCCACAATGAGGGTATCAACCAGCTTGCCCGGCTCATTCCCTCTGACCTTATCACGCATTCCGCTCGCATAACGCGATGCGGACAGTGCCCCAAATTTCATTCCGCGCTTTTTAATGATCGCCAGTACTTGTTCATAATGACGGAGTTCTTCACGTGCAAGGCGGGACATCTTGTGTTGAACGTCCAAATGCTCCACATACCTGTGCATCAAACTCAACGCCGTCGCTGCCGCTTTTTTCTCGCAATGGGCGTGATCTATCAACATGACTTCCTGGTTTTCCAGTGCATTTTCAACCCAGCGATCGGGGGTGCTACAGGGAAGGAAGGAGAGAATTTCTGACAAATCTTGCATGAGCAATCCACTACACAGGAAAAAGGGGCAGAGATTATCTAACAAATTCATCTCGAATTTAAGGACATAGCATCAGATTTAGCTCTGATCTTGCGATACCTGCCCTACACCCCTTTCAATCCGGCATTCCTTACCGATCAGGGCTGATACCCGATCAACACCGTACTCACGCCGCTTTCCGCAGCATAATGCTCATCAAAAAGCGTCACGCCGCCCTTTTTGAGTCCGACCAAAACTTCTGCCGTACCGCAGTTTTTGAACTCGTGTGATGCTTTGCTTTTGATAATTTTATCGCCGGACATCTCGACCAGACGCTTGAGTTCGAATTCACAATCCGAATTTTCCAGACTGATTTTGTAGACATATTGAAAATGATCGGGCGTTTTTTTCGTGGCAGTTTCAGTGGTGATCATCCCCTGGAACTCAACCTCGCCAAACTGACGATAAAGCACCGTTTTATGTACGCCGGTGCTCCCTTCCAGATCAACAGGCCGAACCGAAAAATACTGAGCCTGCACCAACGATGCCAGCGCAGACGAAACGGCCGCAATACGGGACTCCCCGGTTCCGGTTTCGACTATGTCCGGCAACGAACGGTCACATAACCAAAAAGGCCTGTCTCCCCGCTCGGTCGAAGTCCCGGCCAACTCATTTTGGCACCCCTTGGTTTGAGCAAAACTGCTTTCACTGACGCATACTGCGATGAGACTTAAGGCTGTTATTAATTTACGTCCAATCATCCGATGACTCCATTTTTACAGAAAGTAAGCAGGGCTAATTCAAGGCGTTATAAGGTACTAAAGAATAGACCACACTGAACGGTTTGAAAGCTTTTTGCATATACCGATAGTTCACAACGCAAATGTCAAATGTCAGAAGGCCACATTTACACTCGAATGAGGCAGACATTAGCGTTATTATTAACCATAACACTCATCGCTCAGATAATATTGTAATGATCAGTTCGTATTCATTTAAATTATGCATGGCTCTCATCGCCCTGCTGTCGTTGTCGGCATTCAGTTTTGCCAGGGAAATGTCCAACGATTTTTCCACAGATTTTTCTAAAAGTGATGTTCCCGACAACGAAGATCAAAAGCATTTCTTTTCTACCGAGCCCAGCAAAGAAGAATATATTTCGATAGAAGATCTCGAAAAACTCGACAGCACGCCCATTAATGATTCGAATACGGGGTTGAATGTTGGTGATAGTCCCCGGATCATTGAAAACAACGAGCAGGAAATCATCAAAGCGGTAACTCCCTCCAAATACGTCAGCATTAGCGAATACCAGTCTATTGAAGAAATTCATGGTGATTGGGAAAGCTTTAAGGATGGCGTAAAAGACATTAAGCAGGCGATTGATACCACATTGGGTGTCACTGACACCAATACTGGCAGAGAACCCACTTACAGCAACGGCAAGAGCGGGGGAAGCACGAACCAGAGTACGGCTGGTAGCGACGCCAGTAATGGCGGTAGTGCCGGCCCGCATTATGAAAACAGGGAAAATATTCCTAATATTATTCTATGGCTAAGAAAGATCATCGATTTCAAGGATGATTCCCCCATTATTTTTTACGGGGCCATTGTTTTTGTTTTTCTCATCGGCGGGCTAGTGGGTGCCGTTGCGACCTTGGGCCGTAGTGGGCGAGATGATCAGCGTTAACAGCGCTTTTGATTCGCTAATGCCGATGAAAAAAAGGTGCCCCGAATGATTGAAACCGGGGCACCGGGATGCCTTAACAACAACTCACATCAGAACTCGAGTCGCTGGTAAAAGGAAGCGCTTTTCCGCAGCCATCGAATATTCCGTAGTGTTTCGAAAAATCTCCGATGTAGTCGAAATGCTCACCAAACCGCGTGTCTTTTAGCATTTTCCAGGTATTGCCGCACACGGTAAAAACCTTTCCTGTCTCGATGTCATGATGCTTATCCAGAACAAAACGGTGGGTATGCCCCGGAATCGTTCCTTTATAAATAACGGCCTGACCGTAATCTTCACAGTCACTTTCCAGACTTGCCAGCTTGAACAACCGATAGGTTGCAGAGAAAAAGCGCACCGGGCCGATGGATTCGGCCAATACAGCATCCGTTACCTCCAGTGGCCGATCCTCTACCAGACGAGGATCTGTAAAGCCGTGAGCCTTGGCCAGATTGAGAAAATCATTCCAATATAACGCGCCTCCCAAACATTCACCATAGAGTACCGGATCATTGCGTACTGATTCCGGCACCCGGCGATCAGCATACACATCTGAAAAATAGAACTCTCCTCCAGGTTTCAGCAATCGCTGCACACTGGCCAGCACCGCATCCTTGTCCGTAGAAAGGTTGATTACGCAATTAGAAACGATCACATCAAAACTTTCGTCTTCCAGCTCCAGTTCATCCAATCGTTCAATATATCCCTTTAAAAACCGGACATTTTCGTAGCCAAAGGCTTCGCTATGAAAGGCTTTATGCCGCTCAGCGACTTCAAGCTGTTCATCGGTCATGTCTACGCCGACAACCTCGCCTTCGGCCCCCACCAATTGGGCAAGCGCATAAACATCGCGCCCTGAACCGCTCCCCAGATCCAGCACTCGGCAGCCATTCAAAAGCGGCGGGCACACCAGACCACAACCGTAATAACGGGATAACACTTCCGGATGAATTCTGGCCAACAGCGGCTTTAACCAATCAGGCATCTGTGAAATATCACAACAAGCCGTAGTTTTTAGATCTCCGGAATGTTGCAACTGTTTGCCGTAATAATCCTGTACTATGTCATACATGCACTAAAACCTTATTAATGAGTTCACTTTGAATCGCATTCGTTACGCTCGTGAACAAACCGTAACGACGAAAATCCTGCTCTGACACTTTCGCCAGTATTATCTGTATCGCTCGCAATCGCTATATATTTTGCCACCAACGCGCTTGTCCCCAAATACTGCTGTGCATCCGCCAGCACATCCCTGACTTCGGTGACCCAGGTGCCGGCTAACCCGTTACCCGACTGCAATACCAGCATACGATTACGCCCGGTATAAACGTTATCCTGTGAATAACCGATAGAATGGCTATTATCCCATACATAATTCATCGCCATGGCGGGAGTGAGTTCTCCATAGATACTGCGCACAGCCTTGAGCGCCAGTCTGTCCCAAAACCCGTCGTAATGATCGGCATAGTCAAAAGCAACATAGACCCGCGCCGCGTAATCATCTCCGCTTTTTAATTTGATATTGGCTTGCGTGACCACATGATCAATTTGCCAACGCCAACAAAGATAAGGTGTATCCTCAAGATCAACCTGAAGAGAACGAATCAGCAAAGACATACTGTGATCTGCCTCTGCATAGACCCGAATTTCATCCTCGTAAGTTTCAAACCGATAGCGCGACTCTGCCAACCCTTCAAAGCGTTTAATTTGCCACGCATTTTGCGTTTCAAACAAAGATGGCGCTGCAGCAACCGGCGAACTGCCCACCCCGGTCAAATAGAGTTCACACCACAGGAGAAACCCGCCCCGCTTGCGCCATCTCATGCGCGATTAACTCCTGACAGATCACCCATCTTTCGCTAGCGTTCACCACTAACGCTTTTTATTTAATGCCCAGTCGTAATCGAGAAACTCGAGTTCGGTTCGATTGTCCCGTAGCGACGAAACGGTTGTAGCGTCCAGAGACAAGGCTTTACCGTACCCCGCAAGGAATTCGCCAAGCGACTGATAACCGCGCCACCCTTTTTCAAAATCCCCTCGATACCACTTGAAGATACTGGAAACATGCAACGAGCCGTCGCGGAAGTAGTTTCTGGTTCGATCACCTAAAAATCTATTGGCGGCCAGCTCCAGCTGAGCTTGAAGCCGGTCACCCTCATAGGCCTGGTTTCCTAGCGCAGGGCAACCAATACTGGCGCAGTTCACCGCAAAATGAATGCGAGGATCCTGATAGCGCCCCGAACCACGTATCAACGTATGCTCTATATCATCAAGACTACGTTCTTCCCCCAACAGTGGAATAAAGCGCTTTTTCCAGGGTGAGCGAAATATCGAGCCAAGATCCTTGATTGATTCCAGATCAGGATATTTGCTTAAGATTAATTCTACCGTCCATGCGTTATAAGCATTAATGAGAAAGGCCAGCTGTTCGTCCTTACTCCATCCATCAAAACGGTTTTGGGTTACCTGTTCGAGTTTTTGAAGGTAGCTCTTTAGCAAGGCCTGTTCTCTGGCCATACCGGTATAATCAACCTCGGAGGCATGGCCTCCATTTATTTCAATCACATGACGGCTTAGCAGCCCGTCCCAGTCTGCGTGGTCAAACATCTCTGCGCGTGCACTGTTACCTCCGGCCAAAAGCATTAAGACTGACAGCGTCTGCAAAAGCTCCCGCCATGGCAGACGAATTGAGCGTGGGCGCATCGACGCAACACTGCCCCGAATGGATCGAATGAAAAATGTCTGCATCATGTTAACCTCTGCGCCAGGCGTGATATTTTTCAAGCCATGCCAACACCCGTTGCGGTGCATGAGCCCGCTTCCATTCTCCCGCCGCATATTTATTCGCTTCGGCCAACGTAGGATAGGTATGGATTGTGCCCAATATTTTATTGAGGCCCAGCCCATGTTTCATTGCCAGTACGAATTCCGCCAACAAATCGCCCGCATGCGTTCCCACAATGGTTACGCCCAGAATTTTGTCTTTACCCGGCACCGTCAGTACTTTTACAAAGCCTTCTGCACTGCTGTCAGCAATCGCCCGATCCAGATCATCAATGCCATAGCGTGTGACTTCGTATGCCACACCCTGAAGCTTGGCATCTTGTTCACTTAATCCGACACGGGCAACTTCAGGATCAATGAATATTGTCCAGGGAATAACAGAGTAATCGGCTTTAAACTTTTTAAACGTTCCAAAAAGTGCATTGACCGCAGCATACCAGGCTTGATGCGACGCGGTGTGCGTAAACTGAAATGGACCCGCCACATCACCGGCGGCAAAGATGTTGGGATACAGGGTTTCGAGATACTCATTGGTCACGACGGTCCGATCGGTAGGAATCCCCAGCGCCTCCAATCCATACCCCTGCAACCTGGCCGAGCGCCCGACCGCACATATAAGCACATCAAACTCGATACGTATTTCCTGACCCTTGTTTTCAGCCACCAAAAATTTTTGCTCACCTGCCTTTTCACAACGTAACGCTTTGTGTCCGGTTAACACCCGAACCCCGCTCCGCTCCAGCGCCTCGCGAGCATACAGCGAGACCTCGGCATCCTCCCGAGCCATAATTCGCTCGGCCATTTCAACTTGCGAAACCTCTGAACCAAGTCGCGCAAAACTCTGGGCCAACTCGCAACCAATCGGCCCCCCACCCAGAACCAGCATACGCTTTGGAATTTCCTCCCTTTTTGCCAGCTCATCCCAAAGCGTGTCACTGGTCAGATACCCCACCGACTGGAGACCGGGAATTGAGGGCACAAAAGGCTGAGCCCCTGCGGCAATCACAATGGATCGAGCGGTCAATCGCTGAGTACCACCGGAATTAAGTGTAATCTCGACTGTCCAGGGATCGACCAGTCGTGCATACCCTTGCAGCACTTCTACTCCAAGACGGGTGTAACGCTCTACGCTATCGTGCGGTTCAATGGCAGCAATCACTTCGTGAATTCGGGCCATCACACGTTTGAAACTGAACTTGGGCTGCGTTGATTCCAGGCCATAGTTTTCTGCCTCTCGCATCTGTTGTGCGACTTTTGCACTTTTAATCAGTGCTTTACTCGGCACACAACCATAATTCAAGCAGTCCCCCCCCATCTTGTGTGCTTCGATTAATGTAACTTTGGCTTTCACGGCGGCCGCAATATAGGCACTCACCAGCCCCGCCGCCCCGCCACCGATCACAATCAGGTTACGATCAAAACGTGTCGGCTTTTGCCACTTTGCGTAAATTTTTTGGTTCTTTACCGAGTTGATTACAGATTTGGCAACAATTGGAAACACGCCCAACGCGGCAAAAGAAAGCAACAACGCGGGCGAAAGAATGCCCGACAGACTATCAATCTGGGCCAACTGGGTGCCCGCATTAACATAAACCAAAGTACCGGCCAGCATTCCCACCTGACTCACCCAATAAAAAGTGAGGGTTCGAATCGGCGTCAACCCCATAAGCAGATTAATGAGAAAAAACGGAAACAAAGGCACTAATCGCATGGTAAACAAGTAGAATGCGCCTTCTTTAGCTACGCCTTCGTTAATCGCCTTCAGTCGATCGCCAAATTTGCTTTGCACACTCTCACGCAATACAAAACGCGCCACCAGAAAAGCCAGCGTAGCCCCTATAGTTGAAGCAAAAGAAACGATCACCGTTCCCCAGAACAGACCAAAAAAGGCACCGGCCGCCAAGGTCATGACGGCCGCCCCCGGAAGAGAAAGTGCAGTCACCGCCACATAAATCAACAAAAATCCTACGCCCACCAAAAGCGGCTGAGTGTCACGCCATTCGGCAATACGGTTCTGGCTAGACTTGATACTTTCCAGCGTCAATAATTGATCTGCCCCTGAAGCAAAAAACAGAATGACGACTGACGCTATCAACGCCAGTATTAAAAGTTTTTTCATTGCTTATCCTTAGCTCCAATTAAAATGGTTTCTGAAACCCAATAGTCGTAGTAAAGAAGTCATTCCTTACAGATTATTTGAAAAAAATATTTTTAATGCTTTTCCCAGCTCTCGCTCCGGCAATCCCGCCCATGACCTTTATAAAAAACAATCTTACGCAAACGCGCCACATTCAGATCACCCGCCACTCATTTGCTTTATGCTGACAGGGTTTTATACCGATGTAGCATTCAGTATAGGCAGCTGTAGTCAAGCCCGCCGGCAAAGCAGAATCAACTACCAGAAGCGAGGATTCTTAACTCGCATCAAAACGGTTCGAAACACGTTGTCACTCCAAAACTATAAGGTACGCTTGTTCGCTGATTCTTTATGTGTAAAATCGCTTATGACATCCACCGCCGTTACATGGCATCATAAGATCAAACAGAACCCTTCTTAGAATTCAAGGAATTACGATTTTGGCCAAAAAACATGTTGGAAGACCTCTCTGGCACCCTGCACTCTGGCCGGTGTGGTTGGTTGTTTTCATTCTCTATTGTTTGTCATTTCTTCCTATGGCCAAAAAGCAGTCCTGGGGCGCCGGTATTGGTCGGCTTGCCTACAAAAAAATGCGCTCGCGGTACAAAGTAACCAAAAAAAATATTGATGTCTGTTTTCCTGAACTGACTGAGGCGCAACGCGAAAAGCTGGTCGAAGACAGTTTTATCGCCTGTGCACGAGGATTTCTTGAAACCACGCACGCATGGTGGAGAGATGTCACACCTTACGTTAAAACACTGAAGATTACAGGTGAAGAACATTTACGTGATGCGAAATCCCGAGGCAAAGGCGTATTTCTCATTGGGGGACACTATAGTCTGTTCGATCTTGCCCTTCCCCTGTTTGCTTATCAGCTCGATAAGCCGGGTTATATGTACCGGCCGAACGATAATCCGGTCGTAGAACAAATGATCGAAAAAGGTCGTCGTCGGCACTGCAATATTCAGGCATTTACCAAACATGAAATGCCCCAGATGATTCAGCACCTCAGAGATGGTGGTGCCGTATGGTATGCCTGCGATCAGGATTTTGGCAGACGCTCAAAAGTGTTTGTTCCTTTTTTTGGTGTGGATGCCGGCTGTATAGTGACACCCAGCAGAATTGCCCGCGATTCCGGGGCCAGTGTGCTTTTCGTTTCTCACCTGCGTCACCCTGACGGACAGTATGAAATCACCTTCTCTCCGGTTCAGGACGATTTCGGTGAAGATGAAACGAAGGATGCCCACGGCTGGATGAAGAATATCGAGGATACCTTAAAACAGTATCCCGACCAGTATCTTTGGATGCACAAGCGCTTCAAGACTCGCCCGGAAGGTCAACCCAGAATTTACTAAAGGCATTAAAAAAGGCGGTAACACAAGTTACCGCCTTTTTCTTTTTTCAGCAGGAAAACAACCGCTACCTATCAGCTCGCTTTACGCTTTCGGCTCGCCGGCTTTTTAACGCTACGCTCGGTAGAAATCAACTGATCCAGTTCTTCCAACGCCTCTCCTGAATAAACGGCCAGATTTTGCATGCTTGGCAAGGTATCCCGACAGCCGGTGTAACCGAAATTCAGCGAACCATTGTAGCTAAGACAGGTAATGTTCAAAGCGCCACCGTGGGCAATCAGTGAAACGGGATACATGGCTTCAAGCTTTGAACCTTCGTAGTAGAGCGTGTGGTCAGGCCCGGGAACATTCGAAATAGTGATATTAAATGCAGGACGCATGCGCCCCCCAAGCCCTGACATCAACTGAAGAATATAAGGCGACATCATCAACATTGTATATTGGTTGAGCGCGTTTCTTGGCAGCTTCTGAAGATGCTCTTTCGCCGTGCGAGTTGATTCCTTAATCGCCGCCAGCCGCTGCATCGGATCGGCAATATCGGTCGCCAGACTGGCAATCATAAAGCTGATGGCTGTTCCTGTGCCGTCATCATCGGCAGGACGAATATTCACCGGGATACCTGCGGTCAGGGGCTGTTCCGGCAACGAATCATGCTCAAGTAAAAACCGTCTTAACGCAGTGCCACAGATATATAAAACGATATCATTCAGTGACGCATCCACCTCTTTGGCAAGGTCCTTCAGCTTTTCCAGCGCATACTGCTGGGTCGCGAAGCGACGCTGCCCGGTTACACGCTTGTTAAGCACCGACTGAGGCCCGACAAAAGGCGCAGCCAGCTCGGCACGACTGGTAACAGCTGAAGTTAACAAGCGCCCTATTGCACCTACCAATTGTGGCGTACTGGAGGCTTGTTCCTTCACAGCGTCAATCGCCTGCAGGAAAGCGCCCTGCAGCGTAGGAACCGTATCCGATACTAATCCGAGCGGTTTCTTTTTCGGCCCGACTGACCAGGGCGCAGACATACCTGTTGCGGTAGGGCTGTCCGAAAGTATCCGCTGTAGCAAACGCACGCCGCTAATGCCATCAATTAACGAGTGGTGCATTTTGGTATACATCGCAAATCGATTATTCTCCAGCCCCTCGATCAGGTGGCATTCCCATAGGGGCCGTTTAAAATCCAGATGGTTAGAGTGCAATCTGGAAATCAGCACACCGAGCTCCCTTTCCCCACCGGGCTTGGGCAGCGCAGAGTGTCGAACGTGGTAGTCCAGATCAATATCCTTATCGATAACCCACGCAGGCGCGAGCACACGGCCGATCGGGCCCGGCTTGGCGAGTTTCAGATTCCAGGGGGATACCACTTCGCATGCCGTTTTCATGCGTTTGACCTCGTCCCTCAAGAACGTCTCTGGCGCTCCCTCTGGAAGAGAAAAAATTTGTAAATTACCTACATGCATGGGAGTGTCTTCTGAATCGACGGCCAACCAAGATGCATCCAGAGCATTAATACGTTTCATTATTTTGTCCATTCCTTGTGTTTAAAAAAGAGCCCTTGCTGCGCCCACTACATTTATGTCAACCCTGTCACTGACAAACTTTCCGAGTATCAAAACGGTTTACAGGTGTGTGCAACCGTAACGTGAAAGTCTAGCAAATCTTGAAAGAAATTGGGTGCATTTGATCGGAAATTTGGGCTATCTGCCCAAAAAACAGTAGACTATCCCAGTGAACAGATGCTCAGCATCCAGGTTCAACTACGGCAGACAGAACCGCGAATAAGCTGTTAATCCCCATCAATGACGTGTAGAGTAGATTGTCTCGCGTAGCCGTTCCTTCTCCAACGCTTCCATTAGCAATGCTGCGTTCACCCAAAATTGCAGGCAAGCTATGACCGCGTTTAGAGTTCGCTACCAGACGATAGAGTTTGGCAGCACAGATATTCATGTCCGAACCCTCCGAGACAACCAACAATTCAGCGATGTCGACGGCGTCGCGGAAAAGCTGGGCATCTCCTCGGCTACCTGGCCACTATTTGGTATTGTCTGGGCCTCTGGACAAATACTGGCCCATTTAATGTACAACTATGAAGTCGATGGCAAACGCATCCTCGAAGTCGGCTGCGGTATTGCGCTTACGAGCTTGATGCTCAATCATCGCAATGCAGATATTACGGCGACCGATTACCACCCTGAAGCCGAGAATTTTCTTATTGAAAATGCCAGATTAAACGACGGTCCGACCATACCGTTCACACGAACAGGATGGGGCGACCCGGACAGCGGGCTTGGCCTTTTTGATATGATTATTGGCAGCGACGTACTCTATGAAACCGAACACGTTGCCTTGCTCGGGGGGTTTATAGAGCAGCATGCCAAGCCTGCATGCGAAGTGATTCTGGTTGATCCCGGCAGAGGCCACCATGCCAAATTCAGCAAGCTCATGGTGGCGCTGGGCTATAAGCATTCGCAAAACAAGCCTGACAACACGGATTATCTGGCCCAGCCTTTTAAAGGTCAGATCCTGAAGTACGTCAGATAATTGCGCCATTGAAGCCCTAGCGTTTAATCACAAGCCGTATCCGTCAAGGCATATCCCTGCAAGAACTGACGCACGGCTTCCGTAATGTGTCGATCCATATCAGCCAGATCAACAGGCACACCCAATAGCAGTCGCCAATGAAAATCGCCTCTAAGCAGGGCGACAAAGTGTCTTGCCCCGGTAATCGTGTCTCGATGAGGCAACTCCCCCTGCGCCATGCGTTGTTTAAGAAACCGCGCAACGGCATTCAAACTGATCAACGGCCCGGCTTCATAAAACTCGCGCCCGGCTTCCGGCTGGCGTATGGTTTCGGCAATTACAGCACGGACCGCCGCCAGATTTTCCGGCTTCAACAGGAAACTCAGATAATAGCGGCCAATATAACGCAATGCGTCTTCTAGCGGCATCTGGCTCAAACGTTCCGGATCTATTTCCACCACAAAACGCTCGCTCACATTTAAAACCGCCGCCGCAAAAAGTGCGGCCTTGTTTGCAAAATGACTATATAAAGTCGCCTTGGAAACGTCCGCCGATTTAGCGATTAAATCCATTGAAGCTTGGCTATAACCGGCTTCACAGAACATGCGAACGGCAGCATCGACTATTTTCTGTGCTGTTTTTGGATTTTTTGCCATTTGTGATTTGTTCAACCTCTGTATAGAATCAGTTTCCAAACTAAACCGTTCAGTTCAATTAATGTTATTGCGAGTATTATGACGACTCCAAAATTGAAAGCCAAATCAATCGGCCGTATACACATCATCATGTTAGCTGGCCTCGTGGCGATTGCGATGGGTGGTTACCACATTTGGCAAGGGCGAATGCAGGAAAAAACCGATGACGCTTTCATCGAACGCAACATCCTGTACATCAAACCTCGACTTTCCGGTGTGATTGTTGAGCTGCCGATCACCGATAATCAAACCGTCCAACAAGGTGAGTTACTGGCGCGTATTGATCCGGCCCCCTTTCAGGCAGCGGTAGATCTTGCACAGGCCAATGTCCTTTCAGCTCGCACTCTGGTGACAAAATCTGAAGCAGAACAACAAGCTTTTCTGGCTGATCTGGCGGCCAGAGAACAAAGTGTTAAAGCGAGTATTCAGGTAGCCCGTGAGGATCTTTTGCGACAAAAAACCCAACTCACCAGCCTCGATGCACAAATTGAACAAGCGCAGCGAGAAGTCGTTCGCTATACCCAGTTGCAGGCACGCCAGCAAGTATCCAAACAAATTCTGGAAGAAAGTCGTACCCGTCTTGATACCCTCAAGAGTCAGCACAGTTCACTCGAAGCCGCTGTTCGCGTCGCAGATGCTCAATTGACCGCCAGCCATACTCAATCGCAGGTGGTAGAGGCGGAACAACGGAAAAACCCTGTTTATCTGGCCAGCATCGAGCAAGCTCGTGCCGCACTGAAGGCGGCCGAAGCCGCACTCGAAAATGCCCGACTGCAACTTGGCTGGACGGAAATTCGCGCCCCTCATGCGGGGGTCGTCAGTAAGCTGCAATCGCGCGTAGGCGCCCAGATAGATCCGACTTCAGCAATAGGCATTCTCGTTTATGGCGAACCATGGGTCGTCGCAAACTTCAAAGAGACGCAAATCAGAGACATGCGCTCGAATGACAAAGTGGTTCTCGAGTTAGACGCGTACCCCGGCCAGTTATTTTCCGGACACCTGGAAAGTTTTCAGGCAGGAACAGGTGCCCGTTTTAGCTTGCTGCCCCCGGAAAATGCGTCCGGCAATTTCGTCAAAGTGGTTCAACGGGTGCCGATACGAATTCTGTTTGACGAAATTCCGGAGAACAGCATTCAACTTTGGCCGGGAATGTCTGTCACACCGACCGTGCAGCTCCGTCAATGAATGCTAACTCACCGCTAACTAACGTGCCGCGCACCGCGATCAACCCTTGGCTGATTGCGCCACTGGTCGCATTGGCAGCCTTTATGGAAGTGCTGGATATCGCGATTGCCAACGTCTCACTGCGCCATATTGCTGGTAGTCTGGCCGCCAGTCCCGAAGAAGCAACCTGGATTCTCACCGCTTATCTGGTAACCAATGCCATTGCCTTGCCGGTGGCCGGCTGGATGTCCGAATATTTTGGACGAACACGCTTTTTCATGGCTTGCATATTCGGATTTACCGTCGCCTCCATGGCCTGTGGTATGGCCACCAGCCTTGAAATGCTGATTGTATTTCGCGCGCTGCAAGGGCTCGCAGGCGGTGCATTGCAGCCGGTATCCCAAGCCATACTTGCAGACGCCTTTCCTCTGGAAAAGCGTGCCATGGCCTTTAGCGTATATGGGATAGCGGTTGTTGCCGCACCGGCGATTGGCCCCACCCTGGGAGGCTGGATTACCGACGAGTATTCATGGCACTGGATATTCTTGATCAACGTACCCATTGGTATTTTGCTGATGGTACTCATACGCCGCTATGTGCCTGATGAACCGCCGAAACTTGAACGGGGGCGTGTCGACTACTTCGCATTTGGTCTGATTGCGCTGGGCCTGGGAAGTCTACAATGGGTACTCGATCGCGGCCAGCACGAAGACTGGTTTGATTCCTACGAAATCATCTTGCTGTCCTGGGTAGTCGTCATCGCGTTGGGAATGTACATCTACCGCTCATTAAACCAATCGGCCCCCATCGTCGATCTAAAACTTTATCGCAGCCGTAACTATGCCATCGGTAATGTGATGATGTTTATTCTGGGTGTAGTGCTGTTTGGCTCCACGGCCATGCTCCCTTTATTTATGCAGAGCCTGATGGATTACACCGCGACAGATGCAGGCCTGGTATTATCACCGGGCGGTCTCGCGATCATGTTCATGATGCCGGTGGTAGGAAAGTTAGCCTCTCATTTCGATGCGCGAGCGCTTATTACCGTCGGTCTTCTGGTCACGGCAGCGGCGCTATGGAATATGGGCAACCTGTCATTGGATGCCTCTCACGAAACCTTTACCTATGCTCGAATATGGCAAATGGTAGGAATGTCGTTCCTTTTTATTCCAATTAACATGCTTGCCTATGTAGGATTACCTCCAACGTCCAATAATCAGGCGTCCTCCATGCTGTCGCTCATGCGAAACCTCGGGGGCGGGGTTGGCATCTCCCTGTTAATTACGTTTCTAGCCCGCTTCGGCGAAAATAACCGCGCGTTTCTGGCGAGTAATACCTCGCTAGTTGACCCGGAGTGGCAAGCCAAGCTAAGTGAAATGACAAAAATTGTAGGGGATCCACAGCGCGCTATGGCGATTCTTGATCACCGCCTATTGCAACAAGCCGAGCTTCTCGCCTATCTGGAAGGATTCCGTATTCTTGCATTTTTATTTCTGATTCTGGTACCGATGGTTTGGTGGTTAAAACCTTTTGCACTGCACGCAGAGCAAAACGCCTTACCGGCACACTAAGTATCTTCTATCGTTGCCAAACTACCCTTCCCGCTCGCCAAGACGTTTGCTGTTCTTAGTAAGTTCTGTGCACTTAGAGTGCGGGCGCATCTGAACCAAACGCTTACTTCGCACCAGATCGCTTAAAAATCGTTCAATATATTGCCAAAACTATCTTTTGTGCAATTCTTAATCTACTGAAAACAAAATAAATCAGACCACCCAAATTGTTGTCCGTCCCACAAACCGACCAGGGAGACGTCATGAAACCGAACAAAACGAAGGATGCCGACACAACGACCTCAAACTCAGAAATCAACGCAAATTCGCAGGAAACTGACGCCGACGCGACCTCTGCAACCAAAACTTCGGACGACCACCAGCTGTTTGCGATCAGAAACCTCCTTTTCGGTGAACAAGTTCATCGCATTGATAGCCGTATCGACGCGTTAAAAGAGCAAACACAAACTCATTTTGAGGAATTGACACAGCGGGTCGAGCACTCACTGGCTGAGCTATCAAAGACCTTAAATTCCAAATTGGATAGTCTCAGCCTGCATTTGGAAAATCTGAACAAGCAGCGAATGGATCGCGAACAGGATTTATCAACCCTCATCAACGATCTACGGCATCAACTGATTGAAGTGCAGCAACAATCCAACAAAGCGGATGACGAGCTTCACAATGAACTTAAGGTTGAAGCTGATCGTCTGATGAAAGAACTAAACCAATACCATAACGAAGCGAAGGCAGAGCTTGAAAAAACCTCGCAAGAGTTATCCAACAACAAAGCGGATAGAAAAACACTGGCCAATCTACTTGCCAGCATGGCCAACAACCTGAGTACCGATGAGCAACGCTAATGGGAACCGCGGGCACGCTCTCCAACAGTGAAAAAAAGCCACCGGATGATCCGCAAAGTGATCTCCAACAGTTGCGTCATTTGCTGTTAGGAACTGACTATGATGGACTACTGCATGAAATGGCGAGCCGGAGCGAAACCGAGCGGATAGCTCAATCGCTTTCCGAAGCCATCGTCCAACGCAATATCAAAGACCAGAGCGTGGCAGAAGCGCTGGGCCCGATGATTGATGGTGCCTTCGAGTCTGCGATAAGAGCCAAACCCCAGCGCATTGTGAATGTTATCTACCCGATTATCGGACCTTCGATCCGAAAAGCCGTAGCACAATCATTGGCGGACATGGTGCGCACGCTCAACCTTGTGCTGGAAAGCAGTCTCAGTATGCGTGCATTGGTGTGGCGATTTAATGCATGGCGCGCCGGCGTTAAATATGGTGAGTATGTTTTGCTGAAAACCTTGAACTTTCGGGTGGAGCAAGTGTTACTCATTCACCGGCACACAGGTCTGTTGCTTCATTCGGAACACGCCGAAAATATCCATACTGAAGACCCGGAATTAGTCTCCTCGATGCTGACTGCAATTAACGATTTCGTTGCGGACTCTTTTACTCGAGATGCCGACAAGTCGATAGATAACATTAAGGTTGGGGAGTTTACGCTTGAAATAGAATCCGGTCCCGAAGCCGTGCTGGTGGCGGCCGTTCGGGGCACGCCTTCAGAACAGGTTGGCCTCATTCTTAAAACATCGCTGGAAAAGATACACAGGATCTTTGCGAGAGAGTTATTGAACTTCAACGGTGATCGGGATGATTTTAATGAATCATCCGGTATTTTGGTTCCGTGCCTGATTGAGCAGCGCAAACAAACAACGCAACGCAAAATCCCCTGGCTGGCAATCATATTGATAGCCGCCATCATTGGCTTCGCCAGCTTGAAGTCCACAGAATATGTCACGAATCAATCTTCTTATCAGGATATTTTGGCAACACTCAACGAAACCCCGGGATATCTGATTCTGGGAGAAACCCATGCAGAAAACCAACTCAGGGTTCGCCTGCTACGTTCTCCCACGTCCCCCACCCCCAAAGACCGCTTAAAAGAGATCGCAAAAGGCTCATGGCACGTAGAAATCCAAGACACGCTGGCAAATCTCGACTATTTAAACAACACCTTAATGTTGTTACCCGAACTGCTTAATCTGAATGAGCACGTTGCTTTGCGAAATGAAAACGGGAAGCTCGCGATTTCAGGTACATTGACCGCCCGACAGCTCGAACGTCTCCAAAGTAGCGCACTGGTCGAATCGGCGTTTGCGGGCATTGATCTGACCGGCGTGACGCTCGTCCCCGATCAGACACAACTTGAACAACAAACACGGGAATGGAACAACCTGAAAGCGATCATCAATAGTACGCAATTTCTGTTTCAATCGAATAGCGCATCATTGCTTAACGAGCAGGAAAACAAGCTTCCCGAATTGTTAAAAAGCATCAAACGAATCGAAGAATTAGCCGATTCCATACCAATACAGCAATGGCAAATCTATATTGTGGGCTATGCTGATTCATTAGGATCGGGAACCGCGAACATCAATATAAGCAATGAACGCGCGAATTTGATAAAGGCGTTGTTGGCAGCCAATCTCGGGTCAGACAGGATGTTGCTGGCCTGGGGAGCAGGATATCGTCCGGGAAGCCAATTACCGGTAGAACAGCAGCGGATGGTCTCATTACAGCTATTGCATACACCGCTAAACAACGGAGTTACCGCAACACCATGATTGCCAAAAAGGTTTGCTTGTTAGGATCGTTCGCGGTAGGCAAAACCAGCCTCGTACGGCGTTATGTTGATAGCCTGTTTTCCGAAAAATACCTGACAACCATTGGTGTAAAAATAGACAAAAAAGTGGTGAGCTGTGCCGGACAAGACATTCAACTCATGATCTGGGACATTGAGGGCAGAGACGATTTTAGTGAGTTTCGCTCCAGTTATTTACGTGGCGCATCGGGTTATTTTCTGGTGCTCGACGCCACACGACCGGACAGCCTGGCCGTTGCTACAGAAATTTATGAGCATATTCAAATGACCATGGGAAATCTTCCTTTGGTCGCGCTGTTAAATAAAATCGATTTAGTGAATGAGAAACGTCTGGATATCAACGAAATAAACGAGTTACAGCACCATCACTGGGACGTCATCACCACCAGCGCAAAAACCGGTGAAAACGTAAACGAAGCCTTTCAGTTACTCACGCAAAAAATGTTGAGCCAGGGTTAGTCGCTAGCACTTCAATTTTTGCCTGGCACACGAATTAAGGAGCGACCGTGGTCAAAATGCAGGACATGCTAGCATCCATTTTATGTGAACTGGATGTGGTTGCATTAAGCGTCACGGCAATCAGGGCTGAAGGCTCCTCTGTATCATTTACTCTCATAGGCAGACCCCCATTGTGGTATCGCCTCTTTTTCCCTTCCGACAATGACTCCGCGCTGCCACTCATCGGCGCCGAGCGTCTGGTAGACGTATTTCCCTATCTGGATGCATTTTTACCCGATGCCATCAGTCTGTGGCAAAAACCGGCCGACGCGCTTTGCTATTCCGGCATATGGACGCAAGTCGATAACCAATCAACACCGCATCAATTTGAAGCCATCGCCCTTCGCAAGAGTGAACAAAATGCGCTTTTAATTACCAATCTGACTCGTACATTTGGTGAGCGTCAGCACATCTACCAACGGGCAAGAGAAATTGCGCTTGCCAATGAAAAACTGGTTATTCAGCTCAATCAAAAACAACGCGAACTACAAAGTCTGCTTGAGAGCAAGTTGACTCAAAACTGCGAATTAGATGCCATTACCGAAAGCGTTCGCGATTGTGCCTCTGCGGTTCTGATCTGCAAGCCGAATGGCGGCGTTGAAGTCATGAATCGAGCCCTGATTGATATTTTTAAAGTGTCCAATGAAGTCTCGCTCAAGAAAGAGTCGCTACTGGATAAATGGCTTCGGGAAGCCGAATCCCTCTACCCTGAAATAAAACGTGTTGTCGAAACGGGTGCCTATTGGGAAGGAGAGTTCGAAAGCTTCGACGATCACGGCAATAAACTATGGATACGGCTGGCGATTGGCCCCGTACTGGATGAGCAGGGCTCGCTCCTGCATTATATCTGCATTGCCAACGACATTAGCACACTCAAGAAAAGCGGCGACGAAATTGAAAAACTCACCGATTATGACTTTACCACTCACCTGCCAAACCGAAGGCATTTCTGGAGAAAGCTGACAAAATGTATCGACCATTGTAATCGGGAAAAAAACCGTCTTGCCATTATCTATATAGACCTTGATCACTTTAAGCGAGTAAACGATACCCTGGGGCATCATGCGGGAGATTTTCTGCTCAATGCGATTGCATCACGGCTATCGCGGCGAATAAAACAAGGCGACTTTCTGGCGCATCTCGGTGGAGATGAATTCGCCGTGGTTCTTCCCCGCGTGCAACAAAATCTGGACATCAGCAAAGTAGCGAAACGAATTTTGTCGGCAATCAGTCGGGAAACCCACATTAACAACACGCCGATAAACATTAGCGCAAGCATAGGTATTGCAATACATCCTCAGGATGGCTCTGATGCAACAACGCTAATGAAACATGCCGACCTCGCCATGTTCCGTGCAAAAGAGCTAGGGCGCGGACGTTTTCAAATGTATACGGAAAAAATGGACTATGACTTTTCACGGAAGGTTCAACTGGAAAGTGATTTACGCCTGGCTACTGAGAAGAAAGCATTTAAGCTGGTTTATCAACCGCAGGTGTGCACCGGTGACGATGTTTATCTTCGTATGGAAGCATTGATCCGCTGGGAGCATCCGGAAAAAGGGTTAATTCCTCCCGCCCTATTTATACCGTTAGCAGAAGAAGTCGGCTTAATCGAAGATATCGGTTTTTGGGTATTGGATACGGCTTGCCAACAAGCCCGTCGCTTTCTGGATGAAGGGTTCAATATCGTCATTGCGGTGAATGTCTCTGCGCAACAGGTCAAAAATCCACATTTCCAGCAGCAGGTAGAAGCGGTACTTAAACAGAAAAACCTTCCCCCCAGGCATCTTGAACTGGAAATCACCGAAACAACGCTGATCGAAGAACTCGACAGTGTCTGTAAACAAATGTCGAATTTACGTACATTAGGAGTCTCCATATCATTAGACGATTTTGGATCAGGCTTTTCATCACTCACCTATCTGAAAAATCTACCGGTTGATATTCTTAAACTCGATCGCGCGTTTATCCATGAACTTCCCTATAACGAAGAAAGCAAAAAAATTACGGCGTCCATTATACGACTAGCTCACGAACTAAAAATGAATGTCGTTGCCGAAGGCGTTGAAAATCATGAACAAGCGCAATTTCTTCAAGAGGCCGGATGCGATTATATGCAAGGCTACCTGTTCTACTACCCCTTGGACGCCGACAAAGTCAGGGAACTTTTTTCCAGGCTTCAACCCCAACCGATTTAGACCCCAAACCTGGAAACGAACAGTCGGCACGTTAATCCAAATGTTTGGAAAAACGTAAACTCGAAATAGTTAGACCCAGGCAGGTAAAGCCAAGCAACCAGAGTGCATCCGCGCCCAGATGAATCACCATGGCGTCTCTAAGCACGATCGCTCTCGCCATACGCATAAAATGGGTTGCAGGCAAAGCCTCCGCAATCCACTGCGCCATTGAGGGCATCGCCTCATACGGAAACATAAACCCAGATAACAAAATAGACGGCAACAAAACAAAGACCGTCATTTGCATTGCCTGTAGCTGGGTTTTGGCAATGGTCGAAATAACCAAACCTAACGTCAGGCTCGCGCATATAAAAAGCATGGCAGCCAGTGCAAGTGAGTCCATTCCACCTCGAATCGGAACATCAAACAATAAATGGCCAGTCCCCAGAATGATTCCCACCTGGATAAAGCCGACCAATACGTAAGGGGCAATCTTACCCAGCATCAACTCGAACGGTTTCACCGGCGTCGTGATTAGGAATTCCATATTGCCCTGCTCACGCTCTCGAACAATGGCCGCCGAGGTAAAAAGCACCATTGTCATGGTTAAAATCACCCCAAGCAGTCCCGGTACAATATTTACCACCGTACGTTGCTCCGGATTGAAATACTGTACCACTTCAAAGCTGGGCACACGCACAGGAACCGGACGACCCATAACTTCATCCAAAGGCATTTGACGCAACGCACGAATCGTTGCTGCCACCACGGTATCGGAACCATCCACCAACCACTGACCTACCGGTTCACTAAGGTAGTTTTGTACACCGGCAGTCGATTGTCTTACCAGACGGCCACCTAAATCCGCAGGAAGGTATAGCACGGCTTTCACTTCGCCACGGGTGATTGCCGCCTCGGCCTCAGTAGCATTGGCATAGCGTGCGGAAAACGCCACCACCTGTGTCGCTGCCACCGCCTGCACTAACGCGCGACTATAACTTGTGTCACTGAGATCAACTACACCCGCAGGTAAGTGACGAACATCGGTATTAATGGCAAAGCCAAAAAGCATCAGCTGCACCAACGGGATCATCACAATCATGCCGAAGGTCATCCGATCACGGGAAAGTTGCTTAAGCTCTTTGAATACAATAGCCAGCGTTCTACGCCACATGCTTGCCTCCCGTGCAGGTCACAAATACATCCTCCAGACTAGGATGCACCGGGTTCATGAGGCGTCCTTCGACGCGGGGTGCAAGCCAATCCAGCGGAGCCGGCACATCCCGACTCACCAGGACACGGAGTCGGCT
Source organism: Hahellaceae bacterium (assembly GCA_024234505.1). Classification (GTDB taxonomy): domain Bacteria; phylum Pseudomonadota; class Gammaproteobacteria; order Pseudomonadales; family Oleiphilaceae; genus JACKOD01. The sequence continues at coordinate 576,708 of JACKOD010000003.1, read as the reverse complement.
ACCAATCTGTGCCGCCGACAGAACTTGCGCCTCTCGAACCAATGCATGCTTCAGTGTGCGCAGATCATCCCCCGCCACTTCCACAACCCAGGCCCCCATGTCATCCATTAACTGCTGGGGCGAACCGTCTGCTCGCTTGATACCATTTTCCAGTATGGCCAGTCCGTGGCACCTTTCCGCTTCATCCATGTAGTGCGTTGACACCAGAATCGTCGTGCCTTGAGAACACAGGTCGAATAGTCGCTCCCAAAACTCCCGGCGGTTCTCCGGATCCACTGCCGAGGTAGGCTCATCCAGAAACAGCAATTCTGGTCGATGCATGGTAGCCGCGGCCAGCGCCAGACGTTGCTTCTGACCACCACTCATTGAGCCAGCCATTTGCCTGTCGCGCCCTGCCAGATCATACAAATTGAGCAGTTCGTTAATACGTTGTCGTGCAACTTTCCAGGCTAAGCCATAGATTTGAGCAACAAATTCCAGGTTTTCAACCACGGTGAGATTCTCATACAAAGAGAATTTCTGGGTCATATAGCCTATTCTTCGCCGGAGCATCTCCTCGGAACCCGGCAGTACCTCACCCAATACACGGATGTCACCCGAGGTTGGACGCAAAAGCCCGGTAAGCATTCGAATAGAGGTGGATTTACCACAGCCATTTGGGCCAAGAAAACCATATATACTCCCTCGGGGGATAGACAAATCCACCGAATCTACCGCTTTAAGCGAACCAAAGTGGCGGCTCATGCCTCTGGTCTCGATGGCATAGTCCTGGCTTTTAGTCATTTTGGCATACCGACTTCTACCGCAAGCCCCGTGGGCAATTCACTCGATTCGGGCAGTTCAATGTCACATAAATACATTAAACGGGATCGATCTCGCTCATTTAAAGCATAATAAGGCGTGTACGCGGGTTGACTGCGAATAGCGCGTACTCGACCGGGTATCGCAATTGACTGTCCATCAACCCAGATATCCAACACCGACCCCGCTTTCACCTGTGTTAAATAGCGCGAAGGTAGATACACCCGTACATAGGGCTTTTCCACCATGAGCAGACTTATCAGCTGAGTTCCCGCGGTTACCCGGTCGCCGGTATGCCAGGGCAGATTATCGACCACCGCTGCCCTTGCCGCTCTCAATTGCAAGTCAGACAATCCTTTTTGTTCCAGCGTCAACTGTGCATTGGCAATATCGACAGCAGCCTTCGCCTGTGTCACCTGCTCCCCGCGTGCGCCATTAACCAATTCGCGCAGACTTTCACTGGCTCGATCACGCGCCGCCTGAGCGGTAATCTTAACCGCGCGGGCACTGTCGAGATCAGCCTCGGTCAAGACTTTGGTATTGAATAAACGAAGAACCCGCTCATAACGATTGGCAGCTTCCTCCAGCGTTGCCTGCGTACTCGTAAGCAGCGCCTGCGCGCGCGCCAACTCCTCATCACGGGCGCCTTTGGTAATCTCTTCAAGTTGCGCGCTGGCTCTGATCAATTCTCCCTGCCGCTGTGCGACTCTGGCTTGTGCTGCTGTGGCGTCGAGTTCCAACAGCAAGTCACCCGCCTGAACGCGTTGCCCCTCGGTAACATAGGTGGCAGCAATCAACTCACCCACGGGAGCCGTTAATGTCAGCCGATCACGCTCAACCGTACCATAAATCCGTGGAGCCTCATCCTGGCAGGCCGTTAACAAGAAGCACAGCCAAACACAAAACACTCTCATTCGCCGGTCTCCTGTGTTGAACCGCCTTCCGCTTGCAGCAGTCCATGTTGAATCACGTCCAGGTGATGAGGAATCAATGCGCTTAATCCTTTTGCAGAGACCTCTACGCCAAACTGCCGAACCAGTACCGGGGGAGCCAAAAGTGGAAAAACCATCAGACTGACAAAACTTAACCGGGCAAGATCAGGATCAACCCCCTGACGTAAATTGCCGGAATTCACCAAGGCCTCGGAAAGCCAGCGCCTCGACATCAGGATTATTTCACCGAAGACCGAAAGTAAAATCCGGTACGGTTCAGACCCGACCCCGTCATGAAGCACTCTGAATACCAGCTTTGGCAAACCAGGGTGAGCCCCTACTGCGGAGTAATATGTCTGCATCAAAGACGACAAATTCTCGGACGCTCCCTGAGCAGAGGCCGCCCGAAAATGAGCCAGCACTGGTGCCAGCGTCTCACGCACCATTTGCTCAAAAAGGCCCGCCTTTCCACCGAAATAGTAACGGATTAATGCGGCATCGACTTTGGCATCCCGAGCGATTTCACGCGTCGAGACTGATTGAAAGCCCCGTTCGCTAAAAAGCTGGCGAGCCGAGCTGATCAGTCGATCTCGCGCATCCGAACTCCCACTGGGGCGACCGGGTGACTGGGACATGGCAGATCTCCTACGATAAATTCATCTACTGATGAACATACTAGTGAAATCAAACCATAAAGGGCAGCATAGAAATTCCTCAAATCAGAGGTTATCGGGGAATTTCGGAATTGACTGAGTTTAAACGGGAGGATGTCATAAACCCGACTCCCGCTGGTAACTTTTAAATAGTGACAAGTATGCTGCCAGGGGGCCCACCTGCAAATAGAAGTACTGATTCGGCAGGTGGCTGCCCGGTAACTGGAACACCTGCAATTGGCGACCCGGTTTGATGGGAAAATGCGCGATGCCGACGGCTTCGTTACTGGCGACTTGTTCGTTTCCTGAAAGGTAGGCCAGGCGTCCGGTGTAGCCAAAATCGGCACCACTGGTGTCGGGTGACACCGGAAACGGTGTCCCGTCGGGCTTGAGCCATTCCGTATGGATCGCAATCCCGATATCGGAAGACAGGGCGGCGCCTTCGTAGCCGATGATCTGATCTTTGACGAGTTCGCCTTTTTTCAGTCCTTCCTGAATTTTGTAGTCCCGCTCGACCCAGATTTTTAAGTTGGGTGGCAGCAGTTTGATTTCGTCGATAGCCCAGGACAAATCACGTCCCAGTCCATCCCCCGTCCCTGCAGCCTGCATCACCGTCTGGACGCTGCCCATGTATCCGGTGGCACGGTTGATGGCGATAATCTCGACCCGGTCATAAGTGATTTGCGGTATCCTCGCTGGCCAACTAGAATGACCGCTTTCGCCTCTCCATCCGGGATCCCCCATGGCCGACCACGACCACTCCTACAAGAACCTGTTCGCCCACGCCCGCATGGTGCAGGATTTGCTGACCGGTTTCGTCAAACAGGACTGGGTTGAACAGCTGGATTTCAGTACACTGGAAAAGCTCAACGGCAGTTATATCAGCGATGACCTGCGTGAGCGGGCCGACGACGTGGTGTGGCGGGTCAAATTTAAAGATCAGTGGCTGTACGTTTATCTGTTGCTGGAATTTCAGTCGACGGTTGACCCTTTTATGGCAGTGCGCATCTTGACGTACGTAGGGCTGTTGTATCAGGATTTGATTAAAAGCGGTCAATTACCGGACAAACAGCACCTGCCGCCGGTGTTGCCTATTGTGCTCTATAACGGCAGCAAGCCCTGGCGGGCCAAATTGTCAGTCAGCGAGCTGGTGCAAACTCTGCCCGACGCACTGAAAAACTACCAGCCGGAACAACGCTATTTTCTGGTAGATGAAGGGCGTTATACCGAGACCGAACTGGCTTCCCTGGAGAATCTGGTGGCCGGTTTAATCCGGGCGGAAATTGCAGAAAGCCCGCAGCAGATCGCGCGGGTACTGGCCAATCTGGTACTCTGGTTGCCGCAACCGGAACAAAGTGACTTGCGTCGGGCCTTTAAGGAGTGGTTCAACCGCATCCTGCTGCCAGAGCGAATGCCCAACACCGAATTTGAGAGTTTACGAGATCTGACGGAGATCGAAGCCATGTTAGCCGAACGCGTAAAAGACTGGACCCATCACTGGAAGGAAGAAGGTAAGATCGAAGGCAAGATCGAGGGAGAAGCCCTGGTATTATCGAAACTGCTGGTCAAACGCTTCGGGCCTCAGCCAACGTGGGCCGAGGACAAACTCAATAACGCCAGCGCCCCGCAACTGGAAGCCTGGGCCGAACGGATTTTCGATGCCGACAGTCTTGAGCAGTTTTTTGAGTAAATTTTCCCCGTTGCGTACAAGAAGATAACGGGGATAGGCATTGTGATTTTTCATATTGAAGCACTATTTTTCTATCACTCCCAACGACAACAGCGCCACGAACAGCACTAAAAGCAGCAGCAAACTACTCGCAATGACCGCCAGTGCTGCCCAAAAACTACGTTTGTATGGCTTTGCTCGAAATTGTTTTAACTGCCGTCCCTGAAGCATACTGGCGATTCCGCCCATCAGTAACGCACCCGCTAGCGGAAACAGTTTATCGAATTTCGTGTCCGGCAGCGATACCACGATGTACATGAATAGTGCGGTAATCAGGCTGCCGAGCAGGGCGACGTTGATGACTTGTTTGGTTAGACCAAGACGCCAAAAGTTCATGCCCAGCATCATGAAACCACAGGGAACTGACCCAAGAAAGGACCCCGCCACGATTTGCGGATAAGAAAAGAGTTTTATGTTGGCGTCGCCAGTGGCTTTTTCACTACCAGGGCCAGCGCGAAACGCAGCAACCTGCTCCGCCTTGAGCCTGCCGACGACCTGCCCGTCTTCGATGATCCAAACATTCGGACAAAGGGCCTCGTCTTCGCAATCGTCTGTCAGCGCCGCATCGTAGCGATCCAAACAACCGGCAATAAACACCCGTATATATTCCTCATTGGGTTGATCATAAGGCAACAGACTCAGCTGGCCCCTGATCGGTGTGCAAGCCAGCAGCCGTTTAGCGGCCAATTGTTGGTGTGCTTCCTGTAATTTATCGGCCAGTAATAGAGCCTCTGCGGCATAAAAGCTCTTTGATAGCACCAGAATGGTTAACCCTGGTGCCTGCGTGTCAAATGACAGCCGATGCCATTGGGCCGCCTGCAGCTCACGCCGCAAGTTGGACTGGGCTTTATCCCGCAATTGCGCTTCCGAAACGTTGGACAGTGCGTCGGGAGGGAAAAAAGTCAGGTTGCTGTCCTGATCCAGTGCAAACGCGACGCCCACGGAACCGGTGGAGTCTACCGTTTGGGAAAGAGACAGTAAGGCTAGTTCCCTGTCTCTAGCCCAGCGAGCGGGCTTTAAAACAGGGAATATCCGGTTGGGATCCAGTGTGGTCATAGCGAATCAGGCGGGTCGATGGGGAGAGATATAGGGGGTTTCCCATTCGAATACGTAGCCATTGAAGTAAGTGCTCAAATAAATGACATACTTGCCGGAAGCAATTACCTGATAGGCATCTTCAAATGGCTCGTCGGCTTGCCAGACTATTTCCCCGGTATAACAATCCAATGCTATTGGCGGCGTGTCTTTGCTTTTTTCACTGGTAAAGAAAAGGTCGCCTGCAATACACCCATTAATTAAATTAATATCGCGCGTCCACAGCAGCCTACCGTCAGTTAAATCGACCGTAAATACTACTTTGCGTTCTAAAAAATTCTCAATTATCGCTACTTTGCCGTTTATGGTTGGCGCACTAAGACGGCTTGGATTAGAAACCCAATCATAATTAATCAACTCAGAAATCGATGATTGCCAAATCAACGATCCATCGCTTTGATTCAGACAAATAATGTCGCCCTGTCGTGTTGTGATAATTATTCTGTCATCGAATAGGGCAAACGAAAGTCCATGCTCCATGGAATAGTTACTATCTTTTTCAACCTCGTATTTCCATTGGATGCCCTCACCCAGTTTGAAAGCCCCTATTTCATGTTCTGTATTGCCAATAATTAAACCGTCTACGCCAGGTTCAATCGTCAGGAAGGGATAATCGACTCTATCAAACTGCCAGGTTTGTGTGTCAATCTCGATCAAGCCTTTTGACACGTCGTTGCAATCAATAATTCTGTATATTTTGTTGTTTAGATAACATGCGTCGCCATCTGTAGACAGTTCTGAATCCCCCCAATAAAACATTCTGCCTCGACGTTCATATTTATTGCCTTCGAATACCTTTGTAAGATCAAATTTAACTTCTACAGAGTTTCTATCCAGAGCTTGATCACCAAGGAAAACAATACCATCAGCATACAAAAGCATTGTTGCGCCATAAACATCTATGTTTTTTCTGGCAATATATTCTTGAGAAGCGACATCCCACTGACAATATTCAGCAGCATTCAAATCAAAAAAATGCAACACACCACCCTCGCATATCAGAGCAATATCTATGGATATTTCGCTACATATATTTTCTTTACAACAAGGAATTCCACCAAACTGTACAGAACTTGCACGACCAACATTAAAAAATGATTTTGTCCAATCAACATTCATTTTCAGATACTCTAATTTATTATCGGATGTAACGCCTCGGTATAGGCCTCGATTGATATATTCTTGTCACAGTCAAACCCAGCTTTTACGAGACGAGCAAAGTTTGGTCTTTCGCATATTTCTTTAAATTTTTTCTTAATCTCGGCGACTTTATCGGACGTGAAATCAGTGCCTCGCAGTTCGTAATGGATAAGCGGCGCATTGGCCGTGAATTCGCCTGTATTACGGTTAATCTCAGACCTTATTTTCGTTTCCATGTGCTTTTCAAATTGTTGATAAAGCGTGGCTTCATTGATCGACCCTTTACCTACCAGCTTACTTTCAACATACAAGGTTCTCTTCATTGCCTTAGAACCAATTTCATAAACCTGATCTATGCCCTGAACGGACTGCTCATAGGTCTTTCCTTCTTGCGTTAAACGTTTAACCTTGACCCAGTCGGTGACTTGCAGCAATTGAACCGGCGACGTATCGGGATTAGCCCCAAATTTTGCCGTAACCGTTTTTATTGACGCGGCTTCACCGTAGACACCGCGTATCGCGGCGTCAGTGCGAATTGTCAACCCACGCAAAAACTGCCCTGCATCCGCTATCTCCAGAGGGACATTGCTGATTTCTTCCAACAATTTGTCCATGACGGTGATGTCACCGTCAATTACGCGCCCCAGTCCCACGGCTTTACTATTCTCACCGACTTCCCGTAACACAAAGGTTGTCATCGCGGTATTGCTCGAATCGGCCGCTTGATCCAGAAACTGCTTGAACAAATCACCGTGCCCTCTATCCACAATGTCTCCCATTCGCTCTATGCTAGCTGACGTGAGTTCAATATTGTATTTCCCTAGCCGCATTAAGACTTCCGATACCTCTTCCGCAACCTTAGCCGTTTTTTCACCATATTTACTACTATTGAGTATCTTATCCCGGATGGCTTCGATAGTTTTCAGGCTACAAAGTTCTCCTTCGGCCTTGGCCGTTTCGATGTTGACAAGCTGTGACAGTCCACTGGTCCGCGCCAATAACCATGGGTAGTCATGGAGATTATCAAGTGTGGCGACACCACAATTCAGCTTGCGACCTTGTTTGAACAATTCCAGCAGATTGCCAAAGCTCTTTGCACTCCTCACCACCTTCGTAAAAACTTCCAGCGTGGCTCTGCCGGAGCTGCTCAGCATGTGCACAAACAGGTCGCCCAGATCCTTGAGCTGCTTAACGGCCAGAAACAAACTCGGGGACAGGCACTCAATTGACACAACAATAGCCTGTCACTAAGATCCTATCCACTCATTCGCAATAGGATTTTGCCATGACTCAAGCCAGGGAAACGCTTGTCTCCGTTGCCGACACCCCTTACTACCACGTGGTTTCACGTTGTGTACGCCGAACCTTTCTCTGCGGTGTCGATCGTGATGGTAGAAACTACGAACACCGCCGCCAGTGGATTGAAAACCGCATCCGCATTCTTTCTTCGATTTTCGCCATCGATATCTGCGCTTACGCGGTGATGTCCAACCATTGCCACCTCGTTTTAAAACTCTGCCCCGCCGAGGCCGAACACTGGCCAATCGACGAGGTTCTCCAGCGTTGGACGTCCTTGTTCAAAGGCCCGCCACTGGTGCAAAAGTATTTGAAAAATGAAGAACTTTTACCATCAGAACGAAGCACCCTGGATACCATGGTTAAGCTGTACCGCGAGCGCCTTACCAGCCTGAGCTGGTTTATGAAATGCCTGAACGAGCCCATCGCTCGCGAAGCCAATAAGGAAGACGATTGCACCGGCCATTTCTGGGAGGCCCGCTTCAAATCGCAAGCGTTGCTGACCGAACAGTCCTTGCTCGCCTGCATGGCCTATGTCGATCTCAACCCCGTTCGCGCCGCGATGGCCAATACACCGGAAGAGTCCGACCATACCAGCATAAAAGAACGCATCCACCCCAGTTTTCAACGGGATACCGCAGTTCAGGAACAGATTCGGCAAAACATTTTAATGGCCTTCGACTTGCCACTTAAACCGCTGGCGCATTTTGAAGGCTGCGTGCGCAACGAAACACAACTCGGCATTCTGTTCGACCTGCAAGATTATCTGGAACTGGTGGACTACACCGGCAGAGCTATTCACCCCAACAAACGGGGTGCGATTGCGGAACATTTACCGCCGATATTGCAACGATTGGAAATGTCCGCAGGAGACTGGCTGGAGCATGCCTCGCGTTTTGAAAAACTCTACGAAAAACACCATTCGCGACGATGCCGGGCAAAACTGCGCAATAGTGCTTAAGTCTTGCCAGACGCCCCCCGTTTTTTTCTAGCAACCAACGTGCTGCCAAGCCTTGCTCGCTCTGCATTTCGCTTACCGAGTGACGCTGCGTCACTTTTGACGGAAAACAACCCTTTTCACCTCGTTTTTACAGCAACTCCGCTTCAAAAGCTTGATTTGGTCGACTCCAAACGCACGTTTTGACTTATTCTCTATCGATATTCTCTATCGATGCCTGTCCTATTGTTTTAATAACGGCAGCAAGCCCTGGCGGGCCAATTTGTCAGTCAGCGAGCTGGTGCAAACTCTACCCGACGCACTGAAAAACTACCAGCCGGAACAACGCTATTTTCTGGTAGATGAAGGGCGTTATACCGAGACCGAACTGGCTTCCCTGGAGAATCTGGTGGCCGGTTTAATCCGGGCGGAAATTGCAGAAAGCCCGCAGCAGATCGCACGGGTACTGGCCAATCTGGTACTCTGGTTACCGCAGCCCGAACAAGGCGACTTGCGCAGGGCCTTTAAGGAGTGGTTTAACCGCATCCTGCTGCCGAAAAGGATGCCCCACACCGAATTTGAAACTTTACGAGATCTGACGGAGATCGAAGCCATGTTAGCCGAACGCGTAAAAGACTGGACCCGAAGCTGGAAGGAAGAAGGCTTTCAGGCGGGAATGGAACAGGGCGTGGAACAAGGACGAGAGGAAGGTATAGGACAAGGCGAAGCCCTGGTGCTGGCCAAACTTTTGACCAAGCGTTTTGGAACCTTACCTGCCTGGGTCGAAGACAAACTCAATAACGCCAGCGCCCCGCAACTGGAAGCCTGGGCCGAACGGATTTTCGATGCCGACAGTCTTGAGCAGTTTTTTGAGTAAATTTTCCCCGTTTCGTACAAGAAGATAACACAGATCGGCATTGTGATTTTTCATATTGAACACCCTCAAAAAAAGAAAGCCGCTAAAGTGAAAATCTAAAGCGGTTAGTAAAATTGCTTTGTCGCTACGGGTGGAGGGGGTTATTTTTTTAAATTAATATCACACCAATAGAAAGAGTAACCCATTCTGTTTGTCCTTATTCTCGCCATTCTTCTGAACGCTCTTATCCCCGGTGCAGGTTTAGCTTTGTTAGGCCGTTGGCGTTTGGCGATTGCCACTCAGATAATTCTAGCCCTAACGATTATCGCTCTGTGTTGGTCTCGTCTTGTTTTTGAACCTTGGGCGATCAAAACGTCGTTGGGGATGATGGCCTTTATTTACCTGGCCAGTACCGTCGCTTGCCTGGTGAGTAAAACGAATCAAACAACCCCTTGGTTGAAGACGTTCGGCTTTATCCTCCTTTGCTCTTCCGGTCTCGCCACGGGCTTTATATTCAAGCAGCACTGGCTTGGCGTGGGGGTTTATTTCGTGCCGAGTATGTCAATGCACCCTACTCTAAAACCCGGTGAGTTTATTCTGGTAGATACCTGGGGCTTTCAAGACAACTATCCCAAAGAAAAGGAGGTAGTCGTCTTTCAGCACAATACTGAGCATCAGTGGTTGGTTAAACGCATCGGCACCTGGCCTGATGGGCAGCTCGTCAAGGATGGGGGGTATTTCGTGTTGGGGGATAATCAAAAAGCCAGCCGGGATAGCCGTAGCTTTGGAAGCATTCACCAAGAACAAATTATAGGAAAAGTGAAACTGGTGCTTCTGGGTATTAACCAAAAGCACCAACTACTTGAAAACAGCTACCTTAAACCTGTTCAGTAAGCTAACGTCTCCACGGATTTTTGACCTCAACCTTACCCGCTTTTACATCCAACCACATTTGCTTAAACTCCGGGATAAACTCGCGTTCGTCGAGGATTTTACGAATTTTATGCACGGCGCGTGTGCGGCAGGTGTCGCCCTCTTTTTCAGTGTCGAAGTGATGAATGCAATAAAGCGCTTTTTGATATTCTTTTAAGCCAGCTTTCGGTGCAATTTCTTTAAGAAATTCTTTCTCACTATTGGTTGTTACCGTAGTCATGCACCATTCAACTACGTCATCGTATTGATATAAACAATTTAACATAAGCGGTGAATTCGAGTCTTGCAACAACCAAAGCCACATTCTAAGAAAATGATGGTAGCCTAAAAACTCAAATATATGTCTCGCTTTCTTATCAAAGCTCTCTTGGGAGCCAAGCAATCTTAGAATTTGGCTTTTTGCGTAATCGAGGTCTTCAAACAAAATTCGGAACAAGATGATGTTTTTCTCACCCATAAATGGAAATGGGTAATCTTCTAAGGATTTATACGGTGATGTTGCCATCATAAGCTCATGTTTTAAGAACAACGCATACCCCAATAACACGTCCTTTTCATGAATTAAGTCTGACTCCATATAGTTTTTATACAAACCCTTGAGCACGTCGAGATCACTACTTGGATGTAGCCACAAAAACAGATTTAAGTCCAAATGCCGATATAGGTCATCCCAATCCCGATACTTTTCCCACTTAGGCATTGTGCCGCGCAGAAAGTACTGCTTGATCATATTCACTTCGGATTTCCTTCGATTACATTCCACGACCTTCTCAATGACTGGCCATTGGGCTTTACGCTCCTCCATCCAGGCTTTATCTTTGGTTAACCAATAGCTGGTATCAATTTTTTCAAGGCCCATTAATCAACTCCTAACAATTCTTTTTGAATGGTGAGCGCGAAGTCACTCCCGATGACGTCTAACACTTCCGTAAAGTAGGATCGCGTATTACGTAGTTCCACTTGTTTTTTCGCTTCCGCTAAGCATTTTTTTTCAACCGTTAGCCTCGTGTTCTTAAAATTGTATTGGTAGTCTTCGACACGAACATCCGTTGGCTTGTTACAGAGTTTTTTCCTGACAGTTTCAATTTGCGTTATTTTGGGGGCCTCACCTGGATTGTTCAGACCTTTGGGTGTATTGAAGTCCTGAAAGTACCAAGTGAAAATTTTGTTTGTTTTTGTTGGATCTGTACCAGCATTGAGAATTTCAGTTCTGTAAGCTGGTTTATCCGTTATAAACTCATCGTTTAAGCGGTAATCATGAAAAAACTCTCTAAAGATATTTGCACCCGCAAAGACTTTATCCTTGGGTTTTACGCTGCCACTGATTGTTTTATTTGAGTAGGACTTTAACTCTACCCATTCTTCTGTTTCATCAGGGTATTCCAGCACGATATCCACTTGTCGTTTATAGGCATTGCCACTCACCAATCCATTTTTCAAAAAGTTAGCCGCTCTCACTACATCAATCCCAATTACCTTAGGCATGGTATCTTTTGCGGCTTGATGTCGAGCATGGAAGTAAGCAGTTTGAACAATCTGGAACACCGCGCCATTGAAGTTACTCTTATTCGGTGAGAATAAGTTGCTAATCAATGAAGTGAACTGACTATCGTTAGAGATATTAAGCCGCTTAGCATCAGCTTCTTCTACAAGATATATCATGGAGAACAAAACCAGCCAGCGATTCACCCGCCAATCTTTACTATTCTGTATAAATTTCGCAATTTTAGCCCCGCCCACTGCCGCAAATACCCGTAAGGTAGAAGTTCCACTGGCGGCAAGTGTTTTGAGTTGCGGGTCCTTGAAAATCTCACGCAAGGCTTGTGAAACTTGCTTCGCATCTTTCACATCAATCGATTTAGTGACTGATTTAATCCGCGCAATTAGTATATCGCCCACCGCTTTTTTAGGCTTTGCATGTGCGTTAGCAATCAAAAAACTTAAGGGGTTGGCTGCAATTTGTTTTGCCTGATTAAAGTGTTCAGGGTTGTAACTTGCCAACTCATCCAAACCACCCTCAACTTTGACGACCTCCGCAACGTATTCAATCCAAACCCACAAATCCTCTTCACTCTCTATGGCGTTCATTACAAATTCGAACACTTCAGGATCGTTATAGAGTTCGATAGCAATCAGTATAAAGGGCAAAAGGTTTGCTATCTTTTCTGTCTTACCACTTAATCCCGCCTTAACCGCCGTTCCCACTGCGCCTGCAAAATGTTTGGAGGCAGGAAAGCGTCGCATTCCGTCTACCACTTTCTTGATGGGCGCAAGTATGGGTTTAAGTGGCTTGGCAATGGGGATAATGGTGGCAGCCCCTAACGAAGCAAACGCCAGCGCTGTCGCATCAAAGTTTTCCCAGTCTTCATTCATCAGGTAAACCAGTTGCTCACCGATGATAATGAAATCCTCATAAGGGATTAAGAAACCAACACCTTCTTTCACGCCATCCCATACACCCTCCCATGTCCAGGCGTAAGCGGTAGGCACAAAGCTGATAAACGGGTTCTTAATGGTGTGAAAGGCATAGGGTGACTGCGGCGAAACCGTTTGCAGGTATTGCTGGGCGATGTGTTGATAACCGCGCTTCGTGAGTAAGGAGGCGTAGTTGCGCTGATTGTTCACAGCTATGGCAACACGCAAGGAGTTTAGCTGGCTACCGGAAACCTGCTTACCTAAATTCCCTAAGCTTTTGATGGTGAGGGTTTGTGTGCCTGCATTGACGGCTTTTTCTGTACTGCCATCATCGAAGGTGACCAACGGTAGACTAGCGTAGTCGTAAACGCGAAAACCTCTGATTCTGGCTTCCAAGCCACCTATTTCTACCCCGTCACAGTTAGTACAGGCTTGTATGGGGGCATTGGGATCAACGGGTATTTCAACGCTCCCCGTAAAGGTTTCGATATAGATTTGGCCGTTTACGTAGAGAGACAGCGTTTGACCTTGCACCTTGGCTGCCACTCGGTGCCACTGATACAAAGGCATTGAAGGAGACAAGACATTCACCGTACCGTCGGTGGTTTTCAGACTTAATCGGAATTGCCCGCCACTGTAGCTGAGGTTAAGCGCATTGCTATCGTAGTTGACGATATCACCTTCGCCATAAGGCTTGATGTCGAGTCGGAAACCACGGTTATCGCCTATATCGAACAACGGGTTTTCAGCAAGAGTCACCTTGCTGCTGGAGGTGAAATGCGCACTTCGACCAGCCCCTAAAGGATGGTCATACACTATATTGATATCGTCGGCTTTGCCTGGATTTATTTCATGGGCATCTTGCACACTGACCTGACCATTCACGGTGACCAATTGATTCATTGACAGAGAAACGATTGGTTCCAGGTTAGGGTCAGCCATATCGCCGATTTTTACCGTTGAGGCGCTATCACTACGCACTTCTAAGGTAGCCTGTGTTTCATACGCCAAGGTATTGGTGAGGTCGTAAATGTCATAACTGATGCTACCGGCGGCCACTTCATCAGCTACCAGCATGGTGTCTTTTGCATCCACATGGCTGGCGCTGGAATTTTTGACGCTGTAATCCAGCTTGGCAATGCCGACATAACCCGCTTGCGCTACCCAAGTATCGTCGAATTCGTTCAGACCTCCCGTAAATTTCGTTTGTGCAACCCCGTTACCATCGGTCAAGACTTCTTGTTTCTCAAACAGCCCTTTAGCCGCAGAAAAGCTAACGGGTACATCCGCAACGGGAGTGCCGGCTTGTGTAGTGACTGTGGCGGTAACGGTTGTCGTTTCCTGCACATCTAATGTACTAGTCTCTGCCACTAGCTGAACATCCAGCCCTTGTATAGACAGCGTTTGGCTACCTGTGGCTGTCCCTGATTGAATACTTACGATAGATTCGGCTATGGCATACTCGCCACCTGTAAGGACGATACTAGCTTTGCCGTCTGTCGTGGATAGGGTCTGTTCTTTAACGAGAAAGTGGTCACCAAATTGAAACTGCACTTCGGTGCCGTCTTCTACCAAGTTGTTGTATGCGTCGTAAACAAGCACATCCAAAGTGACATCGCCCTGGGACATGGCAATCGCCTGCCCTGATGAAGTCACTGTTAAGTGATGGGGCTTACCGGCTAGTACTTCGACTTTTTTCCAGGTGGCTTCCGTGCCAGTATCCACCAACTCGACACGCACATCTGCAGTTGCACCTTTAACGGTTGGCATGGTTAACGTGACGTCAAACAACCCTGTATCACTGCTGGTTTGTAACGGATGGTTATAAAATCCTAAGCCGTTACCTTTCCATCGAATTTTGATCGGGGATTTTGTCGCAGGGTCTCGATAGGCATAACCAACCACACCGGATTTCAACTCAACTTTCGGATCATCAGCGGTTATGTACCAAACATCATCAGTTTGGTTTTCATAGCCGATGGTGGTTGATTCGACGTAAAGCAGTTCAAACGCATACTCCCACAACACGTTCCCCACATCATTGTTCGTATACAAACGCAGGGTCAGGTAATCCTCGGGGTCTAGCTTCGCTAAATGGTCCAGATTTTCGAATTCGATTTTGTCGTTCTGGTTTATTTTGGCTTTTACTTCCTGCTCGCCCAGGGCGAAGATCAACTCTTTATCGTCCTGTATGTTGAAATAATCGAGGGGCTGGTAGTTGGTAATATCCAGCTTGTACAGCAGTTCGACCAGATCGTCCGAGGAGGCGATCACCGGTTGGGTGGCATTCAGGATGTTCGTTTTACTGCTGGTATCCTGTTTGTCTTCATAGCGGTTAAGCTCCTGCACCTTCAGTCCGTACAGGCTGTACTGGAACTCGGGGCGGTAGACCCACTGGTAAACGGGTTTGGGCGTGTCATACGTCTGGCCGGGGTTTTCCGCTTTCAGCTTGCGGTACACCTGACGTTGCAGTTCGGTGTTTTTTTCGTCGAACACTTGCACCTTGAAAGGTACAAATTTGTCCGGCCGATGTTCCAGTTTGCCCTGGAGTACCCCTGTGGAGCTAAAGTCGGCGCTTTTATTCAGGCTGCCGCTGTAATTGCTGCCAAAGATCGGGTGGCCGGTATAGGGTTCGCCACTGACTTGCACATAAAAGTGCTGATTCGGCAGGTGGCTGCCCGGTAACTGGAACACCTGCAATTGGCGGCCCGGTTTAATGGGAAAATGCGCAATGCCTACGGCTTCGTTACTGGCGACTTGTTCGTTTCCTGAAAGGTAGGCCAGGCGTCCGGTGTAGCCAAAATCGGCACCACTGGTGTCGGGTGACACCGGAAACGGTGTCCCGTCGGGCTTGAGCCATTCCGTATGGATAGCGATACCGATATCGGAAGACAGGGCTGCGCCTTCGTAGCCGATGATCTGATCTTTGACGAGTTCGCCTTTTTTCAGTCCTTCCTGAATTTTGTAGTCGCGCTCGACCCAGATTTTTAAGTTGGGTGGCAGCAGTTTGATTTCGTCGATAGCCCAGGACAAATCACGTCCCAGTCCATCCCCCGTCCCGGCAGCCTGCATCACCGTCTGGACGCTGCCCATGTATCCGGTGGCACGGTTGATGGCAATAATCTCGACCCGGTCATAAGTGATTTGCGGTATCCTCGCTGGCCAACTAGAATGACCGCTTTCGCCTCTCCATCCGGGATCCCCCATGGCCGACCACGACCACTCCTACAAGAACCTGTTCGCCCACGCCCGCATGGTGCAGGATTTGCTGACCGGTTTCGTCAAACAGGACTGGGTCGAACAGCTGGATTTCAGTACCCTGGAAAAGCTCAACGGCAGTTATATCAGCGATGACCTGCGTGAGCGGGCCGACGACGTGGTGTGGCGGGTCAAATTTAAAGATCAGTGGCTGTACGTTTACCTGTTGCTGGAATTTCAGTCGACGGTTGATCCCTTTATGGCAGTGCGCATCTTGACGTATGTGGGCTTGTTGTATCAGGATTTGATTAAAAGCGGTCAGTTACCGGACAAACAGCACCTGCCGCCGGTGTTGCCTATTGTGCTCTATAACGGCAGCAAGCCCTGGCGGGCTAAACTTTCTATGGCTGAACTGGTGCAGCCAATGCCCGAAACGCTGCAAATCTATCAACCGCAACAGTACTATTTTCTGGTAGACGAAGGGCGTTACACGGAAGCGGAACTGGCGACCTTAGAGAATCTGGTCGCCGGGCTGATCCGGGCGGAAATCGCCGACAGCCCACAACAGATCGCGCGGGTGCTGGCCAATCTGGTACTCTGGTTGCCGCAACCGGAACAAAGTGACTTGCGCAGGGCCTTTAAGGAGTGGTTCAACCGCATCCTGCTGCCAGAGCGAATGCCCAACACCGAATTTGAGAGTTTACGAGATCTGACGGAGATCGAAGCCATGTTAGCCGAACGCGTAAAAGACTGGACCCATCACTGGAAGGAAGAAGGTAAGATCGAAGGTAAGATCGAAGGCAAGATCGAGGGAGAAGCCCTGGTATTATCGAAACTGCTGGTCAAACTCTTCGGACCTCTGCCAACGTGGGCCGAAGACAAACTCAATAATGCCAGCGCCCCGCAACTGGAAGCCTGGGCCGAACGGATTTTCGATGCCGACAGTCTTGAGCAGTTTTTTGAGTAAATTTTCCCCGTTGCGTACAAAATCAATAGGATCTTCGTAGTCATTTTTTAGATCAAAAGGGTTATTGATTTTTACTTTGCCGAAACGCCGCCGACTTCCTGTCACCGCCGCGACCCAAGAGTTTGGATCAGCTTGCCCAACGCGTTACCCTAGCAACTCGACCACGGACCTGCATCGGACGACTAACACCCTGCTCATTGCTTCGTGTCAGCAACAGGCGGACATGATTAGTCATTCACCGCATGGCATTTTCTGCACAAATCCGCCACTATCGCTGTATCTCAAACCGTATTGCTGCATTTCAAACCGAATTGGGAAAACTGGCTGAGTTGGATTTACATTACTCCCATAGCGGAAGGTTTGGACGAGGCACATCCCGCCCCAGTGGCGATACGTTACTTCGACTGGCACATACGCTAGGTGTTTCCAGAAGAAGACAAAATGGTCATCAAAACGCTCTTGGACTCTATCTTGACCAAGAAACCATTACAAACCATGACGCGTTAGACAAAAGAAGTAACCGGAGGACACTATGTCACTGAGTGCTAAAAATGAAGCCAGAAGATTGATCGATCACTTACCCGATCAGGTCAGTTGGAATGACATCATGTATGAACTGTATGTCAAACAGAAAATGGCTTAAAAGCGGTGGAAGAAGGACGCCCCACCTACAGCTTGATTGAAGCAAACGTCAACAGCCCGCGGAAAAGGAATTAAATAGACAAATGTGACAACTGGAATAATCTGCAAAAAAGTGTGCCCACTAGAGAGCATAGGATTATGCGCTATATTTAGCAGTCATCCAGCAGGAAGTGGAACGCATCATGAGAACGTCTTGATAGGCTTTCATAGCAGCCCACAAACCGATCCGTTTACGATCAATTCAGGCGAGCTCAAGCAGAAATGGAAATACACAAAAACGGTTGTTTTTGGATTTAATAACGACAAGGAATGGTAATAAACGTCAAGCAATGAGCTCAAAACGTCAAGAAACGAGTACTAAGCGACATGTTTTGATATTAGGGATAAGTATTTATGAGAAGTATTTCTGAAGTTTTCTAATGGCGGTGGGCCAGGGATTCGAACCCCGGGTAGGCTATTAACCTACGGCGGTTTTCAAGACCGCTGCATTCAACCGCTCTGCCAGCCCACCGTTTAGAAAAACCGTCACTTGCGTGTCAGCGGTGTGCATAATACCCGAAAACATTTTCATGTCAATCTTTCTTTAACATTTCAATTCGTTAAGTTAGGTTGAAATTATAACTTGCGCCATTATTATAGAGGTTGATGTAAAAATAACGCCGACACACAAAGGAGTCTGGCTCATATGCGCAACGACAAGTTTAATCCAAACGAAATAAACTCCATGTTTCAACGCCAGGGTGGCGCGGCTGTCGTCTCTGCGCCCGCTCAGCAAGTTCAGACTATGGAGACCAATAAGGTTATCCGTAACACTTACATGCTGCTTTCAATGACGCTGCTTTTCAGCACGTTGACTGCCGGTGTTGCAATCATGTCGAATGCTGCACCACTCCACTGGCTGCTTTCACTGGGGGGTTCACTACTCCTGTTATTCGGCGTTATGTGGACACGCAATTCTGCGATGGCATTACCTATGGTATTCGCCTTCACCGGTTTTTTTGGTTACACCTTAGGCCCAACAATTAACCTGTATCTGTCATTACCACATGGCTCCGAAACAGTCATGACCGCCATGGGGTTAACTGCGGGAATATTCCTTTCATTGTCGGCTTATGCGTTGACTACCAAAAAAGATTTCAGCTTTTTAAGCGGATTTCTTTTCGCCGGTCTGATGGTCATCATCATTGCCTCATTGGTGGGGATTTTCGTGGAGATTTCAGGCCTGCAGCTTATGATTTCATCTGCAGCAGTACTTATTTTTTCGGGCTACATTCTTTATGACACCAGTGCGATTGTTCGTGGCGGACAAACCAATTACGTCATGGCGACCGTCAGTTTGTATCTCGACATCGTTAACCTTTTTATGAATCTGCTCTACCTGGTGCAGGCTCTTTCAGGCGACGACTAAAACTCAGGTAGCGCAATGATCCTCCCGCGCTGCTAACCAAAAGCCCCAACAATACCGGTTGGGGCTTTTTAGTTTCCAATCAAAGAACAATCTATGAAATATTCTCTATTAGTCATGGGCTCGCCCTCTGGTTCGCAAAGCACCCTTACTGCGTTAAACTTTGCCAAGGCAGTCATTCAAAAGAAACACACACTGCAACGCGTCTTCTTTTACGGCGACGCAGTTAATGTAGCAAATAGCCTGTCGATTGCCCCGAGAGACGAAATTGATTTAACCGCACAGTGGCAGATGCTAGCCTCGGAACATCAGGTTGATCTCGTAGTATGCATCGCGGCAGCAGTGAGAAGAGGAATTCTCGACGCTGGCGAGGCAAAACGGCACGAAAAAGCGGCAGATAACCTGGCCGAAGGGTTTACATTATCCGGACTAGGACAGCTAGTCGAAGCCACTATGATTTCCGACAGAGTAATTACATTTTCAAGCTAAAATAGTGGCTTTAATGAATGGGCTTTAGTGAGCAGAATCCAGGTGAGTATCAAACATTGAATGTTGCCGACAAAGAAGAATTACTAATCATATTTTCCCGCGCGCCAGCATCTTCGGCTTTTGCACGAGAAGCTTTGGATGCCTGTCTTGCTGCGTCAGCTTTCGACTGTGTTCCTGCGTTATTATTTCTTGAAGATGGCATTTTCGGCCTTCTCGAAGGACAGCAAGCCAGTTTACAACTCGCACGTGCTCCGTTAAGCAAGAATTTAGGGGTACTGCCAATTTATGGCGTAGACAAAATTCTGGTGAGCGAGCGAGGGATGGCTCAGCGAGGTCTAACAATAAATGATCTTTGCTTGCCCATTGAAGTCGTCAATGACGATGATATATGCCATCTCGTTCACTCCCACAACAAGATATTAAGCTTTTAATACAATATGTTATTACACATACTAAATAAATCACCTAAGAATACCAGTATCACCCAGCAGTGCCTTAATGCATTGCTACCGGGCGACAAATTGATACTCATTGAAGATGGCGTTTATCAGGCACTTCCGACTACAACCATGAACCCGCTTTTGGATGCCTTGCAGATCAAAGGTGAAATCTACGTACTTGAGGCTGATGTTATTAGTCGGGGCCTGCAGAATCGTCTTTCAGAACAAGTAAAATTAGCGACCTTTGAGGATTTTGTAACCCTGACAGAAGCTTGTACCCACACCCTAACCTGGGCATAAATTAATGACTCACCTCCCCCCGGAAAGAGACAGCGAAGGTTATCTCGTCGATTTACATCAGTGGACGCCAGATATCGCAAGAATGATCGCTGCGGAGCACGATATAGAGCTAGGCAAAGAGCATTTAGAGGTCATTCTACTGCTTCGGGAATTTTATAACGAGTACAGCCTGACTCCAGCGGTACGAGTTTTTATTAAACATATTGGCAATTCACTAGGGCAAGATAAAGGCAATAGCTTGTACTTAATGAAGCTCTTTCCTGGTACACCAATGAAACTTGCCTGTTTGATTGGCGGTCTTCCTAAGCCAACCAATTGCCTGTAATCTCACGCCATACGCTGAATAATTTCGGAATGAATATATGACTAAAACCTATCAGGAACATCCCTTTGCGGAATATGTACGCATTTTGGGCAAGGGGAAAAAAGGCTCGCGCTCCTTAAGTGAAGCCGAAGCTTTCGACGCCATGTCGATGATATTAGATAACAAAGTAGAAGATTTGCAGTTAGGTGCATTCCTGATGCTTATACGCGTCAAAGAAGAATCACCGGAAGAGTTAAGCGGCTTCGTTAAGGCCGCAAAACACAAAATAAACGCTCCCGAAAACATTACGGTTGACCTGGACTGGTCATCATATGCAGGCAAAAGACGCCACCTTCCCTGGTATCTTTTATCGATAGTCATGCTTGCTCATCAAGGCATTCGCGTATTCATTCACGGCGCAAGCGGTCATACCGCCGAACGCCTTTACACTGAGAACGCCTTGGTAGACATGGGGTTTTCTCCTTGCAACAACTGGCAAGATGCCGAGCAGCAACTTAACCGGCACCATTTTGCCTACATGTCACTGGAGCATATGCTGCCTCGAATGAATAACATGATCAACATGCGCCCGATTCTAGGACTGAGATCACCCGTCCATTCTCTTAGCCGCCTACTAAACCCATTGAACGCCCCCGTAGTTCTGCAAGGAATTTTTCACCCGCCCTATGCGGGCCTTCACCAGCAAGCAGGCGCTCTACTCGGCTACCCGACACTAAGTGTTATCAAAGGAGAAGGCGGAGAAATAGAAAGAAATCCGGATAACAGCACCACCATTTACCAAAGCAATAATGGGGTACTGGATTCAGAAGAATGGCCGGCAATGTTTGAGCGAAGACATGTAAAAGCACCCGAGCTTTCAGTATCACATTTACTGAAAACCTGGTCTGGAGAAGTGGAAGACGAATACGGCGAAGCCGCATCTATTGGCACTCTGGCACTTGCCCTAAAATCACTGGGAAGAGCAACATCCCAAGAGGATGCCCTTCGTCAAGCCAGACATGCCTGGGCATCACGCGACAAAAATTACTTCAATTCACTAAAGCGCTAGTCAAGCTGGCGCTATAGCTAAATAATTCTACACGCCTCGGTCTTTAAAGAGCGAGGCAAAACCACCTTCTACAAATTCTGAACCCATTTTTACCACCGTGCGGGTAGTATCTTTCATCGTTGTAGCCGGCAATTCTTTGATCGAATTTCTAATACCTTCTCTAACACCTGCTGAAACACGCGACTCTAAGGTTTCTGCAACGGCTTTGATCTCTTCCATTTTTTTATCAAGCACAGGAGATACTTTGTGCACAAATATTAGGTACACAGCAACCCCTGTCAGAATGGCTGACCCCAAAGAGGAGGCCAGCACGATCACCATTACAGTCGCTACATCCATATCACATCTACCACGCTATTCAGGCCTTTCATTAAAATACAAAAAGCCACTGTACGACTCCCGTCAGGGCACCAATAACCCCTCCGATCAGCATCAATTGCCATTCTTCTTCCTGAAATCCAGGTCGTAATACATCCTGAAATTCGGCTGGCCTTAGCGCCTTCATTCGCTCTGCCATCACCTGTGCAACCACCGGCGCACGCCCTTTGTTGAATTGCTGGTCATGAAAAGGCTTGGTGGAAACTTCAATCGCCTTTTCATGCAGTGTCTTTTTCAGTTCCGCATACCCGGATGCTCCGATGGCAACCTGCGTCAGCGTTCTTAAGATAGTGGACTCATCGATCAGCGGTCGCATGTGCTTCTGAATAATGGCGCGCGTGCGATGTGCATGCTTACCAAAAACCATGGATTGAGCCACCTTTTCAACGGTAATCAGTTCCTCGGCGATAATTCTGCTCCACACTTCTGAGACTTCTGCCTGACGTTTTAAGAACAGGCCCTGAATGCGGAATCCTAATAGATAGCGAGGATTTAACGGCCTGAAAATAAAGTTTAACGCCAACCAGTTCGTTGCAAACCCAACAATAAAGCCAAACAAAGGTAATAGCTGAAAACTCTGGTTGTAGTACCAAACCGGAATTTGAACAACACCAAAGAGCAATCCGAAGAGCAAGCCACTTTTTACAATAAAACTAAACTCACCCGCTCCGGCTTCTTTGAATATTCTCACCATAAGCTCGGGATGAGCGCGCAATTCCTGCGAAAACAGCGCTTTTAAATCCACCAGATCATTGAGCTCATCACCAAATTCGGCGACAAGTGCTTCAATTCTGCGAGGAATTTGCTGCCGGGACCAATCGTATATTTTACGTTTTGCCAGATAGGGAAGATTGTCCCACAATACCGCATGATGCTCGTACATCACCTCATCTACATACTCTTCGATTCGAGGCAACACCTGCGATAGTATTTGAGCAGTAATCCTTTCTGGTTCAAGTTTAATAAATACGTCATGCAAATCACCAAAACGTGCTACGGTTCGATCGACACAAATTTCGGCCATTTTTTCTGCTTTGCGAGGAATCACCCCCTGCCAACCCAACCATCCCCCAACGCCCTGAAACTGTAGCGGGTAGAAAGTCAGCTGCACGGCCAACCAGTTAGTCGCCCAACCTATAAAGGCGGCAATAAGGGGCAGGCTTACGATTTTGAGCCAACCTACGGTTTCGATAAATGAGATAATTTGTATGTCCATCTGCTTCACTAGCCTGTCGAATTATCAGGATTATAAGCAAATTAATATCATAAATATCGTTCATTTGTACCATTTAGTATTCAATATCGGACTTTTTGTATACAAATGTGACAAACTTTCCATTTCAGGGAATTGTTCTGCAAAGTTGAATCATCGAGCCGAATCCAACCTTGCAGAAATTTAAGAGGAGCAAACTATATAGAATTTATTTTCAACGAAAATAAGCGTGATCAGTTTGCGAGTGATCAGTTACATCCCGAACCCCCTTCAACTCAGGTATCGACTCCATCAACTTGCGCTCGACCCCTTCTTTCAGGGTAATACTTACCGCACTACATCCCTGACAACCACCCCCGAACTTCAGCACGGCGATACCCTCATCAATCACATCAACCAGACTCACCTCACCGCCATGAGACGCCAATCCGGGATTAATATCAGTGACCAATATGTAGTTAATGCGGTCAGGTAAGGGCGAATTGTCATCAACTTTAGGTGTTTTTGCGTTTGGCGCTTTAATCGTAAGCTGCCCGCCCATTTTATCAGTATTGTAATCAACAACAGCTTCCTCCAGAAAAGGTAGGCTTTTCTCTTCCAGATAAAGTGTAAACCCGTTTAAGATTACAGCTTCATCGGTAGCAATACGCTCATCTGGTCTGCAATAAGCCAGACAGGTCTCTGCATGCTTGGTACCCGGCTGCGTCACGAACATGCGAACGCCCATACCTTCAGTCTCCTGCTTTTCAAGCAACTGAAGTAAATAGCTCTGCGCTGAATCGGAAATTTTTACCATCTCTTTACCAACCTGTCCCAACAATTTGACTTTAAATAGAATATTGCCTCCATTCTAAGACAAGTACAGCTCAGGTTAAATACCTAAGTAAATTGGTTGGTTTTATTTTTTGCAGGCTGGTTTCCCGGAGGCATGGCAAATATTCCCCTTTTACTGCAATCCCAAACACTTACCCTCCCCGCGTAACTAGAGACTCTGGTAGAAGCCTCTGCTATGATTGCGGGTTTTACCGCATCAATGAAAGGCAATGAGAGACGAATGAACTTAGCCAACTCTCATCGTTTTTAAAACATGACATAAATCCTGTAAATTCAAAGGCAATCCTGCATCATGAATACAAATCGCGAACAACGCATCGCCAATCTTCACCAAGCAATTCAGTCACGCATTCTGATTCTTGATGGCGCGATGGGGACGATGATTCAAGGCTACGGACTCCAGGAGCAGGATTATCGTGGCTCAATATTTTCTGAACACCACATCGATCTTAAAGGCAACAATGACCTCCTGTGTCTAACGCGCCCGGAGATCATTGAAGAGATCCATTGCAAGTATCTTGCTGCCGGCGCCGATATTATCGAGACCAATACATTTAATGCCACCTGGGTATCCCAGGGTGAGTACGGTTTAGAGTCCGTTGTTTACGATCTAAACGTAGCCGCAACTCAAGTCGCACGTCGGGCCGCAGAAAAATATACCCAACTTACCCCGGAAAAGCCGCGCTTTGTAGCAGGTGTCATAGGCCCCACCTCCCGTACCGCATCCATTTCTCCTGATGTGAACAATCCCGGCTATCGTAACGTTTCATTTCAGCAGCTTGTCGACAATTATTACGAAGCTACCCGAGGATTGGTTGATGGTGGTGCCGATATCATCCTGATTGAAACCATCTTCGACACCCTGAACGCCAAAGCCGCCATCTATGCAGTTCAGCAATATTTTATAGATCAGAATATCGAACTTCCCATTATGATTTCCGGAACCATCACCGATGCTTCCGGACGAACGTTGTCAGGCCAGACTGCCGAGGCCTTCTGGTTGTCGGTTGCACACGCCCGTCCCCTGTCAATCGGATTGAACTGTGCACTGGGGGCCGACGCGCTACGCCCTTACATCGAAGAGTTATCCAACAAAGCGTCTGTATATATTAGCGCCCACCCCAATGCGGGTCTGCCGAATGAGTTTGGCGAGTATGACCAGACACCAGACGAAATGGCTCAAATTGTTAAATCCTTTGCAGATGACGGATTTGTCAACATCATCGGCGGTTGTTGCGGCTCGACTCCGGCTCACATTCAGGCTATTGCCAATGTAATGTCCTCAATCAAGCCCAGAGTCATTCCAGACATTACCCCCACATTACGTTTGGCCGGCCTGGAACCCTTTGTTGCCACGAAAGAAACGTTATTTATTAACGTAGGGGAAAGAACCAACGTTACGGGCTCCAAAAAGTTTTTACGCTTGATCAAAGAAGAGAAATTTGACGAAGCGTTGAGTGTTGCCAGAGATCAGGTCGAGAACGGTGCCCAGGTCATCGACATTAATATGGATGAGGGGATGCTCGATTCACGCGAGGCGATGGTCACATTCCTCAATCTTATCGCCTCCGAGCCCGATATTTCTCGCGTCCCCATCATGGTCGACTCTTCAAAGTGGGATGTCATCGAAGCCGGCCTGCGCTGCATTCAGGGCAAAGCTGTGGTGAACTCTATTTCAATGAAGGAAGGCGAAGAAGAATTCATTGCAAAAGCTAAAGGGTGCATGCGTTATGGTGCTGCAGCCGTTGTCATGGCGTTTGATGAGGCGGGTCAGGCCGATACGCTTGAGCGTAAAATTGAAATATGTAAACGCTCTTATGACGTACTGGTGTCAATCGGGTTTCCGCCACAGGATATTATTTTCGATCCGAATATATTTGCGGTAGCGACTGGTATCGAAGAGCACAACAACTACGCAGTCGATTTTATTGAAGCCACACGCTGGATTCGTCAGAACCTTCCTTATGCAAGCGTTTCGGGTGGCGTCAGCAACGTATCCTTCTCTTTCCGTGGCAATGATCACGTCAGAGAGGCCATACACTCGGTATTTCTCTACTACGCCATTCAAGCCGGCATGAACATGGGGATTGTTAACCCCGCACAGCTGGTCATCTTTGACGACATTGAGGCCGAACTTAAAGATCTGGTAGAGGATGTCATACTCAATCGCCGGGCAGACAGCACTGACCGCTTACTCGAAATCGCGGATCGATATCGGGGTGAAGGTGCCAAAAAAACCGAAGAAGATCTTGCCTGGCGCCAATGGCCCGTTCGCAAGCGTCTGGAGCATGCGCTGGTTAAAGGGATTACGACCTTCATCGTAGAGGATACAGAAATCGCCCGCCAGGAGGCCAATCGCCCGATAGAGGTTATTGAAGGACCGCTCATGGACGGAATGAACGTGGTCGGAGACCTGTTTGGTGCCGGTAAAATGTTTCTTCCGCAAGTCGTAAAAAGTGCTCGCGTTATGAAGCAATCTGTGGCCCATCTGGTACCTTATATCGAAGCAGAAAAAGGCCCGGGTGCGCACAGCAAAGGCAAGATACTGATGGCCACCGTAAAAGGTGACGTCCATGATATCGGTAAAAATATTGTTGGTGTTGTGCTGCAATGCAACAACTTTGACGTGGTCGATCTGGGCGTCATGGTGCCTTGCGAAACCATTCTGCAACGCGCCAAAGAAGAAAAAGTCGACATCATCGGACTGAGTGGTCTGATTACGCCATCGCTGGATGAAATGGTTCATGTAGCCAAAGAAATGCAGCGTGAGGGCTTTAATATTCCGTTGATGATTGGTGGTGCAACGACATCTAAAGCGCATACGGCCGTTAAAATAGAACCGCAGTATAAAAACGATCTTGCCGTTTATGTCACAGATGCATCGCGCAGCGTCAGTGTTGCCACCACCCTGCTGAGCGATACCCTGAAAACAGAATTCGCAAGCAATCTACGCACCGAGTATGAAGCAGTTCGCGAACGCCGTAAAAGCCGCACCGAATCAGCGGCATTACTGCCCTATGCAGAAGCCGTCGCTCGTAAGCCAAAATTTGATTGGAGCACTTACCAGCCTGTTGCACCCTCATTTCTGGGCACCAAAGCTTTTGATGATTACCCAATTGAAGAACTCGTGCCTTATATCGACTGGACACCGTTCTTTATTGCATGGGATCTTGCCGGAAAATATCCAAACATCCTCAGCGATGCAAAAGTAGGCGAGGCGGCAACCAATCTGTTCAACGATGCCCAGGCATTACTTAAGCGCATTATTGATGAGAAATTGCTGCAAGCGCGTGGCGTTATCGCCTTCTGGCCAGCTAACGCTATCAATGATGACGATATCGAGCTGAACACGGAACAGGGCTCCGTACATTTACATCACTTGCGTCAGCAAGCCGTAAAAGGTGAGTACCAGCATGCACTCGCAGACTTTGTTGCCCCTGCCGCCACTGGAATTCAAGACTATGTCGGTGGATTTGCCGTCACCGCAGGTATTGGCGCTGAAGAACTGGCACGCAAGTTCGAAAGTGCTCACGATGACTATAGTTCCATCATGGTCAAAGCATTAGCAGACCGACTGGCCGAAGCCTTTGCCGAGCGCATGCATGAACGTGTCCGAAAGGAATTCTGGGGCTATGCCAAAGATGAAGCGCTCGACAACACCTCCTTGATTAAGGAGCAGTATCAGGGCATTCGCCCTGCGCCCGGCTACCCTGCTTGCCCGGATCACACCGAAAAAGCGACCCTGTTTAGTTTGCTCAACGCGCCAGAGAACGCAGGCATGCAGTTAACCGAACATTTTGCGATGCTTCCTGCCGCGGCGGTCAGTGGATTCTATTTTGCCCATCCTGATGCAAAATATTTTGCGGTCGGTAAGATCACCAAAGATCAGGTCGAATCTTACGCGCAGCGAAAAGGCATCAGCTTGCAACAGGCTGAGCGCTGGCTTTCCCCTAACCTCGCTTACGATCCGGCCTGATTTGTTGTCCCATCGACTACCCAGCCCGGCGCAGGCGCGTACCATACTGGCACTTGCCATTCCCATTATTGGCGGAATGGTAAGCCAGAGCGTACTTAATTTGGTTGACGCCGCAATGGTAGGCAGCCTGGGCGAGGTTGCGCTCGCGGGTGTCGGTATAGGGAGCTACGCCAATTTTTTAATGGTTTCGCTCGTAATGGGTTTATCTTCGGGCGTACAGGCGATGGTAGCTCGTCGACGAGGAGAAGGTCGTACCCACGACCTTGCACAACCACTGAATACCGGATTGGCCATCGCCATACTGTTAAGCGTTCCGCTGATGCTGATCAGCCACACACTCGCCTCACCTCTGATTGATTTCTTAAACTCGGACAAATCCGTTCAAAACGTAGCCATTCCTTACTTTGAAGTGCGAACGCACGCTATCCTGGCGGTGGCATTCAACTTTTCCTTTCGGGGATATTGGAATGGATTAAACCGTTCGTTCGTCTACTTCAGAACGTTATTCGTTATTCATGCGACTAATATCATTCTGAGCTATGGGCTCATCTATGGTCATTTTGGCCTACCGGAACTGGGAGCAGAAGGCGCGGCTTGGGGAACGACGCTTTCCCTTTACCTGGGTACGACACTTTATTTTTTTCAAACATACCGAAGCGCGCGACCACATGGCTTTCTTGTCGGCTTGTCCGACCCTGCAACGCGTACGTCGATGCTTCAATTGTCTCTCCCAAATTCACTTCAACAATTTGTATTTGCTGCAGGGATCAGCGCACTATTCTGGATATTGGGCCAGGTAGGTACTGATGAAGTCGCTGTTGCGAATATCCTGATTAATCTTGCCTTGTTTCTAATTTTACCCGCCGTTGGGCTGGGCATGGCCGCCACGACACTGGTGAGCGAAGCATTGGGACGTGAGGCGCGAGAAGAGGCCTATCGCTGGGGATGGTATAGCGTGCAAGTATCCGTCGGTGTACTGTTTCTGCTTGGTATTCCCATGTGGTTAACACCGCAGTGGGTATTGGGTTTATTTCTTCATCAACCACATCTTATTGAGTTAGGCACGCCCGCGCTTCGTATTACCGGCTTAGGCATCACCCTAGACGCAACCGCGATAGTGCTGACGCAGGCATTATTAGGTGCTGGTGCAAATCGCGCCGTCATGAAAGTCAGCTTTATCATGCAATGGTGTTTTTTTCTACCGCTGGCTTATATTGCTGGTCCGGTGGCGGGCTACGGACTGTTAACCATCTGGATATTACAACTCCTGCAGCGATGTATTAATTCATGGGTATTTGCCCAAATGTGGATTCGCCGCGAGTGGTCACACATCAGAATCTGAGTACTTCCCTCTTATATCAGGCATATCAATTTTATAAATAAGGTTATTCATAAATTGGAATTTTCATTATAAGGAATTGCTGCTATCTTACACGCCTTCAAGCCGCCTCTGGCGGTTTTTTTCATCTCAGCTGTGTACACAGGCGAAAGACTAAGCAATGTATAAATACGACGGTTACGATAAAAAAATCGTTCTGGAAAGAGTTCAGCAATTTCGCGGCCAGACTCAACGCTACTTTGATGGCAAGCTGGCGCCCGAGGAATTTCTTCCACTGCGACTACAAAACGGCCTCTATGTTCAGCGCCATGCCCCTATGTTGCGCGTTGCCATTCCTTATGGCATGTTATCCGCAACGCAGCTTCGAACACTAGGCGATCTGGCTCGTACATACGACAAAGGATATGTGCACTTCACGACCCGCCAAAATGTGCAATTCAACTGGCCTGACCTGAAAGTCGTTCCGGATATGCTTGAAAAGCTTGCTGAAGTAGAAATGCACGCAATTCAAACCAGCGGTAACTGTATACGTAACACCACGACAGACCAGTTTGCAGGCGTCATTGCGGACGAAGTTGTCGACCCTCGCCCATACTGTGAAATTATTCGTCAGTGGTCTACATTCCATCCTGAATTTGCTTATTTACCACGTAAATTCAAAATCGCAGTCAATGCCTCGCCCAGCACCGATCGAGCAGCAGTCCAGGTACATGACATCGGACTGGAGATGGTCAGAAATGAAAACGGTGAGTTAGGCTACCGGGTATTTGTGGGTGGCGGGTTAGGCAGAACCCCGATTGTTGGGGAAGTCATTCGTGAATTTCTGCCCGAACTAGATCTCCTCACCTATCTCGAAGCCATTGTTCGGGTATACAACCGTTATGGTCGTCGTGACAACAAATACAAGGCTCGCATCAAGATTCTGGTTAAGGCGCTGGGTATAGAAGCCTACCGCGAAAAAGTTGAGCAGGAATGGGAGCACTTTAAAGAGGGTGAAAGCAAACTCACCCCCGAAGCCATTGCTCGCGTAAAATCGTTTTTTAACGATCCGGCCTATGACATTCTGGAAAACAATCCTGCAGAATTTGTTGCTCGTCAAACTGAACAAAAAGCGTTTGCGAACTGGGTGCTTCGTAATGTTAACACCCATAAAAAACCCGGCTACGCCATTGTCACGCTAACGTTAAAGAAAACAGGCGTTGCTCCCGGCAACGTGACGGAACAACAGCTTGATTTGATCGCCGATCTTGCTGACCGATTCAGTTTTGGCGAAGTACGCATCGCACACACACAGAACGTAATACTGGCCGACGTAAAACAAAGCGACCTGTTCGATCTATGGCAGATTGCAAAAGAAGCCGGTTTTGCAACGCCTAATCTCGGGATGCTGACCGACATCATTTGCTGCCCGGGCGGTGATTACTGCGCGCTGGCCAATGCCAAATCGATTCCTATTGCCGAGCAGATTCAGCGTAAGTTTGACGATTTGGACTACCTGTATGATCTCGGCGAAATCGAACTCAATATTTCGGGCTGCATGAATGCCTGCGGACACCACCACGTTGGAAACATCGGTATTTTAGGCGTCGACAAGAAAGGTGAAGAGTTCTACCAGGTTTCATTAGGTGGAAACTCGGGCAAGCAGGCTGCGATTGGAAAAATTCTTGGGCCATCATTTGCCCAAGATGATATGGCAGACGTGATCGAAAAAATAGTACACGTTTTCGTTGAAAACCGTACAGAAGAAGAATCTTTTATTGATACCTATCAGCGAGTCGGTATGACTCCATTCAAGGAGCGCGTCTATGGCAAAGCTCATTAAAGACAAGGCGATTATTGAGAATAGCTGGACGACGTTAGCTGCCGATTTTGAAGGCGAGTTACCCGCAGGTTCGGTCATTGTGCCTTTGACTTACTGGCAAAATAATCGCGAAGCTTTGGTTGCGCGCGGAAATGTGGCCGTTTGGCTGGACAGCGACCAGGCCCCCGAAGAGTTGCAGGGTGACCTTGACTCACTGGTAATGATCGCGATTAATTTTCCAAAGTTTGCTGACGGCCGAGGCTACTCCTATGCCCGACTGCTGCGTGAAAGATTTCACTTTAAGGGCGAGCTACGCGCTATAGGTGATGTATTGCAGGATCAACTCTTCTACATGAGTCGTGTCGGCTTCAACGCTTTTGAAGTCAGGGCAGACCGCTCTCCCGAAGAAGCGTTGGAAGGACTAAACGACTTTAGCGATGTTTATCAAGCGGCGTGCGATCAGCCCACGCCACTTTTCATACGACGCGCCGGGTAATGGTTAAAAAAAGGCCCCTTTAACGGGGCCTTTTCTTTTAACCGGCACACTTCAATGGTTCTGGAGAAACGATAATTCCATTGTTGTCGGCGTAAAGATATGCCCCCGGCACGAAAGTTATTCCACCAAAGGTTACGGGAACATTTAAATCACCAATACCACGCTTATCTGTCTTCTTCGGGTGGGTTCGTAGTGCCTGAACACCCAGATCTGTTTGCGCAATGACATCAACATCACGAATGCAGCCGTAAACGACGATCCCTTCCCAACCGTTTTTTGCCGCTTTTTCCGCCAGCATATCTCCCAGCAGTGCAGCTCTCAGCGAGCCCCCACCGTCAACCACCATCACTTTGCCTTCGCCCGGCAAATCGACCTGGGCCTTGACGACAGAGTTGTCTTCAAAACATTTAACCGTCACTATCTGACCACCGAAAGCTTTTTTGCCTCCGTAATTGTTGAAAATAGGGTCAACAACAGAAACCAACTCAGGGAATTCATCGCACAAATCCGGGGTAACAATATTCACGAAATATACTCCTTATCGATTTAGAAAATTAACCGTAAAACTTACAATGATCTTGAAGCTTGAACTTCCCGTTAGTAACGGGATATA
The DNA here is from genome assembly GCA_024234505.1 of Hahellaceae bacterium. GTDB lineage: Bacteria > Pseudomonadota > Gammaproteobacteria > Pseudomonadales > Oleiphilaceae > JACKOD01. The sequence continues at coordinate 544,457 of JACKOD010000003.1, read as the reverse complement.
GCCTCAGAGTCTATTCTCAGTACCGCTTCACCCGCAGCCATTTCGCGTTGTGCCTCTGTCACAAGACAGCTTGCCACAGAGTTAGCCTTTACCGGTTTAACACCTGAGAGCATCCGCCCCAAAAGGGGGGCTGCACATTTAAAGGCCCAAAGACTCGCTGTCTCGGCAAACCGAAGTTCTTCACGTTCCCCGTCAAGCAGTGATGGACGCAAAATTACTGTTCGCGGGAATTTCAGGGCGATTAGTTCTTTCTCCAACCGGCCTTTTACGCGGTTATAAAATACGAAAGAATCGGCGTTTGCCCCCAGCGCACTAACCAATAAGAACTGCCTGGCTCCGTACGCCAAGGCCGTGCGCGCAAAGGTGATAGGAAGCTCATAGTCGACATATTCAAATGCTTCTCGACTACCTGCCTTTTTAATCGTAGTCCCCAGACAGCAGAAGACGTCATCGACCGTAACGCCTGACATCAACTCTTCGATATCTGAAAAGTCTGAAACAATATTCCGCAAATGACTATGTGCTAATTGCAATTTCCGGCGGGTCACTGCGACAACCTGATCATAATGACCGGACTCAAGTAATTGACGAAGACATATTCCACCAACTAATCCAGTCCCGCCTAATACCAACGCCGTCTTTTTTACGTCACTCACCCTGACTACTCCTGCGGCTCAATCGCCTCTCGTCAACCTGCTTGCTGCTTTCGCACAAAACTATAATCACCCGACAACCAAGGGTGTAAATCTGCCCAGATGCCGCTTTCCGGATGGTTAAAGGCACGAGACAACCCTTCAAAACCACCGTCATATACCGATGGATCTGTGTCCATGCGACTCACAAAGGTATTCGGCTTATTCTTGGCAATCCAATTCAACAAGGTTTCGCTTTCATTGCTTAACCCCTTATTCTCCAGAATCAGGCAAGGTAATTCCGATGCAGCCATCGAAAGACACATTAACTCGTTTTTGGATTTAAACTTCTCCCCCCCTATCAACCACTTAACCGCAGAACGAACTAATTCAAATGCTTCAGGCTCTTTACCAAACCCTACCATTTGAGGAGCAACGCTTCCCTGGCTTTTCCAACGCCATTGTGACTTTTTGGAAAATATAGATGAACTCAGGCTAGCCAGAATGTCCGATTTGCGATCCATCAAAACAGTCAAGCTTTCTCCGCCTAAGGGTAGTTTGGACATCGAGACGGCAGCCAGGAGCATCAAACCACTGATATCTGCACCAATCAACCGAGGCTTGATGTCGTTCTGCTCAGCAATAAAACTGGCTATCGCAGGCAAATCATAATCTACAAAACGCCATACGCTATTACTCATAAACTCGGTGTTTTGCGGTGAAAATCCATGACCACGCCAATCAGCAATCCAGACATCAAAACCGTTGGCGGCTAATTTCTGGGCGATGCCCTGGCCATTATCACCACTAAAGTAGCGATGATTTCCAAACATCCCATGCCACAAGAGTACTGGCGGCTTTCGGGTAATAGAGCCATCCCGAAACAAATGAATCAGTGCAACAGCCACACTCGGGTCAAGACTTTTTGACGGCTTAAGCAGATACAAATCTTCATTGAAGCCTCCAACACGCTCTGCCGAAATTAAAGTCGCAGAGCGCAAGGCGCTAACTGTCATAGATAAAACATCCCTGAATTATGCAAAAGACGATAATAAAGATGCGCGAAATTTCGCGCATCTTTGAAGCGATTTAAGATGACTGGCTTTCTGCCAAAAAGAACCAGGTATCAAGCACCGAGTCCGGATTCAAGGACACGCTATCGATACCCTGCTCCATTAGCCACTGAGCGAGATCAGGATGATCTGAAGGCCCCTGACCACAAATACCAATATACTTATTGGCTTTCTTGCAGGCAGTTATTGCGTTCGACAAAAGCGCTCTTACTGCATCGTTACGCTCATCAAACAAGTGAGCCACAATACCTGAGTCACGATCCAGCCCAAGCGTCAATTGTGTGAGATCATTTGAACCGATGGAGAAACCATCAAAATGTTCAAGGAACTGGTCTGCCAACAAGGCGTTCGCCGGCAACTCACACATCATGATTAGCTTTAACCCGTTTTCGCCACGCTTCAATCCACTGGCCGCCAGAAGCTCAACCACCTGCTTGGCTTCACCAACCGTGCGAACGAAAGGAACCATAATTTCAACATTCGTAAAGCCCATCACTTCCCGAACTTTCTTGAGCGCGCGACACTCCAGCTCAAAACAATCCCTGAAGGTTTCCGATATATATCGACACGCACCACGGAATCCGAGCATTGGATTCTCTTCGTCGGGTTCGTATAGCGTTCCACCAATCAAATTGGCATATTCATTGGATTTGAAGTCAGACAAACGCACAATAACGCGTTTGGGTGCAAACGCCGCAGCGAGAGTAGAAATTCCCTCTACTAATTTCTCAACATAAAAATCAACCGGCGAGGCATATCCTGAAATACGTTTCTCTACAATGGACTGGATGTCCTTGGGCAAAGAATTAAAGTTGAGCAATGCCTTAGGATGAACACCAATCATGCGGTTGATAATAAACTCGAGTCGAGCCAACCCGACACCTTCGTTGGGTAGCGCCTGAAAATCAAACGCCCGATCAGGATTGCCCACATTCATCATGATTTTAAAGGGCAGGTCCGGCATCGAGTCAACACTGTTCTCACGCAATTCGAATGACAACAGGCCATCATAAATAAAACCGGTATCGCCTTCCGCACATGAGACAGTCACCTCTTGCCCATCTCGCAATATCTCGGTGGCATGTCCGCATCCTACTACGGCAGGAATTCCCAGTTCGCGGGCAATGATTGCCGCATGACAGGTGCGCCCGCCGCGATCGGTTACGATCGCCGAGGCACGCTTCATGATCGGCTCCCAATCAGGATCGGTCATATCGGTGACAAGAACATCGCCATCCTGTACACGATCCATTTCGGAAATGCTGGTAATAACTTTAACCGGCCCTTTGCCAATTTTATGGCCGATACTTCGCCCTTCAACAATGACCTTTCCGGTTTCATTCATCAGATAGCGCTCAAGCACGGCGGTGGAGGCCCGGCTTTTTACCGTCTCAGGCCGAGCCTGAACTATGTATAACTGACCATCATCACCATCTTTTGCCCACTCAATATCCATCGGGCGTTGATAATGCGCCTCGATGATCAGTGCCTGGCGAGTTAACTCGGCAATTTCAGCGTCATTGATAGAAAACTTTGATCGAAATTCCGGCTCTACCTTAACAGTTTCGACGGAACGTCCGGCCACGGCGGCAGCACCATATATCATCTTGATCGCTTTACTACCCAGATTCCGACGTAAAATGGCAGGACGCCCCTCCTGAAATGAAGGTTTGTGAACATAGAATTCGTCAGGATTGACCGCCCCCTGCACTACAGTTTCACCCAGGCCATAGGATGAAGTGATGAAAACGACATCTCTGAATCCGGACTCCGTATCCAATGTGAACATCACACCACTGCTTGCCGTTTCACTGCGCACCATTTTCTGGATACCTGCGGAGAGTGCGACGAGTGAATGATCAAAACCGTGATGAACACGATACGAAATCGCGCGATCATTGAACAAAGAAGCAAAAACCTCTTTAACCGCGTGCTTAACATTGTCGATACCGACAATATTCAAAAAAGTTTCCTGCTGTCCGGCAAATGAAGCATCAGGTAAATCCTCTGCGGTCGCAGAAGATCGCACAGCAACAGCCATATTTGCGTTGCCGGACTGCAATTGCTGGTATGCCTGCTCTAACGCGGCTTCCAGCGCCGGAGGAAAGGGCGTTTCCATAACCGCATGACGAATTGAAGCACCAACACGTGCCAATTCATTTACATCATTTAAATTTAGGGCAGACAGTTCTTCAGCGATCTTCTGGTTCAATCCATTTGCGGACAAAAACTCTCTGTAAGCATGTGCGGTTGTCGCAAATCCACCCGGTACCGATACACCAGCATGAGCCAAATTACTGATCATTTCGCCCAGAGAAGCATTCTTGCCTCCTACGCGCTCAACATCGTTCATACCAAGGTTATCAAACCAAAGAATATAGTCTTCCAAAATAGGTCTCCCTTGTTTTTGCCCAGCCGTCAAACAGTTAAAACAGTTTTCCAATAATACTGCATATTGCTAGACTTTACCTCATGAATTCGGCACCGACATCTAGCGTATTTTTTTAAAGAATGCTCCGATCTACCTGATTCACAACAAGTCTAACGCCGGTGTATTCAACTTATGCTCATACTCTGCGCCTGAGTACAGAAAAAAAATACACCCTGCTTCGTCCACTCAGGCGTAACAATCACGACAGATTGTTATCTGAAGATCTGATAACTTAAGAGTCAGTTTAGCTTAAAGCCATAAACATTCAGGCAAAATTGCCAAGAGATGCTCGCATGAAAAGAACGGTATTTTTTATCTCCGACGGCACAGGAATTACAGCTGAAGCGCTCGGACAAAGCCTTTTGTCACAATTCAATACCCTTGAATTTGAAAAAGTCACGCTTCCATATATAGATTCTGTCGACAAAGCCCGGGCGGCCGCATTACGAATAAATCGTGCAGCGGAAAGTGATTCTATCCGACCCATTATTTTCGATACTATCGTCGATACTGATATTCGAGCCGCGATATCAGAAAGCCAAGGCTTCATGATTGACATCTTCGGTACATTTCTTGGGCCGCTCGAACAGGAGTTCGGGGCAAAATCAAGCTATACCGTCGGGCATTCCCACTCGATTAAGCAAAGTAGTAATTATGAGCGCAGAATAGAGGCCGTAAATTACGCTCTTGATAATGACGATGGCGCCAGAACACGCCACTATGATCAATCAGATGTGATTCTCGTGGGGGTATCACGAAGCGGTAAAACTCCGACCTGTCTTTATCTGGCACTGCATTATGGTATTAGAGCAGCAAACTACCCCATTACCGAAGAAGACCTGGATAGCAACAAACTACCCGAGCCCTTGGCTCAACATAAAAACAAGCTGTTTGGATTAACCATTGATCCGGAACGCCTTGCCGTTATTCGTAATGAACGACGCCCCAACTCGAAATACTCGTCAATTAAACAGTGCATTCACGAAGTAGAAGAGGTCGAAATGATCTACCGGCGGGAAAAAATACCCTGCATGAATACAACCGACTATTCTGTTGAAGAAATCGCAACACGCATTATGGTCAGCACCGGCATAGAGCGTCGTAGTAAAAATTAATACAGGCTCCCCCTGTAAACATAAAAAGGCCTGGTCGCTACAAGTAATGACCAGGCCTCCTACTTACTACAACTCCAAAAGGGTCATTCCCATTGATTTAGCCTTTTCCTTGTGAGAAGGCCCGGTCACTACGGCAATGCTCGCCAGATCCGGATTAAGATACGTTGCCGACACGCGCTTTAAGTCGTCAATTGTCACATTCAAAACCTGCTCACGAAACTTTCTGCGCTGCACGGCTGTTCGTCCAAAAAGCTCACTGTGGAAATCAGCTTTAGCCTCACCCGCCGGTGACTTAGGTTTATCAATCTGGCCAATCACCCCCAGAATTGCCTCTTCAAGCGCAAGTGCATCATGCTCATTTTTTTGCATCCACTCCAATGACGCATCAAAATCCGCGAAGGTTTCTTCCATCCGAGGATCCCGATAAGAGTAGAACCGGAATGCAGCCACCGTTGAGTCCTGACCCGCACCACCACCGTAAGCGCCACCTTGTTCACGAACCACTCGGTGCAAAAAGCCATTTTTCAAAAATCCGCCCAGCACAGTCAAGGCCGCCGCATCGGGGTGACCTACCGGTACCGAAGGGTACGCTTTAGCGCAAAAGCTGACTTGCGAATTAGCAATCCAAGCCAGCTTACGCTGTTCTGTGAGAGGTGGTAGCGAAAACGCAGGCTCAGGAATTTGAGGGACGCCTGCCCAAATAGCTCGCAAAGTATCCACGCTGGCCGCCAACCCCTCCTGCTCACCCACTACCAGGAACTGGCGAGAGGATTTAAGCAGTTTCTCATGAAGCTCCTGGAGCGACGAAAGCAATGCATCCAAAGCAACTGACCCATTTAACCCGTCATCCAGCTCCTTTAACGCTTTAATTCCTGCCAACCCGTACAGTTCATAAGTCAACTTTGCCGCAGGCCCCATTCCAGAAGAAGCCGCAGCCATTGCCAGCGCGTGTCCACTACTGGTTACAGACTGTTCGCGTTTAGCGCGCATTTGCGCAACCAACTCACGAATACGCTCCCCCTCGTCGAATCGGGCATCGACGAAAATGTCGCGCATCAGCAAGGCCAACTCCCCGGCATTACGCTCCAAAGCCTTTCCGGATAGGACCAAATAACCCGAAATAGACTGAGCATCATCTATTTTGCCTTTTATGGCAAAATAGCCATGCACCCCCCCGGCGATACCTGATTGGCGATTCTGCATTTGCAGATAATCCAACGATCCTGCACCCAATTCGGCCAGACAGGCACTGTAAACAGGTAAAACCTGTTTATCCCGCTCTGATAATTGCGGCAAATCAACAACCACCTGCTGATAAACAATGCCATTGGTTCCTTGGGTATAGCCGCTAATTCTAGGTGTATCACACAACCTTTCGCCTTTGGGCAAAAGTAAGTCTACCGGTATATCTTCGATTCCTATTTTGGGCAATATCGATTCATCATCTTTTCGTTCCTGGCGCAGCTTTAAAAATTCTGCTTTTTCAAGCAATGCCACCTTGTCTTCGTCGGTCAGCGACTGGCGTTTCTTTTCAAGTAACGATGCAATATAACGCTCTCGTTTGGCTTCCATCTCTCCATCGGGAGCCAACGATAGCGTGACACGATGAGGGTTATCGATTAAATGACGCTTAACCAATGAGGGGAAATACTGAGGATCCTGGATTTTCTCGCGAAGCTTCTCCAATACGGGATCCAGATCCAGAAGCGCCAACGCATCGCCGCCATGAATCATCGGTGACAACGCCGACAATGCCAACTGCAAACCATAAGGATAACTATCGCCGGAAATCTCTCGCTGACTTAACTCCAGCTGATGCAATACTGCCTCAAGACGATCCTGAGCCACACCTTGCAATGCGGTCTGATTTAAAACATCCTCCACCAACTGTTCAAACGCAGGGACGCAATCGACTTCACTTCCCTCAATCCCGCACATAAAGGTCATTTCGCGGTTCGAATCTTCCAGACCACATAATGAAGAAGGTGAATGTCCTAGCGTTGTTTTTTCCAAAGCCATCTGCAGCGGTGCAGCACTATTTTCAAACAGAACATTCGACAGCAAATGCGCTTCGAGGTTTTCTTCCAAATCAAAACTGTGACCGAGAAGCCACGCCATGACAAGATGAGTCTTTCCTTTCAAGTCCTTCGTTTCACTCACAGGATATGACTCCTGCACACGAATTGGCGCAAAATAGCGCTTTTCGTCAATGGCACGAAGGTCTATTTTCTGACGATCAAAACGCTTTAGTGCTAACGCTTCGAAACGCTCATGATGCTCGGCCGCGGGAATATTCCCATAGGTCAGGAATACCGCATTACTCGGGTGATAATGCTTTTTATAAAATGCCAGTAACTGGTCATGCGTGAGATCAGGGATGTGTTCCGGATCTCCGCCACTGTTGTAGTGATAAGTGGTCGTAGGGAAAACATATTTCGTCAATGTTTGCCATAACTGACTTACCGGCGCACTCATTGCGCCTTTCATTTCGTTATATACCACGCCCTTAAACTCAAGTGGCGAGTTTGCATCACCGGGCACAGAAAACTCAATACGATGACCTTCTTGTGCAAAGTCCATCGGATCCAGATTCGCAGCGAATACCGAGTCAAGATAGACCTGCAGGAGGTTATCAAAATCCTTTCGATTCTTGCTTGCAAAAGGATAAGCCGTCCAATCACTGCTGGTGAATGCGTTCATGAATGTATTTAAAGAACGCCTGATCATCATAAAAAACGGATCACGCACCGGATAATTTTCGCTGCCACAAAGCGCGGTGTGTTCGAGAATATGAGCCACGCCCGTATTGTCGTGAGGCAGCGTTTTGAGAGCCACCAGAAACACGTTTTCATCATTATTTGCGTGCAAATGTAAATGGCGGGCTCCGGTACGATTATGCAGGTACTCCTGCGCATCAACATGAAGCGAGGGAATATTCACGGTACGAACCAGAGTAAAGCTGGACGAACCAGATACGGCGCTTTCGTTTTTTTGTGACGACATAATGCTTAATTCTTTTCCAATGATGAATTCTCGACGAACCTTAACAATCCATGAAACGCCTTATCCGGTCAAAAATCATACACGGCAGGCATTCCATAGTAACTCAGGTCTCGGATGGTAACTTTCGATGCACGTAATGTTCAAAATCTGGCGACTCTCTCATATAGCCACCCATTAAAGGCGAATGAAGTAGAAAGTCTGCCGTGCTGGAATTGCACGCGACAGGAATATTCCATAGCGTGGCCAATCTCAATAACGCTTTAATATCCGGATCATGCGACATGGCTTCCAAGGGATCCCAGAAGAAGACCAGCATATCAATATTACCATCGGCAATGCGCGCACCTATTTGCTGATCGCCGCCTAGTGGACCACTTCGCAGACGCTCTACAACAATGCCCGTAGCCTCATTGATCAAACGACCTGTTGTACCGGTTGCCACCAAAGAGGACTGTGCCAAACGAACCTGATGCCGGCTCACCCAATTGACGAGTTCTTTCTTTTTATTGTCATGAGCGACTAACGCAATACGGGATATTGTTGTGTGGGTTGTCACAAGTTAAATTCCAGCCAATAATTTCGACACAATGAAATGAATCCAGAACTCGACTATCCTGGCACGCTTATCCATAATGAGCTTCCTCAGGAGACTACCGCTTGTCGGTTAAACAACCGAACGTTTAAATACCCAAGCATGTCTGCACTCCTTCCCATTTTCCCAGTATAACTTACGCGAACAGTTTATTCAGCCATGTTAGGTTTCAGACACAACTCACTCGAAAAAGACGGTGCCCATAGCCAGAATTTAGAAGCTTACTGGCTTGAGCGGAAAACATATTTACGGCGAGTAAAGCGAATTCCGGCTTTGCGCTGGAGATTCGCCCGCGAGCTGGCCATATATATGCTACGTCGGCTGCTTTGGTCTTTTGGCTTTTTCCCGGTATTTATTTCATTCTGGTTGCAATTGGTACTTAACCGCTTTAACCCTGTTGCAATGATTACCAATCTTATTCCCCATTTGCAGGCGTTCGTTGATTCAAACCCTGAGCAACAGGCTTCCAGTATAGACACGGTGCTTATAGCATGGCTCTCAATCGGGTTTATTTTTGCTGTTTTCGATTTTGTATTGACGCCCTTCAAATCACCTTACGAGTATGAAGCCGATATTCATATGCGCGCCTGGGAAGAGATGCAGCACCACGAGCTACAGGCTGAAACCACTGTTGATACCTCAAAAAATGACGACAATGCAGTAACAACTCCGAACCAATCTGCACCCGGGGCGACAAATGCCTGACTGCTTTGGCTATGCGAATGTGATACAGCTTGCAAAAGCGCACATAAGAACGAGTTTTCGGTACACTTGTGGTAAAGTTTTGCTTAATATTTTCGAAACCATTTAATGATAACAATGACTTATAAGTCATCAACGATTTATCTGAAAAAATACCTCCACGCACAGCAAGGTAATGCAGGTTATATGTGAAGCAGTACTCTATCATTGTAAGGAGCCACTTGATTTCATTGAGATTGGCGATTTCTGATTTGATGCCTGATTCACAACGAAATAGCTCTAATTGAAAGCCGAGAAATTATTAATCAGAGTTTTCAGTAAGAAAAACGAACAAACTACAGGTAATAAACATGGTCGATGTAAGGCCCCTATTATTCATTAACGTGCTGTTGGTAATGCTATTACTCACTGCAGGGTTTGCGCATGTACAAACGCCTCAGGAGCTAAAAGGCAATGAAGTTCCTACTGCCAGTGTGAGTGAACTTCCAACGCCTAATAAGAGCGAGACTCAAGTAACTGTTCCCGATAAGAGCGAAATTATTGAACAGACGGTAACCCGGTCTTCAATTGATCTCCCTGTTGAACAAGAGATATCTTCAACTGAAATACCTCAAAATACCGATCACCCAAATGCTGAAACAACAGCTCCGGGCATTGAAAACGCAACTGAGGTAGACGCGGAACCCATCGAATCAGCGCCGATAGAGCAAGCACCGGTTGTGGTTGCAGAAAAGCCCGTGAAAATGCCCCCTCCAACTCCGGTCGAGATTGTGGCAGCGCCTGTGGTAAAACCCAAACCCGCCCCCAAACCACAACCAACGACTGGTCACCTGACCATTCGCTCCAATGTGGGCGAAGATGTCGTATTAATAGATGGCGTACCTCAAGGCTCAACCAAGCTTGATGTAGATCTCGCACCGGGCAGTTATAACATCGAAGTGGCAAAATCCGGATTTACCAGCTGGAAAGCAGACATCACCGTAGTGAAAGGTGAAAGCCAAACCCTGAAAGCACGCCTGGAGGAATACACCTCCGTTGAATACGCAAACGGAGAATGGAGAAACGGGGTTACCACAGGAGAAGGTGCATATTTCGGTCAGGATGGCACAGAATATCATGGCTCCTTTGTGAACGGCATGTTTCACGGCAAGGGTACCGTTCGCTATAAAGATGGAACAAATTATCAGGGCGAATGGTTTCAGGGCAAAATGCAGGGTGACGGCAACCTGGTTACCGCTACCGGAGACAGCTACACTGGCCAGTTCAAAGATAGTAAATTCAACGGCGAAGGCACCTTAACCAAGGCAAACGGCGACATTTACTCCGGCTACTGGGTAAATGGCATGCTTAGCGGTCAGGGTACGCTAACGACTACGGATGGTTTGCTTTATGTTGGCGGATTCTCCAACAATCAGTTCCATGGAAATGGCACACTCACCTTCCCTGACGGGCGTCACTATGATGGCTCCTTTTCGAAAGGCATATTTCATGGAAAGGGTGAAGAAATATACACCAACGGCAAGAAATACAGTGGCTACTTTATGGATGGTCAGTACCATGGAGAAGGCGAACTAATGAACCCTAATGGCAGCAAAATTTCTGGCACCTTCAAATTTGGAAAACCATTTGGCAGAGCGACACTCACCACTCCAGAAGGTGAAGTATTTACAGCCAACACAAATGAACCAGGTGTTTGCTATCGAGACAAGAGCTACCGGGCAACTGAATGCCCTCCCATGGAAGGCTGGTAACAGCTAATGTTTTGAAAAAGTTTTATTACTATTGCTAGACTGAGAGAAACAGTCGTACAGAAACGCTTAAAGGATTGGATTGAGGAAGAATATGACTATTAAAAGCGCGCTGTTGGTCGATGACTCCAAGGTTGCACGTTTTGCCCTGAGCAAACTGCTCGAAAAAATTGACCTGGATGTGAGCATGGCTGGTTCTGCGGAAGAAGCCCTGGATTATTTGAATACACATACCGTCCCAGATGTTATCTTCATGGATCATCTGATGCCTGGGATGAATGGCGTCGATGCGGCTCGTGTGATCAAGAGCAATCCGGCAACGGCTGCCATTCCTATAATCATGTGTACGTCAAAAAAATCTGAGGAGTTTATTGACGAAGCTCGGGACTATGGGATCTACAACGTTCTTACTAAGCCTCCACATGCGGAAGGCGTCAACAATTTACTCCAGCAACTCAGTATTGACGTAATTAACGGCAACCTTCCACAGCCAAGATTGGATCTGCTCTCGGAAGCCGCCAACAAGTCCGTTGCTGAAGAAACATCCACAATTGCTGCAAGCACGCAACCCAAGGAAATTCGAAGTGCGGATACCGCAGAGATCGGGGCACTACCAAGCGATATGATTGAGCAAATTGCCAGATCATCGGTTAAAACACACATCAACAATCGCTTGCACGAACTGCTGGGCAATCTGTTTGATGAGCAATATGATCATCTAAAACGAATTCTTGATGACTCTAAGTCCGAGCAGGACGAGCAGTTGAACCGTATCGTTGGCGAGTTCACCAATCGTTTGGCAGAACGCACGCAGGCAGTTAAAGATGAAATTGCGGCAGAGGTAGCCTTGGCTATCAGCGGACAGCTTACCGAATTTAAGTCAGAAGTTTTACAAAGTCTGACTAGTCAGGGACTGAGCGGAAATCAAATGGAGGAACTGAAGGATCATATGACTTCGGTACAGTCTATTGATACCGAATTCTGGCAGACACTTCAGTCTGAAGCTATTCAGCAAGCTCATGACATCTCGCGTGAAACGGCAGAGGATATCGCACAGCGCACTATTGATTTATACATTCAGAATCAGCGCGCACAATCAAACAAGTACTACGTTATCGCTCTGGCAACGAGTATTGGTGTTTTTGCGGCAGGTATCCTTTCCTTGAGCGGCATTCTGTAAGGTACCGCCTCAGCAGGTAAAAAGCTTCCTTGGCTGAAGTCTTTTACCTGCAAGCATCACATACGATCGATGATAAATCGTTTGACATCCTCTAACGACATCGGTTTGCCATAATAGTAACCCTGATAAACATCACACTGATTCGCCGCGAGAAACTCCAGCTGACCCTGCGTTTCAACCCCTTCTGCCAATACCTCCATACCCAACTCATGCGCCAACGCAATGATAGCAACCGCGATGGTGGCATCACTGGCATCAGTCTCTATATCCATTACAAATGAGCGATCTATTTTTAACTTATTGATCGGAAAGCGCTTTAAGTAACTGAGCGAGGAATAGCCTGTACCAAAATCGTCTATGGCCAACCGCACCCCTAATGCTCGAATATCCTTGAGGAACTGCATGGTAGTCTCTGCATTTTCAATCAGCATACTTTCTGTCAGTTCAAGTTCAACTTGCTGTGGCGCTACATTTGCAGACTGGAGGGCCTTGTGCAATAGAACCAGAAGACGCTCCGTATTCTTAAATTGTGACGCGGAGATATTGATAGCCATACTAAATGGAACAGCAAATTCCCGCTGCAGCACATGCAGGTCATGACATGCGGTTTCCAAAACCCAGGCACCGATTCTTTCCATAAATCCCGCTTCTTCGGCAATAGGAATGAATTCAGCAGGAGAGATAAACTTTCCTTCGCACTCCCAACGAATAAGCGCCTCAAAACCCACCAACTTACCTGAACGAATGCAAACCTGTGGCTGGTAGTGAAGATGAAACGCGGCGCTGTCCACGGCATCTCTTAACTTGTGTTCCATTTCAATCTGACGCAGCGCGCTCTGATTCATCTCGTCGGTGTAAAACTGATAGTTGTTTCTACCTTGAGACTTGGCATGATACATTGCCATATCAGCGTTGCGGAGCAGGTCACTGATTTCCAGACCATCAAAAGGAAAAAGCGTGATGCCAATGCTGGTGGAAGTAACAATCTGGTTCGTACCAATCTTTATCGGCAATGACACTTCGACAAGAATACGCTCCGCTATATGCACGGCCTCACTCAAATGGAATACATTAGTCAGCACAACCGTAAATTCATCCCCCCCCAAGCGTGCCACCGTATCGCCCTGCCTCACCACCGCCTGTAAACGTCTGGCAATTTCACTAAGCAGCTGATCTCCTGCCAAGTGCCCCAACGAGTCATTCACGCCTTTGAATTTATCAATATCAAGATAAAGCACTGCAACCATGCTTCTTTCCCGCTGGGCATTATTGAGCGCCTGCTTTAACCGGTCTTGTAACAAACGCCGATTAGGTAGTGCCGTCAGAGGGTCATAGAATGCAAGCTGCTCTATCTTCTGCTGCGCTTGTCGCAGCGCCGTATAATCTTCTGAGGTTGACACCAATTGCAGAATCTCACCCCGCTCATCGCGAATGGGTGAAATGGTATCCATGGACCAATAGGGATCACCATTTTTCTTGCAATTACGAATTTCACCGCGCCATTTTCGCCCTTTTGCAAGATCATGCAGAACGGCCTCTAGTTTGTCTGCCTCCTCTGAATTGACGCACAGAAAAGACAAACGCTGCCCAATAGACTCTTCTGATGAATACCCTGTCAACTCACAGAAGCGGGGATTAACATACTGAATCTCCCCCTGAGTATTCATGATCGTAACCGCGTCGGCACTTTGATCTACAGCGCTTGATAACTGGCGTAAACGTTGCTCGGCAATATCTCTGGTAGCAAGCAGATTAAAATGCATTATCGCATTGGATATATCTTCCTCCAGGGTACGAAGCAAATCCTGCATCCGATCGTCAAATGCATTTTTAAGTTCTGAGTAGATAACCAAAACACCCTGACAATTATCGTTGTCCATCACAGGCAAAGCGGCGACCGAATGAAAGTCATGCTTTAATGCTTTGTCTCGCCATACCGAAAAGCCAGGAGAAACTTCCACATCGTTCACTACAACAAGCGATCGTTCCTCAATCGCACGCACAACCGGCCCCTGAGAAAAGGCCTTATTATCCAGGGTAATACACAAACTCCGTGCATAATCTTTTCCCTGACCTGCGGCCGTTTGCAGTACAACACTAACCCCCTCCAAACGCCCATACCACGCCATCTTAAAACGGCCATCAATAACCACGATCTCACAGACCTCGGCGAGCAAAGTCTCTTGCGAGGAATGTTTTCGAATTGCCCTGTTTACCTGAGTAAGCAACCGATACACCCTGTTCAATTGTTCCAACTGATTCTGAAATTTCTGCCAACGACTCAGATTTCGTCCCATCGCAAGAATACAGGGTCGACCCTCATGCTCGACACGAGTTAACGTTATTTCTACAAATATTCTGGTAAGATCTTTGCGCTGGGCATATACAGTAAAAACCTGCGTTTTACCGGTTCGCAAAGCCCCCTCAAATTGCTTTTGCATCAGCTCCATGGAGTCAGGATGCACACCTGCCACCCGCATTCCAACCATTTCAGCCTGACTGTATTTTAGTGCGAGGGCACCCGCCGGATTGACGTCGAGGTAGACCATATTTTCTGGATCAACCAGATAGATTCCCTCATAAGCATTCTCGACCATTGAGGAAATAATGCCCGACAATTGAGCAAGTTTGTCGCTGGAATTTAACGTATCTTCTTGTGTCATTCGCTACCTTTGGAACCCAAACTACGGCCTGCAGTTACTTAAATACCACTCTCATGATCTGATGCATTCACCATCTAATAAACAAGCCCTCTTTTAGCTTATACCATCCAAAGAATATTGCCTTCACACTATGCTGCCTTTCGCTGATGACTGCACCAAATATAGAAACATCCTCAGCATTAACACCCAGAGAAAAAGGAGTGTGCGATTATCAATAACTATTCTGTTACAATGCCCCAATCCTCATCAACTTAATACGCCCACTCAACATCCGATACCCGCACCTATGAACAAACTTTTCGTTGATAATCTCACCGTGATGGACTTCTCTTATCTGCACGCAGAGCGCGGCCTACTCGGGGAAAGCTGGATTGTAGATATCGAGTTGCTAGGCGAACTTGACGCTCAGGGCATGGTGTTCGATTTCGGTCACGTCAAAAAGACAATCAAGCGCATTATTGATGAGGAATTGGACCACAAACTGGTGATTGCCAGGGGAATGCCGGAGCTAACCCTTCAAACCGATGCAAGTAATACCCGAATCGACGCGAAGCTGTCAGGAAACCATAGGATTTTCCACGTTTCGCCAACACAGGCTTTGGCGCTGATTGATGGAATCGAAGTAACGAAAGCCGGCGTAATTGATTATTTAAGCAAAATACTGATAACGCAACTGCCGAAAAATGTAAAAGGTCTGACGATAAATTTACGAGACGAGATCATTCATGGCGCGTTCTACCATTACAGTCACGGGCTGAAAAAGCACGACGGCAATTGTCAGCGTATCGCCCATGGACACAGGTCAAAACTGGAAATATATATAAACGACCAAAGAGACCCTACCTTAGAAAACCTATGGGCATCAACTTTCAAAGATATCTATATTGGTACGCATGAAGATCTGATTGATCTCGAAAACGCACCCAACGAGAACTGCAGCTTCGCCTACATCGCAAATCAAGGCGAATTCAAGCTCAGCTTACCTTCTCGTTCGGTATATTTAATTAATACGGACTCAACTGTTGAATGGATTGCAACACATATAGCTGAGCAAATAAAAGCTGGTCAGCCATCCAATAAAATCAAGGTTAAAGCATTTGAAGGGGTGGGAAAAGGCGCCATCGCAGAAGCCTAGCCCACACAGTGCAAGACTTATTCCTTAGAACATACCAAGCTTATTCCTGAGAGCGTACCAGGCTTATTCCTGAGAACGCAGACGGCCTTCATTCAAAACTGAATAGCATTCACCCAAAACCGGGCTGCAACGCTTCATATTGAATTCGCACCGAAAAGCAAAAAAGCCGAATTGCTTTCACAATCCGGCTTATAAATTCGCGTTGAAGAGTGGCGTCCCCTAGGGGGTTCGAACCCCTGTTACCGCCGTGAAAGGGCGGTGTCCTAGGCCTCTAGACGAAGGGGACGCTGTAATTGGTGGAGCCAAGGAGGATCGAACTCCTGACCTCAACGCTGCCAGCGTTGCGCTCTCCCAGCTGAGCTATGGCCCCACTGCTTCAACGGGGGCGAATATTATAGAAGCCCCCGCCGTGAGTCAAGCAATTTTTACGCACACAAACATAAAGACTATTCGAGTCTATTTAACTCTCTGCGCGCTGACTACAGATTTCCTGATATTCCTTTTCAACCCGCTTGGTCTCTTTCTTCGAAAAGCCTTCAAGCACGGTCAAAACGGCATGACGCAAACGCGCCCG
The DNA here is from genome assembly GCA_024234505.1 of Hahellaceae bacterium. Lineage (GTDB taxonomy): Bacteria > Pseudomonadota > Gammaproteobacteria > Pseudomonadales > Oleiphilaceae > JACKOD01. The sequence continues at coordinate 527,609 of JACKOD010000003.1, read as the reverse complement.
AGTCATATCAGGCCCAATCATTTCCATTGAGTCTACCACCGACCAGGAATTAGACGTTCCAGCCATGGCGACAAAAATAGGTGCCATAAAATCACCTATTTTAATACCCATAATTTTGGATAACGCCTTTAACTCAGAAAAAATAATTTCTTTTGTCCATTGTCTTTGCGATTCAAGGTTCCAGAGCGAGAACTGCAGCACCCGCTTCACTTGATCTTCATCCAGCTTTGCATGGGCAAAATCCATCTTGCTCAACGGCAGCATGCCAGAAAACATAAAGCCAGCCAAAGGGGCAATATCACTGAATGTACTTACACGCCCTTTGATGTGAGGGATCATAGGCGCAATAAAAGCATGATTAAAAGCCCATGTCTGAACACGTTCTGCAAACTGAGCGTCAGACAAATTCTCACGAATCCAAAGCCCGTTCAACCAACCCAACTTTTCAACATCAAAAATAGGGCCACCTAGCGAAACGCGAGAAAGATCAAAATTGGCAATCATTTCTTCCAGCGAGAACTTTTCTTTTTCGTCAGGCATTGACCAGCCCATGCGCCCCAGGTAGTTCAAAACTGCTTCTGGCATATAGCCTGCACGATCATAATAATTAATGCTGGTCGGATTTTTCCGCTTGCTCAACTTGCTTTTATCCGGATTACGAAGCAAAGGCATGTGGCAAAGCGTGGGCATTTCCCATCCAAAATATTGGTAAAGCAAATGATGCTTGGGTGCCGAACTTATCCACTCCTCACCCCGAATCACGTGAGTAATTGCCATCAAATGATCATCGACAACGTTGGCCAAGTGATACGTTGGCATCCCGTCAGATTTTAAAAGCACCTGACAATCAACCTGACTCCATTCGATTTCAATGGTACCGCGTAGCATATCGTTAATCACACAAACGCCTTCATCAGGCACTTTCATACGAATAACGTAAGGATCTCCCGCACTCAGCCGCTTGGCTACTTCGTCAGCAGGCAGTTCCAGATCGCCTTTGATTCCCGGATTTAAGCCTGCAGCTACGCGCTCCTGACGAATAACCTCCAGCTCTTCCGGTGTTCGAAAACAGTAGAATGCATGCCCTTTTTCTACCAAGGTATCCGCATATCCGCGGTACATTTCTTTACGCTCGCTTTGACGATAAGGCGCATATGGCCCCCCGATATCAGGTCCTTCGTCCCACTCCAGGCCTAGCCAGCGTAACGCATTTAAAATATCCTGCTCCGATTCTGAAGTACTTCTTGTTTGGTCTGTGTCCTCAATACGAAGGATGAACTTTCCCCCATGCTGGCGCGCAAAGCACAGGTTAAATAATGCAATATAGGCTGTACCAACGTGAGGATCGCCAGTAGGCGACGGAGCGATGCGTGTACGCACGGTCATGAAGCTGTATTCCTGTTCAGTTAAAAGAAGCAGCGGCTATTATACGGCAAACATTGCTACCCGATAGCCATCTCTGGGCGCAAAGGCGCAAGTTAGCCAAGATGGTCCGCAACAAACGGATTATGTTTTCTTTCCTCGCCAAAAGTAGACATGGGCCCGTGGCCGGGAACAAAGGCAACATCCCCCCCAAGAGGCCACAAGCGCTCTTTTATTGAGGCAATCAATGTAGGGTGATCTCCCTTTGGAAAATCCGTACGCCCGATTGAGCCCTGAAAAAGAACATCCCCCACCAGCGCCAGCTTTGAAAGCGGTGAATAGAACACGACATGCCCTGGCGTATGTCCGGGGCAATGGAGCACTTCAAGCACTTGCTGACCTACCTCGACCTTATCGCCCTGCTGTAGCCAGCGCGTCGGCGTAAAGGTGTTAACAGCCGGAAATCCGAACATCTGACTTTGCTGAGGCAAAGAATCTATCCAAAACTTGTCCTCTATATGCGGCCCCTCTATTGGGCAATTGTATTTTTCTGCAAGCTCTGCCGTTGCACCTGCGTGATCAATGTGTGCGTGCGTTAAAAGCACTTTCTTTACTTGCAAGCCTTCTTGTTCCAACACTTGCTCAATACGAAAAAGATCCCCTCCCGGATCAACCACCGCAGCCTCATTGGTTTGATCGCACCAGATGACCGAGCAATTTTGTACGAAGGGTGTCACAGTCACAATTTTAAACTTCAACAATGGAGTATCCCCTTTTATAGGCCTTGATCCGGTTAGTTTATCAGGACAGCCAGACAATAGAACCGTCAATTTGACATGAATATCAGCTTAACGACCGCCCCTCATAGTGTTATATTATAACATCCGATTCGATACTCTACCCAGGCTCCCCTTATTCCATGCAACGACCGACATTCAACACTTCGCCAAAACGCGTTACCTTTATCAGCAGGCACCTTAATTACTTGCAACGCTTGTTGGCCGTTTTGCTGCTCTATGCAAATGCGCTGATTTCAAGCGCCTCGCAAGCCAATCAGGCTGAGCCAACCATCACCGTATCCATCAAACCTCTTGCGCTGATTGCCAAGGCGATAACTGGTGATGACGCAAACATACAAGTACTCTTGCCTGACACTGCAAACCCGCACCACTACCAACTAAAACCTTCTCAAATATCGCTGCTGAATGACACGGATCTGTTTTTCTGGATCGGCCCACCCATGGAGAGTTTTTTGCCTAAAGTACTTAAAGCAACTTCCGCTAAACACTTTGCGGTTTTAACGCTAATTAATGGCGACGACAACGACCCTGATAGTGAGCTACATACTACAGAAAGTAATAGTCACATCTCAGATCATGAACACTTGCACAAAGAAGATATCCATCTTTGGCTACAACCCGAATTTGCCATCGAAATAGCGCATATCATGACCACAAAATTAAGCCAATGGTCTCCTGCTCGGGCAGAGACCTATGACTCGAATCTGCGGCGCTTTACTGCTGAGGTCATCGCTCAGGATCAAATAAATATGCACGCACTTGAACCGTTGACTCAATACAAGCTGATTACTGCGCACAATCTTCTGGACGGATTTGCCAAACATTATGGTCTGCAAATTCAGGACATAATCAGCATGACACCAGAACAAAAGCCTGGCGTTAAACACTTGCATGAACTCGAGCAGTCAGCACTCACAAGTGATCGCCTGTGCATTATTTCCGAGCGCAATCAACCATCACGTTACGCTGACATATTAGTGCAAAACTCAGGCTCAAAATCGACTAGAATTGATCCCTTGGCCAGCCAAGTCAGTGTGTCCACAGGGGGCTATATCCAGTTTTCGAAGATGCTGGTTGACGACCTGCTCCACTGCCTTCGCTAAAACAAATGCCTGCATCTAACCCTGTAATGGAGCAGCAATGAAAAAACTTTGGGTTCTATTAAGTTTGGTGGCTTGCTGGGGAATTATTCAGCAAACGGCCGCGACTACTGAAGCTCAAACCGGTCTGATGATTCTGACTATCGCCGCTCTATTATGGATGACTGAGGCCATACACCTGTCTGTCACTGCTTTATTGATTCCTGTTCTTGCAGTACTTTTGCAAGTTCTATCTGTAAAAGAAGCATTAGCAAACTTCGCGCACCCCATCATATTTCTCTTTCTTGGCGGCTTTGCCCTGGCGTCCGCGTTACACAAGCAAGGGTTGGATAAATATATCGCACTCCAGGTGCTTAAAATTGCGCGAGGGCAGACAGGTATCGCCTGCATTCTTCTGTTTGCAACCACCGCCCTGCTCTCAATGTGGATCAGCAACACAGCCACTACCGCCATGATGCTGCCGATTGCGCTAGGGATGTTAGGGGGAATATCGTATGAAAGTCGTCCACGGATTTTCTGGTTTCTGTTGCTAGGCATAAGCTATTCAGCGAGCATTGGAGGGATTGCGACGCTGGTAGGCAGTCCGCCCAATGCCATCGCGGCCTCGGCACTTAAGTATTCGTTTTCAGACTGGCTGGCGGTAGGGCTGCCCATTACAATAGTATTGTTACCCGTACTCTGGCTCGTCCTCTATTTAGTATTTCAACCACAACTCAAAGGACTGTCCCCCCCAGAACAAGATCTGGATTTTGTATGGAATACCCCTCGCCTGCTGGTTCTGGCAATTTTTGCTCTGACCGCCACACTATGGATTGGCGGAGAGCCCATTGGAAAAGCGCTCGGAATCCAAAAGGATTTTGACACCGTGGTGGCTCTTTTTGCCATCTTGCTATTACATCTGTCTGGCTGTGTAGGCTGGAAGGATATTGAAAAAACCACCGATTGGGGTGTATTACTTTTATTCGGTGGCGGCCTGACCCTAAGTGCCATTTTAAAAACAAGCGGAGCAAATGCCTGGCTTGCCACGCAACTCATACAGTGGGTGGATGGCGTAGGCTTGGTGGCCCTACTTTTCACTTTGGTACTATTTGTCATTTTTCTTACCGAGGTGTCCAGTAACACCGCCCTGACAGCATTGCTGGTCCCCACTTTCATCAGCATGGCAGGATTACTGGGCATTAGTCAGGAGTTAGTTGCCATTACCATCGCCCTCGCGGCATCCTGTGCATTTATGCTACCAGTGGCAACCCCTCCTAATGCGATTGTCTTTGGATCCGGATTTATTCCCCAGAAACAGATGATGAAGGTCGGACTCATCTTGAATCTGATCTCCGCCGTGCTGATTACGCTACTGGTATGGTTATTGATTGCCTGATGCAAGATAGCGTCTCGGGTTTAGGTAATCGCTGAGGTCTGAGTTAGAATAGCCGTTCAGCGTTAATAGTCAGAAGAGCCGATGTTGTTATCACCTAATACAAATATTGAATTGCCCGCACACGGCGGACATCGACGTTTCTGCGTCGCGCCGATGATGGACTGGACCGATCGCCACTACCGATTTTTTGCGCGACTTATAAGCCGCAAAGCGTTGCTCTATACCGAAATGATTACCACGGGAGCCCTTATCCATGGCGATCGTGCCCGCTTTCTGGAATACCATCGAGATGAACAGCCCTTGGCAATTCAATTGGGCGGAAGCGATCCTCGCGCACTGGCAACGTGCGCAGTAATGGCCGAAGATTCGGGCTACCGCGAAATCAATCTGAACGTTGGTTGCCCTAGCGACCGGGTGCAAAACAATATGATCGGGGCTTGCTTGATGGCACACCCGGATCTCGTTGCAGAGTGCATCTCCTCGATGCAGAATGCCGTTGCCATTCCCGTTACCGTCAAACACCGTATTGGTATTGACGAATTAACAAGTTACGAGCATTTGTACAACTTTGTTAACAGGGTCGCCGATGCGGGTTGCAAGACATTCATCGTTCATGCCCGTATCGCCTTGCTTCAAGGTTTAAGTCCCAAGCAAAACCGTGAAATCCCCCCCCTGGAATATGAAACCGTCTATAGACTGAAGCGGGACTTTCCCGAGCTGGAAATTGTTATTAATGGTGGCATTACGTCTATCGATGCCTGCAAATCTCATCTGGCGCACCTGGATGGCACCATGATTGGCCGTGAAGCCTATCACAACCCCTGGCTGCTCAGCGAGGTAGATAATCGACTCTATGGTGAAACTACCAATGAACTGAGTCGAATTGAAGTGTTAGAAGCGATGATCCCCTACGTGGAAAAAGAACTACTCAGGGGCACCTATCTTGGTCATATGACGAGACACATTTTAGGTCTGTTTCATGGCCAGCCCGGAGGACGAAAATTTCGTCGCCTGTTTAGTGAAGAAGCACACCGACCCGGCGCGGACATCGAGCTATTAAAAAAGGCGATAACGATGATGAATTCAGAATCCACCCGGGCAAAGGCGTACGAGGTCGAACGAACATCTACCGTCTCTGAAACGACTTCCGGATAATTACGCCCCACCACCCTACGCGATGCGATACTGACAAGTGTCAAGCAAACTTAAATAATTTGTGGTAAAACAATGACCCTATCAGACAGATAGTTGTAAACCAAAAGAGATACTAAAAGTTATGGAAAACAAACTGGAACAACTCAGAAAAATGACAACCGTGGTTGCTGATACCGGGGACATTGAAGCCATTCGCCAGTGGAACCCCCAGGATGCAACGACAAATCCATCACTATTGTTGAAAGCCGCAAGTCTGTCCAATTACGCTCCGTTATTGCAAAGCGCCATAGCGCAAGCAGAAAAGATAAACGGCTCTTCTGACGAGCAGGTAGCACACGCGACCGATTTATTGGCCGTCTCTATCGGGAAAGAAATTATCAATATTATTCCCGGCAGAGTCTCAACTGAGGTTGATGCAAGGTTATCCTTCGACACGGAGGCCACGCTAGCGAAAGCCAGAAAACTGATTGAACTTTATGACCAGCAATGTATCGCAAAAGATAGAGTTCTCATCAAAATTGCATCTACCTGGGAAGGCATCAAGGCAGCGGAAATACTGGAAAAAGAAGGTATACAGTGTAATCTGACTCTTCTTTTTGGCTTTGCTCAGGCAGTGGCTGCAGCGCAGGCGGGTGCCTATCTCATATCCCCTTTTGTAGGGCGTATTCTGGACTGGTATGTGCAAAATACCGCTCAGGCGAACTATCTTCCTCATGAAGATCCTGGTGTGGTTTCGGTGACGCGTATTTATGAATACTTTAAGAGTAACGACTACAGTACGATTGTAATGGGTGCGAGCTTCCGGAATATTGGCGAAATTGAAGTATTGGCCGGTTGCGACCGCCTCACTATCAGCCCCCAGCTGCTCAATGAGCTTTCACTAGATAGCGGCCATCTGCCACGTCAATTATCCCCCTCGAATAAAGGCGTTCCCACCCCGATTAACCTGCCAGAACAAACATTTCGCTGGCAAATGAACGAGAATGCGATGGCCACCGACAAGCTGGCAGAAGGCATCCGCAAATTTGCGGAGGATCAGATTAAACTGGAAAACTTACTGAAATCACTCGGTAAATAACTCCCACTCACGATTAACACCAGCGCGTCTGACAGCAATCAGATGCGCTACACTTCCGCTTGTTCAGACAAACTGTCCCTGCCTTTTTGTATCCTGTCTATACTTCAGAAATACCTCTCCATTCCATGCAAACATTTTCAAGGTGACCCGGATGCTAATCATTCTGCGCCCTGACACTAATGTACAAAGTCAGGAATACCAACACACACTGTCACAACTAAAAGCCATTCCTGATGTTTCCGTCAGAATTCATACCGTGGAAGGAACGCAGCAAACACTGACTGAAATCTACCTCCTCGGCGAAACCAAAAAGCTCAACAAGGATGAGATTGCCGCGTTACCCGCCGTTGAAAGAGTTATTCGAATCTCTGAAGAGTATCGCATTTTAGGCCGCCATAAAGACGAAAACAGGCAAAACGGTTTTGTTTATAATGGCGTCAATTTCGATCAGAGTAATATTCATGTTTTTGCTGGATTGTGTGCTGTCGATAACCCTAAAAATGTCGAAACCATGATGCGACACTTACAGGAGCATGGACAAGTATGTACAAGAATGGGCGCCTATAAACCTCGCACCAGTCCGTATGCATTTCAGGGGCACGGCAAGGAGTGCCTGCCTTACGTTTTTGACCTTGCCGGAAAATATGGCATTAAAGTGGTTGCCATGGAAATCACTCACGAAAGCCACATCGACGAAATCAGAGAATGTCTTGAGAAGACAGGAAATCCAACGGGCGTTATGCTTCAGATAGGCACCCGAAATACACAGAACTTCGAGCTATTGAAATCCATAGGACGCCAACAAGAATTTCCGATACTTCTGAAACGAGGATTCGGAATTACGCTGAATGAATCACTCAACGCAGCAGAGTATTTGGCCAGCGAAGGAAACTCGAAAGTTATTTTCTGTCTGCGGGGTATGAAAACTGAAGCGGGCAATCCTCACCGGAATATGGTCGATTTTGCACATGTACCGGTTGTAAAGCGTTTAACACGCATGCCCGTATGTATAGACCCATCTCACTCCGTAGGCAGTCGCGAAAGCGACAATGACGGCATTCTCGACATTGCCAATGTTTCGGCGCAGGGAATAATCGCCGGCGCAAATATGGTTCTGGTAGACTTTCATCCCGACCCGGCTCACGCACTGGTCGATGGTCCTCAAGCGCTTCTATTAAATGAACTCCCTTACTTTCTCGACGACATCAGGTTATGCCATGAAACCTGGCTGAAACGCAAAAGTCTGTATAGAAAGGCACTGTAACAAGGTCAGATGACGAAATTTTCAATTTCGCTTAAAATTCTTTTTTATTTTAGGCAGTTGCTCGTTGCCTTAAATCCGTGGGTAAAAGAAAATCCAAAATACCTATTGAAAATTACGAGCGTAAATTTTTAAGCGAAGGTCTTATGAAAATCTATGGTCACCGTGGTGCGCGTGGCGAAGCACCCGAGAATACGCTTCCGAGTTTTCTTCACGCATACAAACACGGCATCCGTTATTTTGAACTCGATTTATACTTGTCAAAAGATCACAGGTTAGTGGTTATCCATGACGAAACTGTCGATCGCACAACCGGCAAATCAGGAAAAATATCTGACTTTACCGCGCGTGAACTGGCTGAAATGGATGCACGTAAAACCAAAGCCTGGCCTGCCATCTGCCCTGTGCCTGAACTGCATAACGTGGTCAATGCCTGTCCTGAAGTAATGCATTGGCAATTTGAAGTAAAAACGGATGATAAAAACAGATTAAGACTGCTCTGTAAGATACTCATCAACTATATTCAACAGCATTCCCTTGAAAATAAAGTGACTATTACCTCTGCAGACACTTGGTTTTTGCAGGAGGTGCGACGCACCAACAAAACAATCAGCACGGGCTATGTTGCTGAATTTCGATTTCCCGAACCAGTTAGCAAAGCCAAAACGATCGGTGCGAACTTTCTGATTCTGAACTGGAAACTATGCAGTACAAAAATGCTGGAAACAGCGAAACAGCAAGGGCTTGAAGTCTCAACCTGGACGGTAAACAGAATTGATGATATGCGAAAACTGCAGTCGATGGGCATTGATAGCATTATTACCGACTACCCGACCAGCGCACTGACTCACTTTGAAAAGCAGAGTTGAAAAGAATAGATAAACAGAAAAAAGATAAACAGAAAAATCGGCAACTGCCGACTTTTCTGTTTGCGTGATTCAAAAAATACGATTTAACCCATTGAGGGCTGCCACGCGATAGGCCTCAGCCATCGTAGGATAATTAAAAGTCGTGTTAATAAAGTATTCCAACGAATTGGCTTCGCCTTTCTGATTCATAATTGCTTGACCGATGTGCACAATCTCTGCTGCCTGATCTCCAAAGCAATGAATACCCAGGATTTCTTTGGTTTCACGATGAAAAAGAAGCTTAAGCATGCCCACAGCTTCACCGGTTATTTGAGCCCGAGCTAAATCTTTAAAGAATGCCTGCCCAACTTCATAGGGTATCTTGGCTTCAGTTAGCTCACGCTCAGTGCGCCCAACGGAACTGATTTCCGGTATGGTATAAATGCCTGTTGGCACATCATCGACATGACGAAAGAAATCATCTTCAACAATGGCTGACGCTGCCGCCCGGCCTTGGTCATACGCGGCGCTCGCCAGCGAAGGCCAACCAATGACATCACCTGCGGCGTAAACTGACTGCACAGCGGTTCTGTAATATTGATCAACCGCCAATTGCCCCCTTGAGTTCGCCTCCAAACCGATATTTTCTAACCCGAGGCCGTCTGTATTTCCTGTTCTTCCGTTACACCACAGAAATGCATCGGCACGTATGCGTTTACCCGACTTCATGGTAACGACCACGCCATGTTCATCGCCCTCAACGGAATCATATTCTTCGTTATGGCGAACTAAAATACCGTTATTGCGTAGGTGATAACTGAGTGCGTCAGAAATTTCATCATCCAGAAACGACAGCAACCGATTGCCTGGATTTATCAGATCAACCTTGACTCCCAGGCCAGAAAAGATAGAGGCATATTCGCATCCAATCACACCTGCACCATAAATAATAAGCGTGCGTGGAGTGTGACTCAGCTTTAAGATGGTATCGCTATTATAGATACGAGAGTGTCTGAAGTTGACGTTTTCAGGGAGATACGGACGCGAACCTGTCGCAATGACAATGGTCTTTGCATTTATCACTTCGCGAGTGGTTTGGCTTCCTCTCACCTCAACCCTATGTTCATCAAGAATAAATGCACTCCCGGTAAACAGATCCACTCGATTTCTGGCATAAAACTGGGTTCGTAAGCTCACCTGCTTGCTTATTACGCGCTCGGCATTTTTCAGAACCCGAGGAAAGGAAAACCAGCGAGGCTCACCTATATCACGAAACATCGAGTTGGTATTGAAAGTAATGATTTGCTTCACTGCATGACGTAAAGCTTTTGAGGGAATCGTACCAAGATGAGTACAATTGCCACCCACACTGTCTTTGGTTTCTATTATTGCGACCCGCTTACCCTTTTTGGCCGCATTCATTGCCGCACCCTCACCCGCAGGCCCGGCACCAATCACAACCACATCGTAGTGATACTCAGCCATTCGCTTCCAAACTCCTGTTACAAATTTTATGATTTATTTTTTTGTCGCGTCGTAGGCAAGCGTATCGGCTAGCGCTTTTTTTGCCTTTGCCTTTTCTTGTTCCGTCTCACACACAGCTTTGTCGCCTTTACAGATATCGCAGGCCACATCCATGCCTAACGCTGCCATACCGCCACAAGATCCCGAAATAGGTTTTCGTCCCATGATGACACCTATCGACATTGCGACAATAACCAATCCCATGAATGCAAATACCACAAAAAACATATCCATGAGCACACCCCACTATGACACGTTGCGTTAATCTGATTCAATTTAGTGAATCAGATACTGTTCAAATCCATTGGAAGATTTACCTTGAAATCCATCCGAGGTTCTATAAATAAAGTATGCCGCTATATTGTTCGATAGCGCAAATTCGTAGCCTCTTTCCTCCCCCATCACCAGCAGGGCGGTCGCAAGCGCATCCGCTTCCGCACAGGTCTTGGCGATGACGCTCACTGATGCCAATTTATGCTGTATTGGCCTTCCCGTAAAAGGATCAATGGTATGAGAAAAGCGCACACCAGCCTCCTCATAATAGTTTCGGTAGTCTCCAGAGGTGGCTAACCCGATACCCGTCACCTTTATTTTGCGAAATACCGAACGCGACTCGCTTGCGGGCGACTCAATAGCCAACACCCAAGGCGCTCCACCCGGCTTATGACCTGCAGCGCGGATTTCACCACCCACTTCCACAAGATAATCGGGGGCGCTGGACGCCTCCAAAAATTCCGCTACCTTATCAACAGCATACCCTTTGGCCACCGAAGAAAGATCAACATAAATGTCTGCCGACTTTCTTAAGGCTGGCGGATCCTCGCGAAATGCCAGTTTTTCATATCCTACCTTTTGTTTCAGTGCGAGGATCTGATCCTGATCAGGAATAACCTCTGGCCGGGCCATCGGCCCAAAACCCCACAAGTTAACTAAAGGCCCAACAGTAGTATCATATTGCCCTTTTGATTTCGCGCTGATCGATTGAGCCAGCTTTACAACACGCATCGTATCTTCAGAAACCGGAAACCAGCTATCAATCGGGCTCTGATTAAATCTCGATAGCTCAGAGGTCTTTTTGTAGGTCGACATCGACATATCAACGTCGTTCAATGCTTTATCGACACCTTTACCAATATTTTCTAGCGATTTCGCATTTGAAGGCAATACGACTTTTATATGATAGGTCGTCCCCATGGTCGACCCGTCGAACTCGTAGATGGACATTGAAGAAACATTCGGAACATCAGAATTACCTGAATCCGAACAACCGAAAAGCAAAAAGCCTGCTATAAAAGCGAGGCTTTGCAGCACACTTCTTATAGCAGGCTTAACGATGAGAATACTCATGGATAGACTACTTAACCTCCGAAGTCATCCAGCAGAATATTATCTTCTTCAACACCCAGATCTTTGAGCATCTTTATTACCGCCGCGTTCATCATTGGCGGCCCACACATATAGAACTCACAGTCTTCTGGTGCGGGGTGATCTTTCAGGTAATTTTCATAAAGAACGTTGTGAATAAAACCTGTATACCCTGTCCAGTTATCTTCTGGCATTGGATCGGAAAGCGCGACATTCCAGGTAAAATTCTCATTATCCTCGGCAAGCGCGTCATATTCGTCCTTGTAAAATAGTTCACGCAAACTACGTGCACCATACCAGAACGACATTTTACGCTTTGAACCCAAACGCTTTAACTGATCAAAAATATGCGATCGCATCGGGGCCATACCAGCACCACCACCCACGAACACCATTTCATTGTCAGTTTCTTTCGCGAAGAACTCACCAAACGGACCATATACTGTCACTTTATCACCGGGTTTAAGGTTAAATACCCAAGATGACATTTGCCCTGGAGGAAAACTTGTTCCTGGCGGGGGTGAAGCAATACGGATATTGAATTTAACCAGACCACGCTCTTCAGGGTAGTTCGCCATGGAATATGCACGAACGATTGTCTCTTTCACAATCGACTTATATTGCCACAGGTTAAACTTATCCCAATCACCTCGATACTCTTCTTCTATATCAAAGTTTTTATAGTCGACTTCGTGTGCGGGCGCTTCAAGCTGAACATAGCCTCCAGCACGGAAATTAACATTCTCTCCGGCAGGAAGTTCAAGTACCAGCTCTTTAATGAAGGTAGCAACGTTAAAGTTAGAGCGAACAGTACACTCCCACTTTTTCACGCCAAACACTTCTTCTGGTACTTCGATTTTCATATTCTGCTTAACCGGCACCTGGCAAGCCAGACGCCAGCCTTCTTTTTCTTCTCGCTTGGTGAAATGCGCCTGTTCAGTCGGCAGCATAGAACCGCCACCGTCAAACACTTTACACTTACACTGTGCGCAGCTACCACCGCCGCCACATGCCGAGGAAAGGAAAACCCCCTCGCTCGCCAACGTTTGCAGTAGTTTTCCACCCGCCGGAGTTTTGATTGTATGCTCCGGCTCGCCGTTTACTTCGATTGTCACATCCCCGGTGCTCACCAGCTTGGCCCGGGCCGCCAAAATGACTGCCACAAGTGACAGTACTATGACGGTAAACATGACCACGCCTAGTACGATTTCTGCATTCATGTTTTGACCTTGTTATCTGCTGTCAATGGATTCTGAGGTACCGGACCTTAGAGTGAAATACCTGAGAAAGACATAAAACCCAGTGACATAAGGCCAACCGTGATAAAGGTAATCCCCAAACCACGTAAACCTTCTGGAACATCACTGTATTTCAGCTTCTCACGAATGCCCGCCAGAACCACAATGGCAAACGCCCATCCGGTTCCCGCACCAAATCCGTAAACCAAACTTTCACCGAAATTGTAATCGCGCTCAACCATGAAGAGCGAAGCTCCCATAATCGCACAGTTTACTGTGATTAGCGGTAGAAACACCCCTAGCGCGTTGTACAAATCCGGGAAATACTTATCCAATACCATTTCAAGGATCTGGACGATTGCCGCAATGACCCCAATGTAAGTCAGCAAGCCAAGGAAGCTGAGGTCTACATTCGGATAACCGGCCCAAGCCAAGGCCCCTTCCTTTAAAACATTCTGATAGATAAGGTTGTTTACAGGCACGGTTATCGTCAAAACAACCACAACTGCAATACCTAAACCTACCGCGGCCTGGATTTTCTTGGACAGCGCCAGGAAAGTACACATTCCCAGAAAGAATGCCAACGCCATGTTTTCTACGAACACGGCCTTTAGCAATAAACTCAGATAGTGTTCCATCAGAACGCCTCCTTCACTTTATGTGCCGAAAGTTTAAAGTCAGGCGCTTCTGCCTGATTCTTCTTCCAGGTACGAAGCCCCCAAATAATCAGGCCGATAATGAAGAATGCGCTTGGCGGCAACAACAACAGTCCATTAGGCTGATACCAACCACCATCGTTGATTACCGGCAAGATAGAAACACCAAACAGCTTTCCAGCACCCAACAGCTCACGGATAAACGCAACAGAGATCAGCATCGTGCTGTAACCCAATCCGTTACCGATACCATCAAAGAAGCTGACGACAGGGCCATTTTGCATTGCAAAAGCTTCTGCACGACCCATAACGATACAGTTAGTAATAATCAAACCAACGAATACCGAGAGCTGCTTACTGATCTCGTACGCATATGCTCTTAATATCTGGTCAACAACAATTACCAATGAAGCAATAATAACCATCTGTACGATGATCCGGATACTGCTTGGAATCTGACTACGCACCAGCGCGATAGCAAAGCTGGAACAAGCCGTTACCAAAGACACCGCAATACCCATTACAATCGATAGCTTGAGACTGGTTGTAACCGCCAGAGCGGAACATATTCCAAGTATCTGCAATGCAATCGGGTTATTGCTGATAATGGGTTCAAACAGAACCTTCTTTATTGTTACGTCAGACATAATCACGCCCCCTTACGAATACGATCCAGGTAAGATTGAAACCCGTGCTCGCCAAGCCAAAAGTGGAGTAAATTAGTCACTCCGCGGCTGGTCAGGCTCGCACCCGATAACGCATCAACACCGTAAATGGCATCTGCGCGTGATGTATCGACACCGCCTTTAATCAGGCTGATCGCAGGCTCATTGCTGTGATCCAGGTTGTATACTTTCTTGCCCGGCCACAGCGCTTTCCAGCGAGGATTATCTACCTCACCCCCTAATCCGGGAGTTTCAGCATGCTCGTAGAACCCAAGTCCGGCAATGGTATTGCCGTCGCCTTCAAGCGCAAGGAATCCATACAGCGTTGACCAGAGACCATAACCATGCACAGGCAGGATGATGCGATCCAGACGTCCATCCTTCTCTACCAAATACACCTTGGCATATTTTGCACGGCGCTTGATGCTGGCAATATCAATGCCGCCTTCCAAAGAATCAGAAAACTTTGGATCCTTGGATGCTTTACGCTGATCGTAATCAGCGGCACTGGCTTTTTCGACCAGATCTGCAGACACATACTCTCCGGTACTGAGATCTACAAGACGCGGCGTTACTTTCTTGAACTCTGACTCAATCTGGGCCTTGGGTGCGCCGGGCTTCAGCAATCCCGCCGCCGCAAGAATATTTTCCTTCAGGTTGAGTGTTTTATTCTGCATCTGAACCGGTTTCAGCAGAATCACCGAACTGGCTACCAGTACCGAACAAACGATACAGAGCAGAAGTGCGACCGTAATGGTTTTTGAGATAGTATCTTTATTACTGGACACGAGCTAATCTCCGCTTGATGTTGGCCTGTACCACCAGGTGGTCGATAAAGGGCGCAAACAGGTTGCCAAACAGAATCGCGAGCATCATACCTTCTGGGAATGCGGGGTTGATTACTCGGATAAGAACCACCATCACCCCGATCAATGCACCAAAATACCACTTACCGGTATTCGTCATAGAAGCAGAGACAGGGTCAGTCGCCATAAAGATCATACCGAATGCAAAACCACCCACCACGAAGTGCCAATACCAAGGCATGGCAAACATATGATTGGTTTCTGAACCCACAAGGTTCATCACAAGCGACATGGCAATCATTCCCAGCATGACTCCCGAAACGATACGCCAAGAAGCAATTTTCGTCATCAGCAGCACGGCACCACCGATAAGGATAGCCAGTGTTGAAGTTTCACCAATTGACCCCTGCATGGTACCCAGGAACGCATCAAGCCAGGTCAGCTGGCCATTCAGAACCTCCATACCATTGGCAGAAACCATGCTCAGCGGCGTTGCACCACTAAAGCCGTCCACTGCGGTCCAAACAGCATCACCGGAAATTTGTGCGGGATACGCGAAGAACAGAAATGCACGTCCGGTCAACGCCGGATTCAGGAAGTTCTTACCGGTACCGCCAAACACTTCCTTACCAATAACGACACCAAAGCTAATACCCAGAGCAACCTGCCAAAGAGGGATGCTTGGTGGCACGATTAACGCAAAAAGAATTGAGGTTACGAAAAAGCCTTCGTTTACTTCATGCTTACGGATGGTTGCAAACAACACTTCCCAAAAGCCGCCAACAATAAACGTCACAGCATAAATGGGGAGAAAGTAAACCGCCCCGTATATCATGTTATCCCACAAACTGGCCGGATTGTTTCCTGCCAGCAAAGCGATAATGACACTGTGCCAGTCATTCCCCATGGCCGTACCGGCATGAGCAAGATAACTGTTCGCCTGAAACCCGACATTCCACATACCAAAAAACATGGCAGGAAATGCGCAGAACCAAACGGTAATCATCATACGCTTCAGGTCAATGCCATCACGCACATGAGCCGTGGTATTGGTAACGCTCGAAGGTGAATAGAAAATGGTGTCTACCGCTTCGAAAAGCGCATACCATTTCTCATATTTGCCGCCTTTGTGAAAGTTCGGCTCAATCTTATCAAGATACTGACGCAAACCCATGATCAGCCCTCTTTCTCAATGCGGGTTAAATTATCGCGAAGAATTGGACCGTATTCGTATTTACCCGGGCAAACAAAGCTACACAAGGCCAGATCTTCTTCATCCAGTTCCAGACAGCCCAGTTGCTGTGCCATCTCGGTATCGCCCACAATCAATGACCGAAGCAAATGCGTCGGCAACACGTCCAACGGCATAACTTCTTCATACGTTCCAACGGGCACCATCGCTCGCTCACTACCATTTGTATTGGTACTGAAATCAAAGCGTTTGGAAGGATTCAATTTGGACAAGTAAATGTTCAGCACAGAAAAACGATTCGTTCCTGGTGATAGCCAGCCCATAAAATCACGGGTTTTACCTTCTTCGAGAATCGTCACCTGATTGGCAAAGCGCCCCAGATAATCTACGGAACCTTTAGCGGTACGCCCGCCAAAAACAGAGCCGCTAACAATACGAACAGGAACCGTCTTGTCAATCTCGCCGTCAGTCAACTCTGTGAGGTTCGCCCCCAACAGGGTTTTTACCAAACGAGGCTTTTTCGCTTTAGGACCGCACAAGGCTACAATCCGTTCAGCAGAAAGCTCACCTGTTACAAACAGGCGTCCTACGGCGATCACGTCCTGATAACCTATTTGCCAGACACTTTTTGATGCACTGACGGGATCCAGGAAATGAATATGGGTACCTGCATTGCCAGCCGGATGAGGACCGGAAAATTCCTGTTTCTCAATAGCACTGTCAGAAGGTACGGATATTTGTGCATTAGCGGCCGTACAGACGAACACCTTACCATCCGTCAGCTTACGCAGAACCTTTAAGCCATTTGCAAACTCTGCCTCTGCCTGCTTAATAACTACTTGTGGATCTGCTGCCAAAGGGCTCGTGTCCATTGCTGTTACGAACAACGAGTTTGGCCTTGCATCCAACGCAGGCGTTTTACTGTATGGTCGGGTGCGAAGTGCGGTCCACAATCCGGAATTCACCAGATTGTCTACTACTTGCTGACGACTGAGCTTTTCAAGTTGCGATGCATCAAAGCGCTCAAATGTTTCCGCGTCGTTTCCGGAAATTTCAATCACAATCGATTGAAAAACGCGTTTTTCACCACGATTAATTTCTTTTACTACGCCACTTACCGGAGAAGTAAAACGAACGCCCTCTATTTTCTTATCACTGAAGAGCAACTGGCCACGCTTTACCCGGTCACCAACCTGAACAGCCATTGTGGGCTTCATTCCGTGATAGTCGAATCCTGTAAGCGCAACTTTGCTTACTTTACGACCATCCGAAATTTTTTGTTCGGGAGAACCGGATATAGGTAGATTAAGGCCTTTTTTGATATTGATCATTAGCCCCGCCTAAATCATCAGAACTTAAAAGTAATACAACGCTCAATTTATTCACCAGAGACAAAAGTCCTGAACTTGCACCAAAAAAGAACACAGCGAAAGTAACTAACCGCTACGTCTTTTTGCTCCCAGGGCAACTTCAGTTTTTCAGGCAGATAGAATTGGCGTACCAAAAAACGCCACAATTATAAAGATGAGTACTCTATATTTCTATATAACTGCGGAAATTAATGCACTTTATACCTACAGCGCTATACCAACAGAACTTGTAACGACTTGACTTGATCAGACTCAAGAATTTGTACCAGCTACCACCTCAGAGGTACAACATATAGACATTCGATCAGATCAAAAATCAAAATGCGCCCTAGATTGACACATATACACTCCCCATGCACCAATTACGAACATAGTCATCGAGAAAAGCTGAACTCAATCAACCCCATACCAGAAAAGCATACACTCGCCCTCACCTATATTGGTTTCGAATAAGAGCAACGAAAGCATCATTATGCACAGAATCAGGCAAGTAAACGGTTTACTCTGCACGAACATCCATGCATTGAGCATGATCGGACGAGCGACACAGCGTCAGGCTAAAGCACTATCAAACATGACGGGAAGGATTAATAACGAAGAAGAGGACCAATGTCCAAAAGGATAACGAAAGAAAACAAATGAGTGCCTTACTGGAAGACACTCATTTGCAAGGAAGGTCAGGCGCCTAAAACAGGAAATGTTGGACGCTCAACACCGGCCATTTGATTGACAATTCTGACTACCTGAGCACTGTAACCAGCTTCATTATCATACCAAACGTACAGCACTACACGACTTCCACTAACAATAGTCGCCTGCGCATCGACAATACCGGCACGGCGGCTGCCAACGAAATCGGTAGACACGACTTCGGGCGAGCTAACAAAGTCAATCTGCTTAGCCAGCTCAGAGTGCAGCGAAATGTCACGCAGGTATCCGTTAACTTCTTCAACCGAAGTTTCCTGACCCAAATTCAAATTAAGAATTGCCATGGAAACATTCGGCGTAGGTACACGAATAGCGTTACCTGTCAGCTTGCCCGCCATTTCCGGCAATGCCTTCGCTACCGCTTTGGCCGCACCAGTTTCAGTGATAACCATGTTCAGCGGAGCACTACGACCGCGACGGCTGCCTTTGTGATAGTTGTCGATCAGGTTCTGGTCATTGGTATAGGAGTGAACAGTTTCTACGTGGCCATTCAATACACCAAATTTATCATTGATCGCTTTAAGTACTGGTGTAATGGCGTTCGTGGTACATGATGCCGCCGACAAGATGGTGTCGTCACTGGTAATCATGTTGTTGTTAATGCCATATACGATATTCTTGATATTGCCTTTGCCCGGTGCAGTCAACAGCACACGAGCCGCGCCTTTGCTCTTCAGGTGAAGTGCAAGGCCATCGGCATCACGCCATTTACCCGTATTATCAACCACAATCGCGTTATCGATACCGTAGCTGGTATAGTCGATCTGGTCCGGGCCGTTCGAGTAAATCACCTGAATGACGTTACCATTGGCGATGATGCACTGGTTTTCTTCGTCCACAGTAATCGTACCTTCGAACGAACCGTGCACGGAATCCCGACGCAACAGACTGGCGCGCTTTTCCAGATCATTTTCTGCACCACCGTTACGAACAACGATGGCACGAAGACGCAAATTATTACCACCGCCTGATTTTTCGATCAGGATGCGTGCGAGCAAACGTCCAATACGACCGAAGCCATAGAGAACGACGTCTTTAGTTTGCGTTACACGGTTGCGTGCTTCTTCTGCATCAAACTTGCCGATAACATCCGCAAGTTCTGCACGCAAATAGTCTTCCAGAGAGCGCTCTTCCTTGACTTTTTTGTAACGAATGGCCAGCTTGCCGATATCGATATGTGCATGACCCAGATTCAGTGTATCCAGGGCTTGCAGAATCGGATAGGTATCATGAACTGATAGCTCATTAGCCTCTACCTGACGCACAAATCGATGGGATTTCAGCAGACCGATAACAGACTGATTGATTATCGCACGACCATAAATAGACGTTACTACGTTATTTTTACGATACAGACGACCGATTAAAGGAATCATTACCTCGGCGATCGCTTCGCGTTCTTTCCAGTCGGTAAAACAGGTGTCCTTGATGTTCTGTCCCACGTTACTTACCTCTCAATTGCGCATTAAAGCCTAAAATGGGGGCGATATTATCACCGTAACTCAAATTCTTCGCAAATATTGATTGCACTTTAATTTCCATCCCTTTCATTTTGAAGTGCCTTCAAGGTGCCCTTTGTGGTCAGTCTGGTTACAATAGCGCTCGGACACGGCCCGATCTCACAAAAATATCCGGGCAACTTAATTGCGCTCGCTCGGGAATGTCTGGTCGTCACTCCGCTCAAGGGCAAGACATTACATACCACGGATAACAAAACATACTACGGATCACAAAATCAAAATGACTTCTATGCTTCAAGCTCTCTCAGCTCTCCTCCCTCCGCTTCCTAAAAAAGCGGCTGATCATCGCCAATGGGGCAATGTATCTGAGGGGTTGTTCCCATTACTGCTCGCACAGGCCATCAAAAGTCATCAAGGCCACCTATTGCTGATTACGCAGGATAGTGAGGAAGCGCAAGCACTAGAAGAGAGTATCCGTTTTTATCTTGGCCAGACCCATACGGAAATCGAAAGCGACACCCCAGTATTGATATTACCAGACTGGGAAACACTACCCTACGATGTGTTTTCTCCTCATGAAGATATCACCTCGCAGCGTCTACAGGCGCTGTACCAGCTACCCAATTTGCGCAAGGGAATCCTGATTGCTCCCGTCAATACGGTATTGCACAAACTGGCTCCACCGCAATTTTTACAGCGTAGCGGATTGGTCATCAAGACAACTCAAAAGCTTGCTTTAGGTCAGTATCAGCAATCATTGGCAGCGGCGGGTTACCGACATGTAGAAACGGTTTACAATCACGGCGAATTTACAGCTCGCGGGTCGATTGTCGATATCTTCCCGATGGGCAGCGACCTTCCCTACCGTATCGAGCTTTTCGACGACGATGTCGAAAGCATTAGAACCTTTGACCCTGATACTCAGCGCACCATTGAAAAAATCAGTGAAATCACGCTGCTTCCTGCGTACGAATTTCCGTGGGATAAAGAATCCCGCAGTGCCTTTCGGAACCGATGGGGCGAACATTTCCCCAATGTAGGAAAAGAGAGCCCGCTATACAATGACATCTGTTCAGGCCTGAAATCGCCGGGACTGGAATACTATCTTCCTCTATTCTTTGATGAAACAGCTTCGTTATTTGACTATCTCCCCCAAAATACGCTTATTTTCTCCAGCGCCAAACTCGAACAAGCCAGCACTCAGTTCTGGCATGAAATCAACGACCGTTTTGAATCCTTAAGGCATGACAGATTAAGACCCATCTTGCCCCCTGCTGAATTATTTATACGCACCGAACAGCTATTTGGTTATCTCAAGGCTTTTCCAAGGGTATCAGTCATTCCCGGCTTGCTGGAGCCTTCTGACGGCAAAATCAATCTGATCGACAGTCGACTACCCGACATCAGCATCAATCACAAATTGACCGACCCGTTGTCCCGACTCAAGAGCCTGCAGTCAGAGCATGACGCACCGATGCTGGTGTGTGCTGAGTCTATAGGTCGTCGAGAGGCTTTACAGGACTTATTCCGGGCAAATGGACTGGTAGTTCAAACCGTAACGAACTGGAACGAGTTCATCTCTAATCCGAAGCCATTGAATCTTACCGTGGCAAGTTTGAAAACAGGCATTCTGGCTCGCGAACATCAACTTGCCATCATCGCAGAAGCTGACTTATACGGGCAGCGGGTATTGCAGCGTCGGCGCCGGAAAAAGGGCCAGGAAGTCAGTACGGATGCTGTTTTCAAAGACCTCACCGAACTTCAGCTGGGCTCGCCGGTCGTCCATATGGATCACGGTGTTGGACGCTATCAAGGCCTGCAAACGCTCGAAATCGACGGGCAGCCGTGTGAATTTCTTACACTGGAATATGCAGATAATGCCAAGCTATACGTACCGGTCTCATCATTACACCTCATCTCTCGTTACAGCGGGACCGAAGATTCCAACGCCCCTCTGCATAGATTAGGTACTGACAAATGGAGTACCGCCAAACGCAAAGCAATTGAAAAAATTCGCGACACGGCTGCCGAGCTTCTCGACATCTATGCCAGACGGCAGGCCAAGACAGGTTTTGCATACGAAGATCCTGATACCGCCTACAATGCGTTTAGCGAAGGCTTTCCCTTTGAGGAAACCCCCGATCAGCTCACCGCTATACAAGCGGTCATCGCGGATATGACCAGCCCTCGGCCCATGGATCGTCTGGTATGCGGCGATGTCGGATTTGGTAAAACCGAAGTGGCCATGCGTGCAACTTTTATGGCGACCTACTCCGGAAAACAAGTTGGTGTTTTGGTACCTACAACGCTACTGGCACAGCAACACTATGAATCATTCAAGGATCGCTTTGCGGAAACCGCCGTTAAAGTTGAATTATTGTCCCGCTTTCGCAGCGCAAAAGAGCAAGCCAAGGCCATTGAACAAATCGAGGCCGGCACGGTGGATGTTGTCATCGGAACGCATAAATTAATTCAGCAAAATATAAAATTCAAAGATCTTGGATTGCTGATTATCGATGAAGAACACCGGTTCGGCGTCCAGCAGAAAGAACGACTCAAGTCACTGAGGGCAGAAGTTGATATTCTTACATTAACGGCCACCCCCATTCCCAGAACACTCAATATGGCATTGGGGGGAATGCGAGACCTTTCGGTGATTGCAACGCCACCCGCTCGACGCCTGTCAGTAAAAACTTTCGTTCGACAGCGCGATAATGACTTGCTCAAAGAAGCCATCCTCCGGGAAATTCTCCGTGGCGGTCAGGTCTATTATCTGTTTAACGAAGTTAAAAATATCGAAAAAGAAGCCGAAGCACTTCAGATGCTGGTTCCCGAAGCACGAGTGACGATCGCTCATGGCCAGATGCGCGAACGGGAACTCGAACAGGTTATGTCAGATTTTTACCACAAGAAGTTCAATGTTCTGGTTTGCACAACAATCATCGAAACAGGCATCGACATTCCCAGTGCAAACACCATCATCATTGACAGGGCCGACAAATTCGGCCTGGCGCAACTTCACCAGCTACGCGGGCGTGTAGGACGCTCTCATCACCAGGCCTATGCCTATCTGATGACACCTTCGGATAAAGAAAAGAAAATTACGCCCGATGCCGAAAAGCGACTCGAAGCGATCAGCGCATCACAAGACCTCGGTGCGGGCTTTATGCTCGCAACACACGATCTTGAAATTCGAGGTGCAGGAGAATTGCTGGGTGAAGAACAAAGCGGGCAGATCGAATCCATTGGCTTCTCGCTTTACATGGAGCTCCTTGAGCAGGCAGTCACGTCGCTCAAAAAAGGTGAAATCCCGAATTTGGACAAACCATTACGCCATGGGCTGGAAATAAACCTGCGTATTCCCGCGCTCATTCCTGAGGATTATCTGCCAGATGTACATACACGTCTGATTATGTATAAGCGCATTTCCTCTGTGCAAGACAAGCCAGCCTTAGATGAACTCCAGATAGAACTTATTGATCGCTTTGGCTTGCTGCCGCCTCCAACCAAGAATCTGTTTCGCCAAACCGAGCTCAAATTTACCGCAGAGCCTTTAGGCATCGTTAAGATTGACGTCGGTGAGAGCTCAGGACGTATTGAATTTTCCGCCAACACACCGATCGATCCGCTTAAAATCATTAAGCTCATCCAATCAGCGCCTGCCCTATACAAATTTGATGGCGCAGATGCATTAAAGTTCGCCCTGACGAAAGCCGATTCAAATGATAAGATTGGCGCCATTACAAGGCTGCTAAATCAACTAAAACAGCCGATGAACTAAACATGGCACCAAAACGATGAGTAGCACTCGCCTGATGAAAGATACTACCCCCAATATCCTATGCACGGCTCAAGGCATGGCTAATCGTGTTTTTCATACGGTTAAAAATGGCTGGATGGCAACAACGGCGGCCCTGATACTTGTTTCCGGCGTTGGCACGTCAACTTCTGTAAACGCAGAGGAAGAAACCACTCGCTGGTATAAAGCAGAATATTTGGTGTTCAAATATCTTTCACCACAAACCAGCGAGGCGCTGGATACAACCGAGCGTTTAACGCCAAACGATTCACCGGAATATTATCTGGTGAACCATAAACCACAAACGCCCTATCAGCTTAAACGAATTCCGGACGATAAATTGAGCATGCAAGCTACGGCCAAACGCCTGAAGCGTGCTGCCGGCTATCGTGTCCTGGATTTAGGCGGCTGGTACCAGCCGCTATATAAACGAGATGACAAGCTATCGGTACATATTGAAGGCGGCGAGATATTTGGTGACCAGCCTGAGCTGCAAGGCACCCTGACCTTTTACCGGAACAGATACATTCACGTAAGAGCAGATATGGCGCTATCCACCTTTAAGTTAAGTCGTAACGAAAGCATCCCGTTCTGGTTAACGCACGAGGAAGGCATACCCTCACAGGACGTGGTACTCGATTGGTATGGACTACTTCATTACAATGCGCAGCCAGACGAACCGACTCGTTCGGAACCTCTCGAATTGACGATGGATTCAAATGATCCCCGACTGGAAAATAATGAAGAAAAGCCTGACGAAGATTCAACAGATAACATCCAAAGCGGGGATAAATTTCCCACACTGTCTTACGTATTGGATAAAACATGGAAAATATCTGAATCAAGAAAGTTACGCTCAGGCGAACTTCATCTGCTAGATCACCCTTATTTCGGAATATTGGTTTCCTTCGACCTTGTTGAGCTGCCCTCTCAGCAGACTTCTCCGGAATCAGGCTCCGAACAAAACTAAAGCTGAAAGGGTTTTCTCATATTTTAAGGTCGGGCGTGGCTCCCGACCTTGTTTACTCGCCAGCAATTAACTCCGCCAGAATTCGCAACACGCGCCCCATTCCCTGATCTATGGCGGCCTGTATTTCCTCCATGGTAATAATATGGTCCGTTTTTCCGGCGGCCCAATTGACAACCAGTCCAATACAGGCGTAATCCAATTCGAGTTCAGCCGCAAGCGCCGCCTCTGGCATCCCGGTCATACCCACGATATGACAGCCATCTCTCTCAAGTCGCGCCACTTCGGCGGCCGTTTCCAGTCTTGGCCCCTGCGTGCAGGCATATACTCCAAAATCGCTGAAAGGCGCCTGAGTGCTTTTTGCACACTCAATCAAACGTTGACGAAGTGAGTCTGTATAGGGCCAGGTCAGATCAATATGAGTCACATGCTCGAGATCGTCCTCGAAAAAAGTGCTCGCCCTACCCCAGGTGTAATCGATCAACTGATCAGGAATGACCACCTGTGCCGGCCCCATTGCAGGATGAATCCCGCCAACAGCATTCACAGCCACTACCTGCTTGATACCTATTTGCTTCAGCGCATGCAAGTTGGCCCGATAATTAACCTTATGGGGAGGAATTCTGTGCGGGTTACCATGACGCGCCAAAAATACTACCGGTCGTCGATTTAACTGCCCGAACAGCAAGGGAGCACTCGGTTCGCCATAGGGCGTTACAATCGTTTTACTTTCGAGTATTTCCAGCCCCTCCAATTCTGTCAGGCCGGTACCACCAATGATCGCCAGTGTGGTTTCCATGTTTTCGTTTCCTCGTAATCAACGTTCTTTCGGGACGTATTGCTCCAGTCCTGCATTTTGTGGAATCGCAGGTGCCGCAACCGTCGCGTGATGCAATGTTTGTGTTGGGTAGGCAATCTCTGCGCCATGACGACTAATGACCGAAAATATCTTCAGTAGCACATCCTGCTTGATTTCGTGATACCGGATCCAGTTGGTCGTACGGGTAAAGGTATAAACAAAGAAGTCCAGTGACGAGGCATTAAACTGATTAAAATTCACAATCATCGTCTGCGTATTGTCAATTTCTTCGTGATCTATCAGCATTTGCTTAACTTCTGCGACAATACGATCTACCAGATGGGCATCGTCATATCGAACGCCGATCACTTCGTAAATGCGTCGGTGCGTCATACGGGATGGGTTTTCGACAGAGATACTTGAAAAGGTAGCGTTTGGCACGTAAAGCGGTCGTTTATCGAAGGTGCGAATAATCGTTAGCCGCCATCCGATCTGCTCCACGGTGCCCTCAATATTTTGATCCGGTGAACGAATCCAATCACCTACTTTGAAGGGCCTATCGAGATAGATCATCAGTCCGCCAAAAAAATTGGCCAACAAATCCTTGGCGGCAAAACCGACGGCAATCCCGCCAATACCGCCAAAAGCCAATACACCGGAAATGCTGTATCCCATGCTCTGCAAGACCACCAAGGCGGCGGTAATCAGCACCGACCCTCGCAGAAGCTTACTCATTGCCGAAACAGTCGTTTCATCCATCGGCTGTTTCATTTTGTCAGGCGAAACAACAATACTTTCGGCACCACTGATAAAACGGACAATAAACCAGGCGATCATTACGATCACACTAAGTCGCCTGACGGGCTCAACAAAAGCATAAAAAGAGGTACCTGAGACATCGTCCGCTACGGCTGCCGCAAAAGATAATCCCACAATCCAGATTAAAACTGACATGGGTTTGCGTGCGGCCCAGAGCACGGTGTCATCCCAGAGGTTACGCGTTTTCTCCAATTGCTTTTCCAGTTTCATAAAGAAACGATTGGAGAGATAGCTCACCACATAGGTCATGGCAACGACCAGGAAAATCTCAATACTGCCCTGCCAGGTGGTTTTTGCAATACCGAACCCGGCAAAGATTTCATCCAAAAACGACAATTCCATTTATGGCTCTCTTACGTTGAATTTACTGCGGAGAAATTAGATTTCGAATTCCGTTTCAGGCCTTATACCATAACGCCAGCTGTTCGCTCGCACGCAGCCAATCTGAAGAGGCACAAAGCGCCTCCATTGCCACGCGCCGACGTCCTCGCATTTTAGCCAAACGCTGTCCCTGCACAGTAAAGTTAGTCGCTCCCTCCTGATCTTCAAGATATTCCAAGGCTTCCATCGCGCCTTTGCGATGATTACACACCAGCAGCATGTCACAACCTGCCGCTAGTGCGGCCGCCGCACGTTGTGCATATCCGCCCGCCACAGATGCACCTTCCATGGTTAGATCATCACTAAAAATTACGCCGTCGAACTTCATTGATTCACGCAACACCGTTTTCAACCAAAAAGAAGAAAACCCCGCAGGAGAATCGTCAATCTGATCGTAAATAACATGGGCAGGCATTACGGCGTTCAAGCCGCGCGGAATCAGATAGTCAAAAGGCATCATGTCATTCGCTTTAATGGCTTCGAACGCTCGATGATCTCGTGGTATTTCCAGATGGGAATCGGCTTGAACAAACCCATGACCGGGGAAATGTTTGCCCGTGGCGGCCATGCCCGCATCACGCATACCCGCGACAAGCTGCTCAGCCAACATACAGATTTCATTTGGTTTGGCGCTAAAAGAGCGGTCACCAATCACCGTTGATACGCCGTAATCCACATCTAAAACCGGAGCAAAGCTAAAGTCGATCCCTACACTAAGGAGTTCAGATGCGAACAACCACCCACAATTGTAAGCCAGCATTAACCCGGCATCAGAGTCGCGCTGAAAAATTCGACCTATCTCGCCCATGGGCGGGATGCGCGTAAACCCCGTTTTGAAGCGTTGAACCCGTCCACCTTCATGATCAACCGCAATCAATATTCCAGGATTAATATCACGGATCTGACGAACCAGCTCAGTCAATTGCGGCAGCGATTCATAGTTTCGACTAAACAGTATCAATCCACCGATCAGCGGATTTGCCAGAAAGGCCCGATCTTCGGCGGTAAGAGAAGTGCCCCCTACATCAACCATTAACGGCCCCGGTAAGGGATAATTGTTTTCACCAGACATTTTGATCAGTACACCCCATTTACGTTGTCGCGGAGTATACACGAGCTATTCGTGGATATGCACCCTGACCCCCTTAGGGATCACGGCAAACAACTGTATGATGTCGCGATTTCGCATTCGGATACAGCCATGCGATAAAGGCGTTCCCATCGGTTCGGTATCCGGGGTGCCATGAATATAGATGTAACGACGTTGAGTATCGACATCGCCCATCCGATTGAATCCGACTTCACAGCCACTGAGCCATAATATTCGGGAAAGAATCCAGTCTCGCTGCGGCCACTGCTGTGCCAGTTCGGATGTATAAATTTCACCAGTAAATCTGCGCGCCTTAAATACTGCATTTTCAGGCAGACCTGCACCAATGTGCGCGCGAATATAATGCCACCCGCGGGGCGTACAGCCGCTACCATGGCGTTCACCCGGCCCGTTCAGTGCACTGGAAATCTGATAACAATAATCTGCGTCGGATGAAGAATAACGAAGCGATTGGGAGGTAAGGTTAATATCTATGTAGGAAGGTGGCGGGTGCATACTTGTTGAACCAATGAAAGCCTTGGCCAAAATAGGCGAAACTAAAAAGCCATAATAAAATCAGGCCAAGCAAGACGTACACCGCTATCGCGACGGCACAGCCGTCGCTATTTTGCGCCTAAAATCGGGTCAGGTATCGCTTTGGCTCGCAACCCCGCCGCCAAAAAAGGCACCAGTCGCGTTGCTACATCTTCAGTGCTGGAATCAACATCAAGATCGTCTTTGATAATTTCCTTTAACGCCTCGATGCTCGACATGGTAAACGCCGTGGCTCCCAGCATAAATTGTATACGCCAGAACCTATCTATTTGGCTCAACTCGGGAGTCGCAGCTTTCATAAGACGCATGAAGCGCCTGAAGGGTCGACTATACTCTTGTTCCAGAAAACGACGCAAATGCCCCTGGCTTTGTGTATACGCAATCCCCAGCAATCGCATAAAAACCGATACGCCATTTTTGTGCCGGGTCGGAATCCGAACTATGCTAAGAGTAAGAATACTGAGTAGCTGCTCAAGTTCCATTTGAGAGTTTTCAATATTGGCACCTACTCTCAAATCTATTTCCTGCTCCATGGCTCGAGTAAAGGGGGTCAGGAAACGAGCGAATACAGCCTGTATAAGGGCATTTTTTGACCCAAAATGATAATTCACTGCGGCAAGATTAACTTGGGCTTTGCTCGTTATTTGCCTGAGAGAAGTTTCCGAGAAACCTTTTTCAGCAAATAAAATCTCTGCAGCATCTAAAATACGATCAACGGTATCGGAATTTGCCATCACTCACAACTTAGTATAAACATTCCAAACATTTGTTTTAAACATACGTTTGATAGGTTGTGATGTCAAGAATTTACGCACCTTAATGGCAAGCATGGACGCTAATTATAACTTTTCAATCATGTTGTATGAAAAAGGTTACTGCTTCCATGCAAATCTGCTCACAGCTTGAACTTCAGAATGCCATTGAAAACACGAAAGACAATGGAAAAACCTCTCTTAAAGAGCTATTGCTTCAGTCTCACGCTATTTCTGCTACAGAGCTTAGCCATTTGATCGCTACTCACCCCGAAATTAAATCAAATTACGAGCTGATCAAGTGCCTCAAAGCGTTCTCGCCAACAAATCGAACAAAATTCGACACGGCGTATGCTGCCAGCCTGGACTTGCCTTTTGTTCGCTTGAGTCAATTTGACTTTAATCAGGATGCACTCGAAATGATTCAAGCAGATTTTGCGAGAAACCACAGATTGATTCCGCTCACCCTTTACAGGGAAAGATTACTGGTGGCCATGGCCAACCCGACCGATATTGAAACACTCAACATGCTGCACTTTATGACCAAGCACCTGATTGAGCCAGTGTATGCATCGGAAGAAGACATTGACATTGCGATTTCCCAATTCTACAGCCCCAGCGACGATGAAGAAGTTTTAAAAGATATCGCTACCGAAAATCCCAATACAGCAAACATTGCCCGACAAGAAGAACGCCTTGCAGCAGATAAACCCACCGTTAAACTGATAAACAACCTGATTCTGGACGCCATTAACCGACACGCCTCTGATATTCATATTCGCCCCAAAGAAAAGGACGTTGAAATCATATTCAGAATCGATGGTGAATTGGTCAAAATCCGCAATCTCACTCGCGCCATGCTGAATGCAGCGGTTGCGCGAATAAAAATTCTTGGTGGAATGAACATTGCGGAGCACCGGCTCCCGCAAGATGGAAGGGCGAAGATCATGGCAAGAGAAAAGCCGGTAGATTTACGCATATCCATCATGCCCTGTATCTATGGTGAAAGTGTCGTCATCAGGATTCTGGACACCAGTGCAGGACTTA
The DNA here is from genome assembly GCA_024234505.1 of Hahellaceae bacterium. Lineage (GTDB taxonomy): Bacteria > Pseudomonadota > Gammaproteobacteria > Pseudomonadales > Oleiphilaceae > JACKOD01. The sequence continues at coordinate 497,437 of JACKOD010000003.1, read as the reverse complement.
AGTCTATCGAAGATCTGGGGTTCTCGCCCAAGGACGCAGAACAATTCCGACACATCATGCACAAAAGCAGCGGCCTTTTTTTAGTCACAGGCCCTACCGGTTCAGGAAAGTCCACCACGCTCTATGCAGCCCTGCAGGAAGTAGTCAAAAGAAATATTAATGTGATTACCGTAGAAGATCCGGTTGAATATCACCTTGACCAAGTTCTGCAAATTCAAACACAGGCCGCCATTGGCTATACATTTGCACGAGCCTTACGCAATATCTTACGTCACGACCCCAATGCCATCATGATCGGAGAAATTCGTGACGAGGAAACGGCCAAGATTGCCGTAGAAAGCGCACTAACCGGGCACCTGGTGCTCTCGACACTCCACACCAACAGCGCCGCAAGTACGGTGACAAGATTGCTGGAAATTGGCATTCCTGCCTACCTGTTGAGGTCCACGCTTTTGGGAGTACTGGCACAGCGACTCGTTCGAAAGAACTGCCCGCACTGTCAGGCAGAGGAAGTTATAGAACCCTCGGTAAGATCATTGTTACAAATCGGAGAACACGAGATATTCTATCGGGGGCGAGGTTGTGATCAGTGTCGGGGCACAGGCTATCGGGGAAGAGTCGCCGTTTATGAACAGCTCAATGTGACCGGCGAAATCAAAGAATGCATTACCCAAAATATCAGTGCGGTGGAACTGGAACGCATAGCCATCAAACAAGGCATGCAACCACTCACCCGACAAGCATTAAGTCTGGCCAAACTAAAGGTAACGTCTATTGAAGAGGTTTACCGAATTCGCCTTGATTAGAAGCGAGTATGCAAGCCCCGTCTTAAACAATATATAAATCAATCTAACCAAAAAAAGGGGATCGCTACTCGCCTCCCCTTTTTTTCGATCAGAATACCTGATGGTCAAGCCATAAAGCCACCTTAAGCAGCTTAGAGGTAATAACCTTTTTCCTCGTGCATTGCGACATCCAGACCTTCAACTTCCTGCTCTTCAGATACCCGCAATGAAGTCATCAGTGAAACCAGCTTGAGCAACCCATAGGTCACGACCGCAGTAAACGCAAAGGTCGCAATCACCCCAATAAACTGAACCCATAACTGCCCACCCATGGTTTCGATACCCGCGCTTGCCGCAAAACCGTAACCACTGAACACACCTAATCCGGTAGAGGAAAAAATACCCGCCAACAATGTCCCCAGAATGCCGCCGACACCGTGCACAGGAAATACATCCAGTGAATCATCTATTTTAAGCGTACGTTTGATAAATTGAGTCGCATAGAAACAGACAAAGCCCGCCAGCAACCCGATAATCAATGCCCCCCCGGGCCCCACAAAACCAGAGGCCGGTGTAATGGTGCCCAATCCTGCCACCATTCCGGTGACGGCTCCCAATGCACTGGGCTTACCAAAACGCTTCCATTCAATAAACGTCCAAACCAACGTGCCGGTTGCTGCCGAGATATGCGTTACGAGAATAGCCATGGCTGCTGACCCATTGGCACCCAGTGCACTTCCACCATTAAAGCCAAACCAGCCAACCCACAACATTCCGGCTCCTGTAACGGTCATGGTCATATTGTGAGGTGGCATCGCCGTTGTTGGGAAGCCTTTTCTAGGGCCCAAAACAATAGCGGCAACCAACGCCGCTACACCTGCGGTGATATGTACGACTGTACCGCCGGCAAAGTCATAGAGCCCCATATCTTGCAACCATCCACCACCCCAAACCCAATGGGTTACAGGTACATAAACCAGCATAAGCCATAACGCACTAAATATAAGCATCGCGGAAAAACGCATTCTCTCCGCAAACCCACCCACAATCAGCGCAGGTGTAATGACTGCAAAGGTCATCTGGAACAACATAAACAGTGGCTCAGGAATCGTACCCGAAACGGAGCCAGGACCCACACCCGACAGCATGACCTTGCTTAAATCACCAATCCAGTTACTCCCCTCGGTAAACGCCAGACTATACCCCGCCACAAACCAAAGTATTGACGCGACGCCGGCAATCGCAAAGCACTGCATCAACACTGAAAGCACGTTTTTGGTGCGCACCAGTCCACCGTAAAAAAGTGCCAGACCAGGGAGTGTCATAAACAGCACTAACGCAGAAGACGTCAGAATCCATGCGGTGTCCGCGCCATTTATCGCAGTTTCCCCGGCTACCGCCAGCGCTGGAAAACCTAATAGTGAGGCCATGAGGGTCTTTTTAATCATTACAAATAGTCTCGATTCAACAGGCCAACCATTGACACAAACGCACCAATGTATGCCATTTAGCTCTATCCAATTGAAATTTAATACGTTAAAGCGCGCAAATGAGGCATAAATTATTCACCTTATGCACCACTCCAAGTCGTATAATGAATTAACGCCCCACGATAAAGCAATAATCAAGCCACAATTTAACTATGCGCATTAATACAGGGCAAAGCGGAGCAAGACATTGAAATATTAGACTATAAATCAAAAATAACGCACCATTATGATCTACGGTGCACCATGTTGGCGCATTCAGTATTAAGGTAAGCCAGACATTAGTGTCGGCTCGTTATCGAGTGCGCCCTGATCCAGCAGACTGAAATGCACCTTCATGTATTCCTTTTGGGCGCGCTGATAGGCCTTCTCTGCTTCCATCACAAATTGTTGGTAGAGCAGTATGTGTTTACGGGATTTCATTAAACTAAGCAGATAACTTTTGCGGGAGGCATTCATTAGCCCCTTGTAGAGCCGGCGATTGAGCTGACTATTATAGGGCTCCATCTCATTGAACCGCCAAGCCAGTCCGGCATCACCCTCGATAAGACGAATATGATTAAAGGCTCTGAACTCTAGCTGCTTTCGCACAGCCAGCAGTTCTCTAAGCGTACTACCTTTAAAAATAAGATGGCGTATGGGCCCTATCCAAAACAAGGCCATTAGGCAAAGCAAACCAAATCCGCTTCCCGCAAGCCATGCCGGAACCCAACCCGAAAACCCTGCTAACCCAATGCACCCGCAGACAGCCATACAGGTGACCCAGATATCCCTGATTTGAGTCGCTTTCGCCACGGTAAGATTGTCAGGGTAACCTTCTAAACGCAGAAATTCGTGATTGACGGCCAGAATAGCCGAACACTCCATCAAAATGCGGCGCAGTCTTTTCTGTTCTGCAATTTTAGCAATTAACTCCTGTGCCCGGTCAACTTCAGGATCGGGAGTGGCATCCACGCGCTCAGTGAACTCCTCCGTACCGGACTCCACTGCAGGCAAGCCTGACTTTGGTTTCATCACAGATGTTGATGCATTGTTACCATTCGGACTAACGGATGCCGTGCCTTTCACATTCGGCTTATAGGCGGCGGCCCCGGCGCTTACGGGTTGGGGCTTTTCCTCTTTAGGCTCAGCGCTCGCCCGCGGTCTTGCCGTCTCGGGGATAGCGGCGGGTTGTTTATCACGCGACAACACCGCTTCAACCAACTCCCGGTCGAGCTTTTTCTGGAGATCGGAACGCTGTCTCGCCCCACCTGGAGTGCCATTCGTCTCTGCTGCCTGATTCGCTGCTGCCATGTTTATCTGTCCAACTCAAACCGCTGAGAACACATTCAATGTGTGCGGATAACGTCTAACGTGAAAAGTATTTATTTTTACATTCAATACTCAAGTTATCGTACGTTTTCAAGCATTCTTTACTCGTCACATTAATATGGAGGTGAATACCTGATATCAATAATCATGCTATCTCATGTCATCTGTAAAAAATTTGCAAATCTATCACTTTAGTTTAAGTAAATTTGACCAAAATCAGGTCGATAATTTGTGGCAGATTTTAAGCTGACATGGCAGCGAAATTCGCGCATAAAAGGAACCCCTACCGGCTTCAAGAAAAACAAGAAAGCAGAGGCAATTACCTGCTAAAAATAAATTAGAAACACCGTCACTGGTGCTGTTCAGAGAATACAGAGGAATGACAATGACAAAACCGGACATCCTGGTCAGAGACCATATGAAGCCTGTGACACACACATTCAAAGCCACAACCAGTGTCGAAGAGGTCGTTAAAACCTTGATGAAAAATCATCTGGTGGGTGCCCCCGTGGTGGATGAGAACCGAAAACTGATCGGTTTTATCACGGAAAAAGATTGCATCAAAGAGATGCTTAACGACAGCTATTACAGTCAGGATCACCAGGTTGCCAGCGATATCATGCGCACGAACCCGCTTTCCATTTCACCTGATACCGATATTTTAAAACTGGCAGAAGAAATGATGGGCAAGCGACCAAAAATGTATCCCGTCGTAGAAGATGGTGAAATTATCGGCATTATCACTCGCGCGGATGTACTTAAAGCCCTAAGCAAATCGCGGATTTCAAGCAAACGCAAATAGCGCGCCATAGCCTCAGATTTCCTTCCCGGTCACCCTCCGGCATGGGAAGGAAGTCAGTTCGAAAGACTGACCGTCCACACGCCACCCGCAATTACCAGACATATTCCCATCAATGCCCATCCGTCCGGGATTTGCCCCCAGACCATCCAGCCAAGCATGCCGGAAAATACGACGCCAAAATAGCTGAATGGTGAAACGATCGCCGCCTTTGCCAGACGATAGGCCTCTGTATACAACTTCAAAGCCCAATAGACGCCGCCGCCAATCGCTAACAGCCAGCATAATTCCCGCGCATTTGGCTGCTGCCACTCCAGCAGCATCATTGGTGTACTGCAAATTAGCGAAATTAGGAAGTAGTAAAAAAGAATTCTTGATCCCGGCTCAACCAGCGCCAGCTCTCGTGTAAGCACCATAGAAAGTGCGAGCGTAACGGCCGACATAAATCCCACAAGATGCCAAATACTGATAGTGCCCGATTCCGGCTTAAGAATAAGGCTCACTCCCGCCAAACCGACGAGCACCGGCCACCAACGTTTGGCAGAAAAGGATTCAGTTTTCATCAACAGAAGAATCACAGGCACACAAATCGGCGACGCCGCCCTGAGTAATGACGCTTCTACCAGAGGGATTTTACTAATGGCTAAATAATAAAAATAAAAACACAACCAGCCGCTCGCGCCACGTATTGTGTGCACCCCTGCACGCGGTGTATACAGTGAGCGCCAGCCTTGCCTGAGCGCACCGGGTAAGATAAGCAAAAGCGCAATGAAGTACTGAGCAAACACTACGGTAGAGACTGGCACCGTTTCGGAAACATGTTTTGTCGCGGCACCGGCCAGCGCAGTCACCAGTACACAAAACAGCATCATGAGTATGCCTTTTCGTGTTGCTGGGTCCATATCTATTTTTTTAAAGGGAATCACACAGACCTTCACTATTAACTGACATACTCGTTACCATGCCTAAAACGATCAGCAATTGCATGGGCATAAACAACTTACACGGATATAAACAATAGGGATAAATATGAAAGCCGCTATCTTGACGCACTATGGTTTGGCAGAGCAACTAATTATTCAACATGATTTCCCTGTTCCACTCCCCGCACCGAATCAGGTTCAGGTCAAGGTGATGGCAGCAAGCCTGAATCCGCTGGACTACAAAATACGTAACGGCGAACTTCGCTGGATACACCCCCTGAAATTTCCTATGGTGCTTGGCAACGATATTTCCGGTGTGGTCACTGCCGTTGGCGAAAATGTCAGTCAGTTCAAGGTGGGCGATGAAGTGTTTGGTATGATGGACGCTAACGTAAAGCCGGCCTGTAACGGCTTTGCCCGACCCGGAGCCTATGCAGAGTACGCGGTAACGCGTGAAGACACACTCGCTCTCAAACCGTCCGGTCTAACCCATCCGGAGGCCGCATCCCTTCCGCTGGCCGCACTCACGGCGTGGCAAGCGCTGCACCCCTTACTATCTGCCATCCATCCTACACAACGTGCGCCAAACGTATTAATTAATGGTGGTTCAGGAGGTGTCGGAAGCCTTGCAGTACAAATTGCCAAGGCCTTGGGAGCAACGGTCACCGCAACCTGTAGTGCAAGAAATATGACGCTGGTGCAATCACTGGGCGCAGACCACGTTATCGATTACAGCACAACCCCCGTGACGACAGTCTCGGGCCCCTTTGATCTGATTTATGACGTAGCCGCAAACTTGCGATATCGTGATGTTGAAAGCCTGCTGACATCGGAGGGAGTACTCATCACCAATGTCGCCAACATAGCGACAATGCTCGCCCCCCTGTCAGGCCCCATAAAAAAACTTTTTGAAAAGCGCAAACGCTATATCCACGCATGGGTGCGTAGCTCAGCCCATGATTTAACACAAATCAGTCACTTGGTAAGCAGTGGCCAACTCCGGCCCGTACTTTCCCAGTGCTTCGCTCTTGATGAGGTTAACGAAGCCTACCAATGGCTGACATCGGGACGCAGCCACGGTAAAGGCGTGTTGCAGATTGCTTGATGCGCGTCAGAGGTCATCTGGCTATTGAACCCCCTTTGGTAGCCAGATGTAACCCTCGCCTAACATAGGTGATTTCAGAATTTAAGCTTCTAGTCCTTAGGCGTTGTTGACGTTTGCCTCTATCACGCTGTATCGAGGGGAGTCCTCGCCCCGATAGCCGAGCCACGGAATCCAAAGCACCCCGAAGACGGGCCGCCTACCTACTTATTCCCACAAATCTTTTCGACGTGCATTTACCTAACCAGAAACTCTTTTCTGTGTGCTATTTTTTCCAGATCGTACGGTTTACCGGCTGATCAGATGAACGGTTGTCTCTGTCGTCAGGCACCTTGACCGGGTTTCCTTCTGTTTTCGGATTCGTTGCTTTTGCAGGGGTGCGATTTGTGGCATATGGCGAAGGGGATCGGCCGGATGGCGTGCGTTTAGTTTTAGCACCGGGACGCGCCTTGCCAGCAGTCGATGATCGGGGCGAAGTTTGCGCTGGTTTTGGTTTGATTTTGAGTACTTTCCAAAGATACAGCATTTCTACTTTTTCTCTGGCCCAGGGAGTACGACGCAAAAATTTCAGGCTTGATTTTATACTCGGTTCGTGTCGGAAGCACTGAATTGCGATTTTCTCTGCAAGAAACTCCCACCCCAAACGTTCTACCAGTGTGGTTAACATGCTTTCCAGCGTTACACCATGGAGTGGATTGTTTTCCTGCACAGAGGTCATGAATGGCTCACTTTAATTAGCTTATGGGGCGGATTGACCCGAAGGATTGAATACATCCCTATCGTCGCTCGAATCATTCTTCGAAAAATCAGATAGCCGGAAGGGCGTAGAATGGGCCATATACTCGACTAAAGCAGTTAAATCTGCAAAAGTTTTTTCTATTTCACCATCGCGTTCTGCGCTCAGTGGGTCATCGGGCGTTGTAGTTTTTATCGCCAGACTCAATACGAATGCGTGATCCGTGCGATAAAGACGCGCCAAAAGAAGTCTTTGAAAAGGCTGTTCGCGCAGGAGTTCCGCCTGAAAGTGATCGCCCTCCATAAGGCGTAACGCATAGTCTTCAATCTGCGCTGTGTGTCGTGGGTCTTTTCGATAGGGTTGCTGCTTACGCAACTTCGCCCAAAATAGACCCAGTGGTATGCCAAGAAGTAATACCAGCAGTATTTCCATTTCGACGCCTTGTGAATATAGGAAATTCGAGGCGATAGCGTACCTGAATCAAGGTCTATTAGCCTGTTCTGTTCCGGTTACACGAGTCGTGCCATATTTGGAATAGATTGAATCTATCTCGCCATTTTCAATCAGCTGAGAAAGAATCTTGCTGTAATCTTTTACAATATCGTTCAGTTCTTTCGGACTAAAACCATGCTTGCTGAAGGCGTTGTAGTAGTGATCAATTTTTATAGGTTTAGGTAGATATTCCAGTTTGGGAAGGGTTTGGTTAAGGCGGGCTTCAAATAGCGCCATCGCCGTATTCATGGGAACCACATCGACACGATTTCTTAGCAGCATGGGAATCAGTAATTGATTGTCAGTTACCACAATTCTTTTTAGCGGTGCATTCCAAAACTCTTTGGTATAAGACCAATCCTGGGCGGCACCGATTCGATAGTCTTTTAAGTCGTCGAAGGTGTTATAGCGAATTTTCGACTTATCGGATTGGCGTATAAAAAAATTCCAGGCAACACTTTTGTAACTTTGAGTGGGATACTGAAGGTAGGATTCGCGTTCTTCATTCCAGGACAGACTCAAAACCACATCTGCTCGTCCGATTTTCGCCTCTTGCAGAATACGCGAGCCCGAATCGACCAGATTGATTTGGTAGGACAGACCCATTTGGTTAAACACAGTCTTGATAATATCGACATCAATCCCTTCCACTTCACTACTCGCAGAGAGCATTTTGAATGGCGGTTCCGGCGTCCCCAGTATGATCAGATCCCGGGCAGGCAGAGGGAGACTCCACGCAACCCACATCATGGCTGTGACTATTTTTTTCATCAATCTGCATTTGATTCTCAAATCAATCAACCACCCGGCTTGCTGATTGTCTATGGATGCTATAAAGCGGATTCTTCCCAAGATAATCAACAGGCAACCTGATTCCAATCTGGCATTTAGTTAGTAGCATAGCCTTGAAAAAAGCTAAAACCAAATCAGGGATTAAGTTACAAGGGAAGACGAAACGACCTCCCTTGCTAAACCTCGGGCTAACGCCGGATCACGAGTGATTAGTTGCCAATCAGATGCCCGGAGTGAAAGCGCAGATGATCTTCGATGAAGCTCGCAATAAAATAATAGCTGTGATCGTACCCGGGCTGAAACCGGATTTCGGCCGGAATATTTCTCTGCCTGGCTACCGCAACGAGGCTATCCGTAAGAAGCTGTTCAGGCCAAAAATTATCGGCTGTTCCCTGGTCGACCAATATGGCGGGTGGATTTTCAGCTTTAGCCAGAACCAGTGTAGCGTCATATGGCTGCCAACAGCTTTCATCATCGCCCAAATATCCTCTAAATGCCTTGATTCCCCAAGGGCTTCGCGAAGGATGACAAATGGGGGCAAAGGCAGAAATACTTTTATAGCGATCAGGATGATGCAGACCGATGACCAGTGCGCCATGCCCTCCCATGGAGTGCCCGCTGATACTACGTGATTCTGTCAGTGGTAAACAGGTTTCGACCAGCATCGGAAGTTCATCCACAATGTAGTCATACATCCTGTAATGCTTATCGAAGGGTGCCTGTGTGGCATTCAGGTAAAATCCCGCGCCCAGACCAAAATCATAGGCACCGCTATCATCATCGGGAACACCTTCGCCCCGCGGACTCGTGTCCGGAATGATCAGGGCGATTCCGAGCTGGGCCGCCATGCGTTGTGCACCGGCTTTGCTCGAAAAATTTTCGTCGGTACAGGTCAGTCCCGACAGCCAGTAAAGCGCCGGGACCTGATGTTGTTCTGTTTGCGGTGGCAGAAACACCGAAAACTGCATCTGGCAATTCAATACGGAGGAGGTATGACTATAGCGAATCTGTCGCCCTCCGAACGCGCGTTGCTCGCTTACCAGTGTAAGTTGTTCTGACATACCGGTTTCCCTAAAAATGAATGACGGTACGAATCGATTTACCCTGGTGCATCAGGTCAAATGCCTTGTTGATTTCTTCCAGTGGCAATGTATGCGTGATAAAGGTATCGAGTTCGAATTCACCTTTGAGATAGCGCTCTACATAGTCAGGCAATTCCGAACGTCCTTTTACGCCGCCAAACGCTGTACCACGCCAGACGCGTCCGGTAACAAGCTGAAAAGGTCGTGTGGAGATTTCCTGCCCTGCCCCGGCCACACCGATGATGACCGATTCACCCCAACCTTTGTGGCAACACTCCAAGGCGGAACGCATGACATTGACATTACCGATGCACTCAAAAGAAAAATCTACGCCTCCATCCGTCATTTCGATGATGACATCCTGAATAGGCTTATCAAACTTCAGGGGATTCACCACATCGGTCGCCCCCAACTTTGTCGCAATATCAAATTTGTCTTCATTGATATCAATGGCAATAATTCGGCTGGCTTTTGCCATCGCCGCACCGATGACGGCTGAAAGTCCGATACCTCCCAGTCCGAAAATCGCGACGGTATCCCCCGCTTTGACTTTGGCGGTATTCATCACCGCCCCCATACCGGTGGTTACACCACACCCTAACAGACATACTTTTTCCAAAGGCGCCGCTTTGTTTATTTTAGCCAGCGAAATTTCTGGCAAGACGGTATATTCAGAAAAGGTTGAGGTACCCATGTAATGGTAAATTGGCTTGCCGTTTTTGGAAAATCGTGTCGTGCCATCCGGCATTAACCCCTTACCCTGGGTGGCACGAATGGCCTGACACAAGTTGGTTTTTCCCGAGAGACAAAATTTGCACTTACCACATTCCGGTGTGTACAGCGGTATGACGTGATCTCCCACCTCCACCGACGTCACGCCCTCGCCAACCGCTTCTACAATTCCACCACCCTCATGTCCGAGGATGGCTGGAAAGATGCCTTCCGGATCGTCACCGGACAAGGTGAAGGCATCCGTATGGCATACTCCGGTCGCGATTATTTTTACCAGTACTTCACCTTTTTGCGGGGGCATGAGATCCACTTCTTCTACCGACAGGGGCTGTCCTGCGGCCCATGCAACGGCGGCACGCGTTTTAATCATGTTCATGTTAAACGTCCTTTTACGATGATAATTTGAGGGTTTGTTTATCTTAGTCGAATAATTGCAGCGGGAAGCATTTACCTATGCTGCGAATTAATGTGTCGATGGTTGATTTTATCTGGCAAGTCGCTAGGATGAGTCGCTCTCATCCGCCATTCACCTACCGGTCCTGCGCTTCTCATCATGCTTACTCGTCGAAAGTTTTTAAATCAATGCGCCTTTATAGGCACGGCTACCGTGTGCTCTACCTTGCAGGCAAAACCGTTGAGTTTTCTACTCGACCGAAATGAACACAAGGCGCTGAATAGTAAAGACCGGTTCAAGCTGACCAAGGCCATTCTTGATTTTCTTGAAACACATTATAAGGGAATGACCCTTTCATTTTGGTCTGAGCCGTTCGAAAACATCGATTTTGAAAAGCGGATTACCAATATCCTGCATTGGGTCGATCTGGCAATTCAGGAGCATCAAAGCATTTACCCGGTTGATCCGTTATGGGTCATGTCGCAGATTATGGCCGAATCCCTGTTCTGCGAACTGGCGATCTCGCCTTCTCTGGCGGCCGGCATCTGCCAATTTATGCCGTCTACGGCGGTAAACCCTTACCAGATGACCATTGCAGGCAGCCTTCCAAGTCACCGCAAGCCGCCCTATGTGGCAACGGATCTGGCCAATTCGCTGAACGACTACCGCAATCTGGTGAAACAGCGCGGCCAATATCAGCGAGATAGCCGTAAGGATGCCCGTTATAATCTTGACGACGCGCTGCAACTTTTAGCTGAAGGTAAATCTGCAAAAGCAGAAGCCAAGGCGCAGTTAGCACGCAACGAAAAAATCAAAGAAATGAATATGGGCATCGAACTCGCCCGTGACAATTACATCAGTTACATTGAGACCAATGTCGCCACGCTGGGTAAGAACGACATTTTCGGTCATTCCAAGTTTTTCATTGGATTCGACGAACGGCTAACTTATCGAAAACCCATTTTTTCCATGGTGCACATGCTGGCAAACGCGTTGCGTGTGCGTAACGGAAATATCCTGACCGCAGCAGCGGCATACAATGCGGGATTAAAACGAACCTGGACCAATGAAACCATCTACACCAATTACGGCATGCTGCCCGGCATAGAAGAAACGGCGCGCTATGTCAGCCGGATTGTGGCAAATTACGAAGAAATTGCATTGCGGTACTACGCTTGAATCCGGGTTGGCTAACGTTATGCTTGCGCTGACTTCACCCGGATTCATTTATCTATAGCCCGTGCTTATTGCTACTGCACTATTCCTGCTAAATAGGAATGTTCAAGATGAGCGGATTCGAATTTTCAATCCCTGCACATAGACATCGACAAGGAACCGCATTTGTGACCTCAATGTCATCAACCCATCATGCAAAAGATTTACTACAGGAAGTCTTCGGCTATAGCGAATTTCGGCCGATGCAAGAAGACATCATTCAACAACTCATGGCGGGTGGAAATGCGTTTGTACTCATGCCCACAGGGGGTGGAAAATCCTTGTGTTACCAAGTGCCTGCGTTATTGCGGCAGGGCACAGCTATTGTCATTTCACCGCTCATTTCACTGATGCACAATCAGGTGCATGCATTGCAACAAAGCGGCGTGCGAGCTGAATACCTGAATTCATCCCGGTCTTCGGCAGATAATTGGCAGATAGAGCAGCAACTGCTCCGTGGTGAACTGGACTTGCTCTATGTTGCCCCCGAACGCCTTGTCATGCCGGCGTTTCAACAACTCCTTAAACGCATTTCCGTGGCCTTGTTTGCCATCGACGAGGCGCACTGCGTCTCCCAATGGGGGCACGATTTCCGGGAAGAATACACGCAGCTGGATTGCCTGGCTCGCTCATTCCCCCAGGTGCCACGCATTGCCCTTACAGCCACGGCAGATGAACTGACCCGATCAGAAATCGTCGAACGACTCTCATTGCATGACGCTCCATGCTTTATCAGCAGTTTTGATCGCGCGAATATTCACTACAGTATCTTCAGTGGCCTGAATCCGGCGCGCGAACATTTACTCGATTTTATTAACGGTAAGCATGCCGGACACTCTGGCATCGTCTATTGTACGTCGCGTAAAGATACGGAGAGTCTTGCCCACTGGCTCGCCTCTAAAAATATCAATGCCGCGCCTTTTCATGCAGGTTTATCACCGGAGACTAAACACCAAACACTCACCCGCTTTCTCACCGAAAATGATCTGGTGGTCGTCGCCACGATTGCTTTCGGCATGGGCATCGACAAACCGGATGTCCGGTTTGTCGCCCATATGAATTTGCCGGATTGCATTGAGTCTTATTATCAGGAAACCGGTCGAGCCGGGCGAGATGGCTTGCCAGCGGATGCCTGGCTACACTACAGCCTCGCGGATTTGGCCAAACTCGGCAAACGTATCAACAATGCCCCCGTTAGCGAGCAAATCCGCCAGCGTAAGCAATACAAACTCAATGCGATCCATAGCCTTTGTGAAATGCCCACTTGCCGACGCGTACGATTACTCAGTTATTTCGGCGAACAAGCGACCCGGCCCTGTGGAAATTGCGACAACTGCCTTCATCCACCAACCACCTGGAATGCCACCCTGCCCGCGCGCAAAGCCCTATCTGCCATGGCTCGTACGCGTGAAAAATTTGGAGCCAAACATTTGACCGATGTCTTACTGGGCAAGGATAACCCCAAAGTCGTTGGATTCGAACATCACAAGCTGTCTGTTTTCGGAATTGGCAAAGACGACCTGACAGAATCCCAATGGCTGGGTCTGTTCAGGCAGCTCACCGCACTGGAATGTATCGAAACCAATGTTGACACCTTCGGTCTTCGTATGACCCCACGCGGGCGTTCGCTAATGAAAGGCGAATTTGAAATCGAGCTTCGCCAAATTGCGGCGCAAGCACACAAAAGAGAGCGATCTGCACGCAAAAGGAACGCCCAACCCGCTTCGGATACAAACATATCGCATGAAGACTCACCACTTTGGGAGGCATTGCGAGCCAAGCGAAGGGCATTGGCCAGTGAACTCGGCATTGCCCCTTTTATGGTGTTCAGTGACGCGAGTCTGCGTTCCATGATCGCGGTCAACCCCAGAAATCTTGACCAATTTCTGGAGGTTGAAGGCGTTGGAAAGCACAAGCAGGCAAAGTTTGGCGAGGACTTTCTCAACATACTCAGCGCATTTTCATAACCGCAAAGGGTTGTCTTTGTGCACAATTGCTGGCGAGATACTGATTAAGAATTATACTTACGCCAACTGAATAGACCCGATTCTACTCCAGAATTACTATTCAGCTGGCGCGATTTAAACAGTGACTTGCCAAATAAAGTACTATGTATGCGCTCTATCGTACTTTTCCTAATTTCTAAAATAGTCTTGATAGCCGCGTTGCTGCTGTCTGGTTCTACTGTTGCCAATCAGCGCGTCACCTGGCTGGAAGTGGACATCCCGCCTTTCTTTATTTATGAAGGAGAGTATGCAAATCAAGGTATTGTTGACCGGATTATGGCGCTGATTGAAGCTCGCCTTACGAGTTACGACTACCATCATCAGCAAGTCTCCTTCAAGCGTGCCACCGCTTTTTTTGACGCACCCGGCACCTATTGTCATGCGTCCTATTTTAAAACGCCGGAAAGAGAGCAGTTAGCTTATTTTTCTTCCGTGGCCTCTACCCTGTCGCCGCCTATCGGCGTTACCATCCGCAAACACATGAAGGAAAAAATTCTTACAGGAACACCGCTTTCACTAGGTCATTTGTTAGAAAGTGACACGGTTAAAGGCGGCGCCGTTCAGGGGCGATCTTATGGTCCACTGATTGACCCGCTGTTAAAACGTCATGCAGAGGAAGGTAAACTGTTTTTTCGCAGTACCTCAGACCTCTATGAAGGCAGCTTCAGGATGCTGGTTGCCGGTCGCTACGACTACCTAATTGGCTATCCGCTAGAAGCCATGTTTGCCGCAAAGAAAAACAAGTATCAGGACATTGTGACGCTGCCTATTACTGAAAGCACCGATTTTCTGCCCGGCTATGTTGCCTGCTCTAAGACGCCGGAAGGCGAAGCGTTAATTAAAAAAATAAACGTGATTTTAAAAGCTGAGCGCCCCCAAGCCCACTACAAAGCCATCTTTCACCAATGGCTGGACGAATTCAGTACACCGCAATTTAACGCAGCATTTGACCAATGGCTAACTAATGAGTCACGACCCCGCCCGGCCACCGACTGAACAGCAAGATCCTGACGCACGCCTTTCGCATTGAGTTTCCCTTGGAGCAAACAGCATATGGGCCTCACCCGGCTGGTATTTTTAACCACACTGACCATGGTGGCATTTGCCGCTAACTCGTTACTGTGCCGATTTGCCTTGCGAGAAACCCACCTTGATGCGGCCAGCTTCACCAGCATCCGATTAATGTCGGGCGCCGTTACGCTGGTACTACTGATATCGGTTCGACAACGCGAGCGCATTTCAGGCCTCATTCGCCCCGCAGGTAATACCCTTTCGGCCCTGGCGCTCTTTACCTATGCCGCAACCTTTTCTTTCGGTTATATTGAGCTTTCTGCGTCAACAGGCGCTCTACTCCTGTTCGCTACCGTACAGACCACGATGATTGGCTATGGTCTCTGGGCCGGAGAACGGTTACGGCTTTGGCAGTGGGTAGGTTTTGTATTGGCCATCTCCGGGCTGGTGCTGCTGTTGTTCCCGGGGCTGTCTGCCCCGCCCTGGTTTGAGGCCTTGCTGATGATTTTTGCGGGAGTTTCCTGGGGCATCTATTCAGTGCGCGGAAAAGGTTCGCGCGAGCCACTAAAGGACACAGCGGGCAACTTTATTCGTACCGTGCCATTCACACTCCTGTTATCTCTGGTCATGCTTAGCCAGTACCAGTGGGACAACTCCGGCTTTTTATACGCGCTGGCATCAGGTGCACTGGCTTCGGGATTGGGCTATGCCCTCTGGTACAGCGTATTACCTTCTCTGACCGCCACCGTAGCCTCTACTATTCAGCTTAGTGCCATCGTGATAGCGGCAATCGGAGGCGTGGTATTACTGGGAGAACCCGTGACGCTTAGATTGCTATTGGCATCTTCGACCATCCTGGGCGGAATTGGTTTGGTTATCTGGTGCAGGAATTAAAGCGATGGCGCGGTCCATTGCGACTTCCATTCCTCGTCAGTCGATAGACGAGGAATGAATAGTCACCAGCCCAACTCGCATTTTCTAATCAGACTTGTTTCTCAATCAAATCGTGTCGCCCGGCACCCGAACCCATCCTTCCATCAAGACACGGGCACTCCGACTCATAATGGCTTTAGTTACGCTCCAGTCGCCGTTGACCTGTTGCGCTTCTGCCCCCACCCGCAAAGTGCCTGATGGATGCCCAAATCGAACCGCACTGCGCTCGCCACCACCAGCCGCCATATTTACCAGAGTACCGGGTATTGCCGCTGCCGTACCAATGGCAACAGCGGCGGTGCCCATCATGGCATGATGTAATTTGCCCATGGAAAGTGCACGTACCAGTAAATCGATATCGGACTGGTTAACCTGCTTGCCACTAGAAGAAACGTAATCTTTTGGCGCGGCAACAAATGCTACTTTCGGCGTATGCTGACGCGATGCGGCTTCGGCCACCTCATTGATCAGGCCCATACGCAACGCCCCATAGGCTCGAATGGTTTCAAACTTTTCGAGAGCTTGCGCATCTCCATTGATGGCATCTTGAAGTTCTGTACCGGTATAACCGATCTCTTCTGCGTTAACGAATACCGTTGGAATTCCTGCATTAATCAGGGTCGCGTTTAAAATCCCCACGCCCGGAACCTCTAACGAATCCACCAGATTGCCCGTAGGAAACATCGAGCCCCCCTCGCCATCCTCATCTGCGGCCGGGTCGAGAAACTCTATCTGCACCTCAGCCGCCGGGAAAGTGACGCCATCCAGCTCAAAATCTCCCGTTTCCTGTACTTCACCATTCGTCATGGGAACATGCGCGATAATGGTTTTGGCAATATTTTTCTGCCAGATTCGCACGGTGCAAAGACCGTTCGCAGGAATACGTTGTGCATCAACCAGACCATTGCTAATCGCAAATGCCCCAACCGCCGCGGTCAGGTTGCCACAGTTTCCGCTCCAGTCAACAAATGCTTTATCTATCGAAACCTGACCAAACAGGTAATCCACATCGTGATCGGGTTGCGTACTTTTTGCCAGAATCACGGTTTTACTGGTGCTGGAAGTCGCCCCCCCCATGCCGTCAATTTGCTTTCCGTAAGGATCAGGGCTGCCTATCACACGGAGCAGAAGTTTATCACGGGCTTCGCCAGGCACCTGTGCTGCCAAAGGCAAATCAGTCAAATTGAAAAAAACACCTTTGCTTGTGCCACCACGCAGGTAAGTTGCAGGAATTTTAATCTGGGGAGTATGAGACATGGTGAGTCCTGAATTGATAAAACTTAAATTCGGATTAAAAAAGCTGGCAGGCCGTTACCCGGCCCGCACTTTTAAAGCGATCAGTTCGCGCTCGATTCGAGAAAATCCTGAGCGAAACGCTGCAACACGCCTCCGGCTTCGTAAATGGAAACTTCTTCTGCGGTATCCAGACGACAAGTCACAGGCACTTCCAGTGTTTCGCCGTTAGTGCGATGAATTACTAACGTCAAATCTGCACGTGGTTTGCGCTCGCCACGGACATCGTAGGTTTCAGTACCGTCAATTTCCAGCGTAATGCGCGTCGTACCCGCTTTGAATTCCAAAGGTAAAACGCCCATACCAATGAGGTTGGTACGGTGAATCCGTTCGAAACCTTCTGCAGCAATGGCTTCGACGCCAGCCAAACGCACCCCTTTGGCCGCCCAGTCACGGGATGAGCCCTGACCGTAGTCGGCCCCGGCAATAATAATCAGCGGCTGTTTGCGGGCCATGTAGGTTTCAATTGCTTCCCACATACGAGTGACCTTGCCTTCCGGTTCAATCCGCGCCAGCGATCCTTGCTTCACCTTGCCATTTTCCTTAACCATTTCGTTCATCAGCTTGGGATTAGCAAAGGTGGCTCGCTGTGCCGTAAGGTGATCGCCCCGGTGGGTTGCATACGAGTTAAAATCTTCCTCTGGCAACCCCATTTTATGCAGATATTCTCCCGCCGCACTGTCCATCATAATGGCGTTCGAAGGCGACAAATGGTCCGTTGTGATGTTATCAGGCAATACGGCCAGGGGCCGCATACCGGTCAGCGTTCGTTCGCCTGCCAGCGCACCTTCCCAGTAGGGAGGACGGCGAATGTAGGTACTCATAGGACGCCAGTCATACAACGGACTTTTAGCCGCTTCGATTTCGCCCAGATCAAACATGGGGATATACACCTGACGGAACTGCTCAGGTTTCACGCTGGCTTTAACTATGGCATCAATTTCTTCGTCTGAAGGCCAGATATCCTTTAGACGAATTTCCTTCCCATCGACCACACCCAGCACATCATTTTCGATGTCGAAACGAATCGTTCCGGCAATGGCGTACGCCACCACCAAGGGAGGAGACGCCAAAAAGGCTTGTTTGGCATAAGGATGAATACGCCCGTCGAAATTACGATTTCCCGACAGCACCGCAGTCGCGTACAGGTCGCGGTCTATTATTTCCTGCTGAATCGCCGGATCGAGTGCCCCGCTCATCCCGTTACAGGTTGTACAGGCAAACGCCACGATACCAAAGCCCAGCTTTTCCAATTCAGGCAACAAGCCCGAATCTTTCAAATACAACTCTGCCACTTTGGAGCCGGGGGCAAACGAGGACTTCACCCAGGGTTTACGCACCAGACCCAACGCATTCGCCTTTCGCGCCAGCAATGCCGCAGCAACCACATTGCGTGGGTTGCTGGTATTGGTACAGCTGGTAATGGCGGCGATAATCACCGCACCATCAGGCATTTCACCGGCCTTTTCTTCCCAGGATCCGGCAATGCCTTTAGCGGCCAGATCGGCGGTCGCCACACGGGCATGCGGGTTGGAAGGCCCGGCCATATTTCGACCCACAGTGGAGAGATCAAATCTCAGCACACGCTCGTATTCGGCATTTTTCAGGCTGTCGGCCCATAATCCGGTCAGTTTCGCATATTGCTCCACCAGCGCGACCTGCTCCGGCTCGCGACCCGTGAGTTTCAGGTACTCGATGGTTTGCTCGTCGATATAGAACATCGCGGCTGTTGCGCCGTATTCCGGTGTCATATTGGAAATCGTAGCACGATCACCAATCGTCAGACTGGAAGCACCTTCGCCGAAGAACTCCAGATACGCACCAACCACACGCTCTTTACGCAGATATTCGGTCAATGCCAATACGATATCCGTCGCTGTAATGCCCGGCTGACGCTGTCCGGTAAGTTCGACTCCCACAATGTCGGGCAGGCGCATCATCGAGGCCCGTCCCAGCATCACGGTTTCTGCTTCCAGTCCGCCCACACCGACCGAAATCACACCCAGCGCATCCACGTGCGGGGTATGGCTGTCGGTACCCACACAGGTATCCGGAAATGCCACACCGTCACGAGCCTGCACCACCGGCGACATTTTTTCCAGATTGATCTGGTGCATGATGCCGTTCCCTGCCGGAATCACATCTACGTTTTTAAACGCGGTTTTGGTCCAGTCAATGAAATGAAAACGGTCTTCGTTGCGACGATCTTCAATGGCGCGGTTTTTGTCAAACGCATCCGGATCAAAACCACCACACTCTACCGCCAGAGAATGATCCACAATCAACTGTGTAGGTACGACAGGATTAACCTTGGAGGGATCGCCCCCTTTTTCTGCAATGGCATCTCGCAGTCCCGCCAGATCCACCAGCGCAGTTTGCCCAAGGATGTCATGACACACCACCCGCGCCGGATACCAGGGAAAATCAAGATCCCGCTGGCGTTCGATAATCTGGGTTAACGCAGCGGTCAAATCTGCCGGATCACAACGACGTACCAGCTGTTCTGCCAATACCCGCGACGTGTACGGCAAGCCGTCATAAGCGCCGGGTTTAATGGCTTCAACCGCTTCGCGGGTATCAAAAAAATCCAGTGAGGTGCCAGGAAGAGGTTTACGAAAAAGGGTGTTCATACTCGGATGCTCTACAAAAATTGGGGGACGCGGCGTTCCCCCGAAAACGTTTTAAATTAATGATGGCAGACACCTGCCTGCTTGCAGCTATCAGCGGGATGCAATCGGGGTCACTACACGTGGTGCGACACCAACATAATCCGCACTGGGACGAATAATGCGGTTATCTGCACGCTGTTCCATCACATGAGCCGCCCAGCCCGTTAAACGGCTGCAAACAAAGATGGGGGTAAACAAGGGTGTCGGGATTCCCATATAGTTATAAGCTGAGGCATGGAAGAAATCGGCATTACAAAACAGCTTTTTCTCGCGCCACATTACCGCTTCACAACGAACCGAAATATCATACAGCGAGGTATTGCCACTCGCCTGCGCGAGTTTTTCAGACCATTCCTTGATCACAGCATTACGTGGATCCGACTCGGAATAAATGGCATGGCCAAAGCCCATAATTTTCTCTTTGCGAGTCAACATGCCCAATAATTTCTGTTCGGCATCTTCGGGATCATTCATCCCCTCAATTAACTCCATGGCCGCTTCGTTCGCACCGCCATGCAAAGGCCCTCGCAACGAACCAATCGCGCCGGTGACGCACGAGTGCATATCACTCAACGTAGAAGCGCAAACACGCGCCGTAAAGGTTGAAGCATTAAACTCATGCTCGGCATACAGAATCAGCGATGCCTGCATTACTCGTGTATGCAAAGCATCCGGCTTGGCATCATGCAGCGTCCACAAAAACTGTTCGGCAATCGAGTCGGCGTCAGTGTCGACATTCACCCGCAGGCCTTTGTGTGAAAAGTTATACCAGTAGTTAATCATACCGGGAAACAGCGCCAGCATGCGGTCAGTAACATCCTGCTGTTGCTCAAAGCTCTGTTCGGTTTCCAGATTGCCCAGCATAGAACAGCCTGTTCGCATAACATCCATCGGATGCGCCGTCGCAGGAATCCGCTCCAGTACTTCCACCAGCGCCTGTGGCAGTGACCGCAAAGATTTCAGTTTGGCCTTGTAGGCATCGAGTTGGGCCTGATCAGGCAATTCGCCTTTTAAAATCAGGTACGCCACTTCTTCAAATTCGCAATGGGCCGCCAGATCCTTTACATCATATCCACGGTAGGTTAATCCGGATCCGGACTTACCCACGGTAGACAGTGCGGTTTTTCCTGCCACCTGACCACGCAAACCTGCGCCGCTGAGTTCTTTTGCTTTTGCCATCTTGTTCACTCCCGGTTTCTTAACTATGCCTGTTATCGGTTGTTGTCGGTGCTGACTATTTGTTTTTGCCTTCCGCGAATAATGCATCCAGCTTCTGTTCGAAATCGTGGTAGTTCAGATAATCGTACAATTCCATGCGGGTTTGCATAATGTCAGTGACCTCTTTCTGGTCTCCCTTTTCCAGTATGCTCTGATACACCCGCTCTGCCGCTTTATTCATGGCACGGAAGGCGCTCAGTGGATAAAGCACCATCGCGGCACCCCACTCACCCAACTGCGCGCGGTTCCACAATTCTGTCTGACCAAACTCAGTGATATTCGCCAGCAGCGGGACATCCAGCGCGGCTGAAAATTTACGGTAATGCTCTTCGGTTTTAATGGCTTCAGCAAAAATACCATCTGCTCCCGCTGCAACGCAGGCCTGGGCACGCTCAATTGCAGCCTCCAGTCCTTCCTGTGCAAACGCATCGGTACGCGCCATGATAAAGAAGTCCTCATCCTTGCGCGCATCAACGGCCGCTTTAATGCGATCAACCATCTCATGCTGAGAAACAATTTCCTTGTTCGGTCGGTGTCCACAACGCTTTTGTGCAACCTGATCTTCGATATGAACGGCTGCCGCGCCCGCCTTTTCCATTTGCTGAATCGTCCGCGCAATGTTAAAGGCACCCCCCCAACCCGTATCAATATCGACCAATAGCGGCAGATCACAGGCAGAAGTAATACGCTGAACATCGACCAGCACATCGGTCAGCGAGGTCATACCCAAATCGGGCAGCCCGTAAGAAGCATTCGCGACCCCGCCACCGGAAAGATAAATGGCTTGATGCCCAATCTGCTTTGCCATCATGGCTGAGTAGGCATTAATGGTGCCCACAATTTGCAGTGGTTTGTTGGCGGCTAATGCCTGACGAAATTTCTTACCTGCGCTCATGGCTTCTCTCTCTTCTCACTTCGAGTGTAGACCTTGTTAACGAGTTTTTGTTCAATGTTATTTCTGGAATAAAGAATATGACGCCGCATCAGCATCTCCGCCAGTTCTTCATCGCGATTGGAAATAGCCTGAACAATGTGTTTGTGCTCGTTAAAAGCAGTAGTTACACGCGGGCCTGCCATGCCCAACTGAACCCGATACATACGTACCAGATGGTAAATACCGTCAATTAACATGGAAATCAGATGGTTGTTTTTACTGCCAAGAATAATGCGATAGTGAAAATCCACATCACCGGCTTCCTGATAATAGGATTCGTCGTTTTTGACATCCTGATAATGCGCGGTGAGCAAATTATTGAGATCGGCAATCTCGGCATCGCTCATATTTTTAGCCGCCAGACGTGCAGCCATGCCTTCGAGTGCTTCTCTTACCTGATATAAGCCGATCATGCCCTCGGGTGTCAGAGAAACCACACGAGCCCCCACGTTGGCCTTGCGTTCGACAATATGGCACGACTCCAAACGATTAATCGCCTCCCGTATGACCGCCCGACTCACGGCATACTTTGTCGACAATTCGGTTTCACTTAATTTTGAACCGGACAATATCGCCCCTTCCACAATATCTTTCCTGAGCAGGAAAAAGGTTTTATCTGCAGAAGTGACGGGTTGTTCGGTAAAAAAGCTCATACAGAAAGCATCGTATGTAGTTTAAAGTGTCGACAATATAGCCCTCATAGATGAATTCGTCAAATAAAAACCGCCAACATTGTCGACAAAACAGCCTCGCATGAATTAAAACTGATGAAAGACGGCTTCAACAACAGCACAAGCACTAAACAGGGGTGCGACAATATGTCACTTCTAAAGAATTGAATAACAGTTAATATCCATGGCCGTCGATCATTTTTGAAAGGACGGTACGTGAAAAATTTAACGTTTAGCATCGCTCACTGCTGCTTTGTCAGCATGGCTGCCGTTTCATTTAGCGGTTATTCCCTTGCACAAACCAACAACGATGCAGCATCAACGCCAGCATCTATTGATCATCTGGATACCATCAGCGTTACCGCGACCCGAGAGGCCGAGGCCTCGCTGGACGTGCCTGCCAGTGTGAGTGTGGTCGATCAAAAGAGTGTTGCCGTCGATCAGCCCAATTATCAAAAAGATTTGTTCAATTCTGTTGCAGGGGTTCGTATTTCGCAAACCGGCTCCACGCTGGGCCACATGACTGCGATCAGAATGCCCATGAACACTGGCCCTTACTACCTTTTTTTACAAGACGGCATCCCCGTACAGTCCTCTGGTTTTTTTAACCACAACGGTCTGGCCTATACCAATTTCAGCTCCGCCG
Organism: Hahellaceae bacterium; assembly: GCA_024234505.1. Lineage (GTDB taxonomy): Bacteria > Pseudomonadota > Gammaproteobacteria > Pseudomonadales > Oleiphilaceae > JACKOD01. Next base: position 474,206 of record JACKOD010000003.1, on the reverse strand, counting down.
GATCAGCTGAAGTACTCAAAGGGGCCGGTACCGCCCTTTATGGATCCGATTCCATCGCGGCTACGATTAATGTGATATCCAACGACCCCTCCGAATTCGATGGCTATCGCGTTAAAGCTGACACGGGCAGCAATGGGTTTTATAAGCTTGGAGTGACGACCGGAGGCACACTGGAAGGCGGCTCGAATCTTGGAATTAACCTGAGTCACACAATTAACGAGGGCTGGCGAGACCACACCAGCGCGCAAAGAACAGAACTGACTGGCACCCATTTCACAACGCTCAATGACAGCAATGCACTTAAAACCGTGTTTATTCTGAATACCACCGAAAGTGATATGTCGGGAAATCTGATTGGACTGGATGAACTAAACCATCACCCCGACTCCGTGGGCGATATTGCCTCCGCACTTGCCTCCGGCCTTGAAATCCAGCGCAAATTTGATTTTGCCCGATTGAGCACTGAATGGACACATTACCTGAATGACACAGTCGAACTTAGCACCATTGGTTATGTACGCGGTAATCGTAATCGTTATATCGCGACCTGGGAAAGAAATCTTCCTGAAAATGACAGCACAGAAAAAACTGCCGGGCTGATGCTTAAAGCGGATATGACGCAAGATGCGCTACATACCATTGTCGGTATGGACATGGAGTACACAGAATCTAACCGGACCTATACCCAGCTGTTTGATTATGTGCCGTCAGGATTCGGATCTAGTGTGCCGAAAGGGAAAATATACGACTATGATGTCGCCTACTTTGCCGTATCGCCCTACGCCAGCGCCGGGTATGATCTTACCGAAAAATTGCAGCTGAATGCCGGTCTGCGATACGACCACAACCAATACAATTACACCAACAATCTCGCAGATGGTGCCTACGCTTCTTCAACCTACTTACGTCCTGCAAGTGATAGCGATCCTTCATTCGAGCACTTCAGTCCAAAACTGGGTCTGTCCTATCACTTTGATTCCAGTCAGCATGTCTATGCTCGTTATGCCAATAGCTTCCGTATCCCTCAGGCTACGCGACTATATTCACTCAAAACCAATAACGTAAACTTTACACTTGATCCCGAAATCAGCGACACCTATGAAATCGGCTATAAGTTGGCAACGTTGCGCCATCGCTTTGATGCCTCCGTGTATTTTATGTCCATCGATGACACCATTGTCAGTCGAGAAAACGCCTCCGGCGATCAGTATTACGTTAATGGAGGCGAAACCCGCCACCAAGGCATCGAGGTCGCATGGCAATACAAACCGGTTGACCAGCTATCCGTCCGACTGGCCTATAGCTATTCCGAACACAAATTCGTTAACGACCCGGTGTACGGCAACAATGAACAAGCCGCCGCGCCCAATGACGTTGCCAATCTTCGGCTGAGCTATGAACCCTCCGCGGTGAAGGGATTAACGACGGTCGCCGAACTTGAATATGTTGGTGAATATTGGCTGGATGACAAAAATACCCACACTTACGACGGCTATACCGTAACGCACCTCAAAGCACTGTATCAGATTTCGGAACAACTCAAAGTGAGCGCAAAAATCAACAATGTCACCGACGAGATTTATGCAGAAAACGCCACTTTCAGCTATGGCAAGGAGAAGTACACCCCTGCCGCGCCAAGGCAGTTTTTTGCTGGCCTCGAATATAGTTTTTGATACCGCACGAGAGTGACTTAAGTCAGGATAATTATTCAACATGAATGGGATGCGCACCATGCGAACGGCTATTTACCTTCTTGTCATACTGCTAAGTTATGCTGCGGGTGCATCTCACGCAGCGATGCAACATGATCAACACACCGAAGACACCCGTGGGGCAACAGCCTGTCAGGATGCCCATGCGCTTCCGTCGCCACACTGTGGTCGGGCACCCACGGCAACGTTTGTCGAAGGTGTCCGGGACAGCGTGCTTTATGTGGTATTTAGTCAGAATAACCACGTTTATCTTAGTCTCTCCACCGACCTTGGTCGCACATACAGCGTACCGACGGCTATCAACACAACTCCCGAAGCCATTTATGACGATGGAGAAAACCGACCCAAGATTCTTGTAGGTAAGGATCAGTGGATTTATGTGTCCTGGACTCATAAAACCCCCGGCCGTTACGCCGGAGAGATCCGGTTTACCCGATCGCGGGACGGGGGCGCAAGCTTTGAGCCACCCCGAACAATAAACACTGACAACGCGCTTATCAGTCATCGGTTCGATTCAATATCACAGGATTCCAAGGGCAACCTCTATCTGGTCTGGATTGATAAACGCGCCCAGATAAAGGCCGCCGCGGAGGGGCAAGATTACACCGGAGCCGCACTCTACTATGTGGTGTCGCACGATCAGGGAGCCAGCTTCTCGGAAAACCGCAAGCTGGTGGATCACAGTTGCGAATGCTGCCGCGTCGCCCTTGCTCAGGATGCACAAGGTAAAGTCGTGGCCTTCTGGCGACACAGCTTTCCCGGACAAATTCGAGATCATGCGATGGCCTATGTGCCAGAGACCCATACTTCAGCCGAACTATTCAGAGCCACCGAGGATCAATGGCATCTCGAGGGCTGTCCGCATCATGGGCCGGATCTGTCGATAGATGCTCGAAATATCGCGCATCTGGCCTGGTTCACCCAAGGTAGTCAGCACCAGGGATTAATCTATGGCCAGTTTGATCTGAAAACACGAACGATGAGTAACGAGCAGGTATTTGATGCCACACCGGGCGCCTCCCGTCCGCAGGTTTACGCCATTGGCAGCGATGTTTATCTGGTATGGAAGCGCTTTAATGGTGAGGCAACCGAGTTACTGATGCGCCGCTCTAACGATAACGGAAACACCTGGTCAGAGAATCAGTCACTGGCAAAAACCCAGGAGAAATCCGACCACCCCGATTTTGTCACCGATAAAAGTCGCGTTTATGTTGCATGGCAAACGCAGGCGGAAGGTTACCTGCTCCTACAGGTGTCACCATGAAACAAAAATACCTCTGGCCACTGATAGTCACCCTACTGAGCCTATTGAGTACCTTGTCCTCAGCTGAGGCGCCACCAGCAGCACTGCGCGTTTTTCAAAAGTCCAGCCTACAGGACATAATTTCGAGCCTTGATGGAAGGCCCTTTATGCTGGTGCTTTGGTCCATTGATTGCCCTCCCTGTCAGCAGGAATTGGCATTACTACAGACACGTCGTCATGATTTCGCACCGAAAGAGCTGATACTGATATCAACCGACTCACCGCAAGACGCTGCCGCCATTGAAGCAACCCTGGCAGAATATCAATTGGAAGCGCTCGACAACTGGATATTCGGAGATGATCTGCCTGAACGCCTGCGCTTTGCTATTGATCCGGGCTGGTATGGCGAATTGCCCAGATCCTATTTCTACGATACCGACCGTCAGCGTCATTCCTACAGTGGACTGCTATCTGAAGCCATCGTCGACAAGTGGCTTTCGTACACATTATCCGTTCGTCTTGCGAGCAATCAGCAGAATTCGCCCCTGACTTCCCGGAGCAGCGAGACCAGATGAAACTTCCAGTAGCATTTCGTCGCGGCCTGATCGTATCTCTGGTCATTCATGGCATCGTCGTACTGTTAATGGGCGCAAGAGAGGTTCACTCGCAACGCGAGTCGACATTAAAACCCTCGTTGCCTGAAACTGAAATAGTCACCTCTTTTTCCGTTCGCATTCTCGCTCAACCCCTATCGGTGACCGAACCTGAAATTCTGGTGGACGCCCCCTTATCCACACCGACATTCAAGCCCGAACCTGCGCCCATACCCGAATCCAAACCAACGCCCAAATCTGAAACTCATCCCACTCCCAGACCAGAACCTAAACCAGAACCTAAACCAGAACCTAAACCAGTGCCTAAACCAGAGACCAAACAGAACCCGAAGCCAGAGACCAAACCGAATCCGAAGCCTGAACCGTTCGTTGAACAGTCGCAAGAAGGAGCGTTAACGGCAAAAACGCTTGTCGAACCTAAAACTGAAGCGTTTGTCACGGCACCTAACGCGTCACAAAGTGAAAACGCGGAGGCGCGCCTCATCGCCGAAAATAGTTATCGAAACCAGATTCGAGAGCTGATCGAGAAACAGAAAGTCTATCCAAAGCGATTAAGAAAAATGCGTAAAGAAGGAGATGTTACACTCGAGCTGACTTTAAATCGCGATGGAAGCATTCGGTCAATTAACGTGGTAAATGTCAGCGGCCCGACATTATTTGAAAGCGCAGCTCTGGATGCCGTCAAGTCTGCGGCGCGCTTCCCTCCCTTCCCAGAACAGTCATCGCGAGCGACCTGGTCTTTTCGCGTACCGCTGAGCTATCGGATGAGTTCTTAATGATGCGTAAATCGGAGAATCTTAGCTAAATTGTGAACACGAACCTCAAGATTCATTATGAATCTCACAATAATGAAACCAGTCACCACTTTGCCAAACATAAATGTTCGTAGGACCATATTGATTTTTATTGCATGGTTTCTCAGTGCCAACAATGCAATAACCGAGCAGGTATTGTTCAACACTGCGGTCATTTAATGGAATGTCACCTTCGACTAATTCAAAGTCTGGATCTTTTCGGGCTTCATTCAGATCAGCAATGCCGCGCTTTATATGATCTGAAACTACTTCTCTATCAACAGAATCAAAGAAACAATTCGGTAACCATTTATCAGGAGAAAGATAAGGTGCGGTCGGATCATTTTTCAAAGTGTGTGCCACAAACTCCTCAAACGAAATTTCACGATGCACTAACACAGATTTAGTCCAAACATAGCTGCTTAACCAGGTCACACCAAACCAGGACTGCTCTGCCAGCGAAGGCAGAGCGATATTTTCATGGTCTTGATATAACCCGATAATTCGATCGATACTTATGCTCTTTCGGGTCATACTTCACGCTCAAGAATCTCTGAAACCTTACCATCAATCTCATACACAAACTCTGGATTCATATATTGGTAATAATCCAGAGTACCTAAAACAAACACATGCTTATAATCCATCATGTGAGTAAATTCCGCCCCATAAAAACAAAACCCCGGTGAATCACCAGGGTTTTGTCTGCTACCGGAAGTCATCAGTTCGCCGGAAAAAACTCAATTGGCAATCTAACGATTTTCTTATCGACATTTAACTTACCGAAGTTAATCAACTTCACACGGGCAACAAGTTTTTTCTCCAGATCGGCATTCTGCAAGTCTGAGGAGATAACCTTACAGTCAGATACGACACCGGACGATTCAATTGTAAGCTCCAAAACGACTTTACCTTCCAGCCCTGGATTCTTCCTCAGCGCGCGATTATATATCGCATACAAAGAGGACTTATTCTTGTCCATCGTGCGGCGTATATTATCTCCACTACGCTCTTTTGAAGGCTTTTTCTGGGTTTGTATCGCATCAGCGACCGCTTTATCTTCATCCGTCTGAACCAAAGCAACCGCATCTCGCTCAGATAACACAACGGCTTCATTAGGTCCGACACCAGACGTAACCACGCCTCCACTGCCAGCTAGTGCCAAATTCGAATCAATAGCATTCGCCGTAGCAGCAATGGTCTTCGCCCGCTTTTGTGGTGCCGTTGCCAGTGATGTTGTATCCATCATCTGACGCATATCAGCCAGATCGTCCTGCATAGCCAACAGGCCACTTTTCTTGGCGACTTCTATTGCTTTTTCGACTTGCTTTTCCGTCGGCTTTTCTTTTGGCTTTTCGGGTGGTTTCTTTACCTCGACCTTCGGCTTTTCAACCACTTTGGGTGGTTCTTCAACCTTGGGTTCGGGTGGTTTTTCTTCCTCTTTGGGCTCAACAGGTGGTGGCGGTGGTGGCTCTACTTTTTTTTGCAAAATAACCTTTGCAAGCTGAGGAGGTAACGCCTCCAGCTGTGCTCTGTCAGGCTCGGGCACCTTCAACGAAGGAATGATAAGCGCCAACGGCAGCGTCACCACAAACAGAGCCAACAAAACCCGCCGGAAGCGGCGTGACTCATCGGGAAGCTGCGTCCACGGAAGTAACGAGCCGCTGCGAAAATCCTGAATATCGATTGCCGCCACGTCAGACCTCCTTTTCGGAACGATGGCTGACTGCCAACGAAATATTGGTATATCCCGCAGCTACACAAGTCGCCATGATGCGCTTGAGCTCTGAGTAAGGAACCCCCTGATCTCCGACAATAGTAATCGGTAGTCCCTGCGGCTGATCAGCTTGCGGTGCTGAAGCACGCTTGGATTGATAATCCAGCTCATCCTTAAGACCGGATAAAACATCCTGACCCGGGTTATCAGAGACTGCGCTAACTTTGCGCCCCTGAACCAGTATATCCTTACCACTAAGCATCACGACCAGAGTATCTTTTGGCTGTTGATCTGCCGCAGATACCGGCAATTTAACCGATTTATCCTGCTGTAACACTTTAACGTCAGAAGAATTCACCATTAAAAAGAAGACTAATATGGTAAATATATCCATCAGCGAAACCAGATTGAGTCCCGCTGATTTGTGCATGCGCCCATAGTGACGTTTTATCCGTTTCGCTCGGCGAGATAATTTCATCCGGCACCTCCCTCTGTAGTGGTAGCCGGGGGCGCAGATGATGCATCACCGATAGATATATCCGGGAATAATTCTGCATACACAAGGTTAGCTGCCACAACGGTTGGAAATGCCCTGACAGCATCCATCACCGAAACCAGTGTCTGATATTCCGTATCGGACTCAACCAACAAAACAACATCTTTCTTCTCGGGCAGTCGGGCTTTAACTTTTTTAAGCAGTTCACGCAATCCCTTGGTGTCCTGCACACCCGCTATCGCTTCGACCTGGCCAATCATTCCACCTTTGGAATCGGATACCAGTAAACGATCCTTACGGATGGTTACCTGCAACTGAACAGACTCGTCCTCCAGTAAAGGAGCAGAGCTTTCACCGGTAGGAAAATTTAGCTCAATGATGCTGGTATGTGAAAAAACCATACTCAAAAGCAACACCGGCACCAAAACAATCATCAAATTCATGAACGCCGTAATATCCAGTTCCGGCTCATCACGAAGCTTGCGATGCTTCCTTCTCATAAGACCCCATCATCCTTTTTATAAGTTGAACGCATGTTTACTTAGTGCGCGATCGCCTCAGGACGATTGGGAAGGCTGTTCGGAAATTGTATTTAAAAACTTAACACCGGCCATTTCAAAACTGTCCACCAGCTCATTAGTTTTTGTCTGCAGAACAGCGTGAACCAAAAGCAAAGGGATAGCAGCCATCAACCCAAATGCGGTCGTATTCATCGCGACAGAAATACTCTGGGACAACAAGCTGGCTTTTTCAGCGGGGTCAGCATTGGCTACAGCGGTGAACGCTGCAATCAGACCGATAATCGTTCCCAACAATCCAAGCAGCGTAGATACGTTTGCCAGTGTTGCTAAATACTGTGTGCGCTTTTCCAGACGCGGCAGGGTTTCCATTAAGCCTTCTTCCAGTGCGTACTCAATGTCTTCACGCTTTTGTTGCGCAATCAGTCGGCTGAGCCCCGCTCCCATCATTGCGGCAATCGCGGTATTGGAATCATTACTGAAACGCAACGCTGCTTTATAATCACGCTTCTTAAGCAACGGCAAAATGGCTTTATCAAACGCACTGCGGTTTGCTGTTTTAGCAGCAGAAAGATAGATCATGCGTTCTATGGCTATCGCCAACCCCAAAACCAGCACAACAGCGATGGGGTACATAAAAGCGCCACCTTCCTGAAAAAAGCGCACGATAGTATCAATCATTGTAATATCTTCTCCATAGTGTGATTAACCCAAAGGTTATTAGGGACTTTTCCGTTGCAAATTCGTGTGTAAACTTTGAGTTTTCCTGAAGAACAATTCATTCTCATGAAACTCAGGATCGACAGGAGCAAGCACTCCCGACAACTGTTTAACCGGAGGATGCTCTTCCCGCGCGGGAATAGAAGGGGACTGCCAGGGAATCAGATACAACACTTGTGGCTGCTCATTGTTACCCTGTATTGATATGCCTTCTAATTCTTCTTTGCCAGAAGCCATTGTAGTACAGGAAAACAAACTGACTAGCGCGACAAATGTCCACTGTGTCGCGGTGGCGATGAATCGTTGCAAATCTCTTATCATAAAGGTGTGCGACTTATTTACTAAATACATGATGATCTCGGCTGGCACAGCCACCGGCGAAACTTGATATTAACCAAACCTTCCACTGTCTTGCCAGCCAATCGCCCTTACCCGCTGCGCGAATCAAGACTAGTTAATTCGACGTTTGAGTCCCTTGAGCAGTACTTCCATGTCGGCATCAGGCTGGGAAAGACTTGCGCTATAAACTTCGTAGTATTTAACCGCTTTCTCAAAATCACGAAGGTAAAGCTCATACAACACCGCTAAATTGTAGTTCAATTCAGGGCTGTCTGGCGATTTACTCAATCCTCGCTTGTAAAACTCGGCGGCACGACTGAATTCGCCTTTGGTCTGCAACAGAATCGCAAGATTATTCAAGGCAGCGACATGATCAGGCTGAATAGCCAGCGCAACCTGGTATTGTGCAATCGCGCCATCTATATCACCTTCCTGCTCGGCGACGATTGCCAGATTAACCAGCGGCCCCGCAAAATCAGGGTACTTTTTAGACAATGATTCAAAAACCGGCTTGGCCGCCACAACATCACCCGCATCCAAAGCCTGTACTGCCGCTTCATAGCTCGCAAGCTCTGCAGGATTCGGAGCCATAGGCTGAACCACTGCGGTCGCGGGTTGAGACAAGGCTTGAGCCATTTCAACCTTAGGTTGAGAGGCACAGGCAGAAATTAACATTACAAAACCAGCAAGAAAAAACGGCTTACTTGAATTCAGATACATAACGAATAGCCTTCTGTTGTCTTTTGTAGTTCGCAGGTACCATTTTACTCAACTGTCGAAAGCTTTCTTGAACCCACTTATCATAAACGCCATCTTTTGTACGAGTTGCGTTAATTTCGTAAAGTTCTATTGCTTTTTCTTCATACGGATAGGCTTGCTCTTCTAACAATATTCCGTATTGCTCGAGTTCAAGTTCATCCAGACCTTTGGGGCGCTCAGAAGCCAACAGATCCGCGCTCAGCTGACGATAGATCTCGCCCAGTTTGAACGTGGCTTCGGTACTGAGATCGGCGTATCCATATTTGAGCACCTCATTGTAACCTTTCACCGCCGCTTCGAGCGCCGAGCGCTTACGCTTGAGCGACTTCTTGAGTGGCAACCCGAGCTTGATGCTCATAAACGGCTCCAGCTGCTTATTCGCTAACACCAGAGACGCCTGTCCTGCGAGAAAGTGGGCCCTTTCAGTGGTATGACTGCCTGCCTTCTGATCAAGTGTAATAATCTTGTTAAGCCAGAACTCATGTGCCGCCGTCGCCTCTTTATCACCTGAGGACGAAGACGCTGCATAATACTCTGCGAGCTTATTGTGGGCTTCGACGTAAAGATCGAAAGGTTCAGGATACCGCTCCGTATACTCTCGATACAAAGACATTGCCGAACTCACGTCACCCGATGTTTCGTAAAGCTCCGCCGCTTGATAGATCGCATTTCTTGATTTTTCGGTATCCGACGCGCTTTTTGACAGCCTGACCAACGCATCAGCCGCTTTTACCTTTTGATTGCTTTGCAAGTAAGCGTAGACCAGCTTTTCCGGTATGGATTTCGCCAGCTCATTGGTTGGAAATTGCTTTTCAAAGCGTTCCAGCTCAACAATCGCACGAGGCCAGTCCTGCAATTCCATCAGGCGACTCGCTGCGTCAAAATTGGCATTCGGCACGATGGATGATTCAGGCACCTGCTTTTCAATGCGTAGAAAGTGCTCAATGGCTTCAGGCACGCGCCTGGATGCGATAGCATCTTCTGCTTGCCGGTAAATTGCCGCTGCTATACGCTCTCGTGTGGCTGGCAACATCGAGTGCTCAGCTTTCATCAGCGCTGCCGATTCACTATAAGCTTTTTCAGCTTTGACATACTGCTGTAGCGCAAACGCCGCTTGACCTATGGTTAACCAGGCGGTTCGCTTAAGATCCTCGGTCGATTTAGAGTGTATGACCACTTTTTCAGCAATGTTCACCGATTCAGGATAATTCTGCATTTGCATCAACTCACCTGACAAATGGCTGAGCAACACGGGGGCGCGCTCCTCGTCAGCAAATTGCTTTGCATAGGCCAGAATACTGCTTTTCTTCTGTGCAAAAACCACGCTTTCGCCCTGCGAAGCCTCTCCCAATAGATGACCATACGCCATAATCGCGGCATAACCGGCATTTGCCGCGTCTTTATGAGGGTCACTTTGATATGCTGAGCGTTCATACGCCTGCACGGCATCCTGATAACGGCCCGCATTAAAAAAGGCCTCTCCTGCCAGAAAGCGAATTCGGCCAATATCCTCACCGCGAGGTGCAACGGCTTCCAGAGACACGTAATAATCGCCCGCCCGACTATAGTTCTTGATCGCGTCGGCATTGGAAGGCTCTGTACCCGAAGCCTGCTGGGCCTGTAAAAAGTAATACCTCGACAATTCTCGCAAATAGGACTCAAGGGATTTGTTTACCAGCATTTTATCCGCTGCGGCCCAACCTGCCCGAGCAGGATTGGATGCAACATAGGTCGATACAAACAATTCTTTTTCTTCTTGTACCCTGACCAAAAAGCGTGCCTGCTGGTAAGCATCAATGATAAATACCGCCATCCGGGGGGATTTTGGACTGTCGGGATAACGTGCGATATAAGATCTGGCGGTATCCGCGCCGTCTTCAAATCGTTGCTGCTTCAGATAAAGTTTGGCCAGTCGATCATAAAGCAGCCAGGCATAATCCTTTTCGCCACTACGTTGGAGTAGGCGCTCCAGCGCCGACGCACCAGCATCATATGAAAAGGACAAACAGAGTACCCTTACCGTGTCTTCGAGCGTTTCCTTGTCGTTACCTGAGAGTTCATCAATGGCTTGACCCTCTGCTTTCGCCTTAGCTGCCAGACCATCTAATACCGCGACAAAAGTATCAGCTGATTTTTCACTTTTTCCCTGCTTATAATAGGCCCAGCCCAGCATGTACCGTGCTTTGTCTTCGAAGTGGGTATCCTTTCCTTTGCTTAAAACCTGACTATAAGCTCTGACAGACTTATCGTAATTTCCATTGGAAAAATAGGCCTCACCAATTCTGAACCAGGCTTCGGTGGCAAGATGCGAATTGGGATACAATCCCACCAGCTGCTCGAGACTACGCAGCGCCTTGTCATGTTGACCCGTCAGGTCATTGGCTTTGGCGGTCTGATAGAGGAGTTCGTCAATACGCTTATAGTAAACTCCCGCACCTACGATCATTTCGTAGCTACCACTCGCCATTTTCTCGTAGCTTTCAAGTGCCATTTGATACAGCTTGCGCTCTTCTTCCGGCGTACGCTCCCTGGCGTCACCAAACTTTGCTTCCAGGCTCGTCATCCGATGCAGTGCATCGATTCGAACCTCAGGCTCTTGCGTCGACTCGAACAACTGCTTATAGCGACGAATTACCTCACGAATAGGAATTGCCGGCAAAGGCTCTTGCTCAAAACTCAAAAACGCCGGCTTAATATCACCCAGTGTTTGGGGCTCGTCATCAAAATTAATCTGAAAACTTTCTACAGCATGCGAGTAATTAGCCATCCCCAAGCCACTCATTAACGATAATGTAAGCACCAAGGGTCTATGCCAAAGACGATTCAGGTAACAAACAGGGCGCAATCTCATTTTGCAATCCCTCCGTTAGACTTTTGCTTTTCCTGATTGGCCATGTCTATTTGCAGCAATGAGATATATTCATAAGTGTGTGCCAGCGCCTGTTCAGACTTTTCGCGATATGTAATTAAGGCCCGGTGTTTTTGGTCCAACACTTCGAGTGCCACCGCAGACATATTTTTATCCAGCTCCGACTTTTGCTTTCGCGCAGACTTTAGTGCACTCGCTACACGCTCGCTGTATTGGGCAAAGTTACGTTTAAACTCGACAAGCGAATCCGGCCCTTGCTTCATCAACAGGCTTAACTGCTCCAGGTTGCCGTCATAACGTCCAAGCTCCCTTTCAACGCTATCTAGCGTATCGCGGGTCATACGTGCGTTTCGCTCGAAGAGCTCTTGTGCAGACCACACAAGAACGCCTTCGAGCCGCTCCAATCTATCTGACGCATCCACCAGCAATTTCATATTCTCAGGCTGCTTGGCAGTTTTAGGTTTTAGAGACTCAACGGTCTTTTTAAGAGACTGAACCTTGCTGTAAAGTGCCTGAGTGTCTCCCGCCGACACCCGTAAAAAATCCTTTTCAGACTCTGCTTTTACAAACTCTGCCTGCAGTTTCTTCCATTGCGCCTGAAATGCATCCCGTTTGACATGCTGATCTGCCAGATTCACCTGCTTAATTCGTCGATAGTAGCCGTTGATTCGTTCTTCAAGCATACGATCAAACACGTTCAAATCGCGCTGCCAGTCCTCCAGATTTGTAATAAGCTCATCCAGCTGTAACGCATTCTCTGCCATGGCAGCAAATTTGGCATCACTCATCAGGAAGTTCAAATAGGATACTTTAGGAGAGTTTGTGGCGATACTTTCTGAAAGAAACCACTCAAGATCGTCAAGTGCGCTTTTTCTGAATAATGCCGCCCCAACACCCAACGAATTTACCGTCTCCCTTATCGTTTCCACCGTCCTTGTCTCTTTATCGAATACAGAAATCGCTTCAAGCCAGGAAGTCGCCGACTTTGCAATATAACCTTCCTTTTCATAGGCATACGGTAGCGCCATAAATGCCTCTGCGACGCCAGCATTTACCAAAGGAAATTTTTTCACGCGGTACCATGACTGTATCGCTGCCCGATAATTTTTCGCATCGGCATGAGCGACTCCGTGAATATAAAGGGCACGAGGAGCGGCCTCCCCTTCTGTACGGATTTTATTCAAAAAACTGAGCGATCTTTCTGGCTCACCGGCATTTAACGATAAATAACCTGCCGCAAAGTTGATATTGTCCAAAAGCTCCAACGCTTGTTCGGAATCCTTAGGATTCATGGCTTCGGCAACCCGAAGAGAAATAATCGCTCTGGCAGGTTCGCTGTCCTGACCCGCGTATAAAAGCCCTAAATTATAATAGGCGTATGAAGTCCAAAGGCCTTCTTTGGCTTTGCCTAACAATTTGGCTGCATCTGCAGGCCTGTCCTGCTTTAACATGGCATCGGAGAGATAGAAGTCCAGCCGGGCCCGCTCATCACCAACGCCCTGGTCTCGGGCCTTTTTCAAGAAAGCCTCGGCCTCGGCATAATCCCCACGCGTCCAGGCATCCAAACCTAGATAATATTGAGCCAAATGACGTACCGGAACACCCTCTTCTTTCGCATTTGAATTCATCGCTGCTTGCAGGTCTGCTCTGGATTGCCCCAGCATGCCGAAATTTTTCAGAGCAAGCGACTTATCCAGTGGATTACTGACTGCTGAATCAGACATGAGCACCAATGCTTCGAAGGTGTCGCCTTTTAGCAGCTCATATTTAATTTCTGCATCCGTCAGTACATCTGCACGACAAGGCGATAACGCACCTAGTGTTACCGCACAAACAAACAGCGAATATTTAAATGCACCCGATTGAAAACGAGGAGCCTTCATCATCTTGCCTCTTAACGCCATTCTTTATGCTTCAATTCGGGTTCAAAAGACTTTTTCGTATTGGTAATAATGACTTCAATTTGCTTCGATGAGTTGTCTTTATCGATAGAGAAGGCGCTTTCTCTGCGGAAATAATGGTCGTTTACACCTTCGCCATTAAACGCGACTTCAATCTTATGCGGCCCGTTGCCCACGTTCCCCACGTATAACTTTTGTTTGCCCCCACGAGCTAATGCTTTCACTTCGGGGGCGGTGTAAAGATGGCTAGTGGCGACGCGTCCATCAATTTTTAATTCAACGGAATCCAGTACAAAAGGACTAGGTGTATCGACAGAGAGATAGATAGCGACCTGCGTATCGGCTGGATGAAGCAAACGCTCTTCCAGGCTATGCAGTTCCCGGTTTAACTGAATGACTTCCTCTTTTAGCTTTTCTGAACGGCTTTGAATTGCGGCATCTTCTGCAGCAACACTTAATGAGAAAAGAGATGAAAAAATAAAAATCAGGTACGCTGAAATCGAAATTCTGGTCATTTGGCTACCGGTTCTAGTTATTTTTTAAGATACATATACTTAAGTTGCGGGTCGGAATCGCCGATTACCCAAGCGCAAATACGGCGTCTCGTTCTGGTTACAAATATTAGCACTAATGAAACAATGAATTACGGTAAATGCATCACCAATTAAGCAGGAACAAAAAAGAATTAGTGGTAACTGTCAAAGAATTTAACAATTTAAAAGAAATGAGACGAGTAATTTCGTCGAAAGGCTGAGCCACACAGTTGATTTAACAGGACATCGTCATTGTGGCAAACTTCCTGCTTGAAGAACACTGGTATGTAAATTGCCGAGTTTAGCCGATGGAACTCTCAACCCCCATCGGCTTTTTTTTGGCTCTATCACGCGGTAGCGAGGGGCGTCCTCGCCCCGGTAACCGCGCCACGGTAGCCAAAGCGCGCCGAGGACGGGCCGCCACATCCAGCTTCCGTCTACAGGGCTATTAACGAGTTACAGGACAAAACGTCAACACGCCCCGGCACTTCAGACTACTTGCTTAATAACTTGATGCCAGACTCCAGGCCTTGCAGCGTCAATGGAAACATATTTCCGCTAATAAGTTGACGCGTAATGCCCAGTGACCCGCCTTCTCCCCAGTAATTTTCAGGCATCGGATTCAGCCAGACAACTTTTGAAAAATGCTGGGTGAGGCGTTGCATCCATGTTGCCCCCGCTTCTTCATTCCAATGCTCAATACTTCCGCCCGGTTGCGTAATTTCATAAGGCGCCATAGAAGCATCCCCTACAAATATCACTTTGTAATCGGACGAATACTTGTGAATGATGTCCCAGGTATGAAAGGTTTCATTCATCCGGCGAATATTATTTTTCCAGACACTTTCGTAGATAAAGTTATGGAAGTAGAAATATTCAAGATGTTTGAACTCGGCCCGACATGCGGAAAAAAGCTCTTCACACACCCGAATATGAGGATCCATAGATCCCCCCACATCAAGAAACAGCAGTACTTTAACCGCATTGTGTCGCTCAGGAACCATGTGTAAATCGAGATAACCTGCATTTCTGGCGGTTCCTCGAATCGTACCATCCAGATCCAGCTCTTCTGCCGCACCCTCGCGTGCAAACTTCCGCAGGCGGCGAAGTGCAACCTTGATATTCCGGATACCGATGGTGACACTGTCATCCAGATCTTTAAATCCACGCTTTTCCCAAACCTTAACGGCTTTACCGTGACGCCCCTCCTTTTGTCCGATTCGGAAACCTTCCGGGTTATATCCGTTCGCACCAAAGGGTGATGTACCACCGGTGCCTATCATTTTATTCCCACCCTGGTGCTTCTTATGCTGCTCCTCAAGGCGCTTTTTAAAGGTTTCGATCAGTTCTTGCAAACCGCCCAAGGATTCTATCTTGGCTTTATCTTCGTCAGAAAGATAACGCTCAAATTCTGCACGCAGCCATTCATCCGGAATGGCTTTCGCCAACAAGTCATCCAGATGCTCAATGCCTTTAAAGTAGGCACTGAAGGCTCGGTCAAACTTATCAAAATGGCGTTCATCCTTGACAAGACAGACACGACTTAAGTAATAGAACTCATCCATGTCGGCAAATGCCAGCCTGTGCTTTAACGCGTCGAGCAAATCCAAAAGCTCTCGTAAACTCGCCGGCACCCCTGCTTTGCGTACATCCAGGAAAAAGTCAATTAACATGAACTTTCCTCTTCAGAGTGGGACGATTAACCTTTGCGGCGCGTCATAAATGCCAGCCGTTGCAGCAACTGAACATCCTGCTCGTTTTTGATCAGTGCGCCATATAACGGGGGAATCGCCTGTGAAGGATCACGTTCCTGAAGCGTTTTCAGACTCAGCTGGTCCGCCATTAATAATTTTAACCAGTCAATAATCTCAGATGTCGAGGGTTTCTTTTTTAAACCCGGCACTTTGCGTACGTCGAAGAAAATATCCAGTGCCTCTCTGACCAGGTCTTTCTGAATCTCCGGAAAATGAACTCGAATAATGGTTTCCAGCGTCTCATGATCAGGGAAGCTGATGTAATGAAAAAAGCAACGGCGCAGAAAGGCATCCGGCAGTTCCTTTTCATTGTTGCTGGTGATAATTACAATTGGCCGGTTTTTAGCAACAATTCGCTGCTGCGTCTCGTAAACATAAAATTCCATTTTATCCAGTTCCAGCAATAAATCATTCGGAAACTCGATGTCGGCTTTGTCCACTTCATCAATAAGCAAAATGGCACGCTGATCGCTTTCGAATGCTTCCCAAAGCTTCCCTTTAACGATGTAGTTGCCAATATCCTTAACACGCTCATCCCCGAGTTGAGAATCGCGCAGTCTTGATACGGCATCGTACTCATAGAGACCTTGGTGGGCTTTCGTGGTCGACTTTATGTGCCACTGAATCAGCGGCGCATTTAGTGCTTTAGAAAGCTCTTCAGCTAACATGGTCTTACCAGTGCCCGGCTCTCCTTTAATTAAAAGCGGTCGTTGCAACGCAATCGCCGCATTTACCGCAGTTTGAAGATCTCCTGTGGCCACATATTGGTCAGTACCTGTAAACTTCATGCTTTTCTCCAAATCTCGAACGCTGTGCAACGAATAAAACCAATAAACTAGAACAATATTCTAGATCGAAGTATAAAAAAATCCCCACCGGAACACAATGCGCCCTTTTCCCTTGCGCCAACAGCCTCTCGCTGCGAGTTTCCATTCAAAAAAATCAGCTATGGTCTACTATATCCTTCTGTTCAGTGGAAAAATCAAAGATTTAATTGTATTTTTCCTGTCAGGATAGAAACACTACCTGCCATCCCCCGATTTCAATATGCCGATGAGGAGACCCCATCACATGGCACGCATCTATAACGATAACTCACTATCCATCGGAAATACCCCGCTGGTTCGCCTGAATAGAATTACCCAGGGAAATGTATTCGCAAAGATCGAAGGAAGAAATCCGGCCTACTCGGTTAAATGCCGCATTGGTGCAAGCATGGTATGGGATGCTGAAAAATCCGGCGTACTTAAACCCGGTATGACAATTGTCGAGCCCACCAGCGGTAATACCGGCATCGCGC
This sequence comes from Hahellaceae bacterium, assembly GCA_024234505.1. Classification (GTDB taxonomy): domain Bacteria; phylum Pseudomonadota; class Gammaproteobacteria; order Pseudomonadales; family Oleiphilaceae; genus JACKOD01. Next base: position 456,937 of record JACKOD010000003.1, on the reverse strand, counting down.
TCAGTTTTGTCGCGGCATCTCGAGGGTACAAACTGATTTTAACCATGCCATCGTCCATGAGTATCGAGCGACGTAAGGTGATGAAAGCATTAGGTGCTGATATTGTTTTGACTGAGCCGGCCAAAGGAATGAAGGGTGCTATAGAGCAAGCGCAGGCCATTGTAGATAAGAACCCCAATACGCACCTTATGCTGCAACAGTTTGAAAATCCTGCTAACCCGGCCATTCATGAACAAACCACTGGGCCTGAAATCTGGAACGATACCGATGGCAATATAGACGTTCTGGTGGCCGGTGTAGGCACAGGCGGAACAATAACAGGCATCTCCCGTTATATTAAAAATACACAAGGCAAAAAAATTATCAGCGTGGCAGTAGAACCGGTTGCCTCTCCGGTGATAAGTCAAACCCTCGCGGGACAAGACTTAAAACCATCCCCTCATAAAATTCAGGGCATTGGAGCCGGGTTCATACCAAAAAACCTGGATATTTCACTGATCGACAGAGTGGAAGCCGTCACAAACGAAGAAGCCATGGAATTTGCACATAGGCTAATGCGTGAAGAAGGTATTCTCGCGGGGATATCGTGTGGCGCAGCCACCGCTGTCGCCTGCCGGCTTGCAGCACTGGATGAGTTTAAAGACAAGAATATCGTCGTAATATTGCCAGACTCTGCGGAACGCTATTTAACCAGCCCCTTGTTTGAGGGATATTTTAGCGACAGCGAAAACCAGCAGTAAGACCAAGCGACATTGTTAACGCCGCCGACCCGCGGCGTTAACAATCGGCAGAAAACAGATCCAAACCAGCGACAATGATTGCTCCATGTTAGATTTTTTTGTCGCTTAAACCATCCAGATCGTCGGTATCAGCAATATCGAAATCTTCAAGGTTAAACTCCTCATCATCTTCAGACTCCGCATTATCTGCCAGAATTTGATCAGCAACATCTTCAGCGGTCTTACCATCAACCACTTCATCCAGCACTTCTGATTCAAAGCCCGGTGTTTCAGCCTCCAGAGTTTCCGTTTCCGCACCGAAATCTTCGCTGTCTGATTGATTCATTTCACCCAGCAAGTCATCGACATTTATTTCCGTTGCTTCCGGCACATCCAGATCCTCAATCTCTTCAGCAATGTCGGCTTCAATCTCTGTTTCGTAAGACATTGTGGGAACTTCTTCCTCGAGCACGGGAATGGACTCTTCCGCTACATCCTCCGTTTCCGACATCTCACCAAAGGAGTCGAGCTCAGCCAATGTATCCGCGGATACCGCAGGCTCCGGTACACTTTGTGCAGGAACTTCCTCTACAAAATCCAGCGCATCAGGTACATCATCCATCACTGTGTCTTCTGGTAAATCATCAAAAACGCCGACGGTTAGCTCATCATCACTTAGTGAGTCGAAATCGTCCTCGTTTTCCTCTTTAAGCTTACGCTTTTTAAGCATCCACCAAGCCAAACCACCACAAAGGGCCAGCGTTAAAAATACACCGCCGCCTATAGCCACCCAAAGAATTAGCTGGCTTTCTGTTTCCTCTGGCGAGACGGGTTCAACACTTTCCTGCTCCAGCGTTTGAGGTATTTCAATAGGAGCGATAGGCGTCTCAGGTTGCGTAGCAGAATCATCCAAAGCTTCAGGCGCGATTTCCGGCAGAGCCTCCTTTGGCGTTTCAGATAACGAAATATACTGGTTGGAATCAGCGACGCTACGAGGAAAAACCGCCTCAAAGGTACGAGGAGCAAATTTAAATTCGTTTCCGTCAAGGTTTACGCCCTTGACCTTAAGCGCTACCTCATAGGTTCCGTCACCTTTAACCGCTTCCACCGGCATTTCCCAACGCTGCTTTTCAGCATTCAGAGGTACCGTTTTGATAATATTACTGCCATCCGGCGCCTTTAATTTGGTAACAATGGAAGTCGCCTGCAAATCAATTTTGTCACTACGAGGTGTAATAATCAGATCATACTTCGTGCTCTCGTCGTAGCCTGAGGCACTCAGTTCAATATCCAAAGGCGACCTTAAGGTAATAACCTGATGATGCTTACGTTGAAATGTTTTGCCATCAACCAGCACATCCACTTCGTATTGTCCCTCTCGATTCAACTTACTGATACTGTCTCTGAAAACACCATCAGCCGGGACATTGTCACTATTCGAAAGCCGTTTGGTTCCCGATTTCTTATCTTCGGTGGTGAGCCGTAACAACACATCCATTAGCGATAAAAAGTCGTGATTGGTAACCGTTTTTCCATCTTCGTCAAAACTGACTTCTACATCTAACTGGTCACCCGCATAAAAGTTTGCAGGCAATCGACTCACATTCATCCGCAGATTACTAACAACAGTTACTCTGCTTTCCGGTGCCATTTTCGCTTTTACAGTCCAGGTTCCCTCTAGCGGGTGTAAAACGGTAATCAGATCATAGCCTTCATCACGGTACCATTTCAGATACTCGCCCTGTTGATCGAATCCGTAGCTTTTTTCGTCCGGCCCTTCCAGCACGGTTTCATCACTACCCGGCTGACGAAAAATCAGGGCAGTAAACTCTTCAACGCTCGAGTCAATCGCAAACTGATTTCCTTCAAACGGCACCTGTTCGGTCGGTACGGCGCGATCAAACGTGCGTAAAAAAACTTTCGAGAGATCTTCCGGCGTTTCTGCTATTGCAGAATTCCCCCCGGTCTCAACTGCGAGCTTATCCAAAAGCGAAGTATCTGCATTTTTTGACAAAGCAACCGTGTGTATTTGGCCACCTTTGGCTTTAATATCTTTAGAAATTTTCTCGATGATTCGCTGACGCTCCTGCGCGTTTACATCGGGATTTTGATCAACATCCACCATACCATCGGTAAGCAAAATAAAGTGCGTGTTGTCAAACCTGCGATCTCCCTTGAAGTCATCAGAAGACTTTTCCAGCACCCCGCCAATATTGGTAAAAAGAGCAACCGAATTAATTTGCTTCGCTTTTTCTTTCGCGTTTTTCCGCCAGGCGGCATCAACTTTTTCATGTTTAACGAGCATGTTCACATACTGCCCGAACGTCCAGACACCCGCAGTACTTCCTTCCGGAATCAATTCTGTAAGCAGATTAACTGCCGGAATCCGTAAATTGTTGGGATCGTTCTTTTTCATACTCCCGGAAATATCGATAAGCACCCGTATATCTGAAGGTGCATCATTTCCGCTTTTTGGCGCAGCACTGGAGAGATTGGCGCAAAATACCAGAGAAACCAGAACAATAATGTGGCTGGAAAAGTAACGTAAGCGACAGAAACTGCGCATCGGAAATCGCCTTTTTTGCAAACTATTTAACAAGTTATAGCAGCTTTCGAAGAAAGAACAAAAGATTAGGCGGGAAACAGCATGAATTGAGTAACTTAACGCTATGAAAAGCAGGACATTAGGCGTAACCGAACCGTTATCGAAAATTAAAGACTAGAGGCGTTTAATGCCTCACTTAGTCCCGGTAAATTCAAAACGCGCGACTGGCTCGCCATCCACCAGTACCGTCTCCGTAAACATTGTCAAAGGTCGCACCCACAATCTCCCTTCACCGTACAAAGGTTGATACACCACCAATGTTTCCAGCGTTTCGCTATGAATAGCTACACCGTATACACGGTAATCATTACCTTTATAATGCCGATATATTCCAGGTGTAATCTCTCCGGTATCTTTGAGCACTAATGCGGTTAATGGATTCATGCTTTCCTCATGATTCGTTCAAATGAGTCAGTTTTTTCACCACGGCATTTAGCAACAAGAGACTGATTCCCACGGCTAAAGCAACAGTCAAATTAAAAAACGCCTGCGTAGATAGCTCTGTATTGCCCAGCAGCCACTCATACCCGCCGACCAGATAAGCCGGCGCAAACCAGGCCCCATTCGAACTAATATTGATCGGCGTAAAAAGCACAACAATCATGAGCATTCGAAGAAACATTTTTACCCGCCGCCAACTCCAGCGCGCACTGATTTTCCAGCCGACAAAGCATAAAATCAACGCGGCGACCAAATAAGCCAACCAAGCGGTCAAATACCCATCAAGCATATCCATCGATATTTCCTATTGAAACAATTACTTATTTGTTCGGCGAAGATATATCGTCGAGTCCTTTGGATTTTCGATATTCTGCCAACAGGTTTTCTTGTGGCGGTGGCATTTGCAAATAATATCCGTTTTGAGCCATCTCACTAAGCACCTTGTCTATATCGGCCCGGGCCAGCTTCTTTTCTTTGGTCAGTATGGCGTCCATTACTTTTATCGGTGTACCAAAAATACCTAACAAGCCTTCGGGCAAATCCTTTAACCCTTTTGACTTTTCAACGTACAAATACATTTCGTCGCGCTTACTGCTTCTATAGATTGAGCAAATTGTTAGATTCATATTTAGACCGGAAATCAATAATCAGTTTTTCAAATCCCGAGCCTAAAACCTTCAGACGCCACTCACAAAAGGACTCGGGGTATTTCAGGGGGCCGGGCTGCATTGCCATCGCGGCCACCTGCTCCAGTAATTTTTTGCGCGCCAGCAGCTCTGGTGCAATTCCTTCTTTCTCGGCAATCTTTACACAAAATTCTTTGAGTTCACGATACAAGTCAAGGGCTCGACCACTCAATGGGCGAGGAATACGTTCCCAGTGAGCACCCGGAGCGTGCTGTACGGCAACACCACTGATCAGGCTCATGATAGTATCGCCAAAGCGATTCATTATTCGCGGGGATATATCTTTTATCTGGCGCAGGACGTGAATATTCTGCGGTTGCCGATCAGCTATACAAAGTATCGCCGCGTCAGTAAGAATTTGACCCCGAGGGACATTATGCTCACGGGCATTTCTTTCCCTCCAGCTCGCCAAAACTTGTAAAATTCGCTGTTTAGGGATGTTGTAGCGCCACGCCCCCCTGAATTTCAAGTAGTAGCGTTCTAGCTCTTCATCACCTGAGTCAGACTGTTTCACAAATTGCGCAGACTCCTCCAAAACCGCATCATACAGGTTTTGATGCGTTAAGCGCTCAATCAGTTTGGGGTAAATCTTCGCAAGATACCAAACATCACGAGCCGCATACTCCTGTTGACGGGTGGTAAGAGGACGTTGCAACCAATCGGATCGGGTTTCTTCCTTATCCAGCAGAATACCCATCTCGATATTGACCAAAGATTGATAGCCTATCGCATGCCCCATTCCCAAAATGGCACCCGCGATTTGTGTATCAAATATCGAGCCGGGTGAAACCCCCAGCGCACATCGAAACACTTCGACATCTTCACTCATGGAATGCAGAACTTTTAGGGGCGAAGGCGCGGCGATAAGCTGAGCCAGTGAAGACAAATCTTCAATAGCCAATGGATCGATCAGATAACACCCATTTTGATCAGATACCTGTATGAGGCCGACTTTAGGGTAGAAGGTATCCGTGCGCATAAACTCGGTATCAAAGGCCAGCCAGTTGGATTGCATCCATTTGTCGACCAAAGTATTCAGGTGTTCCGTCGTTTCAACCCACACCCACTCAAGCGCACTATTCTTTTTATTTTCAGTCATTGCTTACTGGCTTACGTCCACTAAATGCATGCGATAAAGTACCGCCATCGATATAACCCAGTTCGCCTCCCAAAGGAATGCCATGGGCAATGCGTGTTACCAATGCTGACGTATTGGCCAGCATTTGTGCGATGAAATAAGCCGTAGCTTCGCCCTCTACCGTTGAATTCGTTGCGAGTATCACTTCCTTGATATGCCCTTCTGTCACTTGCTTTGCCAATATTGTCAGACCGATTTCATCAGGGCCAATGCCATCAATGGGTGACAAATGACCCATAAGAACAAAATATCTACCTTTGAAACCGCCCGCAGATTCGATAGCGGCCAAATCTGATGGCGTCTCCACTACACAGACCTGCTCTGCATCCCGCCTGTCCGTGAGACACACAGGACAATAATCACTTTCTGCAAAATTCTGGCAACAACGGCAACGCACGATGCCATCCATCGCACGCGACAAAGCGGCGGATAGTCGTAGTCCCCCCGCCCTGTTCCGCTCCAGCAACTGCAATGCCATTCGCTGTGCAGATTTACGGCCCACGCCAGGCAAAATAGTCAGCGACTCAACCAATTCATTTATCAGAGGACTAAAGCTCATAGTACATCCACAATCCCGCCCTTCAATCTAGAAAGGCATTTTAAATCCAGGCGGCATGCCCATTCCCGCCCCCAGATTACCCATTTTGGCCTGGCTGTTTGCTTCAACCTTACGAACTGCATCATTTACTGCCGCCGCCAACAAATCTTCCAGCAACTCTTTGTCTTCAGACATCAACGAAGGATCAATCGTGACCTTTTTAACATCGTGACGCCCCGTCATTACAATTTGAACCAGACCTGCACCCGACTCACCATTCACTTCAGCATTCGCCAATTCTTCCTGAGCCTTTTGTAGTTGCTCCTGCATGCGCTGTGCCTGACGCATCAGCTCATTCATACCACCTTTAATCATAAATACCTCATTCAGTTGCAATTTAACCAATCATGTTCACTACAATGACAACACCGTCAATTCACATTTGACTGCCATATTTTATAGCCAGAAGCGAATTATCTACTACCCAGAAAGGATTTATAGCGGCCTGACACTTTCAATCAACAGCTTACCATCGAATCGCTGCAATAATGCCTTAACATTGCTGTCATTTTCCAGACTGGCAACTGCCTGCCGGAGTCGCAACGCTTTCTGAGTATCTTTCCATGCCTGTGGGGTATCGGACACAGCACTCACCGAAACAAATTCAACACGGCAGCTCTGACCGTAAAAATGGTTAAAGCCTTCTTTAATTCGTTGGCGATGATTGTCATTCAGCAGGCGATAATGCCCTTCATCAAACGCTAACACCACTTGCTGTGGCCCCAGTTTTGCCTGTGCATTGGATGCGAGATTGTAAGTTAACCCCGAGAGACCCAGCTGATCAATGAGCAGAGGCCAAAATTCATGCAGCTCCTTTCCGGGCGGCAACTGAAATGCCTCATGGGTCTGATCATTGTCACCGTCCTCAATGATCGCCTCTGTCGATTCTACAGGTAGTTCATCTGACACGCCGGCACTTTCCGTCGGTACCGAAAAATCAACCGACATACCCGCATTGATCGCGCCATAATCGATATCATCCTCTTCATCCGGAATCATCGAATCATCGTAATCCGGTGGGCTTAGTCCCAACGACTGTTCAGGAATGACAGGAGTTGTCTCGGTAATTTTATGAGCGTTTGCCACAGGCGTTGACGAAGTTACAGCAACATTTTCTACAACGCTAGCCAAGGCAACCGGCGCCGAATTCTGGCTGTCATTCAACGACGCTTGCGAGGCTCTAGTGTCAGATGGTATAGGGTCGAGCGTTCCTTGCTCAACAGACTTTCCCGGCAATTCAACCTGCGAAGTGTTTTCAGTCGTAGCATCAGTTTGCACCTGCACTGAATTTGACGCAGCGGCGAGCGAACGAGAGTTCGAGCCAGAAGAGCCAGAAGAGCCAGAATCAGAAGGCAAACTAAAATCGCTGTTTTCAGCAACCTGCCCCGGCAGGAGTGGACGAAACGCAATCATTCGCAGCATGACCATTTCGAAACCTGCCCGAGGATCGGGGGCGATCAACAAATCTTTACGCCCCAACAAGGCGATCTGATAAAAAAGCTGCACGTCTTCTCCACTGAGAGAACGAGCCAATGCAATCACCGCTTCTTTATCGCCTAACGCGTTGTCGCAACTCCCTGGCACTGCCTGCTCAACGGCCATGCGATGCAAAATGGACATTAACGATGCCAACACATCTGCATAATCAGGCGCAAAATCGGCCATCTGTGCAACCTCACCTAACAAACCGGCAGCATCCCGGTTAGCAAGGGTTGCAAGGAGTCGATACACCACACGCTGATCAATGGTACCCAACATACTGCTGACAGAGGATTCTGCTACACTTCCGTGACCAAAGGCGATTGCCTGATCCGTGAGGCTCAGCGCATCCCGCATACTTCCACCGGAAGCTCTCGCAATCAACCACAACGCAGGCTCTTCAAACGGAACCTGCTCCTGCTGCAGAACATATGACAAATGCTGAACCACACGCTCCGGGGTCATATTTTTCAGCCCGAACTGCAGGCATCGAGACAAAATGGTGACAGGCAGCTTTTGCGGATCGGTTGTGGCAAAAAGAAATTTGACGTGTTCGGGGGGCTCTTCCAGCGTTTTCAGTAACGCATTGAAACTGGAAGACGAAAGCATATGCACTTCGTCTATGAGATAGACTTTGAAACGCCCTCGAGTGGGTGCGTACTGAACATTTTCGAGCAGCTCGCGCATTTCCTCTACTTTTGTACGCGAAGCCGCATCAATTTCGATTAAATCGACGAATCGTCCTTCGGTAATCTCCCGGCAAGTGTCGCAAACACCACAAGGCTTTGAACTAATACCCGACTCGCAATTGAGACATTTGGCAAAAATACGTCCAATTGTCGTTTTTCCGACACCACGAGTTCCGGTAAATAGATAAGCGTGGTGCAAACGTTGTTGATCCAGCGCGTGAATCAACGCCTTGAGCACATGCTCCTGACCAACCAGTTCCTGGAAGTTTTGTGGCCGCCATTTGCGAGCCAATACCTGATAACTCATTGCTGCACTCAAAATTTAGAGATCGTCGGCGCATAACAATAACATGAGTGCGCCCAATTACCACTGAAAGCCAGAGGTGATATGACGAATTTGTTGTCAGTATTTCAAACAGAGCACGCGGTGAAACTTATCACCACAAAAGACCAGACAGGCAGGATCAATTTTCTGAACTAAAAGAATGGAGGTAGTCGCCGCCAGCGACACCTCGGCACACAAATCTGCTGCTTCGGCTGCTCCCTTCCAGGCCTGACCGGGTTCACGGCATATTGTTGCGAGGGAACCAGCGGCAACCACCATAACGCGTGGGTAGCTAAAAGCTTCTTTCCCTAAAACGAGTGCGGATTCTATCGTTCAAACGCCAACGGTTCAAGTAGCAATTTGATTCAGGAGACTATTTTTCCAAAAAATCGCTCTTTCCCTACCCTTTACACTCGCGTCTCATATCAACCCAGATTAGCCATTGCAGACCCTTGCATGGTTTGCAACAATCCAGCAAAGACACCATGAATCCAACCGAAGCAGGATAGACACCATGTTTACAGGAATAGTTCAGGGCAAGGCAAAGATCATATCTGTATCGGAAAAGCCCGGATTATGGCAGTTGAAGATTCAATTCCCCGATCTCGCGCTAAACAATATTAAGCAGGGTGCTAGCATCGCCATCAATGGTACTTGTCTGACCGTCGTCTCTTTCGACCAACTCACCTGCTGCTTTGATGTAATGCAGGAAACCTTGCGCTTAACCAATCTTTCGACACTTAAACCGGGAAGTCTCGTAAATTTTGAGCGCGCAGCCAAAATAGGTGACGAAATTGGTGGGCACCTGATGTCTGGCCACATACATACTCAGGCACAAATCGACCAAATAATACGCGACTCGCATAACTGCACCCTTTGGTTGGCAACATCATCTGAGTGGTTAAAGTATATCTTTCCTAAAGGTTTTGCAGGGCTTAACGGGTGCAGTCTAACTATCGGAGAGGTTAAACCAAGCCGTTTTAGCGTACACCTGATTCCGGAAACCCTGGCGATGACAACATTTGGTGAAATTCGGCAAGGAGAGTGGGTCAATCTGGAAATAGACCCCCAAACACAAGCCATCGTCGACACGATTGAAAGAATGCAATTAAACAAAAGCTAACGACCAGCCAAACTAATGCTTAACCGAACAAAGTACCACAAACTTTTGATTACTGGCTTCGACGTGCACATTGCCAAAAAGCCGCTTGAGTTTGAGGTGGTATCCCAGATGGCGATTGCCCACGATCAAAAATCGACCACCAGGTTTTAGCACATCTTTAGCCTGGCGAAACATACGAGTCGCGATGTGGTCACCCACTGCATTTTGCTCATGAAACGGTGGATTGCACAGCACCCAATCCGCAGAAGCCTTTTCCACACCACGTAACGCATCTGTTTGCATAAAAGACACTTCGCGCTCAGGAAAATAAGCCATAAAATTTTCTTTGGCGCTTGCGATGGCCATGGCCGATTCATCGGTAAGTATAAGTCTGGCCGTAGGATTGCGCCTCGCGGCCACCAGCCCTACGACACCATTCCCACAAGCCAAATCTACAATCACCGGAGGTTCACCGGACAACGCTGAATGTTGAAGCTGAGGGATCACAGGTAGAAAAAGCCGCGTTCCTATGTCTAGTTGTTGCCTTGAAAATACATTTGAAAAACTTCGCAGTACGAGTTCATATTCCGGCAACGAATAACTCGCTATGGCAGGCCCTGAATGTCCGGGTTGTTGAGTGTCACACTGCGAAACCAGCACTCGGGCTTTTTTCCATGCAAGTGAAGCCGATGTGCTCCCTATTTTCGCCGTCAGCATTGGCTGCACCGATGCAGGCAAATATTTCACCATAGCCGCACCAATAACCATGGCACCCGGTTTAAGCAAAACGCGGAAACGCTGAAGCATATCCTCGAAGTAAGCGAGATTTTTCGGCAATTTATACAACAGTAAGTCAAATGGCCCCTCTGGCAGTTCCAGTGGAGAGCATGACGTTTCAGCATCTAGTCCATTTCGTTTTTGGTTTTCGATCGATCCCGCATTCGCAATCCACGAATCCGACACAGACACTATCTCTCCCTGCCAAGCGTTCATCGCGACAGGCAAAAACTTCCGCAGCGAAATACCCAGCGCCCCAAACTGATCATTAAAAACCAGAATACGCGCATTATCAGGTATCCACTGGGGTAAATGCTCAATCAAGGTATTCAGCAGGTACTCGTCTGCCGCATCCCAGGCTCGCAATTTTTCTCTGGCATCAAACGGATAACGCTCCAGAATGACGGTTCCCCAAGGCGTTGCCAGCTCATTTTCACGCCCTGACGCTGAACCAAGATCATGAGTATCGCTCATCAGGGGGCCAACCGCTCGACTGACCATGAACCGTCACTTTGTTTGCGATATTGAAAGCGATCATGTAACCGATTCTCACGCCCTTGCCAAAACTCAATTAAATCCGGCACTATTCGGTACCCCCCCCAAAACGACGGCAGGGGTACTTCGCCTTCCATAAACTTTTGTTTCATCTCCATTAGCTTTGCTTCGAGAAACTGACGAGAACTAATAACCTCGCTCTGATTGCTACACCAGGCTCCTAGCTGACTACCGCGAGGACGCGTGGAAAAATAACGCAATGATTCATGCGTTGCCACGCGCTCAGCCACCCCTTCAATCTTGACCTGTCGATTCAATCCTAGCCAGGGAAACAGAATCGCCACACGTGCATTTTCGTCAATCTGATGTGCTTTTCGGCTGCCGTAGTTGGTAAAAAACACAAATCCACGATAGTCGAATAATTTCAGTAACACGGTTCTTATCGAAGGCGATGCGTCTCTGCCTGCGGTCGCAAGACTCATCGCATTGGCATCGACGATGCCTGCTTCATCCGCCTGACGAAACCAAAGTTCGAATTGATCCACCGGGTCAGCTTTCAAATCCTTGCGACTCAACCCTTGACTCATATATTCCCGACGATAATCACTAATATCCATGTAACCCCTTAACACGCCTTGCCCAAATGGGCCATTCTATCAGAGCAGAGGTTTTGAAACGAAGCCTCGCGCCTTTTTATACATCATAAACGTCGTGATCTCTTACGAATGCCTGCTACCCTGATGGATACATTTTTAAATTGAACAACCCGGAGATTGAATATGAAGCGTGTTGCGGTGGTGTTGTCTGGTTGTGGTTTTCTTGACGGCTCTGAAATTCATGAAGCGGTCATTACACTACTGGCCCTGGATAGCCATGATGTTTCCTATCAATGTTTCGCTCCTGACATCGAACAGATGCATGTAATCAATCATTTACATGGAACGATATCTAAAGACGAATCAAGAAATGTGCTCGTGGAAGCGGCTCGCATTTGCCGAGGACAAATCAAAGATATCAAAGAAGCCTCAGCGGCAGAATTTGATGCCCTTATCCTGCCCGGAGGCTTTGGTGCCGCCAAAAACCTGAGCAATTTCGCGACGTCAGGCGCCGCCATGCAAGTCAACCCCGATGTTGAGATCCTCGCAAAAGCCTTTGCGGCGGCAGGAAAACCAGCCGGCTTCATTTGCATTGCACCCGCACTGATTGCCACTATTTACGGCCGCGGTGTCAGTTGCACTATTGGCCAGGATACAGAAACAGCGAACGTGCTTGAAAAAATGGGATGCAGCCATGTCGCCGCCAAAGTCGACGAAGTGGTGATTGACCAGAAACACAAAGTAGTTACCACGCCCGCCTACATGCTCGCAACACGAATTTCAGAGGCCGCTGCCGGCATCGAAAAACTTGTAAGTACCGTATTGTCTTTGGCGTAGCCTGTATCACCCTCATACTAAAAAGGGCGTGCTGCCGAGTCGAGCGCGCGCCCTCCTTTGGCAACAAAATTCAAACGACTGTTCGATTAGTATGAATATACTAATTTTTCCTATTAATCTTTACCTCAAGTTGTACAGCACCTAACTGGCTAAACAGAGGTCAAGATGATTCAGGAAACAGTAAAAACCCAACTCGAACAAGTTAAAACTCTTCGCAACAAAGTTGAAGCGCAGGTCAAGCCACAGCTAGACAAAGTCAGCGCTGAAGCTAAAAAAGTGCTGAGCCAGTTGGGAGCCAATCTGGACGAACAGAAGTCCGTAAAGGAAATTGTTTCTGCAATTCGCAGCCACAATCCTACGTTTAAAAGCTTTTGGTTGAAACTTGACGCAGCGACTTACGACGCTCGTAAGCGCTTCGAGTGGAATGCCACTATGATGTCAGCCTATGCAAAATTCAAAGCAGAAGTTAACTTTGAGAAAAAAGTTAAGCCCATGCTCGAAAGCTACAAAGATGCCGCAGAAAATCAGGTTAAAGGCCTGGTTGCAAAGGCGAACGAGTTAAAAGCAAAAGTACGTGGCTAATCCCATCTACAATGCGAAAACCTCTTACCCCTTAACTAGCCCTGCAGTTTGAGCTAGATTAGTTTGCCCCCATACCCCGGGGGCTTTTTTTTGCCATTAATTACTTCAAATAAATGACAGGCGTAATAGCGCTGCTCTCCACTAATAACAAACCCCAGTCCCACCCAAACCACAGTACCCGCCGGGATTTTTTGCCAAATACTGCTGATGATAGCCTTCGGCGAAATAGAAGATATCGGTGTTAAGAATTTCTGTAGTGATTGGCGCGGTTATACCATTCTCATTGAGACGCTGCTGGTAGTTACTCATTGATTGCCTCGCGGCAGCGACCTGCGTTTCATTCGAACAATAGATTCCAGAGCGATACTGCGTTCCTCGATCATTTCCCTGTCGCATTCCCTGCGTCGGGTTATGAGACTCCCAAAACACGGCGAGTAATTGCTCATAACTTACTTTATTCGGATCAAAAACAACCAAAACGGTTTCGTTGTGTCCGGTTAATCCAGTGCACACCTCCTCGTAGGTTGGATTGGGCGTATAACCGGCCGCATATCCAACCGCTGTGGTATAGACCCCGGGAACTTGCCAAAATTTTCGCTCAGCTCCCCAAAAGCACCCCAGACCAAACATGGCCACCTGGGTATACTCCGGATAGGGTGAAACTAACGGTGTATTTAAGACATAGTGAGATTCAGGGACAGATATAGCCTGCTCTCGGCCAGGAAGTGCACGTTCTGCCTCTACCATGTGATCTTTACAAGATGATCCAACGCCAAACATACCAAATATCTCCTTGATGACAGACTTCGAATGTTGCCAAAGAAACAAGAGATACTATACGCCTGTTCCTTGGGGCATCTCATTAACTTGTTTTACCGCAACCACATGTATATAACGAGCCAAACCCAAATAAGGCTGTTGGCGACAAAATCGTTGCTCCATCGCAATAATTTGTTCTAGTGTCCTTTTTTCACGTGCATCTTTACGCATATGATCATAAAAGCAGCGAATACCCGCCTTTCCCTGGATGTGCATATTTTGCTGTTCCAATGCGCAATATACTGCTTCCGGATCCAACGGATTAATAGGTGTAAGCCCGCCGCTATGCCCACGAAACTGCTCCTTCAGCACCATAAAGAAATTGCCTTTGGTGATATTTTTAAAAATAATGGAGTGCTTGTTATAAAACATGAGCGAAAGTACACCGCCGGGCTTTAATTTAGTCAAAACCAGATTCAGACAGGCAAATGGATCCTCAAGCCATTCCAGCACCGCATGAAACACCACCAAATCAAATTGTCTATCATCTGTTTCAACCATCGACTGAATTGAGTGGTTTTCAAAAACGATACTACCCGCACCTAAATCCTGCGTTGCAATCAACCTTGCCGCATGCTCCAGCATATCTTTCGACGGTTCAGCCAACACCACCTGGTGCCCTAAATTTGCGATTCTGGCGGCCACCTGCCCGGCTCCCCCGCCGATATCCAAAACTGACAAGGCCGAGCCCTGAGTAAGCGAGGGAATCTGCGATAACATATCCTCCCAAAGAATGCTCAGCCGAATATCCCCCTTCTCGGTACCATAAACATTTTTAAGAAAGCGTTCCGCTAATCCATCAAAAATACGATCACCCACTAACTTTTCTCCAGACAGCATAAAAATCCATGACAGAAACACCTGAAACGCCGTGCATCAACTGGTTTCTCAGACAGGTCGAATAAGTTGGGTTATGCTGCCCAGAGAGGCATATTCTCTTGCACCCAACCGGGCAACGGGGTCCATTTTCCTGGCATCAATATTCATATGGCCTTTAGCATCCGTAGTCACCAGTGCCTCGTCGACATATAAATGATTCACTTTCAGTAGGATCAGTCGCTGTGGCAGGTCGCCGATATCTTTTACCTCATAGAGCTCGCAAGCCATGGCAACCCGACATCCAGCCAAACGTGCATCGCCGGCTTCCGACCAGGAAACCGTTTCGAGCCCAAGTTGTTCAACTTCAGACACCTCTCCAGGAAAGGTACGTGAAGATTCATTAAGCGAGGCCAACATATCGGTAGAGGCAATATGAATAACGCAATATTTTCGATCCCGCAAATTGATATAGGTATCTTTGTCTGCGCCATCAGGCTTTTTCCCGAGAGAAATAAGTACTAGTGCGGGATCGCTACAAACGGCCGTAAAGTACGAAAACGGAGCAAGGTTAAAACTCCCGTTAATATTACGTGTCATCACCCAAGCGATGGGGCGCGGAATCAATACTTGAGTCGTAAGAAAATAACGCTGATCTGCCGCGAGCGTTGAAAAATCAATATTCATTAATGCATCCTTAATACAGGTAAATCTAATTTCGCTTCTGAGCCTGGTAAACACGAAATCTGGTATTTTCCTTTAGCACTCGACAGTGCCCAAAAACCTGTTCAATTATGGGGGGATACTTCAGAAATGCATTTGCAACCAGCGTCAGATAGCCACCAGGAATCAGATTCTGCCCACTCTGTTTAATAAAGTTTTCAGTGGTCGCATAGTAAGTATCTACCCCGGCATGGAAAGGAGGATTGGTGATAATTGCATGAAATCTGCCTCGCAAATCAGACCATCCATCTGTAGCCATCACCTCGCCTTCCAAGGCATTCAGTTCCAGCGTTTTACGACTGCAATAGATCGAAAGCGCATTGCAATCTGCCAAAACAAGGGTTGCTGCAGGTTTACGGAGTTTGGTAAAAGCGCCGACAACACCACACCCACACCCGAAATCCAATACACGACCTGAAGAAAAATGCGACATTGACTCCAACATCAACTCGGTCCCCTGGTCTAATCGGCCATGACTGAATACGCCAGGAAGCGAAGCTACCTGTAACTGCTGTCCGGACAACTCAAGCGAGGATATTTCAACGAGATGCGATAATTCAAAAGGTTGCTGCATGTCGCCTTTGATCTGGCCACGCCAAAGCTGGCAATGCCTTGCCATATCAATTTTTTCTACATCTGAACAAAAATCACTCAGGCTTTTTGCCGCCGTGGCAATGCCTTCCTTTTTCTCACCCACCAAAAATATCTCGCCGTTTTCAGCTAGCAAGGGCGACAACATAAGGAGCAATAACCGGAATTCTTCTCGAGATTTAGGAACGAAAATAATCGCTCGTTGATAAATCTGATCTTTTGGCATCTCAGCCGAAAAGGGTAAGCTCGGGTAGTTTCTTTGCTGCATGTAGCGAAATACAGAATAGTCCCAGGTAAACCCGGTCGCTAAAGGCAGCTTTTGCAGTAAATCATCAGCTGGTAATCCTGCAACCAGGCAGCCATCACCTTGATTCAATAATTCAATATTTCGCTCTATGACCTGCGATGCATTTGTAAGCACGCGATTACCCCACCCTTAAGGAAAAAGGGGGATTATAAACAAATCTATGGCGTACTACTCGTCAGGATACGACGTAAAATTAATATAGGAACTTCGATATCTGGGGTCATCAGGAATAATAAAGTGGTGAATACGATCCAATGCATCCAGTACACTTTGATCCAGCGCGGCAATCCCGCTGGATTGAACTAGCTTACGTCTAATCACATATCCGTTTTTATCCAATAAAAATGCTATCCTCCCGCGACCATAGGGGGGACCTTCAGGCATAATCCAATTGGACTCAAATAACCTGGACATTTCCACTACAACATTATCGACACGCAGCACTCGATCCCGACTTTGTGCTTCGTCAATTTGCGACAGTTTTCGATCCTCCAAAGGCTTTAAATGCCCCATCTTTGCCAAAAATTCTTCTGGAATGAGCGGCTCTTTTTTTGCATCAATTGGTGCCTTTGAAGAAATAAACTCAGGCCCCTCTTTATCGGAAGTCGTCGGTATCTTTACATCATTGCTTTTGGATGAATTTCCTTTTGGCGCAGGAGTTGAATTAGCAACGTGATTATTAGTTAAAGGCTCTATTTTTTTTGATTTTACACTTGGCTGAGATGCGGGGGTTGTTTGTGCAGCTGCGGTTTCACGCCCAGAATCAGGCTCATTTGCACTAGTCGGCGTGGCTGCGTTGGGCCGTTTGCGTTCGTTTACATCATTTAAATGATGCTTCTCCTCTAGTGCTTTCTGCGAAGAATTATTTTTGGCGACTTGCTTAACCTCCTTCTCCTTCTCCTTCTCCTTCTCCTTCTCCTTCTCCTTCTCCTTCTCCTTCTCCTTCTCCTTCTCCTTCTCCTTCTCCTTCTCCTTCTCCTTCTCCTTCTCCTTCTCCTTGGACAAATTAGAAGTCAGGTCAATATTATGTGCCAGTGATATTTGATAACTAACCGTATCCAAATGACGACCCGACTTCAATCGATCTTCCAAACTCAGCCAGTAAAGAAACGAAATATGCAAAACTGCACTAGTAATGAGTATGGCGCTTAAAAGCAAACCGTTATTTTTATTTGTCTTCATCGATACATTGAAAGCGATCGCAATTTTACTCAAAAATTTAGTATGTATTTTCCAGATGACGAGGGTATATAAGATATTCGCAAAAAACATCCATATCGTGCACACTCTCTGTTACTAAGTACACTTGGTTTTACTAAATATACTTGCAGGAACCAAATTCATGGGAGAAATCATTCCCTTCAAGCGTCCCAGCGCCAAAGAAAGACATAAAGGCAAAAGTCTGTGTGTCAACGGGTTTCATAAATGGTCTATCGTCAAAGAAAAGCAGTTCGACGTGAAGCAGGGTAAGCTCGTCACGCTTTACGTTTGTGAACGATGTGGACAAACGAAAGTGAAAACACTGTAATACATTATCTTAGCCACTCTTATGCCCCTCCACTTAAGCCGTTAAATGTACAAAAGTACAACCATATAGCTATACAATGGCTGACTTTTTTCCGACCTACTGGTGGCACGCAATGCAAATCAAATCATTCGCTCAATTTTGCAAATGTGTACAACTCGTAGTTACCGGCCTGTTAATTACCAAATACGCAAACGGTGAGACAATACGATTGTCAAATGGTGAATGGCCTCCCTACCTGTCTGAAAAACTAAAGTACAACGGTTTCGTATCCCATATTGTATCTGCGGCCTTTGCCACTCAGGGGATTGAAGTCGAATATGTTTTCCGGCCATGGAAACGCGCTTACGAAGAAGCAAGAATCGGCGCGTTAGATGGTTCCGTTGTATGGAGCCTAACGGATGAAAGAGCAAAGGATTTCCTCTTCAGTGACACCGTCATTGAAGGAAAATCAGTCTTTTTCTATAGAAAAAACAAAGAATTCAACTGGAAAAACGATAACGATCTAAAAAAGTTCAGAATAGGTGGCACACTCGGATACAGCTACAAATTCGAAACACATGGCGTAAAAATTAGCGAATCCGTAGCTGAAGATAGTATAAATTTCATGAAACTGTACTACAACAGAATCGATATATTCCCATCAGACAAAGATGCCGGCATTGCGTTGCTGAATACATCATTAGGGCAGGCTTACAAAAACGCAATTACCTGGCACCCCCTTCCTTATGACTCAACCAAGTACTGCCTGATTCTTAACAAGATCAACAAGCAAAATGTACAACATTTAGAGCGCTTCAACCGAGGTCTAAAACTGATAACCAATAATGGTCAAATGGCCGACATTCTCGCTAACCAGGAAAAAGGAAACTATGTTACGAGCGACTGAACTGCAACTTTGGCCAAGGTAATTGATAAGGCTGTTTATACTTTTCCATCAAAGCTGTAATTTCCGGAATGCCAAAAACATCTCCCTGTTCTGGAAGGCAGGAAAAATCATACTCACGACCCTCAACTGAAAACCGCAACTGATAGCAATGTAAATAACCCCGATCAACTACCTCCTTGCCAAGGCGCTGGGCATCACGAAGAGCCTGCTCTTGATTTCCGTAGCGACTATCGCCCAGTACAACGGCACCCAAACTCTTTAATACTACTCTCAGCTGATGCGTTCTCCCTGTATAGGGCTTTAACACGAACAATCTCAGGCCTTGAGATGTTGCAGCACTAAAAAACTGTGTAATAGCCGGATTAGTGACGGTACGACAAAGTTTCCAGTCACCGTTTCTTCCAGCCTTCATATCGCCGATTATTGAGCCCTGCTTTTTTGAAGGCCGCCCCAACGACAATGCAAAATAATATTTTTCTACGCCCCGCTCACGAAATTGCCGGGATAGGGCACTATTCATTTCCGGTGTCGTCGCAAGCAGGAGAACACCAGAGGTCATCCGATCTAAACGGTGCACAAGAAAGACAGACTGGCCCAGCGCTTCTGAAACATAATCCAGAATGCTAGGCATGTCTCCTTCTCGCTGACAGGGTACGCCTTGAGCTTTGTTAACTACCACAAAGCCGTTTTCTTTCGCTATCCACGAGAAAGGTTGGCTATTCATTTTCACACTTTTTCGTTTGTCATCAAGCGACAAGTGTCATCCCGCTTAATAACCAAACGATCTTTGGCCAGATTAATAGGAAATAGAGCCAAATCGCAAAAGAAGTCGGTCGCCATTGTTACTTTTGAAACCCCCTTATAGAGGTTCCCATAGGTGCCCGCCATTGCAACGATAGATCGAGATAAATGCAAGTAGTCGCTTTGTATAATTATTCCCAGCTGGTAGGTATTAGACATTAACTGCATAATGCCCTGCAGCCGTTTATGCAACCCTTTAGGGCCTTCCATATAAAGCGTTTTAATCGGGTTTCTAGTTAATGGACGGATTTTCTTTTTGCCCAAGGTATCGTCGAGCATTGCTTTTATTTGATCTCTGCGAGACTGATTCACGTTGGGTTCAGTACTCATTTTTATGAGAACATCTGCAAGTCGGGACGTATCAGCAACGACAACAGCAACCAGGTAATTCCATATTGCCCCCCACTTCCCGCGCATATCAACAGCATTTCCCCAATCAATCAAATATAGCTGCCCCTCCGCATCAACCATTACATTTCCTGGATGCAAATCACCATGAAACTCTTGGTGAACAATAAGATGCTCCAGAATCGTAAAAAGAAAATTTTCCGCGATCTTCCGCTGAAATTTTGATCTGCCTTTACCAAAATGCTCTGATATCGCCTTATTTACCGCCATGGCATCTTCGAGAAACTCCATTTCCAGAATTCGCCCCGACGAGAAATACAGCTGCGGCACATGCCACACACCCGATTTTTCAGCACGTTTAATAAAACGCCTTTGAATCTCTGCCTCATCCTCGAAATTCAACTCTTGCTCAAAGCCTTTCGTGAATTCTTTAACTTGACGAGACATAGCCTCCAAAAAAGGCAACAACTTGGAATGCGGTGCCCAATATTGACTACTGATAAGCATTAACTCAATTGCGAGCGCCCCCATCTGGAATTCACGTTCGAGGTTGTGACGTGCCACCTTGACGATAATCGGGACAAGAATTTCAACGCCGTCTTTAATCACCGGCTTTTTAACTAAATAGACTGATCCAATAGAGCCCGATTTAAGAGGCTTATCAACATCAAAATTAAAATATATGTCTTGCGGTGGCTTACCAAAAGTTTCCATGAACGCCTGTCTCACCTCATCGGGAGTCATGGGGTCAACATCTTCCTGGAATACTTTCAGCTCCTTCGCGATCTCCTCAGGTAAAAAGTCTGAATTTGCAGCGGCAACCTGAGCCATTTTAATAAACAGCGGACCAAACTCTTTCACCATTTTTGCTACGATTTGTGCCTGCGCGGCGAAATCTTTCGGATCCGTCTGTAAAAATGGCTTGATGTATCGAATGGCCTTAATTTGTCTGCGCAAAATAATCAGGTCACCTCGCAACACCTGAACCTTTTGCAGCATCTCCGCAATAGCCAGCTGATTTATACGCCGAATGTGTTTTACCTTGTTGATTAACTCAACCAACAACGGCTCATACGTTCTTAGTACCAGCCGAATAATATCAAGATTCGTTTCAACCAGTCCTTTAAGTTCCGGTGCATCAATCAACTCATGAAAAAATGACCAGAACTCATCAATAATAACATCTGGAATTTCAACGGGACTACGCGCAACGACCTGTTTTACAAGGAACCGAATCAGATTCTCGGTTGACTCTTCATTTGGGATCAAATGATATTTACGCAAATACAACGTAAAAGTGCGGGAATGTTCCGATAGCGGGTGCTCATATAAAGCGCGAAACAGCGCATCCAGCTCTAACGCCAGATCATCCCGGCTCACATCTCTTTCACGAACTAACAGGTGCGCCACCGGTAGCAGCGCTTTGGGCAGTTTGACGGTGCTCCAGGCCAACTCACCCGCCCCCCTCAAAACGCTATCTGTGCGCTCGAAAAGTACAGGAAGGTTTACTTCAATTAATTTTTTTTGATCTTGCCCGCTCATAATTTAGCGTTGCTCTTGTTAAACTTACTCATGGTTCATCACCGATCCGTGGTCTGAATCGCCTTCAATTCTAATACGCTTCATTGTTTTATTCCGTCGAATACTCACGGTTTTAAATGTCCCAGACAGACCGACTCCATTATAATCATTCGTCTCATACCACCAGATCATATTCTTCAGCCAAGGCTTCACATGTCTACGAATCACGAAACGCTTGACATTCTCTACCAGGATGAATTTTTGGTTGTTGTAAACAAACCCTCAGGACTTTTAGTTCACCGCAGCCCGATCGATCGTCATGAAACCCGATTTGCGATGCAAATATTGCGAAATCAATTGAATCAATGGGTCTACCCGGTACATCGACTAGACAAACCTACATCAGGATTGCTAATTTTTGGGTTGAGTTCAAATTCTGCTCAAAAATTAGCAAAACAATTTGAAAACGCCGAGGTTCAAAAACAATATCTGGCGGTAGTCAGAGGCTTCACGCATCTCGGGGGAATCATTAATCACCCCATTAAAGAAGCCTTAATGTTCAAGCATGAAAAAAAATTCAGGGAAAACATAATCCCGCAGCAAGCTTTAACCTATTACCACCGCCTCGCAACCACAGAACAGCCCTGGCAGAATGGAAAGCATACCACTTCGAGATACAGTCTCGTAGCCCTACATCCAAAAACAGGCAGACAACACCAATTAAGGAGGCATATGAAACATTTAAGCCATCCTATAATTGGTGACAGCCGTTACGGAAAGAGCGAACACAATAACTTTTTCGCCACACAACTAAACAGCCATCGCTTATTGCTAGCAGCCACTCGAGCTTCCTTTCGTCATCCGGAGACAAATGAAGCGCTTACTATCCATGCACCGTTACAAGGCGACTTTGTAAAAGTACTTCAACATTTTGACTGGGAAAGTTCCGTTTCGACATTAAATTTTTAACACAACAGCTCAGAACCTTTTCGACCAAGTTCTTTCTCAAACACCCAGCGTAACCAAACGATTAGAAACAATCCGATCACACCGCAAAATATGGCAATGACATATAACCATGAATAGCCTAGTGCTCCGGCTAAAAAGCCACTCAGAACTCCCAATAGACCTGACATGCCGGCCTGGAAACAGGCCTGAATACTAAAATCAAAGCCCTCGGCTTTTTCCCTGCAAAAGCTCATCATGATGGAAAATAGTACGACCGTGGATAACCCATCAGCAAATTGTTCAAACCAGGCTATGGCATAAACAACCCAGCTTTCATATTCACCCATTGAGACTCCATACCAACCCACTATTCCGAGCAACTGTAGTGCACCAGAATACAAAAGCGCCCTGCTTCCACTCACCCACTTTAAAAATATTACCGCAGTGCCTGCCCCTACTAATCCCACCAAAGACGCAGAAAAACCCAGCATTGCCACATCACTAAGCGACCACTTTAAATCAATCAGCATAGGCTTGATCATTGAAGACCCCAAGGCGTCTGCTACTTTAAAACTCATCAAAATAACGAACCATGCAAGAACCCTCGAATTACCAAAATAAGATCTCAATAGATCTAGCGTGTTTTCAGCTTTAACATTTTCAGGTTGCGTTGGAACGGGCGTATTTTTTAGTGAAAATAGCGGCACGGCAATAAGCAAACACATCACGGCAGATAATAATAGAAACCCACCCGTCCACCCTAAGGCAGGAACCAATAGCAAAAATCCATATCCACAAACAAGCATTCCAATTTTGTAGGCAGCCACTTGGATTGAATTTCCCAAACCTCGCTGAGCAACGCCAAGAGATTTTACAGCCCAACCATCTGTAGCAATATCCTGTGTCGCAGCAACAAAATTCAAACTCAGCAAAATAAGAAATAGCACAACAACAGAATCAAAATGATCAATAGATGGTTCCAGGAACGCTAACATCAACAACAAACCGGATGCAGCGAGCTGCATATAGACCATCCAGCCTTTCCGCCCGGATATCAAGGGTAAAGACCGATAATCAACCCAGACCGCCCACAAAAACTTAAATAACCACGGTAGTGCGAGCAACTTTAAAAGACCAATCCACTCTAAGGCCAGCCCGTTAGATCGAAAAAGTGCGGGTAATGCATGGGCAATAAGGCCGGCAGGAATACCCTGCGCCAGGTAAAGCGAAAATAGTATTCCAAAGGGATACATCTTCTGCGAGATCTCCATTACAGACTAAAGAGTAGATACTCATCCAATTCATTGCTCAAACTAACTGCTTCAAGCTGATCAATATATTTTCTAATTGGACTTATGGATTGTTTAGTTAATACGGTATGCCTATGATCAATAAGCCTGACAGTCAATCGCTGAAAACTAATTATTAGGCTCTCAATATAATCACACGCATGAGTTAATTCAGCAGCTCCATCGAAAACTATCGGAATACCATCTCGCTCTGTTAATTGAAGTAATCCTTTCAACCAGATAATCAAAACGTCATCAAATATCCCTGCAGTCGTGATCAAATACCAACCTTGATGAGCATAAAACTTTAATCTTCGCGCTTCTGGGAAATGTGTAAGCATTGGCATTTCAGCCGCAATTTTTAACACCAAGCTCCACTTTATTTTTAGAATATTGAGCTTATCCAAAATGGACCTGATTTGAAAAGATGACCAATATTTATGAAGCTCAGTACGAATAATAGAACGGTCCAGAACACGGTAAAACGCACGCTGTACATTTTTAAAATAAACACCGCAATCAATAAGGATCTCATAAAGTAGGCGCTCAGCTGCATCTGGAAAGGCATTTTCTTGTAGTAATTTAACTGACAACCGGCTTGCCAGAATCGCAATCTGCACAATATCAGCTATGCCTTCTTCAGTTAATTGATCAGGAAAGCCAGTCCCATCGCAAAATTCACGACGATGGCGAACTATAAGCTTCACCTCCTCAGGTATACTACTCATATTGGAAAGCATTTTACTGACTATCAGTGTTTGCTGAAGCTTTTCATTCGCATCAATATTATCGTAGTTGTCTATTAAGGGGTTGCTTTGAGTAAATAAATATCCTAACTCACAAACGCCAATACCTTGAATTACGCCTCCAAAAAACAAACTATTTATATGTCGGTCTTGATATTTTAACTCCTGTCCAACTAACGCCGACAATAACCCGCACAAAATCGAACGCTCATATTCAAGCAACGAAACACGCTTCAAAACACCTAAACTTGCCCAAATGGCGGGGGTAAACAATACACCGTCACATAACCGTTTAATTTCCAGCCTGTGAAGTGAATCATCAAGGTTAAATAAAGACAAACGCTCGTCGACAAGCTGTTTTATATCTAAGACAAGCACATCAACGTCAAGCAAATTTAAACACTCCCGCTCCCTCGTGTTGTACGTCTGCCCGCAAAAAGTTACGAACACCCAGCTCGCCATATAGCGTCAAATAAAATTTGGTCAGTAAGTACAATAGAATGGAACGAAGCTAAACAGCTACCAGTGAATCCGCCCCAAGTAATTAGTAAGTTATAAACTAAAAATAATATTTCGCATAGGCTAGAAACAAAAAAACCCGGCATTAGCCGGGCAATACTGGAAGATTTAGCAGCTCAAAACAACCCTAAGCCACGATCAATATATTCTGTTCGTACTCGATCAATGCCCGTACTCAGCTGAGTCATATCTAACTGCATTGATGTTGGAAGATTTAAATATGCGCCTGGTTGAGTATCTATAGAGGATGTTCCTGAGGGGTTTTGCCAAGAAACCGCTTGAGTTTGAAAAGAAAAGAACAAGTCCGTTGTTTGAGAAACCGTTCCATCGGTTTCCTTTTGACCTATATCTAGAGTTTTCAGGTTCGATAATGGGGCACATAAAACGCCTGCGACACAATCCGTGGTGGCATCAGCCAAGCCAATGTAGCTAGCTCGATAATTATCTGCCGCCCCGCTGGCATCCAGCAACTGAGCGTCTTTTATGGTTCCTGAACCATCATCCAATTTGAGGCCAATATTTCCAGAAAGGCTGGCCCAGTCACCTGACAACGTTCCTCTTGCGCCTCCGAAGCCAACTCTAAAGCCGACGAGTTGACCGTTAGACTCCGCTAATTCAAAGTAAGGATCAATTGCCTCAAAAGGAACAATTTCATTTTCAGCGTACACTAAGCCATTCAACTGAGGATTTACACCATCAGTAGAGATATGCCCAAATGACAAATTACTCACCTGCACATCTGCAGAGTTTGACTCACCAGCTTGAGTATATTCACCCAGCACAACGTTATTAGTGTTAATCTGAAATTCAGTATCCAGACCAACAGTAAATCGGGTGAATGCGTCGGCTCCATTTTCCGTTACGTCAAAAGCAATAGCCGCCTGACCTACATATTGACTTAATTCTTCATCCCCGATTGATTTCAACTCTGCGTTAGCAAAGCTCGCACCGCACGCCAGTACGGATACACAAATACAATCAAGAGATAACTTTAATATCCCTTTATGCCTAATCATGAGTGTCTCTGAATAGAAAATTCGTTCGGCTTATTTTTTCTCTAAGCTTCTTTTTTTGTTCTAATTTTTTATTTGTTTTCTTTTGTTATTCCTTGCTTAAAACAGACTATATCTTTATTCGTCAAAAGTAATTGTGAATCGCGTCTCATGTTATATTCACCTCCATCAAAAACACGCTAAACGTGAACCAATAGACTTTTATTTATCTGCAAAAATGTTATTGCACCTTAGTACCACTATCTAGTAACCATATCCAAAGCATCAAAGCTAATCCATTAGGCAAGCAGATTTGATAGCTCATGAACCGAGTCGGCAGGGAAAACCGCTCCCTTGCATGCGTCGGGAAGGCGGAGCCACCAAAAGCCAGGAGACCCAGGAGACAAAGAGGAGGATGAAAAAGAGGAGCAACGAAACTAAAAAACCCCGGTATCGTGCGATACCGGGGTTTGGGATAGATGCCTGACGATGACCTACTCTCACATGGGGAGACCCCACACTACCATCGGCGCTGGACCGTTTCACGACTGAGTTCGGGAAGGGATCAGGTGGTTCCAGTCCGCTATTGTCATCAGGCAAAACTGTGTGACCTTACGGTCAATTCGTTCTGGCTGCCTAGCAGTAATTGCTCTGCGCTCTTTAATTCAGCAAGTGATCGTTCGTAATGGATCCTGCGTGATCATTCAATCAACGCTACCCAGACTGTTTGGGCGTTATATAGTCAAGCCTCACGAGCAATTAGTACAGGTTAGCTCAATGCCTCACGGCACTTACACACCCTGCCTATCAACCTCATAGTCTTTAAGGGCTCTTCAGGAGGCTCAAGGCCTCAGGGAAACCTTATCTTGAAGGAGGCTTCCCGCTTAGATGCTTTCAGCGGTTATCCCGTCCGTACATAGCTACCGGGCAATGCCATTGGCATGACAACCCGAACACCAGAGGTACGTCCACTCCGGTCCTCTCGTACTAGGAGCAGCTCTTCTCAAGTTTCCAACGTCCACGGCAGATAGGGACCGAACTGTCTCACGACGTTCTAAACCCAGCTCGCGTACCACTTTAAATGGCGAACAGCCATACCCTTGGGACCGGCTTCAGCCCCAGGATGTGATGAGCCGACATCGAGGTGCCAAACACCGCCGTCGATGTGAACTCTTGGGCGGTATCAGCCTGTTATCCCCGGAGTACCTTTTATCCGTTGAGCGATGGCCCTTCCATACAGAACCACCGGATCACTAAGACCTACTTTCGTACCTGCTCGACTTGTCGGTCTCGCAGTTAAGCGCGCTTTTGCCTTTACACTAACCGCATGATGTCCGACCATGCTTAGCGCACCTTCGTGCTCCTCCGTTACTCTTTGGGAGGAGACCGCCCCAGTCAAACTACCCACCACACACTGTCCCCGACCGGGATAACCAGTCTGGGTTAGAACCTCAAACATACCAGGGTGGTATTTCAAGGATGGCTCCATGCGAACTGGCGTCCACGCTTCAAAGCCTCCCACCTATCCTACACAAGTAAGGTCAAAGTTCAGTGTGAAGCTATAGTAAAGGTTCACGGGGTCTTTCCGTCTAGCCGCGGGTACACTGCATCTTCACAGCGATTTCAATTTCACTGAGTCTCGGGTGGAGACAGCGTGGCCATCGTTACGCCATTCGTGCAGGTCGGAACTTACCCGACAAGGAATTTCGCTACCTTAGGACCGTTATAGTTACGGCCGCCGTTTACCGGGGCTTCGATCAAGAGCTTCGCCTTGCGGCTGACCCCATCAATTAACCTTCCGGCACCGGGCAGGCGTCACACCCTATACGTCCACTTTCGTGTTTGCAGAGTGCTGTGTTTTTAATAAACAGTCGCAGGGGCCTGGTATCTTCGACCGGCCGGGGCTTACGGAGCAAGTCCTTCACCTTGGCCGGCGTGCCTTCTCCCGAAGTTACGGCACCATTTTGCCTAGTTCCTTCACCCGAGTTCTCTCAAGCGCCTTGGTATTCTCTACCTGACCACCTGTGTCGGTTTGGGGTACGGTCCCAACTAACCTGAAGCTTAGAAGCTTTTCCTGGAAGCATGGCATCAACCACTTCAGTTCCAAAAGGAACCTCGTCATCAGTTCTCGGCCTTGAGATCCCGGATTTGCCTGAGATCTCAGCCTACCACCTTAAACACGGACAACCATCGCCGTGCTGGCCTAGCCTTCTCCGTCCCTCCATCGCAGTTAGTTGAGGTACAGAAATATTAATCTGTTTCCCATCGATTACACCTTTCGGTCTCACCTTAGGGGCCGACTCACCCTGCGCCGATTAGCGTTGCGCAGGAACCCTTGGTCTTCCGGCGAGGGGGTTTTTCACCCCCTTTGTCGTTACTCATGTCAGCATTCGCACTTCTGATACCTCCACGGACCTTTACAAGTCCGCTTCGACGGCTTACAGAACGCTCCTCTACCACCCATACTGAGTATGGATCCGCAGCTTCGGTGCCATGTTTGAGCCCCGTTGAATCTTACGCGCAGGCCGACTCGACTAGTGAGCTATTACGCTTTCTTTAAAGGATGGCTGCTTCTAAGCCAACCTCCTAGCTGTCTATGCCTTCCCACATCGTTTCCCACTTAACATGGACTTGGGGACCTTAGCTGGCGGTCTGGGTTGTTTCCCTTTTCACGACGGACGTTAGCACCCGCCGTGTGTCTCCCGGATAGTACTCACTGGTATTCGGAGTTTGCATGGGGTTGGTAAGTCGAGATGACCCCCTAGCCCAAACAGTGCTCTACCCCCAGTGGTATTCGTCCGAGGCGCTACCTAAATAGCTTTCGAGGAGAACCAGCTATCTCCGAGTTTGATTAGCCTTTCACTCCTATCCACAAGTCATCCCCTACCTTTTCAACGGGAGTGGGTTCGGTCCTCCAGTGCGTGTTACCGCACCTTCAACCTGCTCATGGATAGATCACTCGGTTTCGGGTCTATTCCCAGCGACTAAAACGCCCTATTCAGGCTCGCTTTCACTACGGCTCCCCTATTCGGTTAACCTCGCCACTGAAAATAAGTCGCTGACCCATTATACAAAAGGTACGCAGTCACAGGACAAGCCTGCTCCCACTGCTTGTACGCACACGGTTTCAGGGTCTATTTCACTCCCCTCACAGGGGTTCTTTTCGCCTTTCCCTCACGGTACTGGTTCACTATCGGTCAGTTAGTAGTATTTAGCCTTGGAGGATGGTCCCCCCATATTCAGTCAAGATTTCTCGTGTCCCGACCTACTCGATTTCACTTGGATAGAATTTCGGATACGGGGCTATCACCCACTATGGCGGCACTTTCCAGGGCCTTCTCCTATTCGTCACCAAGCTTAAGGGCTGGTCCCCGTTCGCTCGCCGCTACTGAGGGAATCTCGGTTGATTTCTTTTCCTCGGGGTACTTAGATGTTTCAGTTCTCCCGGTTCGCTTCCTGTACCTATGTATTCAGTACAGGATACCTGCCTTATGACAGGTGGGTTTCCCCATTCGGACATCGCCGGATCGAAGC